>NZ_JBKEGY010000001.1:0-333543 GCF_046710285.1 Reinekea sp.
GTTGAACTGGAAGAAAGCGATCAAAACGACGACTTTGTTCAAGATGTCCTTGAATTTGCCGAAGCGCCCGTTTTATTTGGTGACGGCAATATTCCAGGCAAAAACGATGAAGATTATTTAGGTTGGCAGCGACGCATACATGACAAGCTCATCGCCCATGCTCCTCCCATTGAAGAAGCCAAGGCAGCACCGATTATTGATCTTGAAGAGCTTGCCGGTAACACTGAAAAGATTAATTTTGAGTTACCTGAGTCGCTAAAAAACGCTCCTCATCCACTTTTAGGCCCGGTATGGGTCTTGTGTGCGTCGTTAGGTGGGCCAAAGGCAGTTAAAGAGTTTGTAGATCTATTACCAAAAGACATCCCTGCGAGCTTTCTTTATGCTCAGCATATTGATGCAGGCTGTTTAGATGCTTTGGTGCAATCAGTAGGTCGACATACCCAATTAACGATGGTCAAAGCTGAGCACGGCATTCAACTTGAAAATGGTAAGGTCTGTGTTGTTCCTGTTGATAACGAAATTGAGTTTACTGAGAACTCAGGAGTACTTTGGCGTGATAACGCCTGGAGTGGTCCCTATGGTCCAAGCTTAGATCATCTATTACAAAACGTTTCCGAACATTTTGGAATAAAAGCCAATGCTATCGTCTTTAGTGGAATGGGTACAGACGGCACACTTGGCGCTACACTCATTAAAGAAGTGGGTGGTACGGTTTGGAGTCAGTCAACCGACAGTTGCATACAGCCTTCAATGCCAGACTCCGCTGATGAGGCTGGTTGTATTGATTGGCGAGGCTCACCTAGAGAGCTAGCTGAAAAACTAATTACATGGTTAGCACAGCGTAAAACGCAAGCTGCCTAGTTTGAATTGAAAAGGGTTCAATATGAAAACACCGACTCGATTGCTTTCAAAATCTGATAACGACACAGTGTCCAGTTTACTTGTGCCGGTACAGGGCAAAAGTTTATTGGTCCCCAACGTGGCCATTGCTGAAGTGGTCCCCGCCTCAGAAATTCAAACTCGAGATGGTCTGCCGACTTGGTGTCTAGGATATGTACTTTGGCGCGGTGTTGAGGTGCCTGTTATCAGTTTTGAAATAGCTAACAGCCAGGTCAGTGGTCGCAACAGTATAGATGTTCGTTTAGCGATAATTAACTGTATTGGTGGAGAACAGGGCCGCAAGTTTTTTGCCATTATGTTGCAAGGCATTCCGCGTATGATAAAACTAACCGAAAATGAAATTCGCGAAGACAAACAAACGTCAATTGGCCAGGCTGAGAAAATGGCCGTCCTTACTCAGTTAGGTAAAGCAATAATACCTGACTTAGAGTATTTAGAATCTCTGGCGAGCAAAGTTTAGTTAGCGGTTTAACGTTACTACAGTAACGTCATTGCATGATTTATTTTTCGCTCTAACTTCAATTTGGTTTCTAAGTAGTGCTTAGTTTGTGCTGAGCCAAATGGAAGCTGAGCGACATAGTTATCTGATAAAGCGATATCAGTGATGTAGGCTGGGTATCGCTGGCCCGAAGATCGAATCCCCAAAATATAAGACGCGACGGCTGTAAATAGGCTTTTGCCGAGTATATTGCTACTGAACTCTTTATCGTTACAGGCAATCGTATACTCATCTACTCCGTTAGAACCTAGGTCCATGGTCACCTGAATACTTATGAAATGACCCTTGTTTACTAAGCCCTTAATGGGCGTTCGCTTGGCTAAATATTTATTTTTGTCCGCAGTAAATTCAAAGCATTGAATATTTCGTTGCACGCTAAAAGAGTCTTCTTCGATACTACGCTGTCTATGCTCCGTAATTTTAAGAAATCTTACCAGTGGTGAGATTAGGGTCGCGATATTGAAAAACTCTGTTTTGAAAAAAACTAATGAGCCTTTTTCATCAATCAACCTGATCAATACGTTTTTACCTCGGCGCTCAAAACCAACGCTTATGCAGTTCTCAGTATCGAGTTTGAATAGAGGCGTTAACCAATTGGAGCTTGATTCAAACTGACGATCTATAAGTATAGGATTGTAATCTAATTGCTCTTCCCCTAAATGTCCGACTAGTTCTTGCTCGGAAAGTAGACGTCGATAATTAACAACTTTGTTGGCTATTTGAAACAGTAAAAAATGTTCACTTTCGTTGAATAAAAAGCGGGAGCTTTTTGGATGTTTGCCAGAACATAATGATTCTAAGGCATCGTCGAATAGATCTTTGACTCGCTTAGATATGGCTTGTGGACGAGTTTCATTATGGCAAACCACATTTAGCAACGGCAAACTCATGCTACGTTGCTTATTCAATTTATTAACTAATGAGCAGATCGCTTTTGCAGTCACATCTTCATCTGCGTAGCGCTCAACCACTACCTCTCCCCAGCTATTAACGAGCACCATATCAATGCTGAGTATGAGGTTTTCTCGTCTAGCGCTGAAATCCATGCTGTTACTGCGCTCGGATATCTTCTGGAGTCCTTTTGCAGAAAGGTAGGCGAGGGGGTCTCGACCCAAATTTATAAACAGAACGACTTGGGTTAATTGTGCTGGATGGTAAAAGCTATTTGGATCTATTTTTGGTAGTGGTGTCGGTAAGTGCTGCCGCAGTGACGCTATTGTCATTCTGATTTCGAAGTCGCCAATTTTTTCTTTTAGCGGTTGAATAGGGATATGTAAATGTGCACTTAACAGACCATTCAGATGACACCAGAGAAGTGTTTCCAGTAACCCTTGTGAGTATTTCAACGGAGACAATGCATCGTCATCATCAAGGGGCTGGTTATATGCAGCCCACAAAACGGTCCCTTTTTGTTTGCTCTCTCTTTCATAAAGGCGAATTTTTTCATGCGAGAGATCTATATCTAAACCAATTTTGATAAAGTCAATCTTGCCGGGACGACGATCAAAGGCGGCATGTAATTTTCGGCTCAAGATTAACAAGTCACGTTGACTCATTATGTGCGCGCTGTGATGCTCTGCTGCAAATTCTGTTAAAAAACGATAACTGCGAGTGAGTTCACTAATTAACAATCGACGTTCTTGAATGACATCTTCTATGGACCACTCACGATGATTGTCTAGATAACGAGTTGTATTTTTATCCCAGCCCCAAGATTGCACCAGCAACTCCATAAGCTCACGGCGCCAAGTGCGAGTTCGAGTAGGCTTAGAAACATTAATACCCACCTTAAAGTAGAAACAGCGTCGAAGGAGTTCGAGGCGTGCAAGTTCATTTCTGTCTAACAAATAAGATTCAATACGTTGATACAACATGACATAGGGGTCTAAGTTATCTAATGACAACTGCATTCGATAGACTGCATTTTTATAGGAATGGGCTAAGCTCGTTACTTTTGGAAATTCACGAGCGTAAATCTCCAATAAAATAAGTTTTAAAACAGACTTATAAGGTGAGTCGATCGCTTTATAAATTTGCCATAATCCGGCACCAATAAACTCACCCGCATCAAGTTCTGAAATACCGCCAAAATCAGTTAACTCAGATTCTCGTATATGACCATTTTGGACCATTTCCTCTATGACAACAGGGTGGTTATGCTCCTCTTTTGTAGGCACAAACCACCATGCGGGCAGACAGCCAGCCATTAACTGAGCAGTACGGTAAAATTCATCTAGCAATAAGGTATGTGAGGTAGATCCACAGTTTTCACCGGTAAGTGACTGCTGTTCACCACCTTGAAACCTGTGTGCATTCATTAGAAAAAAGTGTACCTCTAGGTTAAAGCTACTAGCCCATTGGGTAACGGATTCGCATTTTTGGGTAAGTAAGCTGATTTTGTAAGGACTTAACTTACTGTCGTAGCATATCCATATGTCTAAGTCTGAACCTGTAGATTGCCCGATACTGCCACTTGAGCCCATTAAATACATTGCTGAAAGTTCAGGCAGAGGCATGGAGTATTGTGAACCGAACTCTTGACGCGTGATAGATTGCGCGGTACGTATAAGAGCATCTGAGGGTTGATAAAAAGCGATCCCCTTTGGCATTTCTTCTGAATCAATAAAGCCCGGTAAACTACGATGATTAACGTGAAACACTAGAGGCAATAACTCAAAACATTGTTGTTGTTTTATTTGTAGACCATCTTTGAGTCGGCGCAGACGACCTTCATTGACCACTAAAAACCGTTCACGTACTTCCTTTATATGATTCGCAGAAGCGCCTTGGTTCCCGATGTAGCCGATTGGCTTTTGGTCAATTTGAGGTGAGTTAGTGTCCAAAAGGTATTTCATCCAAAATAAGCAATAAGTGCTTGGTAAGTTTAGTTGATTATTCGCATTCTGCCGATTTAATACTTTGTTACAAACGGAAATTTCTAATTAGGGTAGTATGATAAAAAATTGCCACGAACTGTGTGGCCCATTATTTTGCGTATAAGTAGAAATAGCAGATGTTGGAACAACAAAAAAAGATATTAATCGTCGATGATGATGCAGAAATATGTAGCCTGCTGACAGAGTACCTGCAAAAAAATGGCTTTAAAGTCGTTGCTGTAGGTGATGGCGGGGCTATGTTTGAACAGCTTCAAGCTGATCATTTTGATATGATAGTGTTAGATATTATGTTGCCAGGCGATGATGGTTTTACCTTATGTAAAGTGGTACGTAATAAGTCTAATATTCCAATTATCATGCTAACGGCCGGTTCAGATGAAACCGATCGAATTATTGGCTTAGAGCTTGGCGCGGATGATTATGTAGGTAAGCCGTTTAATCCGCGAGAACTGCTTGCTCGAATTAAGGCCGTACTGCGCAGGTATGAAGACTATCAAAAGGAACCTGTAGCCGGATCAACTAAAGAAATTAAAATCATTAAGTTTGGTGATTTCTCATTAAATATGACTAATCGAGAGTTAATGTATAAAGATGAAGAATCTGAATCTTTAAATGGCGCGGATTATAACTTACTAAATTTATTCTTGACTCGGCCGGGCGAGGTTTTGAGTCGAGATGATCTCTCTTATCATTTAAGAGGACGAGACGCCTCTCCATTTGATCGGTCAATTGATGTGCAAATTAGCAGACTTAGAAACCGGTTGAAAGATGATGGTAAGTCACCTCAATTGATCAAAACAGTTCGTGGTGCAGGTTATGTATTAACGGTGCCCGTGGAAACGGTAAACTAAATGCGCATAATTGGTACTACCTCCCTTTATGCTCGTTTTTTGTTTTTGCTGCTAACTGGCTTACTGAGTGCCTTTCTGGTGAGTAACTATTTATGGATTTACGTCCTAGAAGCAAAAAAGGCAGATGAAGGTAGAGGTATGGCCGTTGATATGGCTGCGTCAGTTGGTAGAGCAGTCGAATTCATTCGTGCTTACCCAAAAGAGTACCGACATATCATTTTGAACCAAATGCGAGATATTGGGGGCTCGAGGTTTTTGGTTTCAATCAATGATGAGTTTATTCAGGTTGAACCGATAGAAGCGACAACAATCAGTGATAACTTTCTGAATGATTTTAACCAATCTATCACCGCGACGTTGGGCCAGCGTTTAAAAGACATGCAGGTCACTTTTGCAGATCCGACACAGCTGCGTGTTTATAAAAATGATATTAAACTAATCGATTTACCTCCGCGCTGGGCTCAGAACTCGCTGATACGGGAACCCAATGTAGCACCCGTTTTAGTTGCGCAAATGCCTCTTGGTGGTGGCGAGTGGCTCTACTTAGCCGGGCTGCTGCCGGACCCCTATTATTTATCCGATACTCGCGGCCTGAGTAATCAGCAAATTTTGTTTTTAGTCATTACGTTACTGATACTGGTCGTGTTGAGCTGGCTATTGGTTCGATGGCTAACCTTACCGCTCACAAATTTATCAAAAGCGGCTCGACATTTAGGAACGGACATTGATTATGATTTAAAACCCTTGATGTTGGCTGGTTCGAAAGAGGTTCGGCAAACGGCAGCGGCTTTTAATTTTATGCAAGAGCGTATATTGCGTTTTATAGAAAACAGAGAGCGTATGTTCTCTGCCATTTCCCACGATCTCAAAACCCCTATCACTCGATTAAGGTTGAGAGCAGAGCTGATGGAAGAGTCTGAAACTCAGCATAAAATGATCAAAGATCTCGATGAATTAGAAATTATGGTTAAAGGCGCGTTAGATCTTGGAAAAAGCACTGATTTACATGAAACAACGCATCCAATAAATATTAATCAATTGGTTAGAACGTTTAAAGATGAATTTAAGTTAATGGGTGCAGATTTAGAAATACGAGGCATTGTAAAGCGGCCTTATTATGGCAAACCATTAGCGCTCAAACGTTGCCTGTCTAATCTAATTAATAATGGTATTTTCTATGGCGCAGATGTCGGTATTGATTTAGTTGACTCGCGTCACGAATTGAAGATTTATATCATCGATAATGGCCCAGGTATCCCTGAAAAAGAGCTAGAAAAAGTCTTTGAACCCTATGTAAGATTAGAAGGCTCCCGTAACCGTAACACCGGTGGAGCGGGGTTAGGGTTAAGTATTGCTCGTAATATCGTCCATGGACATGGTGGTCAATTACGTTTGCGAAACCGTATCGGATATGGATTAGAAGCTGCAGTTATTTTACCGAGAATATAAAGTGCGTTCGGCAAATAATACGTCTAGTATTTTGCGAGCAGATTGGTATAGTTAAAAGCTGTACGCTCGGTCAATTTAAGTGAAAATAGGAAATTATTATGTCTACCCCTCATATCAGTGCCGCAAAAGGTGACTTTGCAGAAACAGTCCTTATGCCAGGCGACCCATTACGTGCGAAACACATTGCAGAAACTTATTTGACCAATGTGGTCGAGGTTAATAGCGTAAGAGGCATGCTTGGTTTTACGGGCGAATACAAAGGCTCAAGATTATCTGTCATGGGCTCAGGGATGGGTATTCCATCTATGTCAATTTATGCTAAAGAGTTAATTACTGAGTTTGGTGTGAAAAACATTATTCGCGTCGGAACTTGCGGTGCATTGTCAGATGACGTCAATCTACGTGATGTAATTATCGCAATTGGCGCGAGTACCGATTCAGTTGTGAACCGTACACGGTTAATGGGATTTGATTTCAGTGCTACGGCGAGCTATGAACTTTTGGCGGCCGCGGTAAGCTCTGCGAAAGCTGCGAATATTCCGGTTCGAGTGGGTAATATCTTTTCTTCGGATCTATTCTACACGCCAGTTGATAACATGATGGAACGCCTAGCTCAAATGGGAATTCTAGCCGTCGATATGGAAGCAGCAGGTCTCTACGGCGTTGCAGCTGAATACGGGGCTAACGCCTTGACTGTATTAACCGTCAGTGATCACATTCCTCGTGGCGAAGCCGCAACACCTGAAGAGCGTCAATCATCGTTTAACGACATGATTATTTTAACATTAGATGCAGCGATTACGCTGTAAGGGGATGTTATGAAAGCAGAGCACAAGCTTTTGCCTCTGGCTAAGCAAGCAGCTCAGCGAGCTTATACGCCCTACAGTAAATTTCAGGTAGGGGCTGCTATTTCAACTGCTCAGGGTGAAACCATCTTGGGTTGTAATGTTGAGAATGCGGCTTACCCAGTGACCTTGTGTGCAGAGCGCAATGCGATTACTACCGCGGTGGCTAACGGCGCGCGTCCAGGCGATATTCTTGAAGTGGTGATCTTTGTTGATACAGAAGAGGTAGTCTCTCCTTGTGGCGCTTGTCGCCAAGTCATGAGCGAATTCATGTCGCAACAGGCCAATGTCACCTCTTATAATCGCCATGGTGAGTCTAAGACATGGACAGTGGCTCAACTGCTACCCGATAGCTTTAGCTTGTTATAGCGTCTGCCAAAGGGTGTTAAAAATCACCTGATGGGTATTAGCGATAGTGGGTGACTGGATAACCACCGCGGTTGGAAGGTCACCATCACTGAGTGATATTAACGCGACCTTGGGTGGGTAAATTGCAATGTACGAGCCAGCGTTTTCACTCGACTTTTCATCAATCCATTTTCGATCAGCAAGCGGTGCATCTCGGCCACCTTCACCAATCGCAATCACTTTAACATTAATGCCCAGCTTAACTCGTGCTCGAGTGTAATTTGGAAAAGGCCGGTACAGGTGCTTTCGAATGGCTTTTGCAGAGTAAACGCAGTAGTTTTTACTGGGCTGCTCACTGACCGTGCTCAGTATGTCCTTTAAAACAAATTCAATGCCATCATCGCCTTCATAATAATGTACATCTGCATTGCCGGTAATGGGCTGGAGGTGTGACAACTGAGGGATGATTTTGTCTTCAAGCAGGTCCATGGCTTCTGAAACTTGGTTTTGATGATTCAGTGCCAGCTCTCTTAGCCGAGAAGGTGGCTCCGCTCGAAAATGCCGGCGTTTACCCTTGGGAAAGTAGCTTACGACCCCCTTTTGTTGCATACGCTTTAAAAGCTCATGTGTTGTGCCGCGGTTAATACCAGATCTATCGGCAACATCTCGAATTGAAGCCGGGCCAGATTCAAGCAGCGCTAAATAGATTCGTGTTTCTCTCGGCTCAAGCCCGAATATTCTTAATACTTCTGCAGTGTTCATGCCGATTCCCTAGGGGCAAAATCAAAGACATCACTGAGCACACTGGCCGGCCTAAACCCTTTTTCAACCAACGCATCAAATAGGCTATAAACCATTTTAGGTGAACCGCAGAGGATAGTTTGAGCCTTGGTTAAATCAGATTGTTCGGACAAAATGCTGTGTAGCAGCATTTGATGCTTGTCTTCCCAGTGGCTTTGTTCTGAAATGAGTGCGGTTAGGTGAATATTCGCTTCTTGTTCTGCCCAAGCTTCAGCCTTTTCCAGCATATAGAGTTGGCCTAATTTATAACTGGCCCAATAAATATAAATAGGGCGTTCACTGTCATTTGCGATGTAATCTTCAACGATTGACTTAACTTGGCTAAAGCCAGTTCCGGATGCAATAAGCAATAAGGGACCTGTTTCTTTTGCTAGAGAGGGTAAAATACAGCGTCCGCCAGCCGGAGCGAGTGATACAGAGCCTTGCTGACGTAAATACTCTATTAACCGGTCATTGGTTTCAGTGCCGCCTTGAACGTGCAGCTCAATGCAAGGGCTGTGTGGTGCAGAAGCAATGGTAAAGTATAAAAACTGAAAACCGTCGATCAGCAGTTCTGTAAACTGTCCTGCCTGAAAAGGATATTCATCAAGTGGTTTTAATAATACTTGCCAGACTTTACCGTTCATTAGTTTTAAATCATGAACGGTTGCAATAGTCGAGTTGGGCAACACGCATCTCCAGTCGGTTTGGTCAATGTCAATGGACATTATACAAAATTCGATGCAGAAGGCGATAACCTATGAGTTAGGCTTTGTTAGTTTCGCTTCGATATAAGACATAGATATGGTACATATTGATCAGTACAATAAAGGCATTGAGTACCAATACCGGCCATGCCGAAATAATAAATCCGTAGCTCGCAAACATACCCGCACCAATCATATTGATCCAACGCAAACGCTTTATATCTGACATTGTTAATGATACTGCGATAATGAGTGAGCCTAAATAGCCATACCACTCTATTAACCCGATTGATTCCATAACCTAGACTACCCTATTTGACCTAATGGTCAGAAATTATAATCGGACTCTGTAGAAATGCTACTCTTTATTTCATATTGACGGTTTAAACCGCCAATATGTGTCAAATATCTCCTATTTCACGCATAATCGCGTCGACTCTTTTTACTACATCCAAATCTTTGACGATTGGACGGCCCCATTCTCGAGAGGTTTCACCTGGCCACTTATTAGTCGCATCCATCCCCATTTTGGAACCAAGTCCGGAAATAGGGCTAGCGAAATCTAAGTAATCGATGGGCGTATTGTCAATTAAGGTCGTGTCTCTGGTTGGATCCATACGCGTGGTAATCGCCCAGATAACGTCGTTCCAATCGCGAGGATTAACATCATCATCGACCACAATAACAAATTTGGTGTACATAAACTGGCGCAAAAACGACCAGGTACCGAGCATGACGCGTTTCGCATGCCCCGGGTATTGTTTTTTAATGCTGATGACAGCCATTCGATAGGAACAGCCTTCAGGCGGTAAGTAAAAATCTATAATTTCTGGAAACTGCTTTTGTAGAATCGGAACGAAGACTTCATTCAGCGCCACTCCCAAAACCGCAGGTTCATCAGGGGGCCGGCCGGTATAAGTGCTGTGATAAATAGGGTCGTTGCGGTGTGTCATGCACTCAACGGTGAAAACTGGAAACTCATCAACTTCGTTGTAGTACCCAGTATGATCGCCATAAGGTCCTTCAGGTGCAGTTTCTCCTGGGTAGATATAGCCTTCAAGAATAATTTCTGCACTGGCCGGCACTTTTAAATCATGCAGCTGACACTTCACCAGTTCGGTACGACTGTCTCGAAGTAACCCAGCGAAAGCGTATTCTGACAGCGTATCGGGTACTGGGGTTACCGCACCAAGAATAGTAGCCGGGTCGGCACCTAAGGCAACCGCGACAGGGAAGGGTTTACCTGGATGAGCCTTTTGCCAAGCTTGAAAATCTAGAGCGCCGCCACGATGCGATAGCCAGCGCATAATCAGTTTGTTTTTCCCGATAACCTGTTGCCGGTAAATGCCAAGGTTTGTGCGACCGCCATCTGGTCCTTGGGTGATGACTAAGGGCCAAGTTACTAATGGCGCCGCGTCATCTGGCCAGCAAGTCCAAACGGGTAGGGTTGATAAATCAACATCGCTACCTTGAATAATATTTTCTTGGCAAACGCCTTTTTTCAACGTCTTAGGTGCCATGCTGAGCACTTTTTTTAAGAGTGGCATTTTTTGCCAAGCGTCTTTGAGTCCAGAGGGCGCGTCGGGCTCTTTTAAATAGGCCAAAAGCTTACCAATTTCTCGTAACTCAAGAGTCGACTCAGCGCCCATGCCTAAGGCTACTCGTTCGGGTGTGCCGAAAAGGTTGCCTAACACGGGCATTTTATAGCCGCTCGGGTTTTCAAAAAGTAGTGCAGGGCCTTTATTACGCAATACACGATCACACATTTCAGTCATTTCTAAATGAGGGTCAACGGCTGCCGTTATGCGTTTCAGTTCACCTCTTTTCTCTAAGGCTTGATTAAAATCTCGTAAATCTGTGTATTTCATAGGCCTAGCCACATTTAAAAAGTGAGTTAATGCTAATGCATGTTAGATGAAAGCCCAAGGGGCGTTAGTTATTGAGTTGTTTAATGTCGATAAACATTGATTCACGTGTTGCGTTTGCTGCTTCGAGTTTATCTAAATAGGTTTGCCAATAATCATTTTTTTGATCACAAAGTTTTTTAAGGTAACCCCAATCAAATAACCCCGTGTCATGTCCATCACTGAAGGTGATTTTTATCGCATACCGGCCGGTTGGTTCTATTTTACTGATGGTGACATTCTTTTTGCCCGTTTGAAGTACCTGCTGGCCAATACCATGACCCCTGACTTCAGCTGACGGTGAATGTACTCGTAAAAACTCGGCGCTAAGGGAGGCTTCACTCGCATCTGGCCAAGTTATATAAAGCAATGCTGTAGCTTGTTGATAGTCTATTTTACTAGGGGCGTTATGCATGAGGCGTCCAGAAAATTAACAGGTCATTATTATGCCTTGAATAAAAGAAACATAAAGTGAAATTAAAGCACTGCCGTCCCATTTATATTTCACAGTTTAGGTACGGTTCAGCGGCCCATTGCTTGAAATTTCGGTCGCTCGGGATGCCGCCCAATAACCCGTCCATGGGGGCTTGATTGAAACATCCATGTTTCAAACACCCGAATTCCAAGCAATGAGCCGCTTCCAAAATATGGGACAGCAGTAAAAATCGAGCCGTTTTATATCTCAGAAGACCCACCGATTCAGCTAAGCTGCTGTAAAAATAGGGTGTTCATTGGCATGGATGCCAATGACGAGCCCCCATGGGTGGGTTTACGGCGTCCCTAGTTTTACAGTACCTTGGCTTAGCGGCAGTGCTACTAGACAGTACTGCTAGAGAATGAATCGACTTAAGTCTTCATTTTGTGCCAGCTCTGCGAGTGTGTCTTGAACCATTTTAGCATCGACTTCTAATTTTTGACCGCCACGCTCACTGGCATTATAAGAAGCTTCTTCGAAGAGTCGCTCCATGATGGTATGTAAGCGACGTGCACCAATGTTCTCAGTGTTTTCGTTGACGTTGAACGCGGTGTTAGCGATGGCTTCAATGGCTTCATCGGTGAAGTTAACCTCTAAGCCTTCGGCACCCATAAGCGCAATATACTGCTCGGTAATGGCGTAATCGGGTTCGGTTAAAATGCGTTTGAAATCACTTGGTGTTAAGGCCTTTAAGTTAACACGAATCGGTAAGCGACCTTGTAACTCTGGGATTAAATCACTGGGCTTAGAAAAGTGGAAAGCACCGCTACCAATGAATAAAATATGATCTGTTTTGACCATGCCGTATTTAGTATTGATGGTGCAGCCTTCAATCAGTGGCAGTAAATCACGTTGTACACCGTCGCGGCTAACGTCTCCGCCACCTCGGTTGTCGCTTTTAGCAATTTTGTCAATTTCGTCGATAAACACAATGCCGTTTTGTTCAACGGCATTTAATGCGCGTTGTTTTAAATCGTCTTCGTTAACCAGTTTAGCGGCTTCTTCATCAGTTAAAAGCTTAAGCGCTTCTTTAATTGGCAGCTTACGTTTTGTTTTTTTCTGATTGCCCATGTTCGAAAACATGTTTTGCAATTGGCTGGTCATTTCTTCCATACCCGGCGGTGCCATTATCTCTACGCCTACAGGGGTATCAGCAATATCGAGCTCAATCTCTTTGTCGTCTAGCTCGCCTTGGCGAAGCTTCTTACGAAATACCTGACGTGTAGATGAGCTGGTATCGGTGGCTTCGGTCTCGCCTTGTGCATTACGTGGCGCAGGTAGCAATATATCTAGAATACGATCTTCGGCTGCATCTTCTGCTCGTGGCTTTGCTGCGTTCATTTCGTGTTCGCGGAACATCTTAATACCAGTTTCTACTAGATCTCGAATGATAGATTCAACATCTCGACCAACATAGCCGACTTCGGTAAATTTGGTAGCTTCGACTTTAATAAAAGGTGCATTTGAAAGCTTGGCCAAGCGACGAGCAATTTCAGTTTTGCCGACACCGGTAGGGCCAATCATTAAAATATTTTTGGGTGATATTTCTTCACGCATACGCTCGTCTAACTGCATACGGCGCCAGCGATTACGCAGTGCAATCGCCACTGCCCGTTTGGCATCATCTTGACCGACAATGTGTTTATCTAATTCATGCACGATTTCGCGCGGAGTCATGGTAGACATAATTACCTCTAAAAACGGAAGTCAGCTGCTTAGAGCACCTCAACAACCGTATTGTGATTGGTGTAAACACAGATATCGGCTGCGAGTTCTAATGATTTCTCAGCAATTTCTTGTGCAGAAAGTTCCGTGTTGTCATAAAGTGCACGGGCGGCGGCCATAGCAAAATTGCCGCCAGAGCCAATAGATACAACGCCGTGTTCAGGTTCAACCACATCACCTGTACCTGAAATTAGTAGGCTAGCTTCTTTATCTGCAACTATGAGCATCGCCTCTAGTTTGCGTAAGGCCCGATCACTGCGCCACTCTTTGGCTAGCTCAACAGCCGCACGGGTTAAATGGCCGCTGTGTTGCTGCAAATGGCCTTCAAATTTTTCAAACAATGTAAAAGCATCCGCCGTACTGCCAGCAAAGCCAGCAATAACCTGATCATTATATAAACGGCGAACCTTACGAGCATTACCCTTCATCACGGTATTACCCAGTGAAACTTGACCATCACCGGCAACAACAACCTGATCATTGCGGCGAACTGCGACTATGGTGGTCATAACAATTACCAAAAATATGAGTTCAAAGGAGTATTTGGGGGCGGGAGTGTTTTTTTAAAGGGTTTTTTAAGAACGGTGTTGAAGGGCAGAACGGTGCCTTGGAGGCACCGCGAGCTGCAAGTTGTCAGCTGCAAGTAAATTCAAAAGACAAAAAAAGTATTGTGTTGTGAGCGAACGCTCTTATTTTTGCCCGCAGCCCGCAGCCCGCAGCCCGCAGCCCGCAGCCCGCAGCCCGCAGCCCACAGCCCGCAGCCCGCAGCTCAATACCCATGACTCATTTTACTCTGCGCTTTTCTCTGCATGCTGGAGCGTATTAATGAGGCCATTGTGACGCCGACTAAATAGGCTGCGACGCCTAGAAGTAAGGTTGAGTTACTGTAGGCGATGGCCGTTAGGGCGGGGCCTGGGCAAAAACCGCCGATGCCCCA
This sequence comes from Reinekea sp., assembly GCF_046710285.1. Classification (GTDB taxonomy): domain Bacteria; phylum Pseudomonadota; class Gammaproteobacteria; order Pseudomonadales; family Natronospirillaceae; genus Reinekea. Next base: position 14,318 of record NZ_JBKEGY010000001.1, read on the forward strand.
GCCGATGCCGAAGATACCTGAGCCTATTAGTAATTGGCTGTCTAATTTTTCGCGTGTGGGTAAGCGCCAATACTCTGCATAGAGTGGGCGATTCATCTTACGGCCGATTAGGTTGGCGATAATCATAATAGTAAGTCCGCCGAGCATTACCAAGCCTAAACTAGGATCCCATTGACCGCTTATATCTAAGAAATTAATGACTTTTGCAGGGTTGACCATGCCTGAAACACATAGGCCTGCACCAAATAAGATGCCTGTAAGTAGTGAGATTATCGACTTCATGTTTAACCTCCTACCACGTGGCGAATAATGAATACGGTAATTATAGCGGTCGCCATAAAGGTGACGGTAGCGGCCATGGACCTAACGCTCCAGCGTGAAATGCCGCAAATACCATGGCCGGATGTGCAGCCACTACCGAATGTTGCGCCAATACCGACTAACAAGCCTGCGAGTACGACCCAATAACCTTCTACAGCTGGCTCTAAGGTTTCTAAAGCACCACCATTGGACCGATAGATAAGACCGCCGATGACTAAGCCGATCAAAAATAAAATACGCCAGCTTACTTCCCCTTTAATCGGGCTTAATAACCCGCTAACCATACCGTTTATACCGGCGACATCGCCTCTTAGTAAATAAAGCATCATAGCTGCCGCGCCAAGCATGAGTCCGCCAAGATAGGCATTCAAAGGCTCAAAGTTAACAATTTCCATAGGTTACCCTCTTTTGGTTTGAAGTAAGGTCAAAATGTATGCTCAATACTGTTAGCCATCTGCTTCGATGGCTACTTTGAATGAACACTCTGAGCCTAAAACAATTCGTTTATCGTCTAATTGAATAACAACTTCGCTGGGTGCTGAGGCATCTGCTCTTAAAACGCGACCACGTTGCGGGCGTTTTGAATCGTAACCTAGCATGACGACTACTTTTTTATTAAGCAGGGTGTTGTCTTGGTCTGGGTACTTGTCAACGCCAAGGTATTTAAATCGACTCATAAATGTTTCCTTACTTATTTAACACTGTAGCTAATATGAACGGCGTCTTTGCCAGTCAGCACTTGCGCCATGATAGATGAGGGTTGATGTAACCACTTAAATTTATGTGAGCTTTGTAAAGCATCGAATATAGTAAACGAAGCCATTGATTTAAGGGTAGCCAGCTGAGCGTCTGAACAAGAAATAACGATGCGAGGGAAGGCTAACTTTTTGGCTTTAATGGCCTCTATGACATTCTTTAATTGGCTTTCTACTTGAACTTCTAGACTATCGCGTTGGCTGACTTCTGTTATATCTATACCAAGTTCAATTGATATCCACTTGGTGCGGCCCATATTTCCTCGAAGTTTACTGAGCATAGACTCTTCTATAATTTGGCTACGTGTCCACGGGTTGAGTTGATTGCAAGGCATTATGGAAACAGTTCTAGTGCGGGCGGTAATTTGTTCAAAATAGCGCTTTAGCTGTGTTAGCGGAACTGACTTATCTGTTTCAATTTTACTGAGAAGGTGTTGGCATTGCCAAACGATTAAGCCTGTGCCTGTAAACCAGCTTTCCGTTTTTATAATGAAGGTTTTTAATTTTCCCGTTTTGATTTTATGGCGACTAAAGAATTCAATGTATTGAGTCTTTTGTCGAACTTGGGCGTTAATCATTTCTTCTAATTGCTGCGGGAAAATATCTTGGTGGGGGGCAAACATAAATAATGCATCTTGCTCAATAGAGTGCTCTGCAAGCGAGTCTGCCCAATTGAACTTGGAGTTTTTTATTAGGCCGCTGGTACGTTCATTCACTTCCGCATTTTGGAAGAAAAGCTGACGGGCGTAACCATCTGGAGGGTCTTCACACTGCATATCATTCCAGATTACTTCACCTTGTTTTAGGTGAATGTTTGCGGCGTTAGGCAAACCCGAAATATAAGAAGCGCTGTCTGTTATTAAAGCTATGGATTCAACCGTGCTCATGAGTGACAAAATATCCGAAGTTTTCGAATCAATTACATTAGCTTATTCTTAAGGATAATGAAAGGAAGGGGAAAGACAGAACGGTGCCTTGAAGGCACCGCGAGTTTTGAGCTGCAAGCTGCAAGTAAGTTCAAAAGACAAAAAACGTTGTGTTGTGAGTTGAGGCTCTTATATTTGCCCGCAGCCCGCAGCCCGCAGCCCGCAGCCCGCAGCCCGCAGCCCGCAGCCCGCAGCCGCTTAAAGCGCCCTCACCATCACCTGGTGATTTAGCTCTGCAAGGCGGTCTTGGGCTCTATTTAATTCTGAGCGGTTGGTGAAGGGGCCTACGACTACACGGTGGTAGGTTCCTTTATCGCCAAGATCTACTGTATTGATACTTGAGGTGGGTAGGCCATTTAAGATGAGCTCTGCCCGTAAGCGATCAGCGTCTCCAACTCGGGTAAATGAGGCTACTTGAATCATCCAGCTGCTGGCTTTAGGCGGAGCGACTGGCTGAGTGACGGTGCTTGAGTTTGTATTAGATGAAGTGCCGGGGGCTTCTTCAGGTGCAATTAAGGGTACTTCGTCGTCTTGAAGTAACTGGTAGAATTCAAATGCTTGTTTGAGCGTTTCGGTTTTGTTCTTTATTTCTTCAGCTTGCTCAATTTTAGGCGCAGGCGCTGGGGTATCCTGCGGATTACTTTCTTTTAGGGCAATATTGAGTTGCTCACGAACAGCCTCAGCTCCGCCATCTTCTGGTGGAACTTTCGCTAGGAAAAATAGAAAGCCGACAAAGCTGACCGCCACAATGGTGGTAAATAGCCACACCCATTTCGGAATGCGGCTACTATCTGTTTGTTTAGGCTTGTGTGCGAAATCTCGTGCCATTTGACCTCAAATTACATCTGTTCAGGTGCGCTAACACCTAATAAATCTAAACCGTTAGCAATGACTTGCGCGACTGCACGGGACAGAACTAATCGAGCGTTACGTACTTGAGCATCGTCGATGAGCATTTTGTTGCTGTTGTAGTAGCTGTGGAACAAGCCAGCTAAGTCTTTCAGGTAGGTCGCTATAGAAGCGGGCTCAAGTGACACACCAGCATTTTTAACCACATCTGGGTATTTACGCAATTGTGTCATGAGTTCACGCTCTGCATCCAAATTTAGCGAACCCAGGGCTTCTAAGCCAAGGCTTTGATCATAACTATGACCTTGCTCCGCCAGTTTCTTAAGTACACCAAATACGCGAGCGTGTGCGTATTGAATGTAGTAAACCGGGTTGTCGTTATTCTTTGAGCGCGCTAAATCGATATCAAACGTAATTTGTGCATCGGAGCGACGAGACACTAAGAAATAACGGGTGGCATCGCGACCCACTTCATCAATGAGGTCGCGCAAGGTGACATAGCTGCCAGCACGCTTCGACAGTTTTACTTCAACTCCACCCCGCATTACAAGAACCATTTGGTGCAAAACATACTCAGGGAAACCCTCGGGTATGCCGATTTGTAATGCCTGGATACCCGCTCGCACTCGTGTGACGGTGCTGTGGTGATCTGCGCCTTGTTCGTTAATGACACGAGCGAAGCCGCGTTCGAATTTGTTTTTGTGGTAAGCGACATCGGGCAAGAAATACGTATAGTTGCCATCTTTCTTGCGCATAACGCGGTCTTTGTCGTCACCAAACTCTGTTGTTTTTAGCCACAGCGCGCCATCTTTTTCATACGTGAAATTATTGGCAATTAGTTGTTGAACGGTTTGCTCAACTAGGCCTTCAGAATAAAGAGATGATTCTAAAAAGTAGACATCGAACTGGACATCAAAGGCTTTTAAATCGAGATCTTGTTCACGGCGTAAATAAGCAACAGCAAAATCTTGAATGGCCTCTAAATCGTCAGGGTTAGCTGTGCCGGTTACGCTACGGTCATCGGCAACAATGGTGTCGCCTGCTAAATAGCTTTTAGCTACATCGGCTATGTACTCGCCACGATAACCATCTTCTGGCCAAGCGTCGTCGTCAGGCGTTAAACCTTTAACACGAGACTGGACTGACAGAGCTAAGTTACTTATTTGTACACCGGCATCGTTGTAATAAAACTCACGTGTAGGGTTCCAGCCATTGGCAGCCAAAACACGGCATAGTGAATCACCGACGGCAGCGCCACGACCATGGCCCACATGCAATGGCCCGGTAGGGTTGGCGGAAACGAATTCAATTTGAACTTTTTTGTTCTCGCCGCTGGTGTTGGTACCAAATTTATCAGCTTGCTCTAAAATGTCGGCAACAATGGCTGCACTTGAGGCGCTGGCTAAGTAAAAGTTAATAAAGCCCGGCCCAGCAATCTCTACTTTACTGATGATGTCATTTGCAGGAATAGCAGCAATTAACTTTTCTGCCACAACCCTAGGGTTGCTTTTACAGGGCTTCGCTAACGTCAATGCTAGGTTAGTGGCTAAATCACCATGGCTTTTATCCCGAGTGTTATCAACAGATACAGTGACTGCGTGATCTTCAGGGATGAAGCCGTCTGCTTTTAAGGATTGCGCTGCGGCTTCCAGCAATTGAGTGATTTGCTGCTTCATTGACTTAGGTGCTCCGGAAATTAGGGTGTGAATACGATGGGCCATTATCCATATTTTCAGCCCCCCTCGCTAGGGGGCACAGGTCAGTGAAGTGAAATACTTAGGCTAAATCTGAAGGGTCAATATCGATATGCCAGCTAACTTGTTTAGCATCGCGAGGGTAATGACGATGAAGCGGGGTTAATACTTCATGTAAATGGCTGCGCTTTTGGCATTGTACTAATAGCATATATCGGTGTTTGCCGGCGCGGCGTGATAATAATGCGGGTAACGGCCCTAATACCCTCACTTTTTTAGTGTCGAGTAAATAGTGCGCCATTTCTTGTAGCCGATTTTCAGCCAAATTGGCAAAGGCACTGTCACAGCGAATAACCGCTAAAAATCCAAATGGAGGTAACTGGCTGCGTTTACGGTCTTCTAATAAGCTAACCGCAAAGCTTCGGTAGTCGTGTTTCAATAATGGCTCAAAGACTGGGTTGTCTGGATACCAGGTTTGAACTAACACCTCGCCACGACGTTCACCGCGGCCAGATCGACCCGCGACTTGCGTTAAAAGTTGACCCATACGTTCACGAGCACGCAAGTCGGCGCTGAATAAACCACCATCGATGTCCCAAATGCCCACCAACGTCACGCGTTCGAAATGATGCCCTTTCGCGAGCATTTGCGTGCCGATAATAATGGCCGGTCCATCTTGTTCGGTGAGTTTGAGTTGTTGTTCCATTTTAATTCGAGTACTGGCTATATCACGATCAAAACGAATGATCGGCGTACCAGGAAAAAGTTGCGCAATGGTTTCTTCTGCTCTTTCAGTACCTGTACCCATCGCTTCTAGAGTAGTTTCATGGCAATTGGGACATTGGCGTGGTGGTGCTTCACGGTGACCGCAATGATGGCAAATATTAGTGCGTTGGGCTCGGTGATGCGTCATGTGAGCATCGCAAAAAGTGCAGTCTGCTATCCAGCCACAAGTTTTGCAAAACCAATTGGGTGCATAGCCGCGTCGATTAAGGAATAGGATAACTTGATTGCCTTCATCTAAGTGCATCTGTACCCGTAAAGCCAAGCGTTCTGAAAAGCCTGCTTGATGCTTCTGCTTGCGCATATCGATGGTTTCGATTGGCGGTAAGCTTGAGCCATTCGCTCTTTGTTCGAGCAACAAATGGGCAAAACGGCCTATGCTGGCATTATGTAATGACTCCAGAGATGGGGTAGCTGAACCTAAAATAATCGGGATATTTAACGCGTGGGCACGTTTTAACGCAATGTCACGGGCATGGTAGCGCAGCGTGTCTTGTTGTTTGTAAGAGCCATCGTGCTCTTCATCGACAACAATTAAACCTAAGTTTGGAATGGGCGTTAAAATAGACGAACGCGTGCCAATAATAATAGCGGCTTGTCCTAGTGATGCTTTAACCCAGGCTTGATGCCGAGCGTTATCGGTCATACCCGAGTGTAGGGCGACGGTGTCATCTTGGAAACGTTTTTGAAAGCGCGATAAGGTTTGTGGCGTTAAGCCAATTTCTGGCACTAAGACGAGTGCGCGCTTGCCTTCTTTTAAGCATTTTTCGATAGCTTGTAAGTAAACTTCCGTCTTACCACTGCCGGTAACCCCTTCGAGCAAGCAAGGCGAATACTGATCCATATTGATATGTTCAAGCGCTTGCAGCTGCTCACCGGTCAGTTGCAATGCCGCTTCAAATAATTCACCGGTTGGCTTAATGGGCTCTAAGTTCACTTCTTCGCTGGTGGTGAGCAATTGCTTCTTTTCTAAGGCGGCCACGAGAGCAGTATTGAAACCAAGGCCATTTAAATGGCTCTGTGTTGCCTTGCGCTGTTTTTGCATGACCACCATGACAGCTTGCTGTTTGACCGAACGAGCTAATTGAGTGGTATCTATGTGTTGGCCTTGAGTCGTGAGCGAGACCCAGCGGGTTTTCTTTAACTCAGCACTTTTACCTGTTCTTAACAGTTTGGGTAGGGCCAAAAAGAACGGACTGCTAAATTCGTGCAAATAATAACGGCTCATCCACACTGAAATCGTTAAAATATCTTCAGAAAGTATGGGTTTATCATCTAAAACTCGTTTAATTGGCTTTAATTTAGCCAGATCTAGCTGCTCATCAGGGGGTTCATTGACGCTAATGCCGATCACTGTGCGGGGCCCTAAGCTAACCTCACAGCGTATTCCTGGCGCTAAAACAGACTCATGCAAATAGGTCAAAGCCCCATTGAATGGGCCTTGTACGGCAATTGAGACTCTTTGCATTTGTTGTTTCATAAGGCTTGTCAATTGACTGAACTCTGGTATGATTGCGCTCCCTTTTTGGAGGCGTCTAGCACGCTATTGTGCCTTCAAAGTTAATGTTCCGTCAAAACGCGGTGCCTGACAAGAGATCTGGTAGCGGCGTCAATTGAGGTATTAAAAATGCAAGCAGATATACATCCAAAATATGAAGCAATGGTCGCAACTTGTTCTTGTGGCAACGTGCTTAACATCAATTCTACGCGTGGATCGGACATGCACTTGGACGTTTGTTCAAACTGCCACCCGTTCTACACTGGTCAACAGAAGATGGTTGACACTGGTGGTCGTATCGATCGCTTCAAGACTCGTTTCAGTGGCCGTAAAATCGGTAAGTAAGACTGAATTAGTCTCGTTAAAAGAACCCAGCTTAGGCTGGGTTTTTTTATGGCTTGTCACGGCTAACTATAAAAATTTCAAATTTACGCAGGGTTCAGCGGCCCATTGCTTGAAATTTCGGTCGCTCGGGATGCCGCCCAATACCCCCGTCCATGGGGCTTGATTGAAACATCCATGTTTCAAACACCCGAATTCCAAGCAATGGCCCGCTTCTAAACTATGGGCCAACAGAGATTGCTGTTCAAAAGTTTACAGTCTAAAAAGCATATTAGTTAGCGAGAGGTTTTTCCCAAAACAACGCCTTGCCCATCTCTGGGTTGAGCTCATAACCCGCATAGCCAAATTTCAAATAGGCGTTTTTAGCGACCTTATTGCCGTCTAAAACCTCTAAGGTTACTTTGCAGCAACCACGATCGTTGGCTATTTCTTCGACCTTTTGTAACAGCAGCTGGCTTAGCTTTAAACCACGAAACTCAGATGCCACCGCTAAATCATGAATATTAATCAAAGGTTTGCATTTGAATGTAGAGAAGCCTTGGAAACAATTGGCGATACCCGCAGGTTGATCATCGACAAAGGCTAAAACAGTAAAGGCACCCGGTGTGTTTGCCAGCGTGGCAACCAGTTGCGCTTTGACTTCAGGTTTTAAAGCTTCGCCACCGCCCATAGGGTCTTGTGCGTATGAATTTAATAAGTCGATAAGTTGTTGAGCATCACGAGGGTCATGGTAGTTGGCTATTTTAGTGGTGATTTGCACGTTAGATTCCATAGGCAGCGTTAGGATTACGGATTACGGATCAAGCCTACAATAATTTTTCTACTAGATCGACTCAGGGGTGAGCCTAAAGCAACGCTCTCACAACGATCCGTTAAGCGGTGAATGCTGTTAGGATCATTGTGAAAGGCAGTAAAAACTAAAGCTGGTCTTTAAAGAACGCCATAGTTCTAGACCAAGCGAGCTCAGCTTCGGTTTCACTGTAACGGGCGGTGGAATCGTTGTGGAAGCCATGATTCACGTTGTCATAGACGTAAGCGGTATAGTCAACTTTGTTGGCTTTTAGGACTTTTTCGTAGTCAGGCCAAGTACCGTTAACTCGAGTGTCTAATTCACCAAAGTGCAATTGCAGCGGCGCTTTAATGTTTCCGCGTATTTCTTCTGCAGGTGGCGTGCCATAGAAAGGTGCACCAGCATCAACGGCGTCAGGGATGGCCGCTGCTAACATATTAACAATGTACCCACCGAAGCAAAAACCGACGACGCCCAACTTGCCTGTGCTGAGTTCATGATTTTTAATGAAATGAGCCGCCGCAATGAAGTCTTCCTCAACTTTCATTTTGTCTAAGCTGCTCTGCATCGAACGGCCTTGATCATCATTACCAGGGTAGCCGCCTAAAGGGTGCAGTGCATCAGGGGCAAAGGCAATAAAGCCTTGTTTAGCTGCGCGACGTGCAACATCTTCAATGTATGGGTTTAAACCTCGGTTTTCGTGTACAACCAGCACCACAGGCGCTTTTGTGGTTAAGCCCTTCGGAGTCACCAAATAACCGCGACCCGTGGCATGGCCTTTCGGCGAGTCAAAAGTGACATAAGAAGCCGAAATGTCTTCATCATTGAAGGAAACCTGCTCAGCTAAAGCATAATTTGGCATTAGTGCGGTTGTCAGCGTCGCCATCGTAAAGCCCAAGGCGGTTAAACCGGCTAATCGGGCCATAAAGGTACGTCTGTCAATTAAGCCATGGGCATATTCGTCATACCAGTCAAAGGCTTCCTGAGGAATTGGGCGTGCTTGTGTTGAAGATACAGTTGTGTTGCTCTCTCTTATTGTCATAAACGTTGCCTCTTTTAAAATTAATTATACGCCGAGACTGCTGATGATGGATCTTTGATCGACTATTTTTTATACACTAAAAATGTGCAAGTATTGTGGACGTGAGATCTAAGCATAGGATAGATCAGAAACTGTGGTGCCCAAATTCATGCAAAAACAATCATATTTCAGGGTATTTACTAGTCATATAAGCTCGAGCCTAAAAACGTGGAAGGAAGAGGTCAAAAGAGGATAGCAAAGTAAACAGGGGCTCAAACTGTGAGGAACGCTTCCGACGTCGAAGTAATATAGAGGCATCGGCACACACTTATATGTAAGACAATGTGATATTGACATAAAAGTGCTAAGTCGCCATGATCATTGAGGTGTAGCGCTGTTTTAACAATTTTTTTACATATTTGGCGCTGGAATTTGGCTAAAGTCTAGATAAAAGCAGTAGGAGCCATACAGATACTCACAGTAGAGGATAATCATGTTTGATCACATCGTATTTGGAGTCAGCGATTTTGAAAAGAGCAGGGCATTTTTCCTCAAGGCATTGGCACCACTCGGCGTAGCGGTTGTTTCGGATCGGCCACTTGGCGTAGAGCTTTGCCGACCCGACAGCAATACATCACTTTGTATCCGCCGAATTGAAAAAAAGACGGAACCACTTCACTTGGCGTTCGCCGCAGAAAATCGTCAGCAAGTGAGGGATTTCTATCGAGCGGCACTTCAAGCGGGCGCTTTAGACAATGGTCCGCCTGGTCTTCACCCACAGTATCATGTTAACTACTATGCAGCTTTTGTCATTGGTCCCGACGGGCACAACGTCGAAATGGTTTGTCATGAATCAGAGACCTAATTAGGCCAAGCACAACCGTGCAACAAGCTACACCGGAATTGCTATATTGCTACCGCTCGTTTGTGTCGGCGGCTCTAATTGTCATTGGAGGTTATAAATTTATGCAATATAGAATTGCTAATTTAAATGACGTAGAAAGTTTGACTAAGTTGCACGCTGAAAGCTGTCGTGAATCGTATAGAGGTATATTCACTGATGATTTCTTAGATAACGATGTATGGGAAGAGCGCCGTTTAACTTGGACCAATCGTTTATCTAATCCTAAACTTAATCAGAGAGTATTAATGGCTACTGATGGCAATCAACTTTGTGGTTTTATTTGTGCTTTTGGAAATGAGAACTCTAAATGGGGAACATTCGTTGATAATTTACATGTTTCAAGTTCTGTTCAAGGCAAGGGGGTTGGTAAACAGTTAATGTATTTAATTGCTAAATGGGCTGATGAATCGTTTGAAAATAAAGGCTTATATCTTGAAGTCCTAGAAGATAATTTAAATGCGCGTAATTTCTACCATCGAATGGGTGCTAAACATCAAGAGACTAATTTGTGGCAACCGCCGGGTAGCGATGAAAAAATTAATGATTTGTTGTATGTATGGGAAGGTAACCATAAATTACTGCAAATAAACAACTAGCAAGGTGCTTAAATGGAAAAATAAAAGTGGCTCTCGCTTCGCGATTTAACCAACTCTTATTTACCGTATAGCAGGACGCAATGATCGAGGAAAACAAGGTGGATACATCAAAGCTTTTTGAAGACAAGGCAGAACTTTACGCTTCTTCACGACCGCTTTATCCGGAGGCGCTTTTTGATTACATTGCTGCACAGGTTCATGCTAAAGAGGCTGCTTGGGATTGCGCCACTGGAAATGGACAAGCAGCGGTGGGGCTATCCAATATCTTTGCTAAGGTTGAAGCCACCGATGTGAGTCCTGAACAGATAGCTAATGCCTTCGGTTCAAATAACGTAACCTACTCCATTCAACCGTCAGAGATGACCAGCTTTCAAGATAATCAATTCGATCTTGTTAATGTCGCGCAAGCGCTGCATTGGTTTGATTATGATAAATATTGGGATGAAGTATCTCGAGTCCTTAAGCCATCAGGGGTGTTTGTTGCTTACTCCTACATCTGGCCCGTCGTGAACCCGGCAATAGATGGCATCGTTATAGATCGTATTATTAAGGTCACAGAGCCATACTGGGCTCCGAACAATAGGCTCCTATGGAATGAATACAAAGACTTAAAGTTACCGTTCAAGCCACTTAAATCTCCGCAAATTGACATCGTAAATCATTGGGATGCAGCTGAGTTTCTTAATTATTTGCATACTTGGTCGGGTACGAGAAAGTGTATTGAGGGTATCGGTGACATTTTTTTCGAGCAAGCAGCCATTGAAATCAAGGCTGCATGGGGTGACCTCAAACAGAAAAAAGTTGTGAGGAACCCTTTAGTCTTAATCGCTGGCAAAGCATGGTGAGAATAATCAAACAACGGTTATTCAGCAGAACAATATCCATGTCAGTTTACGTCTAGTTAAAATTGCAGGGGTACAAGACCACGGCTACCCGTGAACGAACCCCAAGTGGGCTATCCAAATAGCTAACCAATAAATTCAATTCGTGGTGATAAGTCGTTTGACTCGATAAATTTGCCAATCACCTCAGCGGGCAGGCTATTTTGCGCCAGTAAGGCAGCGATTTGCGTGGCGTGTTGTGGTTTTACGGCGACTAATAAGCCGCCGCTGGTTTGTGGGTCGCACACAATATTTTGCCAATAGTTATTTGGCACGCAGATGTGCTCGTGGTAACTGGCAAAATTTCGTTTGCTGCCACCTGCAATGCAGCCGAGTTCTATATAGTGTTCTACTTCAGGCAATAAGGGCAGGGTAGAGCAGTTAATTTGTGCTGATATTTGGGCACCATTAGTCACTTCATAGAGGTGTCCGGCTAAGCCAAAGCCTGTTACATCGGTTAAAGCAGTGACGCCCTCTAGCGTCGCTAGTTTAGCGCCAATGCTGTTGAGCTTACGCATGCTGTCAGTGGCTATATGCTGGTGCTTTTCTGCTAACAAGCCTTGTTTTTGAGCGGTTGTTAACACACCTACGCCAAGCGGTTTGGTTAAAAATATAACATCGCCAGCGGTTGCGGAATCGTTGCGTTTTAATTGCGCAATATTGACCCGCCCAGTGACCGCTAAGCCAAAGATGGGCTCTGGGGAATCAATGCTGTGGCCGCCTGCTAGGCTGATGCCAGCTTGCGCGCAAATGTTTCGCCCGCCTTTAATCACTTGTTGGGCAACCTCTGGAGCGAGTTTATCAATGGGCCAGCCTAAGATCGCAATCGCCATGAGCGGCGTTCCACCCATTGCATAAACGTCACTGATGGCATTCGCTGCGGCGATTTCTCCGAAGATCATCGGGTCATCTGCTATGGGCATGAAAAAATCAGTCGTGGAAATGAGCGCGCTACCATCGCCTAGGTCGTAAACGGCCGCGTCGTCGTTAGAATGGTTGCCAACTAACAGGTTGTTGTCCTGTTCGGCAAGGTTTCCAGCCAAAATGGTTTGTAGCGTTTGTGGCGATATTTTGCATCCACACCCGGCTCCGTGGCTGTATTGTGTTAGTTTTACTGTGCTCATTTATTTTCCAATGTGGTTAATGCATACAAGATACCAAGTTGTTAGGCGATGGGATTGATTCTTGTCACCTTATAAACAGGTTAGTATCTGGCTTGATAATGAGGTGCATGTAGCGTTTGGCAACACAGCGGTGCATCTTTATCCATAAAGACGTATTGAGCCAATTCACTTGCGGCGTTATGCTAGCCGCACGAATACGACTCTTATAAAAATAATTGGATACCCTCATGACAGATACACTTAAAAAAGATGCCTTGGCTTATCACGCTGAACCTAGTCCAGGTAAGCTCAGCATTGAAATTACCACTCCTGCCGAATCTGCACGTGACTTATCGCTTGCCTACAGCCCTGGCGTAGCCGAGCCTGTCCGTGCTATTGCTGAAGATCCAGAAAATGCCTATAAATACACCATTAAAGGCAATTTAGTGGGCGTTATTTCTAATGGAACGGCTATTTTAGGGTTAGGTAACTTAGGTTCGTTGGCCAGTAAGCCTGTCATGGAAGGTAAAGCGTTGTTGTTTAAGCGTTTTGCCAATATTGACGCGATCGATATTGAGGTCGATTCAACCGACATCAATGAAATTGTCCGCACTGTAGAGCTTATTGCTGAAACCTTTGGTGGAATCAACCTAGAAGACATTAAAGCGCCGGAATGTTTCGAAATTGAGCGACGTTTAATTGAATCATGCAATATTCCAATTTTCCATGATGACCAGCATGGTACTGCTATTGTAACGGTCGCGGGTATGCTGAATGCACTCGATATTCAAGGTAAAACCCTCGAAAAAGCTAAGCTCGTTTGCCTAGGTGCGGGGGCAGCAGCTATTTCTTGCTCTCGTTTGCTAGTCGCAGCAGGCATGAAGAAAGAAAACATCGTCATGCTCGACCGCAAGGGCGTTATTTTTAACGGTCGTGAAGGTGTTAACCAATATAAAGCAGAGTTTGCAAACGATGTGACTCGTGCGCGTACTCTTTCTGAAGCCATTGATGGTGCCGATGTGTTCTTAGGCCTTTCTGGTCCAGATCAGCTAAGCGCAGAGCAGTTAAAAACTATGGCCGATAAGCCAATTGTTTTTGCATGTTCTAACCCAGATCCAGAAATTAAGCCTGAATTGGCCGCCTCTGTTCGTGATGATTTGATCATGGCGACTGGCCGCTCTGACTACCCGAACCAAGTCAACAACGTACTGGGCTTCCCATTTATTTTCCGTGGTGCATTGGATGTTCGTTCGACTAAAATCAATGAAGAAATGAAGCTTGCTGCAGCTCATGCCATTAGCGATTTAGCGAAAGAAGAAATTCTTCAAGAAGTTATTGATGCTTATGGCGGCAATGCCTTTGAATTTGGCCCAGAGTATATAATTCCTAAGCCATTAGACCCGCGCTTGCTTGATCGAGTTGCCGGTGCAGTGGCCCGTGCGGCAGTTGAGACAGGTGTTGCACGTGATGCATTACCCGAAAAGTATAAAAAGTAACGCTCCTCGGGTTAACTAAAATCGAAAGGAGCACTAGGGTCACTGCTGTGCCATAGTTTAGAAGTGGTCCATTGCTTGGAATTCGGGTGTTTGAAACATGGATGTTTCAATCAAGCCCCCAAAGACGGGGGTATTGGGCGGCATCCCGAGCGACCGAAATTTCAAGCAATGGGCCGCTGAACCCCGCGTAAAGCCAGATATATTTATGGGACAGCAGTGGCGCTAGGGTGCTCCTTTTTCGTTTTAATGGTCTAAAACACTACCTCACCAACCTAAAAACCCCCGTATATACCTAAAAACATTATTTTTCTGTAAATTAGTTCAATTATTTGTTAAATGTAGCTAAGTTTCCGAGCATTTTACGTATTCTTGTCTACCCTTAAGAGAACAGTGTTTTATATTGAGAGTAGGGCGATAACCTCGTCACACAACTAATTTGATTAAAAAGACCATGGCAGAAACAAAGCAAGTGACCACGCATACAGATAGTTCATACCATTTTTGGGAGTCACTATCAGATCATACTCAAGCTGCAGTTCAACTCGCTCTGCAATGGCTTGCCTATGTCTATCCTTCTAGTGAATTGCAGATCGACCGTACTTTAAGTAAAGCACTGCCTTATTCTGATACCGACCTATCTTCACGTTGGGCACAGTTTCTCGATGAAAATGATGTTGAAGAGCACGTTGAAGCTCTCACCTGGATGGCTGAAACAATATCCAGTGAGCAAATTCCATTTTTAGTCGAAACCTGCTGGCGTTTAGTACTTGCCGATCATGAACTGCCTACTCACGTGCCGTTAGCGCTAAGAATTTTAGGGCAAATTATTGGCATCAACGAACAGCGTTTACATGAAATTGGTGGTGATGTTTTCCGAGAGTTCTTGGAAGTAGATGAAGCCAAGTCCCGTGCACCATTATTGCCCGTCGATCCTCGTTATTTAGACAGAATTGAATGGCGAATGTATGGGCATACCGCAACATCACGAAATATATTCGAACATAGAGAAACCAAAAAAACAGAGCCTACTGGTAAAGTACCCGCCTTCATTGTTGGGTTTATTCTAGGCGCTGCGGCCTTGGCGTTGTTAGTTTTTGGTCCATTACAGCTAGGCCGTATTTCAGTTGCGCGTATGCAACATGATAATCTCCCTAAAATAGCATTGACCCCCGCACCAACTGTGCCTGTTGAGGTAGAGGCAAGCCCTCCAGCAGTCGCGCCTGAAATCGAAACGCCAGTTGAAAGTCAGGTTTCGCCTATTATCATTGAAGAAACGAATCCAGCAGAGGTAGTTGTTGAGCCGACTGTAAGTACTGTCAATGAAGCGCCTGCATCGGCGACTGAAAAAGTATTGATGACGATATCAGCCAATGTCTTAAATGTTCGTGCTCAAGCGACGGTTGATAGCGAAGTAGTCGCTAAGCTGGGTAAAGATGCGAAAGTTTGGGCATACCCAGATGAGGCTATCGGATTATGGATGAAAATAACCTTTGATGATAAAACGGGTTACGCCAGTTCGCGTTTCATGACAGAGGCAAATTAGCGAGTTGTTCATTATTGCGGTGCTTCAACATTAACATTCATGGCTTCTAATGAAGCAATCGCTTGTTTTCGATAGCGTTTTCTAACCTCGCTGCCCTTTGGTTTTTCAAGGTAATAAGCTAGCGCTTGTGCGTTAACGTCATCTACACCTTCAGCTTTAAGTTTATTCACAAAAGCTAACTCTTCATTGAAATTTGGCTCAGGCAGTGACCTTGGGCTTGGTATTTCAACCACTTCGCCAGCAAATAAACGCTTACACAGCGCTGTGTAAGCTGCTTTAAATACGGGCTTAGTTGTGCGTTCAGACTCAGAGCGCAGGGCATGATAGCTTACCTGTTGTGCGGCTAATTGCACACAGACATGAGTCCAAGTGTGAGCACTAGGGTGGTGGGCGTTAACACAGGCCTCTAAGTAGGCTTGGTCAAGCGAAGGTAAACCTAGTGATTCAGGCGTTGGTTCAAGTAGCTTTAGAAACTCTGCAATAGTAGGTGGCCAAGCGTGTTCACGCTTACATCGTTCTAGCGCAAACTCTAGCTGCACTTCTGTTAGACCAGCAAGAGACATCGCCCATTCACGTTTGGCTTGATTGAGCGTCGTTTCATCACCATAAGCGCTTTCGAAACGGTGTGTATAAATATGATGAAAACGGGCAAAAATCATATTGATCAAGACTTTTGTGTCGTGATCTACCTTTGGCCGGTTACCAGTCAGTATCTGCGATGTTTCGGAGAGCGTCCCGGACGCGTGCTCTTTTTTCGCGAGGATTGTTTTCAGGCTCACGAGTTGTGTTGTTTGATTGCTCATAGCGACCTTTAGAATGTGATGACTCTGGCCAAGCGCGTTGCACCCAGTTAACTAAGCGGATATCCCAATTAGCTTCTTGGCGTTCACTGGCTAGGTAATATTGCCGAAATTTTTCCAATTCGGAAAGGGCGAAAGCCAAGGGGATGTTGTGAAACGATAGCAAACTTGGAAACTGTTCGCTTGGCTCCCATTCTGGCGACATTCGCACGCGTTGAATTGAGACCCGTCCACCATTAGAGTTTGACGGCTTTAGGTAAGCTAAATCGTCATCTTCTTGGTTGCGGCGGCGAGCTTCATTCATTGAAAACACAGGTAAGGTGTCGGTCACAACCGAAGGTTTTGTTTGTTTGCTTGGCTCTGTAACTGATGTATGTGTTTGAGCGCTGGCTGGCTTTTCTACCGCTTTAGCTGGTGGAGAAAATACCGGCACCGCATGATTGAGGTCGGGTAATTTACTCTGCTCACCCGTTAATTCCTCAACATCAAATAATGGATCAATCTTAAACTGCCATGGCGACTGGCTTACGATGCTAAGAACACCCTGGGCTTGTAAGCGATTGCTAACAGCCAAAAATTGCATATCGCTCCAGAACGGAAACAGTTTTTTCTGTTGCGCCGTGCTGAGTTCAATAGCGTCATGGCCTTGCAATGCTCTTGCTTCATAGAGCAGCTGAAATAGCAGCGCTTCTTCCAAGCCTAGCGTTGCAGCCAGAGTTGGTGAGACGAGTAGCATTTTTTCTGAAATCACATGGCACCCATTTGACCCCCATTAAGAGGTCATCGCATATTGAGTTTTAGTTTGAATCGGCCTATGACACTAATCTAGGCTCGGTCAACCAGTCTAACACAGTCAACCTCAGACCGGGATCCTTAAACACCGATCGAACGCTAAATGACTATTGGGGCTGGTAGTTTTAGTCTAGCTTGATTAGCCTATGCCTTTTTACATGAAAATATAGTGAACCAAATGGCAAATGTGATCTCTGTTGAGAACCTAACCAAGCATTATGGATCTGCCATTGCGGTCGATCAGTTAAGCTTTGCGGTAGCTGAAGGTTGTTGTTTTGGCTTATTGGGGCCAAACGGCGCAGGCAAGACAACGACTATTGAGATGTTAGAAGGTATTTTACCGCCAACCTCAGGAAAAATATCCTTATTTGGAAAACCTGCCAAAAAGTCGGTCTATAAGCGAGTAGGGGTGCAATTTCAACAGACGGCACTGCAAGACTTTCTTACCGTAAAAGAGACCTTGCAGCTGTTTCATGATTTATATGACAAGGCCATGCCATTACCAGAACTCATTGAATTATGCGCGCTAGAAGATATCCTCAAGCAAGATGCCCGCACATTGTCTGGCGGGCAGCGGCAGCGGTTGCTGTTAGCCCTTGCCTTAGTTAATTCGCCAGATCTGGTGTTTCTTGATGAGCCAACAACAGGTCTAGACCCACAAGCTCGACGCAATTTTTGGACTCTCATTGAGTCAATAAAAGCCCAAGGTAGAAGTATTGTTCTAACAACACACTACATGGATGAAGCGCACATTCTCTGTGATGATATCGCCATTATGGACCAAGGACGAATAATTGCTCGTGGCGCCCCTTCAAATTTATTAGCCGAGCACTTTACTGGTGCGGTTGTCTCTTTGCCTATCGAGAACGCAATCGAACTTAATATTGATCATCAGCAAGTGCAGGGTAATTATGAAATAGCCACCGATACCGTTGATGAAACTATTCAATGGTTAATAGAGCAGAAAATTTCCTTACAAGGCTTACAGGTGAAGCGCCCCAACTTAGAGGACCTATTCTTGAAACTGACAGGGCATGCATTAAGGGTATAGTGAATGAAACGTATGTTAGCGGTCTTTCATGCCCGCAATAAAGAATTTTTCCGTGATCGCAGTACACTCATTTGGAATCTCATTTTCCCTTTTTTGCTGTTGTTTGTGTTTTATTTCGCCTTTGGGCAAAGCCAGCCGTTATTTAAAGTTGGTGTTATTGCCATAGAAGACGGTTACGTGGCTCGGCCACAATTTATGGCGGTTAAACATATTCAGTTTATACCTTATCAGGATATTGATGTTGCAGTTGAACGTTTACAGCGACATCAAATAGACCTGGTCATCGATATTGATCAACAGTTTTATTGGGTTAATGACGAAAGTAGCCAAGGTTATATCGCTGAACAATTACTGTCTAAAATAGACCCGCATTATCAACGTAATATTGTTCGTGGTGATGCTATTCGTTATGTCGACTGGGTACTACCAGGTATTATTGGCATGACCATCATGTTCAGTTCATTGTTTGGCGTAGGCTATGCGATTGTACGCTATCGAAAAAATGGTGTGCTTAAGCGGTTAAACGCAACGCCTTTAACTGCGATTGAATTTATCAGCGCCCAAGTATTATCGCGTCTTGTTTCAGTTGTATTTGTCAGCAATATTTTATATTTCGGTGGTCGTTATATTTTATCGACGGTGATGATCGGCAGTTACGCACTATTGCTAATAGTCATGGTGTTAGGAGCATTGTCACTGATCAGCTTGGGGTTGTTAGTTGCCAGCCGATTGCGCAGTGAAGAGTTTACCGGCGCCTTAATTAACATGACAACTTGGCCGATGATGGGCTTATCTCAAGTTTGGTTCCCACTTGAAGGTGCGCCGCATTTTATAAAGGTTATTTCTAACGTATTCCCGTTAACTCATATAGTTGAGGCTATGCGCGAAGTCATGATAGATGGTGCCAGCTTTATGCAAATTAGCGATCATCTGAGTATCCTGGCAGCGATGACCCTCGCATTTTTATTGCTTGGCTCGATATTGTTTAACTGGAACTCAGATGGTCGTTAACACTCTATAATTGATCAAGTCCTGACCGGTCTATGCCATGGAAGTCTTCAGCAATGGCCTCTTCGGGACCGACTAAGTCATAGTGTTTTAATGATTTCAAACACAACTGATACCCTTCTTCTATCATTTTGTCTGCAAGATGATAGTCGAATAAACCACCGAGAGTGTAAGGCACTTCAATCAAGATATCGGGCATATTTGCCGCTAGTTTCATGTGAGCCATGGTATTCTGCATAGTCTCTATACTTCGGTTAATTAACTCAACGGTTGAAAACTGTCGCTCTTGAAAGGAACCACCCTTATCTTCAGAACCCCACCGATCTATAAAGCGTTTAATTGCTCTATGGACAGTGTTTCTGTCTGAGGCATCTTTAGCAGCGTTGTCAACCTCAGGATCTAGGTCAGGTGCTAGTGGGTTGCGTTTAGCATTGAGGTTCACGGCTAAGGTAATGTCTGTTACATATTTCATTGAAGCGGCAACGGGTACTGGGTTTAATACACCACCATCCACTAAATACATGTCACGATAATAATGGGGTTTGAATACAGAAGGGATAGAAATAGACGCGCGAACAGCCTCGTATAAACTGCCATCGGTAAACCAAACTTCTTTTTGGCGCACTAAGTCTACCGCAACCGCGGTAAAGTCGATGGGAAGCTCTTCAATGACTCGATCTTTTACTAAAGATTCTAAGGCGTCCATGAGTTTATCGCCTTTAAACAAACCCCCGCCACTAAAGCTAAGATCTAACAGGCCGAGGACATTTTTACGATCTAAAGCGGTTACCCAGCTTTGTAATTGGTCGAGTTGGCCTGCGGCATAAAACCCACCAACCATTGCGCCAATACTAGCGCCCGCGATGTTCTTAATTTCATAACCTTGATCTTCTAAGCAACGAATAACGCCAATGTGTGCCATACCGCGTGCGCCGCCGCTGCCCAAAACTAGAGAGACAGTTTTTTTCTTTTTGAGCATTGCTTTTACCTTTGAATTTTTGCTTGATTAACCTAGCCGAATGCCGCACCGAGCTCCCACATTGGGAGGAAAACACCGAGAGCTAAAATCAAAACCATGAAACCCATAAATACCAGCAAGATAGGTTCAAGCGATTCAGCGAGTCGTTTTAAATCGTATTCAACTTCTTGGTCATAAAAATCGGAAATGTCAGTTAACAGGTCGGAAACGTTACCGGTTTCTTCTCCGACGGCGATCATCTGAAGAATGAGCGGGTTAAATAAACCACTTGATGAGGCGGTCGATAATAATGATTCGCCACGTTCAATCCCTTTCAGCATCCCCTCAATGCCCTGACCGATATATTCATTGCCAACGGTACGAGAAGATACCTTAAGTGCTTGCAGTAATGGCACGCCCGCACTCAGCATCATCGCAAGGGGGCGCGCAAACCGGCCTAAAGCGATACGCTCAAATACACCGCCCAAAATAGGTATTCTTAACACTATTTCATCCCACTTTAATAACCCATCGGGTGTTTTTTTCCAGTGTAGAAATGCGTAGCTAGAACCGATGACGACAATAGCGATAAGCCACCAAAACGTTATCATGAAGTCAGATGTTGCAATAAGTATGATTGTCGGTAATGGTAGGTCGGCACCTAGTTTTTCAAAAATAGTAGAAAAAGCAGGGACAACCATAACATTGATAATGACTAAGCCAATCGCCATTGCGATGGTCACGATCATAGGATAACGAGTAGCCGATTTTATTTTTTTACGAGTATCTTTTTCTAATTCTAAATGGCTGATCAACTGTAAAAATGCGGTATCCAATCGGCCTGTAGACTCACCCATTGCAATCATAGAAACAAACAGTTCGCCAAATATTTTTGGATGAGCGCGGAATGCGTTAGACAACGAAGAGCCTTGGGTTAACGTCCGTGAAATATCGTGGAGAATTTCGCCTAAAACTTCAGAGCGTGAGGCATCGGCTAACCCGTTAATTGCCCTAATTAGAGGAATACCTGAGCGGGTGAGAGCATACATTTGTCGGCTGAACATTATAAGCTCATCAATGCCGACTTTCTTTTTGGCAAATAAACCAGATAACGCTTCATCGAGCCCAGAAGTCTTTTTAGAGTCTTGTTTAGGCTTACCCTTTGCCGGCTCAATCAATGTAGGGATAATGCTGAGCCTCTTAAGAGACGTAAGCACCGCAGATTTAGATTGAGCTTCTAAAATGCCTTGGACAGGCTCTCCATTTTCATTGCGCCCTCGATAAAAGAAATTAGCCATTTGTTTCACCTAAGTGCTCAACGCCAATATGTGGGCGATCACCCTCAAAGTCATCTAAATCGATTGAGATACGGAAAACTTCTTCTAAATCAGTAATACCTTGCTCGGCATATTCTAAAGCAAGCTCTTCCATTGGTTTAAAGCTCGCATTTTGTCGTGCCGCTTGAATGAAACCGTTGTGATCTTGATCTCTCAGGGCAACGAGCATGGCGTCATCAAGTTCGAGCCACTCGTAAACCCCGACACGCCCTTTATAACCCGTGTTGTTGCACTGATAACAACCTTCGCCAGCAAAGAAAGGAGTATGTTGAAACTTTCCGCCCACCATATTTTGTAACCACATCTTTTCACGTGTATCGGGTTGATGAGGTTTTTTACAGTCTTGGCAAACTTTACGGACAAGGCGTTGAGCTAAAACACCGCGTAATGCTGAGGCAACCATGTAAGGTTCAACACCCATATCTGCTAGGCGTATCGCACTGGAAACAGCATCATTGGTGTGTAGCGTACTCATGACCATGTGGCCGGTCATTGCGGCACGTACTCCAATAGAAACGGTTTCTTGATCTCGCATCTCGCCCACGAGAATTATATCAGGGTCTTGCCGCAATGCGGTGCGCAGTACACTCGCAAATGTTAAGTTAATTTTAGCATTAACCTGAACTTGGTTAACGCGACTGAGTCGATATTCGATAGGGTCTTCAACGGTAATTATTTTTCGTTTAGGTGTGTTTAACTTAGTCAAAGCAGAATAAAGTGTTGTGGTTTTACCGCTACCCGTTGGGCCAGTGACAAGAATTAAGCCATGTGGGCGTTCAATCATCACTTCAAAGCGATCTTTAATCTCTTTAGGCATGCCTAATTCACTAAGACCAAGTATCCCAGCAGATTGATCCAGTAGACGCATTACCACTGACTCGCCATATTGGACCGGCATGGTCGAGATACGAACGTCAACCGAGCGGCCTTTAATCCCGACGTTAAAGCGACCGTCTTGAGGCAAACGCTTTTCTGAAATATCTAGGTTAGACATAATTTTAAGGCGCATCACTAATGCGGAAGCAACGCGCTTTTCTTTAACGACTTGCTCTTGCAAGACACCGTCTACGCGCATACGAATACGGAAAACTTTTTCATCGGGCTCTATATGAATGTCAGAAGCAGCGACAGCGATGGCGTCCTCCAGTACGCTTTGCAGTAACCGAACCACGGGTGCATCTTGTAAATCGGTTTCATCGGCTAGGTTTGCAATGTCGAAGTCACTTTGAGACAGCTCATCGTCGAGTTGCCCCGCCAAGGATTCAATTTCACTTGTGTTGCGGTAAACAACATCAAGGGTCGCCAGTAATTCTGATTCTCGGACGATGGCGGTGGTTACATCTTCTTTAAGGGCTTTTTCGACTTCATCAACAGCCATTAAATCAAGTGGGTCTGCCATGCCGAGTAAGTATTTGCCGTCTTTTTTGCTGAGCAACAAACAACGAAAACGCCGCGCGATATTTTCGTCGAGTAAATGCATGATGTTGTTATCGAGCTGATACTGCCGCAACTCAATAAATGGAATTCTAAGGTGGCCAGACAATGTTAAGAGTAATTGTTGCTCTTGTATGAGGCCCATGTCTACAAGGACTCGGCCCACTTTTTTTCCAGTAATTTTTTGTTCTTGTAGAGCTAGGTTTAACTGGCCTGAGGTAATAGAGCCGGTTTCAACCAATAGATCACCTAAACGAATTCTCTTTCGAGGCGTCGCATCAGTCGGGGTTAAGGTGGTCATTTACGGTTTAACTCCTGTAATCGCGTTTTAGCAAAGTCGATCAATTTTGGATCCTTGCCTATCGCTAAATATATTTTATAATTTTCGATTGCCTCTGGGATGCATTGGCTCGCCTCTTGGGACTTAGCTAACAAAATATACCAAGAAGACTTAACTTTATCTTTGCTTAAGAGGCGTTGATACCGAGCAGAGGCTAGCAAATGTTTACCGAGAATTTGATCGGCCAAAGACAGTAGCTCAAGCGTTAGCGTATCGCCCTGATGGTGATCTAGATTACGGCTTGCCCATTGATGGATTAGCTCAACATGGCCCGTTGCTAGATATAGCCAGCACATGCATTGCATTGCAGCGACCGAGTTTTCGAAGCTTTCTATGGTCTCTAACAAAATAATTTCTGCTTCTGCAGGATCACCCATTTGGGCCATCTCCAGAGCTAACAAAACAGCTTGTTTTTCATCGCTATGGCGAAACTCCAGCTGGCTTTCAACAGGCGGAGGGATCTCAACAGGTAGGAGACCATTAGAAATATCTATTGTCGAAGTGATTTCTGTATCTGTAATATGAAATTTTTGTTCATGGCCCGTTGGTTTAAACTCAATCACTTTGGCTTGTTCAGCCTTCAGCTTACTCACAAGAGCTTTACCTCTAGGCGCCAAGCCTTTGGTAATAAATAACGACATTATTTCGTTATATTCTAGCAGCCCGCTTTTAACCAATAAATTACGAAATTGTGAGACGGTTGCATCTTTAGGCATTTGGTTAAATAGCAGGTCTAATTGCACTTGATCGACATTGGCGTGCTCAGATAGTATTGAATATAAAGCTACTGCTTTCATTTAAGACCCCCCTAGCGCACGAACTCGTTGTTGCGCGAAAGTAGTGAGTGCTTCGTCTTCATAATTGAAGTTTCTAATGAAAGCTTGGTACAGATCGAGCGATCTTGCCAGTTTTCCACTATTTTCAGTATTCACTGCCCACATTAAGAGCCATCGTCCACTTTCGGGCTCTCTTTCGAATAACTCAGAAAATTGAGCGCTCGCAAGCCCAAAACGCTTAGTTTTCTCAAATAGAATACCTTTTAGGGCTAACGCTTCATTTGATTCGAGTTGTGTCAACAACGATTCGGCAGAACTATACAATTGGTTAGATAAATAGATGCGTGCAAGCCATAATCTAGGTGCTTCATCTTGTGGTGCCCCACCAATCCATTGCTTTAGGACGGCTTCAGCATGCTCAATGTTTCCATCGGCTAGATGTTGTTCAACCTTTGACTGCCAATGTTTTGCACTGACGGTGACAACATCAAGGGTACTCTCGGCCTTAGGTTCTTCCGCAACCTTCGCGATGTCAGCGACCTTTGACTGTTGTGCAGCAGGCTTGGACTTGATTATTGGTTGGGTGTCGACTGTTGCTTCTGGACTAGGCGGCGAACTAACAGGGTTAGTCCTGGCCGGGCTGAACGTGGATGAGCGAGTTGCGACACTTTCAACCACCGCCGTTCCATTGTCTATAGGTGAAGATGTTGACTCACTCTCTAGAGTGGCGCTCTTTGGCGCAATAAGTGACTCCGCCTGAACCGGTGTCGTCTCAATTCCCTGAGCTTTACGACTAGACTCTTGCACTGCTGGCTCAGGGATAGTGTTGAGCGTTTGCTGTGATTCAATTATCGGTGTTTGACCGGGCATAGGCCAAAACACGACGACTGGAATAAGTACCAAAAAAGCCCCGGCTAGAAACCAATAAAAAATAGACCCTTTGGATTTCTTTTTAGGACCCCCTAGGTTGGAGGCTAACGGGTTGTAGTCGTTTCGATTGAGTGGCTCAGCTGGGGTATTGGTAGCCCGTTGCAGAGCTTGATGAATAGCGCTCATAGCAGCCTCCAAACAACAGTGGCGACAAGAACAACGAAGGCGGCGCCAGCAGCAAAAGGTGCTAACGGCAGCTTCGTTCGAGCCGTATCGTTAGTTGCAAGCGCGACATGCGTTAGCTCAACTTGTTTTTTTTGGTCTGCGTAGGCTGCCATCATTGATTTATGAGCCAACACATTTAGCATCCTAGGAATACCTTCTGCTGCTCTGTGTAGCTTTTTGATGGCTGAATTGGAGAATAAGTCATGGCCATTATAACCGCACTGCAAAAGCCGGAACTGAAGATACTGCTTAGCTTCGGTAACTGACAAAGGAGATAAGTAATGGGCAAAAGTAATACGTTGCTTTAGCTGTCTAAATCGATTCTGATTTAACAGCTCATCGAGCTCTGTCTGACCAAAAAGAATAATTTGCACGAGCTTTCTTTCTTCAGTCTCTAAGTTACTAATGAGTCTGAGTGCCTCCAAAGTCGCTGGCGGCAGCGATTGTGATTCATCTACGACAATCACAACGCCTTTGTTTTCGTTAGCTAGAGAAAGAACTCGTTCATTAATGTGTTGCAATAATGCATCGTCGTTACGTTTTTCTGAAGCGTCTAAGCCAAGCTCTTGACCCACAGCTCGGTATAGCCCAACCGGCGATAGCATAGGGTTAGGGATATATACCGTATGAAAACGATGCTCTGTTGCCTCATGCGCTTCTAAATAACGAAGCAGCTTACGGCACAAAATAGTTTTACCTGTTCCAACATCACCGATGACTTTTAGAAACCCCTCACCGCTGTCGAGCACATGAGTCATCAAATTAAAGCACTGCTCATGGCTGGGCAAGTTAACAAACAACCCAGTATCAGGCGTTAGGCTGAAGGGCTGTTTTGAAAGTCCGAAGTGACGCAAGTACATACTATTGAATTCTTCCTAGCACAT
The DNA here is from genome assembly GCF_046710285.1 of Reinekea sp. Taxonomy (GTDB): domain Bacteria; phylum Pseudomonadota; class Gammaproteobacteria; order Pseudomonadales; family Natronospirillaceae; genus Reinekea. The sequence continues at coordinate 40,295 of NZ_JBKEGY010000001.1, forward strand.
CGTCAATATCATTCAGGCTGGTGAATTGGTCATAAACGGTTGGTTTTAATAAAATGACTAACTCACTCTTGCGAGTTGCTTTGCGCTCTTGCTGAAAAAAGTACTTAATGAGTGGGACCTTTGAGAAAAAGGGTAGCCCTGTGTTGCCATTATCTTGTTTTTGCTGAAGCAAGCCACCAATGACAACTATTTGTCCGCTTTGCGCACGTATAATACTGTCTGACTCACGAATATTAGAGTAGGCAAGCGGTAGCGAATAGCTCTGATCACCGACATTAATAACTTTCGTACGCTCGACGACTTCTGTAACAGAAGGGCGAACGTGTAGTGTTACGCTGTCATCATTTGAAATCTGAGGCGTCACATCTAAAGCAATCCCAGAAAATATCTTTTCAAGATTAAAGGGAGCACCACTCGATGTGGTTGTATTGGTTTCTGAATTGGTAATATCACTCGATGCACTGGTCGCAAAGTAATCATCGACGCCAACCTTTATCACCGCCTTTTGATTATTGATGGTTGAAACGCGAGGGCTAGAAAGAACTTGGACATCACCTTGATGGTCTAGCAGTTGGAGCATTGAAGTAAAGTTATTTATACCTAAGTTAATATTGAAAACCCCACCAACATCGCCAAAGCCAGGAACCGTGTTGCCATCTAGTGAGAGTGAGCCGCTGCCATTTCCGTTTGCGAAATTGCCATCAAGTATGCTCCAGTTGATACCAGACTTAAATTCGTTGTCTAAAGTCACCTCAACGATTTTAGCTTCGATGATCACTTGTTTTTGTAAGGTCAGTTCTGCATCAGTTAAAAAACTATTGATGGCGTTATGCTCAATAGAGGATGCTCGAACTACTAGCAAGCCAGTTTGTGGGTTGATGATAACATTGTCGTTTTCATTGCTGGTGCGGATGAAACCTTGTAGAGAGGTTTTTAAATTATCCCAAAAGCTGTCAGAGTTGCTTTCGCCATTGATGCTGGAAACGCTACCGGTAGTTGTTTTGACGCGGTTTGTACTGTTGTCTTCGCCATTGCCAATGTTGGTATTTGATTCACCGGAACGTTCAACATTTAGGTAGTTAAGTTTGTAAACACGAGTGGATATTTGATTCGGAACGACTCGGTAACCATAGCTCGTTTTCTCAAAGTCATAACCATAGCTGTCACGCAACGCAGCCAAGGTTTGTCTAAGTGTTACTCCACGCAAAGACAGGGTAATGTTATTTGTAATGCCAGGATCTAGTAATAAGTTTACCTGCTGGCTTTTACCTAGGTCAGCAAAAAAAGCCGCAGCTGGGCGATTATTCGCTTCAATATCAATGCGCTTCAACGTAGGCGCTTGATTGACAGCCAGCAAATCGTTGGTCAGTGTTAGTGGAGATTCAACACTGGGCCGAGGTTCTGTTTCAGTTGCTATGGCATTTTGTCTTTCTGCTGCAAGCGCCGCACGGGCACTAAAACCCGTATCGGTTTCTGCTGTTTGTGTATTCGCACAGGCTACTAGTAGCGTAGCACTCAGTGTGTATGCAGTAATTCTGAGTAGCTTATTCACTCGGGTAATCCTCGGTCGACGGAACAATTTTAAAACTGCCCGGAGATTTTAAATAAAGAGTTCGTTCTGAATTGCCTTTAATTAGCAAAACGTAATCGGCTTCAATTTGGGCAACGCGATAACCATTAATTAGATCATTTAACGTCAGTTGTTGCTTATTTATATAGGCATAACGAAGATCACCGATAATTGAGATGTCGGATAAACTGAAATAGGTAACCTTCGGTTTGGCAGTTGTAGTTGCTGTACTCTTTGGTGCCGCCATATTATCAGGGCGCATCGGGTTAGCTTGAGCTAAAGATACAGAAAAACAAAAACTAGCCGCTAGAGCAATACAAAACTTAAACATTTAACCACTCCTCTTGCCGGCTTAGGGTATGAACCTTTAATCTAAATTCAAGCACAGGGAAAGATTGTGTTTTGATGAGTAAATCGTCCCAGAAGAGCTCCTCGGGAAGCTCTTCTATTTTTTCAAGATAAGAAACAAAGGCCTCAAACTCACCTGTTAGCGCAATTTCGATCGTGTGCTGATAAAAAATGGTTTCAACATCGGTGCTCGATTGTAAGCGCTTTGCGGGAAGCACATTAAAACGCTCTAGTGATAATTTATTTTGCTCGTTGAGCAATTGTTTTATCACTGAAGCCATACGCTCAGGCGTAATTAATAAGCTGGCAATTTTATCAATGCGGCCATCTAACTCAGATATAGTGTTTTCTAACTGCTGGTTACTATTTTGTAGGGCTATAATTCTAGGGTTGCTGACCGCAGACTCTAAATTCTTGAGTGTATCTTGATAGGCTGTCGCTTCATTCTTATAGTTATCCACTTGTGAGATAACCGCATCATGTTTATCGAGACCCGAAAGGATAAGTACACCTTGGGCTACCAGTATAACAAGTGCGAAAATAATGATTAACAACAAGTAGCGCTCGCGAAGCGACAAGCGTTCTAACTGTAGGCGTACTTTATAAAGGTTCTTTGCAAACATTATTGAACCCCCAAGGCATTTAGGTTTTTATCGTTGGTTAAACCGAATCGCCATAGCTGATTTTGTGCTACTTCTTTTTCTACGCTCAGTTGCTGGATAGTGATGCCTTTAAAGTCAGATTGACCAAGTTGAGCCAAGTATTCTGGAATCAACTCAGGCGTTTGTGCGAAGCCAATTAGGTTGAAGGAGCGCTTACCGTCTTTAAGTTGAATGGTATCTAACCACAGACCTTGCACATCGTAATCAGATAACTGTAACAACGGCCGAGTGAAGCCCTCAATAGCATTTTCAAGTTGGTCAGCTAAATCTTGCAAGGTGGTGCGACGGAGATTGAGTTCATCAGTTAATACAATGTTGCGCTGCTCTAATTGGTCTTGATTATGTAGTTTTGGGTGTAGCTTTTGATAAGCTTCCAATGCGGCTAATTGGTTTTTTGCCGTTTGTTGCCACATCGCTTTCTCTTCTAAATGTTGAGCGCGAGTGTCATAAGCACTGAAAACCCACAATGCTGCACAAACTAATGAGACGCAAAAGATAAGTATAAAAATAGGTAATTGCACTGGGCCATAACCAGGGAGAAGGTCACTGGAAACTAGGTTTACTTGTTTTGTCATGCTAACGCCCCTCGGAACGCCGTTCCTGCAATACCCAATAATTGGCTAGGTTCGATATTCTCATCCAATGAGGTAAAGTTCATGAAATCGGAGATGTTAATCGGTGAGAAACGCATTCCGAGTTTTTCGGTTAATTTGGTTGATAAACTAAGGTGCTCAGGAAGGCAAAGTAGTTGTACTTCAGATATAGCGCCTAAGCCGAGCTGTGATTCGTAGTAGTCAAACGAGCGGCGCATTTCTAAAACAAGTGTTTCAAGTTGAATATCATCTTGCTCGTTGTCTGATTGAGTGAGTTCTAGCTCGCCATCTTGAAAAGTGCCTTCTGAGGCAAGCGTTGATAAGCCCGAATCAAAGGTCCGTGAAAGTACCATCTCGCCTTGAAAGTTTAATATCAAGCGACCGCGGGTGCTCTCAATGTGAAATATTCCAGTTTCACTGAAGTTTTGTAAGTGGACCGCTAGGTTGCGCAGTTGAGTGTGCTCCACATCTATAGTGTCGATACGGATGCCTTTTTGTACTAGGGCCATAGACCACTCGCGTAGAGGTTGTTTTTTAGTTGCAAGAATAAAAGCCATTTTCATACGACCGCGATAAGCTTCGCTGGGCAACTGGATAACATCTAAAGCAGCGTCTTCTATATCGTACTGAATTAAATCAGCGGCTTTGAATCTAATGGCTGATTCAATTTCCTCATCGGGTACGTCCGGGACATCAGATAATAGTAATTGATATAAACTGTCTGTTAACAATAAATTGATGCTACCTTTCATGTGTTGCCTAACCCATTTAACATGATTAGCCGCATTATGAAGTGGGTCTTGGGCGGCTTGATGAGCCAGAATTTCTAATGATGGTAGTTTACCGGCATCTGTACGAGTTCGAAACACGGTCATGCCGAACGCTGATAGATACAGCCATTGTTGAGGCTTTTGTTTGGTACTGACTTTTTTTAACATCGCTCTGATTAATCCAGCTACTTGATGATTATTTACATAATTCAAGTAGTTTAGCAACATATCAACTTAACTGCCTGAGTTAAAAGTCTTTTAATAGCTAAATTTAGCGGATTTCTTACTATTTTAATAAAAAATTAAGTTTTTATGCCATAAAAAGTGGAACCAGATGTTTCGTTGTTTTTAAAACGCAGGGTTCCAGTTACTTTAGGCTAGTCAACAGGGTGTTATAGTGCAAACAAAAACCTGAGCGGTGTTAAATTTTTTTTATTTAAAAGCAAAGCTAGATTTAGTTTTGGAAAACCTTAGTGTTAATTAACTTATCAATTTGATCAATCTAACTAAATGTCGAGCGATCCAATATAGTCTAATTGCCGCCAAGCTTCGTAACTAATAATAGCGACTGCATTGGATAAGTTTAAGCTGCGATTGGATTCACGCATGGGTATTTTAATTCGGTTTTCAGGAGCAATGCTGTTCATCACATCTGGGTGTAGGCCATGAGTTTCTGCACCAAATAATAGAATATCATCCGTGTGATAATTGACATCAGAATGGCTGCGTGTGCCTTTTGTCGTGCACGCAATAATGCGCCTATCGCCAACAGCGTCTTTGAATGCAGCGTAGTTCGGGTGAATGGTGACATTGGCTAAATCATGATAATCCAAGCCAGCACGACGTACTTTTTTTTCATCCAACGAGAACCCGAGTGGCTCAATAAGGTGTAATTTACAGCCATTGTTCGCGACTAAACGAATAATATTGCCAGTATTTGGAGCGATCTGTGGCTCGAAGAGCGCAATTTCAAACATAAAGACTAATCTTTTGACGGGTGTTGGCTGTGCATTTTATCTCAGATCAGCACCTGTCGGTATCTAAAGTCACTCGAAATGGATGTTTTACGAAAGAAACCTAGCGGATCACATTCTAGTTGCAGGCATTTTAGGTAGCGCAACAGCCGTCAATGCCATTGCGTGAGGTCTATTACGCTAATTTGTGAGTGGTTGGCAGGCTTTTGGTAACGCTGTACCAATATCACCGAGCGCCGCAAGAATCAGAGGTCGCTTTAGAATAGGTGACTTGTTAATAAGTTGCATGCCCGCATTGCGCACTAAAACACTGGAAGCCCCTTGCTGATCAAAGCCACGCTTTAAGGCTTCCATTAAGCCCGTAACTACATAGGTATGGCTTTTACGTTGGCGTTGATAGCGCCGCAGTACATGCGGGTGCGCTAAATCAATATTTTTATCTTTTGCTCTTGTTAACTCTTCGCCCAAGGTGGCGGCATCGAGAAAACCAAGGTTTACGCCTAAGCCTGCCAATGGATGGATGGTATGGGCGGCATCACCAACAACGACAACGCGACCTTGAAAATAACTTTGCGCATGTTGAGCGGTTAAAGGGAATGAAAACCGAGCATCAATATGCTCCAGTTCACCTAGCGAATGTTCAAAAGCTTGAGACAATGCCTTTTTAAAATCATTGTCGTTCATGGCCAGTAATTGCTTAGCTCGCTCTGGCTTGGCCGACCAAACGATAGAGCTAACGTTATTGGCACCGTCGCGAGTTTTCAATGGCAAAAACGCCAGCGGACCAGATTCTAGAAACACTTGCTGGGCGCAGTTTTGGTGGTTCAATTGATGCTTCACAGTGGTAACAATGGCCTGGTGCTGGTAATCCCATTCATTGGTTTGAATACCTGCAAATTGCCGTACGGGTGAGAATTTTCCCTCTGCAGCAACGATGAGTGCAGCCGTTAAGCATTCACCGCTTTCTAGGTTAACACTCGCATTTTGCGCAGTATTATTAAGGCTTTCGATCTGTTTTGAGGTATACAAATCGATAAGGCTTTGTTGATAAACGCACTGCCACAATGCATGAACAATATGATTGTTTTCGATAATGTGGCCAAGGTGGCCGGTCTGTACATCAGCCGCAGTAAAGTTGAGTTGTGCCGAGCCAAGGCCGTCCCAAACATGCATTTTCTGGTAGGAGCAGAGTCGCTGAGTAGGAATTTCTTGCCAGGCTCCGATGCTGTTAAGAAAGCGTTCACTGGCATGGTTTATAGCACTGACTCGAGGTGAATATTGACCATCGTTTAAGCTTGGTGATGGTGGCAGGTTTTTTTCGATAAGCGCCACGCGCAGTCCTTGGTTCGCACAGGTTAAGGCGAGTGACAGACCGACCATACCTCCGCCGGAAATTATAATATCGTGTGTAAGATTAGGCTCAGTCATGGCAGCTCTCTAGAGTTGACTCGGTGCATTTTGTACTAAACCCATGCCAGCCAAAGCAAATGATTGACTGATTAACGGGTGGCGATCTAGGCTGTTGAGCCCAATTCCTCTGGCTATTTGGGTCGCAACATTGCTAGATTCAAACAATTGAATTAGTTTTTTTGAAAACATTACAGTCTTGGATTGATCAATCTGAATACCATCTGATAGCGCCTGCCATTGAGCAAAGTTGGGTAGGCTTTGGTGTGATTGATACTCGCTATTTAATAAAGCAGCGCAACGCATAATACCGCGAATGGCCAAGTTAAATCCTTGCCCTGCAACAGGGTGTAATGTTACGGCTGCATTGCCTAAGGCAATAAAGCCATGGCTAATAGATATGGGCAGTTGCTTTTCAATGAGGGGATATTCTTGCCATTCACTTATGGCGGTAATGGTCCCTAAACGTTGGCCAAACTGTTGGTTTAACCAAACTAATGTTTCAGCTTTGTCTAACGCAGAGATCGATGGGTAAATTTTCTCGGGTAGAGTCCAAACTAGGGCGCTGAATTCACCAAATGGTAACAAGGCAATTGGGCCAGACTCGGTAAATCGTTCAAAGGCTTTGCCAATGTGCGGCAACTGAGTTTGAACTGTAGCAATTCTGGCTCGAGCTTGGAAATGATGAGTTTTTTCTTGAAGCCCTAGCTGTTTATGGAGCTCTGAGCGCCCGCCGTCACATAACAAAACATACTGGCTGCTTAATTGACTACCGCCGTCTAATGTTAGTTGATGACCATTTTGATTGGCTTCGATATTTGTAACGCGCTGATTAAAACGGTATTCAATGTTGAGTTCACTTGCAGTCTGCCAGAGTAGCTGGCCCAGAGTTTTATTTGCGACCACAGCTCCGTAGCTATCAAAGCCTTGCTCTTGGGCGCTCATGTGGTGATAACCTGCATGACCTCGATCGGACACTTCAATAGCGGTGATTGGGCTGGAATTTTGCTGCAAAGTTGTTAGCCCCAGTGTGTTGAACGTGTTGAGTGTGTAACTCGACAAGGCAGTCGAGCGGTCATCGAAACTAGGTGATTCGAGCGGCCTTTGGGTAGGCTTCGGTGCGGGATCTATTAAGGCAATCTTGCAGTTTAAGTCGAGCATTGGCCGCAAAGCGAGCGCCATTGTTAAGCCCACCATACCTCCACCCACAATTACTAACTCGTACCTTTCCATATTCCAACTTACCATCTAGAACAACCTTGTTAATATTACACTGACTCGTGGTGAAACTCGCGAGTTCAACTATATTGTCAGTATAAACATTTTTAGCTTATAAATCAGGCCCTTGAATTCTACGGAGACAAATATGCAGTTGTACAATAAAGTCAAAGCGTCAGCGTTAGGGTTAGTTCTAATCGCCAGTAGCCAGCTTTCATACGGCTTCCAAGAAGATGCGCTAGTCGTCTGGATAAACAGTGATAAAGGTTACGAAGGTTTAGGGCAAATAGCTGAACAATTTAGTGCTGAAACTGGCATTAAGGTTATTGTTGAAACTCAGAATGATTGGCCTGAAAGCTATGGAGACCCAGCAAACCGTTTTGATAGAGTTGCCGCCACCTCAGAAGGCCCTGATATTATAATTTGGGCGCACGACCGGTTCGGAAACTGGATTAACGAAGGGTTACTAGAACCCGTACAGCCATCTAAAGAACTTTATGACCAAATTGATGATTTTGCATGGAATGCGGTCACCGTTGGCAATTCAATTTATGGTTATCCGATCGCAATGGAAGCTATATCGCTCATCTATAATAAAGATCTCATTCCAAAAGCGCCGACTTCTTGGAATGAAGTCATTGCGCTTGATAAAGAGCTTCGTAAAGAAGGCAAACGCGCCATCATGTGGCCAACTAACAACGTTTACTTTACTTGGCCGCTATTAACCTCTGCAGGGGGCTATTCGTTTAAAAAAATAGAGCGAGTCTACCAACTGAATGAAGTTGGTGTCGATAACCGTGGCGCTGTGAAAGGTTTGAATTTATTGCAGCGATTGAAAAAAGAAGGCGTCATCGAAGATGGCGATGGCGTGGATTGGGGCGCAATGATGGATGGCTTTAAGAACGGCGATATTGCAATGAATATTAATGGCCCTTGGGTATGGAATGAGTTAAAAACGGCGAACCTAAACTTTGGCTTAGCTAAGTTTCCAAGAGTTGACAAAGATTCGGGCTTAGGTCGACCATTTGTTGGTTTCTTGTCTGCAGCGATCAATAGTTCTTCGCCCAACACCGAAATGGCTAAAAAGTTACTTGAAGAGTATGTCGTGGTCTATGATGGCGTGAAAGCCATAGATACCGATCGCCCAATTGGTGCTGCCGCCAATAAGCAACTGATGGCAGAGCTAGAGTCTGATGCATTTATTGCCCATACCTACGTTATGGCAGCGACTGGCGAAACGATGCCCGATATTCCAGAAATGAAACGCTTTTGGAGCTCAATGGAGTTCGCTTTAGCTGATATTGTTAATAACAATGCGTCTGTACAAAGCACCATAGATTCGGTTGGCGCTCGGCTACGCAAGTTAGATACGATGAAAATGTGGTCTCGTAAGCACTATTTGACCAGCACTTCTTCGACGTCTGGTAGTAATTGAGGCAAAAAAATCAAAGCTCAGTTCTACTGTACTGCTGTTCCCTAGTTTAGAAGCGGCCCATTGCTTGGAATTCGGGTGTTTGAAACATGGATGTTTCAATCAAGCCCCCATGGACGGGTTTATGGCGACCGAAATTTCAAGCAATGGGCCGCTGAACCCTGCGTAAACTGTGAGATTATAGTCGGGCTGCAGTGAGCTCTACTGGACTTTTTAATCTTCTAGATATTGAATACGTGCTTTCTTCGCTAGAGTGTTTAGCACGAGTAAGTATGAATCATCTATCCAGCCTTTGATTAATTGCTCATCTAAATCTTGTTCAAGATTTACCGTATTCCAATGTTTTTTATTCATGTGATACCCCGCAGTTACTGCGTTAAAACTATCGCGAATAATTAACGCTTCTTGCGGGTCGCACTTTAAATTTAGGCTAAGCCCATCTTTGCGTTGAGTAAGTAGTGCAAACATTTTGCCCGATACTTTAAATACCAAAGCATCCGGCCCAAAGGGCGTATCTTCAATGGCGCCTTTTTTGCTCAAACATACACTTTGCCAAAATTTTATTGATTGTTGAGTCATGGTCAAATCAAACCCCCACCTAAATCGAATCTCTACAATACCTTAAGACAGGTAGGATGACCTATACAAACGCGCTGCACAGATATTTTAACCCTTAATAAAAACTAACAATGGGATGCAATATGAAACGTTTACAGTTGTACGCTGGCTATTCCAGTTTTATCGCCCTTTGTTTGCTGCTTGTAGGTTGTCAAACGCAAGTCGTGAACAGCAGTGATACCGAGCAACGGTCGCAGCAAACGATAGCGACACAATCAACGTCAGACACAATAGACAATATTTATCAGGCTAAGCCGAATGAAGCCGTAATTTATTACAAACGTAACGACAATAACTACGATGGCTGGGGTTTGCATCTATGGGATGGTGATAGCAATACCACCAATGCGAATGAGCTGGCTGCTGGAACCAGCTGGGGGGCGGCACACCCCGCTAGTGGCGTACATCCTGATCTAGGTGCTTATTTTATCGTACCGATGAACAGAGATGATTGGATAGACTTTATGTTCATTGTTCACAAAGGAGACGAAAAAGATCTTGGTGGCATTGATCACTTATTTAACCGGGCCAAGGTTAATTCACAAATATTATATACCTTTCAAGGCGTTTCTAAGCTCTACAATCAACCCCATAGGGTACCACCAATTTCAATCGATGGCGCTTCTGCCCATTGGTTAGATGCCAGCACTATAGCGTTCAATCCAGGTGCAGTACCAACCGTTAAGCTGTTTTACAGTCAAAATGCAGATATCCGCACTAATGCAGAAAACAAATCTATCGAAGGTGGTACGGAGGTTGTTCTTAAACGAGGGCAATTATCAGAAGAACTTAAAACACGCTTCCCTCATTTAGCCGACTTTAAAGCGTGGAGCTTACCATCAGGTTTCGATGCAAAAGCAGCTTTAAAAGGGCAGTTGGTTGTGGCGACATTTAATCCTGATGGTAGTTTAGAGGCCGCAACGTTGGTCCAAAAGTCAGCGGTGTTAGATGCAGTTTTTGCCAGTGCAGCTGCAGAGGTTAATTTAGGCGCAATTGTTGATCAAGGGTCTACACGGTTTAGTGTATGGGCTCCGACGGCTCAAAACATAACTCTTAAGCTCTATAAAAAACCATCGAGTAAAGCTAAAGCGTTAGCAATGAGCTTTGATCAAGACAGCGGGGTATGGATATACGACAGCAAAAAAAACCTCAGCGGATATTTTTATCGATATGATATTCGTGTTTATCACCCAGAATCTAACCAAATAGAGCAATATGAAGTTACCGACCCATATAGTCTCAGCTTAAGTACCAATAGCAAATTTTCTCAAGTGGTAGACCTAGATGCGGAAAACCTTAAGCCCGCCCGCTGGGGTCAAGGACAATATGTGGTCGCTCAGCCAGAAGACATCGTCATTTATGAATCACACCTTCGAGATTTAACCTTAAGTGATCAACTTGGAACGGCGACTTTAAACGGCAAATACGGCGCATTGGCAGAAACCGATCGAGCCAGTGTTCAGCATTTGATGGCCTTGCAACAAGCGGGTTTAACTCATCTGCATTTATTGCCGTCTTTTGATATTGCCACGACCAATGAGTTTGCAGGCGAGCAAGTTAATATAGATGATAAAGTATCTCGTTTATGTCAATTGAGTGGCGATTTTAGGCAAAGCGAGTTCGGGCAATATTGTGAAACTGACTTATCGATACGCGATGTCCTAACAGGTTTTCCTGGCGACAGCGATCAACAACAAAATTTGATGAGTTTTGTACGACCGCTTGATAATTTCAATTGGGGCTATGACCCTTTTCATTACACCGTTCCTGAGGGCAGCTACGCCGTTAATGCCAATGGCACTGATAGAATTTTAGAGTATCGAGACATGGTGCAAAGTATTCATGATATGGGGTTAAACTTTGTCATGGATGTTGTATACAACCATACCAACGAAGCTGGTTTGGCGTCTAAGTCGGTGCTCGATAAGGTCGTCCCGGGTTACTATCATCGTTTAAACATAGAGTCAGGTGCTGTAGAAAACTCGACCTGTTGTAAAAATACCGCTAGTGAAAATCGCATGATGGAGAAACTAATGATTGATTCATTGGTGGTCTGGGCACGAGATTATCATGTTGATGCTTTCCGGTTTGACCTTATGGGTCACCATATGAAATCAAACCTAGAAAAAGCATTCGAAAAAGTCAAAGCGGTACGCCCAAATATTTATTTTTATGGTGAAGGTTGGAACTTTGGCGAAGTGGTCGACGGAGCCCGTGGCGAAAATGCGATTCAATGGAACATGGCGGGCACCGGTATAGGTACTTTCAGTGATCGTTTACGTGATGCTGTTCGAGGCGGCGGTCCGTTTGATGAGGGTGACTCGTTACGCTTTAATCAAGGCTTTGGTAATGGGCTTTACTATTTACCAAACGAAATGCGTCAGGGTGATGATAGCGATAAACAAGATCTACTCCATAAAAGTGATCAAATTCGAGTTGGTTTGGCCGGTAACTTAAGACATTTTGTCCTTATAAATAAAGATGGCTTCCCCGTATTCGGTCAAGATATCGACTATAACGGCATGCCAGCTGGGTATACCTTAGACCCGCAAGAAAATATAAGTTATGTCTCTAAACACGACAACCAAACGCTGTGGGACAATAACCAATACCGCATCGCCAGTGATATCACAACGGCTGAACGAGTTCGAATGCAAAACCTAGGCTTGGCTACCAATATGTTCGCGCAAGGGGTACCATTTTTTCACATGGGCTCTGACATTCTCAGGTCGAAATCGATGGAGCGAGACAGCTATGACAGTGGTGATTGGTTCAACGCAGTCGACTTTAGTTTGGCTGACAGTACTTGGGCAAAAGGCTTACCTAGAAAAGATAAAGACGGCAATAATTGGCACTTAGTTGAACAAGCCTTTGCTAACCCGAACAGCTACAGCGAAAAATCTGATCGTGAAATGTCAGCAGCGGTTTTCCTGGAGTATTTGGCTATTCGAAAAAGCAGTCCATTGTTTAGATTGACAAGCGCAGAAGACATTATTCAGCGGGTAGATTTTCATAATACAGGTAATAACCAAGTGCCAGGTGTTATTGCAATGTCTATTGACGATGGTATTGATGGTAAAAATTTAGATCCAAAGCTGGATGCGATAGTGGTTGTAATTAACGCCTCAAATGTGGCTCAAACGATTCAGATTCCTGGCGCCAGAAAACTACAGTTACACCCTATGTTACAGAATTCCATCGACGATGTGGTCAGGCGCTCAACCTTTGAAGGGGGCGAAGTTCGAGTGCCGGGTTTAACGGTCGCCGTATTTGTTCAACCTCAACAAGACTCACGCACGCTAGGCTTGCCTGTTAAGCCGAAAGATCTAACGCAAATGCCAAGCTTAGGCAAAGAATCTATCTATTTGCTGGGTACATTGACCAGCTGGGAAAAGCTTTTAACCGAGAACCAGTTTCAGTTTATTGGCAATAACCAATATGCCATTGAACTATCGTTAGATAAGGGTTTTTATAAGGTTAAAACGGGTAATAATTCTGGTTTGAATTACTCTAAGCTAGGCGCACTTTTGGAACCAAGTACAACCACTTTGCTGGTTAAACAGGATAGTGTAATGAACCTTAGTATAAGTGAAGAGGGTGTTTATCGGTTTGTTCTTAACTTTAGCAATAAAGAAAGCCCGTCTCTTGATATTACTAAAGTAGAATAACAACCAAAGTTGGAGAGCCTTCCGTCTATTCCTTAAAAGGGGTAGGCGGTTTTTTTCGACTATCGCATAGAGATCAATTATGAGACAGTTGATGTTATTTCAATAAGATAACCTTATGACCAAAATATATACCCATCCCAATTTATACCAAGTCGTTAATATTCAGAACTTATTGCAGCTTAAGCATATTCAAACCAGTATCCGTAATGAATATGCCTCAGGTGGTTCGGGCGAATTAGCTCCGCAGGATGTTTGGCCTGAGCTTTGGCTCAGTGATGAGCGAGATGAAACCTTGGCGAAGTCCGTCATTGAACAAATTGAATTAAAAGCAACGCAAGAGTGGTTTTGCAATCAATGCGGTGAAAAAAATGCAGGTTCATTTGACTATTGTTGGCAGTGTGAAGCAGAGCAGAAATAATTATTATAGCGCTAAGTTTAGCGCCTGAGCATTCGAATCCAGCGACCAAAATTTAGAGCACCAATCATTGCTTGGCTAACGTAGGTTAGCGCGCAAGCAAGAAGAATTTTGCGAACGGTGCCGAAATCTTTCTGATCAACATAATCGCCTTGTTGCAAAATAGGCAAAGCTCGTCCAAAAGATGCATCAAACTCAACCGGCAAAGTCACTAGATGGATGATGGCTGAAAAAAACATTGAACCGACCACGAAAACAAGCACTGCTCGGGCAAAAATAGCTAAGCCAGGAATCATCGATAGGAAAGGAATTAACAACAAGGCAATGCTTGCTGCATTTTGGACATAGTAGGCTTGTTTAGCCATTGCTGTGCGCGTAAGTAACGGCTTATAGGATTTATGGTGTTGAAGTGCGTGACCAAACTCATGTGCGGAGGTCGCAATGGCGGTTAAACTTTTGCCATTATAAACGGAAGGCGTTAGGCGAATTGTGCGGCTGGTTGGGTCATAATGGTCACCTTTTTCGGTGGTTTCTAAGGTTACATCAGTTAACTCAAAACGCTTCATTAAATGCGTTGCCAATTCAGCACCGGTACCCGGTAGGTCATTGCGTTCATTATTGTTTTTTTTCAGTACGCGCTTCACCCATAAGTTCGGTCCAATCAGTAAGGCAAGCAACGCAACAATGGCAATGACCAAAATCATTTTACTTACTCAGCCGCGCTTGAATTCGAGCTAAAATTCCTGCGCTGTCTAAGCCAACGTGTGCAAGCATGACTTCTGGTTTTGCATGGTTGGTAAATTCATCGGGTAAGCCCAGCTGTAACATGTTAACGGGTAAGCCAGATTCCATTAGCGATTCTGCAACAGCCGAACCAGCACCACCCATGATGGCATTTTCTTCAACGGTTACGATTAAATCATGTTCTTGCGCTGCTTTAATAATGGCTGCTTGATCAATGGGCTTGATAAAACGCATATTAATTAAGGTAGCATCTAAGGTATCCGCCACTGATCTACAAGGTTCTACGCGGCTCCCAAAGGCTAAAATGGCTACTTTTTTGCCTTTGCGCAGTAGTTCAGATTTGCCAATGGCTAGGCATTCAAGCGATTGATCAACATCGACACCAGGGCCTTTGCCGCGAGGATAGCGAACAGCAGCAGGACCAACATAATTGAAACCAGTGGATAGCATTTGTCGACACTCTTGCTCGTCTTTTGGCGCCATCACGATTAAGTTAGGGATGCAGCGTAAAAAACTAAAATCATAACTACCGGAATGCGTAGGGCCATCTTCTCCGACAAAGCCAGCACGATCGATGGCAAATAAAACATCTAGATTTTGGATGGCGACATCGTGAATAAGTTGATCATAACCGCGCTGCAAAAATGTTGAATAAATTGCAACGACAGGCTTAATGCCATCGCATGCGAGTCCAGCGGCAAGTGTTACCGCATGTTGCTCTGCAATAGCGACATCAAAATACCGTTGTGGGTATTGTTGCGAAAATTTGATGAGATCAGAGCCTTCGCGCATCGCCGGCGTAATACCGGCGAGTTGTTTATTTTGCTCGGCCATATCGCATAGCCATTGACCAAAAACATTTGAATAGTTTGGCTTTACCGCAGGCTTAGGAGTGGAACTCTCGGCAACTTGTGGCTCAATTTTAGTAATAGCATGGTACTTAATCGGCTCATTTTCAGCTGGCAAAAACCCTTTGCCTTTTTGGCTGGCAACATGCAAAAACTGCGGTCCACTAAAGGTTTTAATGTTCTTTAAGGTTTGTACTAATTCGATAACATCGTGACCATCGACAGGGCCAATATAGTTGAATCCGAGTTCTTCAAATAGGGTGCCCGGTGCAACCATGCCCTTCATGTGTTCTTCGGCTTTGCGCGCAAATTCAAGCATGGGAGGAACATTTTTTAAGACTTTTTTGCTGTTTTCACGTAAATGGGAATAGGTTCTTGAAGAAAATACCCTTGAAAAAGCCTTGTTGAGTGCGCCTACATTCTCTGAAATTGACATGTCGTTGTCATTTAATACTACCAATAGATTCGCGCCGTCATGGCCAGCATGATTCAATGCTTCAAAAGCTAAGCCGGCGGTAATGGCCCCGTCACCAATGACCGCAACGGTTTGTTGTGGATTACCTTGTAGGCGTCCAGCAATAGCCATACCTAACGCAGCTGAGATAGAGGTACTTGAATGGCCTACACCAAAGGTGTCAAATTCACTTTCTGTACGCTGGGGAAAGGCATGTAAACCGTGTTCTTGACGAATAGTGGGTAACTTGTCTCGACGACCGGTAATGATTTTATGTGGATAAGCTTGATGACCAACATCCCAGACTAACTTTTGATCTGGAGTGTCATAAACGTAGTGCAAGGCAACGGTTAATTCAACAACACCTAAGCCCGCACCGAAATGTCCGCCAGACTGGCCTACGCTGTAAAGTAAGTATTCACGTAACTCATCTGCAAATTGAGGCAATTGCGACAAACTGAGCTTTTTAAGGTCGGCGGGGGAGTCAACACGATCTAGTAGTGGCGTACTTGGACGCGATTTTGGAATATGGTCAAAAACCTTCATTTAATACCCTGATAATACGGAACCACCTCTCTAATGGCAGAGAGGGTAAGAAGTGGCCTAGTGTACAGAATATTGGTTTAAAAAGGCAGCAACCAAGGACACAGAATTGAGTCTTCAACCGTCAACTTAAGTTCTTTTTGGCGACTTTATGCTGATGGCTCATCAACAAAAAGCAACAAATCGCCGATAGAGTCACCATTAAGATGAACGTAACGTTGAAACTGCTGATTTCAGTAATCCAACCCATAACGAAAGCACCCACGGCGGGACCGGCTATTGCAATGGTAAGCCACAAGCTCATTACCCGACCACGGGTACTTTCATCGGTTTGGATTTGCAGAATAATTTGGCTGCCAGTGCCGAAAAGCGTCATTAAAAGGCTGATAAAACCAATGCTAATCGCAATAATTAAGAGCGAATGAGTTATTAGTAAGATCACTATAAAGACTATTGAGAGTATCAAGGATGCAAGCAGGATGTTTTTTAGTCGGCCAATTTCGTTGCGTTGCCGAGACATAAATATCCCGCCAACAATCGAACCAACACCTGCACAAGCAATGAGAGTGGCCAAATCTGCGGCTGTCCCCTGAGTGATAGAGCCTGAGAATGCGGGCAAGAGCTCCATGAGCGTTCGCCCAGTGAAGCTATTCAAAAGAGTCAGCAGTATTAAAATACGTACAAACGGGGAGTGCCAACTGACCTTAACGCCAACCACGAATTCAGAATACCAAGGCATGGCATTGGGTTTGTCAGTGGGCTGCCTGAAGTTTGGTAAATTTAGGTTAATTAGCGCTGCCACCGAAAAGGCGATCGTACAAAGCCATAACAAGCTTAATTCGGAGAAAGAGGCTAAGAACCAGGCAGACAGAGCGGGGGCGATTACGCGTGATGTGTTGAATAAGATCGCCCCGTAACCGACAGCGCTAGAAAGTCGATTCTTTCCGACCAGCTTGGGTAAAATAGTGAGTCGCAGTGGCGAGCCCGCGGAGGCAACAATACCAAAGGTTACGATGAGGGCCATTAATAATGGCAAAGATAGTGGGTTAAAGGCCAATATTATTGCGGTTACCCCAGTGATCAAACCTTGACCAAACTGCCAGCTAATAATGCCATGCTTTAGGTTGATTCGATCAGAAACCACACCAAAAATAGGGGTGACTATAAGTGAAGGCAGTAGTAATCCAGCGCTTGCCACGCCAACCCAAAAAGGAGACTCAGTGTACTGCCAGACCATCCAGCCATAGAGAAAGCGCGCCATCCAAATAGCCATGGTGCCAAAGACGGCAGCAACCATATAAACCCTAAATTCGGGTACTTCTAAAGCAGAGGTGTGACTCACTAATATTCTCGGTTTAAAATATATTCGGCCAGCTGCCATAGCAGGCTGGATTCATTTAGGCCCATATTGGTTAATGATTCGATGGCAAGGCTAAACTGTTGCTGAGCATGATGTTCTGCGCCAGTTAGCCCTAACAGAGAAACATAGGTGGTTTTATTGCCATCTAAATCACTGCCTTGGGGTTTGCCGAGAACTTCAGTCGAACTGGTAACGTCGAGTATATCATCGGTGATTTGAAACGCTAAACCAATGGCGTCACCATAATTTTCAAGCTGTTCGAGGGTTTCTTGGCTTACATTTTTTTGGCAGAGGGCGCCAAGTGTCAGAGCGGCCTTAATAAGTGCGCCCGTCTTTAAGCGGTGGATAGTTTCTAGCTGCTCTAAGGTGCCATTTTGCTTTTCGGCTAATATATCGAGCATTTGTCCGCCGACCATACCTTGATGGCCAGCGCCAGCGCTAATTGATATGAGCATGCGCCGTACTTGAGCATCGTTAAAGTTCACTGCATTTGCTAAAAGCTGAAATGCTTCTGCTTGCAATGCATCACCGGCCAAAATAGCGGTCGCTTCGTCAAAGGCCTTGTGGTTGGTTGGCTTACCACGACGTAGGTCGTCATCGTCCATCGCAGGCAAATCATCATGAATAAGGCTGTAAACATGGATCACTTCGATAGCGGTGGCCGGCACTAGCCAGTCATCATTGTCGTGCTCGCACGCCAATGCCGCCGCACGCACTAAGGCAGGGCGTAAACGTTTTCCGCCATTGAGCAAAGAGTAATGTATCGCGCTGGCTAAATGTTGAGAAGGTGATGGTTGAAACGTGCTCAGTAAATGTGTTTCAAAGCGAGTACGAGTATCTGACAGAAAATCAGCAAGTTTCATTAGGCGCCTTGTTCATTAAATGCTTGTAATGTCTCAAGACCGTTGTTATCGACTAATACCTGAACTTTTTGCTGCGCATCGGCTAATGTTTTTTGACATTGGTTGGTTAATTTTACGCCAGCTTCGAAAGCTGTCATGGCGTCGTCTAAACTTAATTCACCTGATTCAAGCTGTTCAACAATGTTTTCAAGGGCTGATAAATCATCTTCGAATGTATATTTTGAAGCTTTAGACATGGAAATACCTCTAGCGTCGGCATTTTAAAAGTGGTTCTTGACAAATTTAAGGTTAATTTTCAGAAAGCTCGGCCGATAGAGCCTTTGAAGACGACAGTTTAACTGATTAGGTCTATTAGTGAAATGTAGTAAATTTTTTCTTTATTGATTTGTAAGCTCACAGCGGTTGGTTTTTGCTGCTAAGCTTTAGCTAATTATTTTTTAATGATCGTGACTAAGGTTTGCTTAGCCGATCTAGAACACAGCGAGGTAATTCGTGGATATAGCTATGATTGTTGGGCTCATCGGGGCCATTGCCATGATTGTCATGTCCATGCTTTTAGGTGGCAGCATAGGCATATTTATCAACATTCCGTCGGTACTCATTGTATTTGGTGGGTCGACATTCGTGGCTATGTCGAAATTTACCTTAGAGCAGTTTTTGGGTGTTGGCAAAATAGTAGGTAAAGCTTTCTCTTTTTCCATTGTTAAGCCAGAAGACTTAATTGGTGAAATTGTTGAACTAGCGGATGCAGCTCGTAAAGGTGGTTTGCTGTCATTAGAGGGTAAAGAAACCAGCAGTGACTTTTTATCAAAAGGTATTCAGCTGTTGGTTGATGGTCATGATCCAGAGGTAGTGAAAACCTTATTAAATAAAGATATGAAAATGACCACAGATCGCCACGGAGATGGCGCTAAATTTTTCAGTGCCGTTGCCGATGTTGGCCCTGCCATGGGTATGATTGGTACCTTGATCGGATTAGTTGCGATGTTGGCTAATATGGATGATCCAAAAACTATTGGTCCAGCAATGGCCGTGGCGCTATTAACAACCCTTTACGGTTCATTCTTAGCCACTGTTATCTGTATTCCAATAGCAGATAAGCTCGGTGTGCGCTCAAAGCAAGAAGAGACGATTCAAAAAATGGCCATTGATGGTCTATTGGCAATTCAGGCAGGGCAAAACCCACGCATTATTGAATCAATGCTAAAAAGCTACCTTCCATCTAATTTACGCGGCGAGTAAGGGTACAGTATGGATGAAGAAGACGACTGCCCCGAATGCATTGAGGGTCTCCCCGCATGGATGGGTACATTTTCTGACTTAATGGCACTGTTAATGTGCTTTTTTGTGCTATTGCTGTCCTTTTCAGAAATGGATGCCTTAAAATTCAAGCGTTTAGCAGGTTCATTACGCAATGCATTTGGTGTTCAAGCAGAAATTAATGTCATGGATATTCCCAAGGGCACCAGTATTATCGCTAAAGAGTTTAGTCCTGGCACGCCAAACCCCACGCCGTTAAACTCTGTCCGCCAAGATACAGTAGATGACTTACGGGATTCTTTAGAAATTCTTTGCCAAGATACCGTGACCATGCAAGAAACCGCCCAAGGTGAAGAAGGTAAGTTGACGCGTGAAATAGTTGTCCCAGACAGCGCCACTTCAGAAGAGATTCAAGAAAGTGCTGAGCGACTTGCCCAAGCTTTGGCTGAAGAAATTGCCGAGGGCTTGCTGCAAATCGAAACCATTAATGAAACCATCATTATAAGGGTTAAGGAGCAAAGCTTTAGTGGCGGCTCGGACTATGTTGCGGACGACTTCCTGCCTGTTCTAGATAAAATACGCGAGTTATTAGTCGCAACGCCAGGTGAGCTTTTTGTTGAAGGGCATACCGATGATATTCCAATTGCGTCGGCTCGGTTTAGAAGTAATTGGCTGTTGAGTGCCGCTCGTGCGCTGGCGGTGGCTGAATATTTATTTGTTGCACCAGAAATGGATGAGAACAGATTCACCATAGTTGGTCACGGTTCAACCAAACCTATTGCTTCAAATGATACGCCGGAAGGGCGTTCACAAAACCGCCGAGTTGAAATTTTGATTAAGCAGATTAATCAAGATTACGAAGGCGAGCCAGCACCTGCGCCAGAAAACGTTGATCCGGGTGACCCTAGTCTGTTTGGCTTGGATTCAAATGAGATTTTTTAAACTGATACAGTTTGAAGCAGGCGGTATCAGTTAAGCTTGAAACTTGCTCTAACGCGCTGCGCTTATCTTGAGGTAAGCGGTGCGCGTGGGGCGTCATGCCCAATAAATCAAAGATTGCTTGGTTGTTGTTGAGTTGTAGTTCTACTGTAATTCGTTCTTCATTGGTTAATTCAAAGCCCTGATCGAAATAACTAAGATGCTTAGATGTATCGTAGGGCCTCACTGTGTCATAAATTAACTTGCGCAAGTTAAGTAAGTGATCACTGTCAGGTACGGCCAATAAAACAGAACCACTAGGTTTGAGTACTCGGTAAAACGGTAAAGCATCAACACGAGAAAATACGCTCACAATGGCATCAAAACTTTCATTCAGATAAGGCGGGTGTGAACTCGAAGCAACACACCAATTGACTTGTTTATAGCGACTTGCTGATTGTATTGCGGGTTTAGAAATATCAAGGCCATAGAGTTCAAACCCAGGGTTTATTTGTGCAATTGTATTGGTGTAATAACCCTCGCCACAACCTGCATCCCATAGACTAGCGTTGCTCGGTAGCCATTGCCTAGCTCGTAGGGCAATTTTTTCTGCTAATGCCTGATAATAACCTTGCTCTAAAAATCGGCGTCGGCTGGCAACCATTTGTGCATCATCACCTGGTGCCTTACTGTTTTTTTGATGAGCTAATAATAGGTTGATATAACCTTTTTTATGGACATCAAAGGTGTGTCCCTTATCGCATTTAACGCTAAGGTTGTAAGGCAACAAGGGTGATTGGCAAACGGGGCACTGATAAAGTAAAGCAGGTTCTAATGTTTTAGGCATGGTTTGGCGGCATTGCAATTTTCTGCATGATGCCGTTATGTGGAGGGTGGGTCAATTTTCTCGGCGGTTAATTTCACCAATAGCTGCAGCAACTACTTCGGGGCTTGTGTATTGCAATGAGTTGGGTAGTCGTTGATAGCCATATAACTCTTCTATTGTTTTATCGAGTAACATTAAATACTTGTCATCGACAGTGTTTACGGGTCGATTACGTTTAGCGCTCAATACCGCTGCTTTAGCGTGTTTAATTACCATAAATGCTGTGTTGCCTTGCTCTTTTAGAACTAACGCTAGTCGACGCTTCTCCCAATCGGATAAACCATCAATGAACATTTAGGAAGCCTTTTACGAGTTAAATGAGGATCAATGTAAATCTCGTTACAGACACTACCGTTTTGCGATGCATTTCACACCTTTTGTTGCTGAACATCGGGTCTTTTTGAGTGGTACGTCTAAAGTATTAGAAAAAGATCGTCAATATACTGACTAAAGAGTAAATTTTTAGCCATTAGTAATGACATATTTATTTTGTGCGTCTGGTCACAAAATTGGGGCTTTATTTTGAGAAGTTCTAGTTTTGTTTGTTTTTTTCTTCGATCCAGCGGCTCATGTATTTCATTGAGCCGAGCTGATTTTGCCATAACAAGGACTGCCAAAAATCTTTGGCGCGATGCGCATCTAATTGCTCAATCGCCTGAATAATAACTTCGACAAATTTAGGAGCATGGTCAGAGCTAAGAAAGTTGCTTCGAACTCTGCGATAGCCGTCTTCTTGTAAGGTTAACCACTGCATTTCATCTTGATAATAACTGGCAACTAACCGAGCAAACTCATCGGGGTGATTGGTTAATTTATAAACTGGAGGTTCTGCCCCATGCATCGCTTCTGCACCTACGGGAGTGGTTAGAGTCGGGGTGCCCGTGAGCCAGCCTTCCAGAATTTTTCCTTTTTGTCCTGCGCCAAACCGCAGTGGGGCCAAATTTAATCGATACCGTTCAACGGTCGACATTGAATCATCAACTCGGCCTTTTATATAAAAGTTATTTTTCGGTGCATTTAGCTGGTTCATTGCATGATCTGCATAAGCGCCATAGACATGCATTTGTGTTCCCTTGGGTAATAAAGGTTGCATTGCGGGCCACAACGCTTCACGTAACCAGCGAGTCGCGTCCCGATTAGGTTCATGTTTAAACCCGCCTACCATGACTAAATTCTGGCGATCTGCAAACCCTACTAGGCTTGGCTGCGGCGCCTGGTCGACTAAAAATGGCAGGTATAAGCATTTATGTTGGGGGATTTGGAATTTATTGATGAGTAAGTCTATCTCGACTTTAGAGATCATTAGGGTGAAATCACAGCGCGTTATAGCCGATATTTCACGAATAGCGATATCGTTAAAGAGATTGAGTGTTTGGTCTTTTTTAAATGCGTGTTCGCGGGCGATTCGTAAGCAGTGTAGGTCACTGGTATCAATCAGTGTTGCTGTTTTAGGGCTTTGTTCTTTAACGCGCCAGCCGAACTGTTCTTCCATCACAAAGCGGTCATAAATGACCAATGTGGGGTTAAATGCACTTATCCAGTCGTCAAATGCATTGTCGTTAACCTTTATCGAGTGAGTGGCGTAGGATAATGCTGAAAAATCTGCCTGAAAAGGCGTGGGTTCTGCGGTACTGGCAATATGTACTTCGAATCCGGCTTTTTTAAATAGGTTTAATAAGTCTAAGGTTCGCCTGCCAGCCGCAGTTGAGTTCGGCTCGGGCCAGTTTTTAGCAATCAGCAGTACGACTTTAGTAGGCATATTATTTTATATCTTTAGATGAAATTGAATTTAGTGCGCTTTTAATGAATTAATGACGCTGAACTTAGTGTAATTGACTAGCGTGCTAAATACTTGTTTTGAAAGAAAAATCATGTATTTTGACGGCATAAAATATTTGTTAAACCGTGTGAATTATCGTGGGTTTCAATGCGTTTTTTATGCTTTAGCCATGGTACCGGATGATGTTGACGGGCGGATATTGTTCACTATAATGAAGTTGCTAGAACGTAAGTCTTATTACCGCATTTCGAAACACGGCGTACAGTTCCTTTTTCGTCCTGTTGTATATAAGTAAATGTACTATTCTGGCTCGACCGCCCAATTGGCTTAAGGCTTAGTCCACCAAAAAGGCGTTTTATACTTTTATATAATAGGAAAACAGCATGTCTGATTCAGTAACTGGCACTGTAAAGTGGTTTAACGAAACTAAAGGTTTTGGCTTCATCGAACAAGAAAGTGGTCCTGATGTGTTCGCACATTTCAGTGCTATCTCTGGTTCTGGTTTCAAAACTTTGGCCGAAGGTCAAAAAGTTAAGTTCACCATCACTCAAGGTCAGAAAGGCCCTCAAGCTGAGAACATCGAAGCAATCTAATTGCCCGTTGTGAACTGAACGTATCGAAGCAGATCTTTTGATCTGCTTTTTTTTGGTAAAAAAAAATAGAACGTTGCCCTTTGGGCATCGGCAGGTTGCGGGGTTCGCTAAGGCACCAAATTAGCCTTGATTGGTCGCTCAAGTGCATCCATGCACCGCTAAACTTCGCCATCCATGGCTCAGATTCCCAATCAAGACCAATCTGGCACCTTAGCTATTTAAGGCACCGAACATGTCCTTATGTTTTAGTTGCAGCTTGCAGCTTTCTTTAAAATTTGCAGCTTTTTTAAAACACCATCCCGCCAATTCCAACTTTACTGCGAATCTCATCTAAGAATGGCCGCGCTACGTTACGTGCTTTTTCAGCGCCAACTTTTAACGCGCGATCGAGTTCAGCAGGGTCGGCCATTAAGCGGTTGTATTCATCACGCTTATCTTTGAGTTCTTCATTTAAAAACTCAAATAAGAACTTCTTCATTTCACCCCATGCAATGCCATCGGCGTACATTTTTCGGACGTCGGCTTGTTGTGCTTCGTTTGAAAATGCACTGTAAATTGAGAACAGGGTGCAACCTTCTGGGTCCTTGGGTTCGCCTGGCTCTAAGCTATTGGTCTTAATTTTATTAATCAGCTTTTTGAACTTTTTCTCAGTTTCGAAAAGCTGGATTGTGTTGTTATAGCTCTTTGACATCTTTCGGCCGTCTAAGCCTGGGATAATCATGGCGCTTTCATCTACAACGGCTTCTGGTAGGGAGAAAGTATCGCCATAAATAAAGTTAAAACGTTGAGCTATATCGCGTGCCATTTCAATATGCTGCGTTTGATCTTTGCCCACAGGGATTTTCTGGCCGTTAAACATTAGAATATCGGCAGTCATTAAAATTGGATAGCTAAACAAGCCCATCTCTATGCCTTTATCGGCATCGCCATCACCATTTTCCAGGTTATCTTGAACGGCGGCTTTGTATGCATGTGCGCGGTTCATTAAGCCTTTGGCGGCGATGGTTGTAAGTATCCAGCTTAGTTCGGTGATTTCTGGAATTGCGCTCTGACGATAAAAAGTCACTCGATCTACATCTAGGCCGGTGGCAAGCCATGTTGCAGCGACGGAGCGTGCGGATTCACGTACGCGTTCTGGTTCATGGCATTTTATTAAGGCGTGATAATCTGCCAAAAACAAAAATGATTCTGCATTTTCAGCTTGGCTCGCTTCAATCGCTGGGCGAATGGCGCCAGCGTAATTACCAAGGTGTGGAATGCCTGTAGTGGTGATACCGGTTAGAACGCGTGTCTTACTCATAAGTCTCTTAGTTCATCTAGTCATTAACAAAATAAGTGTAACATAATTCATTTTGAAGGCGAGGCTGTCTTGGTGGGCTTTCGTGCAGGCAATAAAAAAGGGCGAATAATTCGCCCTCTTCTTTGTTTAAAAACCAGCTAGGTTTATTGTTTCTGGTCCTCAAGCGTTTCGTCTTCGTCGCCTTCAATGTCTTTTAACCAGGTAGGGACTTCATCGGTATCAATCGCTTCTTTTTCCTGAGGAATCATATCTTCCTTGGTTAGCTTCATTAGCATTAAGATATTGGCTGAAACATATATAGAAGAGTAGGTACCAATGCCAACACCCACCATGAGCGCAACAGCAAATCCACGAATCAACTCGCCACCGAATAGAGCCAGTGCCAATAACACTAACAGTGTTGTTAACGAGGTTATTAAGGTTCGCCCTAAGGTTTGAGACAGTGAAATATTAATAAGGTATTCCGTATCATCTCGACGAATTACGCGAAAGTTCTCACGAATACGGTCTGCTACAACGATGGTGTCATTCAATGAGTAACCGATCACCGCTAATACGGCAGCGAGTACGGTTAAATCGAAGGCCATTTGTGTGATAGAGAAAAATCCAATCACAATAATGACATCGTGAATCAAGGCTGTGACGGCACCAACCGCAAACTTAAATTGAAAGCGAAAGGCGATGTAAATCATCACCAAGCCTAGGGCGACGATCATGCCTATGCCACCATTGTTCGCTAATTCTTCACCAACTTGAGGGCCAACAAACTCATTTCGGCGCAATTGCACATTGGCTTGGTCTTGCTGAACCAGCGCTAATACTTGCTCGCCTAACTGCGGGTTGTTGTCTTCTTGCATGTTGATTAAGACATCGGTGTTGTTGCCGAAGAACTTCACGTTTACATCGCGATACCCTTGAGCATTCAATGTGTTTCTTATCTGGTCTAAATTTGCAGCCTCTTCAAAGCCGAGTTCAATTTGAACGCCGCCGGTGAAGTCTAAGCCAAAATTTAGGCCATTAATGGCAAGTGAGCCAATGGAAACGATTAGTAAGACCACCGAAAAAACAAGGGCATATGTTCGCTTGCCCATGAAATTTAAAACTTTTACATCTGTCATCTTGAGGCTCCTTAAATAGACAGCTTTTTAACTACGCGACCGCCATAAACCAAATTGGCTAGCGCGCGAGTTAATAAGATGGCAGTAAACATGGATGTTAAAATACCGACCGATAATGTAATCGCAAACCCCTTCACAGAGCCGGTACCAATTGCGTAGAGTATAATTGCAACAATTAAGGTGGTTAGGTTGGCATCCAAAATTGTCGAGAAGGCATTGCCATAACCAGAGTCAATGGCTGTTTGTGGAGGTTTTCCGGCGGCTAGTTCTTCTTTGATTCGAGAGAAAATAAGTACGTTAGCATCGACTGCCATACCTACCGTTAATACGATACCAGCAATGCCCGGTAAGGTCAGTGTTGCGCCCAATATAGACATAACGGCCATCATGAGGAATAGGTTAGCCGTAAGTGCTGCAGCTGCGAATATGCCAAATACTTTGTAGAAGCCCAGCATAAACAAAATAACTAAACCAAAACCAATAACAACAGAGAGCAACCCAGTGCGGATATTTTCTGCACCTAAGCTTGGCCCAACGGTACGTTCTTCAACAAAAGTCATGGGTGCAGCAAGAGCACCGGCTCTTAACAATAGAGCCAATTCAGCGGCTTCTTCTGTGCTATCTAACCCTGTCACTTGGAACTGTGATGAGAAGATACCTTGGATGGTCGCTAGCGAAATAATTTCTTTTGTTTCGTAGTTTCGATATTGAGGAACTTGAGAGCCGTTGACGGTTTCATAGCCTAATAGCTCTGCTTTTTGTTCAATGAACAAAACGCCCATCAATTTACCAACGTTGTTTTTCGTGTTCTGGCCCATGCGAGCACCACCCACGCTGTCTAACGTGACAGAAACAGAAGGAGAACCGTTTTGATCGTAGGTCACGCTGGCGTTCACAACGTTCTCACCGGTAACAATAATGTCGCGGCTTAACATTGCGGTTCGGTTACTGTCTTTAAACTGATAAATTTCGCCATCACCGTCTTGAGATTCCATGCGGTATTCAAGATTGGCTGATTTACCTAAAATGTTCTTAGCGCGAGCGGTATCCTGCTCACCTGGTAGCTCTACCACAATGCGGTTACGACCTTGACGTTGAACTAATGGCTCACTAACACCAATTTCATTTACACGGTTACTTAAAGTCGTTTGGTTTTGCTTAATCGCGTAATCTTCCATGGCGGTAACCGCGGCATCAGTCAAGGTGAGGTTGATTGCCGGTAAATCACGTGCTGTCGCATTGGAGCGAGTAAATTCACTAAGGTTACGGTTGAGCCAAGTATTCGCCGCGTCTTGATGACCTTCATCGGCAAGAATGACTTGGATGGTGCGGTCACCGGTGACATCAATAGCGCGGTAACGAATTGATTCGGTGCGTAAGTTACGCTTAATGTCCGCTTCAAAGTTAGCAAGGCGAGAGGCAAGGTACTTGTCCATGTCTACTTCCATTAAGAAGTGAACACCACCAGAAAGGTCTAAACCGAGTGCCATTGGCTTGCCACCAAAAGCAGTTAGCCAGCTTGGTGTGGTAGGCGCTAGGTTAAGCGCGATAACGTAGTCGTTGCCTAAACCCTTTTGTAGGGCTGCTTTGGCCAATAATTGGTCTTCATTGCTAGTTAATCGAAGCAATATAGATTGAGATTGTATTTCGCCGCCAAAATGTTCAATGTTCGCTTCATCTAAAACAGATTCAGCTTTATTTAAAGTGACGTCAGTTACAACTAAGCCAGCGCTGGCACCACGAATTTGGATAGCAGGGTCATTTGGGTATAAATTGGGTAGGCTGTAGTAAATACCTAAAACCAGCACTAAGCCGATTAATACGTATTTCCACAAAGGGTATTTATTGAGCATGGTGTTTCCTTGCTTTCAAGATGGCTACGTTTGTGCAGGTTTTTATTTTACCAACGACAGAGTCAGTAAAATAAAAACCCGACTCTAGTCAGGTTTCTACTAACGCATCGTTTACGTATCGCAGCCGATTAACGAATTAAATAGCTTTTAGGGTGCCTTTAGGCAAGGTTGCAGAAATAGCACCTTTTTGGAAAGATAAGACAACGTTAGGCGATACTTCAACCTGGACATAATCATCGGTAACCTTGGTTACTTTACCCGCGATACCGGCTGTTGTAACAACTTCATCGCCTTTACCAATAGCACTTAACAATTGCTTATGCTCTTTAGCGCGCTTTGACTGTGGACGCCAAACCATGAACCAGAAAATAACGAAGAAAATACCCAGCATAATAGGAAGCTGCCAAGGGCTTGGTTGTGCAGGTACGGTTTGAGCAAGCGCTGCTACCGGGGCTAAAGCCAATAAGGCCGCAAAGATTTTTTTCATGGTTATACTCCAATATCTAGTTTTAGTTATTAATTTGATCAATCGTTATTCTTTATGGTGCCAAAGCCGGCGTTTCCAAGCCGCGAAGAGCATAAAAGCCATTCACGTATTCATCAAGCCGATTTTCTTCAATAGCCAAGCGTAAATCTGCCATAAGGCGCTGATAGTAACGCAGGTTATGTATAGTGTTTAATTGAGCGCCAAGCATTTCACCACATTTATCTAGGTGATATAAATAGGCTTTACTGAAGTTTTTACATGTATAGCAATCACATTCAGGGTCTAATGAGGTGGTGTCGTGTCGGTGTTTAGCGTTGCGAATCTTAACAACACCATCAGTTACAAAGAGATGGCCGTTGCGGGCATTTCGGGTTGGCATGACGCAATCGAACATATCGACACCGCGACGCACGCCTTCAACTAAGTCTTCTGGCTTACCTACACCCATTAAGTAGCGTGGCTTATCTTCGGGCATTTTCGCGGGTAAGTAATCTAGAACCTTGATCATTTCATCTTTAGGTTCGCCAACGCTTAAGCCGCCAATGGCGTAGCCATCAAAATCTATTTCGTCTAGCCCTTTAAGGCTCTCTTCGCGTAAGTCTTCGTACATGCCACCTTGAATAATGCCGAAAAGCGCTGAAGGGCTGTCGCCGTGCGCTTCTTTAGAGCGTTTGGCCCAACGAAGGCTCATTTGCATCGACTTTTTAGCTTCTTGGTGAGTAGCAGGGTATGGCGTGCATTCATCAAATATCATCACGACATCAGAGCCGAGGGCGCGTTGAACTTCCATGCTGCTTTCGGGTGTCATGTGTACTTTAGAGCCGTTGACGGGCGATTGAAACGTGACGCCATCTTCAGTAATTTTGCGCAGTTTGCCCAATGAAAATACTTGGAAGCCGCCTGAATCGGTTAGAATTGGCTTGTCCCATTGAGCAAAATCATGCAAATCACCATGCTCACTGATCACTTGTGTGCCAGGGCGCAGCATTAGGTGAAAAGTATTACCGAGGATAATCTCAGCGCCGGTTTCTTTAATGTCTTTCGGGGTCATGCCCTTAACCGTTCCATAAGTGCCTACCGGCATAAAGGCAGGGGTTTGTACTTCGCCACGAGGAAAAGTTAAGGTGCCGCGGCGGGCCTTGCCATCGGTATTATGTAGTGCAAATTTCATAAAGCAGCTGCGGCTCATGGGTTATCCTCTTGTGCGGCTAGAGTGGTGTTTTTGGTCACAAACATAGCATCGCCATAACTAAAGAAACGATATTTATTGGCAATGGCGCTTTGGTAAGCTGCCATAACGTGTTCAGTGCCGGCAAAGGCACTCACCAGCATAATCAAAGTCGATTTAGGCAGGTGAAAGTTAGTTAACATGGCATCAACCGTTTTGTATTGATAGCCAGGGTAAATAAAAATACGGGTATCACCCGTAAAGGTGGCTATTTGTCCGCTTTGAGAGGCGCTTTCTAATGAGCGAACACTGGTAGTACCGACAGCAATGACTCGACCGCCCGCGGCTTTGGTTTGCTTAATTTGCTTAACCACGGCTTCAGGCACGTCTATCCATTCAGCATGCATAGTATGGTCTTCAAGCTTGTCCGCCTTCACAGGTTGAAAAGTGCCTGCGCCTACATGCAAGGTCACAAAGGCCGTGTTTACGCCCTTTTCTTTAAGTTTCGCAAGAATAGCATCATCAAAATGCAGCCCAGCTGTGGGTGCGGCAACCGCGCCTTTTTGCGCGGCATAAACGGTTTGGTAACGCTCGCGATCGGAGTCATTGTCTTCGCGCTCTAAATAAGGTGGCAGCGGCATGTGGCCGTGGGTTTCGAGTAAATCTACTAGTGGTTGGTCGTTTAAGCAGCGTAGACAAAATAGATTTTCATCTCGCCCGGTTACTTCTAGCTCAATACCACCCTCCATTTGCAGCAAAGTACCGGCTTTCGGGCTTTTATTGCAGCGAACATGGGCAACAGCTTCATGATCAGAAATCATGCGTTCAACTAAGACTTCAACTTTACCCCCGGATACTTTTTGCCCAAACAGACGTGCAGGAATAACACGAGTATTGTTGAACACCAGTAAATCGCCAGGATTTACCAGAGATTCAATATCGGGAAAGTTCAAATGTTGGCACTGCCCAGACAATCCATCAAGATGCAGCAAGCGGCTTCCCGTGCGGTTTGGCGTAGGGTGCCGAGCAATTTGGGCATCGGGTAATTGGAAATCAAAATCGGTGACTTGCATGAAATTCTAAGACGGCTCAATAAAAGGGCGCCTATTCTAACTGAAATGTGCCAAAGGCTCCATGCGCAGAGGATATATTTGCGTCATGGCCATGAAGAACACTCGTGGTTATAAAAAGGCACTGGCATTCATGTAACTTTCTGTAGTAGATTGCTTGATAAGTTATCACCTTGTATTAGTAAGTTGTTGAATTCATACGAAAGAACGCTCAATAATCTTAGCTAAATTGAAAAACGTAATTAAGAAATTTCGTTGACGTTTCAGGTATCAAGTTAAAAGGTTTAATTGTAGTGCGGCGAAGTGAAGCTCTTTATCAGCCCAGTTATCGTGACATCGTCGATGAGCTCGCGCAGCCTGTTGCTGTATTCGATGAAAACTTCCAGCTGTTATACGCTAATTTACAGTTTTCTGAGCATGTTTCGTTGTCTTTGGTTAGCTTGCCTTCCTTACTACCTAAAACAGAGTTGTTTGATGCGCGTCTCATTTGTCGCGCAATAGCTGAAGAAGGTCACTGGCAAACCATCATTCAGTCCACTACTTATGGTTCACAATCACTGCAGTTAACCCTCACTTCGTTAAATAGCGAGAATAAACAGCGCTTTGTTGGCATATTTGAATTTAACGTACTTGTGAGTACGCCAGCTATAAAGTTTATCCACCAAAATGATCCACTAACCTCGTTACCTAATCGCTATTCTTTTTTGGAGCGCCTTAGGCAACGGATAGCCTCTGTTGATAAAGACCCTGATTTCGCGATCTTGTATTTTGACCTTGATCATTTTAAAGATATCAACGAGCTGTATGGTCATGAAACCGGTGACAAGCTACTAAATGCCTGCGCAGAAAAAATTCGCCAGATGCTGCGTAAGAGCGATGTGTTGGCTAGACTGTCTGGAGATGAATTTGCAGCCGTGGTCGAATACGGCGAAGATCACGAAATGCAGTACCTGTGCCATCGCTTAATGCGCTCATTTGAACGGCCCGTTTCGGTAGAGCGACAAACCTTCCAGGTCTCAATTTCAATAGGCATCGCATTTTACCCTGAACAAGGCATGACAGAGCAGCAACTGCTAATCAATGCCGAAAAGGCTATGTTTGCTGCCAAAAAAAGTGGCCGAGCACAATTTCAACTCTTTGATCGTAAGCAATCACTCAAAACTGAGAATCAGCAGCGCATAGTAGAATCATTGCGCAATTCTCTACAATATGAACCTGAGCAATTCAGTGCCGCTTATCAGCCGCTGTACAATTTACAAACAGGCGCATTTAGCGGTGTTGAAGTGCTCTCTCGCTGGAACTCGCCTGAGCTAGGCACGGTGCCACCCGATGAGTTCATAGCGCTAGCCGAGGCGCGTGGCCTAATAAACCTGCACTCCGCTCGTATGTTTGCCCTTATTGAACGAGATGTCTTGTCATGGTGCTCTTGGGAGAAGGGTTTTAAGCCTATTCTGGCGGTTAACGTATCGGTGCAGCAAATAGACGACGAAGCCTTTAAAGCACTTATACTTACGCTAAATAACAAGGTCAAAGCTGCAAATTGGCAGTTAGAGCTCGAAGTGATTGAATCCCAACTCATGACATTAAGTGACACCGTCATCGAGCAGTTCACACAGTGGCGCGAACTGGGCATACGTATAGCCATAGATGATTTCGGAACCGGATATTCTTGCTTAGCCTACTTACACTCACTGCCTATTGATAAACTAAAAATTGATCGCCAATTTTTGCAAACGCAAACCCAATCCCGTAAAGAAGACCAGATAATTTATGCAATTTTATCCATGGCCAATGCCTTAGGCATTGAGGTGTTAGCCGAAGGCATCGAAACCCCAGAGCAGTTCGAAAGACTACGCCAGCTGGGCTGCCAAACAGGCCAAGGTTACGGCCTAGCCAGACCCCAGCCATGGCACCAACGGCTCATGGCACCGCTTAAAGACCTGTAGATTATTTCCCTAAGTGCTTGACACAAAAGAAAAATTCCATAGAATACCGCCCACGTTGCCAGCGTGGTGAAATTGGTAGACACACGGGATTCAAAATCCCGCGCCCTTAAAAGCGTGCCGGTTCGAGTCCGGCCGCTGGTACCATTGCTCTAAAAGCTGATCTGAAAAGATTGGCTTTTTTTGTGCCTGTCTCTCTTGAATTCAATCCACATTATCATTACGCCCCATACTTAAGCATCTATCCAGCCTCCATTCGAAAAAAATGGTCCTTAAGGCCACTGCTGTCCCATAGTTTAGAAGCGGCCCATTGATTGAAACATGGATGTTTCTATAAAGCCCCCTTGGACGGGTTTATGGCGACCGACATTTCAAGTGGTGAGCCGCTGAACCCCGCGTAAGGTCTGAGATATTTAAGGGACAGCAGTGTCTTAAGGCAATAACTGTCATCGTATATTTTTCACCCAAACCTTGCTCTCGCCACATTTCTAATTATACTGGCTGCCATACACTATGTGGTACACAGTATATGGCAACCAGTATAGAGTTTCAGGATGTGCTTGAAAAAATGCGCTTAGAGCTTAGGCGTGGGGTGATTGTAATAGCGGTATTGGGTCAGCTTCGTGAGGAACACTATGGTTATTCTTTGCGTAAAAGCCTTGAAGATAAAGGCTTACCCATGGATGAGGGCACTTTGTATCCTTTAATTCGTCGTTTGCAAAAACAAGGTCTGCTCGACAGTGAATGGCGGGTTGAAAGTAATCGCAAAAAGCGGTTCTACCAGCTCAACGTACTTGGCCTAGATGTTCTAACCGCATTGAGTGAGGAATGGCAAGCAATGAATGTCACTATTCACCGAATTCTAGATTGAAGACAGGAGAACAATCATGGATATGATTCGCGCGTATGCCGACAAAGTCGCTAGTTATTTGCCTGCAAAACTTAGACAAGAAACCGCAGATGAGTTGTTTGATTCGTTATCGGAACAATTCGAGGAGCTAGAGAGTAGTCCTGAAAGCCAAAAGGACCCTGTGGAATTTATTCAGCAGCTACCGCACCCTATTCGCATGGCGACACGCATTGGTCAAGATGAGCCTATGTACCTCATTGGTCCCGGTTTGTATTTAAGCTTTATAGAAACCATTAAAATTGCTGCGTTAGTGGTTGCAGTGATTCATGTCGGTTTATTTGCACTCGGCGTGTGGAGTTCAGATGAGCTATTTAAGCCGTTATTGCAAAGTGTTCTAGGTGCCCCTAGTACTTTCATGAAGGCATTGTTGCTTATTGGTTTTATATTTGTGATTTTAGAGCGTATGGGTGAGCGCGCGAGTTGGCTTGACAAGTGGAATGCTCGTACGCTGCTGCAACAAAACCAAAGCAGAAGAATTCCCAAACTTGAAGCGCTGATTGAACTTAACGTATCAGTAATTATGCTTTTGTGGATAACAGGTGCGATAGATCTTCCTAGTATGATTCGCCATGAGGGTGTTTGGTTAACTGATGTATCGTTGAATATTTCTGAACTGTTAGTTGGCGGAATCGTCTTACTACTGGTTCTTGATATACTTTTAGCTGCGACGAAACTGGTTCAAGGCTGGTGGCAAAACGGGTTAAGAATCGCCAATGTGACTTTAAACTTAGTTTGGATTGCAGTACTAGCCGCTACGCTAAAGTCCGAACAGTTATTGACGGTAGTTAGTAACCCAGAACAAGCTCCTTTAGATGACTTTATGCTTGGGGTGAATACCGGTGTAGAAATAGCGTTGATAATCGCCATCGTCATCATTGGTTGGGATGTCGTAACACACCTGTATCACCTATTCGCTAAGAGAGTAAATTAAAAGCGAATTGTCGCGCGCGAACGAAAAGTTAGGTAGTCGTTACAGCTATATTTTTTCTAAAAACAACGCTTGACCGAGTACTAAGCTTGCGCTCACTTTTTTTCTGCCTGACTTTAAGATCAATGCCAGCGTTTGTCTTGAAACAGCCATTTCTGTGGCTGCTTCAATTTGCTGCATTCCTTCTAAATCTACTAAGCGAATAGCTTCTAGCTCATCAGCCGCTAAGGTTTGCCGTTCAAGTAATTTTAGAGGCACTCCATTTGGTTTGAAGCATGTATAGGGTGCTGAACATTCGATCCGGCGTGCCATTTTTTTTCTAGGCATTAATCTTGACAACTGTGTGTTGAATTGCAGCTGCTATTTGTGCCATGACAGCATTGCTTACCTTGCTTTAGTTTCTTTTCGAATTTTGGAGAAGCATGGCCATCCCCAAGTGACAATTGCTTGGTGGCCGCCATTACGGTTGCATTAATTTCAATTGTACCTCTAGGTGCTTGTTCAACTGTAAATCCGGCCTGAAGAAACCGATCCAACATTCGTTGGCCAATAAACTGAACAACTATGCGATTAACATTCGCCTGTTTAAGCAATGTAGGCCAGGTGTGATTAACTGAGCAATCGTCTGACTTAGTTGGCAAGTTTAAAGTCGTTGATATAGCACCTTGCTCATCGACAAGTTTAAAACTGTTAGCGTGGTTAAAGT
Organism: Reinekea sp.; assembly: GCF_046710285.1. Lineage (GTDB taxonomy): Bacteria > Pseudomonadota > Gammaproteobacteria > Pseudomonadales > Natronospirillaceae > Reinekea. The sequence continues at coordinate 75,702 of NZ_JBKEGY010000001.1, forward strand.
GCTTACAAAAGTGATCATTTAATGCGGGATAGGCAGTTTGCATTTCATTTCTCCTAGTCAGTGCAATCAACAAAAACTATACGCCTATAATTAGCATATGCCAATTATAATTGCATTGGTGGAATATAAATTAGCAGTGATTTTAACTGGAGGGAGCATCGCTTCCGATTAGTAATAATGGCATTGTCGGTATTAGCCGACACGCTAAGTTATTGATTTTGTTAGATAATTATTAATTCAAGGCTAAATTGTTGCTCATTGGCGACAACTCGGGCGCTATCTTCATGGTTTTACAATGGAAAAGCACTGTAAGTCTTTGATTTTTATAGATAAATAAATTCTGGCACGTGATTTGAAATAGCGATGTTGCGCTTAGCAATAAGCCAGCAAATTTATTAACCACCTAAAGAGAGAATCACCATGAAAAAATTATTATTAATCACTGCTTTCACTGCTCTATCTAGCCTAACTTTCGCAAATGACGAAGCTTTATCTAGCGAGTTGGAGTTCCGAGTCATTGATGTGAATCAAGATAGCCAAATCAGTATCGAAGAAGCTGTACTTTTCGAAACGCTTTCAGCGAGCTTCATTAGTGTAGATATAGATGGCAATGGCTATATCTCTGAAGCTGAGTTCAAGGTGTTAGACACAGATGCAAATGGTTTAGTATCGGCCGATGAGTTAAGTATGATAACTATGCACGATAAGTAAGTAAAAACCTCGGTATACTCTGGAATTATTCTAGGGTATGCCGTTATGTTAAGCATAGTTTTATTTGCTGTTTTCTGATACTAAATTTATGAAGCCCACTTTCCAATCATTGTCGCTTAGACATCTCATACTTCTTGGTTTTTTTGTCTCGTTTATTCCGTTGTGCCTACTATTGTGGAAGAGCAACACTATTCAAAGAAACGTAAGCCTTTCGTCAGTTCAATTTACCAAAATATCAATTAGTAATGTGCGCACAGCTGTCGAAATGGACAGCCTGCTTGTAGATATCGAGCGAGTCATTCGTCAATATTTAATCTTAAGTTCAGAGCCTCTCGCTGGGTTGGCACATGCTAATATTGAAAAATACAATCAATTAACGCGTTTAGTCTGCACTAGCGATGTTGAGCAGTCTGAATTTTGTGAACGCCAAAACCCCGATATTAATAAACTTGAATCGAGTTTTGTGTCTAGTCAACAGGGTGAACTAGATGCTCTTTTCTCAACCCTAAAAACACGCCAAGCTCAGATGATGAAACGCTTATGGCAATATTTAGACGTTTCAACTCAACAACAGCAAGAATACACCGAGCAGCAACAAAAATTAGTTAACAGATGGTTAACCGCTATTGCCTTTGCTACTTTCTTTCTTGTCGTTCTGATCAGTGGCCGTATGGCGGCGCCTGTTAAGCAATTGGAGGAAAAAATAAAAGCGATTGGTTCAGGAGAAAGGCAAGATGATAATCACTTGGACGCCTTTTCAGGACCGAATGAATTCAAAGCCATTTTTGAAAAGTTGATATGGCTTGAAACACGACTCGATCAGCTAGAAGCTTTACGGCAATCTTTTTTACGCCACGCATCGCATGAGTTCAAAACGCCATTATCAAGTATTCAGGAAGGTTGCTCCATTTTGAATGAAGAGCTAGCAGGGCCCTTAACCGCTCAGCAAAAGGAAGTATTAAGTTTGCTTGAAGGCAGTACCTATCGATTACGGAACTTAACCGAACAACTGCTAGAATATAATTATTTTTTACAACAGCAGGAGCCCGATCTAGTTGAATTAAACCCGCAAGAAATACTCTCTCAATTAAAAAGTAACCACGACTTATCTTTCAAAGCACGTCAACAGGAGCTTAATATTGAGTGCACTGCGTCACAATTCTCAACTGATCACAAACTATTTACACGAATTGTCGAAAATCTGTTAAGTAATGCTCAGGCATATGGTGATCAAGGTGGTAAGGTTCACATTCAGTTCAAACAAAACTTAACGTATTTTCAATTGCGTGTTGCAAACACCGGGCCGAAAGTATCTCAGCAGCACCTGTCGCATTTACTCGAACCTTTTTATCGTGCCGAACTGCCTCGTTACGATTCAATGCGAGGCAGTGGTTTAGGTTTGTCTATTGTAAATGATTGCGCCCGTTTACTGGGTGGGCATGTTGAATTGGGCAGTGATGAAGAGTTTGATTTTGTGGCATCGGTGACCTTGCCTATATATTGAACAATAGGGAACGTCGTGAAATTAATTTTTAGTTTACTTTTTATATGTGTAGCCCTAACAGGTTGCATTAGCCATCCCCAAATTGAGTCTAAGTTAATCGATGAAAGTACTTTGTGGAATGAAGAGGTTTCTAACGAAACAAAAGTCGAGCCATTAATGGTTGATAATACAGATTGCTTGGCTTATCCGCTTGATCTTACTGGCAATGCTTGTAATGTCTTAGCATGGCAAAGTTATATGGCAACGCTACTTTTTTTGAGTGAACTAGAGCGACAACAGCAGTTGTCTTTCCTGACAAATGATGAAATTGATACATTAAAGAAAGCGCTGCTACTCACTCATACCAATGAGGTACTGGCCGTTCGGAAGGACAATATTAATAAGTTAGAGCAGATGGTTTCAAATTACCCTTTTCCGTTAGATCAGTTATTACTCACGCACCTGGTGTTTCATAAAAATATATTAGACCAGTCTGAACAATTAAGCCTGACCATCCAGAGCCTAAATAACGTAAAAACAGAATTAACTGAGACGAAAGTAGAACTACAAAAAGCCCAGAAAAAAATTGATGCCATAACAAATATTGAGCAACAATTAAACTCAGAAGGCAATCTATCCGATGACACTAAAAAATGACTCTAGCTTAGAATACCCAATACAAACCTCCACTAGCACAACATCTAAAGGCGCTAAAATATTGCTTGTAGATGATGATCCTAGCCTACTTCGATTGTTGAGTATTCGTCTAGAAAGTGAAGGGTACATCGTTAGCGTGGCAGAAAGTGTAGAGGTTGCAATTAAACAATTAGCCGACTCTACCTTTTCAGTTGTATTGAGTGACTTAAGAATGCCTGGCCAAGATGGCCTGTACTTGCTCGATTTCATTTCAAGTCGGTTGCCATCGTTGCCCGTTATATTGATGACAGCCCATGGCTCTATTACAGAGGCTGTAGATGCTACAGAAAAAGGCGCATTGGGTTTTATCACTAAACCCATAGATCATCAAAAATTACGTGCAGCGTTAAATAATGCTATCTCCCAAACATCGATGCACTCCAATGAACTTTGGCACAAAGATATTATTTATCGAAGCACCGTGATGCAACGATTGATGGAGCAAACAGCTATGGTTGCGCCACGGGATGTCAGCATACTCATTTCGGGCGCGAGTGGCACCGGCAAGGAGTTATTAGCAAACGCTATCCATAAGGCCAGCAGTCGGGCGAGTAAACCCTTCGTCGCTATAAACTGCGGAGCTTTGCCAGAACATTTATTAGAGTCTGAGCTATTCGGTCATAAAAAGGGAGCATTTTCTGGAGCCGTTAGCGAGCATCAAGGTTTGTTTAGAGCCGCACAAGGAGGTACGTTATTTTTAGATGAAATTGGCGATATGCCATTGTCATTGCAGGTTAAACTTTTGAGAGTATTGCAAGAAAAGGCAATACGTCCAGTGGGTAGCGTTGAAACAATTCCTATAGATGTTAGAGTAGTATCGGCAACGCATCGTGATTTACCTGAGGCGATGAAAGACGAAACATTCCGAGAAGATTTGTACTATCGGATTTGTGTTGTTAATTTGCGCCTACCGAGTTTAAGCGAGCGTCCAGAAGATATCCCAGTACTAGTCAGGCATCTACTCTCACAAAGTGCATCAAAGCATAACGTCAATGCAACACGTTTTTCAGATGATGCGCTTTTGAAGCTGTGCCAAGCACAGTGGCAAGGTAATATACGACAACTGGTAAATGTGGTTGAGCAGTGTGTTGCATTAACGCAATCTCCCGTGATTAGTTCCACACTTGTCAATCAAGCAATGCTGCAAAATACGGATTATTGGCCAAGTCTAACAGAGGCTAAAGATGAATTTGAACGGCATTATGTGAGTCGCGTGTTAAAAATGACTGACGGTGTTGTATCGAAAGCAGCAGAAGTCTCAGGCAGAAACAGAACCGATTTCTACAAGTTACTTAAAAAACATAATCTTAAAGCACAAGATTTCAAGCTGGAGCAATGACTTTCTAATTAGTCCATTTAACGATGATATTTTAGGTGGTTACAGAAAAGTTAGACTAATTTCTGTTGGGATGCTGTCGAGCTGCTAAACTAAAAAGTAGCAAGTTAAGTCGACGAGGGTATTGATGAAAGCACCAGCATTTCCGGATAACGAACAACAACGCTTAGCCGTGCTCTATAATTTGGCTTTATTAGATACACCAGCCGATGCGAATTTTGACCGAATTACCCGATTAACCCGAGCGGCCCTAAATGTTAAAACCGTATTGGTGAGTTTAGTCGATGCGAATCGGCAATGGTTTAAATCAAGGCAAGGGCTGGACGCCACACAAACACCGCGCGCGGTGTCTTTTTGTGGGCATGCAATCTTGGGTGAAAACCTGTTTGAAATTTCCGATGCATTAAAAGATTCTCGTTTCGCAGACAACCCTCTGGTGACAGGCGATGCCCAGGTTCGGTTTTATGCGGGTATTCCACTGCGTTCTCGTCATGGCTTTGCAATGGGGACCCTTTGCTTGATTGATAAAGTTCCAAGGGTGCTGACGCCATTAGAGCGCGAGATGTTTGCAGATTATGCTGCCTTAGCTGAATTAGAGTTGCAGCGCCACGAACAGACTGATCAAACATTGCAAAACCGAGAGCAACTGCTGAGAACGATCATTGATAATATTCCGATGAACATTTACGTCAAAGATAGAGAGGCGCGTAAAGTGCTCGCCAACCGCGCAGAACTGGATCATCTAGGCTTGGCCAATGAAGCCGATGTACTTGGTAAGCACGACCGCGACCTCTACCCCAGTAATTTAATAGATCAGTCTGAACGCGAAGATAGAGCTGTATTAGACCGCGGTGAAAGCATTTTATTACTTGAAAATAAAGGTGCGAATAAAGATGGAGATTCAGCCTGGTTTCGGGTGTCAAAATTGCCGCTTCGTAACCAGTATGATGACGTAATTGGGCTGGTAGGTTTGAGTTTAGATGTCACTGAAGATCGTCATATTAAATCAAAACTGCGTGATCAACTGAAGTTTTTGGCGGAACTGAATGAAATAGCCGCCGATGCAAAAAGCAGTCTAGATGATCGACTAAGTCGAGTTCTAGCTTTAGGCTGTGAACATCTCAGCCTAGATGTAGGCATTATTAGTAAAGTAGAGAAGAGTAATTACCGGGTGCAGTGGTGCCAGGTACCAGATACGCAATCGTTAAGCCCAGGCGATGAGTTTCCTTTAGGAAGCACCTATTGCAGCTTGGTCATGGAAAATGAAGGTGAAATGGTTATCAACTCAGTTGCAGGTAGCGTGCTGGAGGAGCACCCCTGTTATATACTGTTTAACCTTGAAACCTATGTTGGCATTCGTTTAGTGGTTGAATCGAAAGTCTATGGAACATTGAATTTCTCTGCCTTGCAGGGCCGTAAAGAACCCTTGAGTGAAACAGATTTAGCGTTTGTTCGCCTGTTAGGGCGGTGGGTAGAGTCGGCGCTAGTCCGGGACCAAAATAGGCGCCTCTTGCAACAGCGAGAATCCAGATTGCGAGGTTTATTTGAACTATCGCCTTTAGGCGTCTCTTTATCAGATGTCGATACGGGTGAGTTACTGGCGGTAAATGACGCATTGACTCACCAAAGTGGCTATAGCCGAGATGCATTGCTTAACCTGCGCAAAGAAGATTTATTGCTCAACCAACAAGATATAATTGGCCAATTAGAATCAACCACAGATCAAGACCAGTTTGGCCCGATTGAATGCGATATTAGCGGTTACAATGGCCAGCACTACCCAGTAAGGGTACGTGGTTTGAAAATGTTAGATGTCGATAGCCGGCATTTACTTTGGACCATTTATGAAGATATCAGTGATCAGCGACGAATAGAGCAATTAAAAGATGAATTAGTTTCTACAGTGAGTCATGAGTTGCGCACACCACTGACATCAATTTCTGGTTCATTAAAATTATTGGCGGCTGGGCACCTTGGCGGACTAACGGAGCCGGCTAGTAATATGGTTGGTATTGCCCTTAAAAATACCGAAAGACTCATTTTGTTAGTGAATGATCTTCTTGATTTAGATAAATTGGTCGCAGGACGGATCAGTTTTGATATGAAAAAGATTCCTCTTTCGCAGCTCCTAAAAACAACAATGGACAATATTGTCGGCTATTCAAATTTACACCATGTCGCTGTTGTCGTTGGCAGTGTTGCAGATGTAGCGGTCGAAGTTGACGCCAATAGGTTTGAGCAGGTTATGGCAAATTTACTCTCTAACGCCATAAAATACTCCCCTAAAGATGGGCAGGTGACAATCAACACTCATGTAAGTCATTGCCAGGTCACGATCTCGGTCAGCGATAATGGACCAGGAGTTCCTGATGATTTTAAAGATCGAATATTCCAGCGATTTAGCCAAGCCGACAGTCGAACAAGTCGCGAAAAGGGTGGCACAGGGTTGGGTCTTGTAATTAGTCAAAACATTATGGTCTCTATGGGCGGGAACATTAGTTTTGAATCTCAACCCGGGTTAACAGAATTTAGAGTAGCCGTGCAGTGTTTTCAAAATGAGGTATCCTAATGGTGATAGCGGTACTCAAAATTAAAATAATACGGAATTGAAGCAACCGATGCCTATTCATTATGTCATACATGTAGAAGACGATCCCGACATTCGCGCTATTGCTGCGTTAGCATTGGTAAACGTGGGTGGTTTAGAAATTACCCAATGTGCCTCAGGTATGGAATGTCTGGAAGCCGTGGAGGCACGTTTACCGGATCTCGTTTTACTGGATGTCATGATGCCCGATCTTGACGGGCCAGAGACGTTACGTCGCTTACGCTTAATACCGGGTATGGCCAATGTACCGGCCGTGTTTATGACGGCAAAATCGCAGCCCAGTGAGATAACGGCGTATCAAGCACTCGGGGCTATAGGAGTAATTCCCAAGCCTTTTGATCCTCTTACGTTGGCTGATCAAGTGCGTCAGCTTTGGCGCCAGGCGCAAGATTAAAGGTAAGAATCTTATTTAGGCTCGGCCAATGATTGCCTAAGACTGGCCCTGTTCAATGACTAGATCGATAGCGGCTAATAATGCGGTGAAATTGGCTTGCACCATGGCTTTATTTTGGCTTTGCGCATCTAATGCGGCTTCTAACAGTGCGGCTTGTGCGCTGATCTGGCTAAAGCCAAATGTTCCACTGCTGCCTTTAAGTGAATGCGTTAAATTCAATATTTGTTGCCGATCTGATTCGATGCCTTGCTCGACCCAATTCTGCCAAAGTTTGCGAAGGTGCTCTGAGTCATCGATTAAACGAACTTGGAATTGCCGGCGCAGTGTGGCTATTTTTGCCATCACATCGTTTGAAACCATGGATACCTCTTCTTAAAAAAACAAGTAACCAACCTTAATTATTGGCTAATGTTATGCATTTTGAACAGAGTCGCATATTATGAGCTAAAGTTAATAATAGACTATTTTCACGTTTAGCATCGAGGCAAGAAGCAGTAATAATGAATATTCTGATCGTAGAAGATGACTCTCTCGTGCGCGAACTGCTCATAGCGATAGTCAGTAGCCTGAGTCAAACAGTGACGGTGAAAGAAGCCGAAAGCGTAGATGTTGCTTGGTCGATCTGGCAAAAATCAGAAATTGGTTTGGTGCTGTGTGATTGGAATTTACAAGGCTCAGGTTCGGGTCTTGAGCTTGCGCGGCGTATTCGCAGTGAAGATTCAGATGTGCCCATTTTCATGGTGACAGGTCGTGGCGATCGAAATTCTGTCCTAGCGAGTCATCGAGCTGGGCTTAATGGATACATAGTTAAGCCATTTACTCCGGAAGATGTGCTTACCCGGTTGACACCGTTTTTTAAGCGAAAAGTTTCTTTAAAAATACCTGATACAGCCCCTGATTGGGATCATTGGTTGGAAGGGCGCGTAAAGCACCTTGATCACCTAGTTTTGCTACCAGATGCGCAAAACGTCATGTCAATGCAATGGAAAGACGAGCTACCGACGGCTAAAACACTCGCAAAGGCTTGGAAAGATGATGTAACGATTACGACTCGATTGCTCAGTGTTGCGAACAGTAATCAGATGCAACGATATGGACGCTCAGTTTCAACATTGGTTGAGGCAATCACGATAATGGGTGTCTCTATGGCAATCGCGCAAACCGCTGCCATATTACTGAACCAAGGCAGTGCCGCGCGTCTACCGGTTATTCAAAAACAAATAGAACATTATGCTAGACAAGGCCAGCGCGTGGCCGAAGAAGCGCGTAAAATAGCGATCAAGTTGAAATTAGATCCTGCACCTTATTACACAGCGGGCCTGTTGCATCGGCTGGGTGAATTTGCGTTGCTTGAGATTATTCAAGAGTGCCCAGCACCAGATGAATCACTTAATGAAGGCCTTCTGGACGAGCTGCTGCAACAATACAGTTCGCGCTTTGGTAATGCGGTAAAAATTAGTTGGCATCTGCCTCTACAAATGCGTGAGTTTATCGGTGCTGTTTTTGTAGCACCTTTAGATACCGCGCGTCGCGATTTATTAATTATGCATCTAGCGGGTCTATTAGCTCAAGAACAGCCCGACCATGAGCAGTTAATGAAGTTTAAACGTTTTCTTGGGCTTGATTCTAATTAAGAGATAAAAAAAGGTGCTATCACTTAAGATAGCACCCACCTCTAAATAAACTGACGGTTATTAATCTTTTACAGCGTCAGAGCCACCACAACTGCCACAGCAAACATCTACACCGTGTTCTGGTTTGCGGCCTTCAGCGCCGTTACTCCATAAAGGTACAGCTGGTTGCTCAGTGCCTTCTGATTTATCGAGCCACAAGCCTTTAACGACCTGCCAGCTGACAGCTAACGCGCCAACAATAAAGACAACGTCGCCAAAGGTACGAATCCAACGTAATGTTTGCAGTAAATCAGTCTGCATGAAGCTTTCGCTGCGGGCATACCACAAGCCTTCTGATGCACTGGCAACCAATTGAATAATACCAACGGGCAACAAGCTGGTGAACAACATTAATGCTAAGCCACCGTTGAGCCACCAGAATGCGGTTTTCATCAGTGGTTCGCTGAAGGTCATGTTAGGGCGAATGTATCTTAAAACTAAGATGACAAAGCCAAGACCTAAGAAGCCGTACACACCAAACAGCGCTGCGTGCGCATGCGTTGCCGTAGTGTTTAAACCTTGCAAGTAATACAACGAGATTGGTGGGTTGATCATGAATCCCATGACCCCAGCACCGACCATATTCCAAAACGCGACCGCAACGAAGAACAGCAATGGCCATTTTACTTTTTGCATCCAAGGCGCGCTGCGTTGTAAACGATAATGCTCCCAGCCTTCATGGCCTAATACAATCAAGGGAACAACTTCAAGTGCACTGAATACCGCGCCTACTGCCATAACGGGCGTTGTGGTGCCTGAAAAATACATGTGATGGAAAGTACCAGGGATGCCACCGAGCATAAATAAAGAGGCCGAACCTAAGCTGGCAATGGTTGCCAAGCGTTTTGAAACAATACCCATGCTCACGAAAATAAACGCCAGTGCGGCAGTGGCAAATACTTCGAAGAAGCCTTCAACCCAAAGATGAACGATCCACCAACGCCAGTATTCCATCACAGAGATGTGCGTACGTGCGCCGTAGAAAAAGCCAGCGCCATAGAATAAACCAATGGCCACTACGGAAGCGGTCAGTAATACCAATAAGTGCTTGTCACCCGGCTGTTGTAAAGCAGGCACAATTCCGCGCAACATTAAGACTAACCACAATACGATGCCGGTAAATTTACCAATTTGCCAGAGTCGACCTAAGTCAACGTATTCGTAACCTTGATGGCCTAACCAAAAACTTAAGTTTTGCGGCATCATGTGAGAAATAGCTAAGAAGTTTCCGATAAATGAACCCGCGACGACGGCAACCAATGCCCAAAATAAAATGTCGACACCTAGCTTCTGAAATTTTGGGTCTTTACCACCATTAATAATCGGTGCTAAGAATAAACCGGCGGCAAGGAAAGCTGTTGCAATCCAAAACAATGCAGATTGAATGTGCCAAGTACGGGTTAAGCTATACGGAAACCATTTGGCTAAATCAATGCCGTAGAAACCATCACCTTCAACTGTGTAGTGTGCGGTTAAGCCTCCCATCATGACTTGAAAAGAGAACAGCGCGACAACAATAAATAAATATTTGCCCAGTGCCTTTTGTGATGGCGTTAATTGAAAACTGGTTAACGGATCGTTTTCAGGAACGACAAGTTCTTCGTCATCGGCATCACGGAAGAAAGCCCAGAACCAAATTAACAAGCCAACACCGGCGACTAAAAGAATAATACTGATAATAGACCAAACGATATTTTCCATGGTTGGAACATTGTCTATGAGAGGCTCATGTGGCCAGTTATTGGTATAGGTAGCCGACTCAGTCGTGCGCTCAGTGCCAGCAGCCCATGCTGTCCAGAAGAAGAACTCGGTCATGCGTTGACGATGCTCAGGATCAGGAAGGGTGTTTTCTTTCATCGCAAAGTTAGCGCGTGTTTCGGTTAGTGCGGGGTCGTCACCAAACAATCGGTGATAATAATCGGCTGTTTTTTCAATCGCGGCTAATCGTCGCTCTGATAACACTAAGGTGTCCGACTCGGTGTCGTAGGTGTTGGTTCGATAAGCTTTTTTCAGTTTAAACTGTAATGAAGCTTGTTGTTCTTCATTGAGATTTTCGTAAGGGGTTTGGAAAGTCTCGATCGCTGCAATATCTAACCAGTTCACCAATTCACGGTGCAACCAGTCGGCTGTCCAATCGGGTGCTTGATAAGCGCCGTGACCCCAAATAGAGCCAAGTTGCATTCCACCGGTGGTTTGCCAGGCAATTTGGCCATCGAGAATACTCTCACTGGTCATCAACACATCGCCAGATTCATTGACAACGGTCGCGGGTATAGGGGGGGCTTCTCGGTAAATTTCTTTACCGAAATACCCGAGAATGCCAAATGTTATGGCGAATATGGCAATTAATGTCCACCATAATCGATAGTATTTTTTCATTGTAGTCTCCATGGTCACTGGTTATGCAGTCGTGTTGTTGTTCGGGGTGTTCATTCGCTGTAAATCTTTAAGATGCAGTGGAAATGCATCTTTTGCGGCAGTGTACATTTCGATTTATAAGATGTAAACTAAATGCATCTTATAAATCGAAATTAGTTTTCTTATGAATATCACTCGTTTTACTGACTATTCGCTGCGGGTACTGATTTATCTAGCAGTGAATGAAAATAGGCCTTGTACCATCAATGACATTGCCCTGAGTTACGGTATTTCCAAAAACCACCTGATGAAGGTAGTGCAGGGACTTAGTCAAAAGGATTTTGTTCTAGCTACGCGAGGTAAAAATGGGGGTATTCGTTTAAATAGGCCGCCCGAGCAGATAAACATTGGCAAATTGGTGCGTAGTATGGAAGACGGTAGCAAAATGGTTGAATGCTTTGGTGCTAACAACCAATGTGTTATTACGCCCAGCTGCCAAATGAAAAATATCTTTGTAGAAGCGCAAGATAGTTTTTATTCCACGTTAGAAAAATATACTTTGGCTGATTTGATTGGCGAAAAACATCGATCGGGTTTGGTGAACCTTTTATCAATAGAACACGCAAGTTAACGAAAAGTGAGCGAAAAATGCAGAAACCGATAAACCCCGCAAATAATTTACCTAAACGCTCGTTTGTCTCCGTATGGCTAGCATTGGCGTTTAGGCCCTTCTTTTTATTAGCGCCATTAGTAAGCCTAGTCACCCTAATAGTATGGTCTCTGGTGCTAAGCGGACATTTAACCTTGAATATTTACGGTGGTGCTCTGTGGTGGCACATGCACGAAATGTTGTTTGGTTTTAGCTCAGCAATCATTGCCGGTTTTTTACTAACCGCCGTAAAGAACTGGACCGGATTACCTGGCTTTGGTGGTTGGAAACTGGGTGGGTTGGTATTGTTGTGGGTGCTCGCGCGCTTAAGCTTTCCATTTAACGGCTACTTACCCAATGCGTTAATCATTACACTTGATATGAGTTTTTTACCCATCACGGCGGTAGTGCTCGCGCTGCCTATTATTAAAGCCAAACGCTGGCGCAACTTGGTTTTCTTGCCTATCTTAACGGTGATGACACTGGCAAATGCCCTGATGCATTACGCTGCGCTTAATAATGCCTATTTGCTATCTCAGCAAGCAAGCTATCTAATGGTGATGGCCGTTATTTTGCTTATTAGTTTGATGGCGGGGCGAATTTTCCCCATGTTCACCGCTAACGGAACGCAAACTCAAAGAGTCGATGGTCTGCCTTGGTTAGAAAAGTCGACCATTTTATTTACTATCTTCTCAGCGTTCGTGGTTAGTTTTCCGGCGGTGCTACCCGTTCTAATCAATACCTTGATCTTGGCGATTGCTACTTTATTGCACAGCTATCGTGCAATGCGCTGGCGCCCTCAGGTGACCATCCGCTTTCCGCTGGTTTGGTCATTGCACTTAAGTTATTGGTGTATTCCAGTGGGTCTGGGTTTATTTGCATTGCAGCCTTGGTTAAATGTTATTAGCCGCCCGCAAGCGCTACACAGTTTAACCGTGGGTGGTATTGGCTTAATGATTTTGGCAATGATCTCACGGGTTTCGTTAGGACATACAGGGCGCATGTTGGCGGTGAGTAATTGGATGGTGGGCGCATTTATTGCCGTGTTCATGGCCTTTATTGTGCGTATTCTGGGTGTTTATTTTTGGGCGAATTATGCCCAAGTCATGGCCGTTTCAATCATATTTTGGTCAATTGGTTACGGCCTATTTTTTATGCATTTCTGGCCAATTTTGACTAAACCAAGATTCGATGGTCAGCCGGGTTAATAGCTTCAAAGGTACTCGCACAGCTAAATCAATTAGCAAGCTGTGCGCAGCGTCATCATTACTTCTACTTGTTTATCTTTCTAGCGTTGTATGCAAAGCTGCGTAGTGATTATTCATCGCGAGTAATTCCGCATGGGTACCACTTTCTACAATACGACCATTTTGCATCACATGTATTAGATCGGCATTCATCACGGTAGTTAAACGGTGCGCTATAACCAGTGTGGTTTTGTCTTCGGCAAAGTCATCTAATAATGCTTGGATTTTTTGCTCGGTGTGGTTATCTAAGGCGGAGGTTGCTTCATCTAACAATAAGATGGGCGCATTACGTAAAATAGCGCGGGCAATAATGACACGTTGGCGTTGACCACCTGATAGGTTTGAGCCGCGAGGCCCTGCTAGAGTATCGAGTTGATCGGGCAGGCTATCGGCAAACTTAGAAACCAAAGCCGCTTTGGCTGCATTGGCTACGGCTTCATCATCACCTTCTAGATCACCTAGCTTGATGTTTTCATAGAGCGATTCATCAAACAATGCCGACTCCTGAGAAACAACCGCAATATCGTGGCGTAAGGCTTTGGTATCAACTGTTGAGATATCTTGCTTGCCAATGGTAATTGTGCCCGCCGTTGGTAATTCTAATAAGGTGAGAATGTTAAACAGCGTTGATTTACCTGCGCCACTTGGGCCTACAAAAGCTGTTGTTTTTCCGCCGGGCGCAATAAAACTTAATTTATTAAGCACGGATTGATCGGTATAACCAAACTCAACTTCTTTAAATTCAATATCACCATAGGGCTGTGTTAATGCTTTTTCATTCGCTTCTAAACGAGGTTTAGGTTTTTGATCGAATAAGAAATAAATGCGTTCTAAATTTGCAATCGCGCCTTGAATAGCGCCCGATATATTTGTTAAGCGACGAATAGGGTCGAGTACCAAGGCAATCGCAGTAAAGAATTGCATGAACGCACCGGCCGTTTTTTCACCGGCTATAATTTCATGGCCGCCATAATAAATCACCGCAATGAAACCAAGCCCAGCAATAATATCAATAAATGAAGGCATAGCCGCGCGGCTGTACTCAGATTTCATTTGAGTCTTAACAAAGGAATTTACACCCGAATAGAAACGCTTATCTTCATGCTTAGCCAAGTTGTTTAGTTTAATAGCTTTGATGCCGTGAAAAATTTCATCGAGCCGAGTTGAAAGCATGGCCGAAGCCGTACGTGCTTTACGAGTTTGTTTACGAATTAGCTTTTGTAAAATGCCGATAGGCAATACTAACAGTGGAAAGCCTATAAAAATCATCAGCGTCCACATGAGGTCAACGGAAATTGCATTGCTGAGCATTGCAATTAATAGCGCAGTATCACGACCTAGGGTTAATAACGTAGTACTGGCAAACCCTTGTAAAGCTTGGGTGTCGCCACGTACTCGCTCAATGAGTTCACCGGGTGAGTGTTTATTAAAAAAGGACACATCGAGCGACAACAGGTGACGGGTTAAATTACGTTGCATATCGCCAACAATGAGCACACCAGTTTTGACCATCAATGAGCGATGGATAAATGAACCGACACCACGAATTACAAAGACACCACATACCGCCAGCGTAATTGGCCAAATTTGGCTTTCATCACCGGCAATAAAAATCACATCAAACATAGGCTGAAGTGTTTTCACGAAAATGTACATCGCATAGCCTTCGAGCAGCATAAAAAATATAGCGATGCTCAGTTTGACGCTGTGCTTACGGGTGTAGTCGTGCCACAGGCGTTTAATTAAATGAGAGTTGTTTGGATTACTCACGACGTAGTACCTTTTCGACTAACCAATTAGAGAGTGTGGATGGCTTGAAAGACGCGGCAATGGCATCACGATCACAATGTTGCTCATACCAATCAACAAAGGCGATGGGAGTGTGCGCATTAAACTGTGCATAGGCGTCTATAAAGTGATCAAGAATGCCGGTTTTAGAATGGCTTAGATGATAATACCTCAGGCTAAGCTGTTTTTTGGCTTCATCAATGCCTAAATCGGTGTGAATTAACACATACATAGCCGCCGCAATTCCGGCACGGTCAGCTCCTGACTTACAATGAAACATCACTGGTTTTTCGCAGTTATTCACAAAGTCTAGCCATTGTCTAAATTCTTTAGGTTCCGGAATACGCCGCGAGTTCAATTTGGTATTAATTAAACGAACACTGTATTTCTCGCAAGCCTGCTTTTCAAGAATGTAGCTGGCTGACTTATTTTCACCCCGTAAGTTGATGATAGTTTTAAACCCTTTGGCTTTGAGTTGTTTAATAAACCTAGGAGACGGCTGGCTACCACGGTAAACATTTGCATCTAAGGCATGAAAATTGCGATTGAGCGCACGAATAAAAGCATGATCGACAAAGTGTCTATCATAAAAAAGCCCCAGTTTGGAGCCAGTTTTATGCGGCGTCGCATTCCATTTAGCACGTTTAGTTCTATAGCGTCTTTTTAACAAATTCATCGACCGCTGAATTACCTGATGTTCAAAACGGTCATTATAGGCGTGCTGAGCTTTAAAACCTAGGCCAGTTAAATAACGGTTGTCAAAAACATCCATTTTCAACTATGTTTAGCCACATTAGCCGAGTGGCTTATCAATCTCTTTAATGATGTGAGTGTAATGATAATGAATAATGACTATATTCCGCAGCCATTGAACTTTACAGAGCTTTCTGAGCCTGAAATGGAGGCCAAAGCCGCTGAGTTTTACCAGCAAATAAAGACGCGGCGCTCTATTCGTGACTTTTCTGACAAAAAAGTCCCAGATTCGGTTATTCAGCATGCGTTGTTAGCCGCTGGTACCGCCCCAAACGGTGCCAACATGCAACCGTGGCACTTTGTTGTGGTGTCTAATCCTGCGGTTAAAAAGCAAATAAGAGAGGCTGCAGAAGAGGAGGAGCGTGAGTTTTACTCTGAAAAGGCACCAGAAGATTGGTTAGATGCCTTGTCACCTCTAGGTACCGATGCGGATAAGCCATTTTTAGAGCGAGCCTCACACCTAATTGTCATCTTTTTGCAAAAGTTCACTTACGATGAAGATGGTAACAAGTTAAAGCATTATTACACTTCAGAATCTGTGGGTATTGCCTCAGGTTTTCTTATTAGCGCGTTGCATCAGGCCGGCGTTGCTACCTTGACCCATACCCCAAGCCCGATGAAGTTCTTAAATCAAATTTTAAAGCGCCCGAAAGATGAACGCCCCTATATGATTCTAGTGGCGGGGTATCCTGAAAAAGACTGCATGGTGCCGAGCATCGAGAAAAAGCCACTTGAGCAGTTCGCCACTTTTATCGACTAAAAGTGACTAAGTTCAACGCTTATATACCAAAGCACCGTAAGCCGGGCAGCTGATATTGAGCTTAAACTGGTTATCGGTGCTATGAAGTAGGGGCTGTTGGTGATTAGCCCCATTAATTTGCTCAGTAAGCATTGCCTTTGGCTCAAGTTTAAGCGAACCGTTAGCCAGCTCGGCTGGTAATACCAATGAGTAATGCTTAGGCACGTTGTCAAAGTTAACGATGACTATCGCCCATTCATCGCCATGCTGCCTTACAAAGCTGTAGCTTCTGTCGTCATAGCTACTCTCTGCCGATAAGTTCACTGCATGTAAGCTGTAAAATGAACCTTGTAAACTAGCTTCATTTGCCGAGAAAGTCAGTAGCCGTTGGTAGGCTTCGTTTAAAGCCTTTTGCTCTGACGATAATAAACCACCATCAAACAAACCATCGTTCATCCAATCTTGATGGGCTGGCACACCGGCATAATCAAAAATTGTTGTGCGGCTGGCTCGGCCAAAGCCAAGATCGGACTCTGCTTTCTCGCCTTGAGCTTGGCCAAAATAGAGCATAGTTGGGCCTTGCCCCATTAATGCGGTGACCACCATGGCGGGCCAGGCTTTTTCGGCACTGCCAGCAAATTCTGGCGATGGGATACGTTGCTCATCATGGTTCTCTAAAAAGCGAATCAGATTGGCATCAATATCTTCTAACTGGGTTTGAATATCATCAATAATATGGGCACCGGCCTTATGCTGAATAATACCTTTTAAGGAATCGTATAAATCGACTTTATCGTAAAGGTAATTCATTTTGCCTAAGTGAAGGTAATCTCGATACAAGTTAGGCTGGTATACCTCAGCAATCACCTCAGCTTGTGGGTTAGCGTGATGAATGGCCGAGTTTAAGTAACTCCAAAACTCAACCGGCACCATTTCGGCCATATCAAATCGAAACCCATCAACGCCTTTGGCAAGCCAGTAAAGCGCGATGTCGCGAAATTTTAGCCAGCTGTTGGGGACATTTTTCGTTTGCCAGAATTCAAAGTGGGCATGTAGGTCTTGGTTTCTAAAATCGGCAGGTAGCTGATCAAATTCTTTGTGGCCATCTGGGGTAACGCCATAATTTATTTTGACGGTTTCAAACCAATCATCCCAACTGGGCTTGGCCAGTGTTGAGCCATTGCCGGTCCACTTTGCGGGTGTTTCAATAAAATGACCCGTTAGCTCTGCATTGAATTCTCCTCCCAGTGGTTCAAACCCTTCTGGAAAGTCAGGCGCTGCAAAACTTTCATTTGGTAAGTAGTAAAAGTTGTTGTCGCGCTGGTACTCTACTTGCGTATTATCATCTGCGCCAAAGTCTCGAGCCTCATCTGGCGCACTGGTGCTGTGGTATTGTCGAGCGACATGGTTTGGCACAATATCGATGATTACTTTCATGCCGTGCTGGTGGGTACGCGCAATGAGCGCTTCAAACTCGGCTAGCCGGTTGGCAGGGTTAGTCGCTAAATCTGGGTTAACGTTATAGTAATCTTTCACCGCGTAGGGTGAACCGGCACGGCCTTTTACCACCTCAGGGTGATCACTACTCATGCCCGGATACTCGTTAATTAGTGCATGATGAGGCACACCGGTGTACCAAACATGGGTGGTGCCGTAGGTTTTAATGGCCGCCAAGGCTGTATCGTTAAAATCAGCAAACTTACCGACGCCATTTTCATTCAGGGAGCCCCAAGGTTTATTGGTTCGATTTTTATTACCGAACAAACGAGTAAACACTTGATAAACAACAGCTTTACCTTGTGGTGGGTTAGTCACGCAACACTCCCGTATGAATTTAATAAAAAACCATTGTACAAATTATTAACGGTACAGGAGTTTGATATTTCTATTGGGTTGATTTTACGTTAAATAAAATCGACACGGGCATTAAAGGCAATCACCACTCGGTCAGACTGTCCAAAATAAGGCAGGGCAGAGTGCTTTAAGTAAGATGGGAAAATAATCACTTGTCCTTCAACAGGCTCAATATCCCAAATGCCCGTGCTGTTTAAATATTGGCTGCCCGCATCTAAGTAGTGATCGGCATTAACGCGAGGATCATAAAACCGATTTACACCACTTTTTTTGCTGTAATCGGCATCACCTGGGTCTAAATAATAAATGCCACACCAAGAGCAGTTAGGGTGGCTGTGGGCATCATGGTAACCGCCGTTTTGGGTAATGTGATACCAACTTTCGATAATGGTGGCTGCTACATCGGCATCTTCAGGCCAAAAACCTTGGTTGGTTTCTGCGGCCACAGTTATAATTAATTCTGACAAGAAGCTGTTTAGGGTTTGAATGTTGGCATCGTCGGTATCCAGGAAGTCTAATTCACTTTCTTGTAAGTTAAGCTTCGCGCCAAGGGCGACATCACTTTTTACATCGACATCGCTGCTTTGTGCATCTTGGTAGACACGATTGATGAGCTCTTGTTTGAGCAGTGCATGATAGGGGTTTTCACTGATAAAACACTGGCTTTGCCAAAGTGTTAACGGTTCTATTTCGAACGATTCATCGACGGTGGTTAACTCGTAATCCATTTCAAACCTTCAGTGTGCGCAATAAATAAACTTAAGTTTACCAGTTAAAATGGGCAATCGCATACAGCATTGATACGAGCGCCGGTAGTTGGGTGATCAAAACTCAATGATTGGGCGTGTAATAACAAGCGTTCGGCTTTTTTCTGACTGTGGTTATTGTTGTAAATATCACAGCCTAAAATAGGATGGCCAATTTCACGGCAATGAATGCGCAGCTGATGGGTACGACCGGTCAAGGGCGTGAGTTTTACCCGAGTGGTTTGGTTTACCTCGTTAGCGTCAAGGACTGACACTTTGCTTTGCGCCGCCTTGCCCGTTTGCTGGCATATTTTTTGAGCAGGGAACTCACCTTTGGCAATGGGTAAGTCTATGATGAAGGTTTGTTCTTTTATCAGCCCATCAAGCAATGCGATGTAATCTTTTTCAATTGTGCGAGCTTGGAACTGTTGCATTAACGCCGTGTTAACCGCTTTGTTTTTTGCCAATAACATCACGCCCGATGTGCCAAGATCGAGCCGGTGCAATAGACGAATATCAGGGTATTGCTGCGTTAAGCGAAAATGAACCGAATCTTGATTAAGTGGGTTTTTGCCCGATAGGCTTAGCAACCCGCTGGGTTTGTTTATCAAGAGAATATCATCGTCTTCAAACACGATCTGGATAGCCTCATGACAAACAGGGGCAACAAAAGGGTCGCTTTTTGGGTCAAACATTTGTCGTAATGAGTGTGAACGCGATAAAACCAACCCAGCTAACAACGAGTAGAACCCAAGGCAGCCAAACAGGTAGACTTGCTTTAGGTTTGACTGCAAGTACTTCTACTTCGGGTTCACCAGTAGCTACCTTTTTCTTTGCTTTATCTCGTTCGCGAGCTTTTGCTTTTTGTTGCTTTTTGTATTCCGCAATGCCTTTCTCAACACCTTTAGCAATTAACTTAGTGTGTTCTTTGGTTTGGCCGGGGCGTGCAGTCGCTTTGGCTATTTGCATCGCCTCTTGTTGCGTTTTTTCTGAAGGGCTATTTTTCATGGTTATTCACTATGACTTTATTGCGGACGTTTAGAGAAACTGAGCAATACTATACCAGCCATGACAACGACATCGTCAAGCAATTGTTGGAAGTGTTGTGACTTAAGGTTGGTCATTTATGGTGCACTGCGGTGAATGATTGCTAAAACGATTATCACATCGCAATAAAAATTCAGGTCGCTTGCCTCTAAATTGAAGAGGCAAGCGACCTGCTTATACGATGAACAACGTAGGGTATGGGTTCGAGTCAATTTATGTTTTAAATCGCCCTAAATGGCTTCGAACCGATTCACCTATTTTGTTAAGCTCTTCAGCCTGCTGATAAGCAGTATCGACATTTTCAGCCAATTGTTGAGACGCATATTGTATAGCTTGAGTGATACGGTTGATTTCTTCTGTGGCAATATTCTGCTCTTTTGATGATTCAGCAATAGTAATGGCTTGAGTGTTAATTTCATTTATAGCCGCTTTTATACTGGCCTGACTTTCAGAGACGGAATTTGCCGTAGTCATCGTCTGCTCAACGATCTGTTTACTCTTATCCATTTGCATAACAGCAGACTCAGTTTGAGTTCTCAAAGAACCGATCATTGTTTGAATTTCGCCTGTCGCTTCGTGGGTCCTCATAGATAAGGCCCTCACTTCATCAGCCACTACGGCAAAGCCTCTTCCTTGCTCACCAGCTCGTGCTGCCTCGATCGCCGCATTTAAAGCGAGTAAGTTTGTTTGTTCGGCAATACCTTGAATAGTTGCTAAAATAGTTGCAATGTTCTTTGCATGCTCGTTTAGGTCGTTGATGACTAACGTCGATTTATCAATTTCCGTCGTTAAATTTCCCATTTGCGTGGCATTGTCGTTCGCAGCGGTCTCACTTCGTAACGTTTCGTTCGTTGCGAGCAGTGCCGAGTCGGCTGTTTGTTCTGCGTTTTGTGCCACCGCCGCAGAAGTTGAAGACATTTCATGGATAGCTGCCGCTACTTGAGAAATCTCAGACTGCTGTTGATGTACGCTTTCATTGTTGGCGGTAGCGGTCTCACGAGTGTTTTGGGAAAGAGATTGCATCTCGTTCGCCGAGCCAATAACTCTAACGACAAGGTTGTGGATTGACTCTACAAAATCATTGAAATTTTTGCCTAATTTACCAATTTCATCTTCACTAGAGACTGTAATTCGTTTAGTTAAATCTGCCTCCCCAGATGCGATATCTTCCATTGCAAGCCCTAGATGCCTCAATGGGGTGAGTAAGATCCTAATAATAAAAACGACAACAATTAAGACAACAATAATAGTGACTAGCGAAAGTATAAAAGTACTCACTATTAAGGTGTTCAGAGAAGCAAAGGCATCCGAAGTTTCAACAGAAATAACAACTTGCCATGCAGTATTTGGAACAGTGTAACTTGCGGCTAAATACTCCTTACCTTCAATCATGAATATATTTACATTGTTACTTAACGTATCTCCTGTAAATAGGCCGCTGACATCTTTATCAAGGAGTTCTGCGTTATCTGAAACAATAATATTGTCTGCGCTGCCAACAAGCAGCGCTCGGCCAGTTTGGCCTATTTCAAGCTTCAAGACCGATTGAATAACTTCCTCCATCGAAATGTCACCCGCTATTACGCCCATAGGTATAGGCTGGGTAAACGAAAGCACTGTTTCACCGGTTTCTGAATCGATATAGGGTTCGGTTACAATGGGCTTACCTGCTGCCAAAGCGTCCTTGTACCATGGCCTTGTTCTCGGATCAAAATCGTCGCCTAACGGTTCATCAGGTCGCATAAGCATCTCACCTGATTTTGTACCGACATACACATAAAGAAAGTCTCCAGAGAGTAACCCTTGCTCTAAAACGGTTCCAATGTCATCTGTATCTGCTTTTAAACCCGTGGCATTAATTATATCAAGTTTATTCTGTTGCCATGCGCTAATCGAGCTAGCTAGGTCTTGACCGCTGGATTCTATATTCGAATAGACCTGGTCTATTAACATCGATTTAGATTGCTGATAACCAGCATAACCACTAATTAACAGCATTAGCGTGATAGAAAGGGCGACTGCAATAGAGAGCTTAGTGCTCACCGCTAAATTTTTCATATCTAGTCTCGTAATATTCATCCATTAACTTATAAGACTATCGGCTGCATTTATGAAAACTTCAGTAAGGTAAGCATGATTTTAATATCACTTACTTTCTTATTATTGCGGACGTTTAGAGAAACTGAGCAATACTATACCAGACATAACCACGGCACCACCGACTAACTGAATAGGCGAAAGCGCTTGGTTAAGAATCCAAAAACTTAAGAATAAGGCTGCAACCGGTTCAAAGTTCACAATTGGAGAATTACGTGCCATGTTCAGCTTAGGCAATGAGATAAATAAAATAGAAGAGGCCGTTCCATAAAGTAGAGCCAAGGCACTTAAGCCTACCCAGCCCATGCCATTGACAGGCAATGCCATACCGTTAGGCACAACATCGGCGATACCAATAACAAATAGAACGAGCACGACAAACAGCATTGAAAACCCGCTGCGCACAGAACCTGTCATTTGTGATAATTGGTAATCCATCAATCGCATGGCAATCGCAAGAAAAACAGCAGACAGAGCACCGAGGGCAATACCTGTAAACCAATCACCCTCAATGGGCTCCTGGCTATTGAACCAACTAGGAATATCCAGCACCAGTAACAAACCAAACAGTATTGTTACCATAATAAAGATAAAACGGCCGGTTGGTTTCACGCCCGATAAAACCCAGTTCAAAAGGGTATAAATAATAGGCCAGGAGTTAATCAGCAACAACGCGATAGGCACAGGGATGCGCGCAACAGAGGAGTAGAGCGAAAGGCTTTGTAGTGTAATCATTAACCCCAGCAGTAACTGGAAACGACGTTTTCCTCTAGGAATACGAATGGAATGCCCCTGCCAAATAACTAAACTGGCCATGATCACAAAGGCAAAACCACTCCGAGCTAACAGCGCAATGATCAGACCAGCACCATTGTCAAAAGCTAACCGAGCCGCGACATGGTTACCGGCAAACATGGTAGCAACACTAATGAGAAGCGTTACAGCGAGCCATTGGGGGAAGTGATGAGCGTTTCTATTCGGCATTGAGTAACTTATAAAGAATGAGAACTTGGTACCAAGAGGATAGCACATCAGAAAGAGCTTGAGCCTCATTCAAAAGGCTAAGAGTGCTAATTTTGTTGGCCAGTCTGCTATTTGCTTGACCTAGCTCTAAAGAATGGCTGGATAAATTTGTTAATGTTCAATCTTATTTTTTTAATTGCATATCATTTTTAAAGTGAAGCTGCTAGCTCTTGAGCAATGGCAGTTTGGACTGCCTAGCCCCAGCTACTTCTATTATCCAAACGGGGTGCTGGTGAGGTCGAACCTTTAAAATTGTTGCTACGAAATTCACTTTTTAACAGCACCGGAGATCTTCCTAAATGACGGAAGCTAATCAATCCAAAAGCTACAGCGATTTACACAAACCTGCCAGCGACTTTAAAACTCGTTCAGACTACTTAGACCATGAATTACAAATTATGCAACCACGACGCTATCGGCTAAACCTGCCGGGTCGTGATTTCCGCTTTGAATGGGAAGACCTTGTTCCAGCTATTGCCGGTACCATAGGTATTATTGCCATGTACTCTGCGGTCATGATGTCCTGGGCCGATGGACTCACCGCGCAATGGGCCCACATCACCTTAGGCAAAAGCTTTGCCATTGAAGTGGCACGCGTTGAAATGCTTATTCCAGCTTTACTCTTTTGTATTATGGCGTCTGGCTTTTTTAACCCTCGGGCAAACCTTGCTGGTAACCATGGCCCAATGATTCCTCTCATTGGCGCTATTGCATTAGCGGGCGCGCACCCACTCGCTCTGGCCATTTTATTAGGCGTATTTGGCTTGATGCTGAGTTATTTTAAAGGCGGCTCTAAGCTGGTTAATTTAACCAGCCAAGGTGTAGCCGGTGGCTTGCTGGTGTTTTTAGGCTTTACCGGCGCATTCAGTCAAATAGACCAAATTCAAATTTGGGCCAAAGGCTTGCACTCTGCAGAAATTGCCGCGGGCAGTATGGGTTATATCGGTTTGGTGGTTCTCGCGATAAACATCGTTCTTTATGCATTCCTTGCTAAGATCAATAAACGTTGGCTAGCTATTCCAGCCTGTGCAATTACCGGTTTATTAGTCGCCCTGATACTCGGTGCAGGGTTTGACCTAACCTTTGAAACCAAAATGGGGCTGCCTAATTTAAACCCTGTTTACTGGTGGGGCAGCACCACCGAAGGTTGGATGCTGGGGTTACCCAATTTACAGCACTTCATTGCATCATTACCCTTTGCAATTTTGGCCGTTGCCATGTGGTCACCCGATTTCTTAGGCCACCGAATTTTCCAAGAACTGAACTACCCAAAAAATACTGAAAAAGTGTTAATGGATGTTGATGACACCATGACCATGTGCTCTATTCGCCAGGTGGTTGGAACCGCCGTCGGCGGTGGCAACATTACCTCATCATGGGGCACCTACATGATTCCTGCTGCTATCGCAAAACGCCCAATTCCTGGCGGTGCCATTTTGCTGGGTTCTCTGTGTATTATTATCGCTATACTCGGTTTCCCAATGGACGTCGCCGTATGGCCGCCGGTTATGCGCATTGCGTTATTGGTTGGGGTGTTTTTGCCGTTACTGGAAGCCGGTATGCAAATGATTAAGAGCACTAAAGACTCGCAATCGGCTGGTATTTGCATTTTTACCGCCGCGGTTTTCAATCCAGTGTTAGCTTGGGCCTTAGCCATGTTACTGGATAACAATGGGCTCATTGGCGATACAGAGCGCGCTAAGCGGTTATCGAAAGTGGATAAGCTTGTAATACCTAGCTTAGTATTGCTTGTGTGTCTCGGCGCAATGCTCGCGGTTGGAATGTTCGAATCTCAATATGGTTTGCTGGCGTTGTTCTAAACAATTGCTATGACCATCAAATACAAAAAATAAAAGGCGCTGAATTCAGCGCCTTTCTAATTTAGTTTAGCCAACCTAGTGAAACTCAATGGAGCGGTGCAGTATCAAGCCGCAGTGATATCAATCAATAGTTCATCTTGCATTTCTTGCAATGAACTTGTTAGTACTTGCGGGTCAAAGTTCTCGCTAACAGAAAGGAGAAAGCGGCTAGTGAAAACAACATCACTGATGCCAGAAACTCCAACTCTGTTACATTCCATGCTGTCTACAACCACCGAATTGTTGCTTAATATTTCAGAAATATCACGCACCAAGCCCGCACGATCTTTTGTATCAATCGATAATTGCAATTGTTTCGTTTTTGCAGCTGTTTTCTCAAGTTCGACCCATTCAACCTGAATAGGCAAAGCTCTAAACTCTTCTAGCAAAGCGTGCAGTTGTAACTTAGGCAACTCCACCTTAATTAACCCAGCCATATAGTGATCTATATGAGATATTTTACTGTTTAACCACTTCCCCCCTAACGCGTGTGTTTTATGAGAAAGGGTTTTAACTAAGTCAGCTTGATCCATGCCGGTAATGGTAATAAGAACTTGAACATTCATGATAACGACTCCTTTGCTGGGGACTAATTTAGGGAACTATAGATAACAACTCAATATAGCTGATTTAGGATTGAGTTTTAGAGGGTTATGTCAAAGAAAGGGGTATTTCATTTTCTAACAGGCACAAAAAAGCCCACATTGCTGCAGGCTTCTTCGTGAAATTTAATGGTGCCCAGACGCGGAATCGAACCACGGACACGGGGATTTTCAGTCCCCTGCTCTACCGACTGAGCTATCTGGGCAATGTTGGCTTGAAATTCATCTCGTCAACGGGGGCGTATTAAACGGATTTTCGTCGAGGTCGTCAATACCTTTTTTGCTAAATTATTGATTCTTTTGATAAAAATACCTTTTTTGGATGAAAATTGTTCAGTTTTATTGGTTTTTATTAGAAAAGTGAGTTCACCTCATCGCTTTTTAGAAGGTCGCTGTAATTTTAAGAGTAACTCGCCTTTATGAGTATTATTCCTAAAGTTTGCTAGTCTAAAGGCGACAACCCTATAGGTAGGGTTATTTTTGATCACTAAGGGTAATCATGAAACTGTTTAATCGGCGCAGCATACTTTCTAAGACGTTAATTTCATTTTTAACGTTCGGCCTTGTGATTGGGGCGGTGTTCCCATTCTTTGCCTCATTGTTTGTTGAATTTAAGCCTGGCTTGCTGGGTGTGTTTGCGGCGTTGTGTGTCATGGCCGGTTTGGTGATGGGGGTTGCAAGCTATGCCATCATGCACAAAATGCTGTTGGTGAAATTGAAGCAAATTTCGGTAGTAGCGCAACAGTTCTCAAATAAAGACTTAACTAAGCAGTGCAATCTTAACAGTGACGATATGATTGGCGATATAATCAGTAGCTTTAACAGCATGGCAGTAGATATGCGGCAGCTTATGAACAGTGTTAATTCGTCGGTTAACGTTTTATGTGAAAACTCTCATTCCATGCGAGAAAACAGTGCGCAGTTAAGCGAAGGCGTCCAATCTCAACAAGCCAAATCAGAAGCGGTTTTAGATGATCTGCATTTCGCGACAGAACACAATAAACTAGTGAGTGATACTGCCGAGCAAGCCTGTGGAACGGCTATCGAAGTAGACGGGGTATCGTTACAGGGTTTTCAATTAATGACCAAGGCGCAGCAGAGTATTCAGAGTCTAGAAACTGAGCTGCATGGTACTGCAAGTTTCTCTGCCAAGCTGGCCGCAGATACCCAGGCAATAAGCCAGATGCTTAATGAAATTAGAGGCATTGCTGAACAAACTAACTTGTTAGCCTTGAACGCAGCCATAGAAGCCGCGAGAGCGGGTGAACAGGGTCGTGGCTTTGCCGTTGTTGCAGATGAGGTAAGATCACTCGCTACGCGAACACAGGCCTCTACTGGTGAAATTGCGACAACAGTTGGAAGCTTGGAGGCCGGAACTCAGCAAACTATCGAGACGTTGGATAAGGCGCGTCAAAATATGACCGAGACTACTGTCGATATTAAAGCCGCTAATGACATGTTTGCTAAGGTACATGAACATATCGAAGCCCTGAAGACCATGAATCACAATATTAGCGAAGAGGCAGTCTCGCAAAATAAAGTATTTCAAAAAATTGAAACCAATATGGATGGTATTGTAGGTATTGGCGAAGCAACTGTTGCGATTGCACAGTCTACCTTAGCGTCTTCTGACAAAGTGGAGGCGATGGTTGATGGCATGGAAGTCGTTTTGTCAGAATATAAGCTTTAACGCGACGTCCTTGTCACTTTAAAGCACTTCTTAAGCAAGCTGATTAGCTTTGCTCGGTGTCATCGTGCGTTCGGCTAGTGGTGTCACTTTGCGTTCCAGCCGACTCTTCGAGATGTTCTGGCCTTGGTGACAAAGCCAACCAAGCCGCACCGTATAAAATGGCCGAGCCGCCCGAGGTAAAGAGCACGCTGGCTAGGGTTAATATACGCAGCAAACCTTTATCCATTTCTATATATTCTGCAATACCAGAACAAACACCGGCCACTTTGGCGTCATCAGTATTGCGGTATAGGCCCATGCCCCAGCCTTTTGAACGTTTAGACTGGAAGGCGCGTTTTTGGTTGTTTAGTGTGTCTGTAGATGCACTCATGGTCTTCTTCCTTAAAATAATATTGATGGGACATCTAATCTATTTCAAGGTTTGTGCCAATTGTGCAATGCCAATTTATAAGGCTTGTAGAGGAGGAATGCATCTGTTTTTTTTAGTAATGGTGAAATTAACCATCAAAATTGGTCATTTTCACCATGCTGTTTACTGGTCCAGTGCCTTTTTGGCCGTAGACATACCGCCAAGGTTAATGACGTTGGTATAACCTAAATTGCGTAAGGTTTCTTCAGCAACCCCCGCACGATTGCCACTTCGGCAGTAAAGTAAGATAGGCGTTTCTTTGGTGGCAGCGACGGCGTTGATATTAGCGCCAATAATGTCAAAAGGGATTAACGTAGCACCTTCTAAATGGCCGCTGTTCCACTCCTCTATCGTTCGGGTGTCGATAATAACGCCAGTTTGTGCCCACTGTTGAATGTCTACTGAATCACTGGCACAAGCCGAAAGTGACAGTACGAAGAATAAAATGCCAGCCAATTGTTTCATGTGTGAACCTTGTAATTTTATATTAGGCTATTCTAATTAACTATTGGATTGGTTGTCGAGCTCTTTCTCGAGGTGACTGAATTGCAGTTCTTAATGTAACTCGGGTATTGCAGGCTTGACAGGGGATTCATAAATAAAAAAAGGCTAACCCTAAGGTTAGCCAAACAGGCTGATGAATTTATTCTGTGAACTTCCTTGTCACTTCTAAACTGTTAACTTAACTGCCAATAATACCACCATCGTCTTTGCGAATCGCGACGACTGCAGAGCGGGGCACGCCGTCTTTATCGGCGTTTGGCCAGTCTGTGCCTGGGTGCTGAATGCCAACAAAGACTGTGCGCTGATCGTTTGAAAACGAAATTCCGGTTACTTCACATTGCTTTGGCCCAACTAAGAAGCGGCGAATGTGTCCGGTGACAGGGTCGGCGCAGAGCATTTGATTGTTACCTTGGCCCGCAAAGATGCCTTCGTTTTGATAGTTGCCATCGGTCTGTATCCACAAACGACCATCTGCATCAAACGCTAGACCGTCAGGGCTGTTAAACATGTTGTCGGCGTTGACGTTATCACTGCCGGCCATTAGGCCGGTTTGGGTATTTGGGTTGCCGGCCATCGCGAACATATCCCAACCAAAACGATTAGACGTGTGATCACGGTTTTCAGGTACCCAGCGTACTATATGACCAAATGGATTGGTTGCGCGCGGGTTTGCGGCGTTTAATGGCTGTGAATCTTTTTCGCCGCGGTATTTGTTGTTGGTGAGGGTGCAAAACACCATCGGTGAAGATGGATGACAGGCAACCCACTCAGGCCGATCCATAGTGGTGGCACCTACAAAGCGCGCGGCTAAACGAGCGTAGACTAATACATAGGCTTCGTCTTTAAAGCCATTAGTAGGCGTTAAGCCATTTTTACCGAAACTTAATTCTAGCCATTCGCCTGAACCGTTGTCGTTAAATTTTGCGGCATAAAGAGTTCCTTCATCAAGTAGGCGCATGTTATGAGCTCGATCACCCTCAATGTAAGATTCCTGTGAGACGAATTTGTAGATAAACTCACCACGCTCATCATCACCCATGTAGACAACCGCTTTACCATTGGCGGCTAAAGTAATGGCTGCGTTTTCGTGTTTGAAACGACCTAATGCGGAGCGTTTTTTCGCTTTCGAGCTTGGGTCCATTGGATCAATTTCGACAATCCAACCAAAGCGATTTGCTTCGTTCGGGTGTTTAGCCATGTTGAAGCGATCTTCAGTTTGCCACCAGTTATAATCAAAACCATTTTCTGATAAACCGTAGGCCAATTGCTCTTTGCTTAGTGGAGTACCTTTGGGAGCGCCAAAGTAACCGTTGAAGTTTTCTTCACAGGTAATATAAGTGCCCCACGGTGTTTGACCATTCCCGCAGTTATTTAGTGTGCCACGAATATTTGCGCCACTTGGGTCTGCCAGAGTTTGTAGTAAAGGGTGACCCGTCACTGGGCCTGTCATAACGAACTCATCGGCATCGCCATGTAATCGTCGGTTCAATGGTGAGTTTTTATTTACTTTCCAAGTGCCTTTTTTATTTTTATTGATTTCAAAAACGTTTACACCGTGGGCAAAGATTTCTTTTTTTACATCGTCGGCGGTCATGCTTTCGCCTTTATGCGTGTGCATAAACTCTTTATTGATGTACTCACTGTTGACGGCCATAACTGCGCGGCTTTCATCCAGTCCGCCGTTTTTATTGTTTAAATGAAAAATGCTCATGCCGTCGGTGTTATCGCCAAACTGCAGAAGTTGGTCTTGTGCATCGTTTTTAACCGAAAATTTTGAGCCACCCTTGATGATTGGGTCGCCCCAAGCCACTAGTATCTCGTGATTATAGCCCGGAGGCAGTGTTATCTCATCTGCAGTTGAGGCAGCTACTTGCTCAAAACCCATTAAAAATGTTGCTTGAGTGGCCGCACTGGCTAATGCAGATGCGCCCCCTAGAAAACTTGTGGCACCAATGGCACCACCGGATTTTATAATACTACGGCGCGATACTGCTTTTTCAAGAATAGAGTCGAATGCAACGGTTTTGTGTTGATCGTTTTCCATAATACTTTTCTCATATTAGTTAATTAATGAGAAAAGTATGGAAGATATTTATGACGGCTAGGTGACACAAATATGTCAGCTTTATGAAACGTTAGTCTTCTTCAGGTACATAGCCTTCAGCGGCATCATAATCTTGACCGGTTAAAAACAGTGTCATTTGAGTCATTAAATAAGTACGAGCGGAAGGGTCGGTGACGGTTAGTTGCTTCTCGTTGATCAAACGAGTCTGGTGTTCTTGCCATTCATTCCAGGCATCTTTCGAAACGGTTTCAAAAATTTCTAAACCTTTAGGACCGGGGAAAGGTGGTCGCTCTAGTCCTGGCATTGGTTTTTTATATTTTGAACAATCTACCATTCTGGTCATTAGGTGCTCTCCACTGTTAATGCTTTATCGCGCAATAAAATTGTGTTGTTGCGAGTAGTGACCTGTATACCTTAATGTTAGGTCCTACAGGGTAATTAATCTAGCTGTTGGTTTTTACTAGGGAATTATTACATGGCTTGCTCTAGCTTTTTAAGTAGTTGCACAGCTGGCGCTGGCAGGCCAATTTGTTGTTCAGAGTCGCTTAGTTTTGGCTGATACCAGATTGTGTTCGCTTCTTCTATTTGATCGGGTAAGGTATTTAAAATTACCTGGATTGGCCAAATATCAAGATGATAGTGACTAAAGGTATGACGAAAGCTGTTCCAATCTAAATGCTGATAGACATCAAGCCTTTGGGTGTATTCCTCAAGTGCCTTTAAGGTTTCGAATTCAGGAAAGCTAAACAACCCGCCCCATATACCAGTTGGAGGGCGCTGTACCAATTTAACGCGCCCATCTGAGCCCTGTAGCATTAACATATAGGTGCTTTTGCTGGGTTTTTCTTTTTTAGGTTTTGAAATAGGGAGCACTGTTGTTTGTTCGCTCGCCAAGGCGATGCATTTTTTAGCCAGTGGGCATTGATTGCACTTGGGTTTAGAGCGAGTGCAAACCATGGCGCCTAAATCCATCATTACTTGGTTGTAATCTGCGGTGCGCTTTTTAGGTGTTAACGCTTCGCTCCAAGCCCATAATTTGTTTTGGCTGTCAGTTGTGCCAGGCCATTCTTCTAACGCAAAGAAACGGGCAAGTACTCGCTTAACATTGCCATCTAAAATAGCGGCGTGTTGATCAAAGACCGAACTTGCAATAGCTCCAGCGGTAGATCGGCCGATACCCGGCAATTCAATAAGTTGCTCGGCTTGTTGCGGAAATTCGCCGTTATAATCACTCATAATTTGCTGTGCGGCTTTGTGTAAATTGCGTGCACGAGCGTAGTAACCTAAGCCAGTCCATAAATGCAATACATCATCTTGTGGCGCATTGGCGAGTGCATCTACGGTTGGAAACCGCTCCATAAACCGTTCGAAATAAGGGATGACGGTTGCAACCTGAGTTTGCTGCAACATTATTTCAGAAACCCAAACACGATAAGCCGTTTTACCTTGCAGCCAAGGTAAGGTTTTGCGGCCAAACTCATCGTACCAAGTTAAAACCTGTTTACTGAACCAAGTGGCGGAACAATGCATTAAGGGTTACCAAATCAGAAGAAAGTAAATTTAAAGCGTATTGCAAATTTTGGGCAACAGCAGGGCCTTCAAGTATTTTCATGGAGGGCCACTGGCCGGTAATTTTTCCAAAACCATAGCCGGCGGTATTGGTGTCGTTTAAGAACTGGTTCCAATCACCATCGTCCATAAGCCAATGTTGTGCGGTCGGGTCAATGTCAATGGTGCGCAATGCAATGTTATGGGAGATACGTTCATTGTTTCCATTAATAAAAGCTAAACGAAATTCAGGCAATGACCATGATAGTAAAGGTTGGTTGTTATTGATCGCACCCGACATAACTAAATTGTAGCTTTGCCAATCATCAACAGTGTTAACGGCCTCGGGTTTTTCAGTCAAAATCGACACGCTGAGTTGACCCGTCACTGACTCATTAAGCGTATTGGCTTGAGTAGATTGCAAGGTATAGGTATGGCCAATGTTGTCTGTGTCGCGGAAGGCGAGAGCAGCATCGAGCATGGTTAAATTCCACTGGGCCGCCTTAAAGTTACCTGCTTCTAAGCCGCCTGCGAAATCGAATTCACTTGGGATCGCTTGATGTAAGCTTTGCTGCCATTGAGAAGACCAAGACACAAAGCTCATTGATAAATCGTTATTGGGTGCAAGAGAAAGGCTTTTGATTTTACCTACCAAGCGTCCAGTGCTTTGGTCTAGGTTAAGTCGGCTTTCAAGCGTGTTATTGCTTAATCGGATATTTTTGTCACCATCGATACTCAGTTGAGCAGAGTAACCAAAACTAATATCCAGAACGTCTTGCCGTATGTAGCCCGATGTTTGCATTGAATATTCACCAAAGCTGCCGTTCTTGATCATGCCAACCTGGACTTCATGCAATTCTGTTGGTCCGATGACTACGAGAGCATCGACGATTGAAAGTTCTTTTATGCCCAGCGCTACGGGTATTCTTAATTGTTGCACCGTGACTGCGCTTTTTGAAGTCTCTAGATAAGGTGCCTTTAAAGTAATGGATTCTATTTGCGGTTGGCCGAGCAAAATAGATAGGCTATTTAGCTGCACGCTAAGTTGTTCAGTTTCAAAGTAACTCTCATCATCTAGCTCTAGACTTAAATTATTCCACACCAGCTTAGTATTAAAGGTTCCTTGTTTTAAAGGTGTAGGAAGATGTAGGTTAGCTAGGTCAGAGGCTTCAGTCTGGCTTTTAAGCCAGCTTTCGCTGTCAAAACGTAAAATATTGAAGCTGACAAATGCGGATAAAAGTAGGGTGATGCTTAGCCCGATTAGAATGACTCGTCGTACTGAAATAATTTGCACTAATAATCCTCAAGACAGAAAAAACGGGGCGAACCCCGTTTTGTTTGAAAAGACATATTATAGCGATTTTTTGCTAAAGAAGCTTGTTAGTCGTCAAGCATTTGCGCATTACGTACAGCGCCTTTGTCGGCACTCGTCGCTAATAACGCATAGGCTTTTAACGCTAGAGTTACTTTGCGCTCACGCTTCTCAACTGGCTTCCACGCTGCTTTGCCCTTGGCATCCATTGCGGTGCGGCGTTGTGCCAGTATGTCATCGCTTAGCGCAACATTGATACTTCGGTTAGGGATATCAATTTCAATGAGATCACCTTCTTCTATTAAGCCAATGTTACCGCCTGCAGCGGCTTCTGGCGATGCATGGCCAATGGACAAGCCACTGGTTCCGCCAGAGAACCGACCATCAGTCAATAACGCGCACGCTTTACCAAGGCCTTTAGACTTTAAGTAGCTGGTTGGGTAAAGCATTTCTTGCATACCCGGACCACCTTTAGGCCCTTCATAACGAATAATGACAACGTCACCTTCGTGCACTTCATCGGCTAAAATAGCCGCAACTGAGGCATCTTGGCTTTCAAAAATGCGTGCTTTGCCATTGAATTTTAAAATGCTTTCGTCAACACCGGCGGTTTTGACCACACAGCCATCTTGCGCAATGTTGCCGTAAAGTACGGCTAAACCGCCTTCTAAACTGAACGCATTCTCAATGGAGCGAATACAGCCATTTGCTCGGTCGCCATCTAATGTTGGCCAGCGAGTCGATTGGCTGAACGCAACTTGCGTTGGAATACCTGCAGGACCGGCCTTATAAAATTCGGCAACGGCGGCATCATTGTTTGACATGATGTCCCATTTTTCTAGGGCTTCAGCCATGGTGTTCGAATGAACGGTCGGGAGGTCTGCATGTAATTTACCAGCACGATTCAACTCACCCAAAATTCCGAAGATACCGCCAGCGCGATGAACGTCTTCAACGTGGTACTCAGGCGTATTGGGTGCAACCTTGCATAGCTGTGGCACCAAATGCGACATACGGTCTATGTCTTTTAATGTGAAATCCACTTCGGCTTCTTGTGCTGCTGCCAGTAAATGCAAGATAGTGTTCGTAGAGCCACCCATGGCAATATCTAGAGCCATAGCATTTTCAAAGGCTTTAAAGCTAGCGATTGAGCGCGGGAGAACGCGATCGTTGTCGTTCTCATAGTAATCACGGGTAATCGCAACAATGCGATGGCCTGCTTCTTCAAACAAACGACGGCGATCAGAGTGAGTGGCTAGCGTGGTGCCATTGCCTGGCAACGAAAGACCAATGGCTTCGGTTAAGCAATTCATTGAGTTTGCGGTAAACATACCCGAACAAGAACCACATGTAGGGCAAGCACTGCGTTCATATTCTGCAACTTTTTCATCGCTTGCAGTGTCGTCAGCCGCGATGACCATGGCATCAACTAAATCGAGCGCATGTTCAGAAAGCTTGGTTTTACCCGCTTCCATTGGTCCGCCAGAGACAAAGATTACTGGGATGTTAATGCGCAGCGCGGCCATCAACATTCCAGGGGTGATTTTATCGCAGTTTGAAATACACACCATGGCATCGGCGCAATGCGCGTTGACCATGTATTCAACTGAATCCGCGATAATTTCGCGCGATGGTAAGCTGTACAACATGCCATCGTGACCCATCGCGATGCCATCATCGACCGCAATGGTATTAAATTCTTTAGCAACGCCGCCCGCCTTTTCAATTTCACGCGCGACCAGCTGACCCATATCTTTTAAATGAACATGACCCGGTACAAATTGTGTGAAGCTGTTGACCACTGCAATAATAGGTTTTTGGAAATCGTCGTCTTTCATTCCCGTCGCACGCCACAAGGCACGTGCACCGGCCATATTGCGGCCTGAAGTAGTTGTTTTGGAACGATATATAGGCATGGTTATATCCTGCGCTTTACGTAAGTACCCCCATTCTAACCAACTTCACCAAAACTGTTAGTGTGATTTACGCAATTTGGTGTTGCGTGGGGATGGAACGGCGCCTTTTAGGCGTCCGTGAGCTTCGAGCTTCGGGTTAAAGATAAAACAGTGTCTACTTTAGTGGGGTCATATCACATATCAAACTTGCAGCCCGCAGCCCGCAGCTCGCAGCTCGCAGCTCGCAGCCCAAAACCGATTTTCCAACCCTAAAAATAAAGCTGAAAAACCCCATAAGCGACCGCGGCGCCGAAGGTTAAGCCTGCGAAGACTTCGCTGACGCTGTGGCCGATGCGTTCGTGGAAGTGGCGGATCATGATCATGCCTTTGTCGGGGCGGTTTTCTTTGGCTAGCTCGGCGAGTTCTTTGAATTCTTGGACTAGAATGTTGAGGGCGGCAGCGTGTTTGCCTGCGGCTAGGCGAACGCCCATGGCATCGTATGCCACGACACCGGTTAGGGTGAGTGCAATGGCAAATAAGCTGCTGTCAAAGCCGTCTTGCAAGCCAATGGCCATGGCTAATGCCGCAACAGATGCTGAGTGGCTACTGGGCATGCCGCCTGAGGCGAATAATACATCTGGCGCAAAACTGCGCTTTGATATGCCTTGGACTAAGGCTTTCGCGAATTGGGCGCTTAAATTGCCGACAATGGCAGCGAGTAGCGGGTATGAAATTAATTCCATAGTTCTAACTAAACTCAATTTTTGATTTAAATATAGGGTAGAGCATTTTGTAAAGAATTGCGCTGTTTCAGCAAGGCAAAAAAAACGCACCTGTAGGTGCGTAATTACATTTAAA
This sequence comes from Reinekea sp., assembly GCF_046710285.1. Classification (GTDB taxonomy): domain Bacteria; phylum Pseudomonadota; class Gammaproteobacteria; order Pseudomonadales; family Natronospirillaceae; genus Reinekea. The sequence goes on from NZ_JBKEGY010000001.1 coordinate 111,646, forward strand.
GCTATTTGTTGCTCATGACTTACTGTTCATTACTTAGTTTGTGCTCTAGGTAGTGAATATTGACACCACCCTTGGCGAACGCAACATCTTGAACTAAGTTCTTATGCAATTCGATGTTAGTCTTGATGCCGTTGATCACTAGTTCATCTAGTGCAGAAGCCATACGTAATAACGCTTCTGCACGAGTAGGAGCGAAGGTAATTAACTTACCAATCATAGAGTCGTAAAAAGGCGGCACCGTATAACCACTATATATATGCGAGTCCCAACGTACACCTAAGCCACCCGGAGGATGGAAGTGCGTAATTTTGCCTGGGCTTGGCATAAAGGTCTTTGGGTCTTCTGCGTTAATACGACATTCGAAAGAGTGACCGCGAATAACAACGTCTTCTTGTTTGACTGAAAGCGGTCTACCAGAGGCAATTAAGAGTTGCTCTTTGATGATATCAACACCAGTTACCATTTCTGAAACAGGGTGTTCAACCTGTACACGGGTATTCATTTCAATGAAGTAATAACGACCGTCTTCGTACAAAAATTCAAACGTACCCGCACCACGATAATTAATATCGATACAAGCTTTCACACAGGCGGCAAAGACACCTTGGCGTGCTTCTTCATCGATGTGCGGAGCAGGGGCTTCTTCAAGCACTTTTTGGTGACGACGTTGCAATGAGCAGTCACGGTCACCTAAGTGAATCGCGTTGCCTTGGCCATCGGCTATCACCTGAACTTCTACGTGACGAGGATTGGTTAAAAACTTCTCCATGTACACGGTACCATCACCGAACGCAGCCGCTGCTTCTGTTTGAGTCACTTGTATTGAAGAAAGTAGGTCTGCTTCTTTATGAACCACGCGCATACCGCGACCACCGCCACCCGATGCCGCTTTAATAATGACGGGGTAACCAATGTTTAAGGCAATTTCTTTGCAACGCTCTGGGTCGGAAGGTACGGCGCCGTTTGAGCCTGGAACAGTCGGGACGCCTGCTTTGATCATGGCGTTAATCGCAGAGACTTTATCACCCATGAGGCGGATTAAGTCAGCGGTTGGGCCAATAAAGACAAAACCAGATTTCTCCAGCTGCTCAGCAAAATCTGCACGTTCTGCCATAAAACCATAGCCAGGGTGTACAGCATCAACGTCGCTAACTTCAGCGGCAGAAATAATAGCGGGAATGTTCAAATAGCTATCGGTTGAAGCCGCAGGGCCAATACAGATGGCTTCATCAGCAAGCTTTACGTGCTTTAATTCACGGTCAGCGGTTGAATGAACTGCAACCGTTTTAATACCGAGTTCTTTACAGGCGCGCAAGATACGCAGTGCAATTTCGCCTCGGTTGGCAATTAATACTTTTTTCAGCATGAGAAAGCTCCCGTTAGCTGATGGTGATCAATGGTTGATCGAATTCTACTGGCTCGCCATTTTCAACTAAAATAGCAGTAACGGTTCCGGTTTTGTCTGCCTCAATCTGGTTCATCATCTTCATCGCTTCAACGATACAAACCGTGTCGCCGGCATTTACTTTTTGGCCGACTTCAACAAATGCAGGGCTAGTCGGAGATGGTGAACCGTAGAAAGTTCCTACCATAGGTGATTTAACGCTATGGCCAGTAGGCTCAGAAGCCGCGACAGACGCTGCTTGTGTAGGCGCTGCAGCTGGTGCCGCAACAGGTGCAGGCGCGGGTGCTGCATAATGTGCAGGTGCAGGCGCATACATTGGCATTTGCTGCTGTGCAGCGGCTAAACGAGAAGTACGACTGATGCGAATAGACTCTTCGCCTTCAGCTATTTCAATTTCATCAATGTTCGATTCTTCTAAAAGTTCAATCAGTTTCTTAACTTTACGAATATCCATAATCTGTACCCCTGAATTAAAGTGTTAATTCTATTTATTTAGTTGGTTGTGTGCTGCTTGTAGCGCAAGTTCGTAGCTTTTATTGCCAAAGCCGGCAATAACTCCAACGGCTAATGCGGCTAAATAAGAATGCTGGCGAAACTCCTCTCTGGCGTGCACATTCGATAAATGCAGTTCTATAAAAGGTTTGTTCACGCCAGCAAAGGCATCCCTCAATGCAATGCTGGTGTGTGTGAAAGCACCAGGATTGATCAAAATGAAGTCGGTATCGTCTGCCAATGTCGTATGAAGACGATCAATTAAGGCGCCTTCATGGTTGCTTTGAAAGCAGTCCAGCTGGTGCCCAAGCGCTTTTGCTTGTTGCGTCAAGGCAAGGCAAATGTCTTCTAAGGTCTCATGGCCGTAGACTTCAGGCTCCCGAGTCCCCAGTAAATTTAGGTTTGGGCCGTTCAATAGCAGTAATTTTGCCATTATCCATCCATTTATGTGAATCAGTTATTGTCGCGAAATGACTTCGAATTTCGGCTAAAGATACACGATAGTGCGGTTAAGTTGCACAAACAACTAGTGAGACGAATTTTAGTTGTGAAAAATGTTCATAAAACCGAAAATAGATTAACAATATGACTGTTGGACTATTGGCAGAAGGACCTTAGCTGGTTACTCTTGAGGCCTGTTTAAAGGAGTTTTTATCATGCTAAAGGCACGAATGGTACGGAGTTGGAACGAATTCAAACACCGTTTCTCCAGTGATGGGCAAGCAACCGACAAGTCTTCGAAAAAGAACTGGGGGCGTTTTTCACTTATTTTGCTCGCGGCACTGTTAATTTTATGGTCTGTGCTGGGTATTATTTGGAGTCGAGAGCCTGCTATTTATAACATGCCCTCATTAGCAGAAACGCATGCTAATGATAGTGGCCAGCAATTAGTGGTTGGTTATACTACAACTTATACCTTGAGTTACCTGGGCGATTATATCTTAACCAAACCAGGTGGCTATTTAGCTAACGATGTCACACCGCCGTCTATCTTTTTAGATAACATGCCTAGCTGGGAGTTCGGCGTGGTGATCCAATTGCGAGATTTAGCACGTTCATTGCGTAAAGACATGAGCCGCTCGCAGTCACAATCTACTGAAGATGAGTTTCTTGCTAAAGCTGAGCCATTATTACATTTTGATCACGATAGCTGGATGTTACCCGCAACCGAAGGTCAATATCGCCAAGCGATTAAGCTAATCGATCAATACTTGGCAGGGCTAGCCGATGTTGATCAAGGTAATGCACAGTTTTATGCTCGGGCAGATAACCTTTCAAGCTGGTTACGTGATGTAGAGACTCGTTTAGGGTCTATTTCACAACGTTTAAGCGCATCGGTAGGTCAAACTCGTTTTAATACCGATATGGCAGGGCAATCATCAACTGCCGAGCAATCTACGCCAACGGGTCAACAGCAACAGGTGAAAACGCCACGCTTAATGGTCGACAACGTCTTTTACGAAGCGCGTGGTACTTCTTGGGCGTTGATCCATATTTTGCAGGCAATCGAAGTCGACTTTGCATCGGTACTTGAAGATAAAAACGCCTTAGTGAGCTTACAGCAGATTATCCGAGAATTAGAGGGTACCCAGTCTAATATTTGGTCTCCGATTATACTAAACGGTAATGGTTTAGGTTTGTTAGCTAACCATTCCTTAGTGATGGCTAACTATATATCCCGTGCCAATGCCGCGATTATTGATTTGCGTGAATTGTTGGAAAAAGGTTAATTAAAATTTAAGCTACAAGTTTTGAGTTTTTAGTTGCAAGAAAAAGATGTACGTTAAGAAAAAAAGGCACTCTAGGTTGAGTGCCTTTTTTTGGTTATTTTTTTGCGGCTTCGAATGACTCTACGATGATTTGCTTAGCGCGTGCTGCGTCTGCCCAGCCATCAACCTTGACCCATTTGCCTGATTCTAAGTCTTTGTAGTGCTCAAAGAAGTGCTTAATTTGAGCAAGGAGCAATTCTGGTAAGTCGGTTGCTTCTTGAACATCGCTGTAGATTTTTGTGAGTTTATTGTGAGGAACAGCAATAACCTTGGCATCGCTTCCGGCTTCGTCGGTCATTTCTAACACGCCAACTGGGCGGCAACGTATAACCGAGCCCGGTGCAACTGGGTACGGCGTAACCACTAGAACATCTACTGCATCGCCATCATCTGCCAATGTTTCAGGGATGTAACCATAGTTTGCAGGGTAGAACATTGGTGTTGCCATGAAACGATCGACCATAAGGGCATCGTATTCTTTTTCAATTTCGTACTTGATCGGGTCGTGATTGGCAGGGATCTCAATGACCACGAATACATCGTTCGGGACGTCTTTACCCGCTGGTACTTTTGAATAGCTCATAAATATCTCTCTTTATCTCAATTCTTTTATTGCCGCGCATTATATAAGCAATGTCACGGCTTTCTAGCGATTATTTTGTAATTTTTGCAAAACGTTCAAAATAATCAGGGAAGGTTTTAGCTGTACAGCCTGGGTCATTAATAACAATGCCACTGCTGCCAAAAGAGGCAAGTGAAAAGCACATGGCGATTCTATGATCGTTATAGGTATCTATAGCGGCATTACCTATGACAGCCGGTGGTGTTACCGAAATATAGTCATGACCTTCTTCAACAGTGGCGCCTAGTTTGCGCAATTCGGTCGCCATCGCGGCAATTCGATCGGTTTCTTTAACACGCCAGTTATAGATATTTCGTATGGTCGTAGTGCCTTTGGCAAACAGCGCCGTAGCCGCAATCGTCATGGCGGCATCAGGAATATGATTTAGATCTAGGTCGATGGCTTGTAGAGGTTGGTCACAAGAAACCTCAATCCAATTACCTGACCAAGTGACTTTAGCGCCCATCTGCTCGAGTACTTCAGCAAACTTAGCATCGCCTTGAACTGAGTCGGTGCCAGTGCCATGAACACGAACAGGGCCACCGCCTATTGCGCCCGCGGCTAGGAAATAACTAGCGCTCGACGCATCGCCTTCAACGGCAATATTGCCGGGTGACCTGTATTTTGAACCTTTGCGAATATCAAAAGATAGATAGTTATTATTGGCAATGTCTACACCAAAGCGACGCATCACATCTAAGGTGATGTCGATATAGGGCTTTGAAACCAATTCGCCGGTGACGTGAATGGTGAAGTCTTGATCTAACAACGGTGCAACCATTAACAGTGCCGTTAAGAATTGACTAGAAATACTGCCGTCAATGCTGACATTTGCAGCCGTTAGCGGTTGAGCTTGAATGCGCAGTGGTGGATAGCCAGCGTCTTTTAGGTATTCTACTTTTATGCCTAGCGGTGCCATGGCATCAATTAAGTCACCAATTGGCCGCTCGAACATGCGCTCTTCACCGGTTAAGGTGAATTCGCCGGTACCAATGCAAAGAGCCGCGGCTAATGGACGCATTGCGGTGCCTGCGTTGCCAAGATAAAGCGTTTCAGCTTGCCCGCGCGCAAGTACGCCACCTAAGCCTTGTAATCGGCATTGGCTTTTATCTTCGTTTAATTCAAATTCAACACCGAGTTGTTTCAAGGCCGTCAACATGTGGTTGATGTCATCAGAATCTAACAAGTTGCTGATTGTCGTTGTGCCTTCGCTTAACGCGGCCAACAACAATATTCGGTTTGATAGGCTTTTTGAGCCAGGAATCGTGATTTCGCCTTCGGCGTGACTGAGTTTCGCGAGCTGCAACTGATCCATAGTATCCTAACAACAATGAGATTAAACGGGCTTCAATTGTACGTCAGATTGTAAAAAAAGCGCAGCGCACGAAGCAAAAGAAAGGGTGTTTTCGATAATTTGCAATGTGGCTGCGCAAGAGAGAACAAGGTATCTACGGCCGACGTACCAGTCTCACCGCACTTTGGTTGTACTTATATGAATAGTAATAAATATCACCGTAATGAAAGTATAATCGCCATGCCGCACCGGGTCCGTAGGTGTCAGGCGTATTGGACCAATAAAACAATGGGGGGGTTTGTGGGAAAACAGTTAAGTTTATTGCTGGGTTATAGCAAGCGCGCTCGACCAGTAAGTCTATCTCTTTAATATCAGGTAATCGCCAATCAGAATAACCTGCTAAGTCTGCTTCGTTAGCCATTTCCATAGCGATAGCCCAATCAAGCTCGAGCACATTACCTTCGCACTGGTTGTTAGTCCACTGCTGTCCCATGCTGCACTGCGACCACATCATGCCAGTTTTTAAGTGAGTTACAGTGCCGTCGCCGTTTATTGAAAAATCTTTAGTGGGCGTTGTCTGGGGAACTTTATTGGGGCAGGTTTGAGCGATAAGAGTGCTAGAAAGCACTAACCCACATATCAACGTGATAGTTTTTTTCATGTTGGCCGCCTTTTTTCATTGGTATTATATTGGTATTGTTTTTATTGGATTCTACACCTTATTGAAAATTAAGAATAGTGGAATAGCAAAGAAGGTTCATCAATTCGATGAGCTTTTAGGGGGCTTGTTGATTTAAATTTAAATTGGTATTTAGAAATAGTACCAGTCGACTAGGCTAGGTCGACTGGTATTCAGGATTTACTTGGCGATAAGAATATCAACGGTAATGCGATCTAAGACTTTTTCGGCTGTATGACCAAGCAGCCAACGCTCAAGACCTGTGCGGGAAACGGCACCCATGATAACCATGTCAGTGTTGTTCTCGTACAGGAAGTCAGGAATAACTTGAACGGGTGATCCCATTTCTAAGTGTGCGAATTCTTTTGCGATGTCTTTTGATATCGCTAGGGTTTCCAATGCTTGAGCGTGTTGTTGACGTATTTCTTCGCCTACTTCAGTAGAGTTTATCGCGGGCTGATCCAGATAAATCATCAATGGAGTTGGGTCATATACATGTAATAAGTGCAGATTTGCTTGTGTTAAACTGCGCATATCCATACCGCATTTAATGATGTTGTCGTCGAGAAAATCTGGCTTGTCATTAGTGCGTACTGGATCGACAGCCGCGGTAATATTCATAGGTGTTTGCCATTTAGAATTTTTAGCTAAGAGCAAAGGCACCGGGCAATGACGAATGAGCTCCCAGTCAGTTTGGCTGAAAAAGGTGCGTTGTATGACGTTTTGATGGTGAGTTGCTTTAACGACTAGATCGGCCGGATTACCAGTTAGGTAGGTCATTAAGGCGTCGCCGGAATGTTTGTCCCAAACAACTTCAGTAAGAACATCAACCTCATATTCTTTAGCGATGTTTGCTAGTGGTTCGAGGCTCTCTTTGAGCCGAGTTAAAAAGGCATCGCGGGCGTTTTCGGTATGGGGGTGAGTGGCCGTTAAAGAGCTGCTGTAGTCACAGGCGAATAATGTCAACCGTGAGCCAGACCATTTAGCAAGTTGTGCTGCTTTGTCTACTGCGTGCGCACAAACTTCGGCGTCATCGTAAAGAACAATAATATGTTTGTGGTTAAACATGACCACTTCTCCTTGTTTAAGGGTGGAATCGTACCTTTAAGACTAGAAGAGAATTTAAATGCTGGTGTGACTTAAATCAAGGGATGGTCTGAAAAACCACAACCACTTTTTGCACACCATTCACTTCTGATGCAATATTTACTGCTTGTTTGGCCGTTTCTTTGGTAACTCTACCCATCATATAAACAATGCCTTTTTCGACAACAATATCGAGTTTAGAGGAAGGGAAGTAGTCGGTCGTAAACATGCGAGATCTTGTTTTTAATGCCAGCCAGTTATCGTTGGTTCTTAAGCCTACACTGATATTTTTTTCTGCCGTTAAGTGGTTATGAATAGCAACAACTTGCTTATCTGAGCGCAATAAGTCTGTTGCTTTTGTAATCATGTCGGCGCTTGGGACTTGGCCAACCAACAAAACAATGCCTGCATTAACATGAATGTTAAGGTGTGCTTTTTCAAAACGCGGGTCTAGCTTTTCTAAGTTCACTGTTAGTCGTGTACGTATAGTTTTATCGTCGATAACTTCACCCATAGTACGACCTTCAGGATCTGCTTCTATAGGCCCATCAGCGACACTGCGGCTGATGGTTGTGCAACTTGCTAAAAAACAGATGAGAGCAAGTGCCGATAAAAATCGAATGTTCATAGTTCGTGTCCAAAAATTTGATTCTCAATTAACTCGACCAGTGTATTCAATAGCATATGATGCGTTAATTGAATACAGCTAAGTCGATCACTGTCTACACGTAACTCTATATCATTTTCATCTAGGAGTGTAGCGACATCGCCGCCGTTATTCCCGGTAAAAGCAATGACGGAAATGCCCTGATCATGAGCGGCCTGGATGGCTTTTATGACCGCGGGTGATTTTCCGGAAGAGCTTATAGCAATGAAAATATCTGGGTTATGGCAGATAGACCGAATTTGGCGAGCATAAATTTCACCTGGGCCAAATTCATGTGCGATAGCGCTGGTAACGATACCGTCGGTCGAAAGAGATAAAGCCGGTAAGCCGGGTCGATCACGCTCAAATTGACTTTGCAGTTTGGCAACAAAATTACTGCCGCTAGCGGCAGAAGCACCCATGCCCGCAACAACGAGCTTGCCGTCGTTTACTAGGCAATCGGAAGCTATCTCACTTGCTTGAATAAGAATTTCTGAAAGTGTTTCAGCGGCCATTTGAAATGTTTCAAGTGACAGACCTATTTGTTCAACGATGATATCATTTGGTGTCATACAGTTGCCAAAAAGGCTCCTTTTATCCAGTCGACTTTATGGTTTGAATCGATTCCAACTACATCGAAGCGCATGATGTGTTTTTCCCATTCACGATTTTGCTGTAAAAATAAAGCTGCAGCTTTTATTACCTTGCGCTGTTTTGGGCGCGTAACCGATTCCACTGCGCTACCAAAAGTATCGTTTTTTCGAAATCGAACTTCAACAAAGACTAGCTCTTTACCGTCTAGGCAAACTAAATCTAACTCGCCAGCTTTAAAGCGAACATTCTTCGCCACGGTTATTAAACCATGAGCAATTAAATGGTTTTCGGCAATTTGTTCACTTGCCTCTCCGGTGGCGAGATGGCTGGCTTGCATATTAAGGAATGGCCACAAAGTCAGAAGTGTTGGCTTTCATTGCAACGCCTTTGTTTATAACAGCCCAGTCAAGTGTGCGTTGTACTTTGCCTAACTCTGACATGGCTAACGTACCGGTGTTGCCATTAATTCTAACGTCAGAGAATATGGACATTTGTGGTAAGCGTGAATAAATTTTAAAGGCATCGAGGCCCAACGCGACAAGTGATGCATGGTTATTCAAGCTGTCGGGGAACACATCATTTACTTGAGCTTTCTCATCGTTTGAACTTAGACGCCAAGGTGTTTCAACAAAGCGGATGCCTTCAATGTCTTGATCGCGAGCTTTATCATTAACGCCAGAATAAACTGATGAAGTTGCAATGATCGGTAAGTTGGATGCGCGCTGGTAATCTAAAATGGGCTTGAGCTGGCGTGCTTGAGCCGGAAACGCGAGCATAAATACCGCATCAATATCTTGCCGGCGTCGAGTCTCGTAAACCAGTTGTGAGCCAAGTAGGCGCTGTAGCTGGTTATGACGCAATTCACTGGTATTGATATTTAGTGCTGATTTAATGGATCCAAGGTACAGATCTGGTCGGCTGCCATTAAATAGTGATTTGTTTGCAATCAGGCCGCCTTGGCGTTGCCAAGTATCAATAAAGGCATCACTAACCCGAATCCCCCAGTCACTATTGGGTGCTAGCACCAAAACATTTCGCACGCCTTCTTGCCAAATATCATGCGCAATTTGTATTGCTTCATCTTCAGGAGCTAAGCCGAATTGATAAAAGTTGTTACGCTTTTGAGATTGGGTGTCGGCGTAGTTCAAAGCCAGAACAGGTATAGGGAGCTCATCAGCCTGGCTGATTTGCAATACTTTTGATTTGGCTAAAGGGCCAATTATGGCCTGAGCCCCGCGGGTTATGGCTTGCTTATACAGGTTGACTACATTGTCGGTTGAGGCCGTGTCAAAGAAGCTGAGTTCAGGAACAACTTGGCCGTTTTGCTGTGCTTGATACCAAGCGGTTAGCAGGCCGTCCCTAATGGCGACACCCGCATTGGCCAGAGGCCCCGATAAAGGCAGTAGTACGCCCACATGCGTTGGTTGAGATGCTGCTATTTCTCTGAGTACTTGCAAGCTGGCGGGCAAGTTTTTTGCAGCTGGATGACTGCGGTGCTGCTTTTGCCAGTGTTCGATACCTGCTAGCAGCTGGTATAGATCATCACTTTGAGTGTGCCCGACGAGCGCTAAGTTGAGCCAGCCATTTAAGTCAGGGCTGGATTCTTGATTGGCGAGTAATTGTATTTGCTCAACAGGCACCAACTGTAAGTTGAACCAAATTTGATCGTGGTTGAGTTGCGCCATGCCATCGTCTAGAAGTGGGGCTAAGAAAATACGTTCGCGCGCGGCTGTTAGTGGCTTTCCTGCATATTCGTTAGCGGTAGCGCGATCTAGGCCAATAGTAATTTGATCGTCGAGTGGCAGACCATCAAATAGATAGGCATACTCGCCGCTGAGCCAAATTAGTGCTTGTTGGCCGTCGCCATTCGCGAGCGCAACATGTGCCTGAGCAAGGGCGTAGCGTGTTTGCTGGCCAGTATTCATTTGATCGAAAACAATACCGTCGAGCAATAACTCAGCCTCATCTATTTGATTGAGATCTAACAACGCATCGACAGCCGACAGCTGCTGATTTATCCTCGCTTGGGTTCCAGTTGAGTCTGATACCAAATCAGCGTCTAAACCATCAGGAGAAACCGCTTGTTGTGTGGCACAGCCAGCAATAAGGGCAATGAATGCTGGGATGACTAGCTTCGTTGTCAGTGACCAATAAGTTTTACGCATGATGTTATCAATAGTGTCTTTAAAATTTTGCACCATTTTACTCAAGTATTGAGTGAAAAGTCATGAATCATTAATAAAAGCAGCAGGGTTATGATTGAAAAACACGTGAAATCCGGTGAGATTTACATTGTATCGACACCAATAGGTCACTTAGATGACATTACCGAGCGTGCACGGCAGGTTTTGTGTCAGGTCGATCTTATTTGTGCGGAAGATACACGCCATAGTGGTCGCTTACTTGAAGCGATAGGCTCCAAGGTACCTATGATGGCTTTACATGAACATAACGAAGCTCAAAAGGCAGATTCCATCATTGAGCGGTTGGCTCAAGGTCAATCGTTAGCGTTGATTAGCGATGCAGGCACACCGTTAATTTCTGACCCAGGTTACGTGTTGGTGAACCATGTTATTGCTGCCGGCTATAGGGTTGTACCAGTTCCTGGTGTATCTGCGGTTGTGACAGCACTGTCGGTAGCAGGCTTACCGACCGATCGCTGGTTGTTTGAGGGTTTTCTACCGAGTAAGTCGAGTGCTCGAATAAAGCGCTTCGAGGCGCTAGAAAAGCAAAAATGCACGGTGGTGTTTTATGAAAGTAGCCATCGCATTGAAAAATCACTGGAAGATATGGTGTTAGTATTTGGAGATCAGCGGCCAGTATCAGTTGCGCGCGAGTTAACAAAAAACTTCGAAACCGTGTTGCGGGGTACGTTAGGCGAAGTGCTCGAGCAAGTTCAGGCCGATTCAAACCAGCAAAAAGGTGAGTTTGTGGTTGTCTTGGGTGGTTTTGTAGAAGAAGAAAAAGATCTACTAACCGACCCAACGATTATCTTATTGGCAAAAGAACTTCAACAAGCTTTGCCGCCTAAAAAAGCTGCGACCATTTTAGCCAAGGTTTTTGGCGGTCATAAGCGTGATTATTACAATCTAATCTTAAGCTTTGATCACGAATAAGCTTGCTATTGTGCTAAAAATCGGTATTTTGCTGCGCTGAGTCAGCCAGACAGTCGCCGCTTGCGCAAGCAGGGGGAGGAAAGTCCGGGCTCCAAAGGGTAAGGTGCCAGATAACGTCTGGGCGGCGTAAGCCGACGGCCAGTGCAGCAGAGAGTAGACCGCCTGCAAATTTATTTGTCGGTAAGGGTGAAAGGGTGCGGTAAGAGCGCACCGCGATTCTGGTAACAGAATTGGCATGGTAAACCCCACCTGGAGCAAGACCAAATAGGGTTCCATTGGGCGCGACCCGCGCTGGAACCGGGTAGGTTGCTTGACCGTAAGAGCGATTTTACGGCTAGATGAATGACTGTCCAAGACAGAACCCGGCTTATCGGCTGGCTCAAACTATGCCCCTTCCCTTGATTACAAGGGAAGGGGCACCTTTCTAAGCTAATCAACTATAGTTGTTTTTTAAGTATGCCAGTGCACTTGAGTTTAATGTGAGTGTTTAGTTATTTTATCTAAATATCCCATCGCGAACGCTGAAAATACAAACGTTAGGTGAATGATGACGTACCACTTAACGACTTCTGGATCTTTTTCTTTCAAATCCATAAATACTTTTAGTAGGTGGATAGAAGAAATAGCAACGATTGAAGCGGCGACTTTGTTTTTTAAACTGTTGGCATCGAGCTGACCTAACCAACTCAATTTTTCATCGTTTTCATCTATATCAAGCTTGGATACGAAGTTCTCATAACCAGAAAACATGACCATTACGATTAGGCCGCCTACTAAGGCAATGTCGACTAGTGAAAGTACAACAAGAATTAAATCCACTTCGGTCAAGCTGAATAATATCGGAAATAAATGAATCACTTCTTGAAAAAATTTTACACCTAGCGCAATTAGCACAAGGCTTAAACCTAAATAAATAGGTGCCATAACCCAGCGAGACGCGTACATCAACCGTTCAAAAATTCTTTCCATGAAGCTAACCTTATCGTTTATTTTTTAAAAAACGCATTGTTACTAAAGCGAGGGTCGGGATCAAGCGTTTATAAACGTCGCAGATCTCGGGTTAGTTGACCTATGCCCTAGCATATTTATCTTAATCTCTTGCTTGGTTCGTTGCAGAGTGCACACTTTGCCGATATCATTTTACATTAATGTGCGGAGCAGACTCTAAGTTAAGTAATGTTTGCCGCAGTGCAAATGTGCCATGAGTCATAAAGTGAGCCATGCCGACTCGCGCTTTTCCCTCTCTTATTTCATATAAGATAATTTCTGGCTTTCCTTAGGCGAAAAAATTCTAGAACTTAATGTATTACATTAACTGTCACTCGTAACTCCCCAATCTTATTTGTCTTTGCATTGTTAGCGATTACTAACTTGCAAATTTGTTTTGTGACCCACTTCCTAACTCTATGTTTTTAAAGGGTTTTTTATAGTGTTCGATAGAAGTGAATACTTGCTTGTGACTCATATGGGCACTATAGTGTCGAAATGTGGGTAAAAGTGGGTTGAAGTGGTCCGCCTGTGAATGTTAGTGGGTACTAACTATCGATTTAGACTGGGGAATATATGGCAACGGGTGACAACATTATGTTGAGAGGTGTTCACTCTTTAGCGTTAGATGCTAAAGGGCGTGTTGCCGTGCCTAGCCGTTACCGAGCAATCTTAGAAGCGGTTGCTAGTAATCAAATGGTTATTACCATAGATACTGAAGACAAGTGCCTACTTATATACCCATTGAAAGAATGGGAAGTTATTCAAGAAAAAATTTCAGCTTTATCCAGCTTTAGTAAGCCAGCCCGTCGTATTCAGAGATTATTGATTGGTCACGCGACCGATGTAGACATCGACAGCGCCGGCCGATTGCTAGTCGCTGGACCACTACGCGAATACGCGCAACTGGATAAAAAGGTAGTGCTAGTAGGGCAAGGCAACAAGTTTGAGTTGTGGTCTGAAGCGCTATGGGAACAAACACGAGATCAATACATTGATGAAGCTGGCGATGATGCCAGCATGACCGCCGAGTTGGAGCAAATTTCACTATGACGCAGCCTGTATTTTCACATGAAACTGTCATGTTGCATGAAACCGTTGATGCGGTTTTTTGTGGTGGTGGTGTTTATGTTGATGGCACCTTTGGGCGTGGTGGTCATAGTCGGCTATTGCTATCGCAGCTTGATGCCGATTCTATTTTGTATGTCTTCGATAAAGATCCGTTAGCGATCGCTTCTGCAAATGCATTGGCACAAGAAGATTCAAGAGTGCGAGTCATGCACTTTGGTTTTGCTCAAATGAAAGAAGAGCTAGCCAAAGAAGGTTTACTTGGCCAAGTTTCTGGCATTTTACTCGACCTTGGAGTGTCTTCACCTCAATTAGATGACGCTGCGCGCGGCTTTAGTTTTCGCGCTGATGGGCCTTTAGATATGCGAATGGACCCAACCACAGGGTTAAGCGCTGCACAGTGGGTTGCAACCGTAAGTGAAACGGACCTTGCTAACGTTCTTTATCAGTATGGTGATGAGCGTTTTAGTCGGCGTATTGCTAAAGCAATTGTCGCCGCGCGTGAAGCCCAAGCCATTACGACAACCTTAGAATTGGCTGAAATTATTAAGGTCGCTCATCCTAAATGGGATCATAAAAAGCACCCAGCGACCAAATCGTTTCAAGCGATCCGAATTCATTTAAATGGTGAGTTAACAGAGCTCGAAACGGTTTTGGCTGATTCTGTTGAGTTACTTAAAACTGGCGGTCATTTATCCGTTATAACATTCCATAGTTTAGAAGACCGAATGGTAAAGCAATTTATAAAGCGCCAAGAAAAAGGTCCTGAATTACCACCCGGATTACCAGTGCTTGAAGCCGATTTAGATATAACAATGAAGCCTTTGTTTAAATCAAAGAAAGCAAGTACTGCAGAAGTTGAGCAAAACGTACGCTCTCGAAGTGCGACGTTAAGAGCTGCCGTTAGGCTTTAGTGATGAAAAATAGTTGGGCTGCGAGGGCGGTTTTATTTGCTGAAATAGCAATCGTATTGGTAACGAGTTTTGGCTTAATAGTTAATACATACCATTCTCGACAGCAGTTTGCTCTATTAGAGCAAGTTAGAAGTGAGCAAAGAAGTTTGGAAGATCGATGGGCAAAGTTACTACTTGAAGAAAGTGCTTTTTCTTCGCCATCACGTGTAGAGCGTATTGCTCGAAGCGAGCTGAAAATGTACTTGCCTAGTTTAGATGACATAAAGGATATAAAAGAACTCAATGGGAAACGGTAGCATGGTGCAAACCCGCTGGAGATATATGACCGCGCAGATAGTGTTGCTAGCTTTGCTAGCGGCATTAGTTTGGCGCGTGGTCTATTTGCAGGTGTTGCAAAAAGATTTCCTAATATCTGAGGGTACTTCACGGTGGCAGCGTGTCGAAGTAATAAATGCGCCGCGCGGTATGTTAACGGATCGTAATGGCGATCCTGTGGCAGTCAGTACGCCGGTTATTTCTATTTGGGCGGATCCTCGTGAGATAAAAGCAGAAGATATTCCTGCGCTAGCGAAAGCAGTGGGTGTTTCAAGTAAAGTTCTTAAAACCAGAGCCGAGCAGCATCGCGCCTTTATGTATGTTAAGCGCCATATGACGCCTGAAGCTGCAAATAAAATTATTGAGCTAAATCTACCGGGTGTTTATGGCCAGTCAGAATATAAGCGTTATTACCCCGCAGGCGAAGTCGTTTCTCACGTGGTCGGCTTTACTGACGTTGATGATCAAGGCCAAGAGGGCGTTGAGTTGGCGTTTGATGCTCAATTGCAGGCAGTATCTGGTAAAAAAGAAGTAGTTCGAGATTTACTCGGACGGTCTGTTCGTGATGTTGGTGAGTTAACCGCTGCTCATCCGGGTAAAAACTTAAGCTTAACGATTGATCTTCGTTTGCAATACTTAGCTTATAGAGAATTAAAGCAGGCCATAGCCAGTTTTGGTGCGAAATCTGGCTCGGTTGTGGTGATGAATATTCATACCGGTGAAATATTGGCACTAGTAAATCAGCCCGGTTACAACCCAAATGACCGCTCAGTACTAGACCCATCGGCCTTACGCAATAGAGCGGTTACCGACTTGGTTGAACCCGGCTCAGTGATGAAGCCGATTACTATGGCGATCGCACTAGATGCAGGTTTAGTGGGTAAGAATACGAAAATAAATACTAGCCCTGGTTACATGAAACTAGGACGTTTTTCAATTCGTGACTTCCGAAACTACGGCACGTTAACAGCGACTGAGGTTATTCAAAAATCCAGTAACGTTGGTATTGCACGACTATCGGCCGATATTCCAAAGCAAACCTATTGGCAGACGCTTTATGATTTTGGTTTAGGTGATGCTATTGGCTTGGGCTATCCAGGTGAAGCAACCGGCTCAATCCCTAGTCCGTTAAATTGGGATGAAGTGACTCAAGGTGCGCTTTCATATGGTTATGGCATGGCAATTACGCCTTTGCATTTAGCGCAGGCTTTCGCAACATTGGCGAATGACGGAAAGCGCGTTTATGCAAAACTTATTAAAGATTCGCCGAGCCCAGATTATGTGACTCAGGTGGTTTCACCTGCGGCGGCTAGAACGGTTATTGATATGATGAAAACAGTGGTCGAGCCAGGCGGTACAGCACGGCGTGCGAATCTTGATTGGTACAGTGTTGCGGGTAAAACGGGTACGTCTCATAAAGTAGGTAGTGCCGGCTATGACGATTCAAAATACTTATCGTCGTTTGTCGGTATAGCGCCTGCAGATAACCCTGAAATTGTGACTGTTGTGGTAATAAACGAACCTCCTGAAGATCAATATTATGGTGGTGAAGTTGCAGCGCCTATTTTTAAAGGCTTTATGCAGCAAGCATTACCTTTGTTGGGTATAAAACCAGATAAGACCCCGTTACTGGCTCAAGGATATCGCTCATGAAATCGATGATGGAGTGGTTGCCAGAGTGCCCAGACTTAGCTGGCATTCAAGCGAGTCAGCTAACAATAGACAGTCGCGAAGTGACACGGAATACCATTTTTATTGCACTCGCAGGTTTTAAAGTTGATGGCCATGATTTTATTGATGATGCGATCGCAAATGGTGCCAGCGCGGTGTTGTGTGAAAAGCCAATCGAATTTCACAAATCAGTTCCAGTCTGTGTCGTCGAAAATTTAAAAGAACGATTAGGTGCACTCACGCATTCATTTTATAACAGCTCAACTGAACAAATGAGAATGATTGGAGTCACGGGAACCAATGGTAAAACTTCGACCTGCCAGTACGTTGCTCAAGCGCTTGATTATCTCGGAAAGCGTTGTGGAATTATCGGCACAAACGGCCAGGGTTTATGGGGACAATTATCTGAAACTCTAAATACAACGCCAGATGTCGTCAGACTGCATAAAGAATTAGCAAGACAGAGAGCACAAGGCGCAGAGTTTTGTGCCATGGAAGTTTCGTCGCATGGGCTTGATCAAGGTCGTGTAGATGGCGTGCTTTTTTCTACAGCGGTGTTTACAAATCTAAGCCGTGACCATTTAGATTATCACCTCACTATGGATGCTTATGGCAACGCCAAGTGGAAGTTAATGGTGTGGCCTAGCCTAAAAAATGCAATTGTTAATATTGACGATCAATGGGCTCGAGATCATTTAAGTCAAGTCAAGGCCGATCGAATTTGGACCTACGGAATTGAACAAACTGCAGATATCTGTGCAACTTCCATTCGTCCGCACTCAGCGGGTATTGATGCCACGGTTGAAACAGAGTTTGGTCATGTTGATTTAAACTTGCGCCTGTTAGGTCGCTTTAATTTAAGTAATGCACTGGCGGCTTTCGCTGTGCTACTTGCAGAAGGTATACCCATTAATACCGCTGCTCGAGTTATTTCAAATACGCACTCGGTTCATGGCCGAATGGAAATGATGCGAATGCCTCATGCGCCAGCCGTAGTTGTAGATTATGCCCACACACCAGACGCACTGACCAATGCCTTAAAAGCATGTCGTGAACATGTTTCTGGTCGATTAGGTGTTATTTTTGGATGTGGCGGTGATCGTGATACGGGTAAGCGTTCTCAAATGGCGGCCGCAGCAGAGGCCGGTGCCGATTTTATAGTGGTAACGGACGACAACCCGCGAAATGAGTCATCTGCCAAAATAATAGAGCACGTGTGTACGGGCTTTAGTGATCAAGCCGATTACCGAATTATTGCCGATCGTAAAGAAGCTATTTTGAAAACCCTGGATTGGTGCGAGCAAGATGATGTCATTCTGATTGCCGGCAAAGGTCACGAAAACTATCAAGAAATCGGTGGTGCTCGGCACACTTTTTCAGACCAAGAGACAGTTCAATTGTGGGAGGAAACACGAGATGTGGAGTAAACCTATGTTGTCTGATTTGGCCAGAAAATGTGGTGGCGAGTTAATGGGTGGAGATCAAGAAATCATTCGGATATCAACAGATACTCGTACGCTACAAGCAGGTGATATATATGTTGCACTTAAGGGCCCAAGCTTCGATGGGCACGGTTATATAGAAGCAGCGACGGAAAAAGGTGCTGTGGCACTTATTGTTTCATCCGCGGTTGAAAGCGAGTTACCGATAGTATTAGTGAAAGATACTCGACAAGCGCTAGGTTACATTGCGCAAATTATTCGTGAAGCGTTTAGTGGTCAAGTTATCGCGTTAACTGGCAGTGTGGGTAAAACATCCACACGCGCGATGTTAAAAGAAATATTTTCGATGCAGCCTGGTTTGTTATCCACTGAAGGCAACTTCAATAATGATATTGGTGTGCCTAAAACTTGGTTTGCACTCACTGAAGATCATCAGCGCGTATTGCTAGAGCTTGGTGCTAGTGCTCAAGGTGAAATTGATTGGCTATGCCAAATATCTAAACCTCATATAAGTTTATTGCTTAATGCAGGTGAGTCGCATACCGAAGGTTTTGGCGGTTTAGATGGTGTTCGCAAAGCCAAAGGTGAAATAATTGATGGAACTGACTTAGAAGGTGGGTGTGTTTTAAATCAAGATGACCCGCATTTTGGTCAATGGCTCAAACGTGCAGGCGATCGTAAAGTGGTGAGCTTTGGTAAACATACAGACGCTGACGTTTGCTTATTAAGTTACAGCGCTTCTTCGTATGGCAGCGAGTTTACGCTTGGGCTACCTGATGGTGATATTTCAGTGAGTTGGGGTATGTTTGGAATGCACATGGCAATGAATGCCGCGGCTGCTGCAGCAACAGCTTGGCTTGCCGGTGTATCGTCTTTGGACATTGCCGAAGGCTTAAGCAAAATGCAGCCAGAAGCGGGGCGTTTGCAGCCGCTTGAATCTAAGCATGGTGGTGCGCTTATACACGATGCCTACAATGCGAATCCTATTTCATTTATGGCAGCCATTGATGTTCTAGAGCAACTTGGCGATGACACCTTACTCATTGCGGGTGATATGGGTGAATTAGGTGAAGAGTCTACTAATCATCATCGAAACGTGGGTGATTATGCGCGCGGCAAAGTAAAAAATATTTGGAGTGTCGGTCGTCATGCTTTTCATATTACAGATGCATTCGGCGGTCACCACTTTGAAAGTATGTCAGATTTATTAGCGGTTTTGCCTTCAAAATTAGAAAGTACAACAGCGGTGTTGGTTAAAGGATCTCGTTCTGCAGGTATGGAACGTGTTGTAGATGTCTTAAAGAGGAACGACTAATGTTTGTATGGTTAACACCGTTTTTAGAGCAATTTGATGCCGGCTTTAGAGTTCTGCAGTACCTAACCCTGCGTTCTATTTTTAGTGTGTTAACCGCACTCATTGTTTCATTGATACTAGGTCCAAAATTAATACGACTATTAAAGAAAAACCAAATAGGTCAAGCAGTTCGCAGTGATGGGCCACAATCACATTTGACTAAGGCCGGCACGCCAACCATGGGCGGTGCGCTGATTATTATTTCCATATTAATTTCGACATTGTTATGGGCTGATTTAAGCAACCGCTATATTTGGGTGACCATTATTGTGACTGCAGGTTTTGCTTGGATAGGTTGGGTAGATGACTACCGTAAGGTGGTACAACGCAACAGCAAAGGCTTGTCGGCCAAGTATAAATACTTTTGGCAATCCATTATTGGTTTTGGTGCGGCCGTCTTTTTGTTTTACTGTGCCGATACCCCAAATCAAACCACTTTGTTTGTACCGTTTTTCAAAAGTATCGCTATTCCTTTGGGCGCCATGTTTATTGTTCTGGCTTACTTTGTGATCGTTGGTACCTCTAATGCCGTGAACTTAACCGATGGTCTTGATGGGCTAGCAATTTTACCTATTGTTTTAGTGGGTGGTGCGCTTGGTGTCTTTGCTTATGCAACAGGCCATTCAGTATTCTCTCAGTATTTACAAATTCCCTATGTTGCAGGAGTGGGTGAGCTAATTGTATTTTGCGCGGCAATGGTCGGCGCAGGATTAGGTTTCTTGTGGTTTAACACATACCCGGCTCAAGTTTTTATGGGTGACGTTGGGTCGTTAAGTTTAGGCGCTGCTCTAGGTGTAGTCGCTGTCATCGTTAGACAAGAATTGGTTTTATTTATTATGGGCGGTGTGTTTGTAGCGGAAACTGTCTCAGTAATATTGCAGGTTGCATCATTCAAGCTTACCGGTAAGCGTATTTTTAGAATGGCACCATTGCATCATCATTTTGAATTAAAAGGGTGGCCAGAACCTCGTGTTATTGTCCGATTTTGGATAATTACCGTCTTTCTGGTTTTAGTTGGCTTAGCAACATTGAAGATTCGTTGATATGACATTAATTGCAGCAGACAAACACTATTGTGTTGTTGGTTTAGGTCTCACAGGCATGTCCTGTGTGCGCTATCTTGCTGCGCGTGGAAAATCATTTTCAGTAATCGACAGTCGCATTAACCCTCCTGGTTTAAGCGAAATGCAACTGGAATTTCCGCAGATTGAAGTGATCACCGGTGGCTTTAACGAAGACTTTTTGGCCCGAGCTACAACACTAGTGATGAGCCCAGGTGTGGCTTTGGCTACACCAGAAATAAAACGTGCCGTTGAAAATGGTGCTCAAGTCACCAGTGATATAGAGCTATTTTTAAATGAGTTTTCTGGCAAAGTCATTGCGATTACCGGCTCCAACGCGAAATCTACTGTAACGCGCTGGTTGGGAGTTGCTATTGCCAATGGCGAACAAAAAGCGTTGATAGGCGGCAATATTGGCAATGCTGTATTGAACTTTGTTGACGATGATTTTGATGTGGCTGTATTGGAGCTATCCAGTTTTCAGTTAGAGTTGCTGCCAAAGTTGAATGCCGATGTGTCATGCATCTTAAATGTTAGCGAAGATCATCTTGATCGTTATGCTTCTATGGCTCAATACCAACAAGCGAAACAGCGTGTTTACTTTGGTACCAAGCACGCTATTTATAACCGAGCCGATGTTATGACGGCACCTTTAGTGCCCGATAGTGTAAAAGTAAGTTCTTTTGCATTAAATGAGCCCGATTTAGGTCAGTACGGAGTTCGTGAAGAAAATAATCAACGCTATATTGTTCAAGGCTTTAGCAACATTATTGATGTTACAGAAATAGCCTTACCCGGCGAGCACAACATTAGCAATGCCATGGCTGTGATCGCAATTGCCGATGCAATTGGCAATGATCGAAATGCAACGTTGCTAGCCTTGAGAGAATTTACTGGTTTAGCGCATCGTTGTGAAAAAATAGCCAACGTTGATGGAGTCAGCTACTTCAACGATTCTAAGGCAACCAATGTTGGTTCTACCTTAGCAGCTATAAGTGGCTTAGGGCTAGCGACTAAAAACATCATTCTTTTGCTGGGCGGGCAGGGTAAGAATCAAGATTTTAGCCCACTAATAGAAGCATGCGAACGAGTTTGTAAAATGGTTTATTGCTTTGGTGAAGATGCACCCTCACTCAATGCGTTAATCGTAAGAAGTGAGCGCGTTGAGTCAATGGATCAAGCGATGAAGTTGGCAAAAAATATTGCTCAACCAGGTGACATTGTATTGTTGTCACCTGCATGCGCCAGTTTCGATCAGTTCGATAATTTTGAGCATCGCGGTAATGCCTTTGTTCAATGGGTGGAGGCAAACGCATGACTGCGCAAGTTAGCTTCCCTATCGTAAATGATCGTTTAGCACGAGCTTATCAGCCGATGTGGCAACCAGATAAAGTATTGCTGGGTAGTTGTGCGGCATTGCTGTTATTTGGTTTAGTCATGATTGGCTCTGCCGGTGTTGATGTAAGTCAGCAGATGTTTGGTATTCCATATCACTTTGTTTTACGCCATAGCGTTTATTTGGTTTTAGGTTTGGTTTTCGCGGGAATCATTTCAGTGATTCCTGTGTCGGTTTGGCAAAACAGTAGTCCTTTGTTGTTACTGTTTGCTTTTTTACTGCTATCAATTGTCTTGGTACCGGGTATAGGTCAAGAAATTAAGGGTAGTAGACGGTGGATAGACTTAGGTCCTATTGGTTTTCAGCCGTCTGAATTGGGTAAGGTTGCAATGATCCTCTATGTCGGAGCTTATTTAGTGAGACGTAGAGACGAAGTGATAAGCAGTTGGTCAGGCTTTTTGAAGCCAGTTTTCGTTTTAAGCTTGATGTTGACTTTGTTGCTACTAGAGCCTGACTTCGGTTCAGTGGTTGTTGTAATGGGCACTATTTTGGGCATGTTGTTCTTAGGTGGCGTAAAACCAGGTCAGTTTTTCTTGGCGATGATCGCAGCCTGTGGTGCTGTTTCTATAATGGCCTTTTCACAAAGTTACCGTGTAATTCGCCTGTTAGCTTTTATGGATCCATGGGCACCAGAAAATGTTTATGGTAGTGGCTATCAGCTCACTCAATCACTTATCGCCTTTGGTCGTGGGGAGTGGTTCGGTGTGGGTCTTGGCAATTCTATGCAGAAGCTATTTTATCTGCCAGAAGCACATAACGACTTTATTGTGGCCATTATTGCAGAAGAATTAGGGCTTGTTGGCGTTTTGGCTTTGTTGTTTGTTTACGCAATTATGATTAAACGTATTTTTAAAATTGGTCGCTTAGCCGAATTGAAGAATAACTTGTTTGGTGGCTTTGTATGTTACGGCATCGGTATTTTGTTTAGCTTACAAGCTTTCATTAACATCGGTGTTAATACCGGCCTTTTGCCGACCAAGGGATTAACGTTGCCATTTATTAGTGCCGGAGGCACCAGTTTAATTGTCTGCATCGGGTTAATCGCAATTGTGAATAGAGTGTATGGCGAAACCTTAGCAATGGCAGATGCGAAGGTAGCTAAATGAATATCATGATTATGGCCGGAGGAACCGGCGGGCATATTTTCCCGGCTGCTGCCGTTGCTGAAGCATTAAAGGCAAATGGTAACCATGTTCAATGGTTAGGATCTCGACGGGGTATGGAGCAATCTATTGTTGAGAAGCTTGGATATAAGTTTCATGGGCTGCCTGTGTCAGCGTGGCATGGCGGTGTACTTCGCAAGCTTATGACGCCTATCAATTTGCTGCTTTCTCTATGGGCATGTTTTTGGTTATTCAGAAAAGAAAAGCCAGATGCCGTGGTTGGCTTTGGTGGATACCCTTCAGCTCCGGGTGGGTTAATGGCGACTTGGTTAAATATTCCTTTAGTGTTACATGAACAAAATGGCACGCCAGGGCTGACAAATAAAAAATTGGCTAAAAGTGCCAGCTTGGTTTTGCAAGCATTTCCAAATACGTTTGCGGAGCAACATCCAATTGTGGGTAATCCGGTTCGTAAAAATTTGACTAATTTACCGCTGCCGTCAACTCGTCAGACAGCAAAAGTTCAAAAGTTAAAAGTATTAGTTTTAGGTGGCTCTTTAGGCGCACAAGCCATTAACGAATTAATGCCGAAGGCAGTATCACTATTGTCATCAGAAATAAAAATTTGGCATCAAACAGGTAAGGGTAAAAAGGCATCAGTCAGCAAAGGTTACATCCAACCTGATGCCACAGTAAGCGAATTTATTGAAGACATGCATGACGCTTACACATGGGCAGACTTAGTAGTTGCGAGAAGCGGGGCTTCAACGGTATCGGAATTAGCTGCGGTCGGTCTGCCGTCCATTTTAATACCGTACCCTTGGCATGGCGACAAGCAACAATATAAAAATGCTCAATGGCTCAGTGATGCTAATTGTGCTGAAGTGTTAGAGCAAAAAACACTTACTGCTGAGAAGTTAGCGCAGAGATTGCAGTATTGGCAGGAACATCGCGATGAATTAGTCGCTCGAGCAGACAATGCTTGGAATATTGGTATAAGAGACTCGGCAGAAATTATGGTTGAACACATTAAAAATGTAGTAGGGAAACAGTTATGACTTTTAACTCAGAGAGAAGATCTGGTTTTCCTATTCCCGAAATGCGCCGTATTCGACGAATTCACTTCATCGGTATCGGCGGCGTGGGCATGTGCGGTATTGCCGAAGTATTGTTGAATCAAGGCTATGAAATATCTGGTACTGACCTTAAGTCTACACCAACAACCGAGCGTTTAAGTACACTGGGTATGGTGATTAATTTTGGTCATAAAGAAGCTTATGTACTTGGTGCTGATGTTGTTGTGGTCTCCTCAGCAATCGATAAAGAGAATGAAGAAATTAAGTGGGCAGTTGCACACCGTATTCCTGTTGTACGCCGAGCTGAAATGTTGGCTGAGTTAATGCGTTATCGGCATGGAATCGCAATTGCAGGTGCGCATGGCAAGACGACGACGACCTCATTGATGGCCTCGGTCATGACCGGAGAGGATTTTGATCCAACCTTCATTATTGGTGGCAAGCTGAACAGTGCCGGCAGCAATGCACGGATAGGAACTAGTCGGTACTTAGTGGCAGAAGCTGATGAAAGCGATGCGTCGTTTTTACATTTGCAACCCATGACGGCCATCGTTACTAATATCGATGCAGATCACATGGGTACTTATGGTGGTGATTTTGAAAATCTTAAGAACGCCTATGTAGAGTTTTTGCACAACGTCCCATTCTATGGTTTGGTTGTTTTGTGCTCAGATGACGAAAATATCCAGTCGATCATGCCGCGCATCAATCGACCTGTGATGACATTCGGTTTAAAAGACGATGCCGACGTGCAGGCCGTTAATATCCGCAAACAAGGGTTAGTGACGCTCTTTACAGTTAAACGACCCAATAAACCAGAGCTTGAAGTTGAATTAAAAATGCCAGGCGATCACAACGTGTTGAATGCACTGGCGGTAATTGCCGTGGCCACTGATGAAGGCGTGACTGACGAAGCGATTGTGAATGGTTTGAAAAATTTTGATGGTGTAGGTCGACGTTTCCAGGTCAATGGTAATTTTGATACGCCAAAAGGTCAGGTGATGTTGGTGGATGACTACGGTCACCATCCTCGGGAGCTTGCTGTGACGTTTGAAGCCATAAAAACGGGCTGGCCAGAACGTCGCTTAGTTGCTGTGTTTCAGCCTCATCGCTATTCGCGGACTCGTGACCTATATGAAGATTTTGTTGAAGTACTATCGCAAGTGGACGTATTAATTCTACTCGACATTTATAGCGCAGGTGAAGACCCAATTGCGGGTGCCGATGGCCGAAGTTTATGCCGTAGTATTCGCCAGCGTGGTCGGGTTGATCCAATATTTGTTGAAGATAAAGAATCAATATTCTCGATACTCACTGATGTATTGCAAGACGGTGATTTATTGTTAACCCAAGGTGCCGGTGATGTAGGTGCTTTGTCATTGCGAATAGCAAATAGCCAATTAGGGTTTAAAGTTGATGAATAAAGTTGCTGTTATTTATGGTGGAATGTCTTCAGAGCGCGATGTCGCTTTGATGAGTGGCCAAACGGTAATAGAAGGGCTTAAAGAAGCTGGCTACGAAGTGGTCAGTTTAGATATGCTTGATACGGAAATGCTTGTTCCATGGTTAAAAGAGCAAAAGCCCGATGTAGTATTTCCAGTATTGCATGGCGGTGTTGGCGAAGACGGTACTTTGCAAGCCGTTTTACAGTGGCATGGTTATGCATTTACCGGTAGTGGCGTCATTGGCTCTGCAATCGCCTTGGATAAATATAGAAGCAAACAAATATTTCGAGCTGCGGGTTTGCCGACCGCTGATTGTATTGTTGTTAACTCTGTAGCTGCAGCAAAGGAAGCAGAAACGACGCTAACTTATCCGGTGTTTGTTAAGCCAGCGACGGAAGGCTCAAGTATTGGAATTAGTCGGGTTAATAGTAAAGAAGAGCTTGTACCAGCAGTTGAAATAGCCTTGCGATACGATACAGACATATTGGTCGAACAATTTATAGACGGACCAGAGTACACCGTGGGTATTGTTGGTGATGAATTATTGCCAGTTGTGTCGATGAAGTCGACTACAGAGTTTTATGACTACGAAGCTAAATATATAAGCGACGACACTATTTACGATATCCCGAGTGGTTTATCTGATGAGCAAGAACAGTATGTGCAAAATGTCGCCAAGTCTGCTTTTGATGCATTGGGTTGTCATGGTTGGGGCCGAGTGGATTTAATGATGAATCATCAAGGAGAGCTGTTTATTTTGGAAGTAAACACGATTCCTGGCATGACGAGCCATAGTTTGGTGCCGATGTCTGCGCGTGCAAAAGGTTGGACCACCGCGCAGTTAATGAAAAACATAATTGATACAATTTAGGTAGCAGGTTGGCAGCAAAAAAACGTAAAAGCAAAGGCGCTACACGGAGGCAGTCGCCGATAGACATCAAACCTTGGTTAAAGCCAATAGGGTTGGGGTTAATTGTCATGCTTTTTGTGAGTGCATTGTTGGTGGGCGGCAGTCATATTGGTCCAATTAGTTGGACACCAATGCCGGTTAAGCAAGTAAGTTTAGACTCAGTGTTGGTTTATCAAAATAACGAAGATTTTCAATATGTAGTGGCGCCGTTTATCGGGAAAAGTTTACTCGTAACCGACGTTGAAGAAGTACGAATAGCAGTGCAGCGCTTACCCTGGATATCAAGTGCTGCAATAGGTAAAAAATGGCCGGATACCTTAGTTGTATCGGTAACAGAATATCAGCCAGTTGCACTTTGGAATGGCCAGCGAGTTTTAAACAGTGAAGGTTTGGCTTTGGAGCGACCGGTTACTGAAATGACATTAGCGCAGTTAAATGGACCAGAACAAAAAGCACTAGAGGTCATGGAACATTATTTACAGTTTTCAAGGGTTATCGACAGTGTCGACTCCCAAGTAAAGAAGGTAACATTGCACTCTAGGGGTGCATGGGAATTGCAGATTACCGATGGCATAAATATAGCTTTAGGTGATCGGAATGTATTAGAAAGATCGAGGCGCGTTGTAGATGTAATCAAAGCGCACGATAAATTGGACCACGTAAAGTCGATAGACGCTCGGTACCCAAATGGCGTAGCCATTTTGTATCATGAAAATGAAGAAATTGAGGTGCAACAATGACATCACCGCTGAAAGGACAAATGCTGGTTGGCTTAGATATCGGTACATCTAAAGTCGTTGCCATTGTCGGAACAGTGACAGCAGAAGGTGGCCTAGAAATAGTTGGGCTAGGATCACACCCTTCTCGCGGACTGAAAAAAGGCGTCGTTGTAAATATTGAATCAACGATCCAAAGCATTCAACGTGCTATTGAAGAAGCAGAACTTATGTCGGGTTGTGATATTCACTCGGTATATGTCGGAATTGCTGGCAGTCATATTAGTAGTTTAAACAGTAATGGCATTGTTGCTATCAAAGATAAAGAAGTGGTTGAGGCAGACCTTGAAAGAGTGATTGATGCCGCGCGTGCTGTCGCAATTCCTGCGGACCAACGCATTCTGCATGTACTACCACAAGAGTACATAATTGATAGTCAGGAAGGTATTAAAGAACCTTTGGGTATGTCTGGTGTTCGCCTAGAAGCGAAAGTGCACATGGTCACGGCGGCGCAAAATGCAGTTCAAAATATCGACAAATGTATTCGACGTTGTGGGCTGGATGTAGACCAAATTATTTTAGAACAATTTGCCTCCGCTCAAGCAGTATTAACCGATGACGAAAAAGAGTTGGGCGTTTGTTTGGTAGACATTGGTGGTGGTACAACCGATATCGCTATATTTACAGAGGGCGCAATTCGTCATACCTCGGTAATTCCAATTGCAGGCGATCAGGTGACAAATGACATTGCAATGGCCTTTGCGACACCTACGCAACACGCTGAAGATATAAAAATCAAATATGCTTGTGCCTTGTCTCAACTAGCTGGAGAAGGCGAAACTATAAAAGTACCTAGTGTCGGCGACCGCAGTGCGCGTGAGTTAACGCGACAAGCATTGGCGGAAGTAGTAGAACCTCGTTATGAAGAATTGTTTTCGTTAATTAAATCAGAACTACGACGCAGTGGTTTCGAAGACATGATTCCAGCGGGTCTGGTTATGACAGGTGGCACAGCGAAAATGGAAGGCGCGGTTGAATTGGCTGAAGAAGTCTTCCATGTGCCGGTCCGATTGGCATCACCTCAAGGCATGTCTGGTTTATCAGACGTTGTGAATAATCCTATTCATGCCACCGGTGTAGGTTTGTTGCAATACGCGTTGCAGCAGTTGCACTCAGGTAAAAAGTTACCATCAAAAGCAAAGCACAAGCAAAAACATAAACACCACCACCAGCAGTCCGGTTGGGAGTCGTTTAAAAACTGGATTGCGAATACGTTTTAGTAGTAAAAAATCAGTGTCGGTCAGGCGGCACTTAAAATAATAGTAAGGAGTAGGATATGTCTCAATTTGAAAATGAAACCAAGAGCGGTGATCTATTTACCTTGGTAGATGATCAACCACAAAGTGCGGTTATTAAAGTATTTGGTTGTGGCGGTGGCGGCGGTAACGCTGTTAAGCACATGCTTGAATCCCGAGTTGAAGGGGTTGAGTTTATTTGTGCGAACACAGATGCTCAAGCGCTTCGCAGTGTCAATGCTGAAATACAGGTGCAGCTTGGACAAACAATTACACGCGGGCTAGGCGCAGGCGCGAACCCAGAAATTGGTCGCCAATCTGCACTAGAGGATCGTGAAAAAATCGCAGAAATTATGAAAGGCGCAGATATGGTCTTTATTACCGCCGGAATGGGTGGTGGTACAGGCACGGGCGCTGCACCGGTTGTTGCTGAAATCGCTAAAGAATTGGGTATTTTAACCGTGGCCGTTGTCACCAAGCCATTTCCTTTTGAAGGCAAGCGCCGGATGAAAATTGCGAATGAAGGGCTTGATGAATTGCGCCAACACGTTGATTCATTGATTACTATTCCCAATGAAAAGCTATTGTCAGTGCTAGGTAAAAAAGTCACACTGGTTGATGCGTTTGCAGAAGCTAACAACGTTCTGTTAAATGCAGTTCAGGGTGTCGCTGATCTCATTGTTCGTCCTGGTACCATCAACTTAGACTTCGCCGACGTGCGCACAGTAATGTCTGAAATGGGTATGGCGATGATGGGCTCTGGTCGCGCTTCTGGTGAAAACCGAGCGCAGCGTGCTGCTGAAATGGCTATAAGAAGCCCATTATTAGAGGATGTTGATCTATATGGCGCAAAAGGCATTTTAGTTAACGTTTCTGCTGGAGTTGATCTAGGCTTAGACGAGTTTAGTGAAGTCGGTATGACGATTGAAGACTTTGCCTCTGAAGATGCGACCGTGGTTGTCGGTACTGTAATTGACCCAGAGTTGGGCGATGAGATCCGAGTAACTGTCGTAGCCACAGGTATTGGCGAAGCGCAGCCAGCAACAATTAATAAGCCTAAAGTTGCGGTAGATAACACTCGTAAAGCTGACGGTAGTGTAGACTATAAGAAATTGGAGCGTCCGACGATTAGTCGTTCAATGGATGCTGCAGCTTCTTCAGCGACCAGTAATAGAGATGAAAAGCCTGTTAAAGGCGCGAAAGATTTGGACTATCTTGATATTCCAGCTTTCTTGCGCCGACAAGCCGATTAATTTTATCTGGCCGGTTACTTTTGTTCGAGGAGCTTGTTCTGTTAGAATACAGGGCTAGTGAATCTATAAGTGTGGTTACGAGTCACGTAATGGTTAATCAAAGAACTTTAAAGAACACAATTAAGGCGACTGGAGTGGGTCTTCACTCCGGTCAAAAAGTGTATCTTACATTAAAACCTGCTCCGGTTGAGACAGGGATCGTATTTGTTAGAACTGACTTAGAAAAACCAGTCGAAATACGCGCTCATGCCCTGAATGTGGGCGATACAACCCTGTCTACGACTTTGGTTAACGGTGATTCAAGCATCGACACGGTCGAACATTTACTGTCTGCGTGTGCTGGCTTAGGTATTGATAATGCCTATATTGAAGTCAGCGCTGCTGAAATTCCTATTATGGATGGCAGTGCCGGCCCTTTTGTCTTTTTATTGCAATCAGCAGGGATTGTTGAGCAAGACAAACCTAAGAAATTTATCCGAATACTTAAGACGGTCAGTGTTCAAGATGGCGACAAAATCGCCCGTTTTGAGCCCTATAGCGGTTTTAACATAGATTTTACAATCGATTTTGACCATCCAGTATTTAAAAATCGAACGCAGCACGCGCAATTCGAATTTTCTACCTCCGGATTCGTCAAAGAAGTGGCTCGCGCCCGAACCTTTGGCTTTATGCGTGATTTTGAGTATTTAAGAGCCAATAACTTGGCGCTTGGTGCAAGCGTAAAGAACGCAATTGCGGTCGATGATTATCGAGTGCTTAATGAAGATGGCTTGCGCTACGAAGATGAATTCGTAAAGCATAAAATCCTTGACGCAGTCGGTGATCTATACTTATTAGGACACAGCTTAATAGGTCGGTTTGTGGGTTATAAATCAGGCCATGGCCTAAATAATCTGTTGTTACGTGAATTACTCTCTAAGCCAGATTGCTGGGAGTATGCTACCTTTGAAAACAATGAGGTTGAGCAATTACCCATTGCTTATGCCCCAGTCATTTGATTAGGTATAGTTGTAAATGAATATTATTATCGTCAGTCGTAAACATGGTCGCTCTAGAATGGTCTCTTCATGGCTGTTGGCGCCTGTGTTTTTGTTCGTCTTGGTAATGGTATCTGCACTAGGTTATGGTGGCTATCGTCTATTTGCACCAGATGAAATTGTTATTATCGACTCCCAAGCAGCAAACGCTTGGGCCGATAGAGTAAAGCTGCAAGCGATTGAATTAGAAAAAACCCAGATTTACACCGAAGAACAAATCAACGCATTGCGTATTCGTTTGGCTGAGCTGCAAGCTCGGTTAACTCGAATAGACGCACTTGGTGAGCGTTTGGTTGATGTAGCCAACCTAGACGAAGGCGAATTTGATTTTTCCATGCCCCCCGCAGTCGGTGGGCCAGAATCTAGTTCAGTAGAAGCAAATCCACCCGATTTTGTAGATGTACTTAATGAGCTTGGTCTTCAAATAGAAAACCGAGAGCAACAGTTACGTGTACTTAACTCGCTGCTTGGCGATCGTAAAATTCAAAGCGAAACATTTGTAGCCGGACGGCCTATTAGCAAGGGTTGGATGAGTTCACGCTATGGCTACCGAAATGATCCATTTAACGGTAATTTGGCTTGGCATGACGGCGTCGATTTTGCTGGCAAAGACGGCTCTACTATTGTTTCAGTTGCATCCGGAGTCGTTACTTGGGCGGGTGAGCGCTATGGTTACGGTAACCTCGTAGAGATAAATCACGGTAATGGATACGTCACACGCTATGCTCACGCCAAAGAAGTGTTAGTTGAGGTTGGCGATGTTATTAAGAAGGCCGATGTTATAGCCTTAATGGGCTCTACAGGTCGCTCAACAGGCCCTCACGTGCATTTCGAAGTGCTATTGCAAGGTAAGTCTGTCGATCCCGCCAAATACATCGATCGTGTTGCGCGCTTCTAAGTAAGTATACCTAGTTGGCAAAAGCCAACTTTTCCTGATAATTCCAAAGACATAGCCCCTTGCTATCTGTATAGTTAGCCCCAACAATAACCTACTGAAATTACTACAGAATTTGGCTGCTATGTTTACCTCAATTGCTCGAAAGGTGATCGGAAGTAAGAACGATCGCGAAGTTAAAAGACTGAACAAGATTGTGCTGAGCATTAATGCTCTTGAACCCGAATTCGAGGCGCTTTCTGACGATGATATTAAAGCGAAAACGCTTGAATTCCGAGAGCGTTTCCAAAATGGCGCAACCCTAGAAGACTTACTCTGTGAAGCCTTTGCATTAGTGCGTGAAGCCAGTAAAAGAACGCTAGGTCTACGTCATTTCGATGTTCAGATGATCGGCGGCATGGTACTGCACCATGGCAAAGTTTCTGAAATGAAAACAGGTGAGGGTAAAACCTTAGTTGCCACGTTAGCCGCCTACCTTAATGCTATCCCTGCCAAAGGTGTTCACGTGATTACCGTGAACGATTATCTAGCCGAGCGTGATGCTAAGTGGATGGAGCCATTATTTAATGCATTAGGTTTATCTGTTGGTATCGTTATTGGGCAGCAAGACCCGATAGTCAAGCGACAGGCTTACCAAGCTGATATCACTTACGGCACCAACAACGAGTTTGGCTTCGATTACCTACGTGACAACATGGCGTTTAGTATCGAAGAAAAAGCACAACGTGGCCACGCATTCGCTATTGTCGATGAAGTAGACTCAATTTTAATTGATGAAGCCAGAACTCCGTTAATTATTTCTGGGGCAGCTGAAGACTCAAGCGCCCGTTACATCGAAATAAACAAGCTAGTGCCAAGTTTAACGCGTGGCTATGAAGAAACAGAAGGCGAACCCGCCGTACCCGGTGACTTCACTATTGACGAAAAGCAGCGCAGTGTAGAATTGACTGAAATTGGTCATGAGCATGTAGAGCAGTTGCTAACAGAAGCAGGGTTGTTACCGGAAGGCGAAAGCCTATATGCGCCTAGTAACCTGATTTTATTTCATCACATTATGGCCGCCATTCGTGCACACCACCTTTTCCAAAAAGACGTTGAATACCTCATACAAGATAATCAAGTGGTTATTATTGATGAGCATACCGGCCGAACGATGCCGGGCCGACGTTGGAGCGAAGGTTTACACCAGGCTGTTGAAGCTAAAGAACATTTAGATGTCCAAAAAGAAAACCAAACGTTAGCCTCTACTACCTTCCAGAACTATTTCCGTTTGTACGGCAAGCTTTCGGGTATGACCGGCACCGCCGATACAGAAGCGTTTGAGCTTCGTGAAATTTACGGCTTAGACGTTGTTGTTATTCCAACGAACCGCGAGATTTCACGAAAAGATGAAAACGATCTGGTGTTTCTAAACGAAAACGACAAATACTTAGCGGTTATTGAAGAAATTAAAAAAGTTGTTGAAGCTAAGCGGCCTGTGCTTGTTGGTACCGCTTCAGTTGAAGCCTCTGAACGAATTTCAGACGCCCTTAAAAAAGCGAAAGTGAAACACAATGTACTTAACGCTAAACAACACGACAGCGAAGCACAAATTATTGCGCAAGCGGGTATGCCCGGTTCAGTAACCATTGCAACGAACATGGCCGGCCGTGGTACAGATATCGTGTTAGGCGGTAACTTAGACGCTGAGATAGCCAATCTAAAAGACCCGAGCGAATCCGAAATTCAAGCAACTAAAGAAACTTGGGCTATCCGTCAGCAGGCCGTTAAAGACTCAGGTGGTCTCGCTATTCTCGGTACCGAGCGTCATGAAAGTCGACGTATTGATAACCAGCTACGAGGTCGAGCCGGTCGTCAGGGCGATCCAGGTTCTTCGCGTTTTTACTTGTCTTTAGATGACAACCTTATGCGTATCTTTATGCCACCTAACATGAAGGCTATGTTTAGTAAGCTAGGGATGGATGCAGGAGAGCCGATTGAAGCTAAAATGGTTTCAAACGCCATTGAAAAAGCTCAGCGTAAAGTAGAAAACCGTAACTTTGATATCCGTAAGCAACTACTTGAATACGATGATGTTGCAAACGATCAACGTACCGTTGTTTACACTCAACGCGACGAATTAATGATGGCCGAAGATATTGGCGACATTATTAAGAAGATTCGTGGTGACGTAGTTGATCAGCTAGTTGGCGCTTACATTCCACCACATTCAATACCAGAACAATGGGATATTGAAGGTCTAGAGAAAGAATTTGAACGCGAACTAGGCGCTAAGCTAACCATACAAGCATGGCTAGAGGCTGATGATCACTTAGCAGAAGATGGGCTTCGCGCTAAAATTCTTGAATCGTTAGTTGAGGCCAATGAAGCCAAAGAAGCCGTAGTTGGTTCTGAAAACTTCCGTCGTTTTGAAAAGCAAGTCATGTTGCAAGTTCTTGACCAGCATTGGAAAGAGCACTTATATAACATGGACCACTTGCGCCAAGGTATTCACTTACGTGGATATGCACAAAAGAACCCTAAGCAAGAATACAAGCGCGAGTCGTTTGAGCTATTCCAAGCCATGCTAAGCGAAGTAAAGTACCAAACCATTAAGTACCTAAGTATGGTTCAAGTTCGTTCGCCAGAAGAAGCCGAAGAAGATGCTCGACGCCGCCAAGAAGCAGCCAAAGCACGTATGAAGTATGAGCATGCCCAAACTTCTGCATTAGCTGAAGGTGAAAACCAAGATAAACAGCCTAATGCTGATAAACAAGCACCCGTGCGCGCCAGCCAAAAAGTAGGTCGTAACGAGCCGTGCCCATGTGGATCAGGTAAAAAATACAAGCAATGTCACGGTAAGTTAGCTTAACTGCCGTTCGGGTTAACATTTTGGTTGGAGTTTTAAATGGCAGTTGGACCGGGTATTCAAGAAACATTATTACCGATATCGGGTGTTAGCATCGGTGTTGCTTGTGCTGGCATTAAGAAAGAAAACCACCGAGACTTGGTGGTTTTTGAAATAGCACCCGGCTCTTCAGTTGGCGCAGTTTTTACTCAGAATGCCTTCTGTGCGGCCCCGGTTCATGTTGCAAAAGCCAACATTGCGTCTGGCCAAGAAACTCGCTTTCTTGTTATTAACACGGGCAATGCCAATGCCGGTACTGGTAAGCAAGGCATAGAAGATGCGCAGGAAACTTGTTCGCGTTTAGCGGGAAAGCGCAGCGTAAACCCAGAGCAGGTATTACCGTTCTCGACGGGTGTTATAGGTGAATACTTACCTATGTCTTCGCTTATATCGGGAATACCCGATGCACTAGCAACCCTAACAACCGACAATTGGACGGAAGCCGCAACGGGTATTATGACCACTGATACCCGGGAAAAAGGTGCCAGTCGGCAATTTGAATTTGAAGACGAAACCATCACGGTAACAGGTATTTCCAAAGGCTCCGGCATGATCAAGCCAAATATGGCGACTATGCTTGCCTTTATCGCCACCGATGCCCCTGTTACTCAAGAATTGATGCAAAAAATTACCGCAATAGCCGCGGAAAAGTCGTTTAACCGTATTACGGTCGACAGCGACACCTCTACAAACGATGCTTGCGTAGCTATTGCCACGGGCAAAGCCAATGTAACGCGTGTAGAAGATGAGTCGAATCCGCTTTACGGGTACTTACTGAAAACAGTCACCGAAGTGATGCTGTCGTTAGCACAACAAATTATTCGAGATGGCGAAGGCGCTAAAAAGTTCATTAGTGTTCAAGTTAATCACAGCGACAACAGCGAGAACGCTTTAAAGATAGCCTATGCCGTCGCTGAAAGCCCGCTGTTTAAAACAGCCATGACTGCGTCAGATGCGAACTGGGGTCGAATTTTAATGGCCGTTGGTAAGAGTGGTGTAGCGGAGCTTGATGTCGATAACATAGATGTTTATTTGGGCGATGTTCAAATTGTCGAAAATGGCCAGCGCTGCAAAACCTACACCGAAGCGGCAGGGGCTGCTGTCGTCGCCGAAGAAGAGATTCTTGTGCGTATAGAGTTGAATCGAGGTGATGTCAGCGAAACCGTTTGGACTTCAGATTTATCATACGAATACATCAAAATTAATGCGGAATACCGCAGTTAACCTAATGTTGGTCTTTTAAGCTAATGTTCTCGAAATCTTCCGAGAACATCTCTTCTGCAACACTTTTCCCTGCAATTGAATGGCTCTCAGTCGCCCATTCACCTAAATCTATCAACTTACAACGTTCACAACAAAATGGCCTGAAAGGGTTCTCTTTCGAGTAAATTGTCTTCTTTTTGCAGGTTGGGCAATTGTATTCTGTCATGTTCATTAAAAGCTCTAAAAAACGAGATTAAGATTGCAATAGCAGTAAGTGATGCATTGCTGTCACTTGAGTTGCTAAATAGGCGTTATCGCGTGAATTATCTAGAATGTAGTCAGCTTTATCAAGTCGCTGTTGGCGACTCCATTGGCTGGCAATAATGCTTTTAAGCGTATCTAGGCTTGAGCCATCACGCTTTAAAGCACGCTCAAGTTGTAATTCTTCTGGGATATCCAAGGTCACTGTTTTTTCACAATAACTCTCTAGTCCATTTTCGAACAGGAGCGGAGCCACCAGTAAGCAGTAGGGAGCCTCAAAGCTATTTAACTGAGTAATCATACTTTCCCGTATTAGAGGGTGTAGTAAAGCTTCTAACCATTGTTTATGTTCTAGGTTAGAGAATATAGCTTGTCTTAGCGCTGGGCGGTCTAACTTGCCGTTAGGCAATAAAATAGCGTCGCCAAAACGGTCAATAATGCTAGCCAAAGCAGTAGAGCCTGGCTCAACTACTTCACGAGCTACTATGTCAGCATCGACATAAGGGACGTTTAAGGCTTCAAACAGCTTTAACGCTGTACTCTTACCAGAAGCGATGCCGCCGGTTAATCCTATAATCAAAAGGCGACACCTAAATACCAATTCATTATGCTTTCGCCCCAAAATACATACACCAGCGCGGCGCCACATAAATAAGGACCAAAAGGAATTGGGATTTGTTTATCGCGGCCAAGCATGACAATCATTAGAATGCCAACAACAGCGCCAACCAACGAGCTTAGTAAGATAATTAGCGGCAGTGCCTGCCAACCAAACCAAGCGCCAAAGGCTGCAAACAACTTGAAGTCACCATACCCCATGCCTTCTTTGCCGGTAATAAGCTTGAACGCCCAATACAACGACCAAAGGCTCATATAACCCGCAACTGCGCCAATGACGGCGGTCTCTAGGTTAGTAAATGGTTGGAAGATTAAATTTATTAATAACCCAAGCCATATTAAAGGTAGGGTGATAGAATCAGGGAGTAGCTTATGATCAAAATCGATCATGGTTAATACAATCAATAACCAGAAAAAGATAATAATTGAAAGCGCTTCAATGCCCCATCCAAAATACCAAGCAGAAACTGCCGATAAAACACCGCTGACTAATTCAATCGTGGGGTATCGTGCAGATATAGGTTTACTGCAACTTGAGCATTTAGCACGTAGTAAAAGCCAGCTAATAACCGGGATATTCTCCCAAGAACGAATTTTATGCTGGCAATGTGGGCAGCTAGAATCAGGGGTGGCTAAATTAAACTTCGGAGCGTTTTCTAAGGTATTATATTGCTTTTCATCTTCGTTAAAAAAAGCTATCTCTAGTTTAAACGCATGTTGCATCATCACCGGTAACCGGTAAATCACGACATTTAAAAAGCTACCAACCAGTAACCCTGAGATAAAAACGGCCGCGATAAACGCGACCGAGTGTGTTGCCAAATAATCAAATAATGCCATTAGATAACCGAACCCATCTGGAAGATTGGAAGATACATCGCGACAATCAAGCCGCCAATGACTACACCTAACACAGCCATTATCAATGGTTCCATCATTGAGGTTAAACCATCAACTAGTGCATCAACTTCTTCTTCATAAATATTTGCGGCCTTGCCAAGCATATCGTCTAGGGCACCTGATTGTTCACCGATGGCCACCATTTGGATGAGCATGGCAGGGAAAACTCCGGTATCTTTCATCGAGCCCGCAAGCTCAGAACCCGTTTCGACTTCGTTTTTAACTTTCATGATGGCTTCGTAATAAACGATATTGCCGGAAGCACCTGCGGCAGATTCTAGTGCGCTTACCAGAGGCACACCGGCAGCGAAAGTTGTTGATAGGGTACGTGCATACCGAGCCATTGCGGACTGGTACAGAATAGGACCGAAAATCGGCAGCTTTACCGTTATGCGTTGGAAGCCATTTTTAAAGGCAGTAGAACGTTGCATCGCTTGCTGAAAGCTAATGCCGATGCCCACCAAAATTAAGGCACTCACAATACCATTAGTCTGTAGCCAATTAGACATATCTAGGACTACTTGTGTTGGAACGGGCAAGTCAGCACCAAAGCTCTGGAACATGGTGGCAAAAGTAGGCACCACTTTAAGTAGAAGGATGACCGTAACAATAGCTGCAATGCCCAAAACAGTAGCCGGATATTTCATGGCCGCCTTTACTTTTTTCTTAACACTTTCAGATTTTTCTTTATAAATAGCTACACGCTCAAGCATGGTTTCAAGGGCACCAGCTTGTTCTCCGGAATCAATCAATGCGCAATATAAGTCATCAAAATACTTAGGCTGTTCGCGCAAGGCTGCAGCAAAACCGCCACCGCCGGCAACGTTATTGCGCATTTTAAGTACGATTTCAGACATTGTCTTATTTTCTAAGCCTTCGGCCACAATCTCGAAAGAGCGCATTAATGGCACGCCTGCTTTCATCATGGTGGCCATTTGGCGTGTAAAAATGGAAATATCTTCACTTTTCACTTTTTGACCACCAAAAAGCTGTATCTCTTTGCGTTTCTTTTGCAGCTTTTTAACGGTCACGCCCTGCTTGCGTAGTTCAGCTTTTGCTAGGGCGGCGTTAGTGCTGCTAATTTCGCCTCTACGAGTTTTGCCGTTACGGTCTTTGCCTTCGTACTTAAATTGCCCAAGCTTGGCTTGTTTAGTCGCCATAATACTCTTTTACCTTTAATCGGTGGTTACGCGGTTGATTTCTTCTAAGCTGGTTACGCCAGAAGCCGCTTTTACTAATCCTGAACGTCTAAGGCTGTTAAAGCCCTGCTTCTTAAATTCTGCATTTAGTTCAATTGCATTGCCTTCCTCCATGATAATCTTGGAGATAGGCGGAGTGATGCGAACTACTTCATAAATACCGACACGGCCTTTATAACCCTTAGTACAGCTATCACAGCCTTTCGGGCTGAAAATAGTGGCTGCCTTGGCATCTTCTTCGGAATAGCCTTCTTTCATTAGCACATCGACCGGTATTTCAGCTTTTTCTTTGCATTTACTGCACAAGCGCCTTGCTAGTCGTTGAGCAATAATTAGGTTTACCGTAGTTGCCAGGTTAAATGAAGGCACACCCATGTTCATCATTCGCGTTAGCGTTTCTGCAGCGCTGTTGGTGTGTAGCGTCGACATCACCATGTGGCCCGTTTGCGCAGCTTTAATGGCAATAGAGGCGGTTTCTAAGTCTCGAATCTCGCCAACCATTATTATGTCAGGGTCTTGACGCAAGAAGGACCGCAGCGCAACGCTAAAATCTAAGCCAACTTTGTTATTTACGTTAACTTGGTTGATGCCTTCAAGGTTAATTTCAACCGGGTCTTCAGCCGTTGAAATGTTAATGCCTTCTTTGTTTAAAATATTAATTCCGGTATAAAGCGAAACCGTTTTGCCCGAACCCGTTGGCCCAGTCACCAGAATCATCCCCTGAGGCTTGTCTAGGCACTCTAAATAAAGCTGTTTTTGCACTTCTTCATAGCCAAGCGCATCGATGCCCATTTTGGCCGAACTAGGGTCCAAAATACGCATGACTATTTTTTCGCCAAATAAGGTTGGTAAGGTGTTTACACGGAAATCAATCGCTTTGGTTTTAGATATTTTCAGCTTGATACGCCCGTCTTGAGGTATACGGCGTTCAGAGATGTCTAGGTTCGACATGACTTTTAGTCGCGCTGCCATCTTAGGGCCTAACCCGAGCGGTGGCTTCGCGGCTGTTTGCAAAACGCCGTCAATACGGAAACGTACCCGATAACTTTTTTCATAAGGTTCAAAGTGTAAATCGGAAGCGCCTTTTTTAATGGCTGATAGCAGCATCTGGTTAATAAAGCGCACCACAGGAGCATCGTCACTGCCATCTCCAACACCATCGTCTTCATCTTTTTTGTTGGTGTCAACTACATCAAGGTCATCTAAACCATCGTCATCAAACTCTGCAAAACTACTGTCAGAATCATCTAATAAACGCTCAATAGTGGTAGCGAGCTTATCTTCTTCCACTAAAACAGCATCAACACTTAAGCCGGTATGGAATTTAATTTCATCAATAGCCACTAAGTTAGTTGGGTCGGAGACCGCCACAAATAGGCGTGTTCCGCGCTTTACCAAAGGAATAGCATGATGCGCGCTGATCAATGAGCTGGCGACCAAGTCTTTAGGGTAAACTTCAAAATCAAAAGCGCCTAAATCGAAGTAAGGTGTACCAAACTCATCTGAGGCTACTTCGGCAATTTTACGAGCAGCCACAATGTCGTTTTCTACCAAATAGGGCACAAAGCCCTTCTTTTCTTTAACTGCTTCTTTAGTGGCTTCTATAGCATCGTCTTCATTAATAGCACCTTCTGCTATTAAGCGTCGAGCTAAGCCCCCTAACGACATTGTCATACAGTGTTGCCTTTAAACTTTTGAATACCGATAGAGTATAGCGTAACTATCAATAGTGGCTACTACTGAGTTAACAGGTTTTTCGAAACTGGAGGAGGGGAAAGTGACCAAATGGGTCACAAATCGCCATATTTAGATTGAAACGTGTTGGTAGGTCATTGAAAGAAGCCTGTAAAGCCATAGGATTCGAAGTGCTAAAGTTGGCACAAACTCTGCTTAGTATTAACCAAGCGCGGAAACTATAATTTCGCAAAACTAAAATCTTTGGAGATTTAATATGAAGAAGCAACAAGGTTTTACCCTTATTGAATTAATGATCGTTGTTGCGATCATCGGTATTTTGGCAGCTATCGCTATTCCTCAGTATCAAGATTATATTGCTCGCACCCAGGTTAGCCGAGTAGTTGGTGAAGTCAACGCTCTTAAGACTTCTGTTGAAGAAGGGCTTATGCGTGGTGTTTTTACTGATTCTGTAGCACCTGTAACTCCAATGACACCGACTACTTTAGGTTGGGTTGGATCAACTCTAATTAACCCGGCTAATGGTACCGCGGGTTTAGTTGCCTCGTTCCCTGCGGCCGATCGTGGTCTGGGCACTTTGGTGGTTGTAACTGGTAATAACTCTTCTGCTGCTGTTACAGCAGCCACATTGACGCTAGCACGTACAGCTGCTGGCGTATGGACCTGTCAGATTACTGGTAAAGTAGATGGCGATGATGGCTGGAAGCACTCTTTCGCTCCTGCTGGTTGCCCTGCAAGCTAAATGTCGCGTATTAATAATACTAAAAAGGAAGCTTTGCTTCCTTTTTTTCTATCTGTCACGTTATTTGTCGCGATATGCTTGACATCTTTTAGTATGTTTACTTACTACGATCATAAACGGTGGTTAGTGCTGTTATTTCTCTCAATTTTTTCTGTAGTTTCCGTTTTCAAAACCAGCAGTCCCATTTTTGTCCCTATAGACTTAAGAAGTATTGGTCTCTCACTATTTATTTTTTTTGCATATGTATTAATAAGAGGCTTATTCGGGTTTAATATTAATACAACATTAGATTCAATGCTTTGGAGCTTGCTTATTATATTTGGATATCTATTAGTGAAATCCAAATCAATGATAAATATAAGACGGTTTCTTTTCGCAGTTATAATCCCTTTTTCTTTTTACTATATTTTAGTGCTAATGCAGTACGTTTTCGTTCTATTTAGCCCTATTGATTGGAGTATACAAGTTCTCGCTGTTGGCTTTGATAATGTTCGCTTTATTAACCAATGCCAAGCTTTACTATTTCCAATATTTATATTTTTTATATTTGATGAAAACAAACCAATCCGAGTTTCATCGTATTTATCAACTATTTTTACTATTGCATTTGCGCTCTACTCAAATGGACGAGGGTTAATGTTAGTGCTCATTTTTGAAACTCTAATACTGTTCATTTTCTTTGCTTTCTCGCAGCACAAATCAATCAAAATGATTTTTCACTTAATACTAATCTGGCTTATAGGGGCAGTGGTCTATTATGTTCTGTGGGAACTAATCCCAAGCCTGATTTGGAACGAGTTAAGTGTAAGTGAATTAGTAAGAAGTGTGGGCGCTCGCCCAATTATCTGGAGAGAGGCTTTGTTGATTTGGCGAGAATATCCTTTGTTCGGTATTGGAGGCATGGCTTATAGTGATCCTAGTAATGGATTTACTTATAACCTAGGACATCCGCACAATAGTATTATTCAAGTGTTGCTCGAATATGGATTAGTCGGCTTCATGCTAGTATTGTTGTTTTCTATGTTGTTTTTTACTCGAGCTATAAATCACCTTATAAACTTCGAATTTCAGAAACATTACCCTTTTACATTGCTTGCCTTGATTGGAGGGAGTGCTTTGTCTTTGGTTAGCGGAGTAATAGTGATGCCTCTCAGCCAATTTTTATGGGTGCTCATGTTTTGTGTTGTTTATATTGAGTTATCATCTAATCTGAAAGTCTATAACTCTAAACTTAAATTTAGTTTATCTGTCGGCTTTCAAAGAGCATCTGTATTAATGCTTATCTTTTTTTTGTTGTTGTTTTCCTTTTTTTCATATCAATATATTATGGGACAAGATGCTCTTATAATGGATGCTGGCCCTAGATTTTGGTTGGTGGGGCGATTTATTTATTGAGCATTGATGCTTGGTGTGTAAATTGCATTTAATATATGGATATTAATGCATAGAAATGGATTCTTAAAATGAAGAGCTTAGGTTTTACTCTTATTGAATTGATGATTGTTGTTGCAATCATTGGTGTGTTAGCAGTATTGGCTTTGCCGCAGTATCAAGGATATGTGTCCAGGACTCAAGTTAATCGACTCTATAGTGAAGTTTCACATGTAAAAACATTGGCCGAAATGTATGTGAATAATGGCGATTTTAGTTTTATTGAAACTGATATTGGTTGGCATGGATCTAGCCTTGCAGATTCATCGGATGGTGCTACCCCAACACCTGGTGATGGCCTAGAATTACTTGAGTGGAATACAAATAACGATGGCTATGGGCAGTTAAAGGTAAAGTTTGGACGTCAATCTGCTTATACTATCATAGGTGTTAATATTTATCTCGAGCGCGAGCAAAGCGGAATTTGGGCATGCCAAGTTGAAAAAGGCAGTTCTACGGCTTGGTCTGCAAAATATTTACCAGATGGCTGTATACTGCTCGCAGATGGCGCAAACCCTATCGACGACTAACTACTTAGTGTTGGGACTTACTCCAACCGCAAACTCAAATCCAACGCGGTGACATGCTTAGTCAAATTCCCCACCGAGACATAGTCTGGGTGGTTATTAATAATCTGAGCAATCTTTTCCAAATCCATATTGCCCGAGCTTTCTAATTTCACGCGCTGTGCGCTGAGTTTGATGGCTTCTGCGGTGAGCTGGGCATCAAAGTTATCTAACATGATGACATCTACTGGCTGTTCTAGGGCTTCTTT
Organism: Reinekea sp.; assembly: GCF_046710285.1. Classification (GTDB taxonomy): domain Bacteria; phylum Pseudomonadota; class Gammaproteobacteria; order Pseudomonadales; family Natronospirillaceae; genus Reinekea. Next base: position 154,998 of record NZ_JBKEGY010000001.1, read on the forward strand.
TAGTTGCTCTAAGGTTTCTACTTCTACTTCGATGCGTTTGTCGGGTGCTACTTCTTTGGCTTTGGCGACGGCTTCTTTAATGCCGCCGCAGGCTGCAATGTGGTTTTCTTTAATTAAGAACATATCGTACAAGCCTAGACGGTGGTTTTGGCAGCCGCCGACGTAGGTGGCGTATTTTTGCGCTAGGCGTAGGCAGGGTACGGTTTTGCGGGTATCCAATACAATGATGTCTTTGCCTTTGACCGCGAGTGAATATTGGTTCGCTAAGGTGGCGGTGCCGCTTAGGGTTTGTAGAAAATTTAACGCACAGCGTTCAGCGGTCAAAATTGCGCGGGTGTTGCCCTTTATGGTCACTAGTTTGTCATTAGGGGCGATGTTGTCGCCGTCTTGTTTGGCCCAGACTATATCAAGTGTTGGGTCAATTTGGCGAAAGACTTCTTCGAACCATTCTCGGCCACAGAGTATGCCGTGTTCGCGCGTTATTACGGTTGCACTAGCGGTCTGGTCTTCTGGGATCAGTTGAGCGGTGATGTCGCCTGTGCCAATGTCTTCTTCTAACGAAAAACGTACCGTGCGGACTAGATGGTCACGGAGGGTTTTGGCGTAAGGCATATCTGAAATAAACATCGGCTTCACTCTATTTGGGCTAAAAAACGGCGCTAGTTTACTTAGTTTAAGCGGCAAAGGCGATAGCTAGAGGAAATGTCGGTTATCCATTTTCAATTCAGTTGGTTTGCTGCTTTAATAAGCGGTACATTAATAGCCTAATTGTCGACAAGGACAACCCATGGATTTTATTGCCATTATCGTCGCTTATCTAGTATCCATCAGTCTTTCCGGCCATGGGGAGCCTTTAACTGGCCTTGCGCTAGATTGGCGCAACTTCCTGCAAAAGCGCGGTTGGAGCGCTAAGTTAACCCTAGTATTATTCGCTCTTATCCCTTCATTGCTATTAGCCGTAGTGCTTTGGTTCGTATCAAGCAGCATTGTTACCTTAGTTGTGTCGGTGGGTATTTTATTGCTGTCTTTCAAAACAGGCGATCAGCCCGAAGTGTTAGCGGAGTTTACGCGTAAGCAAGAAGCTGAAGACGACCAAGGCGCCTGGCAGTTAGCGGTTGAAGAGCTCGGCCTTGCGGCTCAAATGTACGAACCAGGTGATGAAGCTATTGAAGAGGGTGTACAAGCCGGCTTAGCCTATTTATTTCTCGAACGATTCTTTGTCGCTATTTTTTGGTTTATGACCTTCGGCGCACCCGGTGTGCTTTTAGTTTGGCTTATCAGCACCGCCTTAAACGACGATCAGCAAAGTGACGTATTTTTTCACCGCGTAAAACATGCCCTATATTGGATCCCTGTACGTCTAACGACCTTCACCCTCGCCTTGGTCGGTGACTTCAATCATTGCTTCCCAATCTGGTTAAACCAAGTAAAAGACTTTGAGCGAGACGACAGAGTCCTCTTAGTCACCTGCCTCAAATCCGCCGTCGGCGAACGCTCAACAGAGCAACTCTTACCAGAATCAATGGCGCTGTTACGCCGTTCTCAGTATGCCTGGTTAGTCGGCTTAGCGATTATATTGATTTTAGGTTGAACATAAGAACGGCGCCCTTTGGGCGTCCGCGAGTTTCGAGCTGCAAGCTGCAAGTAAATTCAAAAGATGGGGCAGAGAGCTGTCAGCTGGCAGCTTTCAGCAAGTTCAAAAGATATTAGAACGGCGCTATTTTGGTAGTTCTCTCGCTGCTTGAGCTGACGCGGTGGTTTGATGTTTTGAATTTATTGACAGCTTGCGGCTAAAAACTTGCAGCTTGAAACTCGCAGCTTGCAGCTTCTTTTAAGCAGCTTCGCTGCTACCGAATAACCACCAACCCATACCCCTCAAACACTTCCTGAATATGATCCATCCTTTCAACCGTTGGCGGTTGCATCCCTTCTAGTGGGTATTCTAGGCCCATTGCTTTCCATTTGTGGTTGCCGAAGTTGTGGTAGGGCAGTAGTTCTAGGTGTTGGACATTTTTCATGGGGGCGATGAATTGGGCTAGGCCGTGGATGTCTTCGTCTGCGTCTGAGTAACCGGGGACGACTACGTAGCGTATTCGAGTGGGGTGATTGGTGTCGGCTAGGTGTCGGGCAAATCGCAGCGTACGTTGGTTTGAGACGCCGACTAAGGCGTGATGTTTGGCGTCGTTAATGTGTTTTATATCGAGCATGATTAAATCGGACGCGGCGATCATCTGGTTTATTTCGTTGCTGTAAACGCCTACGTAGCCATTGGTATCTAAACAGGTGTGAATGCCGTGTTGTTGTAGCTTTTCAAACAGCAACGCTACGAAGGGGGCTTGTAATACGGGTTCACCCCCGGTTACGGTGACGCCGCCGCCGGAGGCATCCATAAAGGGGGCGTAGGGTAATATTTCGCTAACTAAATCGGTCACTGAATAAAGAGTACCGCCGTCTAAGTCCCAGGTGTCTCGGTTATGACAATATTTGCACTTAAATAAACAGCCTTGTAAAAAAACGACGTAACGAGTGCCAGGGCCATCAACGGTGCCGAAGCTTTCGAATGAGTGAATGCGGCCAAGCATTTCGTCGGCATGAATTTTAGGAATGTTGAGAGTGGGAATAATATTTGTCATAGTTATCAACAACGGTGGTGTGATGATAATGTAACAAAATTACACCTATTTGTATTGCGGCAGGTCATTTCGAGCTAACTTTCAGTCTTAGGTAAAAAAGTCGCGAATTGGTCTGCGGGCAAAGCCTTGGCAAAAAAGAAACCTTGGGCCGTTGAAACGCCTTTTTCTGCAAGCCAAGTCAGCTGCTCTGGGGTTTCAATGCCTTCGGCAACAATTCTCAAATTCAAGGCACGTGACATTTGAATGATGGCTTCGCAAATCAATACATTGGAGCTGACTTTAGGCACGCCATCGAGGAAGCTTTTATCAATTTTTATCATGTCGATTGGTAAGTATTTTAAATAACTGAGCGATGAGTAACCCATACCGAAATCGTCGATGGCAATTTTGAAACCCATTTTCGTCAGGGCGTTAAGTTTTTTCATCATATCGTTATTTGTCGACATCATGATTGACTCGGTAAGCTCTAGTACCACCGAACCGGCTTTAAATGGGTACTTTTGAACAATAGAATTAACCGTTTCAATAAAGTTGGACTCATTTAATTGTGCCACCGAAACATTGACTGAAATATATTGGAAATTTGGATGTGTGTTTTGCCACACCTGTAACTGGTGTAGAGAGGTCTCGAGCACCCAGCTGCCTATACTGTGCATTAAACCGGATTGCTCTGCCATCGGGATAAATTGATCGGGCGTCAATGTACTTGCTGGCCAACGGATGAGCGCTTCAGCACCTTTGCAGCGACTCGTATTGATATCAAAAATAGGTTGGTAGTGTAATTCAAAACTCTGTGCCTTAGTTGCATTAGTCAGTGATTGTTCTAGCTGCCATTTGCGTTGCACTATTTCGGCGTTTTCAGTTGAAAAATAATCTAAGGTGTTCCGACCACTTTGTCGAGCGTGGCGCATGGCCGCAATAGCGTTGCTAATTAAGCTACCGGCATCTTTGGAGTCGCGAGGGTAGGTGGCTATGCCTATGTTCGCTGACAATGTTAGTGATTGATGATTGATGGTAAATTCGGTTGTGGTTCTATTGATAACCCTATTCGCAATTGCCCGCAACTCTATCGGGTCTTGGTAATCGTCGCAAATCACTAAAAACTCATCACTGGAAAAACGAGACAGCATATCTTCTTCTCGAATCTCTTGCCGCAATGCTGCTGCAATGTGTTGAAGCGCATTGTCTCCCATTTGGTGCCCAAAAGTTTTGTTGATATCTCCAAGGCCATTGATTTCGATAGCCAAAATAGCAACAGGTGTGTCACGTCGTTTTGCTCTATGTATATCGTGATTCAACTGTTGCTCAAAGAGCTGGCGATTGGGCAGACTGGTTAATTTGTCGTGAAGTTGTTGATGCTTAAGGCTATTTTCGAGTTCTATTTGTGCGGTAATATCTTCAATAATAAAACTTAAACCAATTATTTGTTCATTGGAGTCACGTCGGGGTTGCTGTTTGATCCGGAAGCTATAGCCCGACTCATCTAACTGATAGGTGAGCTTTTCGCCTTGAAGCGAAGAGTGTATATAACTGACAATTCGCGGATGGTTAGTTAAGTGTTTGCGCAGTAAATCACCTTCATTGATGTTAAAGGTCTTCAGGCTAGCGAAAGCGCCACGGCTCATCCAGTTAATCACACCTTGCTGGTCTGTTTCTACAATGAGTAGGTCTAATGCCTCAACCGTATCGTGGCCCAATTTTCGAGTGTTGTAGCTAGGGGTAATAGGTTTTTGTATGCCGTAAACAACAATGACAAGTAGCGCAATAAGCGGTATGGGTAATAAATATAACCAATAATCAACCTCGACAGCGCTGCGTAAAACGAGTTCTGGGTTGTTTAGAATGCTCCTCTCAATGCTCGTTGCAATAGGTTCGCCTGCATTGGTCCAAATGAGCTGTTCGTTGAACCGAATAGATAGTTGCTGATTTGGCTTGGCAAACGTTACCCATTTCGAAAGGTCGAGATCAACGGCTAAAATTCGTCGCTCTTCGTCTGATATAAAAGGGATGGCTAAGGTTAAGCTAAGTGCAGTTTCAGGTTTGACAAATACATCATATGCTTTGTCATTGGCGCCAAAGAAGTAAGATGCCCACAGTGGCGTGTTGCTAATATTTATTGGCTCGGATGCAAAATCTGTATCGTCATAGGTTGCAAGATAACCGTGATGTGGGTTGGCGGTATTTATATCTAGATAGGTGCCTTGCGAGTTTATAAGCCAAATATTTGTAATGCCTGCTAAATTAGGAAAATTTGCGACCGCCCCCGCAAACTCTTGATATTGCGCATTGGCTAAATTGCTTTGATAGCCAATCTGAGTCAGGTTGGCAATAAACGATAATAGGCTTTCTTCAAGATAAAGTAGCGACTCTGTAGACGCTTGCTGATTGACTCGCTCTTTATATTGTTTGCCGACAGAGACTAAGCCAATGCTCAAGGCCAACAAAGCAATGCACAAGATAAGTATTATTTGTAGGCGTCGAGTGTTTGATTTATTCAACAATTAGGTCTTTCTCAGCGAATTGTACTAAGAAGCATAGCTTAAAATAACCAAAAAAAAAGGCACCCGAAGGTGCCTGAGGTTTATTCTATGTTTTAAGCTATATTTTGCCGTGGAAGGTTCGGTTTACAACATCTTGCTGCTGCTCACGCGTTAGCTTGACAAAGTTAACCGCATAACCCGATACCCGTATAGTCAACTGCGGATAGTTCTCTGGATGCTCCATAGCATCTAACAACATATCGCGGTCTAACACGTTAACGTTGATGTGATGGCCATTTGACTTAAAGTAACCATCTAACACGCCTGTCATGTTATTAACCTTGCCTTGCTTGTCCTTGCCAAGCGAGCTGGGTACAAATGACATGGTGTAAGAGATACCATCTTCGGCGTCTTCATAGGGTAGTTTAGCAACGCTAAGCAATGACGCTAACGCCCCTTTCTGATCACGTCCGTGCATTGGGTTAGCACCTGGTGCAAAGGGTTCGCCGGCTTTACGGCCGTCAGGCGTGTTACCTGTTTTCTTACCATAAACCACGTTTGAGGTAATGGTTAAAATAGACTGAGTAGGCGTTGAATTGCGATAAGTCGGCGTTTCACGTACTAAGTCCATAAAACGCGTGACTATTTGTTGTGCAAGCACATCGACTCGGTCATCGTTGTTGCCAAACTTAGGGTATTCACCTTCGGTTTCGAAATCGACGACATAGCCATTTTCATCACGGATAGTTTTAACTTTCGCGAATTTGATGGCACTTAATGAGTCAGCGACGACAGATAGACCCGCAATACCACAAGCCATGGTGCGAAACACATCGCGATCATGCAGTGCCATTTGTGGCGCTTCATAGGCGTACTTGTCGTGCATGAAGTGAATAATGTTAAGCGTGTTGACATAAACACCTGCGACCCACTGCATGTATTCATCAAAGCGTGCCATTACTGTATCGTAATCTAGATACTCGTCTTGCATCACTTCTTTTTTAGGAGCGACCTGCAAGCCTATTTTTTCATCCATGCCACCGTTTATTGCATACAACATGGTTTTAGCTAAGTTACAGCGTGCACCAAAGAATTGCATTTGCTTACCAATTCGCATGGCAGAAACACAACAAGCAATGCCGTAATCATCGCCAAACTTTTCGCGCATTAAGTCATCGTTTTCATACTGAATAGAACTGGTATCAATAGATACTTGTGAACAGTAGTCTTTGAATCCTTTTGGCATTGCTTCGCTCCAAAGAACCGTTAAGTTTGGTTCTGGAGCTGCGCCTAAATTGTATAAAGTATTTAGTACGCGGAAGCTGCTCTTGGTGACTAATGTACGACCATCTTCACCCATACCGCCGATAGATTCGGTTACCCAAGTAGGATCACCTGAGAATAAATCATCATAGTCTGGCGTACGTAAAAAGCGAACCATACGAAGTTTAACAACTAGATCATCAATGAGTTCTTGTGCAAATTCTTCGGTGATAGTACCGCTGGCGATGTCGCGTTCGAAATAAATATCTAAGAAGGTAGAGACTCGACCAAAACTCATGGCAGCGCCGTTCTCGCTTTTTACTGCAGCAAGGTAAGCAAAGTAGGTCCACTGTACCGCTTCTTGAGAGGTTACCGCTGGCTTAGAAATATCGAAACCATAGTTGTTTGCCATGGTTACCATGTCGGCAAGGGCACGAATTTGTTCTGATAACTCTTCACGTAAACGAATGTTTTCTTCGGTCATGTTTAGAGCATCAAGAGACGCTTTCTGAGCTTTTTTATCTGCGATTAAAAATTCAACGCCGTATAGAGCAACACGACGATAATCACCAATGATACGTCCGCGGCCATAGGCATCAGGTAGTCCGGTGATAATACCTGCTTTACGACACTTCATCATTTCAGGGGTATAACCATCGAAAACACCTGCGTTGTGTGTTTTACGATACTTAGTAAAAATGTCTTTTACCGTAGGGTCTAGTTCGCGACCGTATGCTTCACAGGAAGCTTCGACCATACGAATACCGGCATTTGGAATCATACCACGCTTAAGTGGTGCATCTGTTTGTAAACCAACAATGCGTTCTAAACTTTTGTTTATATAACCAGCACCGTGAGCAGTCGTTGAACTAGGTAAATCAGTATCAAAATCTAATGGACCTTGTAGGCGACGTTCTTCTTTCATAAGTTCAAGAACTTGCGCCCATATATCTTTTGTGCGTTCAGTTGCACCGGCTAAGAAGTCTGAATCACCTTCATAAGGCATATAGTTTTTTTGGATAAAGTCACGAACATCTACGTTCGCTTTCCAGTCACCTGGGACAAAACCATCCCAAGCGGCATTTATTTTTGCGATGTCATTTTCTTTGTACATAGAGAAGCTCTCCGTCTTGTTTCTAAAAATTAAAATCATTTTGAAACGTTTTGGAAAGTACTGAGATGAACTGGAAAAGAGTCGGGGTTAAGCGAACTTGTTAACGACTGGAGACTCGTTCTACAAGCGATAAGGCCAACACAACCTCTAGATCGCTAACCCCGAAAAACCGGTGAAGAATGGTTTTACCCATACCGGAGAGAGTGATGCCAGAGTACAGTTCATTCCGCTTAGACACTTTGATTTAAGTCAAGATTTTGACCGAGGCTGCAAGGTTTAAAAGTACTAAAATCTCATGCAACGTCTTGGTGTCTAAAGCCTCAATACCCTCCTAAATTTGTATTTGTAACCATTATCGGCCGACTATTTATTGAACACTTGATCTAGCGCAAGAAATTAACCCCTATGGGGTATTTTCTTGTAGTTTTATTACGTAATTGGATTTTTGGGTGATGGGGGTTAGCGAAGCCTAGTTCAATGGCGTAATTACGCTAATTTTTTTGAAAGTTCGAGAGAAGAACGGTGTCTTGCACTGGTGCACTGGTTTATGTTTTTGACCTTACATGCAGCTAAAAACTTGCAGCTTCTTTTTGCCCTTACCCTCAGCCCAAAACCGTCTTTATATGTAGGGCACGTTGCTGGTTTTGCGCTCCGGTATCAATTTAAGCCGTTCATAACAACTCGCTACGCTCAGACAGTCATTCACTTTTAAATTGAAACCCTCGCACACACCAGCAACTGATACATTATTGGAAGGGGTGGCCAGAACGGTGCCCGTTGGGCACCGCGAGCTGTAAGTTTCAAGCTGCAAGTAAATTCAAAAGACAAAAAGAACGGTGCCTGAACTGGTGCGCTGGTTTATGCTTTTGACCTTACTTGCAGCTTGCAGCTAAAAACTGACAGCTTTCTTTGTCATCTAAACCCTGGCCGCGTAAACAAGATCGGTGGCCGGCCTTGGTATAACCCGAACAGAATGATAGTTGAGCTTGCTTGCAGTTCACTTGGTTCTAAAGTGCCGTTGTTGTTTGTATCGCCGTCCCAGTACCAGGTTAACCAGTTTGGTATTTGAGCACTTGCCTCTAACATGCCTTGTAGGCTGGTAGGGCTGTTTATTGTGAATAGACCCTGGCCATTGAGAAATGTGGTGCCTGTACCACTAGCGCTGGTTAGGGTGCCATCTGCTAGGTTTGCGGTGGTGGTGCCTGTGCCTGGACAGCCGGTGAGGGTGCATAGACCTCCGGTGTAGTCCAAGCCAGCTATGAGACTTGTGTCGATAAAGGATTCAGTGCTTTGTAATGAAAACACGGGCTCCGTTCCGACAACGCTCGATAGATATTCAATAGCCATGGGTACTGAGGCAGTTTGGTCGTCGGCATTGACTTGGTCGGGCAAAGTAAGTCGGCCAAAGTAGAGTGAGCTATCGGCAATATCTATAGCTGCTCCCGCACAGGCACCAGAGGTAGAGGATGTCCGTATACAAATTCCGTCTTCATCGGTAAATGAATCGGCATCTAATTGTAAGGTAGCAATGGTCTGTAGAATATCGGCATTGGTTGGGCCGCCGGTATTGCGATTCCAATTAACATTGGCAATGTCGGCAGTTAACCGTATCGATCCATCGAAATCAGAATCGTTAGTGACGGTCCAATTTAGAGCGCCACTGCTAAGTGTGCCCCCGGTGGCGCTTTGGCTGGCATCTTTTTCGAGGTTGTCGGCCTTACTTGCAAAATCAACATAGCTGCCAACGTAATTATCGAGCACGGCGCCATAGAGGTCATAAGCGACAACATCATAAGTAAGCCCAGTCAGTGAGTTCGCTTGGCCTTGATAAACCGCGCTATTGTCGCCCCAAACAGCGGTGTTAGGGTTAACTTCAGTAACTTGCAGGTAAGCTGGCGTAAAACGGCCGGTGTTTACCGTGTTACTTATAAGGTTGGTTCCGAAACCCATGAAATCATCAATTTCAGCAATAAGGTTCAGATGGCCTACTTCGCTATAGGCAATGCCGGTGCCTGAAATAAATTCCACTCCATCCAGTGAGCCATTGCCATCGGTATCCAAACCTTGCCATTGGCCTTTAGAAGAAGCCCCCGCACTGTCGCCGTTTATAGCACCTAAGGTACCACCCACTGGGCCAGCTAGAGTAGAGTTAGTCCAAAGTAGATCATGCAAGCCCGTTACTCGACCGAAGCTAGCAACAGGGTTGCCATTAATATCTAAGGCTTGCAACGTAGTCGAAAACTGTTCACCGGCTTTAGCGAAGGCGCTACTGCCATCGTTTTCGACTCCCGAGCCATTTGAGACTTTGCTTATTTTCAAGCTGGCTGGGCTAACGTTTAGGTTAACTGACCCGGTAATGGTGCGCCCGCTGGGTTGGCCATCGACGTCAGGGTAATTCGGAGTAGTCACTGTCAGTACTTGTAAGCCAATATCAGGTGACATTAAATCAAATTCAGCCGTGCTATTACTGGAAAAAGTAACTCCGGTTGTTGTGGTATTAGCTCCGCCGACTTGGTTTTGTGGGTTGGCAAGGTTCACCGCAGAACTCTGTTGCCAGCTCACTTGTTGGCTTGGTGCACAGGTAGTTGGGTTGCTGCAGGTAGTGCCTAATTGACTATTGACTGTACTAGCATTGGTTAAGAATGTCTGGCACACGCCGGTCGCTTCATTTGTTTCAATAGCCCGTACTTCCAAGTTATTTAAAAACTGGCCAGCGGTCAGGGTGTAATTAGGCGTACTTGCCGACGATAAGCTTGGGTTGAAGAAACGGTAAGCGGCATCTACAAATTCTACATCACAATCAGCTTGGGCTGCACCAGCAATAAAACACTTCACTTTCTCTGTTGCTAGTGGTTTTAGTGAAGGCGTTGAATCTAAAATATCTAGTGTGTAAGTACCCGTATTGGTTTGTTGAAATAAAAATGAATCGCCACTGTTGTAGTTGGTTTTTATATTACTGGTTGCCCAACCTGTAGACGGTGAAAACGTAGTAGTTACCTGCTCACTGACTTGCGTTGAGCAATCCGCATTCAAACAAGCGCGGGCTGCAATGTTTAGCGGCTCACAAGTTAAGCCTTGATCGTAATCGCGGTCTAGTTCGTAATGGTCGATGAAGTAGGCTGGTTCGATGGTATTTGCGCAGACTTCTAGGTTATCGATCTCATGGGTATTTCTTGCACCACCGGTAGAGCCAGTGATGGTTAAGTACATTTTTTCTGGAATGGCGGCTTGGCCGGTTTGTGCAAGTAGATCGAATGTAGCCACGATATCGATAAAGCCTAAGCCAGTGTCACGCTCAATAGTCACCCAAGCATTGCTACCATTTTCATGGTCAATTGTTACCCGATAACGGTGGGCAGTGTCAGCCGTTGTTTGGACGGTTGGCGACAAAGCCGTAGGCGCGTTCCCTGAGCCAGGTGATTGACCATTTGAAGTAATGTATTTGTAGCCCGTTGTGCCTGCTCCGGAGCCGCGGATAGTAATGGTTTCACGCACTCGACTTGAAAAACCACCATCTTTATTGCCATCGTTGCGATTTAAAAAGTTGCCATATTCATCAAAGCCGATACCCATCCAGCCGCCAGCAAAACCACTTGTGCTGTTTTTTGGTGCATAGCCTAATGAACCGCCGTAGCCGCCAGGTTGAGGTGTAATTGCCGCATCAGAAAACGCTAAGGAAATACCATCTCCCCCATTTGCACCGCCGTTATAAGCAAAGTAGTCAAACTCAACAACAATCTTGTTGCCTAAGCTTGGAAATAATCGGAAAAGGCTAGCGGCAGTAGATACATTACTTGAGCTATCATTTATTCGTAACCGACCCCCTTCAATGCGTGGGTCACCAAAGCTGCCACTTCGGTTTGAAACGGCCCAGTCGCTGCCAAGGGCTGCTCGATCAAAGTCATCACTAAAACACACCGCAGGTTTAGGTGGCGCGCAGCTTCGAGTAGTACCATCTAAGTTTAAGCCATTTGATTGTAGATCGTATATCTTCGCGACTTCGGCAGGGCTTAGAATTTGATCAAAAATAATTAATTCGTCAATAAGCGCAGCCAAGTATGCAGAATTTTCTGAACGGCCAATATAGGAGAACAACGCACCAATGTCCCCTGCATCCGTGGTTCCATTGCGATCTAATACACCGTCAATAAAAATTTGAACTTGACCATTTACGGCATTGCGGCTGAGTACAACATGGTGATAGTTGCCGTCATTTATAGAGGAAGATGAGTTTCCATTTGTGTTATCTCCTTTAGATACCCCGATTCTGCCTGAGCCATCAATGGTGCCCCAAAAACCATCATTGGCGCTGCCGCTTATCTCTATTCCCGTTACCGCCGGAGCATTATAGTTTGTATTGTTACCGGTATAGCCGTTAGCTGTTTTTATCCAAAAGCTTAATGTTGAGGTCGTTCTTAATGGGTCTAGGCCTGTAGATGTAATAAATTGATTGGTACCATTAAAGCTTGCTGCGTTACACAGTTGGCCATCGGTTGATGGGCTGGTAAGTGAGGCGGCATTCGCCGTTGCATGAAATGAGGACGGCGAGCTATCAAGTACTTCACCTGAAGTACCGTTCCAACTTGCTTCATCGAAGCGGTATTCCAAAACAGGTGCAGGTATTGTTACATTTGGTGTTAAGCAAAGATCGTCAATGTGCCAATAATCCCAGTTCCCGTTGGTTCCTGCGTCTTGCTGCAACCTAATTTGAAAATTGTTATGAAGTGCATTTGTAGGAAGGTTTATTGTTGGTGTAAATATTTCGCCCTGGGATCCATCGCCGGGTAGAAAACCTAAACTCACCCAGGTCGATTCATTGTTAAAGTAAAGAATTCTTAGATTTTCACCCGCTTCTGGATTTTCACTCTCAGGACTAAAGGTATCACTGCCACGTCGAATCCATAAAGATAAATCAACGGAAGAATAGCTGGAAAGATTGAAATCGGAAGTTGTGACGACCGGCTGACCACCTTGTATATAAAGACCGCCAGGCGAAGACGAATATAAATTTGAATTGTGGCTGACTCCTGCAGAGCCCGTGCCAGATACGGTCCAATTAGGGGGAATCGCTAAATTGAATTGCTCACAATATTGCGTAGAAACGTTTGGTGTTGTGCGATTGCAACTTGAGCTGTAATTTCCGCTGCCACTTTTTGAGATACAAGCTCCTGAAATTGAACCGCTATCGATATTTATTGCACCGCCGGAGGTTAAATCTCCATTTACATTGGCTCCATCGCCAAGGGTTATTTGATCGCCCGCCTGAAGGCTGCCATTTAGGGTAAACCCGTCATCAACTCTAATATCGTTGGCAGCATAAATATTGGCGTTAATTTCTAAGTTATCACGATTTCTTGCGTCGAAATCATCGCCTACTTTAATATTTATATTGTTCACATTAGTCGGGTTGATTGAGACTCCATTGCCATTGAAAACAAAATCTGAGTTTATAATCCATAGTAAGTCACTTTGAGAAAAGTTAACTATGTCATTTCTAGACAGTGTAATATTCCCCGAACAGGTGAGGATATTATTTGATAGAGTGCAATTTGAAAAAGGGTTCGAACCTCTGTCATTCGGCAGTGTATAAGTGGCAGCAATAGACAGCGAAGGTAAAAACAGTACTATCGTAATGCAGTGTAAAAAAAGTATTGTTTTTAACCTTTTATTAAAAGTCATAGACTTAGTGCTCCAAAAATCACGTAAGTTTCGTTTATGGAAGTGTCGCGTTACTGAATTATCTATTGTACTTATGCATTTAATATAAAAGGTAAGTTTAGCTTTAATAATAAATTAAGGACTAAATTTACAACTCAATAGTTGAAGTTAATTCACTCCATACATAGTCAGGATCACCTACATTTCCATACTCGGTGATTGCTCGTACTTCAAATAAAGTAATGGTTTGTGATGGTCGGTTGTGTTCATTGCTGATACATAAAATATCAATACTAAATCCTGGAAGTGCGGGCAAAGCAAGGTCAAATTCATTGGTACATGAACTCGATACAACAATCTGTTGAGCTGCATACTCTAACCCTGCCATTGAAGCGGATTGCGCTCGCATCTGCAATAAGCTTTGAGTGTTTTGCTGGGTATTACGAGTAGCTAAAACCGACATCACAACAACGGCTAAGCCAATCACGACAATTAAAAAAATAGCCGCGACTAAAGCAACACCGCGTTGAGAGGAAAGGTTATTGTTCATGATCCATTCCCTAGCATAATTAGATCATTCAAGGTGACTGCTTCAGAACCCTGGCCGATACTAATTTTAACGGCAACAGTCGGTGCTTGATAGGGCGCTCCACCTCTTACTTGGAATGAGCAGCTGGTTACATTGTCAGCAATGCGTTCGCGCGTGGCGGTCGCCGTACGGGTCGAAAACAAACTCGAAGCATCTAAGTTAGTGTAATTTGAAACGCGATATAGAATGTTGTTTTTACATTCATAACCTATAGGGCCGTCAGTAAAGTAGGCTCTAAAATAGGGTGAGTGCCCCGGGAAACTGTGGTTAGAATTTGCCAACACGATATTTGTTATTGAAGGGTTTGGATTTGTGGCCGCGTTATTGTCGTCTTCAGTTAAACTGTTGTCATCGCTTACCACTCTTGCAATGTGGCTATTGGTTGCATCTATTCTTGCACCTTCCCAGCTCGTTCTTGCTTGCGCACTAGATGAGATGCCTATGCTGACATAGCCTGGGAGGTTATTGAAACTACCAAAGATATCAAAAGAGCCATCATTATTTGGGTTTAAACGATCGTACGGGTTGCGCTGTTTGTCACGGTATCGCGCAGCGTAGTCACGAGTGCGATCATTTACGCCTAAGAATTCGATAATTTGATCGTCAGCGCAGGCCGGCGAAGTGGTGCATGTAGAATTAGGAACCGAGCTGCCTAGGTCTTGGCGTAAGTGAAATAATGCGAACTCGGCTTGCTGTACCCAGCTTGCTCTTTTGGTGCTTTGATCAACAGCGGAAAATTTATTGCCGATCAATGGCCCAACGACAGCTGATAAAATACTCACAATCACAATAACAATGATCAGCTCAGTCAGCGTAAAACCGGTTTGCTTGTTCATATATTTCCACCGTGGTGCGACCAATATCTGAGAGCTTATGCGGGGTTCAGCGGCCCATCTTTTGAAATTTCGGTCGCCGTAAACCCTTCCATGGGGGCTTGATTGAAACATCCATGTTTCAAACATCCGAATTTCAAAAGATGGACCGCTTCTACGCTGTGGAACAACAGAGGTATATTTCATATTAACAACCCCAACTAGCAGGAGACTGCCAATAACTAGCGCGGTAACCCGATAAACTGGTTTCATAGCCGCGGGCATCGGTAACCGTGACTGATATTAAAGCAAAGTGTGCTGGGCAATTAGCCGTGCTGCTATTTGCGTTGCCGTTTATGGAGACAGAATCACTTATATCAACTTGTATCGCTACCGAAAAATTCGAAAACTCAGCAACAGCAGAACCGTTAACATCGCGAAGCCCAGTTTGTGAATAACCATGGTATTCATAGATGTTATCCCAACCGACTCGGCTTGGAGAACCGGCTCGTGATTGATCCTCAACGCTATCGTTAATATCAGATCTTGATAGGTTGGCGACTAAGCGTGGGTCAGCGGAGCCATCAAAGAAAGACTTACTGCTTACTTCTTCTAAATATTGCCGAGCAAGCATTTGCGCTTGGCTTTGAATCATTGGGTCAACATTGCGAACACTTTGGCTGCCCAGTGTTTGCAATAACGCTGCGGCGGCAATGGAAATAATGACCATAGCGATGATCAATTCAACCAGCGTAACACCTGATTGTTTTTGAGGTTTGTACTGATTGTATGGAAAGCTATTACTGAACCGAGACATAAGCCGTGCCTCCATCCACTGTTAAAGTGCCATTCGATAACGTGTACGGCGTGTTAGCGGCCACAGGGGAGCTTGGTAACGTGGTACAGGCAGCACTGGTGGGTAAAGTAGTTAAATGATACAGCTTACCTTCACCGGTAAAAAAGAATCTCAGTGTTGTTGTCGCAGCTAATGTCGTTGGCTCTGTATTCGCAACAGCACTATTTGAACCATCGTTCACTGGAATATTGAAATTAAAAAACTCTGAAGTACATCCAGGTTCAATTGTTTTACTTGAACAATTTGCATCACGCAGCGTTGTCCAACCGGAGGAAGTAATGCGAACTTCATGAGTGCATTGCGAAGTGATGCTGCGATTACGAACCCAAGCTAACGCATTGGCGAATTCGGCACGATCGAAAGAATCTTCGAAGGTGGTGCTATTAAAAAAGCGTGGGAAGGTAAGGGCAGAGAGTATACCGAGGAGAATGATCACTATGACTAGTTCTACTAGGGTGAAGCCATTATTTTTCATGGTTTGAAGTCTGAAGTTAAGAGGCATAAATGCCCACTTAACTTCTACTGATTTTATTTACTATTAACAACCAGTTACTGCACTAATGACTGGTGCAGTATTAGCTGCTGCAGATTCAGTATAACTAAAAGTACAAGTTCCAGATAAGAATGTAGCTACTGTAGGAGTGGCCGCTGGTCCAGGAGTACATGTTGCATCGCCGTCTAAGTTAATTGCATCGCAAATTGTACCAGCAGAAGTTGCTGTTGCTTCGGGATAACCATTGGTCATTGTTATCGTAGTCCCCTCTAAATCGATAGTGGCCGGATTACCTGATGCTAACCAAGCTGCATGAGAAATCGCAGAAGCAGATTGGGCAGCAGCGCGAACTCCTTCGATCACTGCTTCTTCAGCTTGATCGCCTAAATTTGCAAAACGCGGCAATGCAAACGCTGATAAAATACCTAAAATCACGATAACCATGATCAATTCGATTAGTGTGAAACCTTGTTGCTTTTTCATTTTATTACCCTTTGCTTATATATTGAATATTTGTGAAGTTTAGTTCGATTTTGACCAAAGGGAAAGTACTCTTAAGACTTTACTTTAACTTTAGTCGGTATAAATTTAATTACATTGGTTATTTACAGCATCATATGTGCCAACCGCTGAGCTGTAATTTGGTAAATCACCCATGGATTGTGGTGGTTGATAGGTCACGCACTTGCCGTTAAGGTGCATGATGAGTAAATCATCAGCGGCTTCGCTTCTGCTGACCAGTGAGCGGCTGTCGCTGTAGGCTATGCTAATGTCACCGCCGATTTCCAATAAGTGCTCAATACCGCGAAAAGAACCCGCCGATGGCGTATTTATGTTCGCTGGCCGAGCAACAGGGAAGCTATTCACAAAATAAAGGGTTTGACCGTTTATCGTGAAATCGCCTGTACCTGTGAAGCTATCGGCGTAAGCCGCAGACTCTCCAATTCGCGCCGCAGCACGCACTGCGCCCATCGAGTTTAGCAACACCGCATCTTCAGCCTGTTCTTCAAAGCTAATAAACCGAGGCAACGCGATTGCCGCTAAAATTGATAAAATCACAATAACGATGATTAACTCAATCAGTGTAAAGCCAAGTTGTTTCTTAAAAACCATAACATCCATAATACAATTAACTACCTAATGATTATTAATGCAAAAAGTGTGACACAATTCTCAAAATTTTGACATAAGGTGAAAAATAATTATTTGTGTGTCAATTATTTAATAACTAAAGCTCAAAACCCCATTTAATCCAGAATTTAGATATATTTTTCCATTGTTGATTGAAACGGTTGTCAATTTGGGTTAATTGATTTTTGGCGGTTTTGTTAAAAGGTGACCTAGAGCGTCAGAAAGTTAACGGATATTTAAAAGCGGGATTAGGTTATTGGCTGCGGGCTGCGGGTAAATTCAAAAGCTAAGCCATATAGCTACTAAAACAGTATTTATTTGACCTAGCCCAAAACTGAATTGATGTTTTGAACTAACTCGCAGCTCGAAGCTAGCGGACGCCCATAGGGCGTTCGTTCCGCCCTCAACGCGCCGCGTTAAAAGCCTCAATCAAAGCAGCAGTTGAGCTATCCAAGCCACCCGTCTCCCCTGATTGCATTGCGTCAAATACGGCATTGCCTAAAACCTTACCCAGCTCTACGCCCCATTGATCGAAGCTGTTGATGCCCCAAATGGTGCCTTGGACGAATATTTTGTGTTCGTACATGGCAATTAAGGCGCCAATAATTTCAGGCGTACCTAAATTGAAGGTGATGGTGTTGCAAGGTCGGTTGCCTGGAATTACTTTATGGGGTGCCAGTGATTCAGCTTCGGCTTGGCTCATGCCTTTTGCGGTTAATTCAGCAATAACGTCGGCTTCGGTTTTACCTTCAAGCATCGCCTGTTGCTGGCCTAAGAAGTTGGCAAATAACCACGGGTGGTGATCGGCAACTGGGTTGTGTGAGGTTAACGGCATAATGTAATCGGCTGGTATGAGTCGCGTGCCTTGGTGGATAAGCTGGTGGTAAGCGTGTTGACCGTTCGTGCCTGTGCCACCCCAAATGACAGAGCCGGTATTCCAAGAAACCGTCTCACCATCTTGAGTGACTTGTTTGCCGTTCGATTCCATATCGACTTGCTGTAAATGTGAAGGCAAATCTTGTAGGTACTCGTCATAACTTAAAACAGCATGAGATTCAGCGCCAAAAAAGTTTTGGTACCAAACGCCTAACATACCTAAGAGTGTTGGTAAGTTTTGTTCTAGTGGCGCGGTACGGAAGTGTTCATCCATATCATGAGCGCCTTGCAATAAGGCTTCGAAGGTGTCGCTGCCTAAGACCAACATTTGCGCCAAGCCAATGCCTGACCATAATGAATAACGACCACCAACCCAATCCCATAGCGGGAACATGTTAGCTTCTTCAATACCAAAGCCCGTTGCGGCGGGTACGTTGGTAGACACAGCAACGAAGTGATTCTTCACTTGCTCAGGCTTTCCACCTTTAGAATAAAACCATTCACGAGCGGCTTCGGCATTTTTAAGTGTTTCTAGGGTGCCGAATGATTTAGAGGCAACAATAAATAAGGTGGTCTCGACATCTAAACCTTTGATGGTTTCAGAAAAGTCAGTCCCGTCAATGTTAGCAATGTATTTTAAATCGAAGCCTTCTTTCCAATAAGGTGTTAAAGCATCCGAAACAACCTTAGGCCCCAAAAATGAACCCCCAATACCAATATTTACGATGGTACGTAGCTTTTTACCAGTAAAGCCAGCAAATTCGCCACTGTCGACTTTCGCAGTAAAGGCTTTCATTTTGGCCAAAGACGCATTGACCGTCTCGGTAATGTTTTCGCCAGCAACCGTAATTTCACGATTACTGCGATTACGTAAAGCAATATGTAAAGCAGGGCGGTTTTCGCTTTTGTTGATGGTTTCACCATCGAACATAGCTTTAATTGCTTCGGGTAATTTTGCCGCGTTGGCTAGTTCAGTTAACTTGCTAAGGGTCTCATCGTTAATCCGGTTTTTAGAATAGTCGAGTGTAATGCCCGCCGCTGTGGTGGTGTATTTTTGCGCACGTTTGGCATCAGCTTGGAACATATCGCGCATGTGCTGGTTTTGCATCTCGGTTTGATGCTCTGTGAGTGCTTGCCATTGCGGTAAAAGAGTCGGATTAAAAGACATAAGGACAGCCCCTAAAAAAGAAGTGAAAAATATTTATGTAATTAAATTACAAATTTGTACGTAAAGCTACGCCTTTTTGAACCTAACTTGACATCAATCAGCAGAAAATCTGATGGATTAGTGATCATTTAGTAGGAAACTTCTAAAAGCGAGAGTTAGTAAGGATATTACAGCGCAAAATTAAGGGCATATCGTCTCAAGGTAAATCAGGGCATGAGACGGCATGGATGCCGTCTTTGAGCGCCCATGGAAGGGTTCACAGCGCCCCTTATTTACCTTGAGACGATATGCCCGAAGCCAGCCAAAAAAGTAAAACCTAACCCAAAACCTCAAAAGCAATGTTATCAATCAACCGAGCTTTGCCTAAGTAGGCGGCAGCTAAAATAACCAGCTTAGTATCGTGCTCTGTAGCCGGCTCAAGGTCATGTTGATTACTGATATTAAAGTAATCGGGTGTTAAACCTGCCGCGTGCAGAGCTTCTTTGGCTTCGCGAGTAATTAGCGCATGGCTCTTTGTTTGGCTTTTACAGTCTTCGGCTGCTTGTTGCAAGGTGGCGTATAAGGTAGGGGCTACTTCGCGTTCTTCGGCAGTGAGGTAATTGTTGCGTGAACTGTGCGCTAAACCATCTTCAGCGCGGCCGGTGTCTACGCCTATTATTTCAATAGGTAAAAACAGGTTCTCGACCATGGTCTTGATGACCGTAAACTGTTGAAAGTCTTTCAGGCCAAAAACTGCAGTATTTGGTTGAACCTGATTAAACAGTTTTAACACCACCGTTGCGACGCCAACAAAATGCCCAGGTCGGCTTGAGCCGCAATGCAAGGTGGTGATATTGCTCACTTCAACTCGGGTTAAATCGGGCTCGGGGTACATTATTTCATTGTTTGGAAGGTATAAGAGACCGCAGCCATCGGCAATGAGGTGCTTTTTATCGGCTTCCAGCGTTTTTGGGTAGGCACCAATGTCTTCATTTTCGCCAAACTGTGTCGGGTTAATAAAAATAGAAGAGACAACAACGTCAGCGGATTCGCGTGCGCGTTTGATCAGTTTAAGGTGGCCTTCGTGAAGGTTCCCCATCGTTGGTACAAAGGCAATGGTTTTACCTTGAGCTCGAACGGCGTTGAGCTCACAGCGTAAATCAATTAAATTTTCAACTACTTTCATGGGTTACTCGAAGCTGTGTTCAGGTGCGGGGAAACGGCCTTGCTTAACATCATCAACATAGGTTTGAATGGCGTTTTGCCAAGTATTGTCGCTGGCCATATAGTTTTTAACGAATTTAGCGAGCTTGTGAGGGTTTAAGCCCAGCATATCGTATATAACAAGTACCTGGCCGTCTGTATCTTTACCTGCACCAATGCCAATCACCGGCGCATCAACCGCTTCGGTCAGTGCCTTTGCTAAATCTGCGGGCACGCATTCTAATAAAATAAAATCGGCACCGGCGTCAACTAACGCTTTTGCATCCTCAATCATTGCTTGAGCAGCATCTTCGTTGCGGCCTTGAACTTTGTAGCCACCAAATTTATTAACTGACTGAGGCGTTAGACCTAAATGTAAGCAAGTCGGGATGCCAGCCTGACTCAGTGCCTTCACCGCATCGCAAAGCCAAGCGCCGCCCTCTAATTTAACCATGTGCGCGCCTGCTTGCATAAGCTTGCCGGAGTTCTCTAAGGTTTGCATCACATTGCCATACGAGTTGAACGGCAAATCGGCCATGATCAACGAGCCTTGGTTGCCACGCGCTACCGCGTCTGTGTGGTAAACCATTTCATCAACTGTTACAGGTAAAGTGGAGTCTCTGCCTTGGCAGACCATACCAAGGGAGTCTCCGACTAGAATCACTTCTACGCCGTTGCTTGAGACCGCATGAGAGAAGGTCGCGTCATAAGCAGTTAATACAGTAAACTTTTCGCCTTCGCTGACTAATTTGCGAATGGTCGATACAGATTGTTTTTTCGGCATAATGTTAGGCTTCATTTGATTCGAATAGTCAATGGTTACTATTGTCGGAACATAAGTCAAGCCAGTGTTGAATGAAACTCACTAGTTAAGCGATTTTAGCAATACTTTGCTGGCCAGTAAGGCGGTTCCAATGCTCGAGTGACTGGTTTTCTAAGAAGAAGGTTGCACCCAGTTCTAAGAGCGGTTGAATGACAAAAGCGCGTTCATGGGCTCTAGGGTGTGGCAGGGTTAGCACTGGGTCACTTGAGGTTTCACCTTCAACCCAGATAATGTCTAAATCTAGCGTGCGAGGACCCCAACGAATATCTCTAACTCGACCAGCGTTTTTTTCAATGCTTTGCAGAGCTTTGAGTAAATCTAGCGATTCAAGGTTTGTTTTAATTAAGCAGGCAGCATTGATGTAGTCAGGCTGATTGTCTGGGCCACCAACGGCTGTTGAACGATAAAGGGAGGAGATTTGTTTGAGTTGGCTAGCCGGTAGGCTAGATAAGTTATCCAGTGCCGCATTCAGTTGAGACACTGGATTCTCTAAGTTGCTCCCTAGCGCGATATAAACCGAACGCGACATGATTTAGCCTTCGGTTTTAGGGGCTGTGTTGCTAGGTTTACGACGTCGACGTTTCTTTGGCGCCTGCTGCTGGCCTAAGACCGTACGCATATTGGCGCGTTGATCCGGATTACGCTCTTGGTAATCGGTCCACCATTTGCCTAAGTCATCTAGTTTTTCACCGGCGCTCTCGCGTAACAGTAAAAAGTCATATGCCGCGCGGAATCTCGGGTGAGTGAGCAATTGCTCTGCTCGTAAGCCGCGACGCTTAGGTAAGCGAAGCTGTAATTCCCAGATTTCTTTCATGGGAATCGAGAAGCGTTTTGGGATGGCGACTGTTTTTACTTGGCGGTCGAGCACCTGGCCCATCGCTTTCTGCCAAGCCGGCATTTCAGGCGTGCCCATCTGAATATTGTAATCGGCTTGCTCTTTTACGGCAGGCCATAACAAGGCAGCATATAAAAATGCTGGCGTGACGGCTTTATGCGCATTAATCCGAGCATCGGTGTTGGTCAATGCTTGATTAATGAAATCATTGTAATAGCTGTCTTGTGTCGATTCTAAAATTTGGTGAGTTTGTGGTAATAACGGCTCTAGCAATTGGTATTTTTGCATTAATTGCCAAGTTTTAAGGCCGTTTCCACTCATTAACAATTTAACCACTTCATCGAATAAGCGAGCAGGGGCTATATGCGTTAACAAAGAAGCCACTTCGCTGATCGGTTTTGCGGTGGTTGGTTCAATGTCAAAATCTAATTTACCAGCAAAGCGTATCGCGCGTAACATTCGTACCGGATCTTCACGGTAGCGTGTTTCGGCATCGCCAATAATGCGGATGACCTTATTGGCTAGATCTTGCATGCCAATAGGGTAGGCTTTTATAGAGAAGTCTTTCGCGGTGTAATACATCGCATTGATGGTGAAATCGCGTCGGCGAGCATCATCTTCTAAGTTACCGTAAACGTTGTCACGCAGTAACATGCCTTCGGCGGATTGCTTTTGATCAGAATCTGCTTCATCAGCTTTACCACGAAAAGTGGTTACTTCGATAATTTCACGACCAAAGGTAACGTGCACAATACGAAAACGGCGACCAATAATGCGAGAGTTACTAAATAATTTACGCACTTGTTCTGGTGTAGCGTCGGTGGCTACATCGAAATCTTTAGGTGCTAGCTTTAATTGTAGGTCACGCACGCAGCCGCCTACCAGATAGGCCTCGTGGCCAGAGTTTTGTAAGCGATAAAGTACTTTTAAGGCATTGTGACTAATACCACGACGTGAAACATCGTGCTCATCTCGACTAATGCTGACTAAAGCGTCGCTTGTGACTGGTTTCTTCAACCAGCGTTTTAACCAATTAACTACCATGTATGATAAATATTCTACTTTAATTCGGGAGTATCCGCGGAGGGCGCAGTGTATAGAAATTTCCGCTGGTAATCTAGCATCACTAAATTTTGGGAGGAAGAGATGAGCCAGCCGGCGTACTCGCCGGCCGTAACAGCACTTTCGCAGGTGGTGTCTGGCTTATTATTCTTGTTATTTATTATTATTTTTAGTGTTGCCTAATTCTTATGAGCCGCCCCTTATTTTTGTTTTTAGGCGGGGCTGCTTTAAAGGTTGCCATTATTGTTTTTGTTTTCCGGCTTACCTGCTTGCTCCGTGGTTATTGCACCACGCGTGCCAGTTTTGAAAAATCCTTTTAAATCAAAGGGTTAGAATAATCAGGTTGAAAGGTGACCAGTTGAAAAGCCACAGAGTGTTACCTGAAGTTGCAATAAAGTAACGAACGTAACAGGTTTGTTACTGACGGAAAGCTGTCAGTTTGGAGCTGTCAGCTTTCAGCGGGAATAAAGATTGAGGGATGTTTTGGGCTTCGGGCTGCGGGCTTCGGGAATAAAGACTAAGGAGTGTTTTGGGCTTGTCTTTTGAACCAATCCGCAGCCAGAGGATGCCCAAAGAGCACCGCTCTGCCCCTAATCCCTTGAACTAACTTGCAGCTTGCAGCTCAAAGCTCGCGGATGCCCGAAGGGCACCGTTCTGTTTACCCATCGCGTCTCCGCAGGCTCCGAACGCTCCTACTTGTAGGTGATTTGGGGGTTTTTAATTTTTGAACTAACTTGCAGCTCAAAGCTCGCGGATGCCCGAAGGGCACCGTTCTGTTTACCCATCGCGTCTCCGCAGGCTCCGAACGCTCCTACTTGTAGATGATTGGGTGGCTTTTAATTTTTTGAACTTACTTGAAACTAGCAGCTAAAAACACGCGGATGCCCAAAGGGCACCGTTCTTATCAACCTTTCGCAGTTTTCTTCGGCCTTGGAATCCCTAGCCTTTGGCGCCGTTCCCACAAGCACTTACGGCTGATACCGAGTTTTTGGGCTAGGTCGGTTTCGGACATGCCGTCTTGGTGTTCTACGACGAAATGCTGGAAGTAGTCTTCTAGTGATAAGTCTTCTTCGGCTTTTTCTGGTTCGGCGGTTGGCGCGATGGTGCTAGCCACTACGTCAGACTTGACTGCTGCTAGAGTTTCCGGAATATTCCAGTCATCTACGGTTATGCCTAGATCATTGATATCGATTACGCCATCGTCGGCCAATATGAGCGATCGCTGGATTGAGTTTTCGAGCTCTCGCACGTTGCCCGGCCAGTCGTATGCCATCATTTTGTCTTTGGCTTCTTTGCTAAGCTTGATGTCGCCTTCGATATTTAAGCGTCGACAATGCTTATCAATTAGGTGTTCGGCTATTTCTAAAACGTCTTTACCGCGCTCGCGTAGCGGCGGTAAGGCTATTTCAATCACTTGTAAGCGATAATATAAATCTTCGCGGAACAAGTTCTCTTTCACTAATTGCTTTAAATTTCGGTGAGTCGCGGCGACTAAACGGATGTTTACTTTGCGAGAATGAACTGAGCCTACTCGGCGAACTTCACTTTCTTGTAAAACGCGTAATAATCGCGCTTGCGCTTCTAATGGTAACTCACCAATTTCGTCTAGGAATAGGGTGCCGCCTTCAGCAGCTTCTACTAAGCCTTGGCGTGCAGCCGTTGCACCGGTAAATGAGCCTTTTTCATGACCAAAGAGTTCAGATTCGATCAGGCTTTCAGGAATGGCCGCGCAGTTAACGTTGATCAAAGGGCTATCTTTACGTGAGCTATGGTTGTGTACGGCTCGTGCGGCGAGTTCTTTACCTGTGCCTGATTCACCTTGTATGAGTACGGTGATGTCAGCAGGCGCAACGCGTAAGATTCGGCGATAGAATTTCTGCATCGGTTCACAACTGCCGACTAAATCGCCCATGGCACTGCGAATATCATCAACTTTAATAAAACTGGAGTCGATATTAGCGTCGTCAGTAACATTGACAGCGGAGAATCCGTTGGGTTTGCTTTTCGTATCTTCGATGACTCGACGAACGGTACGAATCATATCTTCATGGTCGAACGGTTTAGCGATGTAATCAACGGCACCTAACTTCATCGCATCTACCGCAGAGCGCATACTGGCGTAACTGGTCATGATTAACACTGGCGTATTTTTGGCCATGATAATTAGCTCAGTACCCGGTGCACCAGGCAGCCGTAGATCGGAAATGATGAGGTCGAACTGGTTTAAGTCATGTTGGCTGGCTTCGGTAACAGATTCCGCTTCGGTCACACGAAAACTATTGCGTTCGAGCAAGCGCTTAAGTGCCGTGCGAATGATGCTCTCGTCTTCTACGATGAGAATAGAATGCATGCAAATACTCCAAGCAAGGTCATCTCAGACCGTTTAAAACATCGTTAGGTGTTACCAGAGGTAACAGAATTATGTAAGGGTAACCGAATCGTGAACCGAGTGCCAATATCCTCATGAATTAATATCGGTGACTGTACACTTATTTGCCCGTAGTGCTCTTCAACAATTGTGTAGGCTAAAAACAAGCCTAAGCCAGTCCCTTTGCCGACTTCTTTGGTGGTAAAGAAAGGATCGAAAATATGGTCAAGCACCGCTTTATCAATGCCTGATCCTTCGTCAGAGACCATAATGAGAACGGACTCATCGTCTATTTCTGAGTTTATTAATACCGTGTCTTCATTTTGTGAGGCATCTCGGGCATTGCCCAGTAAATTGATAAATACCTGTGCTAAGCGTTGAGGCTCACACATAACCTGTAGATTTTCGCCGACTTCGTTGACAAAAATAACCTGGCTTGATTCACGGTTTAAAGACAATAGATCTATGGCATCTTGAACGATTTGGTCAATAGGGTGCGGTTGGTGGCTGTTCATACTGGTGTCTTGGCCAGCATGCGCGAAATTGACTAATGATCGAACAATTTTTGTGACTCGATCAGCCTGTTCGCGTATTTGATTGGCAATAACCCGTTTTTCTTCTGGGTCATCAACGTATTTTAAATCTTGCGCTAAACAATCTATACCGGTGATAGGGTTGCCAATTTCATGAGCGACGCCAGCGGCAAGGCGACCAATACTGGCGAGACGTTCAGAGTGCATTAATTCAGATTCAAGCATTTTGTGCTCGGTTTCATCTTCTAACAGAATAACCGTCCCTTCGTTAAGGTCGTCACTTTTTTGGTCAAAACGAGTACGGTGCAAACTAAACCAGCGTGTGCCTGACATTGGCCCCGTGCTTTCTTGCTCTATCATTAACTTGTATTCATGGCCTTTAAGGAAGCTGTCTAAAAGGTCGTACCATTGACCAGGTAAAGACTCAATTTTGGCGCCAATGGCGTCTTTTTCGTTTATGCCGGTCAGGCTTGCCATAAGCTCATTCCACAGCAGAATTTCACCGTCTTGGGTGAGCGAGCAAACACCAATGGGCAATCGATATAGAGTTTCGCGGTGATGTCGGCGCAGGCGATCTAGCTCTGCAGACATACCAGATAATTGATAGTGATAATTATCTAAATTCTGCTCTAAAAAGTGGATGTCATCACTTTCGCCCTTGTGATCGTCTTCATACGGTAAGTAACGACTGACTAATGCGGAGCTGACAGAAGGTCCCATCATGCCAGATAGGTTGGCTTCAATGGTGTCTCGTAAACGGCGCAGCGCATAGGGGCGGTATTCGCTCGGCTGAAACTTGAGTGTTTTTAACGCCCGACCGACTTCGCGTTCGGCCATAACCTGGCCGAGAGGCTTGCTCAGCGCGGAAGTAAATTCACGGGCATTCTTGGCTTGTAGGGGTAGTCGTTGGCGCCGGTCTATACGTGTAATGACACATATTTCGGCCGAATTTTGCTCCTCAGGTGAGGTTTTGGTCATTAAAGATACGGCAAAGAAGGTGAGTGCGTTAGCACCAACCGATAACAGAATAATTTGAGTCCAGGTGTCTCGGTCAAATGCAAAATGTAAGGGTAAACGGTGCGTGAGCTCTAGGCTATCGGTTAAAATTGGCCAAAACTGCAATGCCCCCCATGTAATCAAGCCAATAAGGGTGCCCGCGATAAAGCCCTTGCGATTGGCGTGGCTCCAAAATAGCAGACCGATCAGTCCAGGTAGCATCTGGGATAAACCCGTGAACGAAGTTATAAGTAAAGTCGTTTGGTTTTGAATTTGGTTTAAAAATATATAAAAACCAAAGGTTGCACCGAAAACGCATGCAATAAGTACACGGCGCATCCAAATTAACCATTTATAAATATCAACATCTGCTCTGGGCGTCGAAAAAGGCATGACGACATGGTTCAGTAACATACTTGAAAGTGACAGCGAGGCGATAATGGTAATGCCTGCTGCCGCCGATAGCCCGCCTAAATAGGTCAGCCACACCAAGGTCGGGCTTTCTAAAATTAAACCCAGACCAATTGTGAAATATTCAGGGCTAAGCGGAACGCCTAAGCGTGACCCTGCCCATAGAATAGGTAACACAGGCAATGCCATAAGCAATAAATAAAGCGGAGCCGCCCAAGTGATGATACTTAGGTGTCCCGGTTTAGTGCTTTCTTTGAATAGAATTTGAAACAAATGCGGTAGCACCAAAGGCGCCGTGGTAAAAATAAGCAATAAAGAGAACCATTGCATAGGCTTCATTGCAGAGTTAAAACTGCTTAAGTTGGCCGGTGCAAAGCGAATCCATTGTTGAATGTCGCTAGGGTTGTCGCCTAGTTGTTTCAGAGCAATAAAGCCTATCAGCAAAAATACAGATAACTTAAAGAGCGCTTCAATGGCTAATGCAAAAATAAGTCCTGGGTGTTTTTCACTTGGTTTTACATGGCGGGTACCAAATAGAATCGTGATATAAAGCAATATAAGGCTTATTAAGCCTGCAATAAATAAAGTATTGGCATCTGGATCTAAAATAACAATAACGTCGGTAATGGCTTGTAGCTGCAAAACTAAGAGTGGTAACAGCGCCATGAGTACGCCAATGGCGGTAATAAAACCTACCCAGCGAGAGCGGTATCGAAAGGCAAATAAATCGGGCAGTGAGGAAAGCTGATAATCTTTAGATAACCGAAATAAAGGCCGAATAATCATTGCAGAGAATAGCAATAAAACCGCTAAGCCAATATAAAAAACCAAGTAGCCGTGTTGCAATTCGACGGCCATGCCTACGCTGCCATAGTAGGCCCAAGAGCTACAACTTACGCCAAACGCTAATATATAAACAATAGGGTGCTTGAGAATTCTGTCCGGTATTTTGCCTTGCTCAGCTAAGAAAACAGTCAAAAATAAAACGGCTAAATAGCCAAGTGCGACTAAAACGAGAATTCCCCATTCGAAATTCATCCTCGGTCACTCCCAAAGTGCTCAACTAAGGCGTTAATAATAATCAAGAAAAACCAGATAATAAAAGGCAAAAGCCAGTAACTGAGGCTGTCAAAAAGATACAGGGTGAACGGTAATAGTAAATAGATGGGCAGAATCAGTAATTTAAGCAGCATGTCGGCGCGCCGAATAGGATAGTTTCGGGCGCCAGTGTAAGGCTTTTGGTCAGCAATTTATAGAATGTGACTCTATTTAACTGCGTCGCTAGGCAATAGGGTCTTTGTAGCGCGACTGAATGTCTATAAATTCATCTAGATTTTCAAACAATATGTCAACTAAGCTGGGGTCAAAGTGTAGGCCGCGCTGAAGCTGAAAATACTCCTCAACGCTTTTCATGTCCCAAGCAGCTTTATAGATTCTACGTGAACATAGCGCATCAAAAACATCCGCTATTGCGGCAATTCGGCCAGAAATACTAATGTCTTTACCGGCAAGGCCCGCCGGGTAGCCGGTACCATCCCAACGTTCGTGATGATCTCTTGCTATTTCTGCGCCCATTTTTAACAGAGGCTTATCTGAGGTTTTCAGCATATCAAAGCCCACTTGAGAGTGAGTCTTCATAATTTCCCACTCTTGCGGATTTAGTTTTGCTGGTTTGTTTAAAATTTCATCCGGGATAGATATTTTGCCTACATCGTGAAGTGGAGCTGCTTCGCGAATGGCATCGGCTTCATCTTTTGGCAGGTTTAGTTTCTGAGCTAACAAGTAGGCGATTTCAGCTACGCGCTTTAAATGTAAACCCGTTTCTTTAGATCGGTGCTCTACGGCATCGCCTAGCATATACACAATTTCACGCTGACTTTCTTCTAGCAGAGTCCGCAACGAGATATTTTCAAAGGCAGTCAAAGCGTTGCGACAGAACATGTGCAGCAAACTAGATTCAAGTTCATTGCGGGTTTTAAGATCACGTAAAAAAAGTAACCCCATGTGTCGTTCGTTGGTTCGGTTTACGCAAACAAAACCAGATTGGGTCATTTGAGACCTAAAACCGATCTCTTTGCCATTGATGATATCGGTAAACTCTTTTGGGATTATCTCGGCGGCGTTTCTATTTTCGCATTCGGTAAACTCACCCGTTCCGGCAATGACTTTAAGCTCACCCGTGTTATCAAAAGCGGCGACACCATCATTTTTTGCATAAAAAGCATCTTCATCTTGAGCGATAACGGCTGATATTTGTTCTAAAATACCTCGGGCAAAGTCTTTTAAGTAGGTTTTTTGCTGCAATTGAGTAGAGCACTCTAAGATGCGTTCTAGCCCTTTACGAGAGCGCTCCAACGATAAAATATCACGGTAGCTGCGTAAGCAAGAGT
This sequence comes from Reinekea sp., assembly GCF_046710285.1. Classification (GTDB taxonomy): domain Bacteria; phylum Pseudomonadota; class Gammaproteobacteria; order Pseudomonadales; family Natronospirillaceae; genus Reinekea. Next base: position 184,671 of record NZ_JBKEGY010000001.1, read on the forward strand.
ACATCAGGGTGTGCAGTTTACCGCGTGTCAACTCTGTTTTTTCTTTGTAATCATTAATGTCGTATTCTGCAATGATAGTTTCTTCAGGGGCTTGGCCAGGCTGGCCAGTGCGAAGTACGATACGAACAAAGCTGTTTTTTAATTCAGTACGGATACGGCTAGCGGTGTCTAGCCCCGCATGCTCAGTTTCCATTACTACATCTAATAAGCAGACAGCGACATCTTTATGTTCGCGCAATTGCTCAATGCCCTCAACGCCAGTGTAAGCGTGTATGAATTGTAATGGGCGATCATCGAATGTGAAGTTGCGTAACGCAAGCTTAGTGATGCTATGAACTTCTTCGTCATCATCGACGATCAGTACTTTCCAAGGTTTTCTAGGTGACGTTGGCTGTTCAGTAACATTTGCTTCTGCTGCAAAAACTAATTCGTCACTCATGGTCACCGCCTTTATTGTTATGTTTTTGTTTTCTTAATGTCATTGTAACCTTGATACCTTGCTCAGGCTCGCTTGTTGTTTCTATCATGCCATCAAGTTTAGACGTTATTAAATTATATACAATATTCATCCCCAAGCCGCTGCCGCCCTCTGCTCGGGTAGTGGTATAAAATGGATCATAGATATGCTCGAGAACGTTTGCTGGCATGCCTTTACCCGTATCTCGGTAGATAATGGTACAAAAATCCGCATGATCTTCAGAGTTAATTGAGATGTTGCCGGCTAAACTGCCGTTTTTAAAACCATGCAGTAATGAGTTGGATATTAAGTTAGTGAGTACTTGAGAGTACGCCCCAGCAAAGGAATACAGCATGATATTGGGGTCTATGTTGTTTTCTACATTGACCTTTGTTTTCCGCAATGTTGGGCTGAGTGAGGTTATAATTTCTTCAGTATATTTGTATAGATTAAATTGACGTTGTTCGTCACTGGCTTGATCTACCGCCACCATTTTGAATGATTGAATGAGCTTGCCTGCGCGATTTAAGTTGCTAGTCAATAATAGTTCCGTTTCGAGGCAAGTGTCGAAAAAGTCGTTAAAACCCGTTTTGGTTAGGGTGCCATCAATAAACTGCTGGTGAGTAATTTTGATCTCTTCCGATAAGTTACTGGTCGCTGTGATGGCGATGCCTAAAGGCGTATTCACTTCATGGGCAATACCGCTAACTAAAGCGCCAAGTGATGCTAGTTTCTCTTGCTGGATAAGCTCTTTTTGTGCAACTTGCAGCTGCTCTAAAGACTGTGAGAGTTCTTGGTTGGTTGTGCTCAGTTCACTGGTTCTTTGCTGGACCGTGCTCTCAAGTTGAGCTTGATACAGCGCTAAATTTTGATCCCGCTCAAAGAGCGCTTTGTGCTGAGCATTAAACTCACGGTAGAGTCGGCCAATTTCATCGTTGCGTACTCCTAAATTCCCCTTATGCTCGATAACCAAGGTATCTAAGTTTTGCATTTGGGTTTGGACGTGAGCCGTAAAAGATTCAAGTGGTTGTGCGATAACCCACTTGGTGATGATACTTACAATGGCGAGTAGCAAAATAATCACCACCACGCTGACCAGTAAACTGATTTTGGCTACTTCGAAAATTTGTTGGTTAAGCTGTTTATTGTCCGAAGTAACAAGCAAAGTACCTATGTTGATAGGCTGGCCTTGATCAAAGTTGATAATAAGAGGAACCTGGTAGCGCAGCCTGTGGGCGCTGCTGATGTCTTGTTGTGACTCTATTTGGGGGTTTAACTCTACTTGATTTGAAAGATCCCCCAACTTTAATCGGTATAAGTCCTTATGGTCGTTTAAGCTTATTCCGGTTATAAATTGGTCCCTAAGGATGGCCGAAGATGCTTCTTCAATGGATGCTTCATCAAAAAACCACAGGGATCGAGCTAATAACGGTGACATATTTTCAAGTGACGCAGAAATGTTGTTTTCGCGGGTATGTTCTAAAACTGACTTTAGCGAGTAATACTGGACGGATACCATAATTAATAAAACGCTAAACGCCGCAAGTGCGATGTAAAACATGAGAGTGCGACTCAGACTCTGGCGAATTCTTATCATAGTAGTCATATTAATCGTTTTTTTTCAGTCTAGTCCATATTTTCTAAGGTGAGTATTTGTTTTTTGGCTAGTTGGTTTGGTTGATACATTGTTATCGCTTGGCTAAGCATGCGACAACAGCTGTCTCGTTCGACTGGGATTGCCAGTAATTGCAGTACCTTATGTAAGTTTTGCTCCGCTTGGTTGTTGTTAAGTGTACGGGCTAGATTTTGTTTGCTCAATTTTTGATCAGAATTGACGGGGTGGATGACGGCAAAATGACCATAGACTGGCAAAGGTACTTGCCATAGTTGGTATAAAGCACGTTGCCACCATGTGGATGGCATTAGGTCTATACCACGGATGACATGGCTTATTCTTGCCTCAATGTCGTCGGCGGCAACGGCCAATTGGTAAGCATAATGCTGATCTCTACGTTTTAGAATAACATCACCGCAATCTCGCTTAGGGTTAGATAGCTGGTTGCCTTGAAATTGATCAAAGTACTGATCATGTTCGCTGTTAATGCTGACTCGAATAGCACAATGTTCTCGCGGATGGTGGTATTTACGACAAGTCCCAGGGTATACAGGCTGGCCTGCCAAGTCTTTGCGCGAGCAGTTACACCAAAACAAACAATTTTGCTGGAAAAGCTGCTCTAATCGGTACTCATATAATGCGCTCTGTTGGCTTTGATAAACCACAGACTCATCGCAGAATAATCCGTGGGCTTCTAACGTTCGCAAAATATCGTCACTCGCACCGGGTTGCTCGCGCGGTGGGTCGATGTCGTCAATCCGCACCAGCCATTTTCCCTGGTGTTGTTTAGCTTCTAGGTAGCTCACCACAGCTGCGAAGAGCGAGCCAAAATGCAAAGACCCTGATGGCGTTGGGGCAAAACGACCGCGATAGTTTGTCAATGATTTGATCCTTCGAATTCGATACTATGGCTTCATTGGTAAAATATAACACGAAAGGATTAGATCTATGCAGCTCGCACAACGTTGTCAACATATCAGCCCGTTTCAGGTTATCCAAGTATTAAAGCAAGTGGTGGCATTGGAAGCACAAGGCAAAGATGTGATACGGCTGTTTGTTGGAGAACCCGATTTTTCTGCCTCACCTGCGATCTTAGAGGCGGCAACTCAATCAATTGCGCGTGATAATCAAGGTTATATTTCCAGTACGGGCTTAGCCCCGCTAAAAGAAAAAATTGCTCAGCGTTACCAGCGCTGGCATGGACTTAACATCGATCCTGCACGAATTATTATTACCCCCGGTGGATCAGCTGCACTGCAACTGGCTTTTTTGGCCTTGGTCAACTCAGGAGACGAGGTGTTATTGCCGGAGCCAGGCTACCCATGTAACTCAAATTTGTTGCACATGGTTGATGCCACCAGTCGGCGTGTTTTTATGGATGAAAAAAATGCCATGGCGTTGTCAATGTCTGCTTTACAATATGCAACGAATGAAAAATCAAAGGCATTATTAATAGCCTCGCCAAGTAACCCGCTTGGCACTGTGCAGTCGCTAGAACAATGGCAGGAAATATCGGCCTTTTGCAAAAAAAATGACATCGCCCTTATTGCCGATGAAATTTACCACGGTTTAGTATTTGAAGGTCTCGCACCTACGGCTTTAGAGGCAGACGATAACGCTTGGGTGATTCAATCTTTTTCGAAGTTTTATGGCATGACCGGTTGGCGCTTAGGCTGGCTTGTCGTGCCTGATCACGCCATTGGTGCCTGTGAACGCATTGCGCAGAACCTGTATTTGTCTGCTTCTTCTATAGCCCAATATGCGGCATTGCGTTGTTTTGACGAAGATGTCGAAGCTGAAAGTTTTGCTAAGCGAGACGAGTTAAAGAAACGTCGCGATTACTTAATGACCGCCTTACCTAAAATTGGTTTGAATATAATGGCAAATCCCGATGGTGCTTTCTATTTGTATTTAGATGTCTCGCCCTATACGAATGATTCGCTTGCATGGTGTGCCCATGTGCTGAATGAAACTGGTGTCGCATTGGCACCAGGGGCCGATTTTGGAGGCCCAAGCCCTAATACCACCGCTCGCCTAGCCTATACAGTTAATGTTGAGCGTTTGACTGAAGCCGTCGAGCGGTTAAATGCTTTTCTTAATAAATAGTCTGGCTGAGGCGGTACTTTAGTCCCATAGAATTAGACTGGTATTAGGATATTCTTATTCACCTGCGCTAGCCCTGTAAGAGTTATTAGTTATTATGATGTATAGAATTTTTGAAATTGTTGCGCCCATTTTTATTGCGGTACTTATTGGCTATATTTACAGCCGATCAAAAAAGCCATCGATGGACACGGTCAACGCCATTAATTTAGATGTATTTGTGCCATTTCTAATTATAAGTGTGTTTGCTGAGCAGACCATAAATTTGCCTGACTACGGGCCGCTTATTTTAGTGGCCTTCTCAATTACCATGGTACCTGGGCTTGCAGCTTGGGGTTTAGCCAAGCTTTTTCATATTGATGTGAAAACCTTCGTGCCGCCCATGATGTTTAAGAACAGTGGCAATATTGGCATCCCGTTATTGCTATTTACCTTCGGCGAAGAGTTTTTACCGGCCATAATTATCATCTTTATTGTTGAAAATACGCTGCATTTCACCACCGGTATATGGATAATTAGCCCCAAAGACCGTTCGTTTGCGTTCTTGAAACAACCGATGATTATTGCCACTGCTATTGGATTAAGTTTGTCTTTATTTAATATTCAACTTCCCCCTTGGGTGGTTGAATCGCTAAGGTTATTAGGCAGTGTTGCCGTGCCTTTATTGTTGTTCTCGCTGGGAGTACGGCTATTAAGTTTAGATGTACGAGGCTGGAAGTTGGGGCTGTTAGGTGCGGTTGCTGCGCCAGTTCTAGGGCTTATAGTCGCCGCGCCGTTAGCGACGTTAATACCCTTACCTGAAGTTCAACAAAAAATGATTTGGTTATTCGCTGCGTTACCGCCTGCGGTTTTAAATTTCTTAATCGCTGAAAAGTATCAGCAAGAGCCAGATAAAGTGGCCGCGATCGTCTTGTTTGCCAATGCGGCCACTGTTATCACATTGCCACTGGTACTATACTTTGTGCTGTAATATCGCCATATAAGAGTTTCTGTATCATGTTTAAACAATGGGAAATATTAAGCGCGGGTTCTTCTTTAGACCTTGACGCGTTTTTGAGCAACATCATCGTCAACGAAGACGGGCTCATACCCGCCATCGCTCAGCAGCACGATACCGGTGAAGTGTTGATGATGGCGTGGATGAACGAAAAGTCGATCCGTGAAACTTTATCAACTAAGCAGGTTTGCTATTGGTCTCGTTCGCGTCAAACCTATTGGCGTAAGGGTGAAAGTTCGGGTCACCAGCAAAAACTTATTGCTATGCGTGCCGACTGCGATGGTGATGCGCTATTGTTATTGGTCGATCAAAAAGGCCCCGCCTGTCATACGAATCGACGCAGTTGTTTCTTTTACGAAGCCAATGAGACCGTTGTGAGTGTTTTGAATGATGTTGATTCAGGGCTCTAAGCGAATATCATCAATGAACAAATAATCATCTGACTCTAAATTCGAATAAAACAGGCCGATTTGATGCATCTTAGATGTATCCATCGGCCGGTTTTTAGGTGCAGACTTTATTTCATCAAGCGAAATGGACAGCGAATTCCAGCCGGGTAATAAGTCAAACGTCTTATTAAAGCGATCTGAATAATTCTGAGGTGACAGCTCGTGCGCTACATCATGCAGGCGAATAGTAATGGCACGCGAATAATTCTGACTGTTAAAAATGGCTAAATGCACCGCCTGATAGCCAGACCAATTGCGTAGTACAGGCGAAATGTTAATGCCTGAGAACTTTCCGGTTTTTAAGTGAACTAAACCAGCGTAACTACCTTCAAAAACCAAGTCTTGGCTGCGCTCTATATGCTTGGGCCAAAGAGCCATAAATTGATCTGTTTCAAAGTTTTCAATTAACGGGCCACGGTGTTGGTAGCTCCAATCATTAATAGCAACTTGGGTGAACTTACTGGCATCAAACAATAAAAAGACCAAACTGATCAGCAATGCAGGTTTTGGTAGCGCAGTTTTTAACAGAAGGGCGAGTGCCAATGAAGCACCGGTTAAATTACGTGCAATATCGAGCAAGCTAAAATTTCGCCCAATTCCCAGTTGAATAGTTTCAATGGCTAAGCTAGCTACAGCAATAATGGCTAAATATTGCCAAGGCCTTTCACGGCTGAACTTAGGTAAAGCAACGCAAATACTCGAAGTAGCGACAAAGAAAAACCCAATGTGGCCAAGGTTCCAAGCGTAACGCAGCCAAGGTAATACTGTTGCATTAGGGCCGCCAATAAAAAACAAACTGGCGATGGGGATCAGCGCCAGTAAGCTCCATTGAGCACGGTTTAGGTTAAGCGCCAATGGTTACAAACGCCGCCACCAAAGGCTTTACCTGAGAGCTATTTAACCCTGCCACGTTGATTCGTCCGCCACCTACGATGTAAATGCCAAACTGGTCTTTTAACTGTGCAATGTGTTCATCGCTAATGCCCGTTAAACTAAACATGCCTTTATGTGCGCCAAAATAGTCGAAGCGATTAGACTGCGTCGCCGCGCGAAACTCTTCGACTAAGGCTGAACGTAAACCGTTGACACGCACATTCATGGCGGTAAGTTCGTTGCGCCAAATTTGGTTAAGCTGATCGTCTCGTAAAATGGTATCAACAATCGCTGCACCATGTGCCGGTGGCATTGAGTATGAACCGCGCGCTAGCTCACACATTTTTCCTCGGCTATTCATTGCCGCGGTTTTACTCTGGCTAACAATAATGGCAGCGCCAGTGCGCTCACGATACAGGCCAAAGTTTTTTGAACAAGAAGTTGAAATAACAAATTCTTCAACGTTATTCGCAATGTACTGCAAGCCTTTAGCGTCTTCTTCTAGGCCATCACCTAAGCCTTGATAAGCAATATCAATGAAGGGCAAAAAGCCATTGTTGTTGGCCAATTCAGCTATTTTTTGCCAAGCCGCGAACGACATATCTGCACCACTTGGGTTATGGCAGCAGCCGTGCAGTAATACGACATCATTCGCACCGAGCTGCGCTATTTGCGCGAGCATGGCTTCTTCATCTACGGCTTTGGTCTGGGGGTCCAAGTAGGTATATTCACGAACCGCGAGCCCGGCTTTTTCCATAATAGGGCGATGGTTGACGTAGCTAGGGTTGCTGATCCAAACCGTTGCATTGGGGGCAGTCACCGCGATGAGGTCGGCTAGCATTCGTAAGGCACCACTGGCGCCGGGTGTTTGCAAGGTAGCACTGCACTCAAGCGCTTTAGTGCCACTGAGTAATAGGTTGGCAATAGATTCGTTAAATTGCTCATCACCGGTAAGGCCTTGGTAACTTTTAGAGCCATTGGCTTGTAAAAGTTTTTGTTCTGCCAGTGTTACGGCTTCCATCACGGGCGTAATGCCATGGTCATCTTTATACACACCAATGCCTAAGTCGATCTTCGATGTACGTGGGTCTTGATTGTAAGCAGTGATCAAAGAAAGAATCGGGTCACCCTTAGGTGCAGGTATTGCCTGAAACATGAAAGACTCCGTTTTTAAGTAGATTGGGCTCGGCTAGCGAGAATAACGCCAGTGGCGACTAAGCATAACCCTAACACTGGTATCAATTCGAGTGCTTCTTGCAAAATAATAACCGCCAGCAGTGTGGAAACGATAGGCGTTAACGAACCAATGGCGGCCGTTTTCTCTGCGCCTAAGCGACCAATGGCTATGCTGTAAAATAAACCAGAGCAAATACCAACTAACACACCCTGAACCAAGGCCTGTGCCAGTAATTCGTTAAACGGGATACTCAAGAGCGTCAAATTAGGTTGAAAAGCCAGAAGGTACAAGGTTATGAGAACCCCGTTGGGAACCGCCGCTAAAGCCGCTATTTGCAACGGACGTAAATTGCTTTGGCGTACGCTGATGGTAAACAAAGACCATGAAAACGCGCAACCCACAAACATGAGCGCACCGCGAAACACTTGGCCGTTACCTTGAATCCAAGCCCCAGCTAAGAGCGCAATGGTGCCAAACCCAATAGCAATTAAACCCACTAAGCGCTTCTTTGGTAGCGGTTGTTTAAACAGCGTGATGGCAATAAGCGTGACGAACAGTGGCGCAACGCCCGGAATTAACGTGCTGCCAAATAACACACCGGACGCTTTCATGGCTCCGGCAGAGGCCATAAAAAATGGTAAGCCACCGCCAAAAACAATCCCCAACTTATATACCCAAGGTGTTTTTTTGTAGAGTGACCATGAACGCAAAAAAATACTCAATAACAACAAAGCAGGGATAGCAAAGCGAAGCAGGGCTAAATCTATAGATGAAAGCGCTGATAGGGCACCTACCTTCAAAGACATAAAGTATAACGACCAAATGGTGACGGTGCCCAGAGCGGCCATTAAGCCGATTCTTTGTTGGCGACTGTCGCCATCTATTGGGATGACAGAAAAGGTTTGCGAGGTCATTTATTCAGTGCCTGAGTGGTTGTATTTGGCGGACAGTATGCGCCGCGATGGCCGCTTGCCGTTGTTAATATTTGCTACATTAATTTGAATATTTAGCAGTAATGGGCTATTTTTTATAAAAAGTTGATAAGTTGAGCTAAGCATGAAATTAGACCGTATCGACAGACAGCTGTTAAGCCTGTTACAAAAGGATGCTCGTGCTACCGCGGCAGAGCTTGCTGAAAAAGTTGGGTTGTCCGCCTCGCCCTGTGCCCGTCGTATTCGTCAGTTAGAGCAGTCTGGGTTAATTACAGGTTTGCATGCGCGGTTAAGTCGAGAAAAGCTTGGGTTATCGATCACGGTTTTTGTTCACGTTCGGCTTAGCCAGCATCAAGAGCCGGTGGTGGTGAGTTTTGAAAAAGCCGTCGAAACCATGAGTGAAGTGATCAGTTGTTATACCGTTTCGGGTTCTTTTGATTATTTATTGCACGTCGTCGTCAAAGATTTGGTTGCCTATGAAAACTGGGTAAAACGCTTACAGCGGCTGAGCATGGTAAATACCATTGATAGCTCGTTCGCTATTCGGTCGGTGAAGGAATTTGCGCCCTTAGATGTGCAAAGCAGTTAGCAGCAGTTTACAATTGCCGAAAATGAACCACAGAGACACCAAGCGGATATGAGCGAACTGACGCGAGCAAAAGTACAGCAATGGGTAGAAGCAGAAAAAATAGAAGTTTATGTTTGCGGTGATTGCGAAGGTATACATCTGCCTTTATGGGAAGGGCAAGAAGGGGTGTTAGAATCACGTATTTTTGTTGATGAATTTCGATGTCATTTTCTACTCGAAATAGCGCTACGTTTCTCGGCAGTTTTACCTTTGCAAGGCGCTGTGCATTTCATGAACTACGACGCTACTTTAGTCAAGGTGATGATTACTATGGCTGATAACGATGTTCCTCGCTTATTAATCAGTCATGCAATACCCTCTAAGCACCTCACGCAAAAGCAATTTAGCCAATGGTTAACTTTGCTGCTTGACGAGGCTGACTCGCTCTATAAGCAGTTAGTCGACATGGAGGTCCTGCTATTAGACGACTTAGATCAAATGGATGATTTTGATGCTCAGCTACACTGATTGAAAAGGTTAAACCCATCTCATTTCACGGAGCCGTTATGGAAAATTCGATTTTTGCAGTGGTTAGTTTAGATGGGTTTATTACCCGGCTTGATGGCCAGCTTGATTGGCGAGTGCGAGCTGGTAATGGTAGTGATAATGACACCTTCGGTCGTACTGAGTTTTTAAAGTCGGTATCCACCGTGGTCATGGGTCGAAGAACCTTTCTCAAATGCCTTGCAGAAACGCAGTGGCCATACCCGCATCAACGAGTGGTGGTACTGACGAAAACCTTAAAAGAGGCGCCTAAACATTTGGCTGAACAAGTTCAATTGTTCGATGGGTCTGTCGAAGACTTAGCCATAGAACTGGATGCAGATGGTGAGTCGAGAGTTTTTTTAGATGGGGGCAAAGCAGCGCAACAATTCCTGCAAGCGGGGCTTGTTGACGACATCACCATCATGACTGCACCGGTTCTTTTGGGAGAGGGAATGCCGCTATTCGCAGGACCACTGAAAAAAGACATGTACTTAAGCCATGTTGAAACTCAGGCTTATGACAACGGTTTTGTACAAACAACGTATTTATGTAACTACAGTGATGAATAGTCAGTTTTAAGCTTAGTGATTGCTTCAGCACGTCGTTTTAACGGGCTACATAAGAAGCGCTGTAGCGTCAACGCTTCTTATTTTCTAATAGATAATCGTTATGATAACTCTTTCGCTGCAATTTTCGCTGCCCAAGTTTTTGGACCCGTTTGATGTACTGACTCGCCGTTGGTATCCACTGCTAAGGTGACCGGCATTTCATCGAGTTCAAACTCGTATATGGCTTCCATACCTAAATCTTCGAAGGCAACAACTTTCGCACTGCGTATCGCTTTAGATACTAAGTAAGCGGCACCGCCAACGGCCATCATATAAGACGCTTTGTGCTTTTTAATAGACTCAATTGCAATAGGGCCACGTTCGGCTTTACCGACCATACCTATCAATCCTGTATGTTCCAGTACCGTGTCAGTGAACTTATCCATGCGTGTTGCTGTTGTTGGGCCGGCTGGTCCAACGGCTTCATCACGTACAGCATCGACTGGGCCAACGTAGTAAATTACTTTATTGGTTAAATCGACGGGCAGTTTTTCGCCTTTGTTGATCATATCGACCATACGTTTATGCGCGGCATCTCGGCCGGTATACATTTTACCGGACAGCAACAGCGTTTCGCCTGGCTGCCAATCGAGCATGTCTTCTTTTTTCAAGGTATCTAAGTTGACCTTACGCGCAGACGGACCGGCTTCCCAAACAATGTCAGGCCAATCAGATAGCTTTGGAATTGGTAATTCGGCAATTCCGCTACCATCTAAAACAAAATGAGCGTGGCGTGTAGCTGCACAGTTTGGAATAACCGCTACAGGTTTGTTGGCAGCGTGAGTCGGGGCATCAACAACTTTGACGTCAAGAACGGTGGTTAAACCGCCTAAGCCTTGTGCACCAATGCCGAGTTTGTTGACCTTATCAAATAACTCTAAACGTAACTCTTCAGAGCGCGTGCTTGCGCCTTTGTCTTGCAGGTCTTGAATATTGATTGGGTCCATTAGCGATTCTTTCGCCATCAGCATAGCTTTTTCTGCTGTACCGCCAATACCTATGCCGAGCATGCCCGGTGGGCACCAGCCTGCGCCCATTTCTGGTACGACTTTCAGTATCCAATCAACGACCGAGTCTGAAGGGTTAAGCATGGCAAATTTGGTTTTAGCTTCACTGCCGCCGCCTTTGGCTGCGACTTGTACATCAATGGTGTTGCCAGGCACAACCTGGGTGTGAATAACGGCAGGGGTGTTGTCTTTGGTATTTGTTCGCGCGCCATCGGGGTCGGCCAAAATAGAGGCGCGTAAAATGTTATCTGGGTGCATATAAGCACGACGAACGCCTTCGTTAACCATATCTTCAACGCCCATGGTGGCGTCACCAAACTGCACGTCCATGCCTATTTTCAAAAATACAGTGACAATGCCGGTGTCTTGGCAAATAGGACGCTTACCTTCAGCACACATACGGCTGTTGATCAAAATTTGCGCCATTGCGTCTTTGGCAGCTGGAGACTCTTCACGCAAATAGGCTTGGTGAACTGCGTCGATAAAGTCTTTCGGATGGTAATAAGATATGTATTGCAAGGCATCGGCAACACTTTGAATTAGATCTTCTTGTTTAATTTGGGTCATCTCTCGCTCCTGCCTGAATTTATTGGGCTATAGGCGCAAGTGTACACCAAAATAGGCGCTGTCGGCTGCGCTCTATAGTGAATATACGACTAATTTATAAGGGATTACTTGCAAAATTAAAACGCTCGTTTAAATTGGGAGGTAAATCAAATGCAGAGAGCTCCAATGTCTGACATCACAAAGAAAATTGTTCAGGGTGTACTAGAGATACATTTTAATCGCCCAGAAAAGAAAAACGCCATTACCGAAAGCATGTACAAAGAGTTGGCCGAAGCGTTTATAGATGCTCGTATAGACGACGAAGTAAAGGTCGTGTTGATTGCTGGGCAAAAATCATGCTTTACCGCCGGCAACGATTTAGCCGATTTTATGCAAAACCCGCCAAAAGACGATGATGCCGCGGTATTTCGCTTTTTAATGACGGTCGCTGACTTCCCCAAACCGATCATTGCAGCCGTTAATGGTGCAGCTGTGGGCATTGGTACAACTTTATTACTGCACTGTGATTTAGTTTTCTGTGGCGAAAATGCCAAATTCCAAATGCCGTTCGTCAACCTTGGCTTAGTACCCGAGTTTGGTAGTTCGTACTTACTGCCGTTACGAGTGGGTCATGCCAAGGCAGCTGAATGGCTGTTAACGGGTAAAACCTTTGATTCGCATGAGGCAAAATTGGCGGGTTTAATTAACGAGGTGTACAGCGATGAAACATTTTTCAGTGCCGCGTTTCAACACGCACAGACGCTCGCTAAGTTACCAGCTGAATCGGTTCGTATTACCAAGAAATTAATGAAGCAAACTTATATGTCAAAAACACTTCAGACTATTGATGAAGAAGGTGACTTATTCCGTAAGCGACTACAAAGCGATGATTTTAAAAACGCCGTGGCCGCATTTTTTAATAAGTAGGTAGCAGGCCGCTGTCGCTAGCGGTATCGGGCATCTTTTTATCGATGTCCGTAAATTTCGACTGTTGAAAAACGTGCCATTTTGGCCGTTTATAAGAGCCAATAAAAGCCGGTTCCGTTGATTCAAAAGCAACACCGGCTTTTTCATTGCTGTCTATAAACATTACCAGTTCAATTTGCTGGTTCGCAGTTTTACGCGTTTGTTCATACCACAGAGCGATGGTATTTGGCGTTAACATTTTCTTACCTGCTACGATGTTTATTGGAAACTCAATACCTTTTTGTAATGGCGATGTTTGGTACGCCTTGTAGATAAGCTCGCTACACACCATGGCCGAGTCGCTATCAAAATCAAAATGAAAATCGTAAGGCCGGCCTGTATAGGTAAAGGAGCCTTGAATGGCTTTGGCGATATCTAATTTAGAGAGATTGGGGCGGAATACTGCCGCGGCGTCAGCATCAAGCGATGATTCAATCGAATTAAAAATCACCCCTGGGTTGAGTGCTTCAATGACTCTAATTTCGCCGCTATTATCATAACCAGGCTGGTTACGATACATATCGCTGGTGGCCAACAGCAAATCTTCAAACTTACCCGATGCAATACCTTGGCTCATGACCCAGGCGGTAATTTCAGGGCCATTAAAAAATTGTTCGCGCTCTGCAACAGTGCCGATATAAAGGGCAGAGTGTGTCCAAAAGCCGGGAATACCTAAGTTGGTCATACGCCATTCTTTGCGGGTGATGTAAAAATCACCGGGCTGAAAACTGCGACTAAAAGATAACGCCTGTTCGGGTGTGATAAGCGTTTGACCAATGCGCCAAAACTTTACTTTGCCCATGCCCCAAGCAACATTTTTTTGCAGAGGGTACCAACCACTGTAAATTAAGCCTTTGAACCAAGAAACACTGTGGTTGGTTAACAAAGCAAAACGGTTTATTCGGCTAATCGCGAGTCGGTCTTGCCAAAGTGCTTGGTCGAGTTCCGCTGCAGGCGTAAAAGATGAAATAGTGGGGGCGTTTAGTTGATCAAAATTATCGGTTTTCCAATCACTCAGCATTATTTGTTTGAATTTTTTATAGGTGTTCTTTTTTAGTCGAGTATCAGAATGTGCTTTATTAAGCCACTTTTGAATTTCCTTGTCGTGGTCAACTCGCACAATAAACTCTATGGCAAATCGGTAATGCGCATTAAAAGCCAATTGATGGCGCTTTTTTTGCTGCTCCCGATCTAACCCTGAATACTGGAAATAATTTTTTGATTGCTCGGATAGTTGCTGCAGAGCGCCCATATAATCTAAATAGACAATCCATAAGTCTTTAACTTGCTGGCGCTCAAAACGCGTCAGGACATTGGTTGTGTTTTTCCCTCGGCTAAAAATTTCTGGTCGATTATCAATGTAAGCGAGTAAGTTATTTAGGCCTGAGCGCTGAATTTGCACCGCCTGCAAAAAGGTGACAGGTTCCGTCATTGGCACGCTCGCGAAAACGACAGAACAGATGACTGTCGATATAAAGCTTAGGCGTGCTAAAAAACGGGTCAATTTCAAAATAAATCCAATTGTTCATCGAGGGCAGATGTCTCTGCAGATTCAAACCAACGCGCTGCCAATTGTTCTAAATAAATACGCGTATCGATCAAAGCCTTGTGGTCGCTGTGGTTTACTAATAAGGCGTCTAGTTTGGCTAATGCGGCTTCGACAGTCAATTTTTGACCAAGTTCCGCCGTTGTTAGTGCATTTATACGCTGTTTACACCAGTTTTCGAGCTGTTCGGCCAATAATACGTCGGGGAAGTGACGGCCAAGAATATTTTCAACCAAAGGCTGTAAGCGTGCGTCATTAAAATGGTGTGCCTCTGCGATCCATTGCTCTTTGTTTATTTTGCCAAAGGCCATTTCATTTAATATTGCGCGATCTTTATTGCCAATAAAGCCATCATATAGGAGGTGCTCAGGGTCTTGCTCTTTGCCTTCTTCAGCATAGCTACGTGGTTGGCTCATGACCTCAAGTGCAATGCGTATAAACTCTTGGTTTTGGGCAACGGTTTTTGCATGGGTTTCTATGGAGGTTAAATCTAACGCCATATTTTCTGCTAATACTGGCGTGAGTGATTTAAACGGTGCAATCATTGGGCTTTTGTTTAGGTGGATTGTTCGCAACGGAGGCCGAGCAATGCCTTCAGGCAGGTCTTCAGTTTTGCTAAACAGCCATTGACGGATATCTTCTGGTGAATGTTCCAATAGCCAGCTTGGGTCCTTCCGTATATCGATTACCACCACTTCATTGGCTCGGTCTGGGTGAACAAAGAGTGGTACTTCAATGCCCATGCAGTGCTCAATTGCTGCAATTTTACCGGTAAAGTGTAGATGCGGCGTGCGATTCACTAAATCTAAGTGAGCGCGAGCTTCATGTTTTGAACGTAAACTAAAGGCAAAAGCAAACAGCTTAGGGTTGGCTTGTTTTAGTAAACGAGCAAAACCAATGGTGGCTTCTACATCACTGACGGCATCGTGCGCGTTTTCGTGTGCAAGGCCATTGGCCGCGGTTAAATGCTCTAGCTTAAACGATGGCGAGCCGTTTTCATGATTTGGCCATGTTATCCCTTCTGGGCGTAAGGCTGCGTACATGCGGACAACATCAAGGATGTCCCAGCGCGAGTTACCATTTTGCCATTCGCGGGCATAAGGGTCGAGTAAGTTGCGATAAAACAAATAGCGGGTGCATTCATCATCAAAGCGAATGGTGTTGTAGCCGACACTGCAGGTACCCGGAACCGACATAAGTTGATATATTTGCTGGGCAAAGTCCCATTCATTCAAACCTTGCTGTGCAACTGTGAGCGGTGATAAACCGGTAATCATGACTGCATCGGGGTCTATGACGGTATCGACTGAAGGTTGGCAAAACAAGTTCACCGGCTCGCCAATAGGGTTTAGGTTTAAATCCGTGCGGATCGCTGCAAACTGGCTAATTCGGTCTCGCCTTGGGTCTACACCCCAGGTTTCATAGTCGTACCAGAGTAAGGTGGGTTCGGTTGGAGTATTTTGTTTCATGCCTACTTTTGTCCTGTTCCGCACGGTGCTAGAAGGGAGTATGCTAACGGTTTCCTGTCAATGGTGACAGTTTCCAGCGGTGATTATGGGTTTTAAGCCTCTTTCGCCGTTAGGCTTCGTTAAAATTAGGAGTTATATTTTGTTTCAGAAATTATTTGGTCGTAAAAAGACGGTAGCAAAAACTAAAGCCCCCGAAAAGGTCATTAAACCCGCTGCAAAAGTAGTTTTAACTTCACCAGCGGGCTTAGCGGAAGATATTTCAACAGCAGAAGGCAAAAAGAAGCAGAATCTGTTAGTGCAGCTCTCTAAGTTAATTGAAGCCGATAACTCCATTTTAAACGATGTCTCTGCAGCGCTACCTGAGAATGAACGCACCATGCTTGAGCTGCAATTTTCGGATGTTGAAGCTCAAAGTATAGCGTCCAATATATTGCAAAGCATTGCAACCGAAGGGTATAGTGCATCGGTACGTCAGTTGGCAGCCGCTCATCTTAGCGAAGAATCAGCTTTGATCGCAGTCGCGCAAGCTGCAAAAACCAAAGATAAAACAGTTTACCGCATTGTAAAAAACAAATTAGACACCCTCCACGAAGGTGAAAAAGCTCAGCAGGCCTTGCTAGACAAGCAGCAAGCTGTTATTGCTGCATTAGCGCAATTAGCCAAAGCCAGCCACGACCCAATGCTAGAAGCCAAACATCGTGGTTTGTTAGATCAGTGGTCACATTGTGCCGTGAGTAGTACCGACACCGTTAAAGCCCAATTTGAGGCTGCAAACCAGCAAGTAGTGGCTCGTATTGAGCTAGAAAAAGCCGAACTGCAGCCCACACCCAGTCCAGCAGCAGTGAATCCGGTAGCCGTAGAAAAGGTCAGCCAACAAGAAGCTGAATTACAATCCGACAATCAAGAAGCAGACTCAGGTCAAGTTAAGATAGAGAACCAAGGCGTAATCTCCGAACAACGCCAAATCCTGATCGATACGCTAATTAAAGATCTAGTCGGTGCTATCGAAACAGGCGTCATGAGTGAAGAGCTGATTCAGCAGAATCAACATTTTTTAACCGGTATTCAACACCAATGGCGCGAAAGTGAGCAAGTAAGCCCGACCACTAAAGCTGAAGCGGTTGCTTTCCATAAAGCCTGCACAGCTTATGAAGTGGGTTTAGCGAAATTACATGCCCTGCATACCGTATATGGCGACTACGATGCCATTGTTGCCGCCATGACCAAAGGCACCAATAACGCCCTGTTGCATGAACTAGAGCACTGGTTGCACGATGTAGAGCAGGTGATTGGCGACAACACACCTGCCCCAATTGCTAAGATCAAACAAGCACTGAAAGCGCATGAAGCCACGTTAGCCAAACACCGCCAACAAGAAATTGACCAAGTTCGAGCCATTCGTGGCCAAATACGTCGATGTCAATCGGCTATTGATGAAGGCTCTATCCGCAGAGCGTCTGGTTTGTATCAAGGTGTAGAAGAAAAACTTGTCGGCTTTAATTTTGATAAGCACGCCGGCCTGAAAAAAATGCTCGATGACACCACCGAAGCCCTTGAAAAACTGCGTGACTGGCAAAGCTACGCCGTACTGCCAAAAAAAGAAGCCCTTATTAAAAAGATGGATGCCTTAGTTCATCAATCGGTCACTCCAGATGAGCGCGCGCAATCTATCCGTGACATGCAAGAAGAGTGGAAGCTGCTAAGTCGTGGCCTGCAAAATCGCCAGCAAGATTTATGGGAGACGTTTCACGAACTAGCCCAGCTAGCCTATGAACCGTGCAAAGAATTCTATTCCGAGCAAAGACACTTGCGCGAAGTAAACTTATCTAAGCGTAAAGAAGTGGTTGAGCAACTCACTCAATACTCCACCATGATTGACTGGACTGCGCCCGACATCAAAGAAATAGACCGAATACTGCAAGCCGCTCGTAACGATTGGCGCAATTATTCGCCTGTAGATCGTGCCGCCAGCAAAGGGATCCAGAAGCAATTCGATACTTTACACCAAAGCTTATTTAATCAGTTGGCCAAAGAGCAAGCCGTGTTTAAAGAGCAAAAGCAGCAAATTATTGAGCGCGCCAAAGCCTTGTTAGAGCTTGAAGACGTTAAAAAAGCCACCACCGAAGCCAAAAAGCTGCAACAAGATTGGAAAAGCGCAGGCATAGTGGCTCGCAAAGATGAGCAACGGTTATGGAAAGAGTTCCGTGAAGTTTGCGACGCCTTATTTACCAAGCGCGATGTGCAAACCGAATCGTTCAAAGCCGATTTAGAAACTAACCGCGTGCAAGCCAATGAAGTCATCGCCGGTTTAGAGGCCTTAGAAAACTCTATTGAACCAGAGTCGGATCAATCTGTTTATGAAAACCTAAAAGCCCAGTATGAGCAAATAGGCACCTTACCTAAAGAGCACTACCCAGCACTCACCAAGCGTTTCAAAGCCGCTTGTGATGTATTTACAGCAGCCGCGCGTGCCGCCAAGCGAGCCAATGCAGATGCACACTGGCAAGCCGTTATACAATGGGTCAAGCGCGCGCGCTTTGAATCTCTAAGTGAAGAAGAGCTTAACGAACAGTGGCAAGCCATAAAAGTACCGAGTGCCGCCAAAGCGCTGTTTGATCAGCATGAACAATGGCAGCAGCCCGTTGACGAGCTAAACCAAGCCGCAATGCATGAAAAAACACTCGATTTTGAAATCCTCGTCGGTGTTGAAAGCCCCGAAGAAGACGCCAGCATGCGCATGAACCTACAAGTTCAAAAGCTATCTGACGGTATCGGCTATCAACTGACCGACGCGCAAATGCACCGAAGCGTGGTGGATTGGCTATCCATAGGGTCAGTAGAAAAAGCAACTTATGAGCAATTTGAGAGCCGATTATTGGTCGCTAGAAACCAATATTTAGCGAAAAATCTTAAATAAATCAAAAAGTTAGTTGACTTGAAAGTGGAAGTCATTATTATGCGCCCCCGTTGAGAGATATTTATTTATCACTAGCGACAGTTTGATGCGGGGTGGAGCAGCCTGGTAGCTCGTCGGGCTCATAACCCGAAGGTCGTCGGTTCAAATCCGGCCCCCGCTACCAATTACAACGTTCAGTAATTATAATTGCTGAAGTTGGAAGATTTAGAAGAAATGCTTATTCGTAAGCAGTAAGATTGTTAGGCCAGTTTGTTGCGGGGTGGAGCAGCCTGGTAGCTCGTCGGGCTCATAACCCGAAGGTCGTCGGTTCAAATCCGGCCCCCGCTACCACATTAAAGAAACCGTTAATCGAAAGATTAGCGGTTTTTTTTCGCCCGATGGTTTTATTGTAGAAGGGCCAGATTAGAACCGACGGTTTTTTTATAGTCCAAATCCGCCCGCGAATCGTCGCACCGCCGCTACCATATTAAAGAAACCGTTAATCGAAAGATTAGCGGTTTTTTTCAGCTGTTGGATAAGCGTAGAATGGCCAGCCTGAACAGAGGCTGGTCTTTACTTTAATTCTCAAGAATAAATAATAACTTCTTAAGGCTACGATTTAGCTCCGCTTTTTCAGTTTCAGTTAAAGGGGATAGCAATGCCTCCATGTTATCAACATGTTTAACCAGTGCCTGCTCAACTAGCTCCAGTCCATAGGCTGTTAACTTAACTGATTTATTGCGTGCATCGTCGAGGCTTGCTATACGCTCTATCAACGATTTTTTTTCAAGATTCTTTAAACGATGGGTCATCGTCCCTGAGGTTACTAGTAAGGTTCTAAACAGCTCAGTTGGTGATAATTGATGAGGTGTTCCGGAGCGCCTTAAGGTGGCCAGTACATCAAATTCCCAGCTCGATAAACCGAATTCCTTAAATACGTTGTCTATTACCGGTTGGTAGAGTGCTGAGCAACGTTTGAGCCGCCCAAGGGTTGCCATGGCATCTGTCGGTAACTCAGGGCGCTCTCGATGCCATTGCTCTCTAATTAAATCGACTGGGTCTTTTGTGTGTGACATTTCTGAATTCCTATGCAGTAGATTTATATATCTTGATATCAAGATAAAATGCAGGCAAAATATATCTTAATATCAAGATAGTTTCGGAGGGTACATTGAATCGATACTTTATAGCAACTATCGCTTTTGCAGGCGGTGCACTATTGGCGGCTATGATGGCGATAAACGGCTATTTAACAAATTACGCTAGCCCGATGGGTGCTTCTTGGATTGCCCATGGTACGGGGGCAATAGCAGCTTTCCTTATCGTGATCACTCTTCGCCTTTTTTCGACTCCGTCACAGGTTACCAATAAGGCTTCACCGCCATGGTGGTCTTTTTTCGGTGGAGTGCCTGGTGCCATGGTTGTGGTGTTGGCTGTGATTCTGGTCAATAGTACGATTGGTTTAACCGGCGCCATTGTATTAGGTATTGCGGGGCAGGTTGTTTTTGGGCTTTTTACCGATCAATGGGGCTGGTTTGGCATGACCATGCGTAAGCTCAACCGGCGTCGCTTGATCTCCTCGCTGTTAATTTTAGGAGGTAGCTTACTTATACTTTTATCCAAAGGAAGCATGTCATGATGTTGGTTATGCTGGGCTTGCTCAACGGCGTTTTAATATCACTTGCTCGAATTATAAATGGCCGTTTATCAAGTTATAAAGGCGCGTTTTATTCCAGTTGGATCAATCATTTAGGCGGGTTCGTTCTTTTAACTTTTTTACTGTTTGCCGTGCAAGGCATGCCCATAGCGATTGGGTCTATTCCAAGCTATCTATTTTTGGGCGGTATCATTGGCGGGTTGTATGTAGGGCTTAACAGTTTTGTGGTCATCCGCATTGGTGTAACGATGTCGACATTATTGGTAATTTCTGGCCAATTGATTGTTAGTGTTTTTATTGATATGTGGTTAGGGAAAGTAACTTTAGCAATAGATTTACCTACCGGTTTGATATTCCTTGGGTGCCTAATGGTGATTGTTGGGTTTTACATAATGTCTGATCGCTAGGCAACAAAACCTAGCTTAAAAATAAAGGCTGTACATCATCTGTAAATTCGATAACTTATAGAGGTGCAAAAAACGCGGTTTATCTAAAAAAATAATAAAAAGAAGGTTACGTATGAACCAAAATAGAATCCAAACCCCTCACAATGTTTTAGACGAAAACGGCCATGTTATGGAGGCGGGTTACAGTAAAAAAGAAGTCTTACATTACGATAAAAGTCAGGTAACTGCTTCGCGTTTAAGGCTAAAAGAGTGGGATTATTTTTTTGTTGGTAATAAAGACTATGGCTTGGCAATCACCATTGCGGACAACAACTACATGGGGTTAGCGGGGTTTGTTTTTCTCGATTTTAAAAATCAAAAAAAATACGACTATACCAAGATGTTATTTAACGCAAGAAAGCACCTGAATATGCCTAATCAGTTGTTGTCGGGTACAGTGGCTTATGACAGTAAAGACCTATCAATAAGTTACGAATATAAGTTTGATCAAATTTTAATCAAAGCCCAAGCTCGAAAATTAAAGGGTTTAGAAGACGCAACCATCGATTTAACGCTAAATGTTTTAAATGATGATCATTTAGTGATCGTTACGCCATTTGAGAAAAAGAAGGCGTTTTATTACAACCAAAAAATAAATCATTTAGCCGCCAGCGGTTATTTTACCGTGGGTGAAAGGCGTTATAGCTTAGATGATAACTTTGGCTTATTGGATTGGGGTAGGGGCGTTTGGACTTACGATAACACCTGGTATTGGAGCAGTGCCTCAGGCAAAGAAAACGGTCATCTCATTGGTTTTAATTTGGGGTATGGTTTTGGCAATACCGAACAAGCCACTGAAAATATACTTTATTACGATAAAAAGGGTCATAAAATTGATGAAGTGCATTTTCACATTAGCGACGACTTTATTAGCCCATGGAAGGTTACCTCAAATGATGATTCGTTGTATTTTGATTTTTACCCCATTTATGACAATCACACAAATATAGATTTATTCGTAATAGGCCAGAATGCACACCAGGTCTTCGGTGAATTTAAGGGCTATATGCGTATTGATGGTGAAAAAATAGAGGTGAAATCTCTATTTGGTTTTGCCGAAAAGGTTAGAAATCGCTGGTAAATGCGCTTATTTACTGAGATTTTTCCGAAAAAAGGTTAATATAGCTAGTCATATTTTTTTTCTGTGAACTAAGCTTAGTTAGATCATTTTTTAGGACAAATAATGACCGTCGAATTAACCTACTTGTATATTTTTGCTGCAGCCAGTTTGGCGTTGATCAGTGTAGTTGCCAGTTTATTTACCCGGTACACCGGTGCGCCCATTTTGTTGGTGTTCCTTGTCATTGGTATGTTGGTTGGCGAAGACGGTATTATCGGTGTGAAGTTTGATGATTTTAATATTGCCTTTCTTCTTGGTCATATAGCACTGGCCATCATTATTTTTGATGGCGGTTTAGGTACGCGCAAAGACACCTTTAGGGTGAGCTTAAAACCTGCGCTTACCTTGGCGACGTTCGGTGTTTTGGCAACCGCAGCTATTACGGGTTATGCCGCACATCTTATTTTGAATGTTACGTTACTCGAAGGGTTGTTAATAGGCGCTATTGTAGGTTCTACCGATGCTGCTGCTGTATTTGGTTTAATACGCAATGCGGGGTTTGAACTCAAGGAACGTACCGGCGCGACGCTTGAAATTGAATCGGGCTCAAACGACCCCATGGCTATCTTTTTAACTATTACCCTTGTTCAATTGTTGCAACTAAGCGATGACGGTAGTCAAGGCTGGACCATTGCTAATGAGCTGTTCCGTCAAATGGGGTTAGGTTTAGCGATTGGTTTTGCAGGTGGCTACTTACTCGTCGAGCTACTTAAACGTTTACAGTTGCCGTCGTCTTCGTACCCATTGTTAGCGCTAGCCGGAGCCATGAGTTTATTTGGTTTAATCATGATGTGGGGCGGCAGTGGATTTTTAGCGATATTTATTATTGGTGTCATCGTTGGCAATAAGCCACTGCCTTATAGCAGTGATATACACAGCTTTAGTGACGGCTTTGCATGGTTGAGCCAAATAGGCATGTTTTTGATGTTAGGCATGTTGGTAACGCCGAGTGATTTACTGCCCATTACAATCCCTGCGGTCTCTATTGCGTTTGTCCTTATTTTTATTGCCCGGCCAATAGCGGTGTGGTTTTCGCTCTTACCTTTCCACTTTCCGTGGCGTGAGCAAGTCTTTATTGGTTGGTGTGGCTTACGTGGCGCGGTGCCAATTATTTTAGCGCTTTTCCCATACTTAGCCGGGTTAGGGAATACGCAGACTTACTTTGAACTGGTGTTCTTTGTCGTGCTTATTTCATTGGTGTTGCAAGGTTGGACCATTGCACCGGTTGCTAAATGGCTGCAAATTGAACTACCGCCGACGGCAAAAGTTCCTGAATATTTGCACTTGCCGATACACGATGAAGTCGGCAAAGAATTGTTAGTTTACCCTGTGCTAGCGGGTAGTCGTGCGGTGGACTCAACGGTGATGAGTTTGCCTAATATCGAAGGCAGCCAAATAGTCGGCGTGATTCGCCGCGGTGTCTTGTTGAGCAACGTAAAAGAGCAAGAATTAGAATACGATGATCGCGTTATGTTTTTGGCGACATCGAGTGCTCGTCCCGTGCTGGGTCGTGTATTCGCCCCGGCGGCACAATCTGCCAAGCTTGAAATAAGCAGTTTCTTTGGTGAGTTTGCCTTGCACCCAGCGGCAAAGCTTTCCGACATCGCCATGCTTTATGGCTTCAACTTAGATAAAGCCTTTGCGGAGGTGACGGTTGAAAAATACATTGTCACTCAGTTCCATGGTAAACCCGTAGTAGGTGACCATGTTAAGCTAGGTTCAGTAAAATTAATTGTTCGAGAAATCAAAGACGATCAAATTGTATCTGTCGGTTTAAAACTAAAATCAGAGAGCTAGCGTTTCCCTCTAGCTCAATGCATCAAAGGAGTTTGGCATGAGTCATTTCAATAATATCGTTTATATACTAAGCGACCACATTGACGAGTCATCCCCTTCGTTGGTGCGCGCCATTGCATTGGCCAAATCTAACCAGGCAGATCTTACTTTACTGCAAATACTGCCCGATATTGTGACTGTCTGTGAGCCAGAGGATATTCATGTAGATGAAAACCAGCTACAGCAAACAATTCTAACGCGTGAAACTGAATGGCTAGAGCATTTCGTCGCTAATCTAGATGCACAATTTCACTGCAAAACCGAACAAGTGTCGGTAAAACGTTATTTTGAAATTATTCGCCTTCTTCAGACACATAACTACGATTTAGTCATCAAAGAAGTAGAAGAGGTCGACTGGCTTGATCGCCTGCTAGGCAGTGACGATATGCACCTGCTGCGTAAATGCCCTTGCCCCGTTTGGTTGATGACCAAAGATGAGAAGCCAGAATACAGACAGATAATCGCTGCGGTCGATTTCGATAATGACGATAAAACGACCTGTAACGATGATTTAAACGCTCAAATACTTAAATACGCAGGTCTATTATCTCTTGCCGAGTTAACTACCCTACACGTTGTGAACGTTTACGATGTGCCCCAAGCGGGCTTCATTAGTCAATGGGTTGAACAGCCCGACAAAGTTAAAAAAGAGCTTTATAACGCGGAATATTTAACACGGCGATTGCAGATGAATACGCTGATAGATGAGCTAAAGCAAACCCTGGGTGAAGAGACATTCAACTTTATCGCCCCAGTTACCCACCTCGTACAAGGCCGACCCGACAGAGAGTTGCCTAAGCTCGCTAAAAGCTTAGAGGCTGATTTAGTCGTCATGGGTACGGTCTCTCGCGTTGGTTTTGCCAAAGTTATTATTGGCAATACCGCTGAAACTGTTTTATCTCAGCTCGATAGTTCAGTGCTAACGGTTAAGCCCAAAGGCTTTATCGCACCAGACTCTTAACCCACTATCGATACCTAGTTAAACCCAAACAGCTGAATAGCTAAAGGGTGCAAAGTAAGCGTTAATTGTTCTTGTTTCGGCACCAATGATTTGCATTTTAGCCTGTTTATTCACATTGGGTTGTTCTCCATAATGGCTTCATTGATTACATTATTCATGGAGGCAGTTATGCAAGTAGTTAGACGTGCAAACGAAAGAGGCCACTACAGAAATGCTTGGTTAAACAGTAAGCACACATTCTCATTTGGTGAATATTACGATCCTAAGCATATGGGTGTCTCAGTTCTGCGCGTTATTAATGACGACAAAATAACGCCGGGAGCCGGTTTTCCGACTCACCCGCATCAAAATATGGAAATTGTCAGCTATGTCTTAGAGGGTGAGTTAGCTCACAAAGACAGTATGGGTAACGGTAGTGTGATTCGCCCTGGCGATGTTCAGCGTATGTCAGCTGGTCGAGGGGTGACACATTCTGAATTTAATCCATCAAAGTCGAATGGCACTAATTTTCTACAAATTTGGTTAATGCCCAATAAAAATGGCACCAAGCCAGATTATGCGCAGAAATATTATTCACCAGAAGAAAAGCAAGGCAAATTAAAACTGCTGTTATCACCTGATGGCCAAGGTGACTCACTCTCAGCTCACACAGATGCATTGATGTATGGAAGCTTGATCAATAAAGGCGAAGAAGTAACGTTCAAGCCGGAAGCGAATAGAGTGGTGTACGTGCATGTTGCGACAGGCCGTTTAGAAATAAATGGTGAGAAATTGAACGGCGGTGATGGGATAACCCTCAACGCCGTTAAAGAAGTGAACTTAGTCGGCACAGACCGTGCAGAAATTTTGTTATTTGATTTACCCAAATAAATAGGAAGAGATATGAATATATTAGGTATTGTTGGAAGCTTACGAAAAGATTCTGTTCATAAGCAAGTGTTCAATCATTATAAAGAAATTGCTAAAAATCAGTTTGAGCTAAGTGAAGGTTCGATTGTTGATATTCCAATGTACGATGGCGAAAACATGGATAACGCAGCGGTTGTTAAGCTAGCAGAGCAAATTCGCAAGGCAGACGGTGTTATTTTCTTTAGCCCTGAATATAACTATTCAATTCCGGGTAGCTTGAAAAACGCACTAGATTATCTTTCTCGTGTTGATCCGCAGCCGTTTGTTGGTAAGCCAGCAGCAATTATTGGTGCAAGTCCTGGAGCAGTTGGGTCGGCAAGAATGCAGTATCATCTGAGACAAGTGGGCGTGTTTTTAGATATTGACTTTATGAACAAGCCAGAAGTGATGATTTCTGGTGTGTTCTCTAAGCTGGCAGATGGCCGTATTACCGATGCCACGACGGTTGAGTTTTTAGAAGTACATTCAAAAGCATTCGAAGCATTTGTAAAAAAGCATAACTAATGCTCCTAACGCTAAAAAGACCAAGCCTATGCTTGGTCTTTTTTTTAATTTAATTTTAAGCGTGCGTTAATAGTCATTGCACCAAATCGTGTTTATCTAGTAATTTTTGAAACTCACCAGACTCAATCATTTTGGTCAACCCGCTGTTAAAAGAATCTATTAAGACAGTCGACTTATGATTGCTTCTTCCGGCTACTAAATAGGCCGGTACTGAATCGACTATTTGCTCTCCAATTTCAATATTGCTCACTTCAAACCCAATAGAGTCTAGAGTTTTGATCGTAGCGAAGCCTAAATTTCGATCTTGCGCTACTACGTCAAAGCGACCGGCATTTAGCATCTTAAATGAAGCGGTTTCGTCAGGAGTTGTAGTGGAGCGTAGTTTACCGTCCTCTATCTTTTGAGATACCAGAGGGCTGACGTTGTAACCTAAAATTGACCCGAACGTTAAATCAGATAAATCATCTAACTGCTGCCAAGCTCTTTTCTTTCCTTTATTAAAAAACAGCACAACATCTCCGTTAAGAATGGCTTGAGAATATAGGAATTGCTCGTTGCGCTCTTGCGTGTATGACCAGGGTAATGTCGCGTCCATTTCACCTAGTTGAGTTAAAAGATAAGCACGCCGCCATGGGTAAAAATGAAATTCAACGGTATGGCCTTCGTGCTCTAAAGCGGAAGTCGTAAGTTCACCAATAAAACCATAACTCGGGAGGGCTTCACTTACGTAAGGAGGGAACTCGCCGATCGCAATCGCATAACGTTCGGCTTGTACAGTGATAGGAAATAATAGGCACAAGCAAAAAAATGCGTTAGCTCGAATCATCGGTGCGTATGCTCTCAAAATGGTTAAACTTGAACTATAGTAGATATTTAGAATGATGTGGAAGGGTTCCTGATTACGAAAAGATCTGGTTTGAAGTAAAAATTGGTCTCAATTTCAGTCTTGCTTACAAATAACTGACGAAATATTGACCTAAATCAGGTATTTATGCTGTTCAATTTGAAATATGGCGTACACTAATTGGGTATTAAACTTATTTGTGTAGATGACGAATAATTCAAATAAATTGTCGGAGAGCATCGTATGAATAAAAATCGCCAATCGCTACTCATCATCATGATCGCACTGTTTAGTGTGACTTTCTTTGGTTCGGCACTAGCTGCTGAGCGAGAAATCAAAATTCCTTTTTACGAGGCTTGGGTAAACTCACCACACGCCGACTTTACGTCAGAGGCCTTTGCACATTGGAATGAGGAAGATGTGAAAGCCGTTCCAGAAAGTTGTGCCGCCTGCCACTCAACTACCGGTCACCTTGATTTCCTAGGTGCCGATGGTTCAACCATGGGTAAAGTTGATAAAGTGGCTCCTGTTGAAGAAGGGGTTGCTTGTGTCGCTTGCCATAACCAAGTGGCCAGTAACTTAGAAGAAATTAGTTTTCCTTCCAGTATGGTTGTAGAGCGTTATGAAAATGACGCGCGCTGCATGGATTGTCACCAAGGCCGCTCTTCAGGTAATGCGGTACGGGACATGATTGCTAAAGTAGGGGCGAGCTTAGATGAATCTAATGCTGAGGTGAAATTTTTAAACATACATTACAGTGCAGCCGCAGCAACTCGTTTTGGTAGTGAAGCTGGAGGTGGTTTTGAATACGACGGCAAAGACTACAATGGCTTACAGTATCATGATGACTTTGCAACCCAGTGTAACGATTGTCATAATCCGCATACTACGGAAGTAAAATTCGATACCTGCATCGAATGCCATGACAGTGTGAACAGTAAAGAAGACATAGCATTCATTAGAGAATCAATGGGTGACTTCGACGCCGATGGCGATACCAAAGAAGGCGTTAAAGGCGAAATCGAAGGCTTGCACACTGCGCTTTACGTCGCCATACAAGGCTATGCTAAAGACGTAGCTGGTGCGCCAATCGCTTACGATTCTCATGCTTATCCATACTTTTTTAATGATTCAAATGGCAATGGCAAAGTGGATGACGGTGAAGCTAACTTTGGTAATGCCTATAAGTCATTTACACCTCGCTTAGCAAAGGCTGTTTATAACTACCAATTTGTCGCAAAAGATCACGGTGCCTATGCCCACAATGCGCCTTACGTGATCCAGCTGTTAAGTGACAGTATTCAAGACTTAGGCGAAAAAGTAGCTGTGCCTAAGACATCTCGACCAGAATAAGGAAATTTTTGAAGATGAAACAATCTTCCATTCAACCAACGCATTGGAAGGTGCGTTGGTTTTTTGCGTTCGTTATAACGCTATGCTCTTTGAGTCTTGTGCAGGCAGAATCAACCGCTGACCACTCTAAGTTCGATCAACTTAATGTTGAATTTAATAGCATCGAAGAGGTAAATAATGCCTGTCTAGATTGCCATAACCAGGCCGATCAACAGTTGCATAAAACGATTCATTGGAAGTGGAATTACACCACAGAAAATGGCGAGCAGCTCGGCAAGTTAAATGTGACGAATGGCTATCATGGCAGTGTTGTGTCCAATTTAGAAACCTGTGGCAGTTGTCATGTGGGTTATGGGCTAACGAGTAAAATTAAAGACGTTATTAAAGATAATGCAGTCGATTGCTTAATGTGTCATGACAACAGCGGTGAGTATTTTTACTCAAAATTCCACCAAGATGGCGCAGAGTGTTCAACCTGCCATGACGACAACGCCGACACGGTTAAAAAACGAGTTAAGTCAGAAGGTGAGCGTTATACACTTTCGCTAGAAAAAATTGCTCAGCAGGCAGGCGCAACTACGATAGCAAGCTGCGGCAGTTGCCACTTTAATGATGGTGGCGCAGACGGTGCCAAGCATGGTGATTTAGACAGTTCGTTAATTGATGCCAGTAAGGAAATCGACGTACACATGAGTTCAGATGGCGCAGGTTTAACCTGTAACTCATGCCATCAAGCTAACGATCACCAATTGTCGGGCAGTCGTTACGAAGCGGGTAGCCCAACCGATCACGCCGGCATCAATGCCCTTGAAGGCGCGCGCGCAACCTGTGTTTCTTGCCATGGCGATAGACCCATGCAAGATGAAAAGCTTAACGATCACGCCGATGTGATTGCCTGCCAAACTTGCCATATTCCGAGTTATGCTCGCGGTGGCATAGCGACTAAAACCTTGTGGGATTGGTCAACAGCCGGTGAGCTAAATCGCAGCCGCCGTCCTAAAGTGGAATATTACGACGATGGCCGGGTGAGCTATTCATCGCAAAAAGGCTCGATGGAATATGGTGAAAATTTAGCGCCCAGTTTTCAATGGTTTAATGGTGAAGCTCAATACCCGACCTTGGGTAAATTGTTAGACCCTGATGGTATTACTAATTTGGTTGAACTAGGCGGCAGTGCAACAGATGGTCATTCTAAAATATTTCCAATGCATCAGTTCCGATCAATTGTTCCATACGATACTGAAACAAACCAAATGTTGCCGGTAAACTTAACGGGCCGTTCTAAAGACCCATTATGGAATGGTTTTAATTGGGATAAAGCGCTGAAAGCAGGCGCTAAAGCGAGTGACATTGAATTTTCAGGGAACTATGATTTTGCAGAAACCTTAACTACGCGGCCATTGAACCATATGGTAGCACCAAAAGAGCAAGCGTTAAGTTGTAATGATTGCCATGGTGACGCTGGCTTATTAGATGATGTCGAAGGCTTGTACATTCCTGGCCGATTACAGTATCTATGGTTAGATAAGCTGGCATTAATCGCGCTTATTCTTACGCTGGTGGGCGTAACCGGACACGGTGTTGCCAGAGCTATTTTTACGCGTCGGAGGAATCGCAATGACCGTTAAAACAGAACGAATTTATATATTCAAAGGTTTCGAACGCTTCTGGCATTGGATGCAATCGCTATTAATATTCATCATGGCGATTACCGGCTTTGAAATTCATGGTACCTACCAGCTGCTTGGTTTTGAGCGCGCTATCACAGTCCATGAGTTTTCTGCTTGGTCGCTGATTGTGTTGTGGGTGTTTGCTATTTTTTGGCATCTATCTACGGGTGAGTACAAGCATTATCTACCGGTCAAAGAAGGTATGTGGAAGCAAGTTATGTATTACACGCGTGGCATATTTACTGGAGAACCGCATCCATTTCACGCCAGCTTGAGAGCGAAGCATAATCCTTTGCAACGAGTGGCTTATTTGAGTTTGAAGGTTTTCATGTTCCCACTAATCTGGATAAGCGGCTTGTTGTATTTGTTCTACAACGACTGGGCCGTTCTAGGGTTAGAAAAGCTCGGCTTAACATTAGAAATGGTAGCCGTCGTCCATGTCATAGGCGCGTTTTTAATCCTACTGTTTATTATCGCGCACCTATACTTGATCACCACTGGCGAAACGGTACTTCAGTTTACCAAAGCGATGATCACCGGCTGGGAAGAAGTACCGGTAGAGACTCACGCAAAGGAAGCCAAACCAAGCGAAAATAGTGGGGAACGTTCTGCTAAAGAGTAGTCACTCGCTAACTTACTAGGAATAAACAGCCAGCATTGTTCTCAGTGCTCGCTGTGTTATGATTCTCCTCCTGAGCGTCAACGGCGCTTTATGGTTGGTGTGCGGTCCCTTCGTAAGGGTAGGCACTAACCGTATTTCATCTTTATATTCAAATTTACATCCAACACGTGGCCCTTGGTAGGGGTCACCACTGAAGGAGACTGCAATGCCAGTTATTACATTACCAGATGGTTCAAAACGCGAGTTCGATCAACCCGTCTCAATTATGCAAATTGCCGAAGATATTGGCCCCGGTTTAGCGCGCAATACGCTGGCAGGGCGAATTAATGGCGAGCGAGTTGATGCCTGTGACATGGTCACCGAAGATGCCGATATTCAAATTATTACGCCAAAAGATGACGATGGTTTAGAAATTATTCGTCATTCGTGTGCGCATCTCGTCGGCCATGCTATTAAGCAATTGTACCCTGAAGCGAAAATGGCGATTGGACCGACCATTGAAAATGGTTTTTATTACGACATCGATATGGAGCACCGTCTAACCGAAGAAGATTTAGACGCGCTCGAAAAACACATGCTGAAATTGGCGAAAACCAATTACGATGTCGTAAAAAAGAACGTATCTTGGCAAGAAGCGCACGATGTCTTTACTGCGCGCGATGAGCCGTACAAGAAAGAAATTTTAGAGCAGAATATCGATAAAGATGATCGCCCTGGTTTGTATCATCACGAAGAATACGTTGATATGTGCCGTGGTCCGCATGTGCCTAACATGAAGTTCTGTCAATTCTTTAAACTTATGCGTATATCAGGCGCCTATTGGCGTGGTGATAGCAGTAACAAACAGCTGCAGCGCATTTATGGCACCGCTTGGGCCGATAAAAAGCAATTAAAAGCACACCTTTTCTTCTTAGAAGAAGCGGCAAAGCGAGACCATCGTAAAATTGGTAAAAAGCTCGACTTGTTCCACATGCAAGAAGAAGCCCCTGGTATGGTGTTTTGGCACCCAAATGGTTGGACTATTTATCAAGTGATCGAACAGTACATGCGTGAAAAGCAACGTAAGCATGGCTATGACGAAATTAAAACACCAATGATTGTTGATCGCTCCCTTTGGGAAAAGTCAGGCCATTGGGATAAGTTTAAAGACAATATGTTCACCACGCACAGTGAATCACGTGATAATGCTGTGAAACCAATGAACTGCCCTTGCCACGTGCAGGTCTTTAATCAAGGTTTAAAGAGTTACCGTGACTTACCGTTACGCTTAGCTGAGTTTGGTTCATGTCACCGTGATGAAGCTTCTGGTGCCTTACACGGCATCATGAGAGTACGTGGTTTTGTGCAAGACGATGCGCACATTTTCTGTTCTGAAGATCAAATTCAGTCAGAGGTGTCATCATTTATTGCCATGCTCGAAGAAGTTTACCAAGATTTTGGCTACGATGATTACATTCTTAAGCTTTCGACACGCCCAGATGAGCGAGTTGGAGACGACGACGTTTGGGACAAATCTGAAGCCGCTCTAGCTGAGGCATTAAATGCCACAGGTAAAGAGTGGTCGATCCTTCCGGGTGAAGGGGCGTTCTATGGTCCTAAAATTGAATTTACATTGAAAGATAGTCTGGGCAGATTGTGGCAATGTGGCACAATTCAGGTCGATTTTTCAATGCCAGGCCGCTTAGAAGCACAATATGTTGACGAACAGGGCGAACGACAGACGCCAGTGATGCTACATCGTGCTATAGTAGGCAGCTTCGAGCGCTTCATTGGCATATTGATTGAACAATATGCGGGTGCGATGCCAACTTGGTTGGCGCCGACTCAGGCAATTATTTGCAATATTACCGACTCACAAGCCGAAAATGTGCAAATAATCACCGAAAAACTCGAAAAAGATGGATTTAGAGCCAAAGCTGACTTGAGAAATGAGAAGATCGGCTTTAAAATCCGCGAGCATACAATTCAACGTGTCCCATACTTATTGGTAATTGGGGACAAAGAAGTCGAGAACGGCACTGTTGCGGTTCGAACTCGTGAAGGCGAAGACCTTGGCGTTATGACTTACGATGAATTTAGTGAGCTTTTACGTGCCGATGTGGCGCGAAAAGGCCGAATTTTAACTGGAACGGAGAATAAGTTATAAAACGTAACGCGAGAGCGGCTAAAGCTAACAGCCGACACGTCATCAATGAACAAATTGAGGCAACTGAAGTTCGTTTAATTGCTGAAGATGGTGAGCAACTAGGTATTACGCCGTTAGACGAAGCAATTCGCCAAGCGACGGCGGCCGGGTTAGAGCTAGTACAAATCTCTAATGCGGATCCAGTTGTTGCTAAAATCATGGATTTAGGTAAAAAACTCTATGAAGAGAAAAAATCCAAAGCCATAGCAAAGAAGAAACAAGTTCAGGTGCAGGTCAAGGAAATTAAATTCCGACCGAATACGGACATTGGTGACTATAACGTTAAGTTACGTAACCTGATCCGTTTTCTCGAAGAAGGTAATAAAACCAAGATCACTTTGCGCTTCCGTGGCCGCGAAATGGCTCACCAGCAACTCGGTATGGAGTTGTTGAAGCGTGTAGAAGACGATCTGGCAGATTACGCCACTGTGGAATTGCGACCAAAGATGGAAGGCCGTCAATTAACCATGGTGCTCGCACCTTCTAAGAAAAAGTAATTTACAGCATTCGCTGTAAACCCAGTGGGTAACCATTGGTTCAGTAAACGACTGTCTTCGGGCAGCCGTTTTTTAGTTTTATGGGCAACCGGTAACTTCGGGGCAAAGTAGGGCAACTGAAAAGCCTATTAACGAATGTGAAACGGTAAATGAAGTAAATCTGGAGATTGAAAATGCCAAAGATGAAAAGTAATTCGAGCGCTAAAAAGCGTTTCAGAAAAACGGCGAATGGCTTTAAACACAAGCAGTCGCACCGTAGCCATATTCTAACTAAGAAAAGCAGTAAGCGTATCCGCCAATTGCGTGGAATGTTGCAAATTGCAGATGCAGATAAGCCGCTTATTAAGCGTATGCTTCCTTACATCTAACCGCTATTCTTATTAGGAGATTTAAATTATGGCACGTGTTAAACGCGGTGTAGTGGCTCGTAAGCGTCACAAGAAAATTTTAAAGTTAGCTAAAGGTTACTACGGAGCTCGTTCACGAGTTTATCGTGTAGCTAAGCAAGCGGTTATCAAAGCAGGTCAGTATGCTTATCGTGACCGTCGTCAACGCAAGCGTCAGTTCCGCGCATTGTGGATTGCTCGAATTAATG
Organism: Reinekea sp.; assembly: GCF_046710285.1. Classification (GTDB taxonomy): domain Bacteria; phylum Pseudomonadota; class Gammaproteobacteria; order Pseudomonadales; family Natronospirillaceae; genus Reinekea. Next base: position 218,625 of record NZ_JBKEGY010000001.1, read on the forward strand.
CCGCAGCCCGTATAAACGGATTGTCTTATAGCCGTTTCATTAACGGTCTTAAGAAGGCAGACATCGAAATCGATCGTAAAGTACTTGCAGATATCGCAGTACACGATGCCGCTGTATTTGCAGCGATTGCCGAAAAAGCGAAAGCTTCTTTAGTATAATCGAACGAATCGTTTTATTAGAAACCCGCTTCGGCGGGTTTTTTTATGAGCTAAAGTTAGTCTAAGGGTTAAGTCGGTTAACTGGTGGTCAGCGCCACGATAATCGCTTTGGGCTCCGGTATAAGTTTAAGCCGTTCATAACAACTCGCTGCGCTCAGACAGTCATTCACTTTTAAACTTACACCCTCACCCACGCATCACCTGATCGGGCGCAGTGTCACTGTTAGTTTTTGCTTGCGGCTTTCCCCTTAACCTGAAAACGCTTACAATATGCGCGGTTTTTCAGCTTGATCTGGCTTTTTAAAAGGATATGTTGTGCCTCACTCCTCTCTTGATAGTCGTATGAATATACGCACCATTGTATGGCCTATTTTTATCGAACATCTAATCCGTATGAGTATGATGACGATTGATGTCGTGATGCTGGCGCGTTATTCCGATGCGGCTGTTGCGGCGGTGGGTTTAACCGGGCATTTTGTATTTTTTATAGTAATTGCGTATATGATTATTTCTTCGGGTTGTGCCATTTTGATCGGGCAAAACTTGGGGGCGAAGGATAAGCCTGAAGCGTTGGCCTATTCACATGTTGGTTTTTTGCTGGCGTTCATGATGTCGATTGTTATAGGAATTGGCTTTTATTTCGGTGCTAGTGGATTGTTAACACTTTATGACCTTGAGCCTGCTGTGCATGCTTACGCTGTGCAGTATTTGACGATTGCGGGTGGTTTGTCTATTGGTTTGTCGCTAAGCATTTTCTTCTCGACGGTATTGCGCGCCCACGGTTTTAGTAAATCACCAATGGTTATTCAGGTGATCTCAGGTTTCATAAATGTCATTGGTAACTTCATTGCATTATTTGGTTTCATGGGCATACCCGTTACTGGGGTTGTGGGTGTGGCCTTAGCGACCGTATTTAGCCAAATATTTGCGGCGCTGGCTTGTTGGTTGGTGTTGCGGCACCGCAATATTGGTTTTTCTCTTCGTCAAAGTATGAAGTTTGATATTCCGCGCTTTAAAGATATTTTGAGATTGGGCTTGCCCAATGCGGGTGAAGGCTTATCTTACAATATGGCTCAGTTGGCGATTATGTTTTTTGTCGCCGGTTTTGGCACAGCTGCCTTGGCGGCTGTTGCGATTGCGCAAACCTTGTCTCGGTTTATTTTTGTGTTTGCAATGTCCGTCGGTAATGGCGCGCAAATTATGTCGTCTTACTTTGTGGGGCAAGGTCGCTTTACTGAGCTAAAAGCTAATGTGCATCGATATTGGCAGGTTGGCATTTCAGTTTCTACCGGGTTGGTTCTATTGTTTATTCTCGGTCGCACGCAAATTGCCGCTTACTTTACAACCGACCCAGATACTATTGAGTTAATTGGCTTATTGTTGATTGCTTCGTTGGCTTTGGAGCCTGCTCGTGCGCTTAATCTAATTGTCATAGCCGCCCTTAAGGGGGCTGGCGATGTACTTTTTCCGGTCAAAATGGGCATTTTAAGTATGTGGGGCGTGGGTGTCCTTTTTGCTTATCTTTTAGGTGTGCATTGGAGCTTCGGAGTTGTAGGTATTTGGATTGGTGTGGCTATGGACGAATGGGTCCGAGGTATTATAATGGTGGTTCGGTGGCAGCGCGAAAGGTGGCAGCGCTTCGTTAAAGTGAAGGTGCAGCCAGCAGAAATGCCGCCCGTCATATCATAGTGTAAATAGTTACTTTGAGAACGTTTTCAGGGATAATGAATGCTTCACAAAATAAGGAGAGTGTAATGACCGTTTTAGTGACAGGAGGTGCGGGCTATATAGGTAGCCACACTGTATTAGAGCTACTGCAAGCCGAACAAAATGTATTAGTTCTCGATAATTTCTCTAACAGTTCAAGCGAATCATTGAAACGTGTTAAAGAGCTTACCAATAAAACCGTTACACTCATTGAAGGTGATATCCGCGATAAAGCCTTGTTAGAAACTCTATTTACACAACACAGTATTGATTCGGTTATTCACTTTGCTGGCCTTAAAGCAGTGGGCGAAAGCACCGAGATCCCGCTCGATTATTATGAAAATAATGTTTGGGGAACAATCAATTTATTGCAGGTGATGAAGCAATTCAACGTCTTTAAGTTTGTCTTTAGTTCATCGGCTACGGTATACGGTGATCCGCAAACAGTTCCCATTAAAGAAAATTTCCCACTAAGTGCAACAAACCCTTATGGCCGCTCAAAGCTGATGGTCGAAGATATTTGTCGTGATTTAGCCGCTTCAGACTCGAATTGGAAAATAGCCTTACTACGTTACTTTAACCCGGTAGGCGCACATGAAAGTGGCCGCATTGGTGAAGACCCGAATGGTATTCCTAATAACCTTCTGCCGTTTATTGCGCAAGTTGCTATTGGTAAACGTGAGGCACTTGCAGTATTTGGTGATGATTACGACACCGTCGACGGCACGGGCGTGCGTGACTATATTCATGTTGTAGACTTAGCCAATGGCCATTTAAAAGCATTAGCGCATTTAGCCAAACAAAATGGATGTGTTGCCTACAGCTTAGGAACTGGCAAAGGTTACAGTGTGCTTGAAATGGTCAAGGCCTTCGAAAAAGCATCCGACCGACCCGTTCCATACAAAATAGTGGCTCGCCGACCTGGCGATATAGCATGCTGTTACGCAGACGCCAGCTTCGCAAAAGAAGTATTAAGCTGGACCGCCACACGAAACCTAGAGCAAATGATGAAAGACTCTTGGCGCTGGCAAAGTAATAATCCGGAAGGTTATAAAAAATAGCTGCGGGTTTTGGGCTGCGGGCTGCGAGTTCAAAGAGCGAGCAGCTCATCCTTTGAACTTACTCGAAGCTCGCAGCCTGAAGCAAGCGGCGCTTAAAGCGCCGTTCCTTCTTTTAATCTCTTATTCTCTCTTTCTATATGTTGATAAAAAGCGATGTCTTCTAGACTACTGGCGGCTTCTTTATCAATTACAACAGTGACGTGTTGGTGCATTTGCAAAATAGATCCAGGGCAACGCGCGGCTATAGGGCCTTCTATTGTGTTCTTTATGGCTTCAGCCTTATCTGAACCTGTTGCGAGCAGTAGTATTTCACGCGCTTCATTAATAGTGCCTATTCCCATGGTAAGAGACAGTGTTGGTTGGACTTCACCCTCTGTGAAAAAGTGCTTGTTCGCATTAACCGTATCTTCTGTTAACGTTTTTACGCGAGTGCGGCTAGACAAACTAGAGCTCGGTTCGTTGAAACCGATGTGGCCGTTACGTCCAATACCCAGCAGTTGTAAATCAATACCGCCTTTTTCTTGAATGTTGTTCTCAAACTCTTCACAGGCAGCTGTTGGAATAGCAGCACTGCCATCAGGTACAAAGGTGTTTTCTTTATTTATATCTACATGATCAAAGAGTTGCTCGTTCATAAAGTAGCGGTAACTTTGTGGATGAGTACCGGCTAATCCTAAATATTCATCTAGGTTGAATGTTGTAACATTCTTGAAGGTGACATGACCATTTTTGTTGGCGGCAATTAATTCTTTATATAACTTGATCGGTGTTGTGCCTGTGGCTAAGCCAAGAACAGAATTGGGCTGCTTATTCAACAACGAAACAATATGGTTAGCGCCAAATTCAGCAACGGCTTGTGCATTTTCTAAAATAACTATACGCATGATCGATTCTCTACAGTTTTTGACCAGCACGCCAAGTGCCAGCGATGTTCCAGTGTTCGTCTAACCAGCAAATATCGCTGATATACCCAGATTTAAAACTACCAAAAGTATTGTCTAATTTCATATAAGTAGCTGGTACTCGGCTAGCCATGGCGAGTGCTTGTTCGGGTGCTAAATTAAGCTCATTGATACTGTATCTAACGGCATCTAAGAGTGAGATAGCGCTACCTGCTAAGTTGCCATTAGCATTGACCAAACGGCCGTCGCGCTCCTCAATTAATTCGCCATACAATTCGAAGGTTTTTTTGTCTGAGCCAATGTTGGCCATTGAATCACTGACCAAAAATATTTTTTCAAAGCCTTTTGCGTTTATTGCCGCCAGCATAGAAGCAGGGTGGGCATGAATTCCGTCGGCGATGAGCCCTGCCCAAGTGTCTTTTAATGATAACGCAGCACCAACAACTCCAGGCTCACGTCCTTGCATTTGGCTCATGGCGTTGTACAAATGGGTAAAGCCACTTAACCCGTGATCGAAGGCATTTTTAACATCTTGGTAGTGTGCGTTAGTGTGGCCGGCGCAAATTCGAATGCCAAGTTCAGCAATGGCTTCTATATCTTCTAGTGAAGTTTGTTCAGGTGCTAAGGTAATAATAGATGGTAATTCGGCCAGCTCTTTTAGCCAGGTCCAGTCTGAGGCTGCTAGACTTCTAAGTTTTTCAATGCGGTGAACGCCCGCCTTTTCAATGCTAAAGAAAGGGCCTTCAATATGAATGCCAAGAACACCTGAATGCTTTACATCACATTTTTTTGCCGATCGTATCGCGGCAATGCTAACTTCTGGTGTATCACTAATGACAGTCGGTAGTATACGGGTTACGCCGAATTTTGCATGCCCACGCGCCATCGTTTCAAGTGTATCCTGAGTAGGGGCGTTATTAAGTAAAACACCGCCGCCGCCATTGACTTGTAAGTCAATTAAACCGGGTGCTAATGTGCCTCCGGTAAGTTCGGTGATTGAAAAATCTGATGGAATTGAATCTTCAGAGACGATTGAGTGAATGTGTTCACCATCGATCAGTAGAGCGCTGTTTTGGTGTGTTGTATAACCATCAAAGATTGTTGCACCTCGTAATGCAAACTTCATCATAGGTCTCCAATAATTTGTTTAATTTAAAGAAAGTTCAGTTACAAAATCATAAATATCGCCGCGATACCAAGAGCGAGCAAACTCAATGGGCGAGTCGTTTTCAGCAAAACCCTGCCTTTCAATATAGAGCACTGCGTCATTGGGTGCGATGCTAAGAAATTCGGCTACGGTTTTATCTGCATTTGTTGCTGTCATTGTTTGTAATGCCCGAACCGGACGTGCTTTCTTCTCATCGAGGTAGGCATAAAGAGAGTCGCCAACTTCGTTTGCGTCAGCAATGATATAAGCAGGAACACTGGTAATTTCATAAGCCATAGCGGTTTCACTGGCATGCCTTATTCGTGTAAAACGACTAACCAAACTGCCGGGTGATAAGTTAAGTGCCATCGCTTCTTTTGGAGATGCTTGGGTTGTAGCACGAGCAACCCAAGTTGAAGACGGCACCATTCCACGTGCTTCCATGTCTTCAGTAAAGCTGTTTAATACCGCTAGGTTTTTATGAATATGTTGTTTTTGGCCGCGGGTAACCATTGTACCCGCGCCTTGCCGTTGAACAAGTAAGCCTTCTTTTACAAGGCTTTCAACTGCTTTTCGAATTGTTACGCGGGAAACACCGAGTAATTCTGCAAGCTCACGTTGAGGTAGCAAAAAGTCGCCATCCTCTAACATGCCCTCGTGAATCGCTTGGCTTAAAGAGCGAGATAGTTGCGTATAAAGTGAACCTGGTTTTTCTGAATCTGGCCGAATATAATCGAGCAGTTCGGTGCTGGTATTTACATTTATGCTCACGCGGACATCCTTTTTCTTGCCAATAGAAGTGCTCCAGTTAAAGCGTCGCCATCGGGTTTTTTTAGTTGTTGTTGAATAGCAGGTGGTAATAAGGGTTGCGCCCAACTTGCCAGACCGCCCATTAAGCACAAGGGTATGTTGTTAGTAGCAAGTGCAGAAATTTTCTCAGTTAGCACGGCTGCCTGTTCTTCAATAATGAGTTTGGCATGTAAGTCATTCTGTTCGTATGCGTCTGTCACTAAGGGCGAAAACTGACCGTAATCACCAGAGCTTGCATGTTGAGACCATGCAACCAGCTCGTCAATACCGCTCGGGAACTTTTGCCAAACTTTTTCGCTCAAACATGAGCTTGCAATGAGTCCATCATATTGCTTTATGGCAACTTTAATGGCTTGCATACCCAGCCAAGCGCCACCGCCTTCATCATTCAGTGGGAAACCCCAGCCACCTATCTTTTTCCAATGTTCATCTTTTTGGGCAATACCCACTGTACCAGTACCCACGATAAATATTGCACCATTCTTTAAAGTGTGAGCGCCTAAGCAGGCTATTTGAGCATCAGTTAAAATTTCTAAATGACCAATATTTTCGACATGAGTAAAAAATTTTTCGACAGCACTGCTGACTTCAGCGCCTGCTAAGCCGGCAACGACATAAGCCTTTTGGCGGGCGTTAGCTGGAAGCTTTGCTGCTTGAATCGCTTCATCAATACTGGCAGATACCGACTGCCAGGCTAATGCATCGTTTTGAAAAACATTGGCGCTACCTGAAACGGCTTCGCCCAAAATACTGCCATGTAGGTCGGTGATCCGAGCTCGACATCGAGTACCTCCGCCGTCAATACCAATCAAATAATTTAGCGGTGATTTCATAGCTGCAGTCCGAAGCCGAGGCGTAGGTTTATAGGTGATTTCTTAGTGCCATTAGAATATAACCTTTACAGCGATAAAACAATACCAATATAATACCATTTCAAAATAAAAATTATGTGACATTATGACAATACCAAATGCAGATATTTGGGGTTCACTTGGAAGGCTTTATCGTCGTCACTTTGCGGTGAATATTGCCCCTGCTACCCGTGTTTTGTGAAGGGTAGTACTAGCTTTTGCGGGTGTGTTCAGCAAAGTAAATAATGCTATCAAATTGTCTGAATGCCACTGTTTATCGGCTCTTAAAGGAAAGAATCATGCGTTTTCGATTAGATCAGCGTGTCATTGATAATAAAGAAATGTTGGTCGAGCTAAGCCTATACAACGGTTCAAATAAGACCCTAACTGATTGGTGCTTAACGCTAGATTTTCCGCGGTTCATATTTCCGGAAACATTGAGTGCAGGTTCAGTGGTACAAATTGGTACTTATGTGGAAATGAGGCCTGAAAAAGGCGCTCAACTGGCACCTAACACGGAATATAAAGTCCGATTTAAGGTTAAATCTGCAATTTTCACTAATTACGAATGTGGTAGTAGAGAGGCTTACATTAGTTTTGCCCACGATGAATATCAGCAAAAAACGGATGTGGCTGTGTCGCGTATTGAATTGAAAATGCCTGAATATGAAATGGTCAGTAAAATTCAGTCAGCGCCTGCAGATTTAGCGCTCATTCCCGTTCCAGTGTCGGTTATTAATAATAACTCTAGATTCCCTTTGTCGGCTACAACAGTGATAGCCAGTAATATCGAAACAGCAAGCGGAGCAGCAGCATGGCTATTGGGCGAGCTTCAAGCGCGGGTAATGTTGCAAACATCTGAGCACCACGCACATGCAAATATAGTGTTTGTTGAATATGACCAATTAACTGAGTCGGGTTATCGGCTTGATGTATGTGAGCAGCAGGTAACCATTTCAGCCAGTGGTGCTGCCGGCTTTGTCCACGCGGTGGCATCTTTATTACAACTTGTTGAGCAAGACGAAGCAGGGCATTACTTCATAAAAACGGTTGAAATATCTGATTACGCGCAATATGACTATCGAGGAGCAATGCTTGATTGTGCGCGTCATTTTCATAGCATCGAAACGGTAAAGCGACTCATTAACCAGTTGGCTCGTTATAAGTTTAATTTTTTTCACTGGCACCTTACTGATGATGAAGGCTGGCGCATTGAAATTAGTGCATTTCCGGAATTAACTGAACAAGGCAGTCTGCGAGGACCCGGCACAAAATTAGTCCCTCAGTTCTCGCATTTAACACAGCAGTACGGTGGTTTCTATACCAAAGCACAAATAAGAGAAGTCGTTGAATACGCTCAGCAGCGCGCAATTACGGTTATTCCCGAAATTGATCTGCCAGGACATTGCCGTGCGGCAATAATGTCTTTGCCTGAGTTGCTCATCGACCCGACAGATAAGTCTGAATACCTCAGCATTCAAAACTATACAGATAACGTGCTGTCGCCAGCTATTCCTGGGACATACGAATTTATCGATAGGGTACTTGATGAAGTTTGTGACATGTTTCCATCGCCTTACATTCATATTGGTGCAGATGAAGTCCCTAAAGGTGTGTGGACAAACAGTGAGAACTGCCAACAGTTAATGACCGAGCAAGGTTATTCCGACCCTGAAGAGCTGCAAGGACACATATTGCGTTATGCCGAAAATAAATTAAAAAGCCGCGGTAAGCGTATGCTTGGCTGGGAAGAAGTTAAACATGGCAACAAAGTTAGCACAGACACTGTTGTGTATTCGTGGATAAGTGAGGAAGCGGGATTGGAAGCAGTAAAGTCAGGTTTTGATGTTGTTATGCAGCCCAATCAGTATACCTATTTTGATCTTAAACAAGACTATGGTCCAGAAGATGTCGGAGTAGATTGGGCCGGCACCTTAACGTTAGAGCAAGCTTACGCTTATCAACCGCTTCGGGAAGTTGCAGAAAATGACCCGGCACGTCAGCACATTCTTGGTATTCAATGCGCGCTTTGGAGTGAGGTCGTGCTCAATCAAGACAAAATAGACACCATGTTATTCCCACGAATGTTGGCTAATGCGGAAGCGTCATGGTCAAAGCCTGAAGCGAGAAATTGGCCTGATTTTAAAGCCCGTTTGCAAGCCCAGCGAACTTATTTTGAAGAGCTCGGTATTAAATATAAAGATTTTTAGCTAAGCAGCTTTATTGAAAATGGTTGCAAATTTAATTTTAGTTTTTTAACCCGATATGGTTTAAGGAAAAATAATGAAATACGGTTTTTTTGATGATGCAAATCGAGAGTACGTAATTACTCGGCCAGATACGCCAGCGCCTTGGACTAACTATTTAGGTACTGAAAAGTTTTGTACTGTCATTTCCCACAATGCTGGAGGTTACTCTTTTTATAACTCACCTGAATATAATCGCGTAACCAAATTCCGTCCAAATGCGTCATTTGATCGACCTGGGCATTATGTTTATTTACGAGATGATGAAACCGGAGATTACTGGTCTATTTCTTGGCAGCCAGTGGCTAAAAGTTTAGATGAAGCAAGTTATGAGGTACGGCATGGACTTTCTTATTCTAAGTTTAAATGTGAGTACAACGGTATTACCGCGACTAAAACGTTATTTGTTCCGAAGGGTGAAGATGCGGAAGTTTGGGATGTAACGATTGAAAATACAGGCGACAAGCCGCGTACTATTTCAGCCTTCTCGTTTGTTGAGTTTTCGTTTTCTCACATTCAATCAGATAATCAAAACCACCAGATGTCGCTTTACTCGGCTGGGACTGCCTATAACGATGGTGTGATTGAATATGATCTTTATTATAATACTGATGACTTCGAGGGTTATTATTATTTAGCCGCTACCTTTGATCCTGATTCTTATGATGGACAGCGAGATGCCTTTCTTGGTCGTTATCGTGATGAAGCAAACCCAATCGCGGTAGAAAAAGGTCAATGTTCAAACTCAGCACAAACATGCCACAACCATTGCGGCTCTTTACATAAACAGTTTGTCATACAGCCCGGAGAAAAAGTTCGCTTTGCATTTGTGTTGGGGTTGGGCAAAGGCAACGGTGATCGGTTACGTAAAAAGTATCAAGACTTAACAAATGTTGATGCTGCTTTTCAGGGAATATTAGATCATTGGGCAGAGCGTTGTAATAAACTCCAAGTTACGTCACCAAATAAAGGTCTTGATTCAATGATCAACACCTGGACTCTGTATCAAGCTGAAACTTGTGTGGTTTGGTCGCGCTTTGCTTCTTTCATTGAAGTGGGTGGTCGTACCGGGTTGGGTTATCGAGACACAGCACAAGACGCTATTTCTGTACCGCATGCAAATCCAAAGATGACCCGTAAACGAATTGTCGATTTGTTACGTGGGCAAGTCAAAGAAGGTTACGGCCTGCATTTGTTTGATCCGGATTGGTTTGACCCTGAAAAAGCAGATGTTGTACCTTCAAAGTCTCCAACGGTTGTGCCGACACCTTCTGATGACGATAAAATTCATGGTATCGAAGACACCTGTTCAGATGATCACTTATGGCTCGTGCCGACAATTTGTAAATATGTTTTAGAGACGGGAGAAGAGAGCTTTTTTGACGAACTCATTCCCTATGCCGATGGTGGTGATGCGACCGTTTATGAGCACATGAAAGCCGCTTTAGATTTCTCTGCAAAATATGTTGGTCAAACAGGTATTTGTAAGGGCTTACGGGCCGACTGGAATGATTGCTTAAACCTCGGTGGTGGTGAGTCGTCAATGGTGTCCTTTCTACATTACTGGGCACTCCAAGAGTTTATCGAGCTTGCACAATATTTAGGTAAAGCTGATGACGTTGTTAAATACACCACTATGGCAGAGGGTATACAGCAAGCCTGCGAAGAGCACCTTTGGGATGACGAAGGCGGCTGGTACATACGTGGCTTAACGAAGACGGGCGAAAAAATTGGTACGGCTCAACAAACAGAAGGCCGCATACATCTTGAATCAAACACCTTAGCGGTTTTATCGGGTGCGGTTTCTCAAGAGCGAGGCCAACGTGCGATGGACAGCGTTGATGAACATTTATTTTCTGAATATGGCCTGCACTTAAATGCACCTTCGTTTTCTACTCCCAATGATGATATTGGTTTCGTGACGCGTGTATATCAGGGCGTAAAAGAAAATGGTGCTATCTTCTCTCATCCAAACCCTTGGGCTTGGGTCGCTGAAGCAAAGTTAGGTCGTGGTGATCGAGCGATGAAATTTTATGATGCGCTGAACCCCTATAATCAAAATGAAAATGCAGATTTACGTGTAGCCGAACCATACTCTTATGTTCAATTTATTATGGGGCGTGACCACCAAGATCATGGTCGTGCTAACCACCCATGGTTAACAGGAACATCTGGTTGGGCTTATTTTGCCGTGACCAATTTTATACTTGGTGTACGCTTAGGCTTTGACGGGTTGGTTGTGGATCCTTGTATACCTGCCAGTTGGCCGGGCTTTCAAATACAGCGTGAGTGGCGCGGTGCCAAGTTCAATATTCAAGTCGAAAATCCAAATAGTGTGAGCAAAGGGGTTAAGTCGATCACACTCAATGGTGCTGTCATTGAAGGTGCAATACCCGTTCAGGTCGATGGTTCTGTCAACGACGTTGTCGTAACAATGGGCTAAAAACGGTAACAATTTTGATGTTACTAAATTGAGGGGAGCACAGCTTCCCTCGGTGATCGAAATTCGATAAATTTGGAGAACAGTATGGTTCAGTTCGGGACAGGTGGTTGGCGTGCAATTATTGGTGATGAGTTTACTAAAGCTAACGTTTGCTTAGTGGCGCAATCAGTTGCCAATATCATGATCAATGAACGTGTAGTAGAAAAAGGCTTTGTCATAGGCTACGACCGGCGCTTCCTATCGGACAAAGCATCAAAGTGGTTTGCGGAAGTGCTGGCGGCAAATGGAATAAAAGTGAGTTTTATTGACCGTTTTGTACCGACTCCCATTGTTATGTTCAAAGCGAAATCCATGGGTTGTATATACTCTGCCTGTATTACCGCGTCTCATAACCCACATGACTACAATGGCGTTAAAATATTTATCGAAGATGGTCGTGACGCTGACGAAGAGATCACCGAAAAACTCGAAGTACAAATGGCAGACATCAAACCAAACGATATCAAAACCATTGATTTTGATGATGCCATCGCCAGTGGAGACATTGTCGTGATCTACCCAATGAATGAGTTTGTAGACTCTGTATTGGCCTTACTCGATGTGGATGCAATTAGGCAAGCAAACCTTCGTGTTTTAATAGACCCTATGTTTGGTGTGGCAAAAAACGCGTTGCAAACGGTTTTAATTACAGGTCGTTGTGATGTCGATGTCATTCATGATGGTGAAAACCCAGCCTTTGGTGGGCTCATGCCTTCGCCATCTGCCGCGACACTCTACCAACTTAAGCACTTAGTTGTGCACGGTGGTTATGATGTGGGTATTGGCACCGATGGCGATGCAGATCGCATCGGCATTATAGATGAAAAGGGTAATTTTGTTCATCCAAATGAAATACTAATACTGCTGTACTACTATTTACTTAATTACAAAAAGCAAAAAGGTTCAGTGGTTCGTAACATTGCTACATCTCATATTTTAGACAAAATTGCTGCGGATCATGGTGAAAAATCTTTTGAAGTTCCTGTCGGCTTTAAACACATCAGCTCTCAAATGGCAGCTGACGACTCACTCATTGGTGGCGAGAGTTCTGGTGGCTTAACAATACGAGGTCATATTAAAGGCAAAGACAGTGTATTTGCCGCCAGTCTATTGGTGGAAATGATCGCAGTATCAGGAAAGAAAATATCTGAACTACTTCGTGAAATTTACGATAAATATGGTTACGCATATACAGCTGAAGGCGATTGCACCTTTAAAGCAGAACAAAAGACTATTATTTACAATAAAATATATGTCGAAAAGTCGTTACCCTCTTTTGAATACGAAGTTGAAAGAGTCAGTTACGCAGATGGCCTAAAGGTCTATTTTAAAAACGGTGGCTGGGTGATTGCGCGTTTCTCAGGTACAGAGCCCTTGTTGCGAATTTTTTCTGAAATGGAAAATAAGTCCATTGCTGAAGGCATTGTCAATCAGGTAAGAAGTTTCCTAGCCTTATAAACAGTGGTTATCTAGATTAAGACACTAACCCTAAGATTAACCGTCTTAGGGTTTTTTTTGCTTGAAGTGCTTAGCTAAAATAATGGTCCTATATTGGTTATCGTCTATTTGATGTTGCTTAAACAAGCCCTTTAAAAGAGTGAATTAATCAACTTAGGCTTCTCGCATGCATTGAGCGTGTTTGGATTGTCAAGTAAGTCTGGTAATTATGACGGAAACGATTGGTATTTCGAAATTGGTATCTAGTTTAAGTACCATTTGTGTTGCGCTTAATCGATCAGTTTTTATCGGAATAATAGAAATCACGGTGGCTTTCACTCCAAGCATATTCCTAGGAAACGCCCTAAATCCCCGATATTAGCTCCAAAAAGTTGTTTTATATCAATAGTTTATCCAGAACGAGAGGAAATTGTTCAAAACTTTAAGGATTTAAGGTTGCCAGTGTTCTCGATTGGTATTATATTGGGCTCATTCAAACAGAGAAAAACAAAAAAGAGGCTAACTAAAATGAAACTTATGAAAACTGGAATGGCAGTCGCTGTGGCTGCGGCAACTTTGGTAACATCTAACCTAGCGTTTGCAGAAGATACTGTTCTTCAGTTATACACTTGGCGTGAGCAAGACCAAGCTGTCTTTGATTACATTAATGAAAACAACCTGATCCCAGGTGTTCAAATTAAGTCAAACATATATAACGGTGCAGGCGAGCACGAAACAAAGCTTCGTATCGACTTCCAAACTAACCGCCCAGACCTTTACCATGCGAAAGCAGGCACTGCTTGGATCCAGCCATGGATTGATGCAGGTGTTGCCGCGCCGGTAACCGATCTAGGAATTAATTTAGACAATTTCGGCGAAGCTGCGTTATTTGGTGCAACCGGTACAGATGGCGAGGTTTATGGCGTACCTTTCGTTATGCAGATGCAATCTATTCTTTACAACAAAGCTGTTGTTAAGTCTGAGCCTAAAAACCTAAATGAACTTGAAGCATTGTTTGAGTCTTTGAAAGGTCAAGGTATCGTGCCTTTACACGTAGATGGTCGTGATGCTTGGTACTTAAACCAGGTACTACACGAAACTATTCTTGCAGGTATGACAGATGATAAATGGTCTCAAGACGTAGTTGTTGGTGATGCATGTTTCACTGATGATGTCTATGTCGATGCAATGGAGCGTTTCAAGTCTTGGCAGGATAAGGGTTATATGAATCCGACGCCTTTAGCTGACGATTATGGCTCTATGCGTACTGGTGTTGCATTGGGTACTTCTGCAATGATGGTCGATGGTATTTGGTCAGCAACTCCAGCTTCACCAATGTATGAAATTGATCCATCTTTAGAATTAGGCTACATGGCAATTCCTGGCACAAGCAACAAGGTTTATGGGTTTGTTGACGGTCATATTGCTTATAACCCGAACAGCAAGAAAACTGATGCAATTAAGAAAGTTCTAGAGTTCTATACAACTAAAGAATTCTCTCAGTTGTTTGCTGACAAGGTTGAGGCTATCCCAGCATCAACTCATAAAATCAATGTTGATTCCGATCGTGTGAACCAAGCTGCGAAATTAATTGGAACAAACGCGCTACCTGGTCTACCTTTCTTTACTCCGGCATTAAACGGTGGTGAGCCAACATATCAAGCATTAACTGCTTCTGGTCTACAGGAATTGTTAGCCGGTAAGACAACTGCTCGAGGTATGGCTGAGAAAATTCAAAAGACTTTGAACTCTCAAGGCTATGTTGGTGCGAAGAACTGCGCTATGTAATTGAAGTCGGGTTGCTAGGCTAAGCTTAGCAACCCATTTTAGTAAAGCAGTATTAGTTCCTCGCAATGCCCCTCTCTTTCGCATTAAAGAAGTATCTACAATGACTCAAAGCAATCAAGTCCGAAGTGAAACTGAAGAATTACATTCAAAGGGTTTCGATATGTCAAAGACAGAAGTTGAAAGTCCATCTAAATCTCGTCTCAGTTTTAAAACAGTTCAGAATTTCCAACGTGCACTTTTACTCGCACCAGGCGTAATTCTTTACGGTATATTCAACTTTTTCCCATTGATGGGTCTGTTTTACATTTCAATGGTTGACTGGCCAGGTATTGGCGAAAAGAAATTTGTTGGTTTTGACAACTTTCGCAAAGTACTCGGTGAAGAGTACTATCGCGATCAGTTATTCAATGCCTTGGGACAAAACGTAATATTTTTTATTGTTATTATTGGTTCTTTTTTAGTTATTGGTACTGGTTTAGCGATGCTTCTGAGTTTCAAAACTTGGGGACGCAAAACCTATCAAATTATCTATTTCTTACCTTATCCAATGGCGGGCGCTGCGGTTGCTTACCTATTGGATCTCTTTGTCCATCCTAGAGGTTTATTAAATGCCGCGTTAGTGCAGTCTGGTTTGACCGACGTAGCAATACCGTTCCTAGGCTCTGAAGATACAGCCTTGGTTACTCTGGCCCTATTTTACTCTTGGCATCGTATGGGTTTTGCGATCATGCTGATCTTATCAGGAGTACTAGCGGTACGTACCGATTTACTAGAGGCCTCTATGTTAGATGGTGCAAATCGTTTCCAGTCAATTAAAAATGTTGTGTTTCCAGTATTAGGGCCAGCTTTTATTTTGATTACTGTTATTACCATGGTCGATGTATTCAACAACGCCGATTACACACTCTTGATTATGGGACCAGAAGCCGGGCCATTTTACTCAACGGATATTATGGGTACTTTCTTATTCCGTTCCGCGTTTGGTGCGTCTGTTGCCGCATCGGATGCAAACTTCGGTATGGCTGCCGCAATTGGTTTAGTGACCGCCTTAATGATTCTTCCTGCAGCTCTGTTTTTAGCGCTACGCAACCTTCGTAATAAGTAGGCATCGATATGGATAAAATATTTAAGCTCAGTAAGAAAGAACAAGTAGTCGTACAATTTATTATGATTGCTTGGGCAATTGTCGTGCTCATACCCTTCATGTCTGCGGTTATGAATGCTTTAAAGCCAAACGTTGGGCAAGTGTTCCGTGATCCTTTTGGCTTCCCTGACCCTGTGACGTGGAGTAACTTTGCAAAGGCATGGGTGAATGCAAACTTTGGTCAGTATTTTGCCAACTCTGCCTTTATTGCGCTAACCAGCGTTGTGATTGTGACCTTTTGTTCAAGTACGACCGCGTTCGTATTGGCACGTATGCCATTTAAAGGTAGTACGCTTATTTTCATATGCTTTATGATTGGGGTGATCATTCCAATTCGATTAGCACTGGCACCTTTATTTGATACGGTTCGAACCTTAGGCTTACTCGATTCATTATGGGGCGTAATTTTTGTACAAAGTGCCAGTATGATGCCAGTCGCCGTGTTTATTTTGGTGAGTTTCTATAAGACGATCTCGAAAGAAATTGAAGAAGCTGCCATTATGGATGGTGCTATGCCAATTACCGTTTATACTAAAATAATGTTGCCGCTCATTCGCCCTGCATTGGCAACAATTGCATTGCTAACCTTTGTGCAGGCTTGGAATGAATACTTCTTACCGCTAATTTTTATACAGTCGGAAGAGTTATATCCATTAACGCTGGGCTTGAAACAGTTTAATCAGCAATATGCAATTCAGTGGCACATGATGTTTGCGGGCATCTTAATTATGATGGCGCCAACTATGATTGCATTTATATTGGCATCGAAGCAGTTTATATCAGGTTTAACGCAAGGCGGTGTTAAAGAGTAAGTTGGAAGTTGGAAGTTGTATCTCGTAGTATTATCTTTTGCCCCACTTAATGTGGGGCTTTTTTATGTGCGTAAAAGATAGGTTAACTTTTTACTACGAGTTTAAAAGTAATACCTTGGTCATCTATTTTCGCAAGGGTCACCACTAACTCATCATTAAGCTGGTAGTGCGTTTCTTCTGATTTTAACGTCATACGTAGAGGGTCGTAGCTGAACTTTTCTTCACTGCGTTTTAAGTCCATAAACCCAGTGATGCCATTTTCAATAATCTGTAAAATTAAACCGTTAACAGTGATATGAGTTACTCGAACTTGCCACTCTTGTTTAGGCTGAGCTTCTAGCCATTGTTGGCCTAGTCGCTTTTCGATGGCATTTGATATGCTTCGTGTGACGTTTCCTTTTTCATTGAAATGCTGAACTAATTCTGCGCGTACTGCACCCGTTTGGCCGGATAGCTTGAGCTTTATTAGCCGGTGCATAACTAAATCGGAGTATTTACGGATAGGCGAAGTAACTGTGCTGTATGCCGTTAAGCCAAGACCAAAATGAGGCTTTGGACTCGATTGCCAAATACCGCGGTCGAAACGTTTTGTCAGTAAGGTCGCTAAAGGAAAGCTCTCAACTAAATGCGCTTGTTGGATTATCTTTTTAAAGTCATCTAATTGAGTTGAGTCTAGATCTGAGACGCTTGGGCAATAGTCTCGCAATAAGCCTTTTAATTCTGTATGCCTGTCGCCTTTGAACCCTGCGTGAGTCATAAATAGAGCAGGGCTTTGATCAAACCAAAGCGCAGTCATATAGTTGGTCAGGACCATCGACTCTTCGACTATGGTTCGGGCGATATTGCGGGTTTCTTTCTCAATGCTGGTAACGACGAGTTGCTCATCTACACGAATACGATAGTCGGGGCGGTTAAGCATTGGGTTTGCATTGTTGCCGCGCCAAAGCGCCATGGCTTGGGTACAGTCGTTTAAATGTTTTAAATCATTATATTGAGTCGGGATTGAATCAGTCCCGATCCACTCACTAACCTCTTCATAACTGAGTTTGGCGTGGTTTTTTACTAAGCATGGTTCAATTGAGAAATTAGATGCTTCACCGTTAGTATCGATATCCATTGTAAAAACGAGCGCTGGCCGTATGACATCTTCTTTTAGAGACATCGCTTCATTTGATAAGCAGTTTGGCACCATTGGCAGGGTTAGGCCGGGAAGGTAACAGGTTGTAAGCTGCTGTTTAGCTCGGGCATCAATAATTGAACTTTCGGGTAAAAAAGCGCTGGCGTCTGCGATAGCAACTTCTAGTCGCCAGCCTTGATCTATTGGGCTAACAAACAAAGCATCGTCCATATCTTTGGTCGATTTAGAGTCAATAGTAATGAAGGCAACATCGGTTCGATCTCGATAACCTAAGCTTTCGATATCAAGTGATTCTGCAAGGCGCTGAGCTTCGGTCAATTCTTCTTCAGAAAAAGCCATGGCAAGGTTGTGCTCTAACAGTGACATTTTGTACCAAGTACGGTTGTCACCAGAGTCGCCAATAACATCCGTTACCTTGGCTTGGGCTTTGCCAGAATCCCATGGGTGCCGAGTCACGCTTGCTTTCACTATTTGCTTGCTTTGCGCACCATTAATCTGGCTGGGTGGTACAAACAACCAGCCGGGGAAGTTGGTCTGGAATGGTTCTACACCTTGAGCTTTTCCGCGCGAGACATAAGTTCCAATAAACTCGCTTAAATCACTAGAAACTAAGGTTTCGAGTATCGCCTTCGTTTTGTTATCGGCTTGCTCTTCTATAATGAAAGTCACTTTATCGCCAGGAAAAACCTTACTCATCTCATCAGGCGCTAAAAAGGTTTCAGTGCCGTCTTCAGCCACCACAAATCCAAAGCTTTTACCGGTGCCTTTGACTGTGCCAGTAAAAACTTCTTTGTTTGCTTGAATTTCAGTTTTAAGAGAGTTTAATACGTCTAATGATTTAAGATCTAACATGTGCACCAGTGATATTTGTTAATTTAACTTGTCAGTATATAGGCTGTCATGGGGCCATCCTACCGTTTTCACCAAAACAGTGGGTCGATTTAGAGCATCAAGGAGGTTAAGTGAGCAATATTCAGTCGTTAGCGGCGTTCAAAAAGGCTAAAACCAAAGCAAGGGCGGCGGGTGTTACATTATGTAAAAATGGCCATCATAAGTGGTCTGTTGATAAAGAAACCATTTTTGATAGCAAGCAAGGTAAATTGGTCAATCTTTATCGCTGTACTCGATGTGATAAAACCAAAGTTTCAGCAAGCTAATTAGGGATTGTCTTCTTCTGACCAGCGCTCAAGATTACCTAAAAATGTACGTGCCCGTTCTAAGTTTTGCGATATCGTTGTATTATTCGGTGCAAGTTTTTGTGCTTGCTCCCAGCTTTCAATGGCTTCCGCAATGAGGCCTGTGTTGTAGAGCTTATTCCCACGTATTGTTAGGGCTTTTACGCGCTCTTGTTTTAATTGATCAAAACGCTCCTGGTAAGCAGTTGAATCTGAAAACCCGAGTGCATTCATTTCTTTTAATATTCTTTCTGCACCTAAATAGTCATCGTTCTCAATACGATTGCTATAACTCTGTACTAGCTCGGGCCATTGGTCATCGGCTTTTTTGAGGGCATTAGCGCGTGCGATACGTCTATTGTATTGCTCAAGCTCCAAAACTTCTGCTAAGAGTTCTTCACTTAAACTGTTGGGTGCTGTTTGAATCGATAAGGTTAACGCCTCTCTGGCTTGAACGACTTTTTTCTCGTTCCAATAACGCGCTCCTAGCACGTAAAGCTCTCGCGAGGCTTGTTTGGCCGCTGTATTAAAATTGTTATAGATATTAGAGGCAAAAAACTTAGAGCTGGCATTGTAGAGCATTGATTCCTGATAAGGCCGGGCAGTTATGATGTATTTTGCCTGTGCAATAAGAATCGAGGCTTTATCCATTTCAACACGTTCTAAACGTTTATTGTCATAGTAGCGACGTTGCTCGATAAGCTCCGGCGAGCTAGGTAAACGAAGTAGGGCTTGATCAATGCTTTTCGTTGCGCCTACCCAGTCTTGTGAAATTGAATATTGTTTGGCCTCAGCTAATATCTGTTTGATGTAGTTTGAACGCTCACGTTCAATAGTCGGCGCCAACGCCATAAGCTGTTGATAGTTAGGGTGGTCGGGTTTTAGCTTGGCAATAGTGTTAAGGGCTTTGTCGTAATCGGACTTGTCGCGCCATTGATCAATCTGCCCAGCTAAGCCCGGTTGTTGTGCGTAAAAGCTGGCGCAACTCGTTAAACTCAGAACAATGATGAGCGAAATAATATTTAAAAAAAGTGTCGGCCGAAGGTTAGGTTTCATTTGTAATCTCTACTTGGTCCACTACTAAGGTATCAATAGCGTCGATAAACCCTTTAACATGAACTTGTTGTGTTTGATGCGTGCTTATACCAATGTCATTTTTACTAGCTCGAAGAGAATCAACAAAGTGACGGTCGGTTAGTATTTGCCCAGAAGGTGCTTTGTCGCATAACCGGGCGGCAAGGTTTGCAGCATCACCAACCACAGAATAGTTTAACCGTTCCGGTGAGCCAAGTAGCCCTGCCAAAACAACGCCCGACGCTAAACCAATACGAATGTCTAACCAGGGTAACTCTTCCTCTTGGCGTTGCTTATTTAATGCGGCAATGTCATCGCGAATACGCACAGCGCAATGTAACGCATGTTGTTTATGGCGTTCATCTTGTATTGGGCAGCCGAATACAAGCATTGCGCAATCGCCAATAAACTTATCGACGTTACCATGAAAGTGATGGCAGGTATTAGCAAACTCAGTGAAGTAAAAGTTGAGGACATCGGCAATCACTTCTGGACTGTGTTTGTTGCTGAAATTTGTATAACCCACTAAGTCGACAAACAAAATACTGGCTTCTACTCGTTCGCCCTGCAGTGTTAAATCGTTGTCATCACGAGACATATAATGCTCTGCAACAGAAGAAGAGACAAAGCGAGAGATATTCTTTTCTAAGGTCAATTTTTGTTCTAAGCCATCGGCCATGTTATTGAAGGCAGATTTAACGGCGGTAAACTCACCAGAATAGTTACCTCGCATACGAAAACTCAGTTGCCCAGAAGCGATGGCTTCAGAAGCATCGATAATTTCTAAAATGGGCTTACTCAGGTTGCGGCTAATGCGTACCGCTAACAACATAATGGAAAGGACCATTAAGGCAACTAAGGTAAGTGCTGAGCTTAGAATAAACCGCTGATTCTCGATAAGCTGTGTTTTGTCGAGACCAATCCACGCAACACCGCCAATGACACCATCAAAGGATATCGGTTGGTGAAACCAGCCAATATTATTGTTGTCGAGGGCGAAGCCGGGGTGTTCGGTTTTTAGTTCATCAAATAGCCAGTCTTGAGGTGGCTGAATGCCTGAGCCAGTAACAACCTCTTGATCTTTGTTAACAATGACTGTTGAGAGTACATCGGTTTGTTCGCTGATGTTTTTGACAAGCTCACCAAGTTTCAACTCATCTTTCACAAAGACAAGTTCAATAGCGTTTGTGGCGAGTTGGTTTACTAAGGTTGTCCCCATAATATTGTACTGTTCATCCATTAAGGAGAACTGTCGATACACCATTGGGTAGCCTAATAAACCTGCACTGAGAACGACCATACTGATCATCGACAGGGCGAGTTTTTGCGCAAAGGTTAAAGCGAACACGGCAAAGTCTCTTAATTAATGACACTATGTTAAAGGACTTTCAAAAAATTTCCTTGCTGCAATGCCCAAAATTGTAAAAATATGCACTAGATCACGTTTTGTGCGGCTTTGAGTCTTGTTTTACTGTATCAGTAAAGACTAAAATAAAGGCTATGTTTGAAGTCCAGCTTATTTTACCTTATCTCCTCGCAGTACAATGGATTGTAGCTTGCTTATTTGTGCCGATTCTCTGTTGGTACGAAGGTCTAAATACATCTAAATTTTGTGTCAGTTGTGCGGTTGTCAGTGGCTATTTTGTTCAATACGGTTTTTACCGACTCATGGAAGGTGCGGGCTTTAAGGAATCGATGCTCATCCTATTTAGCGCAATGGCTGCTTTTATTTGGATACATTACCTGGTTCGTGCTTGGCCGACCAAAGCATCAAAGCCTGCTATAAGCATAACGCCAGTTGTGGAAGACAATTCAGCGACAGCCAGCTAAGTAATCACTGGTTACTTTTTAATATCCATTTAGTCTTTGATTCTCATAAACTAAGCTAAACATCATGACTGTTTGTACATGATGTTTAGGTATTGAGCAGCAGATTATGCTTTTTTGCTATGCCAAAACTCAAATTCATCTTGGCTTAAGGCGCGTGCCTCATCTTCTAGCATTACGGGTATACCATCACGTACTGGGTAAGCCAGCTTTGCGGCAGTCGAAACTAGTTCTTCTTTTTCATTGTCAATTTGCAATGTTGTTTTAGTCACAGGGCAAACCAAAATGGTTAGTAGGTGCTTATCGATGAGCATGGTCATCTTCCTCGGTTTCTAAATTAAGTGGAACGCCCGGCACAGGATCAAAACCACCTTTTGCGCCCGGGTGGCATCGGCCAATTCGTTTTATGGTTAACCAACTGCCTTTAATTGCGCCGTGTTCTTTTAGCGCAATTAAGGCATATTCGGAGCACGTTGGGTAATAGCGACAACGGGGTCCTAGCATTGGACTGATCACCCAACGATAAAAATAAACGATAGCGATCAGCGGCCATTTCATGGGCTAGTTTTCTCGAACCCATTGTGTGCCTTCACGGGTATCTTTAATTTGAATGCCCGCTTGTGCTAGCTCATCGCGTATGGCATCGGCGCGGGCGAAGTCTTTGGATTTTTTAGCTTCAGCTCGCTGTTCGATTAACGCCTCAATTTCGGTTACCTGTAAACCATCGCTAGATTCACTTTGGAACCAATCTTTGGCTTCGAGTTGCGCGATATTTAAAAAATTAGTGATGGCGAATATTTCACCTTTTAATTCGGCTTTTTCGAGATCATCGTCGCATTTAAAGAAGCGATTGGTTAGGTCATGCAACGAAGCAATCACTTTAGGTGTATTCAAGTCGTCTAGCATCGCACTAATGGCAGGCAAGTCATTTAAGTTGCGAGGTTTAATTGCGCTTATGTTGGCTGCGTCACGTTTAATCGTATAAAGACGATCGAGAAGTAATTTACTTTGGTGTAACAATTGCGCAGACCAGTTCATATTTGAGCGGTAGTGGGCAGACAATAAAGCTAAACGCACGAGCTCTGGTGGCTGATCTGCCAGCATGTCACGTAACACAATGAAGTTGCCTAAAGACTTAGACATCTTCTCGCCTTCAATATCGAGCATGGCGTTATGCACCCAATATTTAGAGTAGCCGTTGCTGTGATCGGTACAGCAAACGCCTTGAGCCAGTTCATTTTCATGGTGCGGGAATAATAAGTCAGTACCGCCGCCATGAATGTCGATGGTGTCGCCAAATAGAGCTTGGATCATGGCAGTACATTCAATATGCCAACCGGGTCGGCCGCGGCCCCAAGGGCTGTCCCAACCAGGCTGGTCATTACTTGATGGTTTCCACAACACAAAATCCATTGGGTTCTTTTTGTAAGATGCAACTTCAACACGAGCACCGGCAATCATATCTTCGGTGTTGCGCTTTGAAAGTTTTCCATAATCGGGCATGGAGTCGACAGAAAATAACGCATGGCCGTCAGAGGCATAGGCGTGGCCACGCTCGATGAGCTTTTCGATGGTGGCAATTATAGGGTCAATATGGCCAGTGGCGCGTGGCGCGTGGGTTGGCTCTAAGTTACCTAGTTTTTGCATGTCTTCATCGTAAGCGGAGATGTATTTTTCAGTTATAACCGAAATATCGACACCCTGTTCGCTGGCTGCGGCATTAATTTTATCGTCTACATCGGTAAAATTGCGTGCATAGCTAACTTTTGGGTAAAGCAGTGACAGCGTTCGGTAGAGTAGATCATATACCAGCGCTGAACGGCCATTACCAATGTGAATATAGTTGTAAACCGTTGGCCCACAGACGTACATCGTTACGTGGTTTGGGTCTTGTGGTTTAAAAGACTCTTTTTTACCGGTTAAGCTGTTATGCAATACCAAAGACATGCGCTATCCATTCGTCATCTGACTAAAAAATATAGGAAAAGAATTGTATCTTAGATTTGAGACTTTTTTTAGTCTGAAAGTGCAATTGCACCTTTCCCGACTCCTTCAAAAGCTCGAATTGTCCACTCATGGTCAGGATACTCTGCTTTTATGCGATTGCAGAGGTGAGTCGCAATAAGCTCAACAGTGGTATCGGTGTTCATGGTGTAGCATTGTTCAGGGTTAAGCCAGACATCAAAACGGCCTTGTTCTGCATCATAGCCAACGTGCGTTAAGTGTGGATGCACAGAAGGTGTAACTGCATCTTCATCGGTGATTAAATAAATATCTTGAAATAGTTGAGCAAGTTCAGCTTCAACAGAGTGGTCTCGTTGACCGTCTTTTAGAATAATCACTTTAGAGCGGTGACCATGGCAAATACGCTGGCAATCGCCAAGGTGTTTTTTTAATCCATGTGAATAATGGTAAAAAGCACCGCTTATTTCTTCAATACGCAGGTTAAGTTTTACCTGCCTTACATTGTTCGGCACAAGGCTGTTGAGATGGTTCTCTAAGAGCGGGCGAGCACTGTCAATGGAGACTTTGTCGCTATCGATCAAAAACACAGAGTCGCGAGGACCTTGATAAACGAACTTAATAACGTCTTTATCGGTATAAGTAATACGTATTTCTTCATTAAGTTGAATATGCTCAACGCTGAGGCCCGGTAAATGCTCAGGAACGACAAGCGTATGGTCCATGCCGCCGTCAAGTGCTGCTTTTAGCAGTTTTTTAACGTGGCCAAAATCGAATACCATGCCTTCGTCGTTTAATTCACCGAGTAATTCCACATCGACTATCCAGCTTTCACCGACCACACCGCGTCGTGGATGGAAATAGCTAAAATCTAGGACAGTTAAATTATCAACAAACAGGCGATTCAACACGGACAAGGCGCTCCAAATAGTCAAGAGTATTTATTCAATTCACCACACAGTATAGCGCGGCGGGGGATTCTACCAGAATAAATACCCACGACTAAAGTGAATTGACAAAAACTGACCAATTAGACGGAAAATATCATTTGGCGAGCTTTTTATAAGCATTAAGACCATCTGCAATGTACTTGGCATTAACATAGCCCATTTGCTTTAACGCAGCGGCAGAGAGAGCCCCGCGATTATTGGCATTGCAATAGCATAAAATTTCAGTGTTCAAATCTGGTATCTTTCCTTCGACAATCATTTCAAGCTTGCCACGGCTAATGTTCATAGAGCCTTTAAGGTGGCCCGCCGCATGCTCATCAGGGTCGCGTATATCTAGGGCAATCGCGCCATTAGCCATGCGCTCATCTACTGTCTCGGGAAGAATGCCTTCCACTTCCGATTGAGCTTTATCCGCTAATGCTTGGAATTTTTCAGTATACTGCATCGTTAATCTACTCTTCTTTAAATTAGTTTTATCTAATATATAGAAGAAGTTCAAATATTTCAAACTTTAATAACTTTACGTGTGAGACAGAATCTTGAGAACACCACTGATTACCCGCCAAGGGTACGAAAACTTACAGCAAGAGCTTAATGATTTATGGCGAGTTGAGCGGCCAGATATCACCAAGAAAGTTACCTGGGCTGCAAGCCTCGGCGTATATTGCTAACTTTATGAGATTATCGGGGCTACCTGGTACATCCTTGGCTGTCTCAAAAGACAATTCCATAGCAAAAAAAACACGGCGGTGAGTTGCATTAACCTGAACTAGGTTCAAAAAAACCCTTCTGCCTTTTTAGAGCAGAAGGGCAAAGTTTACCGACTACAGTAGACTATGAATCTTTTTCCGTTAGAAGCTTGAGCGTTTCAAATCGTTTTTAAAATCACGAATGGTTGTGTCTTTATCAATAATACACAGCTCTACGTCAGCCATTTCTGCATAAATTTCAATGACCTCAGTGGGTACTGATGAGGTATAGGCACTGTGATGAGCTCCGCCGGCTAAAATCCAAGCATGTGCCGATGTTTTTAAATCTGGCATCGGTGTCCATAACGCGTGTGCGACGGGTAAGTTTGGTAACGAATCCGGCGGAGTCACGGTATCGACTTCATTTAAAATAAAGCGGAATCGATCGCCAAGATCAATGGTCGTTAAGTTCCGAGCGGGGCCGGCTTGCGCTGTGAAGATGAGTCGAGCAATGTCCTCTTTAACACCAATGGTATGGCGTTGAATGTCGAGTATCGGTTTGTCATTGGTAATGCTTGGGCAAACTTCCAGCATGTGCGCACCCAGTACCTGCCCTTGCTTGCCAAGGTGATAAGTGTAATCTTCCATAAAGGAGGTTCCACCAGGTAAGCCTTGTGACATTGCTTTCAAGATGCGAACCATGGCAGAGGTTTTCCAATCTCCTTCACCGCCATAGCCATAACCTTTAGCCATTAATCGTTGCGTCGCTAAACCGGGCAAGCCACTTAGGCCTGTCAAATCTTCAAAGGTGTTGGTAAACGCCATGCATTGTTTGTCGGTTAGGAATCGCTCCATGCCGATTTCCAAACGTGCTTCATTCTTAAGGCGCAGTAGCTTCTCTTCATCTTTAAGTGAGAACGCTAAGGTATACTCTGAACCGTATAGGTCGACTTGGCGAAGAATGTCTTGCTCTGAAACTGCGTTGCAGTACTCAACCAGTTTACCGAGACCATAAGCATGAACTTCGTAGCCAAATTGAATTTGTGCCGATACTTTATTGCCTTCTGTAACGGCAACTTGTCTCATGTTGTCACCAAAACGCGCTACTTTTAAGTTTTGGCTTTCGTTCCAACCCATTGCTGCGCGCACCCAATGTTGCAAATCTTCATGCACGCTCGGGTCTTGCCAATGGCCGACAGTAATAAACCGGTTAATGCCCAATCGAGTACCGATAAATCCGAATTCGCGACAACCATGAGCGCTTTGGTTCAGGTTCATAAAATCCATATCAATGGACTGCCAAGGCAGTTCAGCGTTGAATTGGGTATGCAGATGCATCCAAGGTTTCTGCAGTGCTTGCAAACCCTTGATCCACATTTTCGATGGCGAGAAGGTGTGCATCCAGAAGACAACGCCTATGCACGATTCATCAAACGTTGCTTCTAAACACAATCGTTGAATTTCTTCTGGCGTAGTGGCAATAGACTTGAAAGTCAGTGGAACGGGTAAGTTCGCGGTGTCATTCAGCCCTGAAACGATGACTTGGCTGTTTGCTGTAACCTGCTTTAAAACGGTATCACCATACAGATGCTGAGAACCGGTGATGAACCAAATAGATTTTGTCGACATAGAAAACGCTCCTGTAAATAGCAGACTTAAATTCGCTGCAGTATTAGCACTAGTGTCGATCAGGTCGGAACGGAGATGAATAGACGAACAGATTAGTTATATGGACAAAATGGTTTACGGCACTGTGGATTAAATCGATTGATCATTCTGCATACGGAAGCACAGAGATTGTAGGGCAGCGAGTCAAAAGCACAGACAGTTGACTCGCTAGAAATATGACCTAACGTTGACTCTGGCGAAACTCTCTCGGGCTTTCACCGAGGTTCTTTTTAAAGACACGAGAGAAGTACAACGCATCCTGATACCCCAAATACTGCGCAACCTGATTAATGGCCAGATCCGTCGTGATCAATAGTTGACGAGCAAGGGCGATACGTTGGTCTTCTATCCACTGCCGAACAGACACGTCTTTTTGTTTCTTAAATAGATGGGAAAAACGAGATTGAGACATACAGGCGACTTGTGCCAGTTCGTCGATAGACAGCTCGCGGGCTATGTTTTCATGAATAAACTGACATGCACGCAATATTCTAGGGTCGATTGGGCTCATTGGCTTTGAATTGTCGAGTACTCGGCATCGGATGAGTATCTGTTCGAGTAAGTTCAAGCTTAACTCTTCAGAGAGCATGCTGTTTTGGTGGCACGTATTATCGATTGATTGAAAAAGTTCATCGATGGTTGAAATCAAACCTTCAGATTTTTGCTTTCTTGGCGAAAGAAAACCGACGTTACTGCATTTGTCTGTCCAATCGAGCCACTCGTACCAGGTTGCGCGAGGTCGAAAGAATACCCAGCGGTGATACCAATTGTGGTAATCCGGGTGTCGACCGTAATCATGCACGGCACCGGTAGGGATGATCATCATGTCGCCTTTGGTGACGGTTCGCTCGTTTTCTGTATTGGGGAAAACCAAGCCTCCACCAGAAACGGTGATATTAATGATATACCCCTTCAAACCAGAAGGACGGTCAATCCAAAAATCCAATTCGCCGTCTTTGACGATCGGGGTAATGCCCGCCACTAAGTGCGCGTTGAACGGGTATCCGGGTTTTAATGGATCAGTATTTGGCATCGCTTGTGTCATACCTCGTCTGCCTTATATTTATTTTCTAGCCAATATATCCATAAATGGGGTGCTTGTCTCGTTTAGATATTTTTGGATGATCACGGTGTTTTTACGCATTAAGTGCTTGAATTTTAGCGGTTTTTGGCCCGTTTTTGTTGTTTTTACAGCTTCTAATGGCGTTAATTTGCCCGAAAAATCAATATAAACAGCACGAATCTCTATAACGAATTTTTCCATGTAGCGGCACAGTAGATCGCAAAGATTCTAATGAGAAGGAAACCCTTATGTCTGCTTATGTTGCAGGGCTCGACTTTGGCAGCGATTCCGTTCGATGGCTAGTCGTTGACGCCGCCACGGGAGCCGAAATTGGTTCAGAAGTCGCTTACTACCGGTCCTGGATGAATGGTGATTATTGTGTCCCAACCAAACAACAATATCGACAACACCCTAAAGACATCTTGAGAGCGTTAACGAGTGCTGGTGTCGCCCTACGTAATACGATCGGAGACGAAGTATTTCAAAATATTAAAGCCATTGGTGTCGATACCACGGGTTCAACGCCGATTGCCATAGATAAATACGGAACGGCATTGAGTTTGCGTGAGGAATTTTCCGAAGATCCAGATGCGATGTTTATCTTGTGGAAAGATCATACCTCAATCGAAGAGGCCGAGGAGATTACTCGTGTGGCCAAACAAGGAACGGTCGATTACACGCGTTTCGTGGGCGGCAGTTATTCTTCGGAATGGTATTGGGCAAAACTGTTGCGTGTGTTGCGGAACAATAAGAAAGTGTCTGATTCAATCCATAGCTTTGTCGAAATGTGCGATTGGGTTCCAGCGATCTTAACGGGAACCACCGCGCCTAAACATTTAAAGCGATCTCGTTGTGCAAGTGGCCATAAAATTTTATGGAACGCTTCTTGGGGTGGCTTGCCACCGCGAAAATTCTTTTCTTTGTTTCATCCAAAAATGTCTGAAGTGCGTGACAACGTGGGAGATCAATCCTACACCAGCGATGTGAGTGCCGGTATTGTTACTGACGAGTGGCAGAAGAAATTAGGTTTGTCTTCGGATGTTGTTGTCGCAGTTGGTGCATTCGATGCGCACATGGGAGCACTGGGCGCCGGCGCAAAAAGCAATGAACTCGTAAAGGTTATTGGCACCAGTACCTGTGACATCATTACTGCAGACTACGATGCATTAGGCGAAAATTGTGTCGCTGGCATTTGTGGTCAAGTCGATGGCTCGGTGATACCTGGCAAGATTGGTTTGGAAGCTGGGCAGTCTGCATTTGGTGACTATTATGCTTGGTTTAAAAACACCATGACTTGGTCGCTGTCCTTGGCCGGTTTATCCGAAACTGAGATCACCAAAGCCAGTGAAAGATTCTTACCAGAGCTCGGTAATCAATTGACGCATTACTCACCAAACTACAAAGCGCCGCTTGCTCTAGATTGGATTAACGGTCGCCGCACGCCCGATGCAAACCAGAGACTAACCGCCGCGTTCTTCGGAATGAATTTGGGCAGTTCAGTACTGGATTTATTCCATGCCGTTGTTGAATCAACCGCCTTTGGCGCTAAAAAAATAAATGATACGTTTGAAGACCAGGGTGTAGCCATCAACAAAGTTATCGCCATTGGTGGTATCTCGCGTAAGTCAGCGTCGATTATGCAAATTTGCGCCGATGTTTTTGGGAAGGCCGTTGAAGTTAAAGCGTCTGATCAATGTTGTGCCTTGGGTGCAGCCATCTGTGGGGCGGTAGCAGCGGATATTTATCCATCTATGGAAGCCGCCATCGAGGCATTAGCCAGTGATACCGAAGTTTCGTATACGCCTCGAAAAGAGGAATCCAAAGTGTATCGCTTACGCTATCAGCAGTACCTTCAACACGCCTCTTATGTTGAAAGTCGCATCAAGAATTAAGGAATCGAGTCAATGAATCTTTCCGAATTAAAAGAGCAGGTGTTTAAAGCAAACCTAGCGATTGTTCGTCATGGCTTGGTGACCTTTACATGGGGCAATGTCAGCGGTATCGATCGCGATACGGGTTTGTGGGTGATAAAACCCAGTGGTGTCCCCTATGAAAATATGACGGCCAATGACATGGTTGTACTAGATCTTGAAGGTCGAGTAGTCGATGGCGAGTATAAACCCTCGTCAGATACGCCAACCCATTTAGAATTGTATCGTACCTTTCCGGAAATAGGCGGCATTGTGCATACCCATTCTTCTACGGCTACTTCATGGGCGCAAGCAGGGAAAAGCATCCCTGCTTTGGGCACCACCCACGCTGACTATTTCTTTGGCGACATTCCGTGTGCCCGTGCACTGACCGATGAAGAAATCAACGGTGACTACGAAGCCAATACAGGCAAAGTCATCATTGAAACAATGGGCAATGTGCCACCGCTATCTATACCAGGCATGTTAGTCCGTGAGCATGCGCCGTTTGCCTGGGGTAAAGACGCCGACAACGCTGTGCACAATGCAGTTGTGATTGAAGAGGTTGCCAATATGGCACTGAAGACTCTTGCGATCAATCCGGCTGTTGCGCAAATAAATCCAACCCTATTAAATAAACACTACCTGAGAAAGCATGGGAAAAATGCTTACTACGGGCAGAAATAGAAGGAAATAAAAAGTGAATCAACTGGAACAACTTCGTCAGTTTTCAACCGTCGTTGCAGATACTGGCGACACCAGTCAGATCCGTGAATTTGAACCAACGGATGTCACCACCAACCCGTCGCTCATATTAAAAGCAGCACAACTGCCCGATACCGCGAAGGTCATCTCACGTTGTGTTGCACAAGCAAAAGCAAAAGATTCGGTTCAATGGCAAGATGACGCAGTGGATTTAATCGCTGTCGAGTTTGGCGCGGAAATGTCAAAGCTCGTGCCGGGATATGTCTCTACCGAAGTCAACGCACGTCTTTCATTTGACACCAACGCAATGGTTGAAAACGCACATCGCATCATCGGCTATTACAAAGACCTTGGTATCGATAAATCACGAATATTAATTAAGTTAGCCGCAACGTTTGAAGGTATTGAGGCAGCACGGCAACTAGAAGCCATCGGCATTAAGTGTAACGTCACTTTGGTATTTCATAGAGTGCAAGCCATTGCCGCTGCGCGCGCAGGCGCATTCTTAATTTCGCCTTTTGTGGGCCGTATTCAAGATTGGTACAAAGCCTATGGTGAGTTACCCCAAGCCCCTGAGAAAGATCCTGGCGTGCAATCGGTTAAAGGAATTTATCAGTTCTTTAAGCACAACGGTTATTCGACTGTGGTTATGGCAGCAAGTTTCCGTTCAACTGACCAAGTTTTGCAGCTTGCTGGTTGTGACAAGTTAACCATTAGCCCGGCATTGTTAGCGAAGTTAGCAGTGAATGATGGCCCGGTACAAGATAGCATTACCACCGGTATCGTACAGCCATTTATTGATGTGGACATCGCAACCGATGAAGCTGAGTTTCGTTGGGCAATTAACAATGACCCAATGACATCTGACAAACTTGCCGAGGGCATTCGATTGTTCAACCAAGATCACCAGACATTGCGTAATTTGCTTGAATCTTTCTAATTCAATTTAAAAATAGGAATACATACCATGCCTAAGGCACATACTTTGGCGAATGCTATTCGCGTTCTCAGCATGGACGCCGTGCAAAAAGCTAACTCCGGGCACCCTGGGGCCCCCATGGGAATGGCGGACATTGCGCACGTGCTGTGGAACGACTTTTTAAAACACAACCCTAAAAACCCTTCATGGCCAGACAGAGATCGCTTTGTTCTCTCGAATGGTCATGGTTCGATGCTGATTTATTCATTACTTCATTTAACTGGCTACGACGTTAGTATTGATGACTTAAAAAACTTCCGTCAGTTTGAATCGAAAACACCTGGTCATCCTGAATATGGTTATACACCAGGCGTAGAAACCACGACCGGTCCACTAGGGCAAGGCATTGCAAATGCCGTTGGTATGGCGTTGGCTGAAAAAGTATTGGCGGCAAAGTTCAACCGTCCAAATTACGACATCGTAAATCACAATACTTATGCCTTTATGGGTGATGGCTGCATGATGGAGGGTATTTCACACGAAGCCAGCTCATTGGCGGGCACGCTCGGGCTAGGAAAACTGATTGCATTTTACGATGACAATGGCATCTCGATTGATGGCGAAGTTGAAGGTTGGTTTACTGACAATACGGTGCAACGTTTTCAGTCATATGGTTGGCAAGTGATCCCGAATGTTGATGGTCATAACCCGGAAGAAATCCGTCAAGCGATTGAAACCGCTCGAGCCGAAAGTGATAAACCGACGCTTATTTGTTGCAAAACCATTATTGGATTTGGTTCACCTAACAAACAAGGCAAGGAAGATTGTCATGGCGCCCCCTTAGGTGTTGAGGAAGTCGCTTCAGTGCGTCAACAGTTAGGTTGGACGAATGGACCCTTCGACATTCCAGAAGATGTTAAAGACGCTTGGGATGCATCCGCTACTGGAAAATTGGCAGAAGCTTCGTGGCAAGAAGTGTTTGCTGCCTATGAGAGGGAATACCCGGAACTGGCGAGTGAATACACAAGGCGCATGAGTGGTGAACTCCCAGATGACTTTAGTGATTTTGCCGATGAGTACATTGCCGATGTGCAAGCCAAGGGCGAAACCATTGCGAGTCGTAAAGCGTCTCAAAATTCAATAGCTGCACTCGCACCAAAATTACCTGAGCTGTTCGGCGGCTCGGCTGACTTGGCAGCATCGAATCTTACACTGTGGCCAGAAGCAAAAGGCATTTCAGCGAACGATGCCGATGGTAATTACTGTTTCTACGGTGTACGTGAGTTTGGTATGACCGCTATTCTGAATGGCATCTCCGTTCATGGTGGTTTCAAAGGGTTTGGTGCTACGTTCTTTATCTTTATGGAATACGCACGCAACGCCTTGCGTATGGCTGCGTTGATGAAGTTGCCAGTAATCCAAGTTTACACTCACGATTCTATTGGTCTGGGTGAAGATGGTCCAACGCATCAGCCCGTAGAGCAATTGGCTGCATTGCGTGCAACGCCAAACTTAAATACTTGGCGCCCGGCTGACGCAGTTGAAACAGCCGTGGCATGGACTCAAGCAATTGTTAGCACACATACGCCTACCGCTTTGGTTTTTTCTCGTCAGGCGTTACCTCACATAGATCGAAGCGCAGCACAATTGGCCAATGTCCGTAAGGGCGGTTACGTATTGAGGTCTACTGAGCAACCGGACGTTGTGCTAATTGGCACAGGCTCAGAAGTGTCGTTGGCATTAAGTGCCGCTGAAAAGTTAGAAGCGTTAGGGCGTAAAGTGCAAGTGGTTTCAATGCCATGTACCGATGTGTTCGATCAACAAGATGCACAGTATAAGGACAGTGTTCTACCAAAAAATGTGAAGCGATTTGCCATTGAAGCGGGTATCAAAGATTGTTGGTACAAGTATGTCGGGTTAGATGGCGATGTTGTTGGAATGAATAGTTTCGGGGAATCTGCGCCAGCCGCACAACTATTTGAACACTTTGGTATTACCGATCAAGCGCTGGTCGACCTAGTTGAATCTTCGCTTAACGTCAGTAGAAGTTAAGCATCGGTATTCAGACAGCAGCGCAAAGCGCTACTTTTTATTACTTGTTCACATTGCTTTTTCGGAAATTATACACGAGCTTTTTAATAAAAATTTCAAGAGAGTTCTACGTCAAGGTTTATTAATAGATCGTCAGCCGTGAAATGCAAGATGTGTTCACTTCTCCTAACAAGAAAGTGTTTGAGATGGACCAAAAGTATATGAAAAAAATTCAATGCTTTGTTAGTAAGCACAATAAAATTTCTGATATTGATGATCGAGTTTACGGCTCGTTTATTGAGCATATGGGACGCGCAGTCTATACAGGTATATACGATCCTGATCACCAAAGTTCAGATGAGCAAGGGTTTCGTACCGATGTTATAGACGCGATTAACGATTTGAACGTTCCGGTGGTGCGATATCCTGGCGGAAATTTTGTATCGGGATACGATTGGAAAGATGGCATTGGGCCAAAGGTAGAGCGTCCAACGCGGCTAGACTACGCATGGTTCTCTATTGAAACAAACCAGTTTGGCATAAATGAATTCGCGGATTGGGCAAAAAAAGCCGGTACACAAGGCATGATAGCGGTGAACTTGGGAACAGGAACACCACAGGAGGCGGGCTACCTTGCTGAATACTGCAATCTACAAAAAGGCACCTATTGGAGCGATAAACGTATCTCTCATGGCTATGAACAGCCGCACAATTTTAAAGTGTGGTGCTTAGGTAATGAAATGGATGGCCCTTGGCAAACTTGCGCGATGACCGCCGATGAATATGCCAAGAAAGCTCGCGAAACTGCAAAAATTTTAAAGTGGGTCGACCCAGATATTGAACTGGTGGCTTGTGGCAGTTCATCGAAGGAAATGGCGACCTTCCCTGAATGGGATCGCACCGTCCTTGAAATTTGTTACAACGAAGTTGATTTTATCTCGCTGCACCGTTATTACGAATATGAAGGCGATAAGCAAAGCTTCCTTGCCGCCTATCACGATTTGGATGATTTTATTGGCACCATTAAAGCGACGGCTGACTATGTGAAAGCACAGCAACGCAGTGATAAGGTGATGATGCTCAGTCTAGATGAATGGAACGTCTGGTACATTAAACACATGGATCAAAAACGCTGGCAGTGGGCACCTCCAATTGCCGAGGATGTTTATTCACTGATGGATGCGCTTGTCGTGGGAGGCTTGCTAACCACCATTGTTAACAACGCAGACCGAGTTAAAATGGCCTGCTTGGCACAACTGGTTAACGCGCTTGCCCCGATCCATACCGATGCAAACGGTGGTGTACTCAAACATGCTACTTACTATCCATTTCAACAAGTAAGTAACTATGGGCGAGGCGCTGTTTATAAAAATACCGTCGATTGCGATGCTATCCAAACTGAAAAATATGGCAAAGTCGCAGAAGTTGCCACACTGACAACGTTTGATGAGGCTGCGGGAGAACTGGCATTTTTCGCTTTAAATATTAATTTAGATGAAGACATCGACTGTCATTTAAATATAAGTGAATTTGGTGAATTGACCATGATTGATCGACAGGTCATGCAAGGTGCTGATTTGTTCGCGGTCAACAGTTTTGCGGAACCTAGTAATGTTGTACCAAAGGCAGAGACGGTCACTGAGGGAAAGGCGACTCAATTTCAAGTCACTCTGCCAAAAGCAACTTGGACGATGTTTCGATTCAGAGTTCAGTAATTGAGTGCCTGCTTCGTGCTGAACTGAATAACGCCGGTTTAATCGCCGGCATTTAGTTGTTTGATAAACTTGGCAGGGTTGCCGGCATACAACGTATCGGCGGGTACATCTCGTATCACGACAGAGCCAGCACCGATCACCGCACGGTCGCCAATGGTGACGCCAGGGCATATAGTCACCTGACCGCCGATCCAACATTCTTCACCGATGGTGACCGGTGCGCAATCTTCCCATTCCCTTCGCTCTTTAACTGCCAGTGGGTGTCGCGCGGTATAAATATGAACCCCCGGTGCAATGAGTGTTTTACGCCCGATTGTAACTTTT
This sequence comes from Reinekea sp., assembly GCF_046710285.1. GTDB lineage: Bacteria > Pseudomonadota > Gammaproteobacteria > Pseudomonadales > Natronospirillaceae > Reinekea. The sequence goes on from NZ_JBKEGY010000001.1 coordinate 254,320, forward strand.
GCACCATCTAATATGGTTGCTCCGAAGTTGATAAATACCCCCTCATCAGCAACGATGTTTTCGCCATAATCGCAATAAAAAGGTGGTTCTAAATGAAGATCGCCTGCAGAGTTCGGGCATAACTCGCGCATCGTCGATTCAAAATTTTCCGTATAGTATTCGGTAACATTCAATCTGTGTAAGATATGTTTAACGCGTTTTCTTAGTTCAATCATCTCTTGGCAATGTGCGTCGTAGGCCATACCGGCTAACATTTTTTCCATTTCGGTTTTCATTTCGTTTCCTCGTCGATGCTTTGCTCTCACCATACTGTTTTGATCGACGAAGTATTAGCGAAAAACTCACTGCATACATGTACTGCACAGCTATGTCGTTCATGTTGAATTTACCTGGCGTGTTCTGCATTGCACACTCACACAAATTTTAATTGTGAGAAAAGCCTGTGCGTCAAATTACCCTTTCACTTTGTTTATTACCATTGTTCACTGGTTGTACCTTATTAAACACCGCCTCAGATCAAGACAACGAAATTTCAAACACGTCGCAAATGCCGATGACCACAGCGGACAGTCAGTGGCCGCTAACGGGCGAGCTTTTTACACATGACCCTGCCATTGGCATAGACGGAGACACTTGGATTTCCTTCTTTACAGCGAATGGCATCGGTCTGAATGTTTCGAGTGATGGTGGCCATACTTGGCAGAAAACGGGCCGACCGGCAATCCCTTGGTCACAGCTTCGTCAAGTTCGAGACGCATGGTGGAAGCAAACTGTCCCTGCTTACAGTGGTACCAGTGTCTGGGCGCCGGATGTTTTTCAAACCGAAAACCGTGATTACCTTTATTATTCCGTCTCTACATTTGGTCAAAACCAATCAGCGATTGGGTTGCTCTCGGCCGATTCTTTAATTGACGGCGAATGGGTTGATGAAGGCTTGGTACTCGCAAGCGCGCAGAATGACGGCTTCAATGCTATTGATCCAAATGTGTTTGAAGATCCAGAAACAGGTAAATTATGGATGGCGTTTGGTTCGTTTTGGAGCGGCCTTAAACTAGTCGAACTTGATCAAAAAACAATGAAGCCTAAAACAAATTCAAACTACCTAAGTTTGGCTTCCCGACCAGGAGTGACACATAACCCGATTGAAGCACCCGCACTGGCTTATAACGATGGCCATTATTACTTGTTTGCATCGATTGATCGCTGCTGTGCCGATTCAAATAGTACCTACAAGATTATTGTTGGTCGTTCAGAATCAGTAACGGGTCCATATGTCGATGATCTGGGTATTAAAATGGTCAATAGCGGCGGCAATTTACTTTGGGATAACCAGTCTGCAGGACGTGTGCAAGGGTATGGTGGCGGCCAAGATGTCTTTCAGTTGCCGGATGGCACCTGGGCGATGGCATGGCACATATACAACGCAGACCATAATGGTTACCCAGAACTAGTAATCGCAAGCATTCGCTTTGTCGCGGGTTGGCCAGTGTTAGCGTCTGACTGAGCCTTGCGTTGAAACACTCAAAATTGGGTCGCTTCAGCGGTGGCAATGTGTGCCAACTCGACAAGAGTGCCAACCGTTGAAGTTACCAGTGTTCGAATCATCTATTCCCGTATTGTCCATATAAATGGCATAAAATTCCTACCCGACTAATAATATTAGTAATATTATGTTCTCAGACTAAATAATAAAGATAAGAATCACAGCGGTTGCAATACCGCCATTGGAGAATATTCATGGTATCCGGTTATATTCGCACACATACCGTTCACTTAAGGCACCGACAATTGCCTATTTTTACAGGGGTTGACGTATGAATAAGCGTATTGATTGGGCGGCTTATGCCTTCTTAGCGCCTTACTTACTGATTTTCATTACTATGATTGTCATTCCTTTGGTTTGGGGTATTAATCTCAGTATGCAGAAAGCCGATTTATTTGGCCCCGGTGAGTACGTTGGCTTTGATAACTATCGCCGCTTATTCGACAACAAGATTTTCCTCCAAACGGTAGGTAATACCTTTAAATTTGTTTTGTTTACGGTGCCACCCTTGGTGGTCTTGGGTTTAGGTTTAGCCTTAAGCTTGAACAAAGAGACAAGACTCCCAAGTATTTTGCGTGGCATCTTTTTTTCTTCAACGGTTCTGTCAGTCACAGTAGTTACCTTGATTTGGCGAATCATATTCATTCCTAATGATGGCCTGATCGCCAATTTGTTTACTCACTATGGCTGGGAACCTATTGCCTTTCTTTCTGATCCGGATTGGGCATTAATTTCAGTTGCTGTTGCAACCATTTGGTGGTGTCTTGGTTTACCTATGATGCTGTTTGTTGCGGCGTTGCAACAAATTCCAAAAGATCTATACGAGGCAGCTGCAATCGATGGCGCCAATAAATGGAATGAGTTTTTTAGAATTACATTACCCAGTATTTTACGCACCATTATTCTTGTTATCATTATTGAAATTGTTATGCAGTTCCAATTGTTTGGTCAAGCGTTGCTGATGACCCAAGGTGGGCCAAATAATACCTCACGTTCCATCGTCATGTTTATTTACGATGCTGGTTTCCGTCGATGGGACATTGGCTCAGCGGCCGCGGCGTCACAAATCCTATTCTTGCTTATCTTAATTGCCGCCATGGCGCAGTTCATGGTTAGCCGTAAGAAAGGAGAAGAGTAATGATTCAGCCCGATACTGTTACACACACTGATTCTCTACAAAAAAGGGCGAGCGCAATGTTGCTAACGGGTTTCTTTAGACGGTTGAGCATGAAGCATGTCTTGATCGCGTTGATGGTTATTTTTTCGATCATCATGTTAGCGCCATTTTTATGGACCGTTGGGCTCAGCTTAAAATCCAACCAAGAACTGATGATGGGAACCGATGCTGTTTTTCGATTTCCTTACACCTTGAAAAACTACACGGATATTTTTCAAAACTCGCATGTTTTCCGTTGGTTGACGAATAGCCTGGTTGTTTCGCTCGGTATGACCACGGGTGTTTTGTTGATGTCGTCATTAGCTGGCTATGCCTTTGCGAGACTAGAGTTCCCATTCCGAAAAACCATTTTTATAATTGTGTTGATGGGGCTAGCCGTACCAGAGCAGGCGGTGATTATTGCGCGCCATCAGATATTCAGTTCACTGACACTACACAACACCTACATAGGTTTAATTTTACCTGGCCTTTCAGCGCCATTCGGTGTCTTTTTAATGACACAGTTTTTTAAAGCGATACCTAGAGAGATTGATGAAGCGGCGATGCTCGATAACGCCAGCAAGTTAACTATTTTTTGGAAAGTGTTGTTGCCTCTAACACTGCCGGCACAAGCGACCTTGGGTATTCTTACTTTCTTAACGTCGTGGAACGATTATTTTTGGCCACTTATTTCTGCGACCGAACAAGATATGTTTACGCTGACGGTGGGTATAGCGTCTTCACAACAAAACTTTGCCCAAAGTGAAGGGCTTGGCTTCCTTGCATCTCAGGCGATTTTCTCGGCATTGCCCATTTTAATCGTCTATGTGATTTTTCAGAAACACATTGTCACAGCCGTAGCTGGAGGTGGCGTTAAACAATAACGACTCACGAAGTAATCGGTGCTCAGCCAAGGACTGTCTGAGTACCAAACCGGTTAACGCCGGATTGAGAAAATTTGCATTGCAATTAACAAACGTTAAACCACGAAAATAAAACTGAAAAAGGTTTATAAAATGATTAAACAACAATGGATCGTCCCAGTAGCTCTGGCCTCTTGTATGGCCGCAACGGGCGCAATGGCTAAAACAGAATTACATTTACAACGCTTCTTTGGTGCATGTGAAGCAGAGTATGGTGAAAACACCGATGTCAGTTCAGCTGAAGGTGAATGCGGTATTATGACCTCACTGATCAATCAGTTTGATGCAGAGCATCCCGATATTAAGGTGAAAGTGACCACGGTAGAATGGCCAGGGTATGATCAGCTGACCGCTCAAATGGCAAGCCGGACACCACCAGATTTGGTAACGATGCACAATTCAGTTATCTCTGACTATCAATCACGTCAATTGATCTTGCCGATTAATGATTTGCTAGACCAAGGTGGTGTTAGTACGAATGATTTCACGTCAACGTCATTGAATGGTGTTATGCGCGATGGAAAAGTGTTCGGCATGCCTATGGATACATGGACAATGTTGTATCACGTCAATACTGACCTTATGGCAGAAGCGGGTTTGATGAACGCCGACGGTACGCCAATGTTGCCTAGCAGCTCGGCAGAAATGTTGACCATGGCGCGACAGTTTAAAGAAAAAACAGGCAAGCCATATTTGATTCAGATTTTATCGAATGAAACCGCAGCCTATACCCGTATGTTCTACACCTACCTGTTTCAGCAAGACTCCAACTTTTTCGCTAACCCCGATAAAGTGTCTCTGCAAACAGAAGCGGCGCGTACCATTTTGAAACATTTCAAACAGGTATACGATGAAGGCTTAACCACTAAGAACATGGACTATCCGGCAACGGTATCTGCTTTCTCAAATGCTGAAGGTGGCATCTTGATGAATGGTAACTGGTTGTTAGGTGCTTATACGGCTGAATCAAATAAATCTGATAGCGCATTGTATAACGCTTATGCCGCGTACCCTTATCCACAGTTGTATGCCAACGATGATTTGTATGTTGATGGTCACTCTTGGGTAATGCCGAACAAAAAGCGTAACAAAAAGGATTTGGCAGCAACGGCCGCATTCTTCAAATTCATGGCAGAGAATGATTTTGAATGGTCTCGTACTGGTCATCTACCAAGTATGAAAGCTGTGTTGGAAAACCCTGACTTTCAAGCACTGCCTTATCGTTCAGAGCTAATGAGTGTGACCACGCGTGGTAAAGGTTTACCAGGTGGCGTTAAGCGTCAGTTCGCGGTACAAGACATTATTGGTGAAGAACTGGCTTCTGCTATTACGGGTGTGAAGTCAATTGATGATGCATTGCTCGATGCAGAAGAACGAGTGAACGATTTACTAGGTAACCTATAGTCGGTTTGGTGTGTTGGAGGGGGCATCCCCTCCTTTTTAAAAACAAGAAGGCTTTATGCGCAAGAAAAAAGTAACCATGCTCGACATAGCCACTGCAGTGGGTGTTTCTCAGCCGACAGTGTCTGTCATTTTAAATGGTGCGGGCAACATTAAAGTGTCGGAAGAAACCAAACAACGCGTGTTTCAAAAAGCGGAAGAATTGGGTTACCAGTTCAAAACAGTTAGACACGGTTACAAGCACAAACGCATCGCTCTGATTGTAAACAGCTTGAATATGCACGACCCTTTTATCAATGCAATATCGGCAGCTAAAGACAGGGCATGGGAAAGAGACGCGGTGCTCACGGTTTTCGATTACGAAGATAACGAAGACTTGAAGCTGGCTATCTACGATGAAGTTCGAGCAGGGCAATACAGTGGGGTGATTTATGCATCCAATACGCCACGTGAAATCGATAGCGTTGACGTGATTAAAGTGGATCGTCGTGTATTGTTAAATTGTTTTGACCCCGAGAATGATCAAATACCAGCATTGTTGCCCGCCGACTCGCTTGGTGGATATCGAGCTTGTGAACACTTGATCGAACAAGGCCACCATCGTATTGCTATTATCTGTGGTGAAGCCTGGTCATTGTCATCTATTGATCGTGAAAAAGGGTTTCGGCAAGCGCTGGCCAACAATGGTTTGCCAGTATATGAAGACTATATCGGCTATGGCAACTGGTCGGTTAAACAAGCATTTTTAGCGACAGAGATACTTCTCGATTTAGAAAAACCTCCGCAAGCTATTTTCAGCGCGAGTGACTTAATGGCGCTGGGTGTATACCAAGCAATTCATAAGCGAGGCCTACGTGTACCGGAAGACATTGCCGTTATCGGCTTTGATAATCAATTGCTCGCTAGCGAGATGACGCCGAGCTTAAGCAGTATTGAATTACCCTACGATGAAATGGCGCGGTTGGCTGTTGATCGACTACTGGACAGTCGGCTACCGGAATTTCCAATTACAAAAGTTGAAGGTGAGTTTTTCCTACGAGAATCTTCACGAACGTCATTACCGGAAGAAAACAATTGAGATTAGTAGGGTCTGACCATAGAGAACCTTATAACATGAATATTTGTAACCCGATTATTGAATGTCGTGCCGATCCGCATGTCTACCTACATACGGATGGTACTTATTATTTTACCGCGTCAGTGCCAGAATATGATCGTATTGAATTACGCCGTTCCAGTTCACTGACCGATTTAGACTCAACACAAGAAATCGTGACGGTCTGGCATAAGCCTGATACTGGCCCATACAGTGATTTGATTTGGGCGCCCGAAATCCACTACATGGATGGACTTTGGGTAATCTACTTTGCGGCGGCACCGAATCGCGATATTAAAGACGATGCGTTTCAACATCGTATGTACGCCATCACCTGTGAGGCGGAAGATCCGATTGCATCGCCGTGGACTTTCGCAGGCCAAGTCGATTCTGGTATCGACAGTTTTTGTCTCGACGCAACTTTGTTTAAACGGCATGATCAATGGTATTACTTGTGGGCACAGAAAAGCCCAGATAAACCCGGTAATTCTTGCTTGTATATTGCAACCATGAAAAGCGCGACCGAGTTATCAAGCGAACCGGTGATGTTAACCGCACCAGAATTGGATTGGGAAGTCCGTGGTTTCCTTGTTAACGAAGGACCTTCGGTGATCCAACGACACGGTAAAATTTTTGTGACTTATTCAGCCAGCGCCACCGATGAACGCTACTGCATGGGCCTGCTATCGATAGATGAAAATGCCGACTTACTCAATGCTAAACTTTGGCATAAATCGCCAACACCTGTATTTCAAACAGATGAAGAGCGAGAAATTTTCGGACCTGGTCATAACAGCTTTACCCGCAGTCAAGATGGTAAAACGGACTACCTCATCTATCACGCGCGAAACTACAAGGGCATTGAAGGTGATCCTTTGTGGGACCCAAACCGACATACTTGTGTCCATGTCTTGCAGTGGAATGACCATGGCGAGCCGGTATTTGGGCGCCCAGCGCAACGCGTTACTCTGTAATATTAACGCTGGTTAAAGCCCGAAATTTCAAGTAGATCAGGTTATTCGGGCTTCTCCTCTAGACCAGGTTCTTAGTTTTTAGCAAGAAACGAGGGGAAATGGTTCAATTTCAAGCGTTAACTACATGCCTACTTTGTCGAAGGGCAGTGTGACAACGCCGCAATTGTCGATATATATAGCAGGAAAGTGAATAATTTAAACTCACACGCAGCCGATATAATTGACACACTCGATGCTGTAAATGTCTGAAAATTCATGCCTTCATTTATACGTTCATTTCTAATAATTCACTATAAGATCTGGGAAGAACGCTATGCAAGTTACATTAATCCAAAGAATCGTTGTAGGATTTACCCTTGTTCTATTAATTGTTATTGCCATTTCTAGCTCCACGTTTATTTCGCAACGGCGTACGTCAGAGCAAATGTACATAACCTCGACCACCGTACCAACTATGTTCGATCAGTTTGGAAAATCGCTGGATTTGATGCGTTTAGCCAATCAAGCCATGTTGCAACACGCAACCTCTGAAAGTGAAGACAGCCGTGAACTACTAAGACGTGAGTTTGATGAAACTCGAGCCGCCTACGATGCGCAAGCACGCGGCCTGATCGAGTCGTTGGCCGCGTATCCCGACATATTGACAACATTTGAAACAGCAAATATAGCCACCAAAGATATGATGGCGCAGGCCAAGTTGCATTTTGATGTGCAAGACCAGCGGGTAGTGGCCCGTGCAAATTCACTCAATAAGCTCACTGAATTTGCAAGTGAGTTTCAGTACTTTTCAGAAGATATTGACGATCTAGTAGAAGAGGCGGAAGAGGATATAGGCTCTGCCGACGTTTTAGAGGAGATCGCAAACCTGGCGACTCAAGGCGACGGAGTACAGCTCTACCTGATTAAAACCTTAGCGATTCGTGATGATAAACGTTTCAATACGTTTGCCCAGGAACTAGAGCGCTATATGCAATTGATGGATGAAAGCATCTCCTCTATTGAACAGGTGGATGCAGACTTAATTGAAGACTTTAAGTTTTATCAGACATTACTCAAGAGTGCGATATCTGATCCAAACGGTTTATTCCAACAACATCTTGCCTATGTCACATTAGACAACCGATCAGCACAGCTGTTGCAAGAGGTTTCTCTAAAGGCAGAAGTGTCCAGTCAGCAACTAGATGAAACGATGCAACACATTCAAAGCTTGGCAACTCAGGCGCGGTTGAATGCCGACAACGTTTTTAAGCAGTCGTCAGTGATAAACTTCGTATTAGCCATCGTGTCGCTATTTGTGGCCGTACTCATTGCGTCGACAATTGTGGTGTCTATTCGCAAACCTTTAAAAACTATCATCAGATCGTTAAAGCGTGTTGCCTCTGGAGATTTAAGTCACACTATTACCGAAACATACAAATCTGAAATGGGCTTGGTGGTTGATGACATTAACGATCTCAACAGTCAGCTCAACCAGTTGATTGGTCAAATACAGCAATCAGCCAGTACCATCAGTTCCGTTGCGAAAGATAATTTAGAAAAGAGTGAACAAACTAACCAAAGTATCGCCTTGCAACGCAGTCGAACTGAGTCGGTCGCCGCGGCCGTCACTCAAATGGATGCAGCTGTGCATGAAGTTGCCAACCACGCAGTGGATGCTAGTAACGAAGTGTCTCAGGTTACAGAGAATGCACAGACCAACATGAAAAACATGAGTCAAAACCTGTTCTTTGCAAATGAGTTGAAAACCTCGCTTGTGTCGGCTTCGAATGTTATTGAAAGTTTGTCAGAAGAATCTCAACGAATCGGCGATATTCTTAGTGTCATTCAAGGGATTGCAGAGCAAACCAACCTACTAGCACTCAACGCCGCCATTGAAGCGGCTCGTGCTGGCGAGCAGGGGCGTGGGTTTGCTGTTGTTGCCGACGAAGTGAGAACGCTAGCAAACCGTACCCAGCAGTCTGCTAATGAAATTGGTGAGATGATAGGGAGCTTGCAACGACAAGCGGGAAACGCGGTCGCATTGGTTCGTGACAATCTATCGCGTGCCGACCAGACGGTTATTCAAACAGAGCAGACAACCGCCCTGTTGGAAGACATGGTAAACAGTTTGGCGAATGTAAATGATAAAAGTCGTTCCATCGCGTCAGCGTCTGAACAGCAAAGTGCGGTCGCAAAAGAGGTTGCTGAAAATATCGTGCAGATATCCAGTATGACCGAAGATATTGAAGCTAATTCAGTGCAAGCTGCGGAAAATAGTGAATCTTTAAATCGATTGTCGTCGGAGCAGTCTGCATTGACTCAACGATTCAAACTGAAGTAATTGTATTTTTCAATTGCAGTGAATTAGGTTGCGCAGCAGCCTCTGCTGCCTATAAGCCTCAATAGTATTCCACCTTGGTAGAAGTAAGGCCGATTTCCAGGGGTGTTTGCTGGCTAGTACCATATCAATCCAACAGCGTTTGCACTGACCTCCCGAGGCCGATGTGCCAGCGCTCGGGTGTCGGGAAAATGTGTTATAGGTCTTCTCTGTTGATCATCACTATCAAAAAATTATGATAGTCATTTATATGTCGATGGCTCAGGCATTTCTTTTCAGAAAGGGTCTCAAAACGGTTTTTCAGGTTTTAAAGCGTATTTCCCTTTGCTTCATCGTCATTCGTAATTAGAAAGATGAGCCGAAATTATCGAGTGAACGGAATAGGGAAGGTGTTTGAGGTATGTTTACGTGGGTGGTTTTCCGATTTAATGGTTGAGGTTTTTGGCGAGAAGGTCATGCGTGCGCGAACGGCTTTTGGTACGATGTCGGTTCGGGGTATTTTGCCGATTATTATAGATTCGATTTTTGAAGTGATTTGATAGTTAATTTCTCTTAGCCGTGTTGATTGAACCTGAGGTTTCTGTTTTTCAACGCAGTAAGGATTAACATCAGGCCGATGGAGTGGGCTGGTGCTTCACACTAATACCAGCCCGAACTTAGTCGTTGGTATGTAGGCAACGTTGTTGGCTTGTTAGGCCGTGGCCGAATTCTGGACACGATGTTGTTGGGCAAGCGCTAGTAACTGGTCCACCGACCATTGATCATCTGCATGAACTCCATAGTGGGTGGCGAGTACAATGCCGCGTTTGTTCAACAGGAAATCGGCAGGTACGCCGTTCACTCCACCACTGAGGTCTCGCTTTAACTTTTTTGAATGAAACATCCCTGCCATTGCAGAGCCGATTGCTTGCGGGTGTAACAATGCTAACCGGGACTGTTCGACTCCGAATTGCCGGTAGTAATGTTTGTCTGGGTCTGCAATGCAATCGAAAGGCAATTCCGCTTGGTAACGCAGCAATTCAGCTCGCGAAGAGTGGAAAACCACAACCTCCCGTATTCCTAAACTTTGAATTTCCGGATACCGATTGGACACAGTCCTCAGGTGTAAGTTGCATACAGGGCAACCTGCGAATCGTCTGAATTGTAAGTGGACGAATGCCGATTCTGAGTCGGCCAGTTGAACCGTCTTTTGCTGAATAGTTTGAAATGTTATCGCTGAGAGTTGATCGCCTGGATTTACTTTCATTTCGTACGAGCCCTATGGTTACTGTTCGGTGAGTGGTCTTGGTTGATGGACATAAGGCTACTTGAGTGTAATACTCTTAACAATTGTTATTAAATTAACTCATTGTTTAGAAAAAATGACAACACCACAGCAAATTTCGCGACTCCTCATTTTTACCGAAGTGATGAAACAAGGCTCTTTTACGAAAGCGGCCATACACTTGGGCATGACTAAATCGGCCGTGAGTCAAAACATTTCGCGTTTAGAAGCGGATTTGAACAGCCGGTTGTTAAATCGAACAACACGAGGCATTTCCGCAACGCCGTTAGGTGAGCGTTTGTATTCACGCTCCTCAATGATGGCTGATCAAGCTGATTATATTTTGGAAGAAATTGCCAATGATCAGGCAAGTCCATCTGGTCAATTTTCGATTACATATCCGCATGCGTTGGAAGCTAATATTGTTTTGCCTGCCATTGAGCAATTGAGTTTAGAATTCCCAAAGCTCACGTTTCGATTAGTTGCGGATGATCAAGCGTTGGACTTGGTTACCCATAATTTAGACGCGGCAATCCATGTTGGTGAATTAGCAGATAGCAGCTACCGTGCATTACCGATTGGGGAGTTAAATGAATGGTTTTGTGCCACTCCCCAATACCTGAATGAACATGACGAATTTGAAATTGCTGAGGATATTGAACGCCACCGATGGATTACCACGCCTTGGCAAAAAAGGAAATTTACACTCACCAATGTAAAACACCTATCTGTTTTTAGTTTGAAGCCAACTGCTTTTATTCATGCGCATTCATTCCCGGGCGTTTTGCATTTAGTTCAGTCGCATATTGGGTTTGGTTTACTACCCAATATTAACGTTCAAACGTTGATCCGAAATAAACAATTAGTGCGTGTGTTACCGGATTGGACCGGACCTCGTTGGCCAGTATATTTATTGCATGCCTACCAAAGTGAAAGACCGGTCCATATTCGTCGGTTTCATCAATTGATAAAGCAATATTTTGAGAATTGTTTGCGATAAATGTTTAAACGGTTACTGTTAACTTAATACTCTCAATCCAAAATAGGAATTGTTCGTAAACGATCAACAAACCCTACCTTGACGAGCTTTCATTATTTCATTCGTAATCGTCATATCAACATGCCATAGCATTCGCTATCTAATGTCTGCTTCCGCATAGTAGTCATTATCGTCAAGCTACATAAGCTCAGATAAGCGATGTTTCGAAAGGCGAATTGGCCATATGTGACTCCTCCTTCTATCAAGAGAGGAGTCTGGCTCGTTAAGTTACGTCGTCAATAGAATATTTATTAGCCCAGGCCAAAATAAATTTCTGCATTAAAATAAAACCGAGCAGTAACACGCCGATCACAATTCGGGTTGAGGATGCATTGAGCGTGCCGTTGAAATTTATCAGTTGCTGAATTACGCCTAACGTTAGACCGCCAACAAAGGCTCCAAATACAAAGCCAACACCGCCGGTGAGCAAGGTACCGCCAAGAACGACCGCGGCTATCGCATCAAGTTCTACAGCAATACCTATCTCTGGATAAGCCGAGCCAGTAGCCACGGCAAATAATATTCCAGCAACTGAGCTGTATAAGCCACTGAGGGCGTAAATTTTTACCGTCGTCCAAGTGACGTTGACACCCAGTAGTGAAGCTGAATGTGAGTCGCCACCCAATGCATAGACATTATGACCAAATCGAGTAAATCGCGAAACGATCACACCAATGGCTAAAAATATTAGCATGATGATCGCGACGAAATTCAGTTCACCCTGGCCAATGTAAACCCCAAATTCAGACAACGTTGTCATAAATGGGTGATCAATTTTGACCTGTTGGGTATTGATCACATAGCCCAGGCCACGAAACATAAACATGCCCGCAAGCGTCACAATAAAGGGCTGTATTTTAAACACTGCAATGATGATCCCCATGATCATACCGAGTAGGGTACCGACGATCACAGATATGATTATTGCCACAACCGGGTGAATCTGAAGTTTTACAACCAGTAACGCCATTAGCGCGCAAATAAATGCGATCATCGAGCCAACAGATAAATCAATACCGCCCGAGAGAATCACAAATGCCATACCTACGGCAGTGACAATGATAAAGGCATTGTCTGTCAGTAGATAACCTAACAGGCGTAAGCCGAAGAAACCGTTATAGGCAAAGCAGCCAAAGGCATAGAGAAGAATAAGGACGGCAATGGCCGAGAACAGAGGTAGCGTGCGCTCATTCAGCATGTTGTTTCTCCTTTCGGCTATTTTTAAAGCGCTTGATTGCGCTTTGAGTTGTCTCTGATTGCAGCAATAGGACGGCTAAAATGATGCAGGCTTTTACAATCAAGTTGTATTCGACCGGTACTCCGCTACTGAAAATAATTGTCGTCAGTGTTTGAATAATCAGTGCGCCGATAATGGTTAATCCTAGATAGATTCGACCTCCATTAAGAGAACCACCTGCCAGTACCACTGCTAAAATGGCGTCTAGCTCTAGCCATAATCCCAAGCGATTGATTTCAGCGATGCTGACATCTGCAATTAAAATGATGCCGGCAATCGAGGCACACATGCCTGAAAAAATGTACGCAATCACTTTTAGCATTTTCGCTTCAATGCCGACCAAACGACTGGCATTGGCGTTAGCGCCAACGGATTCTAAAAACAAACCCAGAGCAGTCTTGCGCAGTAAAATGACGGTAAGCGTAATGATCACCGCTACAATCCAAATACGAACGGGCAGAGCTAAAAACATGCCACTGCCAATGATGTCCATCGGCACACTGTCGAAGCTAACAGACCGACCCCCGGTAATCAATTGCGCGATACCACGTCCAGAAACCATAAGTATGAGTGTGGCGATAATGGGCTGAATACCGATGAGCGATACCATGATGCCATTGGCGAGCCCGATAACCGCGCCCGCCGCTATAGAAATCGCAACCACGAGTACAAATGGCAGTTGTGTTTCCGTGATAAGAATAGCGGCGATCGCGCCACAAATTGCGACGACACTGCCCACCGATAAGTCGATACCCTTAGTGCCGATGACAACCGCCATGCCAAGCGCAATGATGGCTGTTGGCGTTGCGCGAACGAGTATGTCAATTAGGCTGCCGTACAAGCGGCCATCTTTCATTTCAATGTTAATGAAGCTAGGTTCAATAACACTCATGACCAAAATTATGGCAAACAGTGACAGCACCGGCCCCCATATTTTCGGATTAATATTGATCCATTTCATAGCTAACGTCATATTTATCACCCGTTTTAATGACTACTGCGCGATTGCGCTCACAATTGATTTTTGACTGATTTCAGACCCTGTTAATTCAGAGACTTTTACTCGGTCTTTCATCACCACAACGCGATGCGCAAAAATAACCAATTCTTCAAGTTCGGAAGACGCAACGAGTAAACTCATCCCTTGTTCACACAGTTCTTTCATAATGTGAATGATCTCGTGGTGTGCACCAACATCAATACCTCGGGTTGGTTCGTCTAGCAATAATAGGTTCGGTTGAGTCAGTAACCAGCGAGCCAAAATAACTTTTTGTTGGTTGCCTCCGCTGAGTTCACCAATCGCCTTATTCATGTTGGGCGTTTTAATCGCTAGGCGATTAATCATGTCTTCTACCATCGCTTTTTGCTCAACCATCGGTATGGGTTTGAGCCAACCTCGCTTGGCTTGCAATGCTAGAATCATGTTTTCACGGACACTCAGTTCCGCGACAATGCCTTCAACCTTCCGGTCTTCTGGACAATAAGCCATACCTGCATCAATGGCCTGTTTGGGTGTTTTGATCTGTACGCGTTTTCCATCGAGGTGCATCTCGCCCTGATCTGCCGCTTCTGCCCCGAAAATAATATTGCATAATTCTGACCGTCCAGAGCCCAACATGCCGGCCAATCCAACAATTTCACCCTTGGCGAGAGAAAGATCCGCGGGGGCAATGTAGCGTTCTTTGCCATAAGCAGAAATGGTAAAAATGGTGTCCTTGTTTTCTTCTTGATGTTCGGCAGAACCTTGTGCGAGTTCGTCTAATGATTTCCCAACCATGGCTTGTATTAGTTCGGTTTGGGGTAGATCCACTGTATTGTAGGTGCCGACATAAGAACCGTTACGAAGCACGGTGATACGGTCTGTGATTTCATACACTTGGTCTAGGAAATGTGTAACAAAAATAACACTTATCCCTTGTGATTTTAGTTGGCGCATTAGATCAAACAGACGGCTGACTTCTTTAGAATCTAAACTTGCGGTCGGTTCATCGAGTACCAAAAGTTTAGCTTCGGTACCGAGTGCCCGGGCGATGGCAATTAACTGTTGCACGGCGATTGAATAGCGATCCAACTGTTTGGATGGGTCAATATCCAGCCCAACACGGGCAAGCATCTTTCGGGCTAGTGCTTCAGATTTTTTTCGACTGATTAAGCCGAACTTTCGTGGCTGATTAGTCAGCGTTAAGTTTTCAGTCACGGTCATGGTTGGGATCAAGTTGACTTCCTGATACACCGTACTAATGCCAAGCGTTTGTGCGTGACCGGCATCATCTGCAGAGAATTCGTGACCATCAAAAATAAACTGCCCAGAATCACGACTGTAAACACCCGTCAAAACTTTGATGAATGTCGACTTGCCAGCGCCGTTCTCACCCAGTAGGGCATGAATTTCGCCTTCGTCTATTGTGAATGACACGTTGTTTAGCGCTTGAACACCGGAAAAACCTTTAGAAATGTTTTGGATGTCTAGCAATGCTCGGGTGGGTGTTGTTTTGTCTAAGGCATTCATAATGCACTCTTTTTATTATTCCGATATTTACTAAAAAATAGGCAATGGGTACGTACCCATTACCTATTAACTGCTTACGCCTCGATGTAATTATTTACGATTTGCGTATTCTGCTGCGGCTGTATCAGGATAGAACAAACCGCCAGGTACCGTAATGCGTTTAGGAACGTCTTTACCGGCTAAATGATCTTCTAGTGCATCAAACGCGGCGGCGCCTTGATACGGGCTAAGCTCCAACGTTACATTGGTTTCGCCATCGGCCATAGTTTTGAAGATGTCTGCAATCGCATCAACAGATCCTATCAATATATCTTTACTTGGCTTTAACCCAGCTTCTTTGATGGCTTGAGCCGCACCAATTGCCATGTTGTCGTTATGGGCCCATACCGCGCAAATGTTGTCTCCGCCATAGGTCTTTAAGAAACTCTCCATAACTTCTTTACCGCCTGTGGCACTCCAGCTACCGGTTTGCGACGCGATGATCTCCATGCCTGGGAAGTTCTGAATAACATTAGCAAAACCTGCTTGACGTTTGATTGCCGCATCAGCACCGACAGCACCTTGCAATTCGACGATATCACACGTGCCTTCGGTTTCAACGGCTAGCCATGCGCCAATCATGGCACCTTCCATCGTGAAATCTGAACCTACGCTGGTCACATACAAGCTTGAATCTGAGTCTAAACCACGGTCGACTAATACAACCGGAATTTTAGCACGTTGAGCTTCTTTCAATACTTTGTCCCAACCGGTTGTGACTAGTGGTGCTAGCACAATACCGTCGACACCTTGAGCAATGAATGAACGGATCGCTTTAATCTGATTCTCTTGTTTGCCTTGTCCATCAGAGAATTTGAAGTTATAGCCGCGAGATTCTGCTTCGGCTTTAGTTGCGTTAGTAAACGCTGTACGCCAACCAGATTCTGAGCCCGTTTGGGCAAAACCGACGGTTAACTCTGCCATAGCAGACATGGACGCAAAGGCTACAACGCTGCAACCGAGGGTTAGTTTTATCGCCTTATTTAAGATTTGGGACTTCATGATAATGCTCCATTTATTGTTTTATTTTTCTGGTCTGTATCCGATTTCATTCATCGGGTAAACCGAGTTTAATCCATTTAACTTGGTGATAAATGCCTCGCTAGCTCATTAAACAGTTATTTCCATATACCTAGCTATAAAATCCTTGAAGCTCAAAGAAGTTGGGTTGACCGGGCCGTTTATGACCAGAATTACGGGTCCAATTAACTGTAGATCCCAACCATTTATCAGCGAATTAGAAGCAATAATAGGGCTTTGGGCCCTCTACGACTTCGATCCTAGCGCTGCTTCGACGAGTGGCTAGAGTGTAATTTGAAAGTGAAATACTTGTAGCATGAATTACCCATTTTAGTGCTTAGACGAAAGTCTAATACCAACTGAGTTCATGTGCTTATGTGACGTATTTGTTTAAAAAACCCTTAAGCATATAGATTTTTTTTAACTGGCTCAGTGGGCAGAAACCTAAATTTTCTGACTATTTGCTGCTGACTTTATGGAGTAATCGGCTACATCTAATGCTAGCGGTAGGCAACCGAATATGGCGTGGTTAGACTGCGATTAAGTACACGGATCGGCGCTTTGCCAGTCAGTACTATTTCCATACATACCACAAAAATAAGATGTGCGATGTCTGAGTCGCAATGGAGTATTAATATGAAGATGATGCGAACACTACTGACGGCTGCTCTCGCGACGGCCCTGTCATTCACCGCAACCGCGGTTCTGGCCAAAGATACGGTTGGTATTGCAATGCCCACTAAATCATCTTCTCGCTGGATTGCAGATGGCGAGAATATGGTAAAACAACTTAAAGAAGCGGGTTATAAAACTTTTTTGCAATATGCAGAAGATGATATTCCTACGCAGTTGTCTCAAGTAGAAAACATGATTGTACGCGGTGTTGATGTTTTAGTCATTGCAGCGATTGATGGGACTACTCTCTCAAGTGCCCTTAAAAAAGCAGCCGATGCAGGCATTAAAGTCGTTGCTTACGATCGTTTAATCGTCGGTTCACCACATGTTGACTACTACGCGACGTTTAATAACTTCCAAGTCGGTGTGTTGCAAGCACAAGGTATTGAATCTGCGTTAGGTCTTGATGCCGGAAAAGGCCCATTCAATATAGAATTATTTGGTGGCTCACCAGATGATAACAATGCGTATTTTTTCTATGACGGTGCAATGTCTGTTCTACAACCTTACATTGATGCGGGTAAGTTAAATGTGGTTTCTGGTCAGACGGGTATGGACAAAGTTTCTACTCTACGTTGGGATGGTGCGGTTGCACAATCTCGTATGGATAACCTATTGAGTGCTCACTACAGCAGTAAGCGCATCGACGCTGTATTATCACCTTATGATGGCTTGAGTATTGGTATCTTGTCATCTTTAAAAGGAGTTGGTTACGGTTCAGGTAATATGCCGATGCCGATCATCTCTGGCCAAGATGCCGAAATTCCATCGGTTAAATCAATCCTAGCAGGTGAGCAAACCGCCACTATATTTAAAGATACTCGTGAACTTGCGCGCGTTACCGTTGGAATGGTGAATGCATTGATGACAGGGTCTGAACCTGAAATTAATGACACGAAAACTTATGACAATGGCGTGAAAATTGTTCCTTCCTACTTGCTGAAGCCAGTATTGGTCGATATTTCCAACTGGGAAGATGTATTAATCGGTAGCGGTTACTACAAACGTTCACAATTGTAATAGCCCTGTGCGCCCAGAACTCTCTGGGCGCTTTTTATTGTAATAAGTGAGGTATGCAATGACGGCTATCTTAGAAATGCGTGGCATCACTAAGACATTTCCGGGTGTCAAAGCATTGGATAACGTTAATCTGACGGTCCAAGAAGGCGAAATCCACGCAATAGTGGGTGAGAACGGCGCTGGGAAGTCCACTCTAATGAAGGTACTCAGTGGTGTACATCCGGCCGATAGTTATGACGGCGACATCGTTTATGAAGGCAATACACAGTCCTTTCGTGGGATATCAGACAGTGAAGCCAAAGGCATTATCATTATTCATCAGGAATTGGCATTAGTCCCACAGTTGTCGATCGCTGAAAACATATTCTTAGGTAATGAACAAGCAAAAAACGGATTCATTAACTGGGAAACAACGTTTAGAAAAACCCATGAATTATTAGCGAAAGTAGGTTTAACGGATTCGCCGGATTCACTTATTTTAGACATCGGTGTCGGCAAACAGCAGTTGGTTGAAATTGCTAAAGCCCTTTCTAAAAACGTAAAGCTATTAATTCTTGATGAACCAACAGCCAGTTTAAACGAAAAAGACAGTGATGCACTCATGGAGCTGCTGTTGGAGTTTAAGCGCCAAGGCATGTCAGCGATTCTGATTTCACACAAACTCAATGAAGTTCGAAAAGTAGCCGATACGATTACCGTTATACGAGACGGCGCATCCGTAAAAGCGCTCGATTGCGTTGCAGACGGAATTGAAGAAGCAGAAATCGTTAAACACATGGTTGGCCGCTCAATGGAAGATCGTTTCCCGCCGAAAACCGCCACGGTGGGTGAAACGGTATTGGAAGTCGAAAACTGGAATGTATTTCACCATCTAAAACGCGATCGCCAAGTAGTAAAGAATGTCAACCTAACGGTGAGTCGCGGTGAGGTGGTCGGTATTGCCGGTTTAATGGGCGCAGGCCGAACCGAACTAGCAATGAGTCTATTTGGTAAATCCTACGGCCGAAACATTTCCGGTACGGTTAAGTTACGAGGCGAGGAGCATAAATTTAATAGCGTTGACGAAGCGGTGAAGGCCGGTTTGGCCTACGTGACGGAAGATCGAAAAAACTACGGCTTGGTGTTAATCGAAGACATTGTTAAAAATATCACGTTGTCTAACTTAAATGCCGTCTCGAGTTCAGGTGTTATTGACAGTAATGGTGAGTCGAAAGTGGCAGAAAAATATCGCCAGGATCTGAACATCAAATGTTCGAATGTGTATCAAAAAACCGTCAACCTTTCCGGCGGGAATCAACAAAAAGTTGTTTTATCGAAATGGTTGTTTTCCAATCCTGATGTTTTGATATTGGATGAACCGACTCGCGGTATTGACGTCGGCGCCAAGTATGAAATTTATAGCATCATTGATCAGCTTGCAGCAGAAGGAAAGGGTGTCTTGATGATTTCATCCGAGCTTCCTGAACTGTTGGGAATGTGTGATCGAATATACGTTATGAACGAGGGCGCGATGATCGGTGAGTTGCCAGTAGCAGACGCCTCTCAAGAAGCAATTATGTCAATTATTATGAAGGCTGGGAGTAAAGACCATGTCCACACAATCAACTAGTGTCAAACCGCTGGCAGGTAATAAAAAGCCAGTTGTAACCAAATCTTGGAAGGGCAATATCCGTGAGTATGGCATGTTGATTGCGCTTGTCGTGATCATGCTATTTTTCCAAGTGCTGACCGATGGTGTTTTGTTGAAGCCATTGAACCTTACGAACTTGGTGCTGCAAAACAGCTATATCATCATCATGGCGATTGGTATGTTGTTGGTTATTGTTGCGGGTCATATCGATCTGTCTGTTGGTTCTGTCGTCGGCTTTGTTGGTGCGCTGGCAGCGGTATTAATGGTCAATTTTAATTGGCCAATGATACCTACAGTGATCGTCTGCTTAATTGCTGGCGGCTTGATTGGCGCCGCACAGGGCTACTGGGTGGCGTATTATCGCATCCCCGCATTTATTGTAACGTTGGCCGGTATGTTGGTGTTTAAAGGGTTAACATTAGCCTTATTAAACGGTCAATCGGTAGGCCCATTTCCAGAATCATTCCAGCGATTAAGCTCAGGATTTATCCCCGATCTTTTTGGTGAAGGTGGATTTCATGTTACGTCGTTTTTGATCGGCATCTTACTGATCGCGTTCTTGTTCATTACTGGATACAGGCAACGTCAAAAGCAGATTGCACATGAAATTGCTGTCGAATCGTTACAGGTTTTTCTAATCAAAAATGGTGTATTGTCACTCGCGGCTGGGTATATCCTGTATCTGCTGTCAACCTATCAAGGTCTGCCAAATGTATTGATCATTATGGCGCTACTGATTTCGGCATATACATTTTTTACCAATAAAACGATTGTAGGTCGGCGCATTTATGCCATTGGTGGTAATGAAAAAGCCGCCTTATTATCGGGCATCAATACCAAGCGCCTTACCTTTCTTACATTTGCAAATATGGGCGTGTTAGCCGCCTTAGCCGGAATGGTTTTCGCTGCTCGTTTGAATACCGCGACGCCCAAAGCAGGGTTGGCGTTTGAGCTAGATGTCATTGCAGCTGTATTTATTGGCGGGGCCTCCATGCAAGGTGGCGTCGGTAAGGTAATCGGTGCGGTTGTCGGTGCATTAGTCATGGGCGTGATGAATAACGGCATGTCGATCATGGGCCTCGGTATCGATTGGCAACAAGTCATTAAAGGGTTGGTTTTGTTGGCGGCGGTGATCTTCGACGTTTACAACAAAAATAAGTCAACCTAGCATTTTTTCTATCATATGTTGGACCTTTGCCCGCTAATGCGGGCCTTTTTATGCCGCCCTAGTTTTAATGCTTACCATTCATGGATCAGGAAAATAGTATGTCGATAACAGTAGAAGATTTTGGTCAATTACCGGATGGTCGATACGTTCGACGGTATCGGCTCACTAACCGTCGAGGAACCATCGCCAGCTTTGTTGATTACGGCGCTGCGTGGATGGGCTTTCAACGACCTGAAGATACGGAAAGTCTTGTCTTAGGTTGTGATACGTTAGAAGCCCTGTTAAATCAAACGGCTTTTTTAGGGTCAACAGTCGGCCGTTATGCTAACCGAATTGCCAATGGGCAGTTTGAATTGGATGGTAAGCGACTGCAGGTTGATCAAAACGAAGGGCGTCATCATTTGCATGGCGGCGTAGAAAATTTCACACAAACACTGTGGACCGTTGAGGAACAGCAAGATATTCAGAACGGAGTCATGATTCGATTTTCACACAACTCACCGTCAGGTAACGGTGGATTTCCGGGTAATGTGCAAGTTAGTGTCGACATTAGGTTGACCGACGACGACCGAGTCGAGTTTCGTTATCGTGCGAGTTCAGATACCAAGACCGTATTTGGCATGACAAACCATGTTTACTTTAACCTGGATGGCCGAACGGCAGGCTCGCTAGAGAACCATGAGTTCTGTATTCCTGCTCAAACCGTTGTGGATGTTGATGCGAATGCGATACCCAATGGGGAGCTAGTCGAGATTAAAAATACACCACTAGATTTGTTGAACTGGACCAACGTAGATGCGGTTTTGAGTCAAACCAACGACTCTCGCTTGCTTCGCGCAGGAGGTTTTGACCATTGCTTTTGTTACCCAAATGACAACGTCTTGCGACAAGTTGCTTCAGCAAAATCTGAAATGTCGAATGTGCAATTAACCTGTTCGTCCAATCAGCCGGGGCTTCAGTTCTATTCGGGTAATTTTCTAGCGAATACACCCTATGGCACTAACGAGAACTATCAGAAATATGGAGGGTTTTGTTTTGAGCCTGGGCAGTGGCCGGATTCACCGAACCAACCTACGTTTCCGAACAGTGTATTAGAGGAAGGTGAAGTCTATGACTCTGTTATAATCTATGAGTTTTCACCTTGTTAATATTCATATTGTAGTGATAGAATTTCAGATTGATTGAAATCAAGTTTGCGTGTAAATACTTATTTACAGTTTCATGCCAATGGCTTTAGGTGCCCACTATTGTAAATATGCCATCCTTATTATCGGGAAAAGCTCATAGTCGACCCTTGCATAGACCGTCAAGTTAACGCTATATTTTTAATGCAGTAAGAGTGCAACCGCACATTGCAAAAGAAGGAATGCCAATATAATATTTATTGTTCGATAATATTTAAAATATGTGTGTTGTAATAACCCTCCGAAGAATATCCAAGTCATGGTGGCAATCGAACCTACTGTAGCAATAATTATTTCAAAAAATAAAAGCATTCCCAGAGATGAGTAATAAGGTGTAACATATCCTGTTAGAGCAGTAATTCCAAATAGAAATATTTTTACATTAACAATTTGAAGGATAAAGCCAATCCAAAAAGAGGGCTGTTTGTCAGATTTCTTATTGTCGGGTTTGCTAATTGCAACCCCATAGGCTAGCCATAAAATATAAATAACTCCTGCATATGTAAGTACACTCATAATTGGGTTTATTAAATTGTTTAATCCAAAAATAAACAAGGCGCATAAAGATTGTACAAAAAAATAACCGCAAAATATCCCGAAGTATAAAGGCTTTCCTTTTTTCCATCCATAATTAGTCATTGTATTTAATGCCAAAATATTACCCGGACCCGGTGTAAAAGCATTTACTATTACGTATATACAAAATGATAATAATACTTGAATTCCCATACCGCATTCACTCTTCAATATAAATAATTAACAGCAAAATTATAAGGGTATTTCTCAGTTATAGCATAATACTTAAAAATCATAACTCGGTATAACAGAAAGCTATAGCAGGGTGAGAGGGGGATACAAGTTTTTATTTATAATTTCTGCTTAACATTTTTTAAAGCATCCATATATATTTCACCAAGTTGCGATAACGTGACATCTTTGTGCTGAATAATTCCTACACGTATAAGTTCATCTACATTAAGAGGGGCAGCAATAATATCATCCCCATGAAGATACTTAGGAAAGATTCCCGAAGAAATGGTGTAACCGTTGAGTCCAATCATAAAATTTACAATGGCTGCCCTGTCACTGACTTTAATGCTTTTTTCACACTTCTAGTGCTGAAGATTTCTTCTGAAAAATAAAAGGAATTGTACTCTCCTTGTTCAAAAGAAAGACAAGGATAGTCATCTAATTCTTCCAGATCAATTGATTCTCTGTCAGCTAAAGGATGTCTTTTACTAATAAATACATGTGGTTGTGCAGTAAATAATTCTGAAAATACTAAATCAGTTTCTCTCAAAAGTTTTAATAAAATAGATTCATTGTAATTACTTAAATATATAATTCCTAACTCGCTTCGTAAGTTTTTAACATCATCAATGATTTCATATGTCTTTGTTTCACGAAGTGTAAACTCGTACTCAGAAGATCCAAACTCTTTTACAAGTTCCACAAAAGCATTTGCTGCAAAAGTATAATGCTGAGTTGAAATAGAAAAATATTGTTTACCGGGTTTTTCACTTAAATATCTTTCTTCAAGCATGTTAAATTGCTGCAATACCTGTCTTGCATAACCCAGAAACTCGGCTCCTTTATTAGTAACAGTAACGCCTCGGTTCGTTCTAATGAATATAGTAATCTTAACATCCCTTTCCAATTCCTTAATTGCTGTCGATAGTCTTGGCTGGGAGATGAATAAACTTCTTGCTGCTTCATTCATGGACCCCTTACTTGCTACTTCTAATACATATTTTAATTGTTGCAAAGTCAATTTGAACGCCTCCTTTTAAAAATTCCAATCATTAATTTAACAATAGCGGCATTTTACTAGATAGATGTTACCATTTTTATTTCAAGCACATTCAAATTTACGGGATCCTCTAGAAGTTTTTTCGTTAAATGGCACTTTTAGTGTGCAGCCTGTCGGAGTTGGACGAACATGTTGGGTGAGTTGTGATGACGTGGATTAATTAGAAATAATTTGCCTATAGGAGTCTTGCCTCAAATTTGGACTGGGAGAAGTGATCATAAGGTAACCATTCATACCGCCACGTAATTATATTTCATTAAGCGCCACGCTTACTTTTATCTCACATTCTGATCACGACGTGAGATTCACATGACCCAAACAACCATCATCAAACGCGTTTATCGATCTAGCCTCTCTTGCCGACGCCAACGGTCAACAAAGTGCTGCCTGGCACATCACGCTCAAACTGTGCAATGGTACCAAACTCGTTTTGAGCCAAGCCTGATTTATATGTCGGCTTCCTTTGGCTGTAAATCGTACCGAATATTTACAATCTCCCAATGCTTGCTACCTTCTGGTGTGCGAACTGTTATTTCATCATCCATAGCTCTTCCTACGCAGGCTCTTGCCATCGGTGAGTCAACTGAAATGAATGCTTTGTTCCAATAAATTTCTTCTGGTCCAACAATTCGAAATTCAAGAGTATCGCTTTCCTCATTCCCGAGTTCGACCCATGCTCCAAAATAAGCTTTTCCTTCTTGTTGAGGGTCATAATCGACGACTTTTACATCGAAAAGGTATTTTCGTAAAAATCGAACACGGCGGTCAATTTCACGAAGCTTCCTCTTATTTGTGGTGTAGTCGGCATTTTCCGATCTGTCTCCAAGGCTTGCAGCCCAAGTGACTATTTTAGTAATTTCAGGGCGTTCTTTTCTCCAAAGGGTGTCCAGCTCATTTTGCAGCCGCTCGTAACCTTCTCTCGTGACTATTTTTGTTTTCATAAATATCTTAGTGCCTTTTCAAGAGCATCCGTTGTTGCTGCCTTAAATACCACTTCACCGATTTCATCGATCAGTTCACCATAGTCTGATCGCTTAACGGCTTCAATTTTAAACTCTTCTGTATAACGCTTACCTTTGCTCATAAACACTCCTGTTTGAGCTACATTTTAACTCTCTTGAGTGTCTAGTAAAGTCTGGAAGTCCACAAATAACTTATGAGCAATAGCTAGACATTTGAATCTGCAAACACCACCAACCTGCCGTGACGTTTTGCTTGATACATCGCTTGGTCACTGGCTGCCATAAGAGCTGCTTGAGTATTGCCGTTTGAGGGGTATAGCGCGCCTCCAATGCTGACCCCAATTTTGATTTCATGTCCTTCAATTATCATGGGCTCGTTTATTGAAAGGGCAATACGCTCTGCTGCAGCGCGATATTCATTTTCATTCGACATGCCGAATAATAGAACCGTAAATTCGTCGCCGCCTATTCTTGATACCGTATCCATTGATCGCACCAATGTTGCAATCTTTTCTGCAACGGTTTGAAGAACTGTATCGCCCACTGCATGCCCGTAACGGTCATTGATCGGCTTAAAGCCATCAAGGTCTATAAATAAACAGGCGAAAGTCTGAC
The DNA here is from genome assembly GCF_046710285.1 of Reinekea sp. Classification (GTDB taxonomy): domain Bacteria; phylum Pseudomonadota; class Gammaproteobacteria; order Pseudomonadales; family Natronospirillaceae; genus Reinekea. Next base: position 279,902 of record NZ_JBKEGY010000001.1, read on the forward strand.
CTTGGCGTTCAGCGGTCTTCAGCGCTACATCGAAACGGTCATTTAAAAGCAGTCTGTTAGGTACTCCGGTGAGTGAGTCATGACCTGCGTTGTAACGTAATTTATCTTCTTTTCTACTCTTTTCACTAATATCACTCAAGATGAGCGAGTAATGGGTTTTAGCTGAGACTTGCTGTTGTACTTTTGTCATGGCAGCCCAAGTCACCTGAACTTGTCCTAGTGCATCGCGCAGCCATATCTCGCCTCGCCAATTGCCATTGGATTCAAGTGCTGGCCAGATGGTACGGGCAAATAACCCTTCCGAACGGCTGCTGAGTGTAATCTCATCGACTTGCCGACCTAGCCAAGCATCTTTATCTGCGTGAAGGTATCTTACGAAACCCTCGTTTATATCTTGTATATAGCCGTCGGTATCGATTATTGCAATAGCTTCTTCGCTGTAACGAAAGACGGTTGACCAAAGTTCTAATTGTTCTGTTCGTTCGATTAAGTTGGTGACATCTTCAAATGACACAACGACCGCAGCCTTATCAGAGCTTGAGCTAACTGGACGTGAATTAATGGAGACCCAGCGGTGTTCTTTCCATTTAGGGTTCGTAACATTGATGAGCACTTGGCTTGCCGGCTTATTTGTTGACAATGCTAAATCCCTAATAGACATTGCAGCTCCGTTTGGGTACCTGGTTTGCCACTGGGAGTCGCGTGCAGTTCTGTTTATTAATTCTTCTGCACTTAACCCCATTATTTTTAAAACTTGCGGGTTATACGTCTCTATTTGACCTTCAGAATCATAAACGATGACACCTTCTTCAAGGCTATCGAAGATTGCCCGTGAAAGTGCTTCATTTTCAATAAGGGCATGTTCAAGCTCTCGTTGTGGCGTGACATCTCTCGAAGTAGTGAGTAATTCGTAAATATCGCCTTTATCGTTTTTCATTGGCTGAGTGAGGGTTTCAAGCCAGGTAAAGGTGCCGTCAGCTTTTCGCATCCGGTAACGAACTAATATATTTCCTGCGCCTGTAACGGCAGGTATATGCGTATCATTGTGGATAGATTCAATATCATCGGGATGGAACAACGCGTATGGGCTTGTGCCTAAAAGCTCCTCTGGGGAGTAGCCGAGAATGAGTTTTACCGAAGGACTTATCCAAAGGTAATTGCCATCTGGCGCATGCAAGGCGACCATGTCAGTCATGTTTTCAGCAATGCGCTGGTAAAGGGTTTCGCTCGAATACTTAGATGACATTAATGACGGCCCAATAGTTAGTTAACTATAATTTTGCGATGCGTATTTGAAGTATAGAAGAAAATCGGAAAACAACTAGTATTAGCAGGTTGAAATATAGCTAGGAGGATTGATGAATCGAGGAAGAAGCAAAAATGATTGCAATTCTAGGATGAGCGGTGCGACTCACCCTAGATTTTAGGTGTTAAACTAAACTAGGTTTGGCGCCGCTGGTTCGCTTAGGTTGCTGGCGCAATTTTATAACCTGTGCTTGGCGAACTAGTAATCGAGCTAAGGTGCCCGATTGTGGAAAATGACTGTAGCCAAGGCCAAAACGCACGGGTAAATTCGCCAATTTACCACCGGAAGATCTAATCAGCTGGTCAGACAGCATTTTGGCCGATTCTTCCAGGGTTGCTAGTCCAGTATCTGGCATCACTGCCACAAAACCGTTGGTATTGTATCGCGCCAAATAAGTACCTTCGGGAATACATTGTTTAATATTACGAGCAAATTCTGTTGCATACTTTTGGGCAATCGCATCGCCATGAGTTTGCAATAGATTGCGGTAATCGCTGAGCTCTATATAAAAAAGGTCAAAGGGTTTAGCTGATTGGCCATTGCTGCCTTTTAAAAGTAGTTCTAGGTGTTTATCTAACGAGGCCCTATTAGGAAGGCCACTGCCTGCATCTAGAAACGCGAATTTCATGACGGCTTCTTCTTCGGCTGCTTTTTTACGTTTAGCACGCTCAATGGCTCGGTAATCTTCAAAGCCAATATAAACTAATAAAATTAAGAAAGCAGAGGCTGCGATAGCTGTCGGGATGCCCATCCAATTACCTCGCAGAGTGTTGTCTGCTGAGCACATAGCATCGACTAAAAAGGTGACAGCTGACATACCCGTGTAATGCATACCGCATACAGCAACGCCCATGACAAGCGCTGCGGACAGGCGCGCGCGTAAACTATAGCGGACCGGGACGTGCTCTATGTTTCGGCAGATGACCAGAGCCGCAAACGAAGCAACAACAGCAATGACACCCGATAAAATAACTAAGGGTATATTATAAATAATGCCAGGAGACATTTGCATCGCAATCATGCCGCTGTAGTGCATGGTGAATACGCCCATGCCCATAATAAAAGCACTTACCGCTAGCTGTAAAATAGTTACTTTTTCAAGGGTAATGACCCACAGCCCTAATGCTGAAGCAATAAGCACAGCAACTAGAGAAAAGGCAGTCCAAGTGAAATTGAACGTCATATCAAAGTTGGTGTGGTAGGCACTCATACCTACAAAATGCATAGACCAAATACCTGCACCCAAGCAAAAAGCACCTGCAGCATAAGTAAATGACTTAACACCGGCGTTGGTTTTACGGGCGCGGATGCTGAAGTAAATTGCCGCAAAAGAGGCAATGACTGCGACTAAGTAAGAGGCCAATACGAGCGTAAGGTCGTAAGTATCGGTCATGAAGTTTCCTTTAGTTTTTCAATTGATTTGGACTGTAGAAAACTCCGCAGCCCAGTTAATAAGGGGCGCGGAAAGTACAGGTTTTCAGGGTTTATGTCTATGCGTATCTACCTATTAAGTTTATAGCTATACACAATGATGCTTGGCTGACATATTTCTGACGTAGGTCTAATTTAAGGAGGGGTAATATTAGGCAGGCTAAGTTAGTTGGCAGTTTTCTGGCGTTTGGCTCGCATCATGTCGCGTATCACGAAGCGATTTGGGTTGAGGTGATCAACAATGGACTGGGACATTGGGTATGGCTCACCGCATATCATCGCGGCCAGTAATTTTGCACTTAAATGGCTAGAGCATAAACCTTTCGAACCATGACCTACATTTACCCAGAAGCCTGGTAAGTGCCTTGCGGGTATTTCTTTATGTGCTCGATTACGTTGCAAAGGCACCGTAAATTGATCGACAAGCGCCCGTTGCTCACTAAGTGCACCAACCAATGGCAGGTAATCGGGGGTTGTACAACGCACGCCTGCACGGTCGTCAACGACTTTTGGGTTGGTCTCAAGCAAGACTGGAACGCGTGACTTTAATCCAGCAATGTTGTCCTGGTTTTCAGCTTCATTTGTACGGGTATCGGATGATTTTAGGCGGAATGTGCTGCCAATGGTGAGCATGTTGTCTAGCGCAGGCATGACATAGCGGTCAGTACAAATGACTGCTTTCAATGTGTTTGCTTTCTCAACACAGGCTAATTGAGTCACCTGACCTGCGATAGCATTCAAGGGTAAATGTGCCGTTTGCTGGAGTTTTAGGCTATCAAAGGCAGAGCATAGTACAACTTGGTCAAAGCTTTTAATTTGGCCAAGTTGGTTAGTTAATTGCCAGACATGACCTTGCAGTGACACCGATACAATCTCTTCATTATATAGGCAGTTGATACCTTCTAATAAATAAGCCACCCATTCTTTTGGGCTGACCCAGCCACCGTTAGGAAACCATAAGCCCGGTTCACTGAGCGCGGTACCAACGAGCTCGGTCAGTTGTTCAGCGGTTTTAACTTGCGCTAGGTCCATGGGGATATAGCTGGACCGTTCAATATCTTTCAGTCGTTTTAATTCGCGGGCATCATGGACTAATTGCACCAAACCACAGGCATCGTGCGGTACACGGGATGGCAGTTGTTCAAGTGCTTTTTGGGCGGTTTCGAGCGCCTGAATATAAAACTGTGTGTTGTGATTGGCACTGGCGGATAGTTTTGCGTAAACCGCGCCTTGCCGGTTGCCAGAGCCACCACTGGCCGGGTATGGTGCTTTTTCGAAAACAGTCACCGTATAGCCGCGTCTTTTTAGTTCTATAGCGGTTGTCGCTCCGGCAATACCTGCTCCAATAATAGCAACGTGCTTAGCGTGGTTTGCCTTAGGTGCCGGTAGTTCAGATTTTGGCCAACCCATAATAGGCTTTGGGCCGCACAAACCAACAAAGGAGCCTTTGACCATTTCACGCTTTAAGCCATAGCCAGTTTGCTTTTGGATTGCAAAACCCGCACCGATCAAGCCTTCGCGGGCAACGCGTGCGCTGGTGAAAGTCGCAACTGTGGTATTAAGGTGACTTAAGCGGGTCATTTGCTCGAAAAGTGCCGGCTGCCACATATCCGGGTTTTTACTTGGTGCAAAACCGTCTAAAAACCAAGCATCGACTTTGGCAGTGACTTCACCAAAAGCCTTGGCGGCATCATCGAGTATCAACACTAAATTAACACGATTAAATTCAAGCAGGTGGAAGCCTTCAACTAAGGGCGGGTAGTGTGCTTGCAACTGGGCGCTTAATTGATCGTTATGTGGCCCATTTGCGTGTGCTCGTTCTAAGTCTGCGGCTGATAGCGGATGTTTTTCACAGCTAATAAAAGTCAGGCGCGCTGTGTTGGGAGCATGTTCTAAAAAACACTGCCACGCGATAGTGAAATTAAGACCTGTACCAAAGCCGGTTTCCGCGATGGTGAAGTGACCGTAATCTGGCAGAGACTTAAAGCGCTCAACCAAGTTGTTTGGCGCAATGAAAACATACTGTGATTCTTCAACACCTTGGCCATTTGAAAAGTAAAAATCATCAAATGTCGCAGACTTTGGTGTGCCGTCTTCAATAAAATATATGTCGGTGTTTTTCATTGCTTAATGTTGACTAGGTAAGGCAAGCGCCTGATTTAACCATTGTTCAAAGTGTGTTTTAGGTAATACCACCACACTAACTGAAAACATGCTTAACTCATCTAAAGAGTATTGAGTCGCAATGAACAGCTCCCATTGCACCAGCACATCATCGGCTAGCTCAATAGCACCTTGAGGAGACAGGGGAATATTGTCATCGGGCTGAAGATCATACTCTTCGGTAAAACGGCTGCACCATTCAACAATTTGAAAATGACTAAAGCGCGACATTGAGCCAAGTAAACCTTGGCTCAATAAATCGACTAAGTTTGACAAAGTGTAAGGTTTTAGGATGGGTTCGGACGACCAGGCCATCGAGATTAATCCAATAAATTCAATGGCCTAAGTGTACATGATTTGTGGCGATTAAGACCAGCCATCTCGACGACGACGAGCACTTAAGCGCGGTAAAATAGTACCTAATGCAATACCGAGAATGACTAAAGCGGCACCCGTGTAGAGCATGGTGTTGTCATTAAATTCTTTATTCGCTTGGTTTTCTGCTTGTGCTACGTCAAGCTCGTTTTTCAATTTAGCGGTTTCTTCAGCAAGCGATTGATACTGCTCGTCTAAGTTAATAGCACCTTCGCTGATGGCTTTAATGCGGTTAAGCTCTTTGGTAAGTTCGGCATTGCTGGTGCGTAATGAGCCTAGCTCGCCGTTTACGTCGCCTTTGTCGGCGGCTAATTCTTTATATTTTTGATCTAGTGCATCGAATTGCTGCTGTAACTGAGCTTTTTCAGTGGCCAATGCCTGAGCTTGCAAGCGACCGGTAGGCTCATCGGTTAGGTAGCGGCTAGGAATCCAGCCTTCTAAGCCCGCCTCAGTACGCACTCGATAAAAACCGGCATCTTCTTGTTTTTCTAGTATTTCCATACGGGTGCCAGATTGTACGGTTTTGAGAATTCGATAAGTGTCTGCTGGCCCAGTGCGTACGTTGACCCAGAGGCTGTCGCTTAGCCAGGCAGTTTCGGCAAATGCAGTGATGGAAGAGCTTAAAAGGGTTGCCAGTAAAAGCGTCTTAGCAGCGTGTCGGAAAAGCATCGATGTTAGTCCTATCTATAAAAAAATGAATTCAATAATAACCAAGTTTACAGTTTTAAGCTGGAAGTACTTTCTTGTAGGGTTTTACCACGACCTTAGCGTAGACGCCAGCCGTGACGTAAGGGTCTTCATCGGCCCATTGCTTGGCTGCTTCTAAAGAGTCAAAGTCAGCAATAACCAATGAGCCGGTAAACCCCGCCTTGCCGGGATCTTCGCTATCGATTGCAGGGTGAGGGCCAGCGACCAGCAAACGCCCTTGATCTTGGAGTGCTTGTAAGCGTGTTAAGTGGGCTGCGCGAACAGAAAGGCGATTTTGTAAGCTGTTTGGTTGATCTTCTGCGATAATGGCGTACCACATATAAGTATTGTCCTGTGCGAAACCTTATGAAGCGCTCTAAGGTACAAGGCCAAGGCGGTTGTTTGCAACTGCGGATAGTAAAATTTGTTAACTAAATTTCAAAGTAAAAGGTTGTTTAATGCATGTAAATGTAAAGCAAGACTGGGATTTACACTGTCATAGTCAGTTTTCGGATGGAAAACTCGATTGTCCAGCCTTGTTCGAATTGGCACAAGAGCGTGAAATTAGCCATTTAGTGTTAACCGATCATGATACCGCTGCGGGTTATCGCGCCTCAATTGAAAATAACTGGGTACCAGACAATCTAACATTGCATCCTGGGGCTGAGCTTTCGAGTGTCTGGAAGGGCCGCGCTATTCATGTAGTCGCACTCGGGATTGATGTTTACAGCGAAGGCTGGCTAGAAGTGGAGCGGCAATATGTGATTCGGCGTGAAAAGCGCTTTGAGCGACTATTGTTTGTTCTACGGCGTGCGGGCTTTGAGCTAGATGAAGAAAATATCCGTGACATTGCCGCTCCAGGGCCGCCAGCACGGCCGCACATTGCTGCACATCTGGTTGAAACTAAGCAAGTTAAATCATCTGCCCATGCTTTTAAAAAGTGGTTAGGGCGAGGTTGCATTGGTGATGTGAAAAGCCAGTGGCCAGAACTTGAAGAGACCGTACAGACCATTATCAGCCTTGGCGGTATGGCGGTTATAGCGCACCCACATCGCTACAATTTAACGTGGACGAAATGCAAAGAAATGCTCGATGACTTCAACGCCGCTGGTGGTCAGGGTATTGAAGCCTCGTGCGTGGGTATGGACCCGAATATGCGCAAATTCTTAGTAGAACAGGCCACCGCTAGAGACATGTATATTAGTGGCGGCAGTGATTTTCACAGTCCAAATACAAGCTGGTTAAAGTTAGGCTATTTCCCACAGTGGCCTCGGCAAGTGAAGTTGGCCAAAGACTGGATGTTAGCGCGGTCACAATAGCGTGGTTGATTGCTGGTATCCTTGATTAGATCAAGGTAAAATAGGTTTTTTTTCGCCCTTGGCGGGAGCCAATATGAGTCAATTTTTTGTAATACACCCAGAGAACCCTCAGGCTCGTTTAATTAGCCATGCGGTAGAAATTCTCAAAAAAGGCGGGGTTATTGCCTACCCAACCGATTCAGCCTACGCACTTGGCTGTTTAATGGGCAATAAAAATGGATTGGATAAAATCCGCCGTATTCGTCAGATCGACGATAAACATAACATGACTCTCGTTTGCAGAGATCTAGCCGACTTGGCCTTGTTTGCTAAAGTAGATAACTCAGCATTTCGGTTAATTAAAAATAACACCCCAGGCCCAATTACCTTTATTTTGCAGGCCACACGAGAAGTGCCGCGCCGTTTGCTACACCCTAAGCGCCGTACCATTGGTTTACGAGTATTAGGTAATGCCATCGCGTCTGCGCTGTTAGCGGAACTGGGTGAGCCAATGATGAGCACCACACTAATTTTGCCTAACGAAGATCAACCAATGGCCGACCCTTATGATATCCGAGATCTTCTAGAGCATGAGTTAGACCTCGTCATAGATGGTGGCTTTTGTGGCTTTGATGAATCAACGATTGTCAGCCTTTTAGAAGGTGTGCCCGAAGTTCTGCGTGAAGGTGCCGGTGATGCGACACCGTTTCAAGGGTAATGTATGACTATTGAATCGTCTGATTCTCAACGGCCCGATTCTAGTCAACACCCAGCGGCTGATGAAAATTTCATCGGGCCGCAACCTCTGTTTGACGAAACAACAGCCCCTGTTCCAGAAAAAGCTCCAACGCCCAAGCAGCTTGCCTTAAAAGCCTTGCGAGAACGCGCCACGGCTGAACAGAGCGAAATGCCGTTTGCGGTCGTAGGCGGCGAGGCGATGACACAAATCCCGATCGATTTGTATATACCGCCCGATGCATTAGAAGTATTCCTCGATGCCTTTGAAGGCCCGCTCGATCTACTGCTGTATTTAATACGCAAGCAAAACTTAGACATACTCAATATCAACGTATTCGAAATTACCAAACAGTACATGGAATACATTGGTTTAATGCACGCACTGCAGTTTGAGCTAGCCTCTGAGTATATGGTGATGGCCGCCATGTTAGCCGAAATTAAAAGCCGCATGTTGCTGCCGCGCAGTGGTGAGCTAGAAGAAGACTCTGAAGAAGACCCACGAGCTGAACTTATTCGTCGCTTGCAAGAATACGAGCAGTTTAAAGAAGCGGCCGAAAGTATCGATACCATGCCGCGAGTAGGTCGAGAAATATTTGTCGCCGATGAACTGCGCCCCGATTACGAACGACCCAAGCTGCACCCCGAAGTCGACATGCGCGAAATTATGTTGGCCATGAAAGAAGTTATGGGCCGTGCCGAAATGTTCGAAGGCCATGAAATTCAGAAAGAATCTTTATCGACCCGTGCCCGTATGGCCGAAGTGCTCGATCAATTACAAGGCAAAGCGTTTGTGCCGTTCATTACTCTGTTTCGTCCAGAAGAAGGGCGAGTGGGTGTGGTCGTGACTTTTCTTGCCATTATGGAACTTTCAAAAGAGCAGCTCATCGATTTAATTCAGAATGAGCTGTTTGCCCCCATTCACGTTAAAGCCAGATCGGAATAGTTATGTCTGATTTACCTGAAGAACAAAATAACCAAGAGCCTATCCAGCCCGAAGAAACGGTTGATATAAACGCAGAGGAATCGGCCGATGTAACCGCCGACCCTGCTGCCCATGAACTCGAAGATATTGAAGCCGTTATTCGAGAACCAGAGCCTGAAGCAGACGAAGAAAAAGGTGATCCCTACGGCGGTCACAGTCATGAAGCCTTGAAAGTGATTTTAGAGGCCGCGCTGTTTGCCTCCGGTGCCATCTTGTCTGTGAATCATCTACGTGATTTATTTGAACAGTTCGAGCGACCTCATGGCAAAACAGTACGTGCAGTTATGGCGGAGCTAATCGCGAGTTATGAGGGTAAAGGCGTTCAGCTGGTCGAAGTCGCCAGTGGTTACCGCTTTCAAACCGACCCTGAAACCGCACAATGGGTAAGCCGCCTGTGGGAAGAAAAACCGCAACGCTATTCGCGTGCCTTAATGGAAACCATTGCTCTAATCGCCTACCGCCAGCCTATGACCCGTGGCGAAATTGAAGATGTTCGTGGCGTAGCGGTCAGTTCAAATATTATTCGCACGTTACTTGAGCGTGAATGGGTTCGAGTCGTTGGGCATCGCGATGTACCTGGCCGACCTGCTATGTACGCGACCACTCGCCAGTTTTTAGATTACTTCAGCTTAAAGTCGTTAGACCAACTTCCAAGCTTGAGTGAGATTCGCGATCTTGAAGACTTGAACCCTCAAATGGAGATGACGGAATCCGGCTCAGAAGACACCAGCGAAACCGATACACAATCTGAAATTACGTTCGGTGCGTTGATAGAAAAAATTCGTGACGGACAAGCCTCTGGCAAAACCGGCAGTGAGTTTATTGATGAACACCTCGATGGTGAACTGGCTGAAATGGATGATGTAAATTCACGTTTTGAAAGCGCAATGGAACAAGCACGTGCCGAACATGAACATCCAGATTTAGAACTCGATGATAGTGATGACGAATCTAACGCCAATGAATCGGGTACTGAGCCAGACGGCAATAGGGTAGAGGCTTCATTGGCCGATACAGATGCGTTTAAAGTCGATCAAGAGCCTGAAACAGAATTAGAACCAGAACAAACCGAAACAGAACAACCCAACGACGCCGAGCCAGAAGTGCTCAGCGAAGAAGACCAATGGGCGATGATTCAAGCGAAACTAGCCCAACAACAAGCGCTGCTCGACGCTCGTGAGAACGACGAACCGCGTGAGGATAAAGAAGATGAGTGAAGAAAGAATTCAAAAAGTATTAGCCAAAGCCGGAGTCGGTTCACGTCGCGAAATGGAAAAAGCGATAGAAGGTGGCCGAGTGCTAGTAAACGGCGTAGCGTGTAAATTAGGCGACAAGTGCGTGCCAGATGATGTGCTAACGCTAGACGGTAAAAAGGTGAAAGTAGAAAACACCGAAGTGCGCCGAGTATTGGTTTATAACAAGCCAGAAGGTGAAATTTCTACCCGTAAAGACCCGGAAGGCCGGCAAACTATTTTTGACCGCCTACCTAATATTCCAGGTGAGCGCTGGGTGGCCGTTGGCCGATTAGATATTAATACCTCAGGCTTGTTGTTGTTCACCAACGATGGCGAACTAGCCAACCGTTTAATGCACCCATCACACCAAATTGAACGGGAGTATGCCGTGCGAGTTCATGGTGACGTGACTCAAGAACACATTGATGCCATGTGCAACGGCGTAGAGCTAGAAGACGGTCCGGCAAAATTTACCGACGTACAATATTTTGATGGCAGCGGCAGTAATAATTGGTTTCACGTAGTAGTATTGGAAGGCCGTAACCGCGAAGTTCGTCGCCTATGGGAAAGCCAAGGTTTGCAAGTTGCCCGCTTAAAACGTGTTCGTTATGGCTCAGTATTTTTAGAGTCAACGGTTCGAGCCGGTACCTTTGAAGAACTACCGAAGAAAGACATTGATCGCTTAGCGGCCTCTGTCGATTTACCCAAAATGGCGTGGAAGCCTGTTGCCGCAAATAAGTTTGATCCGTTAAAACGTAAAATGGATAAACAGCGCACACGTCGTTCAGTAGAAAACAAAGGGCGTCGACTTAAAAAATGACCCAGTATGATGTCATCGTAATAGGGGCCGGCGCTGCCGGCCTTTTTTGTGCCATAGAAGCAGCCAAGCGTGGACGTTCAGTTGTCGTAGTAGATCACGCCAATAAAGCCGGCAAAAAAATACTGATGTCGGGTGGAGGTCGTTGTAACTTCACTAATTTAGACATTACCCCTGAAAACTACTTATCAGCTAATCCACATTTTTGTCGCAGCGCCTTAAACCGATACACCCAATGGGACTTCATTGGTTTAGTAGCAGGGGCGGGCATTGCCTACCACGAAAAAGAACTAGGTCAATTATTTTGTGATAACAGTGCCAAAGATATTCAACAGCTGTTGCTATCCGAATTAGCAGCAGCAGGTGGAGAGCTAAAACTTGAAACCAGCGTAACCAAACTAGTTGCACTCGAACAAGGCTTTAGCATGAACATGGCATCAAAGCCTGTTCAATGTAGTTCATTGGTTGTCGCATGCGGCGGACTATCAATCCCGACCATGGGCGCTAGCGATTTTGGCTTTCGCATTGCACAACAGTTTGATCATGAAGTATTAGAGTATCGTGCATCCCTAGTGCCCTTTACTTGGAATAACAAAGACAAAGAGCACTGGTCAGCACTTTCAGGTGTCGCTGTGCCAGCGACTGTCACCAGTCAAACCAAATCTTTTTCACTTGATTTGCTTATAACCCATCGTGGCATCAGCGGCCCGGCCATGTTGCAAATTAGCAACTACTGGCAACCGGGCGAATCACTCACAATAGACTGGCTACCCAGTATTGATGTTGCCGAGCAAGTGCAACAAGACCGCCACGAACAGGGTAAAAAACAACTGAAAACCTGGTTGGCCCAATACCTACCCGCAAGACTTGCCGAGTTTTTTGTTGAGCAACTTAAATTGCAAAAAACCTTAGCCGAACTCACCAAAGCCGATGTAGAACGGCTAGCGACTCATTTAAATCAATGGCAATTCAACCCTGGTGGCACCGAAGGCTACCGAACCGCAGAAGTCACCCTTGGTGGCGTGAACACTAATGAAGTTTCCTCTAAAACCATGGAGAGCCAAAAACAACCCGGGCTTTATTTTATCGGCGAAGTTTTGGATGTTACCGGTTGGCTAGGGGGTTATAACTTTCAATGGGCTTGGTCGAGTGGTTGGGCGGCTGGTCAGGTTTGTTGAGTGAGTTGGTGCTAATGTATGAGCGTAGAATAGGTGCTTATGGTTATATCCACGAATAATAGCTTTCAAACAATGAATGAAAGGGATAGAAATTTGTGCCTTTCTAGTTATAACACACTACATCTCCTTAATTGGTCAGCCAGTACCTAATCTTTATCAAAAAGAACGGCACCTTAAAATATTACTAATTTACTTAAGCTATCTAGCTCATTTTTTGTGATGCAAATCTAAAATAATAAAATCAATGTGATTTTTAATTTATTGTAAATTAAGCGAATAGTTAGTCATACCAAGGTGCTCTGTTTCTATTTTAAAAAAATCCAAAATGTAGCCCTTGTGCCACCCCTTTCTTATGCTTACTATTTTGAGTAGCTGTCTAACGATGTCCGAAAAACCATGCTCACTACTATTTCCGGTGGAATATAATGCCTTTCTTTAAACGATTTATCCTCTCTTTAAGCTTAGCTTTTATATGCTTGCAGAGTGTGTTGTCTTACGCTCAAGAACCATTTGACCAAACAATTGTAGGCACCAATAACCAAGGTGAAGCCTTTGAACAACTGGTGGGCAGTGCAGGTAGAGATGTTGATTTGCACCCAAAAGTGGCTCACTTGGTGTTACTGACAAAATTCGAGACAAATTAGGTACCAACAATGTCGTAAATAAATGTTCGGCTACTTACCAGAATACACAAACGGGGGTAATGGTAGCAGAGCTTGCAACAGGTGTAGGCGGAGCTGCGAAATTTGCTGGGAAGTATGCAGTTAAGAAGGCTGCAAAGAGGGTAACTACTAATATCCCAACTCAAGGCAGGAAGTTTAATCAGTTATCTAAAAGAGGATGGTCCCAGAGTTCAGTTGATGATTTAGTGAATAGCCCTTATACGACACGGTCTTCAATTAATAAGGCAAATGGCAACGAAGCGACTGCATATTTCAGAAACGATGGGCACTATGTAGTTAGAGATAATGTTACTGGTGATATAGTCCAGATGAGTGATACAAAAGTTTCAGTGGGTACAGGTCCAGGGCATTGGGCTCCAGATGAAACGATTAAAAACCCATATATACCGTGAGAGAAATGGATATGATGCTACAGAAAATACAAGAAAGATTCCTGGAAAGAGCTGTGTTATTTGGAAGTCAGTTTTTGTTACATCCAAAAGATGCGCTTGAGTATTTGACTGCTTGCAAATCATATGCCTTTCGGCTCGAAGGTGTAGAAGGTTTTCTCGTTACTGAAAACGGTGCATATCAGCCTAGCCAAGAAGATAGTAATGATTTTAATGATGTCAATTGTAGCCATGGTGAATTTGTGAATATGACAAGGACATTTATAGAAGAAAGATCAAAGAAAAATGTCTTATTCGAGGTGGTTTTTTCTGAACATTGAATAAAGATTTTATGTTCCAGGCAGTGCATTCAAAATTGCAAAAACTTGGGTAATTGATGGGATTTCATCGTGTGTTGGCATTGATGTAGCAGCAAGCTGAGGATTATGAAATTGTTCTAAAGGACCTCGGCATGAGGGGCTTTGATGCGGATTCTGATTTGATTTAGTGTTGCAATGGGAGCATTTAAGGGCATAAACCCAAAGAATGTTCTCGAGGGAGAGAGCAAAAATAATTTAAAATACCTTATTAAGCGTTTAGATGAATTTAAGCAAATAGACTCAACAATATCAGCGGATAGAGTTCGAGAAATTGGTGCGAATTTACCTCAAACCAGGTAAATGGCAAGGCATCAGAATCGCATCCGCTCAGTGGCGGTACAAGCTACAACTATGACCGAGATCGACGCCTAACCAATATCACTTTACCGTCAATGCAGGTGATTGATTATAATTACCTAGATGGCAAACTGAACCAAGTGACAACACCCGAGGGCATTCAAACCTTCAGTTACCTGTGCAATGAAAAACTTGCAACCGTGACGGAAGGTACAGAGTCATTAACCTATGGCTACGATGGTGATTTGCTCACCAGCCTAACCTACAATGGCGTGTTGGATACCACCATCAACTACCGACATAACAACAAGTTCCAAGTAGATCAAGTGACCTACGCTGGCCAAACCAACGCAATAAGTTACGATGACGACGGGCTCGCCACTCAAATCGGTCAGTTCACGATCACCAACCACGCAGAACATGGGCTACCAACAAAAGTTGAAGACACCGCACTCAGCCAAACCTTAGCTTACAACGGCTACGGTGAACGCACGACAAGCCAAACTCAGTTTGGCAGCGCAGCCCTGTTTGACTACAGCTTAACTTACGACATCAGTGGCACCATCACAGGCAAAACAGAGTCCTTACCAGACGGCAGCACCCAAACGTTTGTATACGGCTATGATTCTCGCAAACGCTTAACCAGCGTCACCAAAAACGGAACCGTCGTAGAGCAATACAGCTATGACGCCAATGGCAATCGCTCACTATACAGCAGCACAGAACGTGGCCTAAGCAACATAGCTTCAACCTATAACATCGGCGACCAACTGAGCAGCCGTGGTAACACTCAATACGCATACGATGCAAACGGTCGTTTAAGTAAAAAGACGGAAGGTACCGATGTCACGCACTATCAATACAGCAGCACGGGCCGCTTGCTAGCAGTTGAGTTACCAAATGGTGATACCATCACCTATCAACATAACGCCCTAGGCAATCGAGTCGTAAAACTCGTTAACGACGTTGTAGAAGAAAAGTACCTGTGGCAAAACAAAACCACCTTGCTGGCCACTTACGATGCAAACGACAATCTATTGCAACGCTACGAATACAGTTTAGGCCAAACACCAACGGCCTTTACTCAAGGCACAAACCGTTTTTACATCATTACCGACCAAATAGGCACACCGAGAGTCATCACCGATGCAACCGGAACGGTGGTGAAACAAATAGAGTATGACGCCTACGGCAATGTGATAAACGACACCAACCCAGCCATGGATATTCCATTTGGGTTTGCAGGCGGCTTAAAAGACAATCATACTGGCTTAATCCGTTTTGGTTACCGAGACTTCGACCCTGAAATAGGACGTTGGACGGCGAGAGATCCGATTGGGTTTGCGGGGGGTGATACGAATTTGTATGGGTATGTGGGTGGGAGTCCGATTCAGTTTGTTGATTCAACAGGTATGGCTCGATATCATTACAATAAAAACAACGGATACCTCTATTATTACGAAGATGGAGTACCCTTAGACCCTCTCTGGGCCATGTCTGTATACTCTGGATGGCATAATCCGGCAAATAAGTGGGCAATTCCGAATGGAAGGTATGAGGTCTTACCTATAGAAAATACGAGTAATTCGGCAATGTGTGATGAATATGATAATTGTTGGTTTGTTCCATTTAAGCCACTTTCAGATATGCCTATGCGTGATGGTCTGCCGAGATGCACATCTGTAGGAGATGGTGGGAGTGGGCGGTGTGGTTTTCACCCAGAGGATAAACCTCATAAGCCTGGAACAAATGGTTGTATAAGTTTTCCTAATTATGACTATTCAATTTGGTTGAAGAATTTTTTCGCATCACACCCTGGAGTTTTGATCGTGAGTGGAAGTTATGAATAAAATAAAACACTTTATGTGTGTACTAATTATTGTTAGTCAGCCTGTTTGGGCTCAAGATTTTCAAGCAAGTTTAAAAGCTATCACTACTTTAGATGACTATCAGGCTTTTGCCTATCATGAAAGCACGCTTGATAGCTTGAGCGAAGAGATTATCGAGTATACATGCCAGAAAGAAAGTTTAGTTATTCCTTGGTGTATTAATGAAATTTGGTATGAGTCAAATAACCAGCTATCGCCAATGGTTTTACTATATGAATATTTAGATTTAAGTAATATCAAAAAATGGAGCGCTCAGGAGCAAAGACGTGATGGTGAAATGCTTTTAAGGCTATCGGGCGCCTATGATTATGATTTCTATATCTCACTTTTCGATGCTGAAGGGCTCTACGGTTCGATTGTTGATCAGAGAATATCAGGTTATAGCCCTGTTGAGTTCTTTAAAAAAAATCAAAGATTTTTTGAGTTATACTTGGAGTTTTTGATTTCAAAAAGTAATCAAAGGGGGCTGAGTAACTAAACAAAGAGGGAACCGATTAGGAAGCCGTTCTCAATGAGTTAATCTAATCTCGTAATGGTTTTTCCTTACAATCGTAAAACTTGTTAACGGCGTCGTAGAAGAAAAGTATCTGTGGCAGAACAAAACCACCTTGCTGGCCACCTACGATGCAAACGACAACCTATTGCAACGCTACGAATACAGCTTAGGCCAAACACCGACGGCCTTTACCCAAGGTACTAACCGCTTTTATATCATCACCGATCAAATAGGTACACCGAGAGTCATCACCGATGCAACCGGAACCGTGGTGAAACAAATAGAGTATGACGCCTACGGCAATGTGATAAATGACACAAACCCAGCAATAGACATTCCATTTGGATTTGCAGGCGGCTTAAAAGACAATCATACTGGCTTAATCCGTTTTGGATACCGAGACTTCGACCCTGAAACAGGGCGTTGGACCGCGAGAGACCCGATTGGGTTTGCGGGTGGTGATACGAATTTGTATGGGTATGTGGGTGGGAATCCGGTGATGTTTATTGACCCTAATGGGTTAGAAGCTCAATGGTCAAATATGGATGCACTAGTTCACTTTTTAAATGAGGGCGGAGATGTAACGCTTAGTGAGATTGGGCATTTCGATACCATAAGGAATTCTAATGTCACAACGGGGGTTGTGGAACGGCTTGGTGATCAGATAAGAGAGGCTGCACAAACTACCGCAGAAGGTAAAGCTCCAGGAGAGTATTCATTTAGTTACCGGTTTAGCAATAGCTATGACTACACAGGAGATAAGTTTTTCATTGGCGGGAGTACCTTGTCTGGTAGTTACTCTGGAACGGTAACAGTACTTGAAGGAGGAGTTTTTACATATTCTGGTCGTAATGTTTTCTATTACAGTGACATCTTTGAAGATCCTTGGGATCTTTTTGATTGGGTTGATGGTGTCAACAATATTGGAGGAAAGCCATATAATATTACAGGTAGATGGATTGAAGCCTTTGAAGGAGCGGGATTTTGCAGATGAGTAAGTTCAACAAAAAATATTTTAAGGTAGTTTTAATGTTGATTTCAAGTTCACTAATAGTGATAGTAATTTTCTATCTTAACCATACTTGGAATTTTAAAGGCGAGATTAACAAGGGCGTATGTATTAAGCAGGCTTTTGGTAGAGATAAGTTTGATTTAGTGAGCTGTTCAAGCAATTTACTATTTGTTCCTGACGTAGAAGGATGGATTGTAAAGGAAAGGATCATATATGGTTCTTACGAAAAAAATAGCTACTTTAGTTATGACTTTTCCAATAATAATGTTGTGTTATACGAAAATATATCGGGAATCAACAAAGCACTAGATGATTACAGCTACTCGAAATATGATTTTAATGAAGAGGAAAATGTCTTTCATTTAAGATATGGTGCAGGAAAAAATAGAAAATATTAAGAAGAAATCAAATAGAAGCGGTCGTTGTCGTCGATTTTCAGTATATACACCGATATCAATTTAAAAGCCTGATCTTCGGATCTGGCTTTTTTATATTTTTAGCAGTGCAGAAAATCGAGTCTCACAATCTATCACGATCCAACGACTCAGCACATCAACCATCTTGAGTCGGTTGGGCTACTGCCAGTGACCTACCAATACAAATACGACACTTTAGGCCGTATTAGCAAGGTAACTTACCCAGACGGCTACACCAGCGAAACGGCCTACGATGAAAACGGCAACGTAAAAACCCTCATTGTGCCCACGCTGTCATCGTAGGATTTTTTCAGTCAGCCACTTTTATATCGTACGCTTTCAGCAGCTATGACCGAGATCGACGCCTGACCAAAATCACTTTACCGTCAATGCAGGTGATTGATTATAATTACCTAGATGGCAAACTGAACCAAGTGACAACACCCGAAGGCATTCAAACCTTCAGTTACCTGTGCAATGAAAAACTTGCAACCGTGACAGAAGGTACAGAGTCTTTAGCCTATGGCTACGAAGTGATTTGCTCACCAGCCTAACCTACAATGGCGTGTTGGATGCCACTATCAACTACCAACTACCAACACAACAACAAGTTCCAAGTAGATCAAGTGACGTACGCAGGCCAAATCAACGCAATAAGTTACGATGACGACGGGCTTGCCACTTAAATCGGTCAGTTCACAATCACCAACCACGCAGAACATGGGCTGCCAACAATAGTTGAAGACATTGCACTCAGCCAAACCTTAGTTTACAACGGCTACGGTGAACGCAGGACAGGCCAAACTCAGCTTGGCAGCGCAGCCTGTTTGACTGCTGTAACTATCCCTTAAAATAATACAGCTCAACTGTAGAATTTCTTTTAAACTAAGGTAAAGGAATTTAACAATGAGTAAACGCATGACAGAAAGCCAAATTGTGGCCATTTTGAAAGAGGCTGAAGCAGGTATGCCGGTTAAAGATATCTGCAGAAAGTATGGTATTGGGAACTCGACTTTTTATAAATGGCGCGAAAAATACGGCGGAATGGAAGCATCTGATGTACGCCGCTTAAAAGAGCTCGAAGAAGAAAACCGTCGACTCAAGCAGATGTATGCCGACTTAAGCCTCAAAGCTCAGATGCAAGAGGATATTATAAAAAAGCTATAGCACCTGTGGCAGAACGAAAAGTTTGGGCGCATGAGCTGCAGGTGCAATATAAAGCCAGTATTGTCACCTCTTGTCCAGTATTGTCACCTCTTGTGAGGTAGTGGGCATAAGTCGCACCGCGTATTATTACAATGCCAAGAGTAGCAATGATGATGAAATCATTGACGCCTTAACTAAGCTGATCGAAAGGCATCACCGCTGGGGCTTCCCTAAGTGTTTTAAGCGCCTTAGAAAGCTAGGGCACCACTGGAACCATAAGCGAGTTTATCGTGTTTATACCGAGCTTAAGCTTAACCTGCGACGCAAAACCAAACGACGATTGCCCAACCGCGATCCAGAGCCATTAGCCGCACCGGATACTTTAGGAAAGTCTTGGTCAATGGACTTTATGAGCGACAGCCTTCACAACAAGGTTAGATTTCGTACATTCAATGTCATTGATGATTTTAATCGAGAGGTACTAGGTATCGATATAGCCACCAGTATGCCGTCGCTGAGAGTCATTCGTTATCTTGATCAGCTTGCTGACTGGCATGGTTACCCGGAAAAGATACGGGTGGATAATGGCAGTGAATTTACATCAGACGTGTTTGTGAATTGGGCGAAGGCACATGGTATTAGGATAGATTATATCAAGCCTGGCTGCCCCTACCAAAACGCATATATCGAGCGGTTTAATCGAACGTACCGAGGAGATGTATTGGACTGCTATATCTTCAACAACTTACATGAAGTGAAGCAACTCACTAAAGATCGGATCGAAATTTATAACAATGAATGCCCCCATGATGCACTCAATGATATGACGCCAATTGAGTATAAAAACGTGGCTTAAATATTCTATGAGCAGCTGTGTTATAAATGGGGTATTTACACTGCAGCTTGCCTTATTTTTATCTCTAAAACGTGTATGCTAAAACCACCCATGTCAGTGACTATTTGAATCATGTTTAAAAAACTAGGCAAAATCTCCTCTATTTATACCAACAAGTACGGTAATTTGGGCCTTAAGGGTTTCATCGCCATCGCATCTACTGTGGGCTTATTATTGTTTATCTCACTAAGCTGCACATCATTGCCAAGTCTTGAAGGGCGGGTCGAATCATCTGCTTTAAGTATTGCAGAGGCAGAGCAAACGCGCTTAGGAAGCGCAATTGCACCTCTGTCTAGCCAGCATCAGCAACTTAGCGGAATTCGATTATTGGAGTCCCCTGAAGATGCTTTTGCCGCACGCGTCCTATTGGCTCAAAACGCACAGAAAACACTCGACCTTCAGTATTACATCTGGCATGAGGGTATCACCAGCGCGATGTTGTTTGAGGCCATCACCGATGCAGCCAATCGTGGCGTCCGAGTACGGATGTTATTAGATGACAACGGTATTGCCGGGCTCGATGAAGCCTTATCTGCTTTAGATAGGCTTGAAAATGTTCAAGTTCGTTTGTTTAACCCCTTTGTACAGCGTCGATTTAAAAAACTGGGCTTTATCACTGACTTTTCGCGCGTAAATCGACGTATGCATAATAAATCGTTTACGGTCGATAACACGGTGACCGTTATTGGCGGGCGCAACATTGGTGATGAGTATTTTGGCGCAACCAGTGGCATTCTTAAGCAAGATTTAGATCTGGTCGCGGTCGGCAGCGTGGTAAATGAAGTTTCTGTCGATTTTGACAAGTATTGGGCGAGTGCCTCAGCTTACCCCATTGAAGGCATTGTGGGTTCAACAAAGACCAGTACCTATACCACTGCCGAATACATGCCCGCGCAACTCAATAACCCTGAGCGAGACGTTTATATTCGTGCGTTGAAGAGTTCTTCGCTGGTAACGGCAATCATTGCCCAAGAACCGTTGTTCGAGTGGAAGCCCACTAGAATGGTCAGTGATGATCCATCAAAAGGTATTGGCAAGGTCGACAAAGAAGGTCTGTTAATGGTGAAGTTAGGCGAGGTGATGGGCGCACCTGAGTCAACAGTCCTGTTAGTGACTCCTTACTTCGTGCCAACTCAACAGGGTGTCGATATCTTCACAGCCTTAGCAAAAACAGGTGTATCCATTGATGTATTAACCAACTCTATGCAAGCGACGGATGTTTTGTCTGTGCACGCTGGTTATGCAAAGCACCGGAAGGAGTTACTGGAAGGGGGTGTTCAGTTATTTGAATTAAGACCTAGCACAGTCGATGAAGAGAGCAACATAATGAAGCTAGGTCCTTTTGGTAGTTCAGCCTCAAGCTTGCATGCAAAAACCTTTGCGGTTGATTCTCAGCGGTTATTTGTCGGCTCATTTAATTTTGACCCTCGTTCCATGAATCTGAATACCGAGCTTGGCTTCGTTCTTGAAAGTTCAACATTGGCTGAGAAAGTTGAAGATGAGTTCTCACAGCGCGTACGACCAACGGCCTATCAGTTGATCTTAGACGAAGACAACAAAATTCTATGGGTTGAAAGCAATGGAGATAAACAAACGATACATTCCACAGAGCCGGGTATGACACTATTTTCTCGTGCTGCCTTAGCTGTGTTTAGTGCTTTACCAATTGAGTGGTTGTTGTAAAGCGCGAAAGAAACAATAGGCCGCAAAGGCAGCCTATTTTTAGCGTAAGAATGTTTAAGGTAGAGCCAAATACTCTACACTTAGGTTGTAACTCGTTGTACTAGAGCTATAACCGCGCACCATCACATAAGCACTGCTGTCATTTGCGGCGGCGGTTAGGTTGCAACTTTCTACGCTGCCAGTGCGATACGGGCGGCAGTCATAATTGCTTGTACTGGCTTGAGCACCAAAACGTACATACAAGTCTGCATCGTTATCTCCGCTGAGTTGTGCCAAAAATTGACTTCCTCCTTCGATAGCAAACGGCCCATAGCTTATCTCTTGATTGCGATTCACGCTGTCATTGAAGTTTTCAGTGACGGGGGTGTTCGTTGGAGGGGGTGTTGCGTTACTTGGGGTATAAGTAGCATCGATGCTGACAATAGACGCTGCTTGGCTATAACCTCGGGCCATGATATACACTTCACTATCATTACTGCCAACGGTCACTGTGCATTGCTCTGCAGAACCACTTTTATAAGGGCGACAATCGTAGTTGCTGGTGGTGGGTGCTGAGCCTACCCGTACATATAAATCGGCGTCGTTAGAGCCAGTCATTGTTACGCTAACGCTAGAGTTCGCCGCTGCACTAATAGGACCAAAGGGGGCTTCTTGGTTACGTGCAACGCTTGCTGTAAAGGTTTCAGTGACATCCGTTCCTGGCTCAGGGTCTGGTGGGGTGTCGCTCATATTGCCTTTTGCTAGCTCACCTACAAATGCTGCGGCCAACTTGCCAAATTTTAATGCGTGGAAAGCATTGCCACCACTTTTATCGAGCGTATCTGCAGAGGAGTGAATATAAGGGTTTGCTGCGTTAAATGTCGCTTCAAATGGGAACGAAGCAGGGTAACCTTGATTGGTCCATGAGGCGTGATCTGAACAAGCATAGCCACAAGTGGTACGGCTAACTGATAGCTCGGGTTGATAAGTCGTGACTAAAAGCTCAACAAAGTTGTTTTGGGCGGCGTTGGTGTAATCGTCGACGATGTATATATCTTGGCTTGAACCTTGATAATTTGTCATATCGAGTTGCAACACCCCAACAACGTTTCGCCCACTACTTTTAAACTGCGCAGCAATGGCTTTCGAGCCACGTAAGCCGACTTCCTCAGCTGCATAGCCAATTAACTTAATAGTTCGGTTGGGTTTGAAATCGGTAGAGACGATGGCACGGAGCACTTCCGTTAAGGTTGCAATACCTGAAGCATCGTCATCAGCACCGGGGGCGCGAGTATCGTTGCCCATGCTGCCACTAATGATAGAATCTAAATGCGCGCCCAATACCACCACTTCGCTTGGATTCGTGCGGCCTTCAATGGTGATAATGACCGAAGGCTGTGCCCAGCTGTGGCTAAACAAACTCACTGAAATATCTGCCCGAGTCGAACTAATGGTACTCCACTCATCACGCAACCAATGGGCGCTGTCAACTCCATGTGTTGAGGTGTAGTAGCGATTGGTAAAGGCCTGCAAGTCGGTGACGGTGCCACGAATGCCTGGCTCGGTCATTGCCTGTTGCAAGTTAGTAACAACGACAGCGTTGTCGAGATTATAACTAACGGCAAGGCTTTGAGCTTGGCTCATTAAGCTTTGGTTTTGCATCAAGTCTGATTGGGCTGCCGTCAGTGAATCGTGGGCAATGAAACCGCCACAGCGATTATGCTCATGATGCATAAGTTCAGAAATAATCGATAGATAGCGATCATTTACTTGAATCAACTGAGCCGCTGGATTGTCGTTCATCATCATTTGAGAAGGGAGCGCGGCCTCTTGTTGAATTAATGTAGGGTAGTGATCCTTTAGCGTTTGATAGCCGTCGGTGCCGATACTTATCCAAATGTCCTCGGCCATTGCTGTGGTACTTATCGAAAGGCCAAGTAAAGCAGCCGTTATTGATATTCTCATAGTATTTTCCTTTTTTATTATCAGCGCGGTAGCACTGTTTTTATTAGGATGGGGAACAGCGTCATCGCCACCCTGAAGTTGAGCTTTCGTACGGATAGTACGAGATCCCACGGTGTTCAAACTAGCGGAAATACTGACGCAAAAAAGCATTCTTTTCGAAATAAATTAAAGCCGGTTCGATTTTTTAGATAGATGTCATGTTTTAAGGTCATTTTGAGGGATATTTAACAGGTACAATTGATTTTTTTCGACTGCGCGGCCTCCTTTTCGGTAAAAGGCTAGGGTTCTGTAGCCAATATTGATTAAAGCTCCGAGGCTTGATCTGAATCATACTTTTGTACCCCTATAGTGGTATACGTAGACTACACATATTTCTTTTACTGGGCTGGCTATGCAGTTTAAAAAACGTCATTTAGTTCTTTTATTAGCTATTGGAATGGTCGTTGGTTGGCTTACATTAGGCGGTTCAGCTTATGTAATGACGGCCACCTCATCACAAGAATTCTGTGTTTCATGCCACACCATGCAAATTCCATTCGAAGAGTATCAAGGTTCAATGCACTACAGTAACTCTAAGGGCATAAGAGCGGAGTGTGCTGACTGTCATATTCCTAAGCCGCCATTGGATTACGTCATCTCAAAAATTCGTGCAACGAAAGACGTTTATCATGAATTTGTCACCGGTAAAATTGATACCGAAGAAAAGTATGAAGAACATCGCGCCGCCATGGCAGAGACGGTTTGGGCGAAAATGCGAAAAAATGACTCTATTACGTGTCGCTCTTGCCACACCTTAGACGCAATGGATACCTATGAGCAATCCGCAGAGGCAGTGAAAAACCATGAGTTTGGTGTTGAAACTGGCCAAACCTGTATAGATTGCCATAAAGGTGTGGCGCATTTCCCTCCACTGGTTGAATTAGACAGTGCAGCATTCGACAACCTACGCGCATTGACCACTAAAACTAAGCCAAAGGCAGAGCTTGTCTACCCAATAGAATCGATAGCGATGGGCGACTTAGGTTCAATTAACCCTGCAACCAAATTAACAGTGGCACAAGTTAAAGACGGTGTTCGAACCGTTGAAATAAACGCCTATCAAATGAAAGGAGCTGAGCAAGTACTTTATGCCGGACTCGGTCAGCGGTCTATTGTCGCCACCTTATCAGAAGCTGGAATATCTGCAGTTGATGCGGGTGAATACGTTAGCGACGAATACGGCAACGAATGGCGCACAGCGCACTTGACGGCTGAGATTGATGCGCCCGTTTTAGATAAATTAGACCCTCTGTGGGATTACGCAGAAGAGCTAGATACGGTGTATTGCTCAACCTGTCACGCAAAAATTGCCGCCCATCATTACACCACCAATGCCTGGGGACCCATTGCAAAAGGCATGGGCGACAGAACGGATATTAGCAACGAGAACTTAGAAATTTTAACGAAATATCTCCAAACATACGCAAAAGATATGGTTGGGCATTAAGCGATATTGATTTCAAATATCAAAAGATTCACTCAAATGAGGCATTCAATCATGGCAGGAACAACACGTCGCGGCTTTATAAGAGGTACTATTCTTGGTACAGGAGCTGCAATTTTAGCTTATTTAATTCCTTTGCCTGCCTTAGCTGCAAGAAAGCTGGGCTCGGTTTTAACTGCGGGACGCTGGGGTCCAGTTTTAGTTACCGCGAAAGATGGCAAAGTTCTTTCATCTGAAGGTGCACTAGGTACGACCTTAGAAAATAGCTTGCAAACAGCAGCTGCGGATCAAGTGCACACCAAAGCTCGAGTTAAATACCCGATGGTGCGTAAAGGGTTTTTAGCAAACCCGTCGAACCCAACAGGGTTACGTGGCGATGATGAGTTTGTCCGTGTGTCCTGGGATCAAGCTTATAAACTGATTCATGAGCAACACATGAGAATTCGCAAAGAAAACGGCGCTGAATCGGTTTTTGCAGGGTCATATGGCTGGCGTTCGAGTGGCGTATTACATAAAGCACAAACATTATTGCAGCGTTACATGAGTATGGCGGGTGGCTATTCTGGTCACTTAGGTGATTATTCGACCGGCGCTGCTCAAGTGATTATGCCGCACGTTATGGGTTCAATTGAGGTCTATGAGCAACAAACCACACACCCGGTTATTTTAGAAAACAGCGATGTTGTCGTTATGTGGGGTATTAACCCTATTAACACACTAAAAATAGCTTGGTCTTCGTCAGATGAATCTGGCCGAGAGTTTTTTAACTCGCTTAAAAATTCAGGGAAAAAAATAATTGCCATTGACCCAATGCGTTCAGAAACGATTGAGTTTTTCGGCAACAAAGCCCAATGGCTAGCACCGCACCCAGGTACCGATGTCGCCATGATGTTAGGTATTGCTCATGCCTTGGTCAAAAAAGGCCAGCACGATAAAGCATTCCTTGATAAATACACGACCGGTTACGATAAGTTTGAAGAATACCTTTTAGGTAAATCTGATGGTGTAGAAAAAACGCCAGAATGGGCCGAAAAAATATGTGGCATCCCTGCTAAAGAACTGAGTAGTTTAAGCGATGTATTCAGTAAAAACCGCACCATGATAATGGGTGGTTGGGGTATGCAGCGTCAGCAATACGGTGAGCAAAAACATTGGATGATGGCAACGTTAGCATCCATGCTCGGCCAAATTGGTTTACCCGGTGGTGGTTTTGGTCTTTCTTACCATTATTCAAATGGCGGTAACCCAACTCGCGACGCAGGAGTGCTTTCTGCTATGTCTGCTTCAATCGGAGGTGATTCTTCAGCCGGTAATGATTGGGCGGTATCGGGCGCTGTTAATGCGTTCCCCGTTGCTCGTATTGTCGAGGCATTAGAAAACCCTGGCGGTAAATATCAGCACAATGGTAGTGAGTTAACCTTCCCCGACATAAAAATGATCTGGTGGGCAGGGGGTGCAAACTTTACGCATCACCAAGACACGAATCGACTCATAAAAGCATGGCAGAAACCCGAGCTTATTGTGATCTCCGAGCCATATTGGACGGCTGCAGCTAAACATGCCGATATTGTATTGCCGATTACGACATCGCTTGAGCGTAATGATTTAACCATGACTGGCGATTACTCAAATCAACATCTTGTGCCGATGAAGCAAGTTGTAGAGCCACAGTTCGAATCACGTAATGACTTTGATGTCTTCGCTGACTTGGCCGAAATGATAAAAGCCGGTGGTCGCAATGTTTATACGGCGGGTAAGTCGGAAATGGACTGGTTGCAAGAGTTTTACACCGTTGCACAAAACGGTGCTCAAAAAGCGCGCATCCGGATGCCTAAGTTCGGCGCATTCTGGGATAGTAACGAATTGATTGAGATGAAGGTGAATAATAAAAACGCCGGATTCGTTCGTCATGCAGATTTCCGTGAAGATCCCGTAATGAATCCATTGGGTACGCCAAGTGGTCGAATAGAAATTTATTCACAAACCATTGAGAAATATGGCTACGCAGACTGCCCACCACATCCTACTTGGTTAGCACCAACAGAGTGGACGGGCAGTGCTAAAAAAGGCGAGCTAAACTTAATGACGGCTCATGCCGCGCATCGCTTACACAGTCAGTTGAACTACGCTAAATTGCGTGAGCTCTATGCCATAGGAGATCGCGAACCTATTACTATTCATCCTACCGATGCGCAAACACATGGCATTAAAGATGGTGATCTAGTTCGTGCCTATAACAGCCGAGGCCAAGTATTAGTAGGCGCCTTAGTTTCCGATGGTATTAAGCAAGGTTCGGTCTGTATTCATGAAGGTGCATGGCCGGATTTAGACAAGGCCACAGGACTTTGTAAAAACGGCGGACCCAACGTGCTTACGTCAGATATCCCATCTTCTCGGTTAGCGAACGGTTGCGCAGGGAACTCTTCACTGGTGATGATAGAAAAATACACTGGACCTGCTTTAACACTAACAGCTTTTGACCCACCAAAAGGCGGTTAATTGAAAAGGTTGGCAAGGGGCTGAGGTATTTGCACTAAGTAACTGAGAAGCGTAAATTTAAAGCCCAGCTGATTAAATCAGTTGGGCTTTTTAGTTTAGATGACTTTAACTATATCATTCTCGATTTTGAATTCGACGGCAGCAAGGTATTCACCTTGACATGGACCGGCTAAGCAGTGGCCGCTTTCAATTTCAAATAATGCGCCATGCGTTGAACATTCGATAAGCGCGCCATCTTGATCTAGAAACTCATCTTCCTGAAATTCTAAATTAACCCCTAGGTGCGGGCACACATTTTTATAAACAAAAATAACATCATCTTTCTTAACAACAAAGACAGGTCCTTGATGGCTGTCAAAGCCTTTGGATTTAGCTTCTTCTATGTCATGTATTGAGCAGAGATCGGTCATGTGCTTCCTCGGTTATTCGTTTTTACAAGCGTATCAGCCTGTATTCTAAATAGGTCGTCTTTTTCTTTGAAGCGTTCAAACTCCCAAATTTCTAATCGTTGACCACTTCGAAGCGTAACGTCTCGCCACAGTGATGCTTCAATCTGTTGGTTCACATCGGCGTCTTGTAAAATGGGCTCGGCCATCAAAATATGGTTGATGGGCTGCATTGCTTTAACCTGTTGAAGCCAAACATCTGCATCGCCAGTTACCAACGGTAAAGGAATTCCATGCTTAAAAGTTTTGCTTACAAAGGCTGGCCCGGCACTAATTGAAATTCCGAAGAGAGGCCGTTCTTGCTCTGTATCGCTGGCGATATTCTCAATGGCTAACTGTAATACGCGAGCCGCGCAAACTGAGTCAAAAGCATAATGTTCAGACTGACCTAAACCAAATACAATAGAAAAACCATCGGGTAGTAATATGCCGTTGTACAGCTCACTGATGCGAATCATGAGCGTTTCATACTGGCGCCAAATTTGTTGAAGTTGCTCTGCGTTATAGGTACGCATGAGTTTTTCCCAGTTCTGGCAGTCAATAGACAGTAGCGCAACGTCTTGGTACATACCTTCATCAGTGACTAGGTTAACTTGCTCTAACAAGCGTTCAGTGTCTGCCGAAGCCGAGCCTCGTTGCAGGTGCTTCATTAGCTGCCCATGTTGATTGATAGGGTCGGCAATAATGGTTACCAACTGGCGAAGCTGTTGGTCAGGGCTGCCGTTGAGTTGTGCTGCAACATCGGGTAATTGATCGCCTAGCTGTTCTTTAAGTGGAGCCCAATGTTTTACCGACTGAATATAGCGCCAATAAAGGAAGCCTAAGATCGCTAAACAGCCGATCAAGTTGAATAAAATCCAGCTAGTAACAGCTTGTTGGTGCCAACTAGAAGCGTCACTTATATTTAGCTCAATATCAGCGTGACCGAGTAGCTCATCACCAAAGTGAATCGGGAAGCGATATTTTTGCGTGGCAACAGTAAGATTCTTATCCCTAGAAGTAAGTCGAAGATCTGATTCTTGTGAGTCTATTGCCGCGATATAGACAGCCGGCTCATCTGAGAAGCGGTTTAACACTTGGCTGATCGCGAGCCGGTCGTTCGAGTGCAGCAAAGAGGCCGTCTCAAACGATAAAGTACGTGCTAAACTTTGGCCTAATTGATTATTAGCTTTGCTTAGGCTAATAGTTAAGGGTTGATACCAAAATACTGTTAAAAGTAGGTTGATGATCAATAAAAGGCCGATTGCGAAGGCCGTTAGTGGTTGGAAAAGCCATTTTAGATTATTCATGTAGTGGATTTAATAAACTCAGTCGATACAATAGCGACGCACAGCAGTGCGGTGAATATTCATGTCATGTTAAATGGCTTGAGGCAAAAAATCACTGTAAAGTGTCACACGATTTCATAAAAATATGAGGAAAACGCATGAGCGACTCAGTTAAACAATTAGAAGAGCAATTATTAGCATTAAAAAAGGGTCTATTTTTGATGAGCCCACGTGACCGAATTCGTGCCATGTCGACTCACGAAACCGAAGATCTAATTATTGAATTGCAGGATGTTGCTGACGCTGCATTAAAATCTCTGGAATCGGTTAAAAACTAGCCAAATTGCTGGAGCACATAATTGAGTACCATACTCATGTTAAAAGTCAGTGGTCATGATCAAGTTGGACTGACCGCTGCAATTAGCCAAATATTGGCTGAATCACAGGTTACGTTGCTTGATATAGGCCAATCGGTTATTCATGATCAGGTTTCCTTAGGCATGCTGGTGCAATTGCCGACCGGCAGTGACCATTCGAATATGCTCAAAGAACTGTTGTATCAGGCACATGAACGAGACATTCATGTTCGTTTTACACCCGTGTCCGATGAAGCCTATCAAGAGTGGGTTGAACAGCAAGGTAAAGACCGTTACGTGTTAACGGTGTTGGCGCGTCGAATAACAGCCGAACATCTTGCTCACATTTCAAAAGCTGTATCTGATCAGGGTTTAAACATTCAAGACATGACCCGCCTAACAGGGCGTGTTGCACTTGATAAACCGGCCCATAATGATAAAGCCTGCATAGAAATGACCTTAAGAGGCCAGCCTAAAAACATTGAATCGTTACGACATGAGTTTTTGCAAATATCAGCAGATTTAAACGTTGATGTTGCCTTTCAAGCAGATACGGTTTATCGACGAAACCGTCGTTTAGTCTGTTTTGATATGGATTCCACGCTCATTGAAGCCGAAGTGATAGATGAATTAGCCAAGGCAGCAGGGGTAGGAGAGCAGGTAGCGGCCATTACCGAAGAAGCGATGCAAGGACAGTTAGATTTCCAAGAGAGCTTTAGAAGACGTATGGCTCTGCTGAAAGGTCTCGATGAATCGGTATTAGCTGAAATTGCCCAGCAATTACCGATTACCGAAGGCGCCGAACGGCTGATCAAAACGTTAAAAGCTTATGGCTATAAAACAGCTATTTTATCGGGTGGCTTTACCTATTTTGGTGAGTACCTGCAAAAGAAGTTAGGTTTTGACTATGTTTATGCCAACCATCTCGACATTAAAGACGGGAAAGTTACCGGTTTAGTCAAAGGTGATATTGTTGATGGCGCCCGTAAAGCTGAGTTGCTAAAAGAATTGGCACTAAGAGAAGGTATTCAGTTAGAACAAACCATTGCCGTAGGTGATGGCGCTAATGATTTACCCATGCTTTCCGAAGCGGGGCTTGGTATTGCTTTTCGTGCTAAGCCTATCGTAAAGGAAAATGCTCGTCATTCTATCTCTACGTTAGGCCTTGATGGAGTTCTCTACATGCTAGGGTTCACTGACAAAGAGATTCTTTCTTAAGCGTTTTTGAACGTGACCAAGGGATGAGGCGATGATTACATCGCCTCATCTTCATCATCAAAGTTATACGCCATTTCATCGAGTGGCGCTTGCAAGTAATAACCCTGAATATAATTAACACCAAGTTCCCACAAAGACGCCAGCACTTCAGCTTGCTCTATTTGCGGCACAATAGAGTTGATATCGTTACTGTGTATTTCAGTAAGTACAGCTTTTAGTTTTTCGGAAGGTTTACCAGATTCAACCAGCTCTTCTACAAAACGAGGGTGAATGCGTGCATAGCTAATATCTAGATGGTTCATCAATTGTTTGGCATTTTCTGCTAAGCCAAATCGATTGATCGCTAATTGGCATTTCAGCAAGGACATACCTTTACTAAAGGCTTTAGCCGCTTTTAAATAACTTAATGCAGACTCTTCAGTAATTTGGAAGCAAACTGAATCACCTGGCAGTTTATGCTTTCTTAAAACGCTGTTTACCCAGGGCAAAAAGGCAGGGTCTTGTATCGATGAGGGGGTTAAATGTATTAAACATTGAGTGTTATGACCACGAGAGCGGTGAGTGGCTAAGTTTTCTAGGCTTTTCTCGACCACCCAACGGTCTAATTTCGCACTCATATCGCTGTTTTCAATTGCGCTAATAAACTCTTCAGGAGAGATATCAGAGCCATCTTTATCGCGTAATCTGACCAACACATCGTAATGTTCTTGGCTATCACCGCGCAAACTCATAATGGGCTGGAATTGAATGCGTAAGCCATCGTGCTCGAGTGCATGTTGGACTTTTGCAACAATTGAGTTTTCAGCTAAATTGGCAATATCTGATTTATCGAAGTAGCCAACGTCTTTGTTAGATTTAATCGCAAAATTGTATGCTTGGTCGGCCTGAACTAGGGCCTTATTGCCCGAATCACTTTGTTCATCAATATGAGCTAACCCCGCAACAAGTTTGACTGGGATAGTTTTGCCTTCGACATCAAATAAATGCCCTTCGACTTGTTTTAGTACTTTTTCTAACTCTCCTTGCACTGCTTTAAGGTCAGATTGGCTGGTTAACATACCGAACATATCATCGCTATAGCGCGCGATAATAGCCCCTTTAGGTTGTGTTTGTATCAGCAACTCAGCGATCTGCTTAAGAATAACATCGGTGCCGGCGACACCTGCTAGTGACTTAATGTCTACGAAATTAGCAATACCAATATGGCCGACAAGGCAACGCTTAGAGTCACTAACGGCCCGTTGGTAGGCATTGTCGAGCTGTTCATTAAAATAGAGTTTGTTATAAAGACCGGTGACTAAGTCTTGCGAACTAATTTCTTTGATTTTTTCTTGTAGCAATTCACTGTCAGCTTCATTGCGACGAATGACAATTTGAGTGCAAGGCTCACTTTCATAGGTAGCTGCTGAGAAGGTCATATGAATACTAAACTCAGCTCCTTCAGCATGTTTACCTTGGGTGCTGAAGCTGTATTCGTTTTTAGCGGCAACTTGTTTGAGGGCGTCTTTGAGCGTACCCACTTCCTTAGCGGTGACTAAGTCCATGATAGGAGTGCATTGGAGCTCTTCAATGTCGTCGTAGCCAAACATCTCTAAATAAGCAGGGTTAGCATGGATATGCATACCTTCGTGCACATAGCTGATGGCGTCGACTGAGCTTTCAAGTAACAGCTGTACTCGTTTTTCTGCATCTTTAAGGCTTACGCGCATGGTTCTTAGCGCACGTCTGTCTTTTAGCGCGGCAACTTCGCGTTTAATGGCTTGTGTTAAATGTTGTTCACTGGATTCAACTATGACATCTGCTAGACCCATATCGAGAGCGCTGGCTATGATGTCGTCATCGTATTGATCAATTAGACCTATCATTGGGAAGTCTTTGCCGTCACGTAGGATAGCTTCTACTGCGCTAGTAGCATCGACTGTCGCGGTGTTTAGCTTGGCAAGCATGAGATCCCATGTTTGGTTTTCAATCACGGAAATTAATTCATCGATGCTCGCAATGAAGTGACTTCGAACCGCTTGACCAGAATTGCGAATAGCATTGGCAAGAGGTTCCGCTTCATTTTGAGTGTCGTGTATCAGCAATACTCGGATTGCACTACTTGAACTAGAGCTCATAAATCAACAACTTGTTATCAGTATATGGATTAATGGCCTCAGTATAGTGACAAACGGTCGTGCTGCCCAGAGTCAGGCAGCGTTGTTTGTCAAAAATGTTAAACAGTAGACGCTATAATTGGCGCCAGAGGCTTTCAAAGTTATCGCCTTCCTCAGAAGGGCTTTGGCGCCGAGCCGGTTCGTTAGCTTTTTGAGCCACTCGTCTGACTTGGAATTGACTAATAATGCCGGTAGACAAAATTCGTTTGGTAAGTTGGTACTTATCTTCATCGCCGTCTAAGTTGATGGTGACTTTGTTGCCAATGTTAAACGGCATTCGAGGTGTTAATACCGATGCATCTTGCCCGATGGCTTTGATTTCAGGGATATAAAGCGCTCGCAGATAGTCGCCATGAGCCCCCGTTTTATGCAATTGGCGTATGCCACATGGGCGGCTATTGGGTGCAAGCAGTTCAACGCCCATTTGGGTGCCAAAGTCTTTACCTTGTCGAATCCAGCGTACAACACCTAGGTTCCAATGTTGTAAATTGTCTTCTTTGATGGAAACTACCTCACCGGTTTTCAAATTAGGTGCGGGTGCATCTAACCATTGCAAGCAATAACCACGCGGGCTGACATTAATGAGCTGGCCTTTGAATTTAGGATGGCTTTCTTCTGGCTCCGTACTAAACTCAATAGAATCTTCGGACATCATTTTCGGCCGAACGCCAGTATCAAATGAGCCTTCCCAAACATCTTTTTGTGATTTGATCGATTGCGTATCATCTGCGCTGAACCGATTGTTCACCGCGCCCATAAATGGGTTGTCGGAATGTGTAGCGGCACCGTATAGCATAGAATAAAAGGGTGTCTCACCAGCAATGTGGAAATGCGTGGCCGTTAAGCCCACTGTCATCATTACTTTGCCAGTAGCAGGTGTTCGCGAAAAAGAACGCTGTTTCATGCCACCCCAAGACTGAATGAGGTGTTCAAGCAAACTGATATTAAAACGCTCATCGACAACCGATAATCGACCGCGTGCATCAGGGTTTGAGAGCACTTTATGGTCCGCATGCAATAAACGGATTAACGGTAAGGCATTAATACCGAGGTAATCAGAAAGGTTCGACTTTTTGATTAGATAGCGATATTGAGGCGCGCTGTCCATTTCTGGATTAATGACCAAGACAGACTTCTCATCAGCAACGTCTTCAATTTCTAAATGTGTCGCCCATCGGCTCAATGATTTGAAAACATCACTGAGCTCGCGTTGCAATAATTGATTAGGCTGGCAAGCGCCAAGTAAACATATTTTCAAATAGTTTTGTTGGATATTCAGCGGTTTTTTAGTCAGTGGATCTGGAACCACTTCAAGTTGAATGTTAAATGCTGAAGCAATTTGATAAAGCTGATGAATTTCTTGCCAGATACCCGGAGGGGTTTGGATATATAGCTGGTATGAACGCAAAACCGCCGGCATTAATTCACCTAGCGAGCGATGAATTGCTTTTGCCAAGGGCGCTTTCTGCTTGATGCTACCTTGTGCGAGCATGTGTTGAATGATGATTTTATAGCCAATGGCCAAATGCGTTTGCAGAGCTTGGGCTAAGTTCGCTACTTTGCGCTGTTGGTCATCTAAGACAACACCTTGGTTTAAGTAACGATTGTTAAGTTGGTCACAGACAAAGTGGATAGGTCCGCGCACTAAGTCCATTAATTCTAAGCGAGCTGCATCGGATAACTTTAATTGGTTAAATTCAATTACAGCATGGTAGAGCTGTCGAGATGTTTCACCTATGTTCGCCATAGGTAGGCTTTCGACCCATGTTTTTAATTGACGCGCCGTTGGGTCGCAAAAAGACAGTGTCGTTTGCGTTTGCGTTGGCGTGTTCAAATAAGGTTGATCTCGATATTGCATGTAACTCTCTTATCTCATTCCCTGATCAGTATAGCTTATTGTACGATAAATCAACGTCTACACCTATTTTTTGGGTAACAGCGAAATAGTTAATTGTATTAGGTGCTTATTACCGACCTAAATTCCGAATATAGGTTGCACTAGGAATAGTTAAGCCTATTAACAGCGTTAGTGCAATAAAATCAGGTGCTTTAGGTTGGGTTTGTCCACGTTTTCGATGATTTTTCTGGTACTTCTCGAACTAGCCTTGGCAATAAGTAGCCAGAAACACTAGATTGCAATGCTTGCCATAGCGTATTTGCGGTTGATTGCTCAATATTAAAGTGAGCAGCGCCTTGTACTGGGTCAAGTAGGTGTAAATAGTATGGCAGTATATTATTTTGCCAAAGCGTATTGCTTAATTCGATTAATGTTTGGGCATTGTCGTTTACGCCTCGCAATAAAACACTTTGATTCAACAGAGTGACACCGACTTTCGTGAGCGCGGGTAATTTTTGTGCCAAAGCTGTTCCAATTTCATTCGAATGATTAATATGCAATACCAAAACAATCTTTTTCTTTACTCGTGCAAATGTATCTATCAACTCTGGACTAATGCGATCTGGCACTACGACAGGTGTTCTTGAGTGAATACGTATGGTGGTGAGGTTGGGCAGTTGATCAAGGGTGCTGATCAGTTGTTCAAGTCTGCGGTCTGATAAGTTTAACGGGTCGCCGCCACTGAGAATCACTTCAGTTATTTCTGGACGCTGCTTTAGATAATCAAGCGCCTGCTCAAGTTCTGTTTGTCGAAGCTGTTGTTGGTCATAAGGGAAATGGCGGCGGAAGCAGTAACGGCAATGTACTGCGCAACTTTGATGAGCTATTAATAATGCACGGTTACCATATTTATGGATTAAACCTGGCGTCGGATTAAACGAAGCCTCCTGCAATGGGTCGGCTAGATACCCTTCGGTTAACAGCAATTCAGATTGTTTAATCATAACCTGCTGCAGTAAAGGGTCATCTTTATCACCTTTATTCATTAAGTCAGCGAATGCCTTAGGTACCCTGAGCACAAAACCAGCGTCTTCATTAGTGATGAAATCGGTCTTATTTGGGTCGATATTTAAGTAATGTAATAGCTCGCTAGCCGATTTAAAGGCAGTTGCTAGCTGTTTTTGCCAGCTTGAGCTGCTGATTTTGATGGCTTTTATCTCATTGGACTGCAAACCATCTACAGAAACAGGTATCATAGGCGCTCTTTTAATTAGTTAGCAGAAGATTGTAAACATGGCTACGTATTCTACCAGCGAATTTCGCTCCGGCATGAAAGTTTTATTAGATGGTGATCCTTGTACCATCATTGAGAATGAATTTGTTAAGCCTGGCAAAGGCCAAGCCTTCGCCCGTGTTAAATTGAAAAACTTAAAAACTAACCGTAGTTGGGAGCGCACCTTTAAATCGGGCGAGTCCATAGAAGCCGCCGATGTCATGGATATTGACATGGAATTCCTTTATAGCGATGGCGAATTCTGGCACTTCATGAAAACCGATGGCACTTTTGAGCAGATCGGCGCTGAAGAATCGGCATTAGGCGACGCTCGTGATTGGCTGAAAGAGCAAGAAGTTTTTTCTGTTTGCTTATTTAACGGCAGCCCAATTGCAATAACACCTCCTAATCATATTGAGCTAGAAGTCGTTGAAACCGACCCAGGCGTAAAAGGTGATACAGCGACAGGAGGCTCTAAGCCAGCAAAACTATCTTCTGGCGCAGTGGTCAAGGTTCCGTTGTTTATCAGCGAGGGTGAGATTATTCGTGTCGATACACGTAAGTCTGAATACCTAAGCCGTGCCAAAAGCTAAGAATGCAAAAATGCCTCTTACGTCAAGGGGCTTTTTTTAAGGTTTTATTATGAATTGGCGACCCACCGCCTCTGTTAATGCGTTGCAAGAACGCGCTAAGTTGTTTGCTAGTATTCGGCAGTTTTTCTTACAGCGTCAAGTACTCGAGGTTGATACGCCGGCTTTGTCAACCTATACCGGCACTGACGTTAATCTTGGACAGTTTAAAACCACTGAAGACTACGCACTGTATACCTCTCCTGAATTTGCTATGAAAAGGCTACTTGCCAGTGGCAGTGGTGATATTTATCAGCTCTCTCATGTGTTTCGCCAAGACGAAGTTGGTCAGCGACATAACCCTGAATTTATGATGCTTGAATGGTATCGCTGTGGCTGGGATGAACAGCAGCTCATGGCTGAAGTCATTGAACTTATTCAAAGTTTGAAGGGCGGCAGTGAATTAAAACCAATAATGATGAGTTTTGAGCAAGCTTTCACATTGGCAGGTCTACCAAACCCCTTTGAGGCTAGTTTAGACATGTTACGTGAGGCCGTTCTGGATAAATTAAACGCCAGTGCAGGTAATTGGAGTCGAGATGAATGCCTTGATGCGCTAATGGCAATGGTAATTGAACCAATGTTACCCGCAGATGAACCTTGCTTTATTCATAGCTACCCTAGGAGTCAGGCGGCGCTTGCTCAGTTTGGTGAGTTTAACCAACAGCCGATCGCACGACGCTTTGAACTGTATTGGCTAGGGATGGAGTTAGCTAATGGGTATTTTGAGCTGACAGATGCTCATGAGCAAAGAAAACGATTTAACGAAGATGCAAAACTCAGGATAGAGAAACAATTACCAGCAGCGGTGATAGATGAAACACTTTTAGCCGCATTGGAACATGGCATGCCAAGTTGCTCGGGGGTAGCATTAGGGGTTGATCGCTTAATGATGATTCTAGGGCAGTATGGCTCTATTTCAGAGGTACTGCCGTTCGACTTTACTCGAGTATAAGTAAATGCTTAGTTTGTACGCTTAGTGACCAAAGAGGCCAGTTTAGCCGCCATACGGGCATCGCTATCGCCCTCAAACTCATCTTTCTTTTCTTTTGTCTGTGTTGGGCGCTTTTTCGGAGCTTCAGGCTTTTTAGCTTTACTTGTATTCGCTTTCTGAGGTTTGCGAGCGGGTGCTTTTGCAGGACGACGCGCAGCTCGGCGTTTGTCCATTTCAGCCAATTTACCCGCAGCGTGCAAAGCCTCTTCAGCTGTCACGGTGCCAGTCGATGTACCGCCAACAGTAATACGTTCAGCGCCTTCAGTTAAACAAGCGATATATTTACGCATGCGAACATACAAGTTCAATGCGCGACGAATACGGGTTTTCGACAACTTGCCGTCTTCCGCGATAGCCGCATGAATGCCAATTTGTAGCGGCTTAGGGTCTTTCGGGCTGAATACTTCTGGGTAAAGCTCACATAAATCGTCAAGCGCTTTGCGATTAGCTTCATATTCTTTTTGTCGTTTAGCGTCTGCTTTCGCTTTCGCAGATACTTCGACGGTTGCTGGAGCAACTTGAGATTCGTTTGTGACTTCTAATTCAGACATAATATTCGTATAGAGTTTTGTGATGATTTGTGCGCCGCAGGATACTCGGTTATGGCCCGTTTGCAAAGGGTGGAAGCGGTATTTGTGCCTGAAACGGCAATTTCCTTTGCCGCTCCAAGTTTTGCTATTGAACTTATTGAACTTGCTTAACGGGACATATAGGCATATTGGCGGCTGAGTGGTGTAGGGATCAAGCCCGGTTTACGCATGTATTGTTCTGGTATGTTCAAACCTTCTGCTCTGAAGCCAACGAGTTGTTCTGGTGTAAGGTTCTCTAGAAAGCGTACAAAGAAGCTATGAATGCGTTCATCAGCGCTCGCGGAGGCATCCTGCAACAGGGTTTTAATCGCTTCGTTCGAATTAAGGCGATGGCGTGTCCCAGTGTCTCGTCTAACCAATGCAACCAATTTGGATAAAATATATATATTGGTTTCTGTGAATATCATTAATGGTTCCATGCTTTGCTCCTTTGAAAGCCCTGTCTTATGGATGACTACAATTTAGTCTGTTAACGGCAGAGTTCCAGTGCAAGTGCGTTTTTTTTCAATTGGAGTATCAAGGCTGTGAGCTGGCTCGCAAAAGCGTTATAAAGTTAGAATTGGCAAGATATTGGCACTTTAACTGCGAGCAATGAGAGGCTTTTTTAGGTTTTGACAAGTGGACGTTGAAACGGCAGTTAATCGTCTTGCGATGGCTGCCGTGAACGCAAATTATTGGCTATGGCCTCTAAGATGTAAGTAAGTGTAAAAAAGGGTTCTACTAATTGTCTGAGACCTGCGCCTGCAGAATTTGACCCAATTTCACATTGGCCTCATTTTTGATTTGGTCGTTCCACTGCAAAGCGCCTTTTTGAGTTAGCAATATAACCGTACTGCCTAGACGAAAACGGCCTATTTCTTCGCCACGTTCAAAATCTAGCTTGCGCGACTCAAGTAGCTGTTGGCTGATTTTACGTTGAAAAGGAGCAACGATTCCAGACCAGACCGTTTCGATGCTGGCAACAATCATTGCGCCTACAAGTACCATGATGATGGTGCCTTTTTCAGTTTCGAACTCACACACTAGGCGTTCATTACGGGCAAAGAGGTTGGGTACATTTTCAGCAGTAAGTTGGTTAACACTAAACAACTTGCCAGGTATAAAGGTTGTTTTAACTAGTTTGCCAGCTATCGGCATATGAATACGGTGATAGTCTTTCGGTGATAAATAAAGAGTTGCAAACTCACCATCTGCAAACAGCTCAGCTTGGGCCGTATCTCCACCTAATAAGTCAGTTAGGCGATAAGTGCGACCTTTAGCCTGTATTAAAGCATTATCGTGA
Source organism: Reinekea sp. (assembly GCF_046710285.1). GTDB lineage: Bacteria > Pseudomonadota > Gammaproteobacteria > Pseudomonadales > Natronospirillaceae > Reinekea. The sequence continues at coordinate 319,352 of NZ_JBKEGY010000001.1, forward strand.
ATGGTTCCAAACTGACTAACAGCGCCATCAACTGGGCTGACAAACTCGTTGGTGTTGCCTTCAATTGGCCGGATGTCAGCTTTTAGAGATCGAGTGAAAAAGTCGTTGAAGTTTTTGTAGTCATTTACACTTTCACGTTCTGCTTCACTTAAGTCAATACCGAACCGATTAAGGAAGAAGTTCATCAGAGGCTTTTTAATAAAGCTCAATTCAGATTCAGCGAAATAGCCAACCAAGCGTGACAATAGGTGATGTGGCAGCAAGTATTGACTGGTAATAAAGGAAAAATCTTTTAAATTCATTGTCTCATTCTATTTAGGGCGGTATTCCAATCGGCGCAATACTCGCGAAATAATTTATAGTCATAGGCATTAAGAGGTTCTCGACTGCCCTTAACATCAACGTAGAGCATCATAGTGACTTCTCCGCCTATTGCAAAAGTCCGTAAAAAAAAGCATTCGTCTTCAGCGGCAGATAATAGAGTCGGGGGAAGAATTCTAGCGGCTTTAGCCCTGTTGTTCGGGTTCACCCACAAAGCAGTAACCCGCTGAGTAAATTCAGTCAACAACTCAGAGGCAGCAATGGGCATTTTTAGATTCCGTAGCAACGGCGATTGCTGGCAACCTTCGCTGTCAAATACCTGCAAAAAACCATCGGTAATTTCTAATACTGAGATGCGTTTAAATGAAAAGCCGTTAAGTAGGCCAAATAAGGCGCTTTCCTGAACCTCTACCGGCGAGTGCCAGGTTTTTTGATTGCGAAACTGCCGACGAATTTCTCGCTGCGCATTTAAATCTAGAACTTTTCTTGGCGACATATCGAGTTCAGGATTAGTTTCGATAAGGTTCGGTTTTGGCTTGTTCGGCGAGACTAAACTGCGATTTTCACGCAGTGTTTTAATTTCATCGGCTTCGGGCCAGCTTGACACAGTGGTAGGTCGTTCAGTTGCCCGAGAAATAGCTAAAGCCTTGTCTAGATCGTTTTGGCTAAAACCATCGTTAGGGCTGCTTTCGACGCTCATAGATGGCTGTTGATATAGCAAGCGACGAGCAGCTAAAGCGGCTTGAGGCAAGGTGTATTCGCGGGCAGCAGTGGCAACCCATTGCTTTAGCATCGGTTGGAAATGCGTTAACCCTAGTGAAACTTCCCCCGTGCGGCATAAAGTGCGAAGTGATTCGCTCGACCAGTTAATGCGAACGGATGTCGCTAAGTCGTGGCTAAAGGGTAAAAAAAACTTCAAGGCAGATTGTTTAAAAGCATTGGTTCGTTTGTCGGCTTTGCTTTCGTTTTGGACACCTTCAACTAATATTGGCAATTGGAATAACTTACAGAGTTTGTCATTCCAAGTACGGATCGGCATGCCATAAAACTTTTCTAAAAGTTCGGTTCGATTACCCCCATGCTGAACTTGGTACTCAATGCCCTCCATCGTTTCTGGCTCAAGTAACCATGCAATCCAAATGCTCAGATCATAAAATAAAGTGACCCAGTAGTCGGCTTCGGTCCAAGGAATTTGTCTTATTTCAAACCATTGCCGCATTAGTGAGGCGGCCAGCAAACTATCTCCAATGGCATTTAATAAGCCTTTGGTACTGTTATTGGTGTCTTCAATACGAGGGATTTTGCCAGTTAAAGTAATTAGTCGAGTTGAACCGAGTAGGTTGACGGCGTGATCAAGTGTTTTTACCGATATATCATGGCTGGCAAGCATTTTATTGGCGTAACGAAATAGATGGATGGTTAGAAGCGGATCTTCACGAATTATCTCAATCCAGTCTGCTAGCGGTGCATGTGCAGGCGGCAGTGACTTTACTGGCAATACTGCAGGCAAAGACAACGTTTGAACACGTTTTAACCATTTCGTTTCATTTACCATGAATAAGATTATGCGCCAGTTTAAAAAAGTAGATCAGTTGATTAGTTTATACACGATTCCAATGGTGTGCAAAGTGTAAGTTTATTTGTGCGACTAAAGGAGGTTTTCTAGGTTAGCCCAAGCGCTTTTTTGAATGTCGTTGCGTTCAAACTCAGACAGACCATCTAATTCGTTTACATCGATATGATGGAGCTTCAAATAAGGAAGTTTTTTCTCCGGAAACTCTCGTAAGTCACCCAGCATTAAAGCGGGCACCATTTTACCTTCATCGAAATAACCCATCTTCAAGGCTTTGAGCCCTTGTCGCAATGGAAGTCGCTCAAGTTTGCCAGTTGACTTGGACTTTCCTGAGAGAATTAGACGTGTTGCACCTTCTTTAATGACGGGGTAAATATGAATGGAAGTTTCTTTTAGGGAGTCGTTTTCAATACGGTTGAAAATAGAAGAGTATTTTTGAAAATCGGGTAATACAACCATTCTACGGCGACCAGCAGGACCTGTTAGTTGAGTCGTGTAATCGCAATAGAGCTTTTCTACCGAAAAAGAGTAAATCATGAAGGCGCCTTTAAATGCCTTAAAAAAGCGCATAGCGTTATCAGGAGATTCGAAAGACTCTAAACTCCAAACTAAATCTCTTGGTTGATTGGCTCGACCGCTCATTACTCATTCCTTATGGTTACGGTGAGTATGGTATTCAATTCACTGCAGTGCAAGCCATTTCAATAGAGCTTTTAGTTATTAATAACTCTAGGGTAAATTCATTTTAAATACCTATAAAGTGGTATTTGCTTTTCACCCCTAATTAATCGGGTTTTAGTTGGGGTTCAACGGTTTCGAAGGCGATGGTGCGAATGTAATCACAGGCTTGCGGTTGAGATATACAGCCAAAATGGGTAGTTAGCTTGCGTTTGCGATCACCCCAAGTTTGAGCAAAGTAATTCGCATAAATTCCCGAAGCAGCAATAGCTAACGCCGTTAACGGTGAGCTAACAAGGACTAAAACTAACCAATAAACCGAATAAATACTCATACCTAAGATAAAGGCATTGCTCGCCCATTTGTCTTCAGCGTTAGACTGCCACGAAGTTAGCGCGTAATGTGCCAGAGCCGCAGGAGCGTTAAGCATTGCACCAAACATTAAAATCGGAATGCCTGTAATAAAAACACCTGTATGGGCGACTGCCATGGCAAGGTGACAGAAGGTGTTTTGTTTTGTCTTTAAAGTGCCTAAGTTATATTGAGCACGTGATAGCCAATGACGTAAAAGTGTCATTTGGCCGGTAGTAGAGGCTGTTTTTAATACGTTTAACGAGGTTAATAGGCTAGGGTTGATTGACATTATGGTCTGTAGTGCCCAATTTAGGCGCTGTTTATCGGCCGTGCGATTATAATGAGGCAGTGAATCATTAATTTGCTGCTGCCAAAGCTTGGTTTGCTCACAAATGTTAAATTGATTGTCGGTATAAATAGTTTCGCCTACAACATCGACCCAAACATCAGAATTAAGTTCTGATTTGTTTTCATAATAAAGGGCAACCTTGACTACTCGAATAGGCTTGCCAGTGGCTTCAACATATTGCTTTACCAAATGAGCCGTGCCTTTCTTAAAAGTTTTTAGTTTACTTCGGTTATGAGATTGCCCTTCAGGAAACAAAATAACTGCGCGACCTGAATCCAGAGTGTTAATTAAGCGTTTAAACGCCTGTTTGTTGCTGTTTTTTGAAGCAATTGGTATGGCGCCCACCGCATTGGCAAACCAACGGACTAACCAGTGCTTGGTCCAGTCTGCACGAACAGTTCGAGTTAGTTTAATGCCCAGTGCTGCTTCAATGGCAAATGGGTCGATAAAAGCATTAGGGTGGTTTGCGATGATGATTGTAGCGTGGTCAGAATTTGAGATGGGTCGGATGCAGTGAAAGTTGCGATAAAACATACCAAGAATGGCTTCCCACTTATTACGCGGTAGCTTAATAATAAAAACATTCATGACGACAATTAAGATAGTGAGGCTGGCTAGTACGTATAAATTGGTAAGTTGCATGTGGCCGCTTTCCGTTAACCTTTGATTTAAAGCGAGGTTACGTAGGCTAACGGTCTTCAGCAATAAGAATCCTTAAAGTACAGCTATAGTAAACCCTCGGTGTACTATGCTGCTACTTTAGGTACTCTGAAACGTCAGTTACATCTATTTGCGCGGGTAACATGTGTTCCGCTGCGTAGCTTTTCCAAACGCCACTTTTCAGGAACAGTTCAAACACATCTGGGTCTACGTGTTGGTCTTTTACCATCTTTTTCAAAATAGAAAATGCTTGGCTTAGCGGCATTGGCGGCTTATAAGGGCGCTCTTTGGCGGTAAGCGCTTCAAAAATGTCGGCAATACCCATAATGCGTGCGGGTACCGACATTTGTTCGCGAGTTAAACCTCTTGGGTAGCCTTTGCCATCCATGCGCTCATGGTGTCCACCAGCGTATTCTGGAACACGTTTCAGTTTGGGTGGGAACGGTAAGCTTTCGAGCACCTCGATAGTGAGATTGATATGGTGGTTAATATGAGCTCGTTCTTCATCGTTAATGGTACCGCGTGTTATGCAGAGGTTATAAATTTCTTGTTCAGTCAGCAGCGGCTGTTGTTCATCCATGGCATCTGGCCAGGTCAGCTGTCCTAATGCAATGATTCTTGCCTTTTGTTCTTCAGACATGAACTCGCCGCCACTGTTCACTTTTTCAATGAATAACAGGTCGTCTTTTAATTGGTTCTTTTCAGCTATTGAGCTTTCGCTGTGTATCTTTGCGGCGAAACGGGCTTTTACAGATTCCATGCCGTCGTGCAATCTTTCAAGCTTAGTACCTTTATTTAGTACATTTTCCGAGGTCGCTAACTTGCCGCAGTCATGCATCCAAGCTGCCACAGAAAGCTCGTACCAGCCGTCTTCGTCAAGATTAAAATCTTTAAAATACCCTTCGCTATCGTCGCAGGCGGCTTTGGCAATTAACTCGGTTAAGACCGGAATGCGCTGGCAATGAGCCGATGTATGAGGTGAGCGCACATCAATGATTTGCGCGAGCGCTTTAATAAAGGCGTCGAGTAAGTCTTTGTGGCTGTTCACCAATAGTTGGTTGTCGAGCGTGATGGCGGCAAATTTGGCCATGGCCGCAATGGTGTCTCGGTCTTCGGTGCTAAAACTTTCTAAATGGCCGCTAATATTGCGTGCGTTCAACAGCTGCAATACGCCAATTACACGGTTATCGTGATTCAGTAGGGGTATGGCCATAATAGATTTTGATCGATAACGATGCGATTCATCGAAAGATCGAGTGCCAGAAAAATCAAAGCTGCTGGTTTCATAAGCATCGTCAATTATGACCGGTTCTTTGGTGATTGCTACATAACTCGCAACGTTTGCATAATTGGGCGTTCCATCACGATACAAGGGAATTGGAACCCATTTTTCGCTTTTGCTGGCATCAATGATATCTATATCGAGGGCAATATTTTGAATAACTTCAAAATTAAGGTGCGCGGCTTGGTCATCTCCTTCAACCCGGTAAAATGTTCCGCCTTCGGCACCGGTTAACAGTCGAGCTTCAGTCAGAATTAAGCGCATTAAGTCGGTAATATGGCTTTCTTTTGATAAACGAATAAGTAAATCACCTGATTTACTTAGATCCCAGTTATTCATTGCACTTGATTCACGAGCGACAGTTTGCATATTTACCATGTTGATCCACTATGACGACTATGGGTTAAAGATAGACTGAACTAGAGAGTAAAGTGTTTTTATTTGTTAATAAATAGTCTAGTTGCACGGTATTGACTATGATTTATGACTAGATTTCATTAGCTGTGCATAAAATCATCCGTATTAGGTTGCTCTGCGTAACAAGCAAGACAAAGAAACTCAGATTGCTTGACTTTTGAGTGCTCCGAACATATGTTTCAAACGATCGTTTGAATGATCTGATTTCCTATGGGTCATGAAAACTGAACAACAAATACTATGCCGCTATAAATAGCGGACTTCGAGAGGAAACGACATGCCAACATATAAAGCTCCCATCCGTGATATGCAGTTCGTCATGCATGAAGTGTTTAATTCTGAACAACACTATGCTGCCTTAGGTAATGAAGATGCAACACCTGATATGGTTGATGCGATCATGTCAGAAGCGGCGAAGTTCTGTGAAGAAGTTTTGTCACCGTTAAATAAAGTAGGTGACGATGAAGGTTGTACTTGGATCGATGGTGAAGTTAAAACACCAACCGGCTTTAAAGAAGCGTATAAGCAGTGGGTTGATAACGGCTGGCCTTCACTAGCATTGCCAGTAGAGTTCGGCGGCCAAGGCTTGCCAGATTCTATGGGCAGCATGGTATCTGCCATGGTTGCAGAATCTAACTGGAGCTGGGGCATGTACCCAGGCTTGTCTCACGGCGCAATGAATACCTTAGAGATTCACGGTACCGATGAGCAAAAAGAAACTTATTTAACCAAACTAGTGTCGGGTGAGTGGACCGGAACTATGTGTTTGACTGAGCCACATTGTGGTTCTGACTTAGGTTTACTTAAATCTAAAGCAGAATTAAACGATGACGGTTCTTATGCTATTTCTGGCACAAAAATCTTTATCTCTTCGGGTGAGCACGATATGGCCGAGAACATTGTCCATATTGCACTGGCTCGTCTACCTGGCGCACCAGAAGGTACTAAGGGTATTTCGTTGTTCATCGTGCCTAAGTTCTTACCAGATGGAACGCGTAATGAAGTACGTTGTGGCTCTATTGAGCACAAAATGGGTATCCACGGTAACTCTACTTGCGTCATGAACTTCGATAAAGCGACGGGCTTCTTAATTGGCCCAGAAAATGAAGGCCTTCGTTGCATGTTCACCTTTATGAACTTTGCACGTTTAGGTACAGCTGAGCAGGGCGTTGCATCTTCTGAACTTTCTTTCCAAGGCGCATTAGAATACGCACGTGAGCGTTTAGCCATGCGTTCTTTAACTGGCCCTAAAGCGCCAGATAAACCAGCTGACCCAATTATTGTTCACCCAGATGTTCGTCGTATGTTGATGACTCAAAAGTCATTCGCTGAAGGCGGTCGTGCCATGATGACTTATGCTACTTTCTTGGTTGATACAGTTAAGCAATCAAAAGACGAAGCAGAAGTTAAAGCAGCCAACGATATGTTGACGTTCTTAACGCCTATCGCGAAAGCCTTCTTAACAGAAGTAGGTACTGAAGCCGCGAACTTAGGTGTTCAGGTGTACGGCGGTCATGGTTTCATTAAAGAATGGGGCATGGAGCAAATTGTTCGTGATAACCGTATTTCTCAGTTGTACGAAGGCACAACAGGCATTCAAGCACTTGATTTATTAGGTCGTAAAATCCTAATGACTCAAGGCGAAGCGTTAAAAGGTTTCACTAAGTTGGTTCATAAGCTTTGTAAATCTGAAGCAGAAAATGCAACATTGAAACCAATGGCTGATCAGCTAGCGACACTGAACAAAGAATGGGGCGAATTGACCATGCAAGTGGGTATGAAAGCGATGCAAAACCGCGATGAAGTGGGTGGCGCAGCCGTAGATTACTTAATGTACTCTGGCTATATTTCAATGGCGTACTTCTGGCTTCTTATGGCGAAAACAGCTCAAGAGAAATTAGATGCAGGTACCGATGAAGCTGATTTCTACAAAGCGAAAATTGCCACGGCTAAATTCTACTTCGACCGTATTTTGCCACGCACCGCATCACACCGTTTAATGATGTTAACCGGTGTTGAAAGCACCATGGCATTAGCTGAAGAGCACTTCGCATTCTAAGTGTTTTATATCTAAGGGCTCTGTTGATCAGAGCCCAGTTCTCCCTTCCAACACTAAAAATATAGGTGGCACTATGGCTGAATATAAAGCGCCGTTACGTGATATCCAATTTATTCTAAACGAAGTATTTGATGCCGATAGCATCTGGGCTTCTATGCCAACAACGTCAGAAGTAAACCTTGAATTGGCAAACGCCATTTTCGAAGAAGGTGCTCGACTGTGCGAAAATGAATTGTTCCCAATCAACCGCAGCGGTGATGAAGAAGAGTGCCAGTTTAATGAGGGTGTTGTAACAACACCAACAGGCTTTAAAGAAGCTTACAAAACCTATGCAGAAAGTGGCTGGGTTGGTTTAGGCGGTGATGTTGAGTTTGGCGGCCAAGGCATGCCAAAAATGCTCACAGTTATGTTTGAAGAAATGCTCTATGCATCAAACACCTCCTTTGCACTTTACCCAGCACTCACAACCGGCGCGTGTTTAAGTATTTTGTATCACGGCAGCCAAGAACTAAAAGAAACCTACCTACCGCCTATGTATGAAGGCCGGTGGTCTGGGTCTATGTGCTTAACTGAACCGCATTGCGGCACTGACTTAGGCATATTAAAAACCAAAGCTGTGCCAAACGATGATGGCACCTATGCTATTACCGGCACCAAGATATTTATCACCGGTGGCGAGCACGACTTAACCGATAACATTATTCATCTAGTGTTAGCCAAGCTACCCGATGCACCCGCAGGTCCTCGCGGTATCTCTTTGTTCCTAGTACCTAAAGTACTAGTCAACGAAGATGGCTCATTAGCCGATGCCAACAGCCTAAGCTGTGGCAGCATTGAACATAAGATGGGCATCAAAGCCTCATCGACCTGCGTGATGAACTTTGATGGCGCAAAAGGCTTTTTGATTGGTGAAGAAAACAAAGGCTTAGCTGCCATGTTCACCATGATGAACTACGAACGTTTATCCATTGGCTTGCAAGGTATAGGCTTAGGCGAGGCGTCTTACCAATCTGCGCGCGCTTATGCACAAGACCGAATTCAATCACGCTCACCAGGCGGTGCAGTAAACAAAGACCAAGTTGCTGACCCGATTATTGTGCACCCAGATGTTCGCCGCATGTTATTAACCCAGCGTGCATACAACGAAGGCGCTCGCGCATTCGCCGCTTACGTTGGCATGTGGCTCGACATGGCCAAAGGCCATGAAGATACCGATACCCGTCAAAAAGCCGATGCACTGGTTGCATTGCTGACACCAGTCGCAAAAGCTTACTTTACCGATCGCGGATTCGATGCAACGGTATTGGGCCAGCAAGTATTCGGCGGTCATGGCTTTATTCGCGAATGGGGCATGGAGCAATTTGTACGTGATGCTCGCATTGCACAAATTTACGAAGGCACCAACGGTATTCAAGCATTAGATTTAGTCGGCCGAAAAGTCGTTGCAAACGATGGCGCAGCGTTCGCTATTTTTAAATCTGAAATCGACGCATTCATCGCTGAGAATAAAGGCGCAGGCGACATGATCACTGCGTTAGAAACAACCTTAGGGTTGTTAGAAGGCTCAACAAAAGTCGTTCTAGATTCTGCAAAAGGCGATGCCTTCGCCATTGGCGCAGCAAGCTGCGATTACCTAGATTTATTTGGCTTAACCGCTTTTGCATTTATGTGGGCGAAAATGATGATCACCGCGCAAGGTAAAGAAGGCGACTTTTACACCAGCAAAATTGCAGCAGGACAATTCTTCTTCGCACGTATTTTACCTGAAGCGCATGCCTATGCTGCCAAGGTAAATGCCGGCAGTGAAACCTTAATGGCATTAGACGCAGACTTGTTCTAAACGCTTTTATTAAAAGAGCACCCTAGTTTGCTTTGTATGAGTGAACTAGGGTTTTCCCTTCCTAAATAACCTCCTCTTTAAACACAACAGCTTAGCGAGCGCATACCCACCCCGTATTTAGGTCTATACGGCATTTTAGTAGACTGTTAAATTGACAAAGTAATTAGAAGGTTTCAGTATTGCAGGATTATTAAAGTAATTAAGATGTTTAACAAAATGTTAAAGGTGAACTAAATTGCTTAGAATTTTGATTACTGGAGCTTCGAAATGGCTTGGGAAAAATCAATAAGAGCAGGCAATGGACGCGAAAAATACCGCAGAAGTCCTGTAAGTATTAGGCAGCTATGAAGATACGAGAGCTTACATACCTCAGTTACTAGGCTTGATAGATCAGTTTGAAACAAATTTTTCAGAGGTTTAGATTTTCGTGCAAGCCCATGTTGGGGAAACTAAGTGTTAAAATTTGACGTAGGCGACAAACGTTTCAATTATAGAAGTGCAGCTGTCATTATTCATGATGGTCATGTACTGATACACAAATCTGAGAAAGATAATTTCTGGGCGCTTCCTGGTGGCCGTGTGGAATTTTTTGAGTCGTCTGAAGATACGATCCCTAGAGAAATGCTTGAGGAGCTCGGGTTGGAAGCTTCAGTGATTCGGCTATTATGGCATGTAGAAAACTTCTTCGTTTATAGCGGTAAAAAATTTCATGAAGTCGCGAATTACTTTTTGGCCGAGTTTGCAAATGCGCCTAGCATCCAGTCAGAAGTTGATTTTGCTGGTATAGAGGCTGAGGTGAATTTACTATTTAGATGGGTTCCCGTTGCTAAGATTTCAGACTATGTGCTAAAACCGAGCTTCCTAATAAAGGGTATTCAAAATATGCCAAGTTCGGTTGAGTATATAAAATTTAACGAACTTGATACTTAGCAGTTAAACGGATGATAAATTCTGAAAGGATAGTCTCAGAAAGCTATGATTAAAGACTGGATGACCTCTATTCCGAAAGGTGAAATATGCCTGCGGGATGATCGCAAAAAAACAACATGGAATGCCACGATAGAACCGTTTCTAATGAGTAAATATTTAATCACTCAAGAAATATATTCCGAAGTTATGTTAACCAACCCTTCAATCTCTCGTGGTATACAGAAACCAGTAGAGAATGTTTCGTGGTTTGATGCGATCAAATTTTGTAACGCCCTCAGTGAATCATCAGGGTTAAATAAGTACTACCATGTAAACGTTGAAAACGAATCGGTTGAAATTATACAGGGCGCCAACGGTTATAGGTTACCGACAGATGCCGAATGGGAATACTCATGCAGAGCCCTTTCTGAGTCAGTCCAGTATGGAGTAATCGAAGATATCGCTTGGTACGAGAGAAATGCAAACGGAACAACCCATGAAGTCGGCTTAAAACAATCTAACGAATTCGGGTTGTTCGATATGCTAGGCAATGTATGGGAGTGGTGTTGGGATTTATATGATCCTGATGTATACGGCTCCTATCGTATATTTCGCGGTGGTGGCTGGTCAGATGATTCGCGCGGTTGTTTGGCGTCCAATCGCAGGAGAAGCCATCCAACTTATGCGATAGACGACTTGGGCTTTAGAGTCGCTAGGTCATAAATGGCTGTGCTCAATATTATTGAGCCAAGTAAAATTAAGGAAACCAAATGAGCTTCTATAATGATTCCGAAAGCGTTGATAAATACATTGAAATGTGTGCAGACTACGATGGCAGTAATATCTATGAAATGATGCAGAAGCATCTTGATGACGGTAAGTCTATTCTTGAATTGGGTTCAGGCCCGGGTTTTGACATCCAGTCCCTAGCGGAGCATTATCAAGTGACGGGATCGGATCTTTCTGAAGAGTTTTTAATTCGATTAAAAATTAAATTCCCAGACATTGACTTTCTTCAGCTCGATGTGAAATCGCTTAATGTTGCGAAAAAATATGACTGTATCTATTCCAATAAAGTTCTTCATCACTTAACGGAAGTAGAGTTGTCCGTTTCACTTGGAGCGCAAGCAAATAGTTTAACTCAAGATGGTCTAATAGCGCATTCATTTTGGATGGGTGAAGAAAATCAAGAGATGGAAGGGTTGCTCTTTACCTACTATCGAGAAGAACGGCTCCTAGATATTATTTCTGAAAATTATACCATCATTTCAACGATGAGTTATCAGGAATTTGAAGAGTCAGACTCAATGTTTGTCATAGCGCAAAAAAAGGTTCAACCATAGAACTGAGCAATTTAATATGCCTCGTTAATGAGTTCAGCTAGGCCTGTTAGTTGCTACTGCGGTCCGATAGTTTGGAATCACCCCCCCCATGGACGGGTTTATGGCGACCGAAATTTCAAGCAATGGACCGCTGAACCCTTCGTAAACTATTTTTGGGGCAGTGGTGATAGGATACTGGTTTTTATTGTGCCCCAATATAGCTAAGCGTTATACAAAGTAAAAGCACCAATTGCTATAAAACCAACACCGGCAATATAGTGCAATACCTTCTCATTGATGTATTCAGACAAGACCGAACCCGCTAACACGCCAACTGCACTGGCGACTATTAACGCGGCGCTGGCGGCAAAGAACACGGTGTACTTACTCACGGCTTTATCGGCTGCGAAGAGCATGGTGGCTAGCTGAGTTTTATCGCCAAGTTCTGCGATAAAGACTGACGCAAAGATTGTTAAGAAAATTTTGTAATCCATTGAAAACCTTTAAATTATGATGTTTAAATTCTGATTTAACGCCTTAAATATATCATCTTTCTAGAGTATCTAGTAATTCATACTAATCGCTGTTGCTTTCTACAACATCGAATCCGGCGCCTTCGACAGCATCGTTTAGTGTGTCTAATGAGACAGACCCTTCAACCTTAGCAATTTTTGTCTCTAGGTCGAACGCGACTGAGTTTACACCAGCTACTTGACCAATGGCATTTTTAATTGATTTCACACAACCTTGGCAAGTAGCGCCTTCTATTTTAATTGAGATCATAATGTTTTCTCCTTGGATGGTTTTGGTTTCCAGGCTAGTAATAAAATTGAACTGAGTACCACACTGACACTTGAAAATGCCATGGCGGCGCCTGCAACAATAGGGCTTAAGAAGCCAAAGGCAGCTAAAGGTATGCCGATGCAGTTATAAATAAAGGCCCAGAATAAGTTTTGTTTTATTTTCAATTGTGCTTTTTTGGCGATATCGATGGCCACTAAAATTAGCGATAAATGGGGTTGCATTAAGGTGATGCCAGCAGCATCCATGGCGACATCGGTTCCGCTGCCCATGGCGATACTGGCGCTGGCAGCGGCGAGTGCTGGGGCATCGTTTATGCCATCGCCGACCATAACAACTGAGTCGTGGTCTTTCATAAGTTGATTAATGGCTTGGGCTTTATGCTCTGGCATTAAACCGCCAATTACGTTGGTAATGCCCAGTTTTTCTCCAGCTGCATTGGCAGCAGCAGGGTTATCGCCCGAGAGCATCCAAGTTTCAATTTTGCGCGCATGTAGTTGCTTAATGGTATTTTTTGCGTCGTCACGTACTTGGTCTTCAATATCAAACCGAGCAATGACCTGATCGTTTTTACTGACCCAAACTAAACTAGCAGCGTGCCCTTCGGCTGGCTGATACTCAGTCGGTATGGTTAATCCCTGTTTGGTTAACAGTTTTTCACTACCAAAAAGGAATTGGTTTTCACCAAAGCTGGCTTTTACGCCTTGGCCAGGAATGTCTTCAAATTCAAACTCACTTTCTATGCCGGGTTCTTTTTTTAAGTGCTCAGAAATTGCATTTGCTAAAGGGTGTTGGCTATTTTGGGCAATGTTCTTAATGTTTGCCAGCAAGCTAGGATCATCGCTAAACGATTCAAGATTAACAACGCTCGGTTGGCCTTGAGTTAAGGTACCAGTTTTATCAAAAACAATGGTTTTAGTGTTCGCTAATAGGCCGAGTTGGTCTATGTCTCGTATCAGTACACCGTAGCGGGCACCCACGCCGCTAGACGCCATTATGGCGGTGGGTGTCGCTAGGCCAAGGGCACAAGGGCAGGCAATAACTAAAACGGACACAGCGGCCATTAAGGCAACATCAAATGAGTTAAACCACCATTGGCCAACTAAAGTAATCGCCGCGATAGCAATGACGACGGGGACAAAAACGGCGGCAATTTTATCGACTGTTTTTTGAATTTCAGGTTTTTTCATCTGAGCGTCATTGACTAAATCGACAATCTGCTTGAGTCGGAAATGTTCCGAGGTTGATTGCAATTGTACGCGCACACTGCCATTGCCATTGTTGGTTCCGGCTAACACCACATCACCTTGTGATTTAGTAACGGGTAAGCTTTCTCCGGTTAACATCGATTCATCAATGGCCGTAGAGCCACTGACAATAATACCGTCTGCTGGCATTGTTTCGCCGGGGGTAATTTGAATCTCATCGCCCGCTAAAAGTTCGGTTATGGTTGTTTTAACGAGGTTACCGTCTTGCCACTTATTGGCGCTGGCCGGTTGCAAACGCATTAGCTGACGAATGGCATCGCCGGTTAAGTTTTTTGCTCGTTCTTCCAGCCATTTACCGAGTACTACTAAGGTAATCACCACGGCAGCGGCTTCAAAATAGAGATGCATCGAAGGGGTAA
>NZ_JBKEGY010000002.1:0-282708 GCF_046710285.1 Reinekea sp.
AAATCTGATGCATAATTAGCGTTAAGATTAAACAAACTAGGGAGCTTCGGCTCCCTTTTTTGTTTTAAGTGATGTTATGAATTTTTCTAGTTTGGGCTTACTCGCTTGTGGATGAGCTTCGCAGTAAGTATCAATTAGCCAAGAACCGTTGGCGCTGGTGCGAAATTGACTGGCAATAATTTCTAGATCCATTTTTTCACACTCAAGCTCGACTATTAATATTATTTGTCGATTCGAGGCATTCATCGGTGAGTTTCGAAGCTGTCTTAAGCTGGTAATAATATCTCTGAGATTTTGGGTGCTTTCTTCGTGCCACCAGTAATTGTTGGGTACCAATTTAAGTTCTTGGCAAAAACCTAAGACAATTAGGTCGTTCACACACAGTTGATACTGGTCTTGGTAATGTAAGAATTCGACTTTATTTTCAGAATATACGTCAATAGCGTACTTCCACAATGGCTTAGCATACAACACGTTGGTAAACTCCCGCCCCATGATTAAACTCTCAAATATTTCTTTACAGCTTGGTGGTAAACCACTGCTCGATAATACCTCTATCATCTTCAATACCGGTGAACGCATTGCCGTGATTGGTGCAAATGGTACTGGTAAAACAACCCTATTCCGTGTGCTTCAACACGAACTGCAGGTTGATGCCGGTAGTGTTGACGTGCCGAAACAGTGGCGATTGTCGCACATGAAGCAAGAGATTGTAGAGGTAGATCGCAGTGCAATCGACTTTGTACTCGATGGTGACCAGCATCTACGTGACTTACAGTCAGATCTCGCCAAGGCTCAGTTAAGCGAAGATGATCATGCCATGGCAGATGCCCTAGGGGCATTAGATACATACCATGCCTTTGATAAGCAACATCAAGCTGAACAGCTTTTAGCAGGCTTGGGCTTTGTTGTGAATGAGTTCTCTAAGAAGGTTTCAGAATTCTCCGGTGGTTGGCGTGTTCGGTTAAACTTGGCGCGTGCATTAATGAGCCCATCTGATTTGCTATTGCTCGATGAACCGACCAACCACTTAGACTTACACACCTGTTATTGGCTAGAGCAATGGCTCAAGCAATACCAAGGCACTCTGTTACTGATATCGCATGACCGCGACTTTATGGATGGCGTCGCGACACAGGTGGTGAGCTTTGAGCAACAAAAACTTATCGGCTATCGTGGCAACTACAGCCAATACGAACGCCAAAAAGGAGAGCGACTCGCTCAGCAGCAGCAAGCTTTCGATAAACAGCAGCAGCAAAAAGAACACTTAGAATCATTTGTTCGTCGTTTTAAAGCGAAGGCGACCAAAGCCAAACAAGCGCAAAGTCGGGTCAAGATGCTAGAAAAGTTGACATTGACTGCACCCATTTCAATCAGTCATCGCTACAACATTAGCATTCCGACGGGTGAGCGTGTTTCTGATCCGGTGGTTAGCCTAAGTGAAGTTGATCTGGGCTACGAAGCGGGCAAGTCAATTTTGAAAAACGTCAATGTCTCGTTGCAACCAGGGTCACGTTTAGGTTTGTTAGGTGTGAACGGCGCTGGTAAATCCACTCTTATTAAAGCTCTTGTAGGTGATTTAAAACCGCAAGCCGGTGAAGTGGTACGTGGTCATAACCTACGCATAGGCTATTTTGCCCAGCATCAACTTGAATCGCTCGATGAAAGCGCCTCACCCTTTTTACACTTACGTCGAATTGACCCAGAAACCCGTGACCAAGAGCTAAAAAACTTCGTCGGTCGTTTTGGCTTTTCCGGCGAACGCGCCGACGAACCAGTCGAAAACTTTTCCGGTGGCGAAAAAGCCCGCGTAGCGTTAGCCATGATTGCTTGGCAAAAGCCAAACCTATTATTACTCGATGAGCCAACCAACCACCTTGATTTAGAAATGCGTGAGTCTCTTAACATTGCCCTGCAAGAATACGAAGGCGCGGTTATTTTAGTCTCGCACGATAGATACATGCTCAATTCAACCGCAGATGAATTCTGGTGGGTTCGTGATGGCCGGGTCGACCATTACGACGGTGATCTAGAAGATTACTTCCAAGAGCTACTGAAAGCGCCCAGTGCAGCTCTCAATGAGGGTGCTCCAGTTGAAAGTGTTGCCGACAAAAAAGCCCAACGCCAAGCTCGCGCCGCTGAACGAGAAAAACTAAAACCATTGCTTAGCGCTTTCAAAAAAGTTGAAACACGCCTGGAAAAGGCGCAGAACTCACTTGCAGAGGTTGAAACTCAACTGGGCGACCCAACTCTTTATGAAGCGGGCAACAAAGCGAAACTTCAACCCTTGCTAAAAGAGCAAGGTCGTCTCAAAGCTGAAGTTGAAGAAGCCGAAATGGAATGGCTAGATTTATCAGAACAAATTGAACAGGCATCGGGTTAAGACTAAGTTGACTAAAGAGTAATGCACAGTATCTGTGGATAACCTTCGGGATAACCTCTGTGCATAACTTGCAACAGCCTGCTACCATTGGCGTTGACAACAATGACGTGAAAATAGCCAGAAACTTAATAATATCAATAACTTAGTTACGCTTGATGGCGCTTAGAGTATCGCAGGTTATTCACGAGTTAATAAGTAAGGCCAGTCAAGCATAGTTAAAATCAGGGCATTTGAAACATGGATGTTTCAACTGAGCGCCCATGGATGGGTTTACAGCGTCCCTAATTTTGACTGTGCTTGACTGACCGGCCATAGCCACCAAAGAAAAAACACCAGTCAAGAACAAGGTTTACTAAATCATTCGCTGAACACGCGCTATACTAAGGTTATTGATTCGAAGGAGAATAATGTGAAAGACGAAGAAAAATCGATGGATCCCGTTGGAGAGCGTTTGTTCTCTGGTCGTAAAGTGTTAATTGTTGAAGAAATTAACCAAAAAATGGCCAAGCGTGTCATAGCGCAGCTGTTGGCATTGGCTGAAGAATCAAACGATGACATCGTGTTGTTTATAAACAGCCAAGGCGGACACGTTGAAGCCGGCGATACTATTCACGATGTGATTCAGTTTATTGAGCCCAAGGTTAAGATTGTCGGTACCGGCTATGTCGCCAGTGCAGGTACGCATATTTTCCTAGCGGCTGAGAAAGAAGACCGTTATTGCTTGCCAAATACTCGGTTCCTTATTCATCAGCCTTCAGGTGGTGTGGGTGGACAAGCAAGTGACATCGCTATTCAAGCTGAACAAATTATCCACATGCGTGAACGTTTAGCGCGTATCATCTCAGAAACAACCGGCCAGCCCATTGATCGAGTTCGTACTGATATCGAGCGAGATAACTGGATGACGACTGCCGAGGCTATTGATTACGGCATCGTCAGTAAAGTTATAAAGTCGAGCAAAGATTTGTAATCAATAGCCACAGTAGAACGTTTGCTTGATAAAGAACCACAAGCCCCAGTAAACTAATGGGGCTTTAACAATACATACGCAAAGGAATTATCTATGAAGCTGGTGACTGCAATCATCAAACCTTTCAAGTTAGACGATGTTCGAGAAGCATTGTCTGAAGTAGGTGTTCAAGGTATTACCGTTACAGAAGTTAAAGGTTTCGGGCGCCAGAAAGGACACACAGAACTTTATCGAGGTGCTGAATACGTAGTTGATTTCTTGCCGAAGATTAAGTTAGAAGTCGCCATTGACGATGACAAAGTTGACGCCGTCATTGATGCCGTTTCACGCTCTGCTGCGACGGGCAAAATAGGTGATGGTAAAATATTTGTCTCGCCGCTTGAGCAAGTGATTCGAATTCGAACCGGCGAAACAGGGTCGGAAGCGGTTTAGAAGAAGCTGCAAGTAAGAGATTAAAAGCGGTGCCTGAGTCGTATTAGATGGTAGCGAGGGTGAGGGTTTAAATTTAAAAGTGAATGACTGTTTGAGCCTAGCGAGTTGTTATGAACGGCTTAAATTTATACCGGAACCCAAAAGCTAGCATCGTGGCGCAGTAGAATTATGAGCTGCGAGTAAAAAAAGCCATAACGGGAACGTTGTGGCTTTTTTGTTTGTGTGGTGCTGAATTAAGCGTTGGCTTCAGGCGTAGCTTTGTTCGACTTAAATAATTTACTTAATAAGGCCGTTCGTACCAACAAGCTGGTGGCCACTGCAAATAGATACCCCGCAAAGTAAACTGGTGCGGTTAGTCGGATGATATCACCGTAGGTTAGGTATTCGCGCACAATGGTCAATGCTAGGCCGATACCAAAACCGGTGATGACATGGCGTTGGCCAACTCGGAATGAAACACCAGTGATAAGCCCAAGGGTCGCCATGACCATCCAAACTTGATAGGGTGAATTTAAAAACAAGCCTGCAAATAATAGGCTGATAACCGTTAATATAACTGCGGTAAAGATTCGATGATTGGCCATAAACACTCACTTTTTTTGTTTAGTAAGCGCTTTTAATCCATCATCGTCTATTCGACTTTGGTGTCAGTTACAGCTTATCTTTACCAATAATCCCATGTTTACGCAATTGGCTACGGAACTGGTGATAGGTTAACCCCAGTGCCTCCGAGGCTTTACCTTGGTGCTGATCATTCTGATCTAAAGCTTGTTTTAACAGCTGAACCTCATAACGCGCGACCTGTTCACTGAAGCCGATCGTTGAGTCGATCGTCGCAGCCTTATTTGTAGACGATTGTAGATGTTTGCCTTTAGGTGACCAGAGTGAATCGAAGGGGTCAATGACCAATTCTGCTATTTCTAACTCAGCGTTCCCCCAACGATAAACACTGCGTTCAACGATGTTTTTTAACTCACGAACGTTGCCATAAAACGGGTGTTTACGCAGTTGCTCTTGTACCTCGGCGGTAAAGCCAGGAAACACCTGCCAACCCAATTCTGTACTCATGCTGACAGCAAAATGCTCGGCAAGGCGCATAATGTCGTCTTCTCGTGATCGCAGTGGTGGTAAGGTAATGACATCAAAGGCGAGTCGATCGAGTAAGTCTTCTCTGAATTTTCCAGTTGCGGCCAGCGCGGGTAGATGTTCATTGGTGGCGGCAATAATACGGACATTGACCTTCAAAGTTTTTTGCCCGCCCAGACGTTCAAATTCGCCGTATTCGATCACTCTGAGCAGCTTCTCCTGCAATTGTGCTGACATATTGCCAAGTTCATCGAGAAATAAGGTGCCTTCGTCGGCACGTTCAAAGCGGCCTTTATTGACCTTATTCGCGCCCGTGAAGGCACCCGGTTCATAACCAAACAAGTCAGCATCTAGTAAGGCTTCGCTGATTGCACCGCAATTCACCTTTAAAAAAGGCCCTTCCCAGCGAGATGATAAGTAATGCAAACGTTCGGCGATTAGCTCTTTACCTGTGCCGCGCTCACCGACTACTAAAATAGGACGGTTAAGCGGTGCAACCTGTGAAACTTGGTCAAAAACATCGGAAAGTGCTGAGCTTTCACCAATCATGCGCTGCGATTGATTCCGTTCCATGAGCAAACCTTAGATATTGTGGTTAGATTCGCTAAATAACTTAGCCTAATTGCTTAAATAAATCGACCGCCCATAAGTCAGTATTATATAAAACCCTTTAAAATCAATGAGTTAAAAGTTGGCACGCATCGTGAAATGTAAAAATATAACAAAATGGAGGGATTATCATGGAATTGACAGAGCGCACACCACTTTACTTAGGGTTAATTACACTCAGCAGCGCTTTAGCTGCCGTTACCTTTGTTTGGGCTGGTTTGTTAAGTTTTGGTGTTTCAGCATTGCTGCTAGAAACCGTGAATCGATTCGTTAAAAGATAGCCTTCTTATTATTTATACACATTTGAACCAGGAGAAAACTCATGGGTATTTTTTCAAGACTCAGTGACATTATTAACAGTAACCTAAACTCTTTGCTTGACCGCGCGGAAGATCCTGAAAAAATGATCCGCTTGATCATTCAAGAAATGGAAGAAACGCTCGTTGAAGTGAGATCAAGCTCAGCGCGAGTTATTGCCGATAAAAAAGACGCGGAGCGTCGTTTAGGTCGCCTAAAAGCTGAAGCCATGGATTGGGAAACGAAAGCTCGCTTAGCTCTAGATAAAGAGCGTGAAGACTTAGCACGTGCCGCCATTGCCGAAAAACAATCGATCGATGATGAAGTCGCTGTTGTCGAAAAAGAATTTGTCGCATTAGATGATCATTTAGCGCATTTGTCTGAAGAAGTGGGCCAGTTGCAGCAAAAGCTCAACGATGCCAAAGCAAAGCAAAAAGCATTATTAATGCGCCAAAAAACGGTTTCCACTCGTATGCGTACTCGCGGCCAACTGAGTCGAGAGCAATTGACCGATGCGTTTGAAAAGTTCGAACACTATGAGCGACGTATGGATACCATGGAAAGCCAAATAGAAGCAGATGATCTTGGTCGCGACCCTAAACAAGGCCTAAAAAGTGAAATAGATTCGCTGGCTAAAGATGACTCTGTTAATGAAGCGTTAGAAAAGCTTCGCAAGGATATGAAGCAGGGGTAACAGATGCAATTTTTCGATTTTATATTTGTACCGACAATACTGTTCATGGTCATCGTCATGCCTTTATGGCTGACCATGCACTACCGGTATAAAAGCAAAAATAGCGGCGGATTGACTGAAACCGATCAAGCGACTCTCGATGATTTATTGAGGACACTTGATCGCTTAACAGACCGCATGGAAACTCTAGAAACCATACTGGATGAACGAAACCCTCAGTGGCGTCGTGATTCAGAAGTTAAATAAGGAGGCGTGATGAGATCGCAACGTAATAAACGCCAGGGCCGTTACCACAACGAAGCGTTCAGCCTTGACTCGGGGTCCGATTGGTGGGCCCGCCGCAAAGCAGGCTATGGCATGAACTTGTATCGAAACATGTCGAATAAAAAGTTAGCAGGTGTCTGTGCCGGCTTAGCTGATCACTTTAATGTTGAGCCTTGGGTTGTACGCTTGGCTGCATTTGGTGGTTTCTTGTTTTTTAATACCCTAATGTTTTTTGCTTACATAGGCGCATGGATCGCAATGGCACAGCGACCAAAACATGGTAGTGTTAACACTCGCTATCGTTACGATGAGCACTTACATGAAGACCGCCCAGTGAATATGTTTCGTTATCGGTCAAACCCAAGTGAACGCTTAACGCTTGCAAAAGATCGGCTAGACGTCATTATGGCGCGTACCAGTAAAATGGAATCCTATGTGACATCCCGACGATTTGAACTTGATAAAGAATTCTCCAAAATTCAAGACTAGGTACTATGACCAAAGCATTAAAGCGTTTACCCCGATTACTGAAAGAACCTACAGGCTGGCTACTGATAATACTGACAGCTGGCTTTTTCTATATGCAGTGGCCGACACGTGCACCTAAAATAGACCAACCGGACTATGTAACCCAGCAAGTCTCAACGAATTTGAGTGTGACCTGGGAGGCGCAGCCTGAGAACACCTCTATAGAGCCAGAGGTCTGGGTTTTAGAGCGCAAGCGAATGATCTTTATGGTACAGAAATCGCCACTAAACAAACCCTTTGGGCAGTGGGTTGAAGAAATGGCCGAACAAGATCGTAAAACGGTCGCTGGCGCGGTTCTAAAGCCTATTGAAAAGTCACCAACTCGCGCAAGCTATGCTTTTTATGATGCAGAAGGTAGAACCCAGGAACACCGAATATATTTAGACGGTAGTGATTGGATAAAAGTTTCAATGCTTTATAAGCCATCTTTAGAAACAAGGGTAACGCGAGCAGCCGTATTTTTAGATGGAATAGAATGGCAGCTCTAATATTTTTAACGCCTATTAGACTAATTTATAAAAACACTCGTTTTAAATTGGGCTAAACTAACCGTAAAATGAAGTGTTGATTTTGCTATGGATAAGAACTTTTTTGCAAACTTGCCAGTCCCGCCTGCACTGGTTTATTTGCTTCACCAGCTAAGAGCCAATGACATTGGTTATCTTATGTATGGCGAAGTGAGTGATGCAAAAATGGTTTTTGTCGATATTGACTATGATATTGCAAGTCACCTCAACGTAGATGATTTTAGTGATAGCTGGTCTTTGGTAAGCCCTCATTTTATTTCTGCACGAGCGCTGCAAGAAGGCGAAACTGACCCTATTAATAATACCGATCAAATGCCCGAAGCTGCTGTTATCGCCTATGGCGGGAAAGAAGCGGCGACACCAGAGCAATTCCAAGCCTTATGTGAGCAGGTCCGATATTTAAGATCTAAATCTCCTTCACGTTTGGTATATCATAGTGACCAACCGCCAGATCCTATGGATATACAGCAGTTAATTCAAAAAATTAAAATCACAATAAGCAACAGTAAGGAATAGATATGATTGTTTGGGGTGTAGCCGGAACCGGAGCTATGGCGACTCTTTTTTTAGAGGATACGAAAGCAATCGAATCTGGAGAGTTTAAGGCTGTTTTTTCAAGTAATTCAGATCGAGCCCAGGCATTCGCGCAAAAACACGACCTTGGTTTTGCTTACAGTGATTACCAAGAGCTTCTTGCGAACCCCGACATAGACGCTATTTATATCGCCGGTGTTCATACCACACATGACCAAATGGCCATCGCGGCATTGAATGCAGGTAAGCACGTCTTAGTTGAAAAACCATTATCATTGAGTGTCACCCAAACTGAAGCAGTCATAGCGGCGGCGAAGGCTAACAATCGTTTTTGTGCAGAGGCTTTATGGACTCGTTTTTCTCCGACCTTTTCTGCCGTAGTAGATCAAGTAAAGTCCGGTAAAATTGGCGAAGTTCGTCATATTTCAGCAAATTTCGGCTTTAGAGTTAATGTTGATGATCACCAGCAGCGTTTACTAAACCCTCAGCTTGCCGGTGGCGCTATGTTCGATATCGGTATATATCCGTTATTGCTACCTACCTTTGTTTTAGGTGAGCCAGAGCATATTCACGCCAATGTTGTTATGGCTGATACCGGTGTCGATCTCGCCAGCGATGTTTTATTAAGTTATCCACATGGTGTGAGCGCAAGCTTAACTTATCGACTCGATACCCATTTACCCACCAAAGCCGTCATTTCTGGTACTCAGGGGTATGTTGAGTTTGAATCGCCTTGGTTTGCCGCGAATGCAGTGCATTGGTCGATTGCGGGCCAACCCATAGAGACAGAATACTTTACCCTAACGAACAGAGGCTGGGGTTACGAATTCGACGAAGTGAATCGATGTATTAAAGCCGGTTTAGTTGAATCGCCTAAGCACACTTGGGCAGACGCCTTAATGTTAGCTAAGTTAATGGAGCGTATCCGATCGGAATACGGCCCCATTTACCCGTTTGAGTAAAACCCAACGAATTTGTTAGGTATTTTTCGCTAAGATAAGCTCTTTGATATCGTCATCTTTGCGGTCTAAGTAGTGAGTTGACTGGATCTTGCGAACGGTTCGGCTTTTGCCACGAATCAATAAGGTTTCGGTGGTGGCTAAATTACCGCGACGGAGAATACCTTCTAGTAAATCGCCTTTGGTAATACCGGTTGCTGAAAAGACAATATTGTCTGACCTTACCATCTCTTCTAGCTTAAAAATAACATTGGGCTCAACGCCCATTTCTTTGCAGCGACGCTTCTCATCTTCTGCTAACGCGACGGTTTCAGGATCGTTGCCTTTTGCTTCAGTTCGTAAAACCAAACGCCCTTGCATATCTCCGCCTAAGGCGCGAATCACCGCAGCAGAAATAACCCCTTCAGGCGCTCCACCAATGCAGTACATCATGTCGACTTCACTTTCTGGCATGCAAGTTAAGATGCTTGCGGCAACATCACCGTCAGGTAGGGCAAACACTCGAGCACCCATTTTTTGAATCATCGCAATAGCGGCATCGTGTCTTGGCTTGGCTAGCGTCACCACAACTAAGTCTTCAAGTTTTTTATTCAGTGCTTTGGCTACGAGTTTGATATTTTGTTCTAATGGCAGGGTTAAGTCGATAAAGCCTTTGGCTTCGGGGCCGACCACCAGTTTTTCCATATACATATCGGGTGCTTTAAGAAAGGCACCTTTTTCACCTACCGCCATAACAGCAACCGCATTCGATTGACCCATCGCTGTCATTCGCGTGCCTTCAATCGGGTCAACGGCAATGTCGCAAGCATCGCCTTTGCCGGTACCCACTTTCTCACCGATATACAGCATAGGCGCATCGTCAATCTCGCCTTCGCCGATAACTATTTCACCGTCGAAATCGACTTTATTTAGCATTGAGCGCATCACTTCAACGGCAGCACCATCGGCTTTGTTTTTGTCACCGCGCCCTAGCCAATTATAGCCGGCTAATGCTGCCGCTTCGGTTACTCGAGAAAAGTTAAACGCAAGATCACGACGCATATATACCCGCTCCAATAATAAATTTGCGCGCATTCTACCTTGTTGTAGCTCCTACCACCATTGGCCTAGGGTAATAACGCAAATACATTAGCAATGGCTATTCTTAAATTAGGCTTTTATTCCTCGACAGAGCAGCTATATTTAACTGTGAGAGTGAAACTTAAAATAAAAACTAAAAATACACATAAGTATTGTCTAACTGTTTGGGAATTCTGAGCATAGGGCTGTACCGTACTTAATTTTGCTCAATAGGATATCGCTATGAATGATCAAAACCCCCGCTACGTTAGTCGCTTAACCAAAGATACTTTTGCCTTGGTCCTAGCTGGTGGTCGTGGATCACGGCTGCACGAATTAACCGGTTGGCGCGCAAAACCAGCGCTCTATTTTGGTGGTAAATACCGAATTATTGACTTCCCTTTATCTAACTGCATTAACTCAGGTATACGAAGAGTTGGTGTTTTGACTCAATATAAAGCCCACTCCTTAGTTCGCCATTTAGTTCATGGCTGGAGCCACTTTAAGAAAGAGTTGGGCGAATTTGTCGAGATACTACCGGCCTCACAACGCTATTCAGAAGATTGGTATCTCGGTACTGCTGATGCCATCTATCAGAACCTTGATATTATCCGAGCTGAGCGCCCTAAGTACGTATTAGTACTCTCTGGTGACCATATTTATAAAATGGATTATGGTGCAATGCTCGTGGCCCACGTAGAAAGTGGCGCTGAAATGACCGTCTCTTGCTTAGAAGTACCCATTAAAGAAGCCGCAGGTGCCTTTGGTGTTATGAAAGTCGACGACACCAACAGAATAATCGGTTTTGAAGAAAAGCCTGAGCACCCTACGCCCATTCCAGGTCAGACAGATTTAACACTCGCGTCCATGGGCAACTATATTTTTAATACCGAATTCTTATTTGAACAACTGCAAATAAACGCAACTACAGAAGGAACCACGCATGACTTTGGTAATGATATTATTCCCAAAGTAGTCGATACACACCATGTTCAAGCCTTCCCATTCCGCGATTTAGAAACGGGCGAGCGGGCTTATTGGCGAGATGTAGGTACGTTAGATTCATTCTGGGAAGCCAATATGGAGCTGGTATCAACGGTACCAGCGTTGAATATGTATGATCCAGATTGGCCAATTTGGACAGCGCAAACACAATTGCCGCCAGCGAAATTTGTGTTTAATTCGGATGAGCGTCGAGGCATGGCGGTTGATTCCTTGGTGTCAGGCGGTTGCATTATTTCAGGTGCCCATATTGAAAGCTCAGTCCTATTCTCTGAAGTCACGGTTAACTCGCAAAGTCATATTAAAGGTGCGGTGATTTTACCGCAGGTGACGATCGGTAGTAATTGTAAAATTACCAATGCCATAATCGATCGTGGCTGTGTTGTTCCAGACAACATGAATGTTGGTCAAGATGCCGAAGAGGACAAGAGAAACGGCTTCAGAATTTCAGAGAAAGGTGTTGTTCTCGTAAC
The DNA here is from genome assembly GCF_046710285.1 of Reinekea sp. Taxonomy (GTDB): domain Bacteria; phylum Pseudomonadota; class Gammaproteobacteria; order Pseudomonadales; family Natronospirillaceae; genus Reinekea. Next base: position 11,818 of record NZ_JBKEGY010000002.1, read on the forward strand.
CCGAGGCCTGTTGGGTCAGCCAGAAGGCTATGCTTAACTAACCTTGTTGCGGCCTGCTTTTTTGCTCAGGTACATAGCATCGTCTGCTTTTTGAATGAGTTCATCGATACTCGTTGCATCATCTGACGAGCTAACACCCAAGCTGGCCGTAATTGAAATTAGTTTGCCATTTACATCGTGACTAGCGTTTTGCATTGAATGACGAATACGATCAGCGATTTCAAAAGTTTGTGTCTTATTTGTTTGGGGCAAAATAAGTGAAAACTCATCGCCGCCAAATCGACAAGCCACATCACTTTGGCGTAAATGTGTCTTAAAAATTGTCGTGGCAGCTATCAATGCAGAATCTCCAGCTTGGTGACCGTAAGTATCATTAAGATGTTTGAAGTTATCTAGATCGATAGCAATTAACCCAAATGCTTGGTCTTTTTCTTTATACCGTGACCACATATAAGCAATGACTTTGTCAAAATGCCGTCGATTAAAACACCCCGTTAAATGATCTAGCTGCGAAACCTCTTTTAAAATCGCATTGGCAGAGGTTAGGCGTTCTATCAAATTTTTATTTTCAAGCTCATTAATCACATTGCTTCGCTGTACCTTGTTGAGTTGCAAAGCTTGGCCATAGAGCATGGCGCCGAAAATAACGAGAATCAAGGCGATCAGCAAAGATTGAAAGCTGAAATTATAGAGATGAAAAAGTATTTGGCTGCCTAAATAAGGAACCACCGCTAAGTAGAAAGCAGGGATATAATAGGCGGCAAATACTGCTGCGCCAGCTGCCAAACCAATAACCATGATGGTCAGGGCTAATGAAACAAACGGGAAAGCGGTAAAATCTAAAAAGAAGACGGTACTGGCCCATAAAATGCCATTAATAAGAGACGTAATGGCAGCCATCTTTGACATCCAAACGCCTTTACGTTGCTCTTCGTTAGAGCTTAACCACTTTTTTACATGCAACCCTCTTACAATGAGGTTGCAAAAAAGCAAGCCTGCCCAAAGCAGTAATGCCTGAGTTGGAATTAATCCATATAAAAGAAACACACTAATTAAGCAAAACGAGCCATGACTGTATAGCGTCCCCATCGAACGCTCATACAAGCGATAGGCAAGTATATTGGCTACTTCGGGTTCGTTTACAACGGAACTAGCAACAAAATATGCCATGATGCCTCTATTTTTTAAGAAGTTATCCACTATTTATAGTACATATTGTAATAAACGGGCTATACGCTATCTATAAAATGCACAAATTACAAAGCCTATTGTGGCCGATGTTAATTGGAACACTGTACAGTTAGGGTGGTATATAAAGCGGCTCACCAATGCGAAACTGCCAATTTCAACTAGAATCCCCTAAACTAGGTATTGGATTAATAATATAGAGTCAAAGATGAGCAAAAAGCGCGACATTCCCATTTTTAATTACCCAATTATTGAAACACACTGCCATTTAGATTATTTGAAAGAAGCTGAATTAAGCGAAGTACTGGCGGGTGCTCAAGCAGTCGGTGTTGAAAAAATTGTCACCATAGCCGTATCGCCAGATAACCTTAAAACCGTTCGGGACTTAACGCTAAACGATATGATCTACGGAACGCAAGGCGTGCATCCACACGATGCTGAAAAGTTCACTGAGCAAACTGCCATAGAGATTCGAGAGTTTGGCGCAAGCAAAAAAATAGTCGCCATTGGTGAGATTGGTTTAGATTATTTCTATGATCATGCGGATAGAGCTATCCAGCGCAAGGTGTTTGAAGAGCAGCTCGCCATCGCCGTTGATCTTGATCAGCCGATTGTTGTACACACCCGTGAAGCCGATGCAGATACGCAAGCCATTTTGAAAAATTTCGCCTCAGACCTGAAACGTAAAGGCGTTATTCATAGCTTTACCTCAGGTATACCGTTAGCCGAATTTTGTTTAAACGAAGGTTTTATGCTTGGCTTTAATGGCATTATTACTTTTAATAAAGCGGAGAACGTCCGTGATGTATTGAGAATTACGCCAATAGAACAGCTGGTCGTTGAGACCGATGCTCCCTATTTAACACCGGCCCCCTATCGTGGCCGACAAAATGAATCTAAATACTTACCCTTTATTATTGAAAAGGTCGCCGAAGTTAAAGAATTATCGGTTGAGACTGTTTTAGAGCAAAGTTACGCCAATGCGAATCGCTTATTTCACTATGCTTAGAGCCTTCAATAGGTGCTGACCTGAGTCAGTGCCTATTGACTATTGGCAAGAGCCCTTGACGGCCGATGATGCACCAAGTAAAAAACAGCTAAAGCAAAGGTCAGCACTTCACCGATGGCCAGTGCGTAAATGAAGCGATAATCAGGCAGAAGATAATATAAGCTCGACAACAGGGTCGCAGGTAAAATTAGGCTTCGGCATATTGCAACCACACCAGATTGAAAGGCTAAATGTATAGAGGTTAAGTAGCCAGAAATTAGCATGTTGAGTCCAGCAAACAAGAACAAAGGCCATACGTAATGAACAAACTCCGTTGCTAAGGCGAGAGCAGCTTCACTGCCTTCATCGGACAGAAAAATTAAAATCAAAGATTCGTTAAAGAACAACAGCAAAAAAATACAGCTCACGCTGATCAACAACACATTGCAGGCAGCAACCAAAAAGAACTTGTTCATCCGCTTTCTGTTCTGTGCACCAAAATTTTGGCTCATCATGACTTGGCTAGTATCACTAATGGCAAAAAACACCATAAAGCCCATCATCATTAGATAGTTCATGACGGTCATTGCAGCAACGCCGTCAACGCCCGCTCGATGAATGAGCATCAAGTTAAACAAGAAGGCAATAATACCACCTGATATTTCATTGATGAACTCAGATAGACCGTTGTAGGCGGCTTGAATAACTTCGTACCAATTTTTCTGTATTAAAGAAAACCTAAGCTTTCGTGATTTACTAAAAAAATAACCAAGTAAAACAAGTAAAGGAAACAGTTGTGATAACCCCGTTGCCCAAGCAGCCCCAGACAAACCCCAACCGAATTTAGCGATAAACAAGTAGTCTAGGCCAATATTGATGATGGCCCCCACCACTAAAGCGCTGGCAGTTAAGGAGGGGAAGCCATCGAGGCGGACAAAGAAATACAACACGATGGTTCCAAGCTGGGCAAAAAAGAACGGCATAATGACACGATAGTATTCACTCATTAGGTTCATGAGATCGGCATCGGCCCCCAACAAGCGAAAGAGTGATTCTTCAAAAATAAGACCCAAGCTAATAACGCCAATGGCATAGCACAGGACGGCGATTAACGTTTTGCTGAAAATTGCCGAAGCCGCGTTCGTTTTTTGCTCACCTAAATATTTACCGCCTCTGACAGAGCCACCTACTGAGAGCATTAAGCCAACGCCAAATAGTAAGGCAATGATAGGAATAATAAGGTTAACAGCGGCCAATGCCGACACGCCAACGTAGTTACCAATAAAGATACCATCCACCAAGGAAGCAGAAGTCATTGCCAGCATGCCTACAATGGAGGGAACCAGGTAACGATAAAAAGTACTGACAATAGGGCCATCGAGCGCATGTGAGTGCTCTTGAGGTGAAACATGACTCATTGAGGCCGTTCTTCCTTCAGGTATTGTAGAATATAGTCGATTCGTTCATCGGGGTGTGGGTGGCTAGATAATATAACCGGAATATTCGTCGAACGGTCATTCCGGAGTGTTAAAAATAACTCTTCCGCGCCATCGATGTGGCCATAAAGCTCGATAAGCGCATTGAGTGCCGCTTTATCAGCAGCCCGTTCTTGCTCGCGGCTGTTGTTTAAAAATAATAATTGGTTTCCCGAGTGCATTAGTCCGCGGGTTTGGGCAAAATTGCCGTTGCCAGTAACAAGGGCCGTGACCAGACTGATGCCTAGCATGCCGGTGGCAGACTTAATCGGATCACGATGTAGTATATGCGCCGCTTCATGCGCCAGTACCATATCTAAACCCATCTCCGATTCGAGCGCATTTAATAAGCCAGTCAAAACAAAAATGTGCCCACCTAAGGTAGCAAAGGCATTCATCTCATCGCTTTCGATGATGGTGACCTGTATTGGGCTTTCCCCTTGATAGTCCATGGCAACTAAAATTTTGTTTAGTCTTTCCTGGAGTTCTAACTGTTGTGCCGAATCAGCCTTAAAAGGTTTAACAAACGGATCAGCAATCCGGCTTTCCCAGCTTAATGGAACAAACCGCACGATGAACGTCAGCGAATACCACAACACCAGTGCAGTGAGGACAAACGCGACACAGACACCCAGTGATAAAAGAATTAAATCTTTCACTGGGTGGCTTGAGCTGACGTTAATTCCCTCGGGCAGCCGAGGATTTTCTTCTGGCATCATTCGCAAATCAACGCTGTGCCGTAAGCCAATACTTCGATGCTACCTACCCGGTCTTTAGCGCCTTTTGATATCGAGCTGGTTTCAAACTTTAGGTTATAGACAGAGCTTGCATTATGTAGATCCGCTTGCTCTTGTAAGCGTAAAATAGCTTCGCGACGGGCTCGGTCGAGCAAGCTTTCGTAACTGGTTAAACGGCCTCCAACCAGCATACGCAAAGAAGCTAAAAACCGTTTAAAATAGTCAACGGAAATGACTACATTTCCTGTAACGAGTATCGTTTGTTTAACGTTTGGCACAAAGGGAAAGCGCTGAGCAACGACTAATAACTTACGGTATTGCTCTTCACGCGCTATGATCGAACGATAATGCCGACGCTCCGCTAGGCTGCCAAAAATATAGCCCAGTATCATAAATACAATGAAGCTACCGAGGGTAATATAGAGGTCCATAATCGTTACTCCACGATAACCGCTGAGCCATATACGAATATTTCAGAGGCACCTTGAGCAACCGAAGAGGTTGAAAAGCGAACGTTAATGACCGCATTGGCACCAAGAGCTTCAGCCTGTTGTTCGATGCGTGCTAAGGCTTCTTTACGAGAGTCTTCTAATAGTTCTGTATAGCCTTTTAGTTCACCACCAAAAACATTTTTAAGACCCGCCATGATATCGCGGCCAACATGCTTGGCGCGAACTGTGCTGCCTTGGACTAACCCAAGGTGTTTAATGACTTTCTTACCGGGTACGAGCTCTAAATTACTAATTAACATATCATTTCCCTAATTGTTAAACGCGGCAGTGACAAAAAGAACGTTACTTTAGCAGAAGGTCTCGAACTATGCGCCTGACAAGAGTCATAATTTGCCCTTTCGTATAAGACTGGCCGATTTACCAGTAAACGCTTTGAAGTCATTCATACAGTGGGCTTGATCAAAATAGCCCAATTCTAAACTGAGACCTACCCAATCTATAGGAGCATCGTCGATAAGTTGATTGGCTAATTGCTGAAGGCGAAAAAGACGAATAATCCATTTAGGAGAAAGTCCGACATAGGTACTAAATAGTCGCTCCAATGATCTGACTGACATGGTTTGTAGCTGAGCGAGCTGTTCAACCTGGTTTATAGACTGATTTACTTCTACGTGTCGGCATATATTGTAAACACGCTTGGCTTTTTCAAGCATAGGTACTTCGACATTTTGAATCGAATGTTGAATCAGCGTTGTTAGCGATTTAATTATATGGGTATGAGGATTCAGATTAACCAGCTGAGACTCTAGTTCCGCAGTGGATAAAGAAATAATTTCGGCTGTATCAAGACGTTGATCAATGAGTGCAGTCATTGGCACCTTAATTAGCGGATACAGGAACCCTGTTTTAAAGCGTGCTCCAATTGCGAATCCTTTACCTGTTAGTTTTTTCTCGAAACATCCTTTTGTAGGCCCAAAGAGCCCGGTTGCCCCGGCTTCAACAACTAGGTGCGCGCAGGGAAAGGGAATGTTTAATGAAGTAAAAGATTGCTCTTCGGATAAGTCCCACTGAACAATCCAGAAATACTCAACAAAAGTAGAAATCTCCGATGGCGCGTCAATTTTATTTATCGTAAAAGGTCGTGTTGCTGAGGTCAGTAGTCCAGTCGGGCTGAGTTTCATGTTGTCGTGTTTTTACAATAGGTTAGTCAAGCTTGAGCCTATTATAGGACTACCATTTAGGCAACTATCCACAAAAGAGGAATACCAAGTGACTAACCAATTAAACTGCACCTTTTCTGTCGTCGATTGGAATGAACAGATCATCGAGGAAAAAGAAGGCTATAAAACTTCGCAAGCTCATGTGACCTACCTCTATCAGGGCGATATTGTTGGCGAAAGCAAAGCTGAATTTACTCTTTTGTATCAGCCTGACGAAACGGCGGTTTTTACCGCACTTGAGAAAATTGAAGGGGCGTTTAACGGCAAGCCAGGTACGCTCATATTATCGCACTCCGGTATTCACGATAATGCTGCTCGAGGGCGTTGTGTTATTGAGAGAGGGTACGGTGCCATGAAAGGTAAGGCAGGCCTGGGTCAGTATATCGCAGATGCCTCATCAGTATCGCTTTCGTTAGAATTAATCGATTAGGGATTAGACCTGTTCCATGGTCATCATTAAAAAACCAGAGAAGGCGGCGTTGTTTGGTGACAGTGATTCACTGACCATTTCTTTCATGGCAAGGATTTGGTTGCGATATTCTTTATAGAATGCCCAGCTCGGTTTGGGTTTATAGTCTAACTGGGTTAATTCAAAAACCTTAATAACGCCTTTGGCTGTGGTTGGCTTAACAAAGACTTGGTCCTTGGGTTTAAAGTAGGCTGGCACAATGGTGATGATGGACCACTTGGTCATTTTGTTTTCAACCAAGATATCTAATATGGCGTTAAAACCTTTTTCTTCATTACCATGCAGCTGCTGATATAAACCTTCTACGAACTTAGCTTTATTGCTGGGTGACAAGCTGCTGGCCATTTCCTTGAACCTTGGCTTTTCAAACAGCGACACCATTGAAGAGCGGCTAACAACTTTGATCCAGTTCTGGATGACTTCTTCGGTATTGGCAAATGCTTTCTTATTAAAAGCTTGCTGCGTAAATTCGACCATTTTGCCGACGTTGTGCTTTTTACCTACAGCGACTAAACCCGGGCTGGCAAAGCCATCGGGGTGTTTATGAAGAAACTCGCCTTCCGCTTGTAACAGCTTATTGGTGTTCAAAGTGAGTCTATCGTCTGTTTTAGCTGAGTTTTTTGATCGGTGACAATACGCTCAAGTGTGATGATGCGTTGTTCTAAATCTTCAAATCTTGCTCGCGATTCTTCATCTAACGAGACAGTCTTGTCTTTAGAATTGATATTTTTTTTGACGACATCACCAATAATCCCTAACGCGACAATCGCTAAAATAAATACAAAAATATCCATAACTGGTCCTTATAAGGCGTCTATTTTATCTTTTAATGAGGTTTTAGAGTCGGTTGCTATACGTTCCAGTATTTGGATACGCTCTTCTAGCTCAGTTACCTTGCTCTGAAGCTGGGTTTCGACGTCAGTAGGTTCTTGCTGGCGTAGCTTAACCACCTGTTTCATGATCATAACCGCACCAATTACACTGGCCAAAACAATACCAAACACCATTTGAAATACGTTCATCGAGCCATCCTTGTAGTTTTTATTTGGCTCAGTTTAAACTGATGCAGGCAAAAGTGAACTGCGAAAAGTCACAATTTTTTCAACTTAAATCCAATAATAGCCCGATGTTCATTAAAGCGATTGGATAAAGCGATGAAACTGCTAATCCCTAATTTGCTGCTTTAGTGCTACACTGAGGCCATTCTTTCCTAGTGTCATCGCACACGCCTTCAATAAGTTGAATTGTACCTATTTATGAATTTTAACAGCCTCGGATTATCTCAAGATATTTTAAAAGCGGTTAGCGAGCAAGGCTATGAAACGCCAACGCCGATCCAAGAACAAGCTATACCAGCCGTGCTTCAAGGCCGCGATATACTCGCCGCTGCGCAAACCGGCACCGGTAAAACCGCTGGGTTTACCCTACCTATGCTAGAAATGCTTTCTGAAAAGGCATTGCCAAGCGGTAAGCATTTACGCGGTAACCAAGTTAGAGCCCTAGTTTTAACGCCGACACGTGAACTGGCTGCGCAAGTTGAAGAAAGTGTTAACCAATACGGCAAACACCTGTCGATTCGATCTACCGTAGTTTTTGGTGGTGTTAAAATTAACCCACAAATGCAAAAGTTGCGCGGCGGTGTTGATATTTTAGTGGCAACACCCGGTCGTTTAATGGATTTATTCCAACAGCGCGCGGTGAAGTTCGATCAGCTAGAAATTCTCGTTTTAGATGAAGCCGATCGAATGCTCGATATGGGCTTTATTCACGATATTCGCCGAATTATGAAATTATTGCCATCTAAACGTCAAAATTTGATGTTTTCGGCGACGTTCTCTGATGATATTCGCGAGTTAGCCAAAACGATTGTCCATAACCCCATCGAGATATCAGTGACGCCGAAAAACGCTGCCGCCAAAAGCGTTAAACAAAGTGTCATTCCATGCGACAAAGCGCAAAAAACCAACTTGTTAATAGATTTGGTTAAAACCCGTAAGTGGCATCAGGTGTTGGTGTTTTCTCGCACCAAGCACGGTGCTAACCGCATCGCCACAAAGTTGCTAGCCAAAGGTATTCCTGCTGCCGCTATTCATGGCAATAAGAGCCAAGGCGCACGAACCAAAGCTTTAGCGCAGTTTAAAGCCGGCGAAGTTCAAGTGTTAGTGGCCACCGACATAGCCGCTCGCGGTATCGATATTGACCAACTGCCCTATGTGGTGAATTTTGACCTACCCAATGTGTCTGAAGACTACGTGCATCGTATTGGCCGAACGGGTCGTGCGGGTGCCGAAGGTGAAGCGGTTTCTTTTGTCACCAATGACGAGTTTCCGCTATTGGTCGATGTTGAAAACTTTATTGGCAAAATTTTAGATCGTGTTGACGTCAAAGGTTACGGCACCACAAGCCCATTGCCGCCTTCTAATTTAAAGCCTCAAAAAGCTAAAAAGCCCAAGAAGCCGAAAAAACCACGAACTGAACACGCCGACGGCCAACGCTCAGGCGAAAGTCGTCGTGGGCACCAGCCAGCCAGCACGGCGCCTAAAGCAAATAGAAGACCACGGCGTTCAAACCCAAGCTAGCGTTAGTTTTTTTGCCAGAATATAAAAAAGGGACCTTAGGTCCCTTTTTTAGTGCTTCTAAAATAAATTACTTTTGGTCATGTTCATACTTTGCTTTTAGAGATTTGGCGACACGTATTGCTTGTTTTGCCGCAGCACGTGCTTCGGTAGTTTTACGCATCGACAATGAGAAACTCTTACTCATGCGTGAGGTCGCTAGCGTCAATTGATCAATTTCATTCTTGCTTTGTGAACTTAGCATACTGGTATCTAACTCAGCTTCTTCGCCACGAGAAATCTTTTCAGCAACATCTGTTAATTGACTGACCGGCACAATAATATTGCGGCGGATGAACCAAAGGATAATGCCGATTGAAACAAAAATAGCGATTAACTCAAGCAGGCCAAATACCGATACCGCACCGGTTAAGAGGCTACGCTGAGGAATGGTGACGCTAATGATGCCTGCGACATCGCCAGCTTTGAAGCCAAAGCCGTTTTCAGATCCGTAGCGGGTTATCACGTCTGATGGAGCTGAATTCGCATTTCCATGGCAGGCTATGCAACTTTCTTTATGATAAATAGTTTTGGCGTATCTGTAGTTACTGCCACTGGTGTCGTAGTACTCGGTTAGGTTTTCATTGGTAATGGCGCGTAGTGCTCGTGCTTCGAAGGCGTCTGGCTGATTTTCAGGGTTCATTACGTTACTAGACGTCATACGGAACTTAGCTGGCGAAGAAGAAGCAGCGACGGTTTCTGAAAACTCGCGCTGAGCTAATGCTGGGTTTTTCGAATAAAAGTGATGTGTTTCACTAGGGCTGCCAATCGTTTGAGCTTCTAATTCTCCTAAAAAGCTATCAGGGCTGTCTTTTACCCAAACGCGCCCATTTTTAGCGACCCATGTACCAAATGCTTCCACATTTGCCACCACGGTTTGTGCTTGTGCACGTAGCTCCTGCATGTAGACGTTCTGCAGCATGAAATAAAATGCGCCGCCATTGAGAACGAGTACTAACGCTAATAACAATGAGAACTGAAAGCTAATTGAGAGTCTCTTTTGTGCCATACCTATTAAATCCTTTTCTATTACTGGCGAGCAGAAGTTGCTGCCATGGCTAATTGACTAGCGGCCTGAATGAAGTTTTCTTTTTCTTTTTTGTTGTCGATGTTTTTAGCGAGTTCAGTCACGTAGTGACGCAGGGCTGAAGGCCCTTTCCAAGCTTTTTGTCGCCAAAGTAGGCGAGTATCTTCAATAATGAAGGAGCCAATGGGCCCTACTATATCTACGAAATTCTTATCAATGTCTGCAAGCAGCCTAGCTCCAGCGCCTTCCTTCGCACTCATCCATATATCCTATAAAGTTTTATAATAGCGCTAAGTTGGATGTGGTTAGCAGCCAACTTAGCATGTAATAGCCTAGCTTATGGCTTGGCTCTTCAAGTAATCATCGTATGTGCCGTGGAAATCTACAATGCCTGTTGGCGTTAGTTCAATTATTCGAGTGGCTAAACTCGATACGAACTCACGGTCATGGCTGACAAACAGCAAGGTGCCTGCGTAGTTTTCCAGTGCTAAGTTTAATGATTCGATAGATTCCATATCCAAGTGGTTGGTTGGTTCATCCATCACCATAATATTAGGACGTTGCAACATCATACGACCAAAAATCATACGGCCTTGCTCGCCCCCAGAAATAACCGATGCTTTCTTGGAGATATCGTTGTTTGAAAACAATAGGCGACCTAAGGTGCCACGAATCACTTGCTCATCATCACCTTCTTGACCGTAGCGAGACATCCAGTCGTACAGGTTCATATCAGTTTTAAATTCGTCCGCATGATCCTGAGCGTAATAAGCGATGTTTGAATTTTCAGACCACTTAATAGTGCCGCCGTCGTTTTCAATGTCATTGACCAGGCACTTCATTAAGGTTGATTTGCCGATACCGTTTGGTCCAATGACCGCTATGCGTTCGGCAACTTCAATTTTTAAATCGAGGTTTTCAAATAGGGTTTCGTCGTATTTCTTAGTTAAGCCTTCTACTTCTAGGGCCAAACGGTGCAGTTTCTGCTCTTGTTCAAAACGAATATACGGGTTTTGGCGACTAGACGGTTTAACTTCAGCTAACTCGATTTTATCAATACGTTTAGCACGCGACGTTGCTTGCTTAGATTTTGAAGCGTTCGCAGAGAAGCGGCTGACGAATGATTTCAGCTCGGCAATCTCTTTCTTCTTCTTGGCGTTGTCGTTTAATAAACGTTCACGCGCCTGAGTCGAAGCCATCATGTATTCATCGTAAGAGCCCGGGTACAAACGTAATTCGCCGTAATCTAAATCGGCCATGTGCGTACAAACACTGTTTAAAAAGTGACGGTCATGCGAAATAATAATCATGGTGCAGTTGCGATCATTCAACACGCCTTCTAACCAACGAATGGTGTTGATGTCCAAGTTGTTGGTCGGTTCATCGAGCAACATGATATCGGGGTCTGAGAACAACACCTGCGCCAATAACACGCGCAGTTTCCAACCTGGAGCAACTTCACTCATTGGGCCATAATGCTGTTCAATTGGAATGCCCACGCCTAATAGCAATTCGCCTGCTCTGGCTTCAGCGGTGTAGCCATCCATTTCAGCAAACTCACCTTCTAAATCGCCAGCACGGATACCATCGGCTTCAGTCATCTCTGCTTTTGCGTAAATGGCGTCCTTTTCTGCTTTCACTGCCCATAACTCGGTATGGCCCATAATCACGGTATCAAGAACGCTGAACTCTTCGTATGCAAACTGGTCCTGTTTCAGTTTACCGATACGTTCATTGGGCTCCTTTGAAACGTTACCGGCAGAAGGCTCTAAGTCGCGGCCTAAAATCTTCATGAAGGTCGATTTACCGCTACCGTTTGCGCCGATAAGGCCATAGCGGTTACCGTCGCCAAATTTGACTGAGACGTTTTCAAACAGCGGCTTTGCGCCGAATTGCATGGTGATGTTGGCAGTGGTTAACAAGGCAGTATTTCCAGATATTGAGTTTAAAGATGGATTTCAGCCCGAAGCTGAAAATTAAAGGCGCAGATGCTAATGATAAAGCGGCTCCGAGTCTACGGTCTTTTTGTATTTTTGGATAATATTTAAGCAGTTTTTGTTAACAGGACAATGTCTTTATCGACAAACTCCAAGCATTCTGCCTGTAAATGGTTTGCGATCCAATAAAAAGTAGCGTCACTAAAAAAACACACATGGGTCGGATCGTTTTTATATTGCCATGGGGCAAAGCGTTCTAAGCTGATAACGCGTTGGGTCATGATGGCCAGTACCCCGTTGGTCTCAAGGCATTGCCATAATTGTTCAATCACTGTTAATGGCTCATGGAGGTGTTCAATAACCTCCGTTAGTGTGATTGCATGGTAACGCTGCAGCAGGTTCGCTGGTGTATTGTGATAAAACACATCAAACAGCGCCACATTTAGGCCTTTGGCCTCAAATTGCTGCGCTAAAGCAGGCGCCGGGCCACAGCCAAAATCTAATAAATTGTGCCCGACTGAAACCTTGGTCATGACGGGTTCGACTATCCGGCTTAAAAACCGATTATAGCCTTCATCTGCTAGGTTATTTTCATGCAGATCATATTCTTGTTTTTCTGATTGTGCCGATAACCACTGTTCTGGTGCAGCAAACACCAGCTTACACTCTGCGCATTGATAGAAATTACGCTTCTTATCTTGATAGTAAAAATGGCTCCCACTCATACATAAAGGGCAGTTCGATTGATTCTTTGTGGGTCTTAAAGAAGGCGTCATTTGAATGCGTCAAGGTTGTTTTATAATGGATATTGTGAAGGCAAAATGCGATCGATGCCATGGTTAATGATTTGCCTAATTAAACGCGATACCATGCGCCGGCCTTTATTATCGAAATCCGATAGACAAGTATCAGAAACCTTTTGGAAAAACATCGCATATGAACAAAGCATATATCGGCCTCATTTTTTTAGCATTCATTGCCTTTAGTTCATTAGGGTTACCCGATGGCTTATTAGGCGTTGCTTGGCCTTCAATTCGATCTGACTTTAATCAACCGTTGGAAGCCAGTGGTTGGTTAATGATGTTTGGCACCTGCGGCGCGGCGTTAAGTGGTTTGTTTAGCGCAAAGCTCAGTCGCCGTTTAGGTATGGGAAAGTTGTTATCGGCCTGCGCAGGCCTAACAGGTCTTGGTTTGCTAGGTTATACACTCGCGCCCTCTTTTATTTGGTTTTATATCTGTGCGTTGGTCATTGGACTGTCGGCTGGCATTACGGATTCTACGGTGAATGGTTTTGTCGCCAAGCATTACAGCGACCGTCTGATGCAATGGTTACATGCCAGTTTTGGTCTGGGTATTACGGTTGGCCCGCTTATTATGACGGCGGTATTAGTGTCGCAAAAACCTTGGCAATTGGGTTATCAGATCAGCAGTGGCATACAGTGGCTACTGGTCATGGTGTTTTTAGTGACCGCGTCGCTCTGGGTTACCGGGGTTAAAAAAACTAACCAAGATGGAGACGTGTCTTCTCATGCCGCCGACCAATTTATGACTACGATGAATGAGTCTATTAAGACCCCGAGTATTTTGTTGAGTATCGCTTTGTTTTTTTTGTATTGCGGCTTAGAAGTGTCTGTCGGCTTATGGGTTTTTAGCTTGTTGACCGAAGCACGCGAATTTAACACGGGTTTGGCAGGTACGTTAGTCAGTGTTTACTGGGGCATGTTCACCCTCGGCCGAATATTTGTCGGCATCATTGCAAATAAGGTCTCCAACCATCGAATCATTATTGTCGCGATCGGCCTCGCACTTGTGTCGGTAACCCTCTTTGCACTAACCCGCAATACGTGGACAGCCATCATCGCGATTGCAGGAATTGGCCTTGCCTTTGCCCCGTTATACCCCTCCATGGTCTCCGATAGCATGAACCGAGTTGGCGCCAAGCACTTTAACAATGCCATGGGTTTGCAGGTAACAGGCGCCTCGCTTGGTATGGCCTTTATACCTGCTGGGGTTGGTATTATCGCAGCGCAAACCTCACTTAATACCTTGCCTTGGGTTTTGTTGGTCATACTCGGGTTGTTTACCTTGGTGTATCTCAGCTCAAGACGAGTTAGCCGATGACTTGAATGTTTTTGTTGCAACGTGAACGGCTTTGCTTGAGTCAATCTCCTATTTGTTGGTTAATTCAGGTTAAAACAGAACCATTAAACCCGCACCACAGCCACATTGTTTTTCTTCAACAACTCTAAAATAGCCGGGTCAGCATCGCGACCGGTGATGACCATATCGAGTTCGTCTAAACCAAATAGGGATATACCCCCGAAAACACCGATTTTATCAGAATCAACCAAGGCAATGACCTTATCGGCATATTCCAGCATCTTCTTTTCTTCCATAAAGGCAAGCAGTGCAGATTTGGTTAACCCACCGTCCGTTAGTCCATCACCTGAGACGAAAAGATACCGGCCTTGATAGGAAATATGCTTTTCCGCAGACACTAACAAGTTCTGACTTTTAATATACTGCCCGCCCAAAACGACTAAGTGCGGAAAGTCTTCTGTAATTAGGTAGGTAATGAGAGGCAAGTAATTGGTGTAGACATGAATGTTTTCACCGAGCAGGTATTTACCCATTAAAAAAGTGGTTTGACCTTCACCAATAAAAATATTGTCTTTGTCTTGGCACAGTTGCACGGCGGCTTTTGCGATACGCTCACTTTCGCTGAAGTCAGTATAGTCAGATATATTAGGGTAAATCTTGCTGATACCCGAAGCTTCATTTTGACGTGGCGACAATATTTTTTCAGCGCCATTGCGGATTTTTTTGACTAAGCCTTGGCGATCTAATTCGGTTATGTCTCGACGGACGGTGGCTGGGGAGGTTTCGAGCACATCGACAAGTTTAGCTACGGTAGCGAAGGTGTGTTCTTGTACAAACTCAACTAGCTTTGCATGACGACTGCGGGATGACATAAGCTGAAACTTCCTGATTGGTATTGAGTAGATTTTGATTATAGTTGATTGGTTGTATTTTGAAACCTTTCAGCAAGCTACTTTTTGACATGATTTGATTACTTTTGAGCTTTAAATCACTGGGAATGGGTCGTCAAGGGTCGCAATCACCCCCGTGCAATCATTTGTGATCACCACTTTTGACGCCAATTGATCACTATATATACTGCGTATGTCGAATGAGGAAACAATATGAATAACACACTCATCACAGCAGAAACAATTTTACTTAACTTTGAAGCAGGCTCTAAAGAGGACGCCATTCATAAGTTATGTGGGCATCTTTTTCTGAATAAGCTAACTCAAAACCCGTCGAAACTTTATGACGACATTATTGCGCGTGAGAATATTGTCAGCACCTTTGCAGGTTGCCAGACTGCTATTCCCCACACAATAACCGCTCATGTAGATCAACCTGTTTTGTGTTTTGCTCGTATAAAGGACCCTGTGATCACATGGAACGGTCGAGATGAAGACGTTGTATTTGTTTTGTTACTTTGTGCGCCAATAACTGGAGATTTAAAAGAATTACGTAAGAGTCAGTCTTATGTTTTCTCTGCAGTTGCTCAGTTGATCAGTCAACCGGACGTGCTAGCGCGTTGGGCTCAGGCCGATCTACCTCAAACCATACTTGATGATCTGCAGCATGCGTTTGCAGAAAATCAGAAACAACAATAATTAATCGGGGGCATTACAATGTCTGTTAACAATATGAAAGTCGGCGTTCAGTCGTTTGGGCGCTTTCTCAGTGGCATGGTGATGCCAAATATAGGCGCCTTTATTGCTTGGGGGCTTATTACCGCACTCTTTATTCCAACCGGCTGGCTGCCAAACGAAAGCTTAGCTGAATTAGTTGGCCCAATGATCCTCTACATGTTGCCAATGCTGATTGGTTACACCGGCGGTAAAATGGTCGGTGGAGACCGAGGTGCGGTTGCCGGTGCGGTGACGACTATGGGGGTTATTGTTGGTACCGATATTCCTATGTTTCTGGGTGCCATGATCGCTGGCCCAATGGGTGGCTATTTAATTAAGAAATTTGATGAGCAAGTACACGGCAAAATCAAACCCGGCTTTGAGATGTTAGTGAATAACTTCTCCCTTGGTATTATCGCCATGTTAGCGGCTCTTTTAGCGTATGTTGTGGTGGGCCCGGTTGTATCGGCTATTACCGAAGCCTTAGGTGCCGGTGTGGGTTGGATTGTTGAACGCCATTTATTGCCGTTGGTTTCTATTATTGTTGAGCCTGCGAAGATCCTATTTTTGAATAACGCAATTAACCACGGTGTCTTTACTCCGTTGGGTGCTGACCAAGCTGCCACGGCAGGTGGGTCGATCTTTTACTTGATCGAAACAAACCCTGGTCCAGGCTTAGGTATTTTATTGGCTTATATGATTGTGGGTAAAGGTACTGCGCAAAAATCTGCCTATGGTGCGAGCATCATTCACTTCTTTGGTGGTATTCATGAAATTTACTTCCCATACATTTTAATGAAACCGAAGTTGATACTGGCTGTTATTGCAGGTGGTATGGCGGGTGTTGCCTTCAACATGATCACTGGCAACATGCTCGTTGGTCCACCATCACCCGGGTCTGTATTTGCACTTGCGATTATGTCGACCAAAGGCTTCGGACTGGTATTAACACTGGCTTCCATTGTGATTGCTGCGGGCGTTTCATTTGCTGTTGCCGCGGTACTTATTCGCTCAGATGCCGAAATTGATCAAGCCGAACTTACCGCAGCCCAAGCACGCGTAGACTCAGCAAAGGCTGAATCTAAAGGCATGGCAACACCAGCTGGCCTAAGCGCTGCAACAGTCAAGCGTATTGTGGTTGCTTGTGATGCGGGCATGGGTTCATCAGCGATGGGTGCAACCGTGCTACGAGAAAAGATTAAGGCGAAAGGCTTGGACATTGAAGTCACCAACCTTGCTATTAATGACTTAGACCATGCGGATATCGTGATCACTCAAGCTGAATTAACCGCCCGTGCTAAAGGAAAGTTACCAAGTGCGCAGCATTTCAGTATCGATAATTTCATGGACAGTTCGTTCTATGACGATTTGGTCGCGAAAATAGTTTAATCAGAAAACAAAGTGGGTGTTAGCGAACGAAAGGTTTAACCGCTAACACCCAATTTTAAACGCAGGAGTTATTAAGCAGTCTATTCGGAAACTAAGCGCTGGTTTGGCGACGATACTTAATAGACAGTTTAATAAGTTCACAACAACGTTGGGAAAAAATTATGGCATTGTTTGGATTGCTAAATAAAAAAGCACAGAAACAACCCGAAACTGTGGAAACTAAAACAGAATTAGAACCTAGTTTTCAATTGCACGCAGATGATGTGGTTGTTGCTTGCAAGGTCAGCACAAAAGATGATGTATTGGCTTTAATGTCAGAAAAAATGCTGCAACGAGGGTACGTTTCTGAAGATTACGTCGCGGCGTTGTCAGAGCGAGAAGATAAAGTCAGTACTTACCTCATCAATGGCGTAGCGATTCCACACGGCACCGAAAGCGCAAAAAACTTAGTGACTCGAACCGGGCTAATTGTTTTACAACTTCCGGCGGGAGTGGTTTGGAATGACAAAGGCGACGTGGTGCATTTAGCGGTTGGCATTGCAGCAAAAGGCCAAGAGCACTTAGCACTCTTGCAGCAATTAACCAAAGTGGTGATGGACGCTGAGCTAGCTAGCTCATTAGGTACCTGTGCTACTTTAAACACGATCGTGAATACTTTAAATAATACGGAAGCGCCAGCGGAGCAGGCCCCCGCGACCGATTTAGATCACGCGACCGCGGTCACCGTGGTTGACCCAGCGGGCATGCATGCACGCCCTGCGAGCATCTTGGCGGAAATGGCCGCGCAATACGAAGGGACTCAAATCCGCATTCGTAACGCAGGCAACATGGCAAATGCCAAATCAATGGCTGAATTGTTAACCATGGGGGCAACGCAAGGTGATGAACTCATGGTGTCTGCTCAGGGCGATAAAGCAGAACAAGCAATTCAAGAAATTTGCCAAGCCATTCATAAGGGACTAGATGGTGATGTTGATGCAGAAAATACTCAAAGCTATCAACAAATAACAACAATCTCTGCATTGAAAACCCCAAAGGGTGCTCATATTGCCAAAGGATCATCAGCATCCAGTGGTATTGCCATGGCACCTGTCTATATTTTAATGGGCGAAGATCAAATGAGCATCGACAAAGATGCCAGCGATGCGCGTGCAGAGCAACGTCGGCTAAATACCGCATTAGAAACAGGCCGTACGCAATTAACCGATATTGAACAGAGTTTGTTAAACAGTGCGCCGCAAGAGTCCGCTATTTTTAAAGCGCAACGACAACTGCTGCTCGATGAATCCATTCTTAACGATGCTCAACAACATATTATTCAAGGCCGCAGTGCAGCCTGGTCATGGAAAGCCTCGGTTCAAAAACAAATTGAAGCATTAGAGCAGATTAAAGACGAACGACTCAGTGCGCGGGTTGCCGATATGACCGATGTGTCCGCTCGAATCGTCAATTTACTGCTTAACCATTCTGCACAGATTCGCTTTCCCGACCATGAGTTTATTTTATTAGCCAAGGAGTTAACGCCTTCGCAAACCGTGCAGCTTAAAGATGTACCCGTGCAAGGGATATGCACAGAGCAAGGCGGTCCAAACAGTCACATGGCCATTTTAGCCAGAGCACTTGGCTTGCCGGCGATTGTGGGTATCGGTGAGCCACTAACGACGACGACATTGCAAAACACATTGGTACTCTTAGATGCACAATCGTCACAGTTTATTGTCGAGCCGGATGAAAGTACCCAGGCCCAAGGTAAGCAACTAATTAATGCTTGGCAGGCAATTGTCGATACTCAAAATAAAGAAAAACACCTTGCACCGGTGACCCTCGATGGCCACACCATGGAAGTGGTTTGTAATATTGCCAGCCCGGGCGATGCCGAAAGTGTCATTGAACAAGGCGGTGAAGGCGTTGGCTTATTAAGAACCGAATTCTTATTTGAAGCCTCAGCAGTTGAACCGAGCGTTGAAGAGCAACAGCTCGCGTTACAGCAAATTATAGAACACCTCGGTTCCAAGCAGTTGGTGGTTCGAACCGCTGATATTGGCGGTGATAAGCCTGTTTCATGGATGGATATGCCCAAAGAAGACAATCCATTTTTAGGCGTCAGAGGTATTCGCTTATCTTTTAAACATGAAGACATGTTCCGTCGTCAGCTGGAAGCCATTTATCGAACGGCGCAATGGCAAACCGCAAAAGGCGAAAAGCCGGGGCTGCACATCATGTTCCCTATGATTGCCAATTTAGCCGAGTGGCGAAAAGCACGCGACATTGCCGAACAGGTTCGAGTGCAGCTAGATGCACCGGTTTTACCGCTCGGTATTATGATTGAAGTCCCTTCTGCTGTTTTGTGTGCCGACCATTTCGCCAAAGAAGTCGATTTCTTTTCAATTGGCTCAAACGATTTAACCCAATACACCTTGGCGATGGATCGACTGCACCCAGAGCTACCGAGTGATCTCGATAACTATCATCCGGCTTTACTGCGGCTGATAAAAATGACCGTCGATGCAGCAAATAAGCACAACAGGTGGGTCGGCGTATGCGGGAATATGGCGGCAGACCCAAGCTTAGCTTGCTTGTTGACCGGATTAGGAGTGACCGAGCTGTCGATAAGCCCAGCGAATGTGGCTGCGGTAAAACACCTCATTCGGTCGATGAATTATCAAGACCTGAAAGAAAAATCTGAATTGGCGTTAACGCTGAGTGATCCAGCGCAAATCAAAGCGCTGTTTGAACATTCAGCGAACTAAATAAAATTTATAACTCTAGGAGTTTATTATGACTACGTATAAAGATTACAAATCATTGGTTAACCCTATCCCTGAAGAGACACTCGCTTGGAATTTGTATGGTGTGGGTGTTGAAAACATTGGTAAAAATAACCAAGCAGAAGTTTTCCCGGTTGAAGAACCTTCAGCAAATGAACTGTTGGTACGCATTGACGCGGTGGGCTTATGCTTCTCTGATGTAAAAGTGATCAATCAAGGCAGTGCCCACCCAAAACTTTATAATCGTGATTTAAGCATTGAGCCAACACGCTTAGGTCATGAAGCGACTTTAACGATTATTAAAGTCGGTGCAGACCTGCAGGCAGATTACAAAGTGGGTGAGCGTTATGCCGTTCAGCCAGATATATACCAAAACGGAAAAAGCACGGCTTATGGTTATACCGTACCGGGTGGTTTAACTCAGTATCAAATTATTGGCCCTGAAGTGTTGGTCACCGACGCGGGTGCTTGCTTGTTGAAAGTCTCAGATCAAATGGGTTTTGCCGAATCGGCATTGCTAGAACCTTGGGGTTGTGTGTGGGCCTCTTATACCCAGCGTCGTCGATTAGAACCAAAACAAGACGGTGTTATGTGGATAGTCGGTGAAGCTGGCGACTCACATGAGTACACGTTCAGCAAAGGCTTAGAGGCTCCGAAAACGATAGTATTAAGTAACGTCCCTGCACATATCGAAGCTTTAGCGAAAGCGCAAAAAAATGCGGATGTGATTGTTAAAAACGATGTCGATTTTTCAGTCATAGCGGCGGTTTCAAATGAATTCACAACCGGTATTGGTTTTGATGACATTGTATTGCTACAGCCTACCTCCGCTAAAAAAGTCAGTGACATTGCCAAGCATATCGCGCGTCGCGGCACGATGGCCTTAGTGGGTGAAAAACCACTAGATGGCTTAGTCGATGCCGACGTAGGTCGTCTACATTATGACTATGTGGCGTTTTTAGGAACCAAAGAAAAAGACATTGCCACTGCTTACGGCGAAGCTCGAAACCGTTGTGATTTAAGTGACGAAGGTTCTGCCGTTTTCGTTGGTGCCGGTGGACCAATGGGTCAAATGCATGTTCAGCGTGCGATTGAAAAACAGAACGGTCCTAAGTTGGTTATCGTGACCGATATCAACGATCAACGTTTAGCCGAAATTGAATCGCGTTTTGCGCCACTGACTAAGGCAAACGGTTGCACCTTGATAACTTATAACCCAATTGGCAATGACACACCGCTGCGCGACTTTGTCATGCAGCACACCGATAACGTGGGCGCAGACGACGTCGTTGTTTGTGTGCCTAACGGTGACATTATGGCCGATTCAGCCACCTTTATGACTGAAAACGGCATGTTGGTTTTATTCGCCGGTGTACCGAATGGCACCTTAGCACCAGTAGACTTAAGCAATGTGTACATGCACAACGCACAGTTTACCGGTACCTCTGGTTTAACGATTGACGACCAAACTGTGGTTATGGATAACGCCGTTAAAGGTAATATTGCACCCGCCGTTTGTGTGGCCGCTATTGGTGGAATGAACGTCGCTCGCGATGGCATTGAAGCGATGATTGCCAGTGAATACCCTGGCAAAATCTTAATTTTCCCTCAATTGGTTGATCTGCCATTAATGGGCTTAGATGAACTCGAAGAAAAACTTCCTAATGTCGCTAAAGCCTTGGCACCCGGTAACATTTGGACCATCGCCGCAGAAGAGGCGCTTTTTGCAGAATTTCTTGAGGTGAAATAATGATCTATACGCTCACGTTAAATCCAGCAGTCGATCTTGAGTTGCAAGTTAAATCTTTTGACTTAAACAGTGTCACTCGTGCGGTTTCTAGCCGTATGGACGCTGGCGGCAAAGGCTTTAACGTGTCTCGTATGTTGGCGCATTTGAATGTAGTGAGTACCGCCGTTGGCTTTATCGGCGGTCACAATGGCGCACGTTTGGAATCTGAACTCAAACGACAAAAAATAGAGACAAACTTTTGTCAAATAGCCGGTGAAACGCGCACCAATATCAGCTTGGTGCGTTCCGGTAGTTCAGACCACTACAAAGTGAATGAAACCGGCCCCACTGTCTCAGCCTTTGAACTCGCAAGCTTATACGAAAAAGTAAGCCGCTTAGCGTTCCCAGGGGATTGGTGGGTATTGGCTGGCAGTGTGCCACCCGGCGTTCCGTCAACGGTGTATGCAGAACTTATTCGGTTGCTCAAAGACAAAGGCGCTAACGTGTTTCTAGATGGCAGCGGTGATGCCTTTGAATTAGGCTGTAAAGCACAGCCTACCTTAATTAAACCCAACCTTGAAGAAGCGTTAGAGCTATTAAAATTACCTGCAGATCATGGCTTGAGCCTAAAGGAAATCAGTGCAAAACTGATTCAATTAGGGCCTAAAAAAGTGGTGATTTCATTAGGGAAAGACGGCGCATGCAGTTTTGATGGTTCAGCATTAACCGTGATCAAATCACCCGAGATTATCGAAAAAAATCCGATAGGCGCGGGCGATTCTCTCGTTGCCGGCATGATCTGGGGTTTATTTAAAGGTGATGCACTCGCCACCGCCCTGAAAAAAGGCATAGCCTGTGGCGCAGCAACGGCAAGTGAAGCAGGGACTGGATTAGGCAGTCTAGAACAAGTGACTGAGTTGCTTGAGCGAATTGAGTAAAGCCCAACCCCAGTTTGTTAAAACCCAACTATTTGATGTGTTCGTCAACTCGTTGGGTTTTTTGTTGCCTGTCTATTTTTAAATCAAAGTATTGAGAGTGCTTAACCAAAGCTTAGGCCGTTGTTGCTAATGGTCATGGCTTGGCCGGTTTTAACAGACTCTTGGGCCGCTAAACCCAGCACAACTGCTTTAAGCCCGTCATCAATACTCACGTCAACCGAAGCGCCTTCAGTGACTGCTTTATAAAACCCTAAATGCTGATAGTAGGTAGAACCGTTGTGATCACCGGCGGCTAATAAAGCTGGATCAACTGGAATGGGGGTTTCGATAGGCCCACTCGGGTTGCGCGGGCTAACGATGAGTTTAGGTAAGGGTGCAGGGCCAAGGTTGGTGTTCCAGAATCGGCCAGGGCCAGGTACTTTGGCTTCTAACTTGGCTTTTTCGCCTACGGCGCAGAGTTCTTCTTGATACTCAGAGCCTTCAGCAAACATGCTTAATTCTAGCAAGGCACGCTGACCGTTTTTAAAATCGACAATGACAAAGGCGTTATCGAGAATATCGGGTTGTTGGCCATCGTAGCGTTCATCAATGTGGTTTACATCTTGGCCGCCAGAGGCGAATACGCGTACCGCTTCACTGCCCGCTTGTAAGCGCATTAAATCAAAAAAGTGACAGCATTTTTCAACTAGGGTGCCACCGGTATTTTTGTTGAAACGGTTCCAGTCGTTCACCTTTTCTAAAAATGGGAAGCGATGCTCACGAATACTGAATTGTTTGGTGTGGCCGTGTGTTTGTTTTTTAATTTCGTTTAACAAAGCAGCAACCGGTGGCATATAGCGGTATTCCATGGCAACCCAAACAGGCGCAGGATGCTTTGCGGCTGCCGCTTGTATTCGCTGAATATCATTGGCATCAGTCACTAGCGGTTTTTCAACTAACACAGGTAAGGTTGTTGTTGCGAAAATTTGCAGCAGTTGTTCGGCGTGCATAAAATTAGGGCTGGCGATGAGCAGCGCATCAATGTCTTTACGCGCAAGTAGCAGTTCAATGGAGGCCTCAAAGTGAACCAGCGGCACCAGCAATTGAATAGACGCTCGCATAGCGGCATCTGGCTCAACTACAGCAACAACGGCCGCGTCAGGGAGCAATTGAATATTGCGAATATGTTCTTGGCCCATCATGCCGCAGCCAATAATTCCGTAACGTAAAGTCATACTGTTTCCTGTTATTTTTTATTGTTTAATAGTTTTTAACAGAAAATGTGATTAAGCCATGCGCGACACATAGTGGCAGACATCGGTATCAAACCAGGTGCGAGAATACTCTTCGACCTTGTCTTGATCTGACCAACTGATGCGTTCAATCCAGCCTAATGGTTTGCCTTCAACAGCATCGAGAATGCCCGCAGCCCAAGGCGTTGCGTTACACACACGAATACGGTCTTCAACATGGCTGATCCAAAAGCCGAAATGTTCACGATAATGTCGATACAATGACTCATCGAGCTCGTCAGCGCTGAGCGTAGAAGCATGTGCTCCGCGAATCCACATTTCTTCAGCGGCAATGGGCGTGTCGTTTAAAAAGCGCTTACGCTCGATACGCCAAAAGCTCGTTGACTTTGGTACCCCAAAATGAACGGCCACCTCAGGATTCTTCTCTAGGCTTACCGACAATGTGTTGGCATGTGGTATGCCCCCACCGGTCAATAACTCCAAGCGAAACAATTGATAAGCGGCTGTTTTCGGCGGCTTTTTCACGTATGTTCCTGAACCCTGCCGGCGCTCTAGCAAGCCATCGGTTTCCAATAATGTCAGCGCTTTGCGCAATGTACCAACGGCTACGTTTAGCTCTACTGCCAGCTCGGCTTCAACGGGTAAGCGTTCGCCTTCACGCCAATGACCCGCTTTAATTTCACGAATCAACAGTTCACTAACTTGTACGTATTTCGGTCGCCGCTTGCCTGCGCTTGCCGCAAAATCATTAGATTTCTGAGGTTGATTGTCCATCGTCACTCATCGAGCTCCATGGGGCATTGTTAAGGGTCGCCAAGACTATCACATTTTCTAAATCAAATTATTTTTGAAAAATTCATTTATTATTGATTTACATCAGTATCATACATTGCTAGTGTGTTCTCGCAAGTCAAATATGAATGAATGGTGAATGAAAAGGTTATCTATTTATTTCTATCTTTAGACTGTTAAGCTTGCATTGATGGCATGAAAACCTTTTCAAGGGGATCAAGGCTTAGCCTCATTGCCATAGAAAGTGAGAGAGAGTTAACAACGACCTTAGGTTGAGGCGTTGTTGAAATAAAAAATAAAAATAACAATGGAACAATGTATGAATAACGTCATTCGACGGGGTGCTCTGTAATGGGTGCTCTTCGACGATTTTTGTCGCTGCTGGAAACAATTAACACCTTGGTTATGCGAGTGGGTGCCAACATTGCCTGGGTATGTGTTGCCTTAATGGTGATCACCATTCTTATGCAAGTGGTTATGCGCTACGTTTTCAATAGTGCATTGCCGTGGCCAGAAGAAGTTGCCCGCGCGCTGATGATTTGGATGATGGCCTTAGTTGCCTCGCAGGCTTATCGCAATCAAGCGTTCGTGGCCATAGATATGCTACCCGATGCATTGCCGCCAGCAATCAGTCGTTGGTTACAGTTGCTACTTTTGCTTATTGCCGGTGTGGTGCTCTACAAGTTGTTTTTCTTAGGTTTGGAATTTTTTGAGCGAGGCTTTCGTACCCGAGCAGCTTCATTCAAATTGCCGCGAGCCTGGATCTACCTTGCCATGCCAGTTTGCTTCGGCACCATGTTGTTGGTCAACATCGAGCTTGTTCTAAAAAACCTGATGGGCATTAAAAATAAGCCTACTCACATTCTGTTGTCTGGAGAGTAACTGATGCTCGTCTTATTCTTACCGCTATTTCTTATCCTTATTTTAATCGGCTTACCTGTGTTCTTTGCAACCTTGTTTGCACCGGGTTTTATGTTGTTACTTAACGATATGTCACGCGATGTACCGTTACTATTCCGTAATATCTACAACGGTATTGATTCGTTCCCGCTCATGGCGATTCCATTTTTTATGCTCGCCGGTGAAGTGATGAACCGAGGCGGTATTACCATACGTTTGGTGAATTTTTCTCAAGTGTTTATTGGGCATGTGCGTGGCGGTTTGGCGCACGTTAATATTTTATCGAGCATGTTGTTTGCGGGTTTGTCCGGCTCTGCGGTTGCCGATACCTCGGCGTTGGGTTC
The DNA here is from genome assembly GCF_046710285.1 of Reinekea sp. GTDB lineage: Bacteria > Pseudomonadota > Gammaproteobacteria > Pseudomonadales > Natronospirillaceae > Reinekea. Next base: position 37,725 of record NZ_JBKEGY010000002.1, read on the forward strand.
TATGTTGATTCCCGCGATGGAAAAAAACGGCTATTCACGAAAATTTGCCGCCGCCATTACCGCCGCCAGCTCAGTCATTGGCCCCATTATTCCGCCATCGGGCATTATGATTATTTATGCATATACAATGGAAGTGTCGGTGGCCGCATTGTTTGCCGCCGGTATTGTCCCAGGTATTTTAATTGGTTTAGCGTTAATGGGTGTGACCGCCCTGATGGCGAAAAAACACAACTTCCCGATCGCGGCCGAAAAAGCGACCTGGCGCGAACGAGGCAGCGCCACCAAGCTGGCTATTTTACCTTTGTTAACACCGGTGATTATTCTAGGCGGCATTATTTTTGGTGTGTTTACGCCAACCGAAGCCTCCGCAATTGCAGTCGGCTATGCCCTGTTCTTGAGTATATGGGTGTTAAAAACGGTTAAGGTATCTGACCTACCTTCCATTTTTACCAAATCGGCTATTTCATCTTCCGTAGTGTTATTGATTGTAGGATCGGCCATTGCGTTTAAAACCGTGGTGAGTTTGTCGCACGCAGCCGAAGACCTTGCTGGCTTAGTATTAGCGATCAGCGATAACCCATTGATCTTGTTATTAGCAATAAACATTTTGCTGTTTATTGTTGGCATGTTTCTCGATGCAGGCCCGGCCATTATTATTTTAGGGCCAATACTTGCGCCTATTTTTATTCAGCTGGGTATAGACCCTGTGCATTTCGCCATCATTATGAGTGTCAACCTGACTGTAGGTTTGGCAACGCCACCGATGGGGCTGGTGCTGTTTGTTGCCTCCAGCGTATCTGGCGAAAAAGTTGAACACATTGCGAAAGCTATTTTGCCTTTCTTGGCCGTAGAAGTACTGGTCATCTTTTTAATTACGTTCTTCCCTGCCGTGTCGATGACCATACCTCGACTGCTTGGGTTGGCGTAGAAAAATTAGAACCCTCGCAGTTAGTTTTTTTACTGCGGGTTTTAACAATAAACCGGACGAGAGAACCGGAATCATCCAACAATAATAATTAAGGTAACCTTATGACTCCTGATAAAAAAAATACGGCTAAAAAAATTGCCGGTGGCCTAGCCGCTGCGGCGCTCACTTTTTATATTGGTGCTGCACAAGCTGCAGACTTTAACTTGCGAGCCGTGGCAAACTCCAATGAAAACGATGAAGACTACGATGGCTTAGTGGTTTTCAAAGATTTTGTTGAAGCGCATTCAAACGGCAAGATCGGCGTTGATATCTATATGGGTACGCAACTGTGTGCGAACGGCACCGAATGTTTGCAAGCCTTAGAAGATGGCTCGGTTGACATTTATATTTCGACCAGTGGCGGTACAGCAAACATGTTCCCGTACGTTCAAGTATTAGACTTGCCTTACTTGCTGCGTGATGACCGCATAGCCGAAGCGGTATTGTCGGGCGACTTTGTACGTGAAATGCGTAACGATATTTTAGACGATACCAATGACAGTATCCGTTTAATGACCATTGGTAACACCGGCGGCTGGCGCAACTTTGCCAATACCAAACGTACCGTTACATCACCTGAAGACATTGAAGGTTTAAAAATACGTACCGTGGTAGCAGATTTACCACAAGAGTTGGTTAAAGCCTTAGGCGCAAGCCCAACGCCGATTCCATGGCCAGAACTGTTTACCTCGTTCCAAACAGGTGTTGTTGAAGGTTCAAAAAATGGTATCACCGATATTATGGGCATGAAGTTTACCGATGCCGGGTTAAAATACGTAACCCTAGACGGCCACGCTTACATGGCGGCCCTTTGGTTTATGAACAACGAAGTCTTCACCGATATGCCTGAAGATTTACGTCGTGTTGTTGTAGATGGCTTTAGCGCACTACAGCAAGCCACGTTTGCCTCGCCAAAACGTAAATCTATTCAAGCGTACCAAGACTTTGCCAAAGCCGGTGGTGAGCTTTACGTACCGACACCAAAAGAAAAAGAAGTATTCCGCAACGCATCAGCTCCTGTTTACACATGGTTCACAGAGAACGTGAAATCTGGTCAGAAATACTATGACTTGTTAGTGGCAGAAGCAGCAAAAGCAGAAAAAGCCGTTGATGCCATCTATGCGAAAGACCTAAAGTAAGTTGCAGTAACCAGTAGTAAGTTCAACTGAACAATGGCGATAGCCTGCACTGTCGTCATTGTTTTCCTTTAAATAAGCGAAAATTATTCACCCTTAAACCTAAGGGTTGAATGCCATGGCGCCCCATAGCCAATTAAAGTACCTCCTAATTCAACACCCAGAACAGTTTTAGTTAGCCCCCTACTCTCACCTTTTTAGAAGCATTAACCGATGAAGTTGGTTTACAAAGCCGAATGAGTATTGCAGTTTTTACTAGATGGTTAAATTGACAGGTTAGGCTAGAGGCCCTATGGTTATTTGATTGAAAGGGGCGTTGAGTCATATTGGGTTTTTACATATGCGCGCCGTAAAAATAGGCGGTGGCTTAGAAATAGGCTGTTAACTGTCCGGTGTACGGATGCAGCCATAGGGAAATAAATTAATGGGATTAAGCGCTAAGCTGTTTTTTGAGAATAACGAAAATGAAACACTCTTTACACGTATTTCGTTGACGCCAGAACAATTGGAAGATGCTAGAGCCAAGAAAGATAAGCTGCTTGAGCTAATCAAGCCCGAGCTTTCCTCATCACTGGAAGTTCCAGTAAGACATTGGCTCCAAGGTTCCTATAAAAATCACACCCTTGTAAGGCCTATACAAAAGGGCGATGAATTTGACATTGATGTTGGAATATATGTTTTATGCAATGCAGAAGAAGAAGGATTATCTGCGTTAGATGTAAAACAGGTTAATAGAAGCATTCTTGAGTGGTATGTTTCAAATAGACCTGAAGCCAAAGTCGGGGATAGTAAAACGAGCTGCGAGCGGCTGATTTATCCTTCATCTTTCCATATTGATATACCTATCTACTATTACGATGCTGAAACAGACACTTGTAAGCTAGCAGTTCAATCGGACGAGTGGATTGATAGTGACCCGAAAGCGCTTCAGGATTGGTTCAATAAAAAAGTATCGAGTTTAACGCCAAAATCTTTGGCTCAGCTTAGAAGGATAATCAAATATCTAAAGGTTTGGACTGCGATCAAAGGAAAGGAAGATGAAATTCGAATTCCATCAATTGCAATTACGGTGTTAGTTGCAGATCTATATGTTGAGGCGGATGATGACGATGACGCCTTCATTCAAACCGCAGTAAATGTTATGAATTACATTATCGAAAATGACTCGCTAGACAATCCCTGCGGCAGAGGGGATTTGTTTGGTTTCAAAGAAAATGAATATAAAAAAATTAAAAATAGATCAGATTCATTAAAAAATGCGTGTGAATTTATCAATAAATCAGAGGATAGTCTCCAGCAATATGTTCTGTGGAGCGCAACATTTGAACACATGTTTCCTCCTTTTATTGAAAGGATTGATGAAGTAACCAAGAATACAAACCTTCCCGCAATAACAGTTCCCCCTAAAATTAAAGTTCGTCATTTAGATAAAAATAAGAGGCTTCTATCTAGTAGTGTGAAAGATGAAATAAAGGTGTTTCGTGATGAAGAGCTTTATTTTTCAATAGAGAATGACGCTGATTATAGTGAAACTACCGAAGTTCATTGGATTGTACGAAATCAAGATGCAGAAGCAAAAAGAGTCAACGATCTTGGCCATACTTCGGTACTTTCTGTTAGCGAGGAGCGGTATGAGGGTTGTAGTTATAGCGGCACCCACTATATGGAATGCTTAGTGCTTGATAAGAACAATATAAAGGGCATGGGTGCAGTTAAAGTTCGCATAACTGGCTTTTCCAGACCTCTAAGAAATCCTCCTAGGAAAAAGTATTTTAAAGGTAGATAAATATGTGGAAGGTATTTCCGAAACTCGGGTTATTAAAGCTATTACTCGCTATTTTTTCAGCTTTCTTTCTCTCTGCATTGATCCTGCTAATGGGCACTATTGGTGGAGGGCTTTCCTGGAATACCTTTGGTGACTCTTTTCAGCTTACAGCGCCGATAACGCTAATATTTGTCTTTGTTATTTTTGTCATTGGGAAATGGGGATGGTTGGCTTTCTGGAAACTCCCATTTATCGGGGCGATCCTGCATAAATCTGTGTGTCCAAACCTCAATGGGAAGTGGCTGGGAGAGATCCACTCAAGTTACGCCGACGAAAACGGCAACAAAGTAACAAAAGAAGTTGAATTGACCGTTAAGGCGGATATGTTTGGGTTCAGCTTGGCATTGAGGTCATTGGACGGTTACCAAGAAAGTAAGGTGATACAGAGCGAGCTTTATAGAGATCCTCGTACAGGAACTTTTTATCTAAGTTATATTTTTGAAGCGTCAGTTCCGATTCCTAAAGAAACAGATGATAGACTCTTTAATGGAGCGGCCAAGCTAGAGATCATAGTTAAGGAAGAGAATACAGTTTTAAAAGGAACATACTGGACAAATAGAGCTTGGCAACGTGGTATGAATACTGCGGGTCTAATCACAATGGAGCGAAGAAACAGTTAACAAGCCGCTTAAATACTTTCCGGCCACAAAAAGCGTGGCCTCCACCGGACTCGCTGACGCTCGCCGATTAGCGGGGCGTTGCACAGGAAGATATCGTGGAAGAATTACTGGGTGGAAGAGAATCGGCAATATATCGAGATGGACAAGTCGTCTATCGACCCCTTCAACCATGGAGTCCTACAATTCATCTTATTTTGAAGTACCTTGAGCAAGTAAATGTAGATGAGAGTCCAAAATTTCTTGGTGTTAATCAAAACCAAGAAATCCTAAGTTTTGTCACAGGAAATACTTACAATTATCCGCTAGTTGGCGCAATTGCAACAAATGAAGCACTCATTTCAGCGGGTAAATTATTACGTAAAATCCATGATTCAACCGTTCCATTCTTGGATCAGCTTGATGTCAATGCACACCAATGGATGTTAGAGCCGAGAGAGCCATTCGAGGTGATATGTCATGGTGACTTTACTCCATATAATGTAGCTTTATTAGAAAATACAGTTGTTGGTGTGTTTGACTTCGATACGGCGCACCCTGCACCAAGAATATGGGATTTAGCATATTCAGTTTATTGTTGGTCTCCTTTCAAAACAGACAGCAATGACAAACTAGGCACTATTTCAGAGCAGTTGGCTAGGGCAAAGTTGTTTTGTGACAGTTACGGTGCAACAGAATCAGAAAGGGATCAACTAGCTGATGCTATGGTTCAACGATTGCAGGCTTTAGTTTCTTTCATGCGTAGTGAAGCGGAAGGTGGTAATGAATCCTTTGCTGAAAACATAGAGCAAGGACATCTTCAATCCTACCTAAATGACATAGTATATATCTCTGAGAATAAACAAAAGATTCAGTGTGCATTGTGCAACTAACAAGGCACTTAAAAGTAGTTCCCAACGCTTGGCATCTTTCATTCTGTCGATGGGTTTAGTGTTTAAGATAGTATGGTTAGGCTTTCATGATAGCGCTGGTCGCATCTGAATGCGCTGCGCCTTCACCGCAAAGGAAAAAATCAAATGATTTCCATAGAGTTTTTACTAACGTCACTCGTTGTTGTTCTTATTCCGGGTACTGGCGTGCTCTATACCGTCGCAACAGGGCTATTCGTGAGTAAACGGGCTAGCCTATTCGCGGCGTTTGGATGTACCTTGGGGATTATTCCTGCTTTGCTTGCTAGCTCATTCGGTCTTGCAGCAATCTTTCACGCGAGCGCCCTTGCTTTTCAAATCGTTAAATATATTGGGGTTGTTTATTTGCTCTATCTTGCTTGGGTTATGTGGAAATCGTCTTCGCCACTGTCTATCCAAGAAAATAACGATGAAGCAACCGCTTTTTCTATTGCGGCTAAAGGTTTTTTAATCAATATTCTTAACCCTAAATTATCTATTTTCTTTTTGGCATTTTTACCACAATTTATTATGCCATCAGCTCAACAACCCATTGTTAGCATGTTAGTGCTGGGTGGTGTGTTTATGCTTATGACATTCGCTGTATTTGTCGTATATGGCCTAATGGCTAATCGCTTCAGTCAATTTGTTGTTGACTCTGAGAAGTTGAGTTTAACCATTCAAAAATTCTTTGCCGGTAGTTTCGCTGCGCTTGGAGTTAAGCTGGCGCTTAGTGATCGGGTATAACAATCGAAAGCAATGGGCAAAGTAGAGCTCATCAATTAGCAAACAACGGTAATTAAAAGGAGTTCTATATGTTAAATGATCTAAACGGTAAAGACGTGACAATTACCCTATCTGCCACGGCGTGGGGAAACTTTGATATAGCAGGAAAAATCATTGAGGTCAGCGAAGATTGGGTTAAGCTTCAAGGTAAAAAGAAAATAGAATTAATTGCTACCTCGGCGATTAAAAAAATATCGTATAAGTTGTAAGTGCTTGTAGTCTTCGCACTTAACAAGGCTGTAAACCCTACCAAAATTGCTACGCGATTTTGTGTTTAGTACAACAACTGATGCGCCATAAACCCGCCACCCAACAATAAACTAAACAAGGTCGCTGAAAGCAGTAACGGCTTGGTGCCTGCGGCTTTGACCGCGCTGAATTTAGTTTGTAAGCCTAATGCGGTCATCGCGATTGTTAACAGCAACTGCGCACTGATTTGCAATGTAGAAACCACTGGCTCCGGTAAGTTAAATAGGCTGTTGAAGATCACCATGGCGATAAAGCCAAATACAAACCAAGGCCAAGGAATGGCTTGTGCCGTACTGGTTTGAGTGGCGGTGTTTTTACGTTGATACAGCGCGGCAATAATAATCACCACTGGGGCCAGCATCATGACGCGCATGAGTTTAACCACCACGGCGTTGTTCATGGCTTGCATATCAATGGCTTGCCCGGCGGCTACGGCTTGGGCAACTTCATGAACAGTGCTGCCAATGTAAATACCAAATGATTCACTGCTCAGTTGGCTGATATGAAAAATAAACGGGTAGCAAAACAAGGCCAACGTGCCGAATACCACTACGGTGGCCACGGCGACCGATACATCTTGCTGTTTGGCTTTAAGTACTGGCTCTGTCGCTAATATGGCAGCGGCACCGCACACGGCGCTGCCCACGGAGATAAGAATCGTTTCTTCGCGGCCCATGCCTAACATACGCACCCCAAGAATGTAGCCCACACTGAGAACGGTACTAATCACCAACATATCGAGTATGGCCGCTTGCCAACCCACAGCGGCTAGTTGAGTCAAGGTGAGGTGACTGCCAAATAAGATGATGCCTGCGCGTAACAGCTTCTTTTTACTGAACTCTAATATGGCCAAACTGCGTGCGGTTACTGGTTGATTGGCCAATAGATTACCGACAATAATGCCCAGCACAATGGCCAGCGGTAAGGCGCCAATGCCATTGTGTTGGGCAAATTCGGTTCTTGCGCTCATAAAGGCGACAAGGCTGATAATCGGTAGGGCAATCCACATAAGGCTTATTCTTGAATGAGATAAGGCTAGACTAATTCAGTTATATGAATAAAAATAATGGATATATATAAACTAAAACATAAGAAACTCTAATGAATCTATCTATGCGGCAGTTAAAGCTGTTTGAAGCCATTTGTCGGTGTCATTCGCTTACCGATGCCGCCGAAGAACAGGCGATTAGCCAATCGGCAGCCAGTCAATCCTTAAAAGAGTTGGAAAAACAGCTCGGCTATAGCCTGTTCCGCAAAACCGGACGCACGCTGACCTTAACCGAAGCCGGTTCTTTAGCCTTACCGAAGGTTCGTCAGGTGTTGGCGAATTTAGACAGTTTGCGGTTCCCCAGTGAGCAGTTTGTCGGTGGTGTGTTGAATGTCAGCGCCAGTGAAACCATTGCTTCGTACTTAATGCCGCAACTGCTGGCAGACTTCGTCGCTCGATTCCCTAAAGTCGAGCCACACTTAAATATCGATAACACCGAGCGAGTGGTCCAGCATGTCGAAAACAGCCAAGCCAGCGTAGGGTTCATTGAAGGCCCGGCCTATTCCAGTGGCACTCGCCAAGAGCTTTGGCTAGAAGATCAGCTGATTGTCTTTGCTGGGCCTGATTTTCACTGGTCTAGCCGTAAAAACATTCCATCGGGGGAGCTGGCCGCTCAGCCTTGGATTGTACGTGAACCTGGCTCGGGCACACGGGCGGTATTTGACCATGCCTTCCAGCAACGCCAAGAAACGCCGCGCATTAAGCTGGCGCTATCACGCCAAGAGGCTATTAAACAATCAGCCAGAGCTGGCTTGGGGGTGGGTTGCTTGTCTCAATTGTCGGTGGTCGATGAACTGGCCTCAGGTGTTTTAGTACCACTAGAAACCTCGCTTAACTTAACACGGCGGTTCTCGTTGTTGTCGTTGAAAGAAGCGGCACCCACGGCCTTGGTGAAAGAGTTTTTGCAGTTTGCTCGTCACTGGAAGCCCTAGTAATCCCGTATAAGCTGACATTTTGACCTACTCGATTCGCTTAATGGCCGATTTGTATACTGCGTTCCGCTCTCTCTTACCTATAGCAACAACCGTAACGAGAACGACATCATCTTCAACTTGGTAAACCAGCCTAAAGCCAGCCGCTTTAAGTTTAATTTTGTAGCAGTTTTGGATGCCACTGAGTTTCGCTGATTCAACATGTGGGTTATCTAAGCGCTCAATTAGCTTTTTCTTAAACTGCGCTTTAACGGGCGGTGCAAGTTTGTCCCATTCCTTTTTTGCTTGAATTTTAAAGGCCAGCTCATAAGTCATGAACTGAAACCTTGATCGTGTCTTCATCTTCTCTTTGGCGAACCAGTTCTGCAAGTTCCATGTCTTCAAGCTTGTCCATCAAAGCTTCATAGGCCTCGGCGGGTACACAATAGAAAGCAGGTTGGTTCCTATTTAGAACAGCAATTGGAAAACCTTCTGCGCTTTCAACCGCTGCCATAGGGTTCTTTTTTAGCTCTGAAATACTAATGGAAGAGTCTGCTAAAATTTGAGTGATCATTAGGTACTCCTTTTTCAATAGACCTAATAATAGACCTATAATTAGGTCTATTCAATGATTTTGAGTAGAAATAACCTCAATCCTTCTCTTGTTGTTAAGTAGGTCGATACAGACGTTGATCTTTGACGGCCAATAGGGTTCGAAGTTGTATTTCGCAATATTTCTACGCTCAACGCGCTAAAGGTTCTCTATTTATTAGCATTTTTCGCGCTAATTCATTCACTATTGATTTACATCAAGAAAGTTCGTTGTTAAGGTGATCTCACAAAATTCATATAACATTGATTTATATTTTTGAGAGAGTAATACATGAGTCTTAACATCGGCAGTATCGAAGAACAAAAACAGGTGAATGACTTAGATTTTCCCTTAGTGATTTTGCCACCCAATGACCAGGTCGCCAGTGAAAAATTGGCCTTTGATGACTGGATTACAGCGCATAATGCTGAACTACATGAACGCTTAATTCGTCATGGCGCTATTTTATTTCGGGGGTTTCCGGTGTCGTCCGCAGATGCTTTTGAAGCCTTTCTGGATCAAACGGATTATCAGAATATGCCATACGTGGGCGGCGCGGCACCGAGAACACAGGTGACTAAATCACGCATTGTGACGGCGAATGAATCACCCGCGACGGAAAAAATTCCGTTTCATCATGAAATGGCGCAAACACCGCACCCGCCAGGTTACATTTTCTTTTATTGCGACATTGCCCCCGCCTCGGGTGGTGCCACGTCAATTTTGCACTCCGCTGAAATTTGCCAACGCTTCTTTGAAATATCGCCAGAGTTTGCACAACAAGTGGAACAACAAGGCGTGCGCTACATTCGCTTTATGCCCGCTGTAACTGATACCGCCTCTGCCATTGGCCGATCTTGGAAAGAAACCTTTCATGTGACCACGCGCGAAGAATGCGAAGCTAAATTGAAAGAGCACGGCATGAGCTGGGAGTGGCTAGACGATGACTTGCTGCGTACCGAATCACAAACCTTAGCGGCTATTCGCTTCGATGAAGAGACGCAACAAAAAACATTTTTCAATTCTATTCTTGCCGTTTATACCGGTTGGGATGATGCCCGCAATGTTGCTAACAAAGCCGTGGTGCTCAACAACGGTGAGGTGATGGATGCCGATGTGATGGCGAAAACCGTTGAAGCCATGGATGAGCTGTGTGTGAACTTTCAGTGGCATGAAGGCGATGTGTTATTTTTGAATAACCACACCGTGTTACATGCTCGTGAACCTTTTACCGGTGATCGCCGTATTTTGGCGTCAATTGCATTTAAGTAGAGTTGAAAGGCCCAACGGTGATTGGGCTTTAATGTCAAAGAGCGTGTTAGTCATTCACCCCTAAGTAAATTTGAGCCTTGTGGGGTTTCGATATTGAGGCAAAGGGCTTAGGTAGACTGAGCCCCGCCTTGCTCACCCACAGGGTCAAAGACTTAAATGGATCAATGGCATCGGTGTTATCTGAAAACCCTTCAAGTTCATCTTCAATAGATTCGAGCGCTTCATTACCGAAAATTTGAAACAGACTGCTAACAATGTCAGGGGCGGTCATTTTTTCGTGTACTACTACTAAAGAATTGCGTATTTCTTCCCATTTTTGCGCTGACAATGATGGCTGCTTTGACAATCTCTTTAGAATTTTTTCTTGCAAGAGTTCGCTTTCTTCTGCCCTAGCGTAACTGACTAATTCCGAAACCAGTTCATCGTCTAACGTTATTTTTAAAGGTTCAAAGAGCGTGGCAATTTGTGGTGATTTTAACTGCGCTTCTTGCCATATCCAGGCGTTGTATTGCTGAGTTTGGTCGACATAATATTCTTTGAAGTTGGCAACAGGCTTCACTTTTTGGTTTTTAGGAAAGTGGGTTTTTAACTGAGAAAGCAACGCTTTCAGGTTATCGGTTTCAATTGCCTTCATAAACATGCCCTTAGGGCGCGGCAAGGTGTTTGGCATCGGGTTATTGGTGACCGTAAAGTTACCGCCTTCGAGTGCAATGGTAATATCAGTAAAGTAAACCGGCTCAATATCGGCCCCATCATCGGCATGTACTTCTGCAATGGCTACGTTGATGTGTTTGCTTGGGTGACGCCATAGCGATAATTGCGCGGTGACACTGCCCATAAAGGTTTCATAAAAGCCTTCGTCTTCAAACCCCAGTTTTTTTAGCAGCTCAGAGTCTTCATTGATTTTGCTTTGATACGTCCAATGTTTTTTTGCTGAACGTTCCAAGCCAAAATTGATGGGAGGGAGTGAGGTAGCGACTGTTGAAAATGGGCCGCTACCGGTGCGTAACGATTTTCGTATACGCCAAAAAAATCGACCAACGAAGAACCCAACCACCAAAATAATAATTAAAAATACGACTCCGAGAATTTGCAACACGATCATTTATAATTCCTTTTTAAATATAATATGCCTTTTAAGCGTGGTTTATTTTAGAGAATGAGAAAATAAACCAGAAAGGGTGTTAACAGAATTGCCAAATACAGGCAGATTGCCATTGTTTTAGCGACAAAGCCGACATCATTTAGGCCTAGATCTTGTTTATATTCATTTATTAACGCCAATCGAGTTGGGAAGTCGACAGGTTCGCTGTTACGACAATTAAAAATTGCTAATGCTTGAGAAATGAACGTCTCTGGTGTGCTGTTTGCACTCAGTTTTGATAGTTGTTGACGAATGTCCAGAGTGAAGTACTGGTTAAGCGCCGCAAGCAGCATAAATAAGCCAATTGGGTATAAAATAACTTCGCCCATCCAATATGCGATAATTAAGAGGCCGATGCCACTGAACCCTGAAAAATACAAACGGCTGCGCTCGCTGAGTGTCATGTGTATTATTTGACCGCCATCTAACGGCATAAACGGAAGCAAGTTAAAACCGTTAATCACAATCAACACAATAGCCGAAAAAATAAGCCACTCTGGTGCCCAGCCGACGTACCAAACTATTAACACACCCAAGATAAGCCCAGGTAATGGACCCGCTAAGTACACAATATACCGATGCCAATAGTTAGGCTTCTTGGCTATGCCGGTTGCCGCAGCCCCCAAACCCGGAATAAAGAAGACACTGGTTTGGTAATATCCAAAAAACCGCATTGCGGCATAGTGACCGAGCTCATGAATGATGAGTACGGTGACGAGTATTGGTAAAAAGTCCCAGCCTAACCAAAAGCCAAAAAATACAGCGAAGACAATGAGGCTGACGACGAACGTTATCCAAGGCAAAATGGCTCTTCGGTTGGGCAGGGTTTCGAACTTCTCATGTAGGTTGATAAAGTTTTCTTGCGTGCCGCTGAGCTGTGGCGCTGTAATCAAATTGCGAAACGCAAAAGGGTCGTCACTTTTTTGCCGGTTAGTTAGCTCTTTCTCTCTATTGCTTAAACGGGTAGCCGCTTCCTTTACCACTCGGAATGCAGATTGAGCGCGGTAGTAGTAGGCTTGAGTATTGCCATCGAATATATCTTGGCTAATGGCAACTTCAACAGAGGTTGTCCAAGTCTGATTTAGCCAATGAATGCTTGCGAGATGATCCCATTGGGCTTTATTGCTTTGAGCTTGGGTTGGCATCTTTAGTTCGGCTCTGTTGTTGTGTTTGCGTAACAATGTGGAGAAGTCGTTAACCGCAAATCGCTCATGAATATTTGCTAGATTGGGGATTGGCAAAAATGAACTAAAATCGTTGGTACTGGTGATGGCACGCTCAGAATCTAAGTGGGTAACAATGATGATTTCGCAAGGGTCTATTGCGGTCGGCATTAACGCGGCACGCAAATAAATAAAGGTATTTGTTTCTGGGTGAGAAAAGACCGCATGAGTGAGCTGGCCTGAAATATCAGCCTCCATCAGTTGTTGATGCACAAAGCCTGATAACACGAAGCCTTCCGCTAGAATTGGCTTAGCGGTTGCATCGAAAAAAACTCGTTCCGATTCGGTGAGTGATTCCTCGGGTATGGAAGACATAAGTGGGACTTGGTTTTTAATACCAAGCAGCTTCATTACTTGGCGGAAAACCCCTGCATATTTAAACACAAAAAAAATAAAAATTAATACGAGAACGTTCGTCATTCCTTGCCCTTTTCCTTATTCAATCTTAAAAGTCCTGTTTTGATTCTGATATTTCGTTATTTGGCCGAGGTCATCCGTCGTCTGTGCCATGGACGGGTCCACGGCGTCCCTATTTTGCAGTACCTCGGCACGGAATAAGGTTACTAAACCAACTTTGTTATCACCTGCGGGTTATTATGCAATGTTCGGTGTACCGGGCAACGATCGGCTATTTCCATTAAACGGGTTGTTTGCGCTTCGGTTAAGTCGCCAGTAATTTGCACATGGCGGTGTAAGCTCTCTACTTGCTGAGGTTTATCGCCTGCGTTGCCCGCATCGGATAAATAATCTCGACTATGAAATAGAGATACTTCGACGTGCTCTAACGCTAGTTTTTTCCTATCCGCGTACATACGCATGGTCATTGCGGTGCAGGCTCCTAAGGCCGCCAGTAAATGCTCATAAGGGTCGGGGCCGGTGTTGCTGCCGCCAACATTGCGCGGCTCATCTGCAAACCAGTGATGGTGGTCAGTGAAAATACTCTGCTGAAATTTATGGTCTAACTCACTGACCACGACATGGCCTTTGGCAACGCTTGGGCTTTTTACTTCTTCTTGTGGTAAGTAACGGCTTGCCCAACCGGCAATGGTTTCTGCAACGTATTCACTATCGGCAACGTTTGAGAGTAAGTGGTCCGCCGTATCTAAGCTCACAAATGATTTTGGATGCATAGCCTCCGAATAAATACGCTCGGCTTCAGATACATTTACCGTTTGGTCTAGCGGTGAGTGCATGATTAATAACGCTTTATTGAGGTTCTTCAAATGGTCAGTTGATTGGTTTTGAATATCGTCAATAAATTGCTTTTTAATGGTGAACTGACGACCCCCCAGCGAAACATCGGCATAACCTGCGGTTTCAATTTCATTTAACGAGGCGTGGAAGTTTTTGACTACATGGCTGGCTTCAAACGGCGCTGCAATTGTCACGACCGCTTTTGCTTCAGCAACCAAAGGAGCCATGGCTAAAATAGCAGCGCCTCCTAAGCTGTGACCAATCAGTAACTCTGGCGCTTGATGGTGTTCACGTAAATAATCAACGGCGGCTAATAAGTCAGCGGTATTGGATGAAAAATTAGTATTGGCAAAGTCACCGTCGCTGTTACCTAAGCCGGTGAAATCAAACCGTAAAACAGCGAAGCCTCGTTGTACTAAAAATCGACTAATACGTGAGGCCGCGGCAATGTCTTTGCCACAAGTAAAGCAATGCGCGAACAAAACATAGGCTCTGGGTTTTTCATTTGGCATTTCCAACAAGCCGGCCAAGGTGGCGCCATTACTGGTAAATTCAATTTTTTGTCGCATGAGAAAACCTTTTTACTTGGTTTGAATGGTGTTTAGCAACCGAGGGTGGTGACTAAACGCTAAAAATCTCCCCAGCGTTGTTGAAGTAAACTCAAGATCACCACCGGGGCTGTTTCTGTTCGTAAAATTCGGGGCCCTAACTGCCAAGCATCAAAGCCTTGAGCTTTGCTGTGCTTCACCTCTTCATCGGTTAAGCCACCTTCAGGGCCAATCAAAAAACTGATTGAGCTCGGTGCTGCCGTTTGCCAGTCAGGTTGAGATGTAGCAGTGTGCAAGACCAGTTTTACATCACTGTTTTGCTCACCTGTCCATTGACTTAAGCTTTGAATGGGCGCGAGTTTAGGAACAACGTCACGATAGCATTGCTCACAAGCACTGGCGATGACACCCTGCCAATGTTGCATTTTCTTTTCAATTCTATCTGCTTTAAGTTTGAGGTCGCAACGTTCGCTGGTCAGCGGGGTTATGTGTGTTACGCCAAGTTCAGTGGCTTTTTGCAAGGCATAATCAAAGCGGTCACCTTTACTCATGACCAAGCCCATGTGGGTTTGCAAGGGCGATTCGGTATTGGAAATGAGTTCTTCGATAATGGTTACATTGGCGGTTTTTTTGCCAACATCGGTCAGCTGCGCAGAGAATCGCTGCCCTACACCGTTGAATAGCTGTAAATCAGCGCCCGCAGTTAGTCTAAGCACTTTGACTAGGTGTTGAAAAACCGCAGGCGGCAACTCAATGGTTTGCCCGCTTGCCGTGGCTTCAGGTAACAGAGCTCGGATGGTTCTCATAAGCTGTTATTAGGCTCGCACTGGTTAAGCTGTTCGGGCGTGATCCATTGCTGGGTTATCCAATCTTCCAAAATGCATTGGCGATATTGTGCACTGTATTCGAGTGCATTTTCACGAGTTTCAGGAAAGGAGGTCGGCCATTGTGCTAACAAAGCAGGGCCACAGCGCTCTGCTGCGGCTTCAACGCCTTTTACACAGACCATCGCAGGAATGCCTAAGCAACTAAAGGTTGCGTCTTGCTGGCACATCCATTGCGGAGCATTTTGGTTTAAATACTGCAAGTAAATGATCGAAGGTATTTCTGTCGGACTCTTGTCTTGTGCAAAAGTAACAACCGATGCTAATAATAAAGGCCCAACCAAAGAGTAGAGTCTCATTGGACTAGCCCAGAAGTTTCATCTAACTCAAAGCGACAGTTCATATTCTGCACAGCCGCACCCGAAGCGCCCTTGCCTAAGTTATCTAAACGAGCAACCAAATAAATTCGTTGGTTAGATTCAAACACGAATAGCTCTAAGCGGTTCGTTCCGTTACAGGCTGTTGGCTCCAAAAAGCCATCGACTAAGGCTGAATTGTCATTGAGCGCAAAGAGTTTGATAAAGGGTTCATCTTTATAAGTCTGGCTTAAGGTATCGTGTATTTGTTGCGCAGTGCCAAGCAACAAGTGTTGATGCAAAGCGACGGATACCAACATGCCCTGCTCAAAATTACCGACCGTTGGCACAAACACAGGCGCAAAGTCTAACCCCGGCACAGCTTGCATTTCAGGTAAATGCTTATGGTTTAAGTCGAGGTTTTTTAAGCGCGCTGCACCGTCTTCCGCTTGTTGCTTATCAAAAGCTTGATAGTCCGCAATCATCGCCTTACCGCCACCGCTGTAACCGGTAATGGCTTGCACAACCATTGGGTAATCTTTCGGAATGATACCCGCTTGCACTAAGGGTGCCGTGAGCAAAGTCATGCCGCTAGGGTAACAACCCGGGTTAGCAATACGCTGCGTGGTTTTAAGCTTAGCGCGCTGACCGGGTAATTCAGGTATGCCATAAACCCAGCTTGGGTCAGTACGGAAAGCACTCGATGCATCAATCACTACGGTATCGCTATTGTCTATAAGCGCCACGGCTTCTTTACTGGCCTCATCGGGCAAACACAAGAAAACAACATCAGCCTTATTTAAAAGCTCACGTCGCAAGTCAGGATCTTTTTTCTGAGATTCTGGAATGCTAAGCACATCGACATTCGGGTGAGCAGCAAGGCGTTCTTGAATTTGTAAGCCCGTGGTTCCATATTGGCCATCGATGTAGGCAGTGATCTTTTTCATGTCGTCGTTTCTTACTCGGAAGCTGGAGAAGGCTAAGTATAGGGTATTGGGTGGCAAAACGAAAAAGCGTTTTGCAGCTGCAAGCTGTCAGTTTCAAGCTGCAGGTAAGGTCAAAGGAAAAGAGCGGTTTTGGGCTGCGTGTTAAAAGCCAAAATCGGCGCCTTTGCTGTATTAGATGTCAGGGTGGGTGAGGGGGTGAATTTAAAAGTGAATGACTGTTTGAGCGCAGCGAGTTGTTATGAACGGCTTAAATTTACACCGGACCCCTAAAGCTGGCATCATGCCATGGGCTGAGGATAGTGGGTGGTTGTGGTGGCTGGATTTTGTGGTTGGCTGTCGCGTCTCCGCTTTGCTTCGAAGGCTCCTACCGGGTTAAAACCAATAAACGGTGTCTTGGCTGTAGCAGATGCTGGCGAGGCTTAGCTTACATGGATGTACTTGCAGCGCCCGAACACAGGAAATTCAGCGGCGCAGCGAAGTAGAATCACTTGAACTTACTCGCAGCTCTAAACTTGCAGCTAAAAACTGCTTTCTTTAATTTCCTCAAGCTGTCGATCTTTAATCGCCCAAATATCGGCTACCCACTTTTGAAACTCTGCTTTATCGGCGGGTTTGTTGGTGTAATCCATTGCTGAGAACTGTTTGGGGATGTCTAGTTGGCGAAGTTTTAAGGTGATGCCGCCTACTTGTCCACAGGCCATATCCCAAGTTGAGGGTGCTTTGCCTTGATAATGGATGGTTGCGTCGATTAGGGTGTCGAACTTGTCGCCTAGTGCTTGAATGGTGAAGGCTAAGCCGCCTGCTTTGGGTTTGAGTAAGTGCTGGTAAGGTGAGCTTTGTTGCTTGTGCTTGCTCGGCGTAAAACGAGTGCCTTCAAGAAAGTTGACGACGGTTGTCGGTTCTTCGGAAAATTTTTCGCAGGCCTTTTTGGTGGTTTCTAGGTCTTTGCCGGCCTTTTCTGGGTGTTTTTTTAGATAGGCTCGGGAGTAACGAGACATAAAGGGGTAATCCATACCCCACCAAGCAGCGCCAGCAATAGGGACCCAAAACAACTGACTTTTAATAAAAAACTTCAGAACGGGTAGCTTTCGGTAGGTGGCGAAAAATAGCACGAAGATATCGAGCCAACTTTGATGATTGGAAACAATGAGGTTCCATTGGTCCATGCTCATTTCAATATCATGCTCGATATCTACGTTAAGCCGATGAACATGGCGCATCCACCAAAGAATTCCGCCCACCCAAATGAGTGATACTTCAACGATGATGGGGTTAGCTAAGCGTTTGCTGAGTGCGTTAGGCAGTATCAAACGGAAAAATATGCCAATAAACAAAAAGACGCCGAGAAACAGCGTATGAACAAGTAATGTGATGACGGAAATCACGCCAAGTAAGTGAGCAAGAAGTTTTCGCACAACAATCCACTTAATCAGTTAATTCTTTATTTTTACGTTGTCTAAGAAATATTGCAAGTTTGCAGCGCCTTGCGAATCTGCAGCCTGGGGTTAAACACCGCTTGGGTGGTTAATTCCCATTGCTCGGTCGCTTTGCGTGCCTCCATGCACCGCTAAACTTCGGCATCCATGCCTCAGATTCCCAAGCAATGGAAATTAGCCAACCAAGCTTACCAAAGCACCGTTCTAATATTTTACTGGTAGCTGAGAGCTTACAGCTTTTTAGTCCTAAACTCGCAGCCCGAAGCTGAAAGCTTCTACTTCAACTGCGGCACGATGCTAGCTTTTGGGCTCCGGTGTAAATTTAAGCCGTTCATAACAACTCGCTGCGCTCAAACAGTCATTCACTTTTAAATATACCCCCTCACCCACGCTATCACCTGATACAGCTCAGGTACCACTTTTAACCAAAACTGACAGCTTCTTAGCCCGATTCCCAATCAAGACAAACCCAGCACCCCTGCTCACCAAAGCACTGTTGTAATATGTTACTGACAGCTGGTAGCTGAAAGCTTGCAGCTTTTTTGGTTCAAACCCGCAGCTCGCAGCCCAAAACTAAAAACCGCCCTCAGTCTTTCCCCAACTGCTCCAAAATCGCCAACGTCGGCGCAGATTGGTTCATACTATAAAAATGCAGCTTTGGTGCGCCGGCTTGTATTAAGTCTTTGCAAAGGTCGACAACAAAGTTGAGGCCAATTGATTGAATGCGTTGAACATCGTCGCCGCAAGTTTGTAAGGCTTGGTGCATCCAACGTGGAATGTCGGCGCCACAAGCTTCTGAGAAACGTGACAGTGCGCTGAAATTGGTGATCGGCATGATGCCGGGCACAATAGGAATATCACAGCCGCGTTTACGTACTTCGTCTACGAAGTGTTTGTAGGCGTTTACGTTGTAAAAATATTGGGTAATGGCGCTGTCGGCTCCGGCTTTTGCTTTGGCCACGAAGAAGTCTATATCTTTGTCTAAATTCTGCGCTTGCGGGTGCATTTCTGGGTAGGCGGCCACTTCGATGGTAAAAGCATCTCCGAAGGTTTCGCGTACATAGGCAACTAAGTCTGAAGCGTGATTAAAATCACCACCGGTGCCGCGCATTCCGCTTGGTAAATCGCCTCTTAGCGCGACGATGCGTGTTATGCCGGCATCACGATATTTTTCTAATAGCGCTTTGATGGTGGCGCGATCAGAGCCAATACAAGATAAATGCGGTGCCGCCGAAACGCCACGCTGGTTTAGCTCGATGACCGTGTTAATTGTACGCTCTTGAGTAGACCCACCCGCGCCATAAGTGACACTGAAAAACTCAGGGTTAGCGACTTTTAATTCTTCATGTGCTTTTAAAAGCTTTTCATAACCCGCATCGGTCTTAGGCGGAAAAAACTCAAAACTAACAGGAACAACAGTGTTCATTTCAACAGTCCTTGGATAAAACGAATCTCACGCCTTTTTAAAAAGATCTAAATAAGACTCTAAATTTGATTTTGACGAATAAAAGCAGTTTTAAGCTGCAAAACTTGTAGGAGCGCTCGAAGCTTGCGAAGACGCGAAGGTTTGGTGCTGACCTGTCGCCTCTCCACGTTGTTCCGAAGACTCCTACGAAAACCTTGCGCATTAAATTTCTACTGCTGTCCTTAATCTCCTACTTGTAGCTTGCAGCTAAAAACTTGCAGCTTTCTTTAATACTTATACTCTTCCGGCTTAAACGGGCCTTCGACTGGCACGTTTATATACTTCGCCTGAGTTTCCGTCAGTGTGGTTAATACACCGCCGAAGCCTTTGACCATTTCTGCTGCGACTTCTTCGTCTAATTTCTTAGGCAAAATTTTCACGTAGAGGTTTTCTGTTTTCTCTGCGGCTGGTAGGTCTGCAAATTTCTTTTCGTATAAGTACATTTGTGCAAGTACTTGGTTGGCAAATGAACCATCCATGATGCGGCTTGGGTGGCCTGTTGCGTTGCCTAGGTTTACTAAGCGACCTTCAGAAAGAAGAATTAAGAAGTCATCTTTTGCTTCACTACGATAAATTTGGTGAACCTGTGGCTTAACTTCTTGCCACTTCCAATTTTTGCGCATGAAGGCGGTGTCAATTTCGTTGTCGAAGTGACCGATGTTACAAACAACGGCACCTTTTTTAACGGCGGCTAGCATGTTTTTGTCACAGACGTTGGTGTTGCCGGTGGTGGTTACAATGAGGTCTGTGTTTTCTAATAACTGGGTATTGATGCTGTTTGCGGTGCCGTCGTTTTGGCCGTTGTTAAATGGCGATACAACTTCGAAGCCGTCCATGCAGGCTTGCATCGCACAGATTGGATCAATTTCGGTAACTTTGACGATCATGCCTTCTTGACGAAGAGAGGCTGCTGAGCCTTTACCGACATCGCCATATCCAATGACTAGCGCTTTTTTACCGGCTAATAGGTGATCGGTGCCGCGCTTGATGGCGTCGTTTAACGAATGACGGCAACCGTATTTGTTGTCGTTCTTTGATTTTGTAACTGCGTCGTTGACGTTGATCGCGGGTACTTTTAATTCGCCTTTTTCTAGCATTTCTAATAAGCGGTGAACGCCGGTGGTGGTTTCTTCTGAAATACCGTGAATACGATCAAGTAGTTGCGGGTATTTGTTGTGAACCATTTCGGTTAGGTCGCCGCCGTCATCTAAAATGATGTTTGCATCCCAAACGTCGGTGCTGCCGGTTTCGGCTAAAATGGTTTGTTCAATACACCACAAGAATTCTTCTTCGGTTTCGCCTTTCCAAGCAAACACAGGAATGTTGGCTGCGGCTATGGCTGCTGCTGCGTGGTCTTGAGTTGAGAAGATATTACAAGAAGACCAACGAACGTCAGCACCTAAATCGATCAACGTTTCTATCAATACCGCTGTTTGGATTGTCATGTGAATACAACCCATAATCTTTGCACCGGCTAATGGCTGTTCTGCGTGGTACTTTTTACGTAACGCCATTAATGCTGGCATTTCGCTTTCAGCAATTGCAATTTCCTTACGGCCCCAATCAGCCAAAGAAATATCCGCAACTTTATAATCTGTAAAGGTAGACATATTTTGTAATCCTCTATTTTCAGTAGGTGCATCAGGATTATCCGATCCAGCCATTTTTTTTAAATTCTGTTTTAAGCTGCGGGCTTCGAGCTGCGGGTAAGTTCAAAAGACATGGGCCTTAGGCCAACATCGAATTTATCCCTTAACTTGAAGCTAAAATTTTAACTCACAACATGATATCCGCTGTGGCGTTGAACTTGCCTTGCTCGGTCGCTGCAAGTACCTCCCTGTAAGCTAAACATCGCCATCCATGGCTCAAATTCCCGATCAAACCAAGTTCAACACCCCAGCTAACCACGGCACCGCTTTTAATTTTAACTGACAGCTTACAGCTTACAGCTGAAAGCTGGCAGCTTCTTTACCCGAAGCTCGCAGCTCGCAGCCAATAACCGTTTTTAAAGCGCCGCTTTCAAAACCCCAACTTTATCTAAATTCTCCCAGCTAAACCCTTCCCGTCCAAAGTGGCCATAAGCGGCTGTTGGGCGATAAATGGGTTTGCGTAGGTCGAGCATTTCGATGATGCCGCGTGGGCGTAGGTCGAAGTTTTCGCGTACTAGCTGCGCTATTGCTTGCTCTGATATTTTGTTGGTGCCAAAGGTGTTGATTGAAATTGAAGTCGGTTCAGCTACGCCAATGGCGTATGACACTTGAATTTCACAACGGTCAGCTAAGCCGGCGGCGACGATATTTTTAGCTACATAGCGACCTGCATAGGCTGCTGAACGGTCAACTTTTGATGGGTCTTTGCCCGAAAATGCGCCGCCACCGTGACGGGCCATGCCGCCGTAGGTATCGACAATAATTTTACGGCCGGTTAAACCGCAATCGCCTACTGGGCCACCAATCACAAAAATACCGGTTGGGTTTATGTGGTATTGGGTGTCGGCGTGCAGCCATTCTTTTGGTAATACTTCGTTGATGATTTCTTCACGGACGGCTTCACGTAAATCATCTAGACTGATGTCTGGGTTGTGTTGCGTTGATAACACAACGGCATCTACAGCAACGGGTTTGCCATTTTCATAGCGCAAGGTCACTTGTGATTTTGCATCGGGACGTAACCAGCCAAGTTTGCCGTTTTTACGTAATTTTGCCTGCTGTTCTACTAGGCGGTGAGCGTAGTAGATTGGCGCGGGCATTAGTGTGTCGGTTTCGTTGGTGGCGTAGCCAAACATTAGGCCTTGGTCGCCTGCGCCGAGGTCTTTGTCTTCGGCTTCATCTACGCCAACGGCGATGTCGCTAGACTGCTTGCCGATTGCGTTTAAGACTGCACAAGATTTACCATCGAAGCCGACGTCAGAGCTGTTGTAGCCGATGTCTAAAATAACATCTCGTACAATGTCTTCTAAATCTACGTAGGTAGAGGTACGAACTTCGCCTGCGACTATCGCCATGCCCGTTTTTACTAGGGTTTCGACGGCAACGCGTGCATGTGGGTCTTCAGCTATGATCGCATCCAATACGGCATCGGAAATTTGGTCCGCCATTTTGTCGGGATGACCTTCCGATACACTCTCAGAAGTAAAAACACTGTACTCGCTCATGGAACTTTTCCTTATTAACTAATGTGTTAAGCGTTGCTGTAAACTTGGGTTTGTACTTGGAACCCGTTCCGCAGCGCTAAAAATCTACTTTGGTTGTGTTCAAAGCCATGCTTGTTTGCCCACAGGTGTAATTCTTCTGGTTCAAAACCTAGCCACTGGTCTCCGCATTGATCTCTGGCCCACTCTTGATCGTGATGACAAAGGTCGGTAACGATGAGTAACCCGCCTGGTTTCAATAAACGTGCACATTGCGCCATTTCACTTTCTGGCATGGGTACGTGATGCAGTACCATGTTGTAAATAATAATGTCGTAGTGCGCATCTTGTTCAACTAAGGTTTCGGTGCTGCCTTCAATAAAGGAGACGTTTTTTAAATTGCCCACTTGAACCTTAGCTTGTTCAAGCATCACTGGGGAAATATCAATACCGACGACGTCGTCAAATCGTGAGGCTAAGGCTCTTAAAAACTCGCCTTTACCTGGACCGACTTCTAGTACTTTCTGTTGTTTTGGTCGCTCTAAACTGTCGAGCAGTTGCAGGGCTTCGGGACCATAGTTTTCAAACAAGACAATGCGTTCTTGATGCAGCTCGAATTCTTGAGCATGGTCAACAAAGAACTGACGCGCTGCATTGAGTCGATCAGAACGAATTTGCTGTTGTTGTATACGCACGGGCTCGGCTAATGGATGTGCATCAAGCTCACGGAATAACTGTTGTTGTATATTTAAGGTGTCACCTAGCGGGCGACGGTAAAAAATGGTGTTGCCTTCACGGCGCTTTTCCACCCACCCAGCCGTGCTGAGCACCTTGAGGTGATGGCTCATACCCGATTGCTTAACATCGAGCAGTTCGCTCAACTCTAAGACCCCATAAGCGCCTGAGCCTAACACCTGTAAGATGTTGAGCCGGGTTGGGTCTGAGATGGCTTTAAAAAAGCTGGAAATATCATTTATATTCATAGCGGGGAACGATAACAGCGGATTTAAAAAATGCAAGAACTATATCAATAGGTTTTGATATAGGTTGGTTTTTCACCAAGAGGTACGCTTGTTGTTTGCCTCTCAATTGGCGGTATTCGGTGGCGCTTCGTCAGGCTTGTCGGCTATTTCAATACGGTCACGTCCAAGGGTTTTAGAACGATAAAGCGCTTTATCGGCTATGCGAAATAGGGCTTCTAAGTCGGTCACTTGGCTAGAGGCAGCAACACCAAAGCTAGCGGTAATTTTTGAATTAGGCAAAACATCGATTGTCGCAACCGCTGTTCTGAGCTTTTGGGCGACTAGCGCAGCATCGGCGAGCGAGGTTTGCGGTAACACGATCAAAAACTCTTCGCCACCCCAACGCCCAACAACATCAGTAGCGCGGACGATGTGCGTGACAACATCGGCAAGTGCGATTAGTACGTTATCACCTTCACTGTGGCCAAACTTGTCGTTAATTTGCTTAAAATGGTCTAAATCTAGCAATATTATGGCGACTTCTTGTGTATGACGTTGGTATCGAGACCATTCTTGTGCGAGCACACTATCGAGTCTTTTTCGGTTCGCAATGCCCGTTAACGTGTCCGTTTCTGACATACGCTCAATAAGCTTTTTCTCGGTTATGTCGCTCGCCGTAAACCTAATTCCGGTAATGAGCCCGCTCGAATCACGAACAGGGTCGGCATAGAGATGTAACCAGTAAAGGGTGCCATTTTTATGAATTTGCTGAATATCACCCTGTTCTGATTGTCCTGAAAAAACTCGGTGTATCACCTCTTGTCGGATGTTGCGAAAGTTTTCAGGCGTGAGTGCTTCAGGGTTTATGTTTAATAGCTCTTCACGAGTGTACCCGGATACCTTGCACAGTGCGCTTGAGACTTCAGCAAAACGGTCATTGGGTGTTAACCTGGCTGATATGACGTATTGGTCGGTTAAACTAACTTGATGAGTTAGTTCTTTATTAAGAATGTTTAACTCGTTTGTGCGCTTTTTAATGGTATTTCGCAATGAGCGCATGACAATAACCAATATTGCTAATAACAACAGTAAAACAACAGCAATGCTTCCGGTTACCTTCACCAACTGCTGGGTTTTATCAGACTCAATATCTAGGTAGTCGTTTAATGTGAGGCCATCTAAGTTTCCGTTAACGGGCGCTAAGCCAAGTTGTTTATAAATATCGGCAATACGCTGAAACCTTGTCGAGTACAAGCTGCCTAATGCGACGAAATCAGATGCTATCATTTTGCGAATCACATCGGCTTCATAATTGAGTGCTTCGATGGTCTTACCAGATGGGTACTTGTTTTGTAGCCAATTAATCACCTCGCTAGGGTTGTCTAACGCATAGCGCCAGCCGAGGAGACTGGCCTCTTTAAAGGCGATGGCTCTTTCAGGGTATTTAGAAACGTAGCGTTCACTTGAATAAATGAGGTCACCATAAAAATCGATGCCATAGTTTGCGGGATCAATTATTTGAACATCGTAACCCGCTTGCTGGTATATGTAGGGTTCATTACTGAGGTAAGCAGACATGACGTCGATAGGTGGATTTGACTTAACCAATGCAAAATCTTCAAAGGTATGGTCAATCAATTCATAGTCTGCCTGGCGAATACCCAGTGAAATTAACATGGCTTGAATAGCCGCATCATCGGCATTTTTTTGAAACATGACCCGTTTACCAGACAGTTCAAAAGGGCTTAAAATGTCATTTTCTTTAATGCTGATTAGCACCGATGGCGAATGCTGGAAAACCGTTGAAAGAATAACGACAGGCTGGCCTTGCAACCGTTTGACGACAATGGATGAATCGGATAGTCCGAATTCAATATCGCCACTGATCACATCAGCAAATAGGTCTGAGTCTCCTTGGTGCTCAATTAATGTGACATCAAAGCCTGCATCTCGATAAAACCCTTTTTCGATGGCCGCATAATAACCCGCAAACTGAAACTGATGTTTCCATTTAAGTTTCAAAGACACTGACTCAAGCTCACTCGCCAATGTCATAGAGGCAAGGCTTAGGCATATTGTGATTGCCATTAAGATGAGATTAGAGCCGTTGACATTGAAATAGTTGGAGAGGGGTTTGATGCGCACAGAGCTTCCAAAAGATGCTTTATATTCTAAAAGAGTAGGTTAAAAGCTACAGAAAGCAATTGCAATGAGAGTCCAATTTTTTTTGCTGAAGCCCACTGTTTTATTAGGCGAGAGAACTATAAGCAATACAATGCGGAAATTCTGACCCTGAGGTCGTGATCACTTCACACTCAATATCGAAAACGTGTCCAATATTTTGGGCTGTAAATGTATCATTTATTAAGCCGTTTGCTTGGATCTCGCCATTTTTCATCAAAATTAATTCATCAGCGAAACGTGCCGCTAAGTTTAAGTCATGCAGCACGATGGCAATGGCTTTGTGTTCTTCATCGGCCATGCGACGAATATGAGTAAGGGTGTTGAGTGCGTGGGCAATGTCTAAATGATTGGTTGGCTCGTCTAGCAAAACAACGGGACTGGCTTGAGCAATGATGAGAGCAATCCAAGTACGCTGACGCTGACCGCCAGACAAGGTGGCGATTGGGCGTTCAGCTAATGGGCCTAATGCCATGGTTGCTAAAGCATTCTCAACTGCGTTGTTATCTTTTGTTGATGGCGATGAAAAGCCATTTCGATGAGCGTAGCGCCCCATCATCACCACTTCTCTGACGGTTAAGGCATTGGGTGCTTCAGGGTATTGAGTCAACATGGCAATTTTCTTAGCCGTGTCTTTGTTATTGGTTTTTAACAGCTGCTGCGATAACAGCAGTATTTCGCCTTGTTTGCGCGGTAACAGGCCGCGCAGTGCATGTAATGCGGTTGTTTTACCACAACCATTTGGGCCGCACAGCGCAACAACTTTACCAGGCTGCAATGAAAGTGAAAAATTCTTAACAGCGACTTTCGTGCCATGATTTACTTGGATATTGTTGGCGACTAATAGCGGGTTTTGTTTAAGCATGTTGGTTGACCTTGGTGCTCCAAAGTAAAAATAAAAAGTAAGGTGCGCCAATAAATGCTGTGACGGTACCCGTGGGAATCTCTAAAGGGGAAAACAACACTCGAGCAAAAATATCTGCAACCACGGTAATGGTACCGCCAATTAACAAGCAACCAGGAATTAACAGTTGCACCCTATAGCCGAATATACGTTGAGCAATGTGTGGCGCAATTAAGCCAACAAAGCCTAAAGCGCCGGCGGAAGAAACCGACAGTGCAATGAGTACGACCGCAAGTATCAGTAATAAATGCCGCGTTCGTTCCAGTGCGAGCCCGGTTGTTTGACTGGTTTGATCGTCGAGCAAACACTGCAAAAGTGTTAGTCGAAAAGAGTAGAGAAAGCCAACCACCATCAGTAACGCCGGCGCAATAATCTGTACATCTATCCAGCGAGCATGGTGCAAGGAACCTGCGATCCAAATCATCGCGTTAGATGCTTGGTAAACCGGGCCAGCAATAATGAGTAAGTTGATGATGCCTTTTAAACCCGCCGCCATAACAGCGCCCAGTAATATAAGCCTGATCGGAGTCATGGACTGTCCGCGAAGCATTAACATCAAAAATACCGCCATGGCCGCCGCGCCGAGTGTTGCAGCTAAAGGCTGCCACAAAACGCTAACAGTTAACGCATTGCTTTCGTTGGTAAATAAATATAAAAAACCAATAGCACCCAGTGCTGCGCCGTCGACTAAGCCTAATGCCGAGGGTGAACTGAGCGGGTTACGCGTTAGCCACTGTAGGAGCAAACCAGCTAAAGCCAATGAACCACCCGCAACTAAACCAAGAAATATTCGTGGCGCGCGAAGTTGATTGATAATAATTGAATCACTGCGCGAACCTTCACCGACTAATGCCCAAAACACTCGAATAGGTGAAAGGGTGGTGCTGCCAATTGAAATAGCGAATACGATCAAGAGCAAGCAGCTGAGGGCGAGTAAAATTAGCCAGATATTTTTACTGATCTTCATGCTGCAGCGCCACCCAATCGACCACGTTTAAGTTGAATCACAATCCAAGGTACGCCAAGAATAGCCATCATGGCGGTTATCGGCGCCTCTCCTGGCATAATGACAAATCGAGCAGCAATATCTGCAGCCAGAGCTAATAATGTACCTGCTAAAATACTGGCGAGGATCAGATGTTTATGCTGACGTGCACCAAAAGACCTTGCTAAATGAGGTGCCATAAGACCAAGGAAACCGACTGGTCCTGCCATGGCAACGCAGATACCTGCCAATAGTGCGGCACCAAGAAATACAAATATCTTCGCACGCCATACGTTTAAACCCATTGCGGTGGCTAAATGGTCATCGGTTAGCAATAAATCCAGTGCGGTATGGTGCCAATACGCGATGACACCAATGGCACAAACAATAGGGGAAACCCAAATTAGTGGTGCTATATCGCGATCGACAAAGGCGCCAGCAATCCAGAATAATAAATCTTCCATCGAACGCTCATCAAGAATCAGTAA
The DNA here is from genome assembly GCF_046710285.1 of Reinekea sp. Classification (GTDB taxonomy): domain Bacteria; phylum Pseudomonadota; class Gammaproteobacteria; order Pseudomonadales; family Natronospirillaceae; genus Reinekea. The sequence goes on from NZ_JBKEGY010000002.1 coordinate 65,802, forward strand.
TGCTTGTGTTGTGGAGGCCGCTAAACCGGTGATCGCCGAGCCAACCAATAAAATTTCAGTTCGCCCAAAACCAGGCCCATTGAGTGAGGAAAAACCAAAGACCACCAGGGTAGTCAACAATGCCCCAGACACAGCGACAAAATTGAGAACAGCAAAGTTGCTAGAACCGACTAGCGAAATAAACACAACAACTGCAACGGCAGCGCCAGCATTTACACCTAATAAGCCGGGTTCAGAAAGTGGATTTTTTGAGGCGGTCTGCATTAATAAACCGGCTAACCCCAAAGTGCCACCAACGACAATGGCGATTAACGTACGAGGCAGTCTTAAGTCACGAACGATAAGGCTGGCTATCGAGTCATCGGTGCTTGTCAGTGCAAGCCAAACTTCATTAAAGCTGATGGACTGCAACCCCAATACTAAGCTTGCGGCCGTCAGGGAAATAAAGCACAGCACGAGAAATGGAAGAATAAAATAGGGCTGATTCAAAGATGTGTACAACTAAATTAGGGTGAGAATTTCGGTAATGTAAACGATTTATATTTGTCTTGCAATGCAAATGGCAATCATTATCATCTTTGTTTTTTGAAATAATCCACCTACCTAAGGAAATTAACGTGCGCACCTTACTTCGAATCCCCTTGTTCATAACAACCCTATTTTGTTCGATTGCTTACGCAGCAGATATTACACACGCTATGGGTAAGACGACCGTACCTGACCATCCGACCCGAGTTGTGGTGTTGACCAACGAAGGCACTGAAGCCATTATTTCTTTGGGTGTTATGCCGGTCGGTGCTGCTAACTCTTGGGTTGGTAAGCCTTGGTATCCGCATTTAATGGACGTGATGGTCGATGTTGAGCCAGTCGGAAAAGAATCTGGTGTTAACCTTGAGCTTATCGCTGCACTAGAGCCCGATCTTATTCTAGGGAATAAGACTCGACACGAAAAAATTTATACTCAACTGAGTGCCATAGCGCCTACAGTTTATTCTGAGCGTTTAAGAGGCGACTGGCGAATTAATTATCAATTGTATGCCGATGCCCTCAACAAATCAGAGCTCGGGAAGCAGCGTTTAGCTGAATATGATCAGCAGGTTGAAGATCTGTCCGTTGCCTTAGGCGATTCAATCAAAGAAGAAGTATCGGTCATTCGCTTTCTGGCTTCTCAAATCCGAATTTACCAATTAGACAGTTTCTCTGGTGTTTTGCTCTCTCAACTGGGTTTTGCCCGACCTGAAATACAAAACGTCGATAGTTTTGCAATAAAGACAGGTAAAGAAAGCATCCCAGACATGGACGGTGATCGCATTTTCTATTTCACCTATGAGTCGGGAGACGGTGAAGGTCTTGCCGCTGAAAAAGAGATATTAGCTGACCCTCTTTGGAATAAACTCAGTGCAGTTCAAGCAGGTAAATTACACGGCGTGGATGATTCGGTGTGGAATACTGCGGGTGGAATTTTAGCTGCAAGGCTTATGCTCGAAGATATCAAAAAAATATACCAGGTATCCCAGTAGTCCAGAGCTGATGCCACAGCCTATGAAAATAGGCTGTGGCAAAGAAAAGATTCTGGCTAGATCTATGTATACATACTACCTATAGATGATGGATATATTGTATATTTTACCTATTTTACTAGTCAGTTTAAGCTCGCCGTTCATTCTTCGTTGAGCTTAACTCGTGAAAACACTTGTCCTTAGTTTTATTACATTTTATTCCGCTTTCGTGGTTGCAGAGCAACCTGTCTTGAGTTTTAGTTTCATTACCACCAGCCATGCCAACCCAACCGCTGAGGCCTTTTTAGTAAAAGGTGGCCGAATGTGGCATAAAAGAGCGCTCATTCAAGGTGCAGTCTTAGTGCAGTACGATGACACACTCTTTTTATATGATGCAGGGCTAGGGCAAGATATTGACGAGCAGTTTGAAGGAAATAGCTGGCTTGATAAAAAAATATTTGCGCATAGTGAAGTCAAACCGGTCATTCAACAGCTGAGCCGGCAGAAATTATCTGCCGCGGATATTAGCTTTATCGTTCCATCACACTTACATTGGGATCACGCCAGCGGGTTACCCGACTTCGATGCTACGCCAATATGGGTTCAAGAGCATGAGCTATCAGCGGCGCGGCGCGGGCAACGTCCGAGTTTTTTACCGAGTACCCTGGTCAATGATTTGAACTGGCAAACCATTAATCTGAATTCTGGCCCTCTTTTTGGATTTGACCGCAGCTTAGATATTTTTGGAGACGGGAAAGTTGTCCTAGTTGAACTACCTGGTCATACCGCAGGCCAACTAGGGTTATACTTAGAAGTATCAGTCAACGAGCGTTACTTTTTTGTTGGTGATGCAAGTTGGACTAGCGAGGGTATTCGTGAAAACAAAAAGCGTAGTTGGCTGATCCGAAAAATGGTTAAGCTCAATGATGATGAACATCAAAGTGATGAAACCTTATTAAAATTAAATGAACTCAGCATCAATGATCCAGAACTTATTATTGTACCGGTTCATGACGAGCGGTTGATAGCCACTCTTCCTCAGTACCCAGAAGGTATAAAATGGAAATCCGAGCTTTAAAATACTTCGTTAGTGCATTTGAAACACGTTCTATCACGGCGGCTTCACTGCAATGTCATGTTGCTCAGCCGTCTATTTCCCAGGCGATTCAAAAGTTAGAAGGCGAGTTGGAATGCATCTTGTTTACGCGGAATAAAACGGGCGTTACTCCAACGAAAGCCGGTAAAATGTTATATCAACATGCGAAAAACTTGCTCGCCGATCGTGAAAATATTATTGAGATGTTTAAGCCGGCGACTCGTCGCACTCGAAAAACGGTGAGCCTAAATGTACATTTACCTTTGTCGAGATTTAACGCAGTGCTCGATGTGCTAGGCCAAAAACTTAGCCAATATCAATGGCAGTTCGAACAAAATCAAGAAGGTGCCGATATTCTTATTTGCACTCAATATCAGTGCCCTGAATCATTTGAATTTATCCCATTATGGAAAGATAGCTATCGTTTGCTGGTACCCAATAGCACTCGCATTGATTTCACTTCACAAGGATTGGGAGGGCTTGAACAGATTGAATTTATAGAGCGCCCGTTCTGTGAAAACCATGCACTTTGGACATTGTTGCAAAAAAAGCTAGATATTAAGCTGACAGTGAGTGCCCAAGCGCCCAGTGAAGAATGGGCTCAGCTCATGGTCGCCAAGGGTTTTGGTGCCTGTTTTGCACCTGCCCCTTCTGAACCCATTGAAGGGATTCAAACCATTGACCTTGCCTGCATCACTGATATTGATATTCCAACACGGACAATCGGCTGGGCGATAGCGCCAAGCTTTGACGATAAGTCCCTCTTTCAATAGTTTTTGGCGTTGATAACCTCGTCATACATAGGGACTAATCGAGCAAGTAAATCATTTTGCGCACCGACTGGTGTTCCGTTTGCTTCCATGGCGGCGATAAGATCATTCACTAACGAATCAAAGTGACTCTTGTTTATCGTCATGGTGGCATGAGATTGCGCCATGGTGTCACCTGTGTAGGTGCAGGGTCCGTCACTGACCATGCATATCTGTTCAATCAATTTTGTTCGAAAACGGTCGATGTCAGTTTCTGCAAAAAAACCGATGAGTTTGTCGTTACCACCAAGCTCATACAATAAATTATCGACAATGTTGGTAATACCTTGGTCAGCCCCGAGGCGTTGATATAAAGAGTTATCTGCTTGGTGTTCTATACTAGCGCAGCTTGTTAATACGAGAGCCAAGTACAGAGGTAAGCCGAGTTTAAAAAAAGACATAAACAACCCTTAGTTAGTAATTTGAATTGAAATATAACCACCGCGTTGCTTTTCCCAAAGTGCCACGGTGCCTAAATCAACATAGGCGGCGACTAACGCGATTCGCTTATTAGGGAACCAAGCAACGAAGGCATCCCACCATGGGCTTTCTTCTACAGAGTCTAAGCGATTAGGTTGCTGACGGTATTCGGCACCGACGGCCCAATTATTATTGATAAATAAAGCCGCACTCATTTCGCCAACCCATTGATAATCTTCACCGCTGTTGTTACCAAAGCCGAGCAAACCGGTCTGGTTGGCGTCGGTGTATCGTGCGGTGGCATTGACTAATAAATTGCGTTCTGCCACGGCATGTAACCATAACTTGCTGGCGCTAAGATAAACATCGGTGCTGCTGTCGCTGTTAGCGCCAAGGCTATTAGGTACCGTCGGATTGATATTAAATTTTTGTTGTACACCAACACTGACTTGCGGTAAATCACCGTAAATAAGATCACCAAAGGCGCGAACTTTTGCGCCATAAATATGCTGTTGAATAGCAGTATCCAGTGGCTTTACTTGCAAGGTTTGTTGCGCAAAGCTGAGCTCCCAACGGTTGTTAAAACCAACAAGCACGTTACTAGTATCGAGCACTAAGTCAGTTACTTGAACACCACCCGCACTTGCCGCTGCTCCCCACTCGCCTTCACTGCCATAACCGCCTATCACGGCCCAAGGAACAATGCCTCCGCCAGCTGCGCCTTCGATTGTAGATAGCGCTGATGTGGCCAAAATTTTGCTCGTCTGCTCGGCGAAACTAACACTGGCTAAAAAAATAAAACTCGCAAAGAAACTAACTTGCTTAAGCATAAATTGGCTCCAACGGGGTGCTGTTAAATGTCGCCAACCAATTTGTCAGCTCATCGGAAGCGATGGGTTTACTTAAATAATAGCCTTGGATGGCATCACAATTCATGCTTTTTAATAGGCTGATCGATTGATTGTTTTCAACACCTTCTGCAATGGTGGTGAGGCCTAAATGATGCGCCATCTCGATGGTTGAACGAACAATTTTTTGATCATCGATGTCTTTATCTAAGTTTAAAACAAAAGACTTGTCTATTTTTAACTCGTGCACCGGCAATACCTTAAGCTGCGCGAGCGAGGAAAACCCGGTGCCGAAATCATCCATCGCTAAGTGCACACCGGCTTCATATAAGCGGCGTAAGTTGGCAATGGCGTGGTCTATATCTTCAACCAATGCGCTTTCTGTGACTTCTAGCATTAGTAATCGAGGTGTAATGTTCCGAGCCGCAATTTGGGCAATGACACGATCTATGAAATTATCTTTTAAAATGTCTTTAGCTGACAAATTAATGCTGACTCCAAGTTCATAACCCAGTGAGTGCCACTTCTCTAATTGTGCTAAGGCTTCTGCGAATACCCAGTCGGTAATGAGCGTAATGTCACCAGAGTTTTCGGCCAGCGGAATAAACTCATCTGGGTACACCGCGCCAAGTTCTGTGTCGTGCCAGCGAATAAGGGCTTCAGCGGAGTGGATAACTTTTTTATTTAAGTCAAATTGCGGCTGGAATAATAAGGTAAAACCGTTATGGCTTATCGCGTGCTGCAATCGTTGGGTTACTTTCAATTTGCGTAAATAGCGATCTTCTAAACCCGATGTATAGAAAAACTCACATTGATTGGTTAACCGTGCTTCATTTAGTGCGATACGTGATCGGCGCAGCATATCTTCATAATTACTCGCTTCATCGGGGCAGTTTACAGCGCCTAATCGGGTATCTAGTGTCAGTTCTATGTTGTTACAAACCAGAGGCTTAGCAAACAAACTTTTTATCTCGGATGTAAAAGCTTTGAGGCTCTGTGAGCTGTTCACTTGGCGATATATAAGAAACTCATCAGCTGCAATGAGGCCAACGGTATCGGTATCTTCAAGATGGTTGCTAAATTTGTTCGCGGCTTGAAGTAATACCGGGTCCATGATTGAAACGCCGTAGATATCACTCAGTGATTCGAAATTTATAACTTTAATCAACACGGCTGCAAATGAGTTGCCATCAGGCTGCTGTAATCGTTCCTGCATTAACTCTGCCATGTAATGGCGATTAGGCAGTTGGGTTAGCATGTCGTGCTGTGCTTGGAACGTGATATGTTTCTCACGATCTTGAATATCCATTTGCATTTGATTGAGCGTATCACCAAGCTCGTTAAATTCTGTTTTCCCTGGTATAGACAATTGTTGTTGGTAGTCACCTTGGGCAATGCGTCGAGCCGCTCTAACCAAGGTACCAATGGGTCGTGTAATTGAACCAGCGATCACAGCCGAAATTAAAACGGCTAACAATAAAACGATGGCCGCGATAACAAGCATTTGAGTTTGTAGGTTTTTATAAGCCGCAATAGCTTCTTTTAAGCTAACCGATAAAACCAATGATATTCGTTGATCGCCTCGCTGTAGTAACTCAGTTTGCTGGTTCAGCCAGGAATCGTTTTGCAAAGAAGCAATAAACTGGGTACTAGATTCATCGAAGGTAGGGTTGTTCGAGTTTATGCGTTCATTTGCATTATTCAATGTACTAAGACTATTAACATTGCTGTTCGCACTGCCTTGGTAAAGTAGACTTACATCTGCCTTGGTTATATCTCGGAAGCTATAGATAAGTGCAGTATCTATTTCAAAACCAACGCCGACCCAAGCGACAAGTTCAGGTGCTTTGACGGGCACCATGACCAATTGAAATGGGAGTTGTTCAGCAATGGCCAGTTCGCTAAAAGGCACGCTTTGATGTTGAGTTTTTTGTGCGATTACGGCAAGAGAGTCAGCTAAATCATGCGTGCCAATAAGAACTTCACCAGCGGGATTCATCAGCAAGATTAAATCAGCAGAAATCCGCTCGCCGTGATTAATTAACGCACTTACAATGGTTTCTTCTTCGTTGGTTGCAATGGCTTGACGAAAGCCAAAGTCTTCTGCCAGTAAGGCGGTTCGGTCAGTCAGTTGGCGGCTGTTTTCTTCAAGCAAGGTTTCGAATACCCGCTCAGCAACCAGCAGCTCTCTTTCTGCGTTGGCTCTAGCGTTGTTATCGACTGCCCTTAAAACCGCCCACGTGGAGGTAAATAAAGTTAAACCTAGCAACAATATAAATAACGAAATTAATCGTGTTCGGAAACTAATTGCCATTAGATTTAAAGCTCTTTAGTCGATCCCGCAAGCCAGTAGAGCCGGAAGGTTCGGTTTCTACAGGTAATGCAATGGGCAGTGTTAAGGTTGCGTGGTTGTTTTTATCTAAATTGAGCTCCGCCAATGAAAAAGTGAGCGGTGTCATTAAGAATGGGTGCCAAACTTGAATATTTTGATCGGCTGAAGGTGCGTGTTTTGGAATACTGGCTAGCCCGGTTTGATCTGACATCGCGACAACGGGCGCTTCAGTGATGTAAATGTGGGCGTTCATTTTATCGTGAATATTACAGCCAACTGCAACAATGCCGTTGGTATCAAAATTTACCGGCGGTGCTTGATTGCCAGCATAAAGCTTTAATTCAAAGGTTTTCGCCTCTGAAAAGGAGTAAACATGGTGGCGAGAATCATCACTGTTGGGGAAGCGAACATCGGCTCCTCTGGGAATAGCGAGTACAACGGGAGCAAACCGAAAGTCGATCTGATCCATAACGTAGTCATCGGCAACCGATAATGGCTCACCTAGCGGGGTCGCCTCTATTTCAATAACAGCGTTAACAACAGGTGCGCCCGTTAGATCGAGTAGTTGAATGCTGTGCAGCTCTGCCGCACCAAGAAAGCTACTTAGAGCTAACAATGAAATGATTCGCTGTACGGGTTTCGTTAGATCAATGTGCATAAGTGCCTTAACTATGTGAGTACGGTTTGGTTCATCCATGAAGTGAAAGGTCTACCTATATACACAAGCGTTAGTGAGTCGGATTGTTTTTAGGCAGCGACTCAATGTGCCCAAGCCAAAAGTAGTTCATTAAAAAGTATAGACAAGGTTTGGGTTTCAGCAATGTTATATAAATTGAGAACTGTGTATGAATTACGCTCCTTTAGTCAAAAAAATGACCAATCGGTCAATAAAGTTGAGTTAAATCAGTTTAAACCATCACAAATCACCTAATTGCCTACTAAATAGGCTAATTGGCTTTGCGAACTAAGCTCTATTCTGGAACAATACGCGCTCTAATAATGACCAACATTATAAGCGCCGTGACACCCAATTCTAAGGAACCAATAAGATGCCTTCTCGCAGTGATTTAGCCAATGCCATTCGTGCTTTAAGCATGGATGCTGTTCAAAAAGCCAAATCTGGCCACCCAGGTGCGCCAATGGGTATGGCCGATATCGCCCAAGTACTTTGGAGCGACTATCTCAGCCACAACCCGACCAACCCAGAATGGTCAAACCGTGATCGCTTTGTATTATCAAACGGCCATGGCTCTATGCTTATCTATTCACTTTTGCATCTTACTGGCTACGATGTTTCTATCGACGATATCAAAAACTTCCGTCAGATGGATTCTAAAACTCCAGGTCACCCTGAGTATGGCTATACACCTGGTGTTGAAACTACAACCGGCCCATTAGGTCAAGGCGTTGCCAATGCTGTTGGTATGGCATTAGCTGAAAAGGTTTTAGCGGCTCAGTTTAACCGCGATGGCCATGAAGTCGTTGATCACCACACCTACACTTTTATGGGTGATGGCTGCATGATGGAAGGTATTTCTCACGAAGTATGTTCATTAGCGGGCACTTTAGGTTTAGGCAAACTCATCGCATTTTATGACGATAACGGCATCTCAATTGACGGCGAAGTTGAAGGTTGGTTCACCGACGACACCGTTCAACGTTTTGAAGCATACGGTTGGCAGGTCATTCCACGTGTAAACGGTCATGACCCTGAAGAAATTAAGAAAGCAATTGAAACGGCGCGTTCTAACCCAGACCAGCCTACTTTAATTTGCTGCAAAACCATCATCGGTTTCGGTTCACCAAACAAGCAAGGCAAAGAAGATTGCCACGGTGCGCCACTAGGTGATGAAGAAATTAAACTAACCCGCGAAAAGTTGGGTTGGACAGCACCAGCATTTGAGATCCCTACTGATATTCAAAATGCATGGAACGCACAAGAAAAAGGCGCCGCAGCGCAAGCCGCATGGGAAAAGAAATTTGCAGCCTATGCCGCTGAGTTCCCAGAACTAGCTGCTGAGTACACTCGCCGTATGGCAGGTGACTTACCAGAAAACTTCGACGACATTGCAGACAAGTACATTCGTGAAGTAGATTCTAAAGGCGACACCATCGCCAGCCGTAAAGCGTCTCAAAACTCTATCGAAGCCCTAGCCCCTGCGCTGCCTGAATTATTCGGTGGTTCAGCTGACTTAGCCGGCTCTAACCTAACACTATGGAGTGGCGCACAAGGCGTAAGCAGTGAAGATGCTTCTGGCAACTACTGCTTCTACGGTGTACGTGAGTTTGGTATGAGCGCAATGATGAACGGTATTACTTTGCACGGTGGCTTAAAGCCATACGGCGCTACCTTCTTCATCTTCATGGAATACGCCCGTAACGCGGTTCGTATGGCGGCATTAATGAAGCTACCGCTTATCCATGTTTACACGCATGACTCTATCGGTCTAGGTGAAGACGGCCCAACGCACCAGCCAGTTGAACAACTAGCTGCTATGCGCGCCACACCAAACCTAAACACATGGCGCCCAGCCGATGCCGTAGAAAGTGCCGTTTCTTGGGTTTACGCCATTAAGAGCACGCAAACGCCGAACGCCTTGGTATTCTCTCGTCAGAATCTTCCGCACAACGAACGTTCAGCAGAGCAGATCGCCAACATCGCTAAAGGTGGCTACGTACTTAAAGCCGCGAAAGGCACGCCAGACGCAGTACTCATTGCAACCGGTTCTGAAGTAAGCCTAGCGGTAGAAGCCGCCGCAACCTTAGAAGCCGCGGGTAAAGACGTACAAGTTGTTTCAATGCCATGCCCAGACGTTTTCGAAGCTCAAAGCGAAGAATACAAAGCATCAGTATTGCCAGTAGGACCAAAACGTTTTGCAATCGAAGCCGGCGCGAAAGACTTCTGGTACAAGTATGTTGGCCTAGAAGGCGGCATTGTTGGCATGAGCACCTTCGGTGAATCAGCCCCCGCTGGTGAATTGTTCAAGCACTTCGGTATTACTGCAGATGCTTTAGTTGAGTTGGTTAACTCTAAAATCTAATTCATGAGCTTGTCGTAAGCAGTGAAATAGAAACAGCGCCTCGGCGCTGTTTTTTTTGTCCTAGCAAAGGTTGGAACGGTTCGAAAGCCTCATTACTGTTCAGCTTCCGGTTCAAGGTCTGTTTCGGATAATGGCGGAAGCGGTTTCTTACCGCGACGGTCATTCATGCGTCCTAGCTTGGTGTCTAGCAGGTTCTCCAGCTTTTGGGCCGCACCATCAACTGCTTGGTCTAGGGTCTCCGCATGTTCTGTCACCGCGAGTGGCTGTAGGCCCTCGAGACGCACCTCTAACATGCACCGATGATCATGCAACCCAGTTTTTCCATGGCTCTCATCACTAAGGTGAACCTCAACTCGGGTGATTTGATCCTTAAAGTGATCTAGCGCTTGCTCGATCGTGGCGTTTACCCTTGCGGCCAGCGCTTCTGTGCCGTGGATGTTCGCGTCGGTATTCAATTGGATCTTCATGGCATTATCCTATTGTTTATGATCTGTTAGTTTTCTAGTGTACATAATCTGTTAGCTGCGTGTTGTTTCTATACATCATCTTGTCATCGAGGTGGTTGCGGCTTTTTTCTATAGAATCGAATGTATTCGCGCGAGCTTTATTTTACCTGCTCCACAGCACCGTTCGCCAGCGAACAGAGTGGTCGCTAGATCAACGGCTAAGCATTCCCTAGTGGTTCGCAGCTCAACTTAGCCCTTGTCGAATCAATTTACTGGTTAAGCATCAGGTCTATTGGCGAGGTGTTGTTCAGTGTTATATTGCAAGCTTGTCAAATTAAAGAGTTGCCAGGGTTGAGGTCAATGATAAATGAGCAAACAAGTAATTTTGAGCTTCTCAAAGAACACGACTCTATCTTCTCGAGAAAGGATAAATTTTTATGCCAGAAAAACAAAAAATAGCACTTTTGATCGACTGCGATAATGTCAGTTATAAATCCATTGAAGGTGTCTTGGCCGTGCTCGCTAAATACGGGCAGGTGAACGTTCGACACGCCTTTGGTGACTGGAATTCTGACTATATGAAAGGTTGGGTAGGTAAGCTTCAGGCAAACGCTATTCGGCCCATGCAACAGTTTGCCTATACCAAACAGAAGAATGCGACCGATAGTGCGATGATCATTGACGCAATGGACCTTCTATACAGTGGTAATGTTGATGCGTTTGCACTCATGACCAGTGATTGTGACTTTACACCGCTTGTCATGAGATTGCGTGAATCAGGTGTTATGGTCTACGGCTTCGGTGAAGAGAAAACACCAGCTGCCTTTGTGGACGGTTGCTCACAGTTTGTTTATATCGAAAAATTAGTCGCACAAGTTGAATCTGATGCTGATGGCCAGTTGGCTGGTGCAAAGCCAAATAGTCAAGTGCCGGGGAATCAAATGCGCAGAGACTCTGCATTAGTTCGCCTTCTACGGACGGCAGTTGAAGAAGCCTCTGATGATTCTGGTTGGTCGCATCTGGGCGCTGTAGGTGCTTATATCTCCAACAACAGTTCGTTTTCCTCCATAAACTATGGTTACTCAAAACTAAGTGACTTGGTTCGTGAAGTCGGTTTGTTTGAAATGGATATGCGGCAAGGGTCGGGCTTATTCGTTAAATCTAAAGCCAAGAAAACATCCAAAAAATAACATCGTTTAATTAAGTAGAAAACTATGATCATAAAAGACAAACAATTCACTGACACTCAATCCATTATGCAAGCTGCAGCTGACCGTCAAGAAAAGTCGGTGGCGTTCTACTTGCGGCGTGAATTTAAAATGCATAAAAAAGTATTCGTATTTCATGATCTCAATATTTTTGTTGATGGTGAGTTTGCTCAAATAGACCATCTAATTGTTTATCAATTTGGCTTTATTCTAATTGAATCGAAAAGTATTACCGGAGAGGTTAAAGTTAACCGAGAAGGTGAGTGGAGTCGAAGTTACCAAGGTAAGTGGAGTGGTATACCGTCACCAGTTAAGCAGGTTGAGTTGCAGATGAAACTGCTTAAAGCATTAATGGCAGCCAATGCAGAAAAAATTCTTGGTAAGTTGTTTGGCACCCTACAAACTAGGTTTGGTGGCCGCAAATGGGATGTACTTTGTGCAATTTCAAGTAATGCAATTATCGATCGAGAGCGATCGCCAGAATCAATTGGAAAGCAAATAATTAAATCAGAATTTATTTCTGATAAAGTGCTCGAAATTATGAATTTACCATCAAAACTAAAGGCAAAAGCTGGATTCTTGATGGATGATCGTGCTAATTTCTCGGATGAAGAACTGAAGCAAATCTGTAATTTTTTAGTTTCCGTTGATAAACAGGTCGAGACGTTTAAAAAAAGCGAAGCCAGATCGAAAATAAAACTTAAATCAGCCCCTATATCGAAAAGAGCAAACGTGGCACCGGCTGTTGATAGTACTCCTGCCGCTGGAACTAATGGTCTTACTTTTAGCTGTAAAAAATGTGGCGAACAGCACAACTTAACCGGAAAGTGGGGAAAATTTGGCTATTACGCGCAATGTAATTCGTGTGAAACCAATACGTCACTCAAAATACCTTGCCCTAACTGTCAGTCTGACAATGTTAAAAATAGGAAAGAGAAGAATAAATTTTATTTAATTTGCTTAGCTTGTAATGAGGAGCGGCTAGTACATGAAAATGCAGTGGATTGAAGTTTTATAGCCTACAATCCAAATTAAATCAAACCCATCCGTATTCCGTAAGTGCGCTGGAAGCGCAATGAAGGCGCTAAATCAAATAGAGGTTTAAACAATCTTAAAACTCACATCTCAAATCATCACCCTATTCTTTGGCCTTTCAGGGTTCCTATTCTCTGATAATGAACCAGAATGGATGGGTGTTATCCGCAATGCGCCCTATTATTCCGCAAATGGGATGACGTCGAACTTTCAGACCATTCGCCGCTGGGTGTTGTTTAGCGAGGCCTATTGTGAAAACCCTGACCGACATATTTTATTTGATGCCACTGGGCGCTTTTTAGGTTGGATGGAAAATGCCCCGAGCGATGAAGCGACTCAAACCTTATTGAATGAGCGTCGGCAAGCCTATTTTGATAATGGCAAGGTCAACCAATGGTTGCCTGGTAGTGAGAGTACCTTGGGTTACCCGTTCGCGTTGTCCTGTAATCAACCCCATGTTAACGTCGATACATCGGTGGCCCGGTTATTTGGTGATGCAGAAGCCGATCGTATTTGGGGCACGTGGGATGGCATTAGCGCTGGTAGTGAGCAGCAACCTGTGTCTCTGGCTAAAACGGTGCAGTTGGTTTGGCAACAACGTCAAGGCAACTTTAAACAGCCTTTGCAAGCGTTAAGCTTCGAGTTATTTCTTGCGCAATTGGTGATTGAAAGTGGTGCCGACAAAGCCGCTACATCGCGTGATAATGCCATTGGTATTTTTCAACTTCGCGAGCAAGTGCTGGAAGATTGCGCGATACCTACGCGTTTTTATCGGCATCGTATGGCACAAGTCGATTGCGCCGTTAGGCTGTATGTTTTGAATCGGCGAAACTTGGAGCCGCTGTTCATGAGCCGCTTTGAGCATTTGCCGGTGGCAAAACGGGAGCGATTATTTGGCTTACTGTTAGTGCAAACCTATCACAGTGGCATTGGCAATATGCGCCGCTTGTTGGGTGAAGACGAACAAGGCAAAGCAGCGAAGTATTTTGCCGACCACCATAATAACTTCAGTGCAGAAGATATGGTGGTAGGATTGCTGTTTCATAACATCGGCCGCACCCCTTGGGGTTGGGAATCGTTGTTTTATTTGATCGATATTGAATTGGTTGAATCTCATATTGCTGAGCGGGTTGATCAGCTAACCTAGAGGCCTATCTTGGCTGTCCATTGAATATCTCTCGATGAGACCATTAAATAGACTATTCTGACTTTTAACTCCTAACTCTAAAGAAAGCGAGTTCTCTTTGACCACACAAAAAGCCACTTCTATGCAAGCCCCAGATCTCCTCGCCTATGTGCTGCTGTTCGCACAGGGTGCAATTTTTGGGTCATCTTTTTTCATCATCAAAGTAGCGTTGGAAGATTTTGGGCCTATTACCGTTGCGGCTGGCCGTATTGCCTTGGGTGCTTTGATGATGGTGGCCTATGCGCTGTATAAGGGTGAGCGTTTTCCGCGAGACTCTAAAGTACTCATGTGGTTGGCGCTGGTGGGCTTAACCAACTGTGCGATTCCGTTCTTTTTAATCCCTTGGGGTGAGCAGCATTTAGAATCGGGCCAGGCAGCTATTTTAATGGCAATTGGTCCGCTGATTGCGCACTTTACCACCACCGATGAACGCATGAATCGTTTCAAAGCGGCGGGTTTCTTACTTGGTTTTATCGGTGTTTTATTTGTAATCGGTATTCAACCAGTGGTTAGCGGCATTGGCGGTTTGTTGCCACAACTTGCAATTTTGATGGCAGCAACGTCTTATGCAGTCGCGGGGGCATTTGCGAAACACATTCATGGTATCAGTAGCGTGATGATGACGGCTTGCGTGCTGACATTTGCCAGCATTATGACGGTACCCATCAGTTTTATGCTGGAATCTCCTATTGAGGCTGCGCTTCAAAGCCATTCAAACAAAGCGCTGCTGGCGTTAGTTTGGCTAGGTATTGTGCCGACAGGTTTCACCTTTTTAATCCGTTTCTTTTTGATTAAAAAAGCGGGCTATACTTTTGTTTCCCAAGTTGGCTATTTGGTGCCGATATTTGGCGTACTGTTTGGTATGGTGATGCTCAATGAAGTGATCACCCTAACCATGTTAGGCGGCATGGCCCTTATTTTAACTGGCCTAGCCATTAGCCGAATAACTAAACATTATTAACTATCAACTACAAACTATTAACTTAAAAAAGACCCACTATATGAGCGATAAAAAAGAAACCATTGGTCGTTTAACGACTCGTACCGTGGCTATGCCTAGCGATACCAACCCAGCCGGTGATATTTTTGGTGGTTGGGTTCTGTCGCAAATGGATATTGCTGCGGGTATTTGTGCCGGTCAGCGTGCGCAGTCTCGAGTCGTAACCGTTGCGCTTGATAGCATGAGTTTTATCATGCCAGTGAAAGTGGGTGATATTTTGGGTATCTATACGCATGTTTCGGAAATCGGAAACACCTCAATGACTGTCCATGTGCAAGCATGGGTGCGTCGTAACCGGATCGGTAACCGAGAAAAAGTCACTGAAGGGCATTTTAAGTTTGTGGCCATTGATGATGAAGGTAAGCCGACGAAAATCCCCGCGGAAACAGATTTACCCAAGTACGTGTTAGATGAATAAAAACTGAGTAGTTGATGCTACTCAGGGGCGTTCTAACTTTCGAAACGTACGAAGGTAAATCATTTCTATCTAGCGTGATTTTTTAGTTTTAACATCTAGCCAAACCGCTAACAATAAAATCATGCCTTTGACGATTAGCTGCCAAAAGGTCGGTACGTTCAACATGCTCATGCCATTATCAAGGCTTGCCATAATAAGTGCGCCCATAATCGCACCAAATACTGCACCGACACCACCGGCTAAACTGGCCCCGCCAATTACACAGGCTGCAATGGCATCCAGTTCGGCCATATTGCCGGCCGCAGGTGAACCGGCACCGAGTCGTGATGTAAGTACTAATGCAGCAACAGCAACCATGACGCCATTAAAACCAAACACGAGCATTTTTATGCGTTCAACATTCAAGCCCGACATTCGACTGGCTTCAATGTTGCCGCCAATAGCGTAGATACTTCGTCCAAATCCTGTCTTTTGTGCGATATACGTCGCTAATAAAATCAACGAACCCATAATCAGGATTGGCAAAGGAATACCACGGTAATCTTCTAAAATAAGCAGTAACGCTAGTAAGCCAAATACGCCAAAAGCTGCCTGACCATAATCTAGCTTCGCAGCTTTCATTGGTAAGTCATAACGCACCAGGGCTTTACGACGTAAGATGACTCGCGCAATCAGACCTAAACAAATAATGCCGATAATGCTGCTTCCTAAACTGCTCGGTAAGTAACTTTGACCTATAACCGACATGCCAGAAGAGGTGGGTGCAACCGTAGCGCCATTGGTAATTCCAACTAACATTCCTCTGAACGCCAGCATGCCTGCAAGGGTGACAATAAAAGAAGGAACCTTTTGATAAGCTACCCACCAACCATTGAACAAGCCTAGTAAGAGTCCAGCACTTAAAGTTAATACAATCGTGAGTCCGATAGGGAAGTTGTACCAAACATCTAAAATAGCTGCAATGCCGCCTAATAAGCCCATCATCGAGCCAACGGATAAATCAATCTCAGCACTGATAATAACGAAGACCATGCCGATGGCTAAAATTCCCACAATGGCGGTTTGACGTAGAAGATTGGAAACGTTGCGCGGTGATATAAAAGCACCTTCTGTCATCACAGAGAAAAACACAATGATGATGAGAATTGCTGCGACCATGGCAAACAGCTGTATGTGACTTTTCTGAATATTTTTAAACATGGACGGCGTCCTCTTTAATCGCGCAGTTCATAATGATTTCTTGAGTTAAGCCTTGGTAATTAAATTGGCCTTTTAATCGACCTTCGTGCATAACCAAAACTCGGTCACTAATACCAATGACTTCCGGTAGTTCAGAAGAAACCATGATGATAGAAACCCCTTGCTTTACTAATTCGTACATTAATTTATATATTTCATATTTAGCACCAACATCGATTCCGCGTGTCGGTTCATCCAAAATTAATATTTTCGGCTTTGCTAACAAGCATTTGGCAATAATTGCCTTTTGCTGATTACCGCCGCTCAAGCTTTTTATCGCAAGTTCTGGAGAGGCCGTTTTTACGCGTAATTTTTCGATGTATTCCTTGATTTCTTCGTTTTCACTAAGCTCATCAATTTGCCCCCAAAGCGCACAGTACTTTTTGAGAACTGAGAGAGTGATATTTTTACCAACCGACATGATTGGAATAATGCCGTGACGCTTACGATCTTCAGGCACCATTGCAATACCGTTTGAAATTGCCGAAATTGCATTGGGTACCGTAATTTTTTTGCCTGCTAGTTCAATATCAATCGAAGACTGACCTTCGTAGCTGCCGTAAAGACACTGCATTAACTCAGTACGACCGGCGCCAACCAAACCAGCAACCCCTAAAATTTCACCGCGATGCAAATTAAAACTGACGTTATCGACTTGTGGCCGAGATGACCCAGGTTGAATAGCAAAAGCGTTACTTACCTTCAGAATTTCCTCTCCAATATCATGGTTTTCTCTAGGAAATAATTCTTCCAGTTCACGACCAACCATCATCGCAATAATGTCATTCTGGGTGAGGTGCGTTGCTTCTTTGGTGGCAATCTGTCGGCCATCTCGAATGACTGTGACAAAGTCACTCAAGGCCAGTACTTCATCTAACTTATGAGATATATAGATGCAAGCAATGCCTTGCTTGCGCAACCCTTTGACAATCCCAAGGAGAAATTTGATTTCGGCTTCGGTCAGTGAAGAGGTGGGTTCATCGAGTATAAGTAGTTTTACATTTTTATTGAGCGCTTTCGCAATTTCGACAAGTTGTTGTTGGCCAACGCCCAATTCTTTGATTGGTGTGTCGGGTCTAATGTTAAGATTAACCTGCTTAAGTAACTCAAGGCTCTTGTGGTACATAGCTTCATCGTTTAGGGCGTATTTTGGCCCCAACTCGTTACCTAAAAATAAATTTTCTTGCACTGTCATTTCTTTCACCAGTGCAAGTTCTTGATGAATAATAACAATACCGTGTTGTTCAGTGTCTTTTACTTTATGTGCCTTGATTAAGGTATCTTCAAAAAAGATATCACCTTCATAGGAGCCGTGGGGCCATACTCCGCTGAGTACTTTCATGAGGGTAGATTTTCCTGAGCCGTTTTCACCGCAAATCGATAGAACTTGACCAGATTCTAAACTGATACTGACATCATCAAGCGCGCGAATACCATCAAAAGACTTCACTATGTGGTTCATTCTCAATAGTGGGGTCGTCATGCTAGGTCCTCCAATTGCAAGCAAGGCATTCATCCGAATGCCTTGCTTGGGATCATTCGCTACTTCTGATAAACAGCGTCATGAGAATGGAAGCCATCGGCGATGATGGTGGCATCGATATTATCTTTAAACACAGCGATTGGCGCTAGAAGCACAGCAGGTACATCTACCTTGCCGTTTTCAACAGTACCGTTTGTGTTGATTTTTTCGCTTTTTGCTAGTTTTACGGCCAGTTCTGCACTGGTTTTAGCGAGATTCGAAATTGGCTTATAAACAGTCATGGTTTGAGTGCCAGCAACAATTCGGCGTACAGCGGCTAAATCAGCATCTTGGCCAGAAATCGCGACTTTGCCCGCAAGACCTTGAGTGGCAAGTGCTTGAATAGCACCACCAGCGGTGCCATCATTTGAAGCAACAACAGCATCAATTTTGTTTGCGTTTGCTGTTAAGCCATTCTCCATAATATTTAATGCCGCTTCAGCTGACCAGCCTGTCGCCCACTGATCGCCAACCACTGTAATATCGCCAGCGTCGATCGCAGGTTGAAGGATGTTCATCTGGCCTTCACGGAACATCTTGGCATTGTTATCTGTTGGTGAACCACCAATTAAGAAATATTTACCTTTTGGTGTTTTACTGATTATCGCTTCGGCCTGCATCTCACCAACACGGACGTTATCAAAAGATACATATAAATCAATTTCCGCAAACTTAATTAAACGATCATAAGCTAAGACTTTGATGCCTTCGGACTTCGCTTCAGCGATTACGTTGCCTAGAACTTCGCCGTTTTCAGGAACGATGACAAGTACATCAACACCGCGTGAGATCATGTTTTCAATTTGCGATATTTGTGTTGTTGCATCGCCATTAGCCGACTGGGCATAGACAGTCGCACCTAACGCTTCGGCAGCTTCAGTGAATAAATCACGGTCTTTCTGCCAGCGCTCTAAGCGTAAATCAGACATCAGCAAACCAATCTTTGGGCCTGCAGCAAATGACATGGCTGATAGAAAGATTCCGCCTATTAATATTAGACTTGATAGTAGTCTCATTATTTTGTTCCTCTTGTTTTTATAGTTGGTGTTTGTCGTTCGACTTAATATTTCAGCTTACTAAAATGGACAGTTATGCTTCTGTGCTTGTCGCTAAGCAATCCATCTATTTAATTCGCCTACCAAATTAATTAATTATAATGTCGCTCGAAAAAACTATAAAATCAAGGAAAAAATCAACAAAATGATATTTTATTGATGGAAAGTCCTATTCAGTATTCTTTTTATTTTAATAGTAAAACTAAATTAGTTGCGTTGGATGATTATGTGAGAGTAGTGGCCGTAAATCGAATGGTGGGAAAAGGGCCATGGGTGACCCTTTATCAGGGGGGATTAGGCGTCTATAGGCTTCAAACGTGCTGTGAAATGCCTTAATACTGGCGGCTCATACTCGAAGGATAACCCCTGGATCTGGCTGGCTCTATCGCGAATAGCAATGAGGCTATCGGCAATGTAATCCATGTGGTCGTTGGTATAAACACGGCGTGGTATGGTTAAGCGCAGCAGTTCAAAAGGCGATTGCTTTTGTCTGCCGTTGGCTGGGTCGCGGCCTAAGAGCAAAGAGCCAATTTCAACACCGCGCACGCCACCTTCTAAATACAACTCATTAGCTAATGCATGGGCCGGGAATTGATCCGCAGGAATATGGGGTAATAATTTACCGGCATCAACAAAAACTGCGTGACCTCCGGTTGGGTATTGAATAGGAATGCCGCCTTCACGCAAGCGTTCGCCTAGGTATTCAACCTGACCAATGCGGTAGCGTAAAAAGTCTTCATCGGCACATTCCCAAAGGCCAACATTCAGAGCTTCCATATCGCGCCCGTTTAAGCCGCCATAGGTGACAAAGCCTTCCATCGGTACGCACAAAACTTGGGCTTCTTTGAACAAAGCTTCATCGTCTTTAAAGCAACACAAGCCACCCATGTTCACCATGGGATCTTTCTTGGCAGACATGGTGAACATATCAGCACAATCGAACATTTCTCGAATGACATCGCCAATCGCAACATCGGCATAACCGGCTTCGCGTTGCTTGATAAACCAGGCGTTTTCGGCAAAACGAGCGGCATCAATAATGATTGGGATGCCGTTATCGCGCGCCAATTTAGATGCCGCTTTAATATTAGCCATCGAGACCGGCTGGCCGCCTGCTGAGTTACAGGTAATGGTGATAATAATACCAGCAACATTGGCTGCACCGGCTTCAGTAATGGCAGCCTCTAGTTTTACTAAGTCAAAGTTGCCTTTGAAGTCGTACCACTGAGCGGTATCTGTCGCTTCAGGGGTTAGGGTGTTAATAGCTTTCGCGCCGCTCATTTCAACGTGCGCGGCGGTGGTATCAAAGTGATAGTTAGACACAAAAATAGGCTTAAACTCACCTGGGTTCCCGGCGGCTTTGAACTCTTCTTTACGGCGCTTTATTAAGGTTGGAAACAGTATCTGCTCGGCGCCGCGGCCTTGATGGACCGGAATCACGTGTTGATAGCGAAAAAGGGTTCTCACTGAATCTTGCAGTTTTATGAAACTACGGCTGCCGGCATAGGCTTCGTCACCAATCATAAGGCCTGCCCACTGGTTAGCGCTCATTGCGCCAGTTCCTGAATCGGTCAATAGGTCTATGTAGACGTCTTCACTTTTTAACGAAAATGGGTTGTAACCGGCCTCCTTAAGCGCAATTTCACGGTCAGCGAGGGTGGTCATTTTAATGGGTTCAACCATTTTAATGCGAAAGGGTTCAGGTATTCTTTTCATGTTGCTTCTCATTTTTTAAACAAATATAGGTTGCTACAAACGCAAACGGCGCTCGTACAAGTTAATTAGGCTTAAAGAATGCGGCTTTAGAAATGGAAGCAGGCGAGAGACAGGCGAAAGTCGTGGTTGTACCACGCACTGCTGTCATTGGTTTGTTGAGTTGAATTGAAACGCACGGGAATATCTCGTTGGTTTTAAATTACTTTAGCGCATATCTATTTAGAATAAAATGCCCAAGAAGAATGATCGATTGATTTGCCTCGTAAACTCGTACTATGGTTGAGCTATTACAAAAATAATTGGAATAATTTATGTCTAACCCCCCTATCCAAGTTAATGTCATGCGTGGTGGTATTATTGAATCTGCACATCAGATAAAAGCCATTGTTGTAGACTCATCGGGCGAAACGGTTTCCAGCTGGGGCGATATGGAACCACTGGTTTATCCGCGCAGTGCTATCAAAGCGTTGCAAGCACTGGCGTTTATGGAGCGAGGCGGCGCTCAAAAATATGGTTTTAATGAGCAAGAAATTGCTATTTTGTGTGCCTCTCATAATGGCGAAAAACAGCATACAGAAACGGTCCAAAAGATGCTGGCCAAGCTCTGGTTAACCCCGAAAGACTTTGAATGCGGTCACCACTGGCCCATGCGCGCTGAGGCAGGTTATGAACTAGCTAGCGCGGGGCTTACGCCTAATAATTTGCATAATAATTGCTCAGGTAAGCACGCCGGTATGTTGGGTTTGGCTAAGCTGTTGCAGGCAGACCACAAGCATTACATTGATATTGAGCATGCGGTACAGAAAACCATAGCTGCGACGATGGCTGAAATGTGTGAGATTGATTTTACAAACTTACCTCATTCTCCAGATGGTTGCTCGGCCCCCACTTGGGCTATACCGCTCTATAACCTCGCTTTAGGATTCGCCAAATTTGCAGACCCTGCTATGCTGACAGCAGAACGTAAAACTGCCTGCAACACCCTTTTTGGTGCTGTGGTAAGCAATCCGTTTATGGTTGCAGGAACTGGGCGGTACTGTACGGAAATGATGCAGGCCTTAGGCCAGCGCGTCTTTTTGAAAGTCGGAGCAGAGGGCGTGTACATTGCTGCAATACCAGATTTAAAACTTGCGGTTGCGCTTAAGTGTGAAGATGGCGCCGCGCGCGGTGCGGAATCGGTCATGACAGCGATACTCGAACGCATTGGAGCAACGGATCATATAAGTGAAGATGCAGTAGCAAAGTTCAAGCGAGTCCGCCTGACCAATTGGAATAAGCTGGAAACAGGTGAGATTATTAGCACTTTATCGCCTAATGCTGAGCGAAAATTGATCTAGTGCCTTTTTTATTGGGCTTTTTTTTCATCTTTCTGAAATAACTGTATAATCGGTCAATGTTTAGACAGGGCAGTTTAATATCATGCAAAAGGAAGTTCAGGCATTTCCATATTTCTAATTGAGACGACTAACATGAAGTTAAAAATAATATTAGCTAGCGCCCTTACCGTTATCGCTGCACCATATAGCCTGGCTAGCAATCCTGCTGTGGCTTACACCGAAGCACCAAAATTTGATAGTTCTTTCAATGAGTCAATGTATCGGCAAGGTATAACCCCCTATAAGGCTGAGTATGGGCGTAACTTGATAGAAGAAAACCCGACCTCACCTGATCAATTTGCAGATGTTATTACTAGCTTAGCTAAACAAGGTCGAAGCCCTATTATCGTTTTAGGTTTTACTTATGGCCCTGCATTAGAAGAAGTAGCTCCTCAATTTCCTGATACCCATTTTGCGATTATTGACGCAGTGGTCGATTTACCGAATGTACAGTCGATTGTTTTTAAAGAGCATGAAGGCTCTTTTGTAGTCGGTGCATTGGCTGCGATGAAAGCAAAAGGCGATAAAGTCGGGTTTGTTGGCGGTATGGATTTACCATTTATTCGCCGATTCGGCTGTGGTTATGCTCAGGGCGCACAATATGTAAATAAAGATATCCAAGTCTACTTAAGTATGGCTGCCACCGATTTTTCAGGCTTCTCTAATCCTGAGAAAGGCAATGAACTTGCAAGTGAGATGATTACCCAAGGCGTTGAGGTTATTTTCGCTGCTGCTGGTGGTACAGGTAACGGTGTTTATGAGGCTGCCGCAAATCATTCCAATGTGTTTGCAATAGGTGTCGACTCAAACCAAAACTTTTTGCACACCGGTACGATGCTAACCTCAATGGTTAAAAATGTGGGTGTTGCAGCTTACGGTGTTTTGCAGGACGCGGAGAACGGCGTATGGGAGCCAGGCGTTAAAGAGCTAGGCTTAGCCGATAATGGCGTCGATTGGATTCTTGATATCTTCAACCGTGGACTCGTCTCTAAAGCGGATGAAAAGCAGATTAACAAAATCCGCAAAGACATCATTTCAGGCAAAATTAAAGTGGCCGATTATCTTGCCAATAATCAATGCCCTGTTACTTTTATAGAGGGTTGATGTTCAGGGCTGGGTGCAACGACTTGGCCATCGATGATGGCTTTTCGTTTGCTCACCAATTGATTACAGTGGTTACAAAATAAATCTGTGCTGCCGCAAGCTTTAAGGATTTCAACTTCATTTAAACAGTCAGGGCATTTCGGTGTCATAAGTTATCTTAAATGTTGAGAAACTTCGTCTATTATAAGAGTATTCGTTGTTCGAAGGATTGATAAATATCAAGTAGTTACTCTTACCATTACCTTCAAAATTGTCAAGAATGTTAGTTCGTTTATGAACAAAAGATGAATGAATGTTGACTTGAGCGATGTAAGTCAATAGTTAGCGTGTATAATAAAAAAGAAATCAAAGCTATGTATTGACCATGTGGTCAACAAAGCTTAAAGTGGCTTTACCACTCATTGGTATGCCACGCGTAAAGTAAAAAAACATAAACAATAAATACGTATAGAGGACTCTCCATGAAAGCATTTTTAACATTAGCTGCAACAACTGTTATAGGTATGTCTGCATCTGCAATCGCCGCCGACTTTTCACCAGCAGTTGTTTACGATACTGCCGGTAAATTCGACAAATCGTTCAACGAAGCTGTATTCCGTAACGGAGCTGAAAAGTTCTCTATGGAAAAAGGCGTTGCGGTTCGTGAATTTGAACCACAAAACGAAGAGCAGCGTGAGCAAGGCTTACGTCGTTTAGCAAGCCGTGGCAACAGCCCTATTGTTGCAGTTGGTTTTAACATGTCTTCTTCTGTAACAAAGGTTGCAGCTGAATTCCCAGATAGCCAGTTCGTCATCATTGACTCTGTAGTAGACCTACCAAACGTTCAGTCTATTGTTTTCTCTGAGCACGAAGGTTCATTCCTAGTGGGTGCACTTGCAGTCATGAAGTCTAAAACTAACACGGTTAGTTTTGTAGGTGGTATGGACATTCCATTGATTCGTAAGTTTGCTTGTGGTTTCGAGCAAGGCGCGAAGTATGCTTCTTCAGACGTTACTGTTTTCCAAAACATGACAGGTTCAACGCCTACAGCGTTTAACGATCCTGCACGTGGTTCAGAATTAGCGAAGTCGCAAATCTCTAAAGGTTCAGATGTTATCTTTGCAGCAGCTGGTGGTACCGGTATCGGTGTTTATCAGGCAGCTAAAGATGAAGGCATCTACGCAATTGGTGTTGACTCAAACCAAAACCATATCCAGCCAGGTACTATGCTAACGTCTATGGTTAAGCGTGTTGGTGTTGCAGCTTATGCTTCTTGGGAAGATGCTCAAGCAGGTGAGTGGCAGCCAGGTCTAAAAGTTCTAGGTTTAGCTGAAGACGGTGTTGATTACGCACTTGACCAGTACAACAAAGACTTAGTAACTGCAGAAGACATCGCGAAGGTTGATGCAATTAAAGCAGACATCATCGCTGGTAAGATCAAGGTTCATGACTACATGTCAGACAACACTTGTAACTACTAATATAGTTAGAAATATAGGCATTGACCGGTAGGGTCAGTGCCTTTTCTATATCTGGGTTATTAAACAACGGACCCAACCGTTTTTTAATGGTCCAATCTTTTAACAACCAACTATCAGGTGCGTCATGACAACTCCGTTAGCGATTGAGTTGCGTGGTATCGATAAGCGTTTCGGTGCCGTTCACGCAAACAAATATATAGATCTGAAGGTCGAAAAAGGTACTATTCACGGCATCGTCGGTGAAAATGGTGCGGGTAAGTCGACATTAATGAGCATCATCTACGGCTTCTATGAAGCAGATGAAGGCGAAATTCTAATCGATGGCAAGGTCACTCGAATAAGTGACTCTAAAATAGCCATCGCCTCTGGCATCGGCATGGTGCATCAGCATTTTATGTTGATCCAAAACTTTACCGCTCTAGAAAATGTTGTACTAGGAGCAGAAAGCGGCGAGTTAATTGATAAGAGTCTAGATAAAGCCCGTACCGAATTAGAACGTTTAGCCTCAGAGTATGGTCTAGACGTGCCGCTTGATACGCCGGTTCAAGAGCTGTCAGTTGGTATGCAGCAGCGCGTTGAAATTCTAAAAGCCTTATATCGTGGCGCTAGAATCCTTATTTTAGATGAGCCAACAGGTGTTTTAACCCCTCAAGAAACAGAGCATTTATTTAAGGTATTGGCGTCGCTTAAAGAGCAAGGCAATACCGTTATGCTAATTACCCACAAACTCCAAGAAATTATGGCTGCAACCGATAACGTCAGTATTATGCGCCGCGGTGCTATGGTTGCTCATGTTAAGACAGCTGAAACAAGCCGAGAAAATCTTGCTGAATTGATGGTCGGTCGTAAAGTGTTATTGCGAGTGGATAAAAAACCAGCGGAACCGAAAGAAGTGCTGCTCGATGTTCAAAATGTATCACTTAAAAACTCAGCGGGTGTTGTTCGGTTAGATGATGTTAGTTTTAAGGTCCGCGCTGGGGAAATTGTTGGCGTTGCGGGTGTGAGTGGTAACGGACAGTCAGAACTATTAAATGTTTTGGCAGGGATCGACCCACTGCAAAGTGGCACCATTAATATTAATGGTCACGTTATTACTAAAGATAAGCCTTTCTCACCTTCGGAAGTGCGTGGCATAAAAGTGGGCCATATTCCTGAAGATCGTCATAAAATGGGGTTAATCAACACCTTTCCTGCTGATCAAGCGTTTATTTTAGGTTTTCATCGAAATGAAGCTTATAACGGAAGTGTGTTAACAAAGCTCGATGCGATTACTGATGACTGCAAAGAAAAAATGGAAAAGTGGGATGTTCGGCCCCAAGATCCATCACTTAAAGCAGCCAACTTCTCAGGCGGAAATCAGCAAAAGCTCGTCATCGCGCGCGAAATGGAGCAAGACCCTGATGTTCTGTTAGTGGGTCAGCCTACACGTGGTGTTGACATTGGCGCTATCGAAACCATTCACCAGCGCGTGATTGATATGCGAGATGCCGGAAAGGCAGTTTTGTTAATTTCAGTTGAACTAGAAGAAATTATGAGTTTAGCCGATCGGATCTTGGTTATGTTCGATGGTCAAATTGTGGGTGAAGTTCCTGCACACATGGCCACAGAACAGATTTTAGGTTTAATGATGGCGAACATCCTACCTGACGAAGTTAAAGCACTGCAGCAGGAGACTAACGTATGAGTGCGCAAAGAATACCCGCGTGGATTTATGTAGTCGTTATTCCCTTTGTAAACATCATGTTGGCCGCACTGGCAGCCGGTATCATGTTTTGGTATCTCGACATTAACCCAATTCAAGCTGTGAAAACAATGGCCTTTGGTGCCTTTGGTGATTCCTACGGTTGGGGTTATACACTGTATTATACGACGAGCTTTATCTTTGTAGGCTTGGCTGTTGCTGTCGCGTTCCAGGCTGGCCTATTTAATATTGGCGGTGAAGGTCAGGCTTATATTGGCGCATTAGGTGTTGGTATCGTCTGTTTAACCTTAGGCGATGTTTTGCCTTTTATCGTTATTTTACCGTTAAGCATTATCGCAGCCGGCGTATTTGGTGCGGCTTGGGCCTTTATTCCTGCATACTTGCAGGCTAAGCGTGGCTCTCACATTGTAATCACCACCATTATGTTCAACTTTATAGCGGCTTCGTTAATGGGCTATTTGTTGGTTGAGGTCTTCAAGGTTGAGGGTTCGATGTCAGTTGAGAGCGCGGTTTTTGCAAAAGCAGCTTGGATACCAAAAGTGTACGAAGTTCTCGCGCCATTAGGTATTGATTTGCAGCGTTCGCCTTTGAACCTGTCAATTATTTGGGCGCTAATTTGTTCTGTTGGTGTTTACTTCTTTATGTGGCGTACCCGCTGGGGCTATGAAATTCGTGCCACAGGGCAAAACGCCAGTGCTGCGAAATATGCCGGTATTCCACTCGATAAAACCATCATCATGACCATGTTAGTGTCAGGCATGTTGGCGGGTTTCTTTGCATTAAACGTGGTTCAAGGTGAGGCGCATCAAATTAAATTGAACCTAGTGAACGGTTTTGGTTTTACGGGTATTGCGGTCGCGCTGATTGGTCGTAACCACCCAGTCGGAATCGTATTGGCCAGTATTCTGTTCGGCTTTTTGTATCAAGGCGGTGGTGAGTTGCAGTTTGAGTATGGTGTCGATCCTCGCATTATCGTGGTATTGCAAGGCTTAGTGATTCTGTTCTCCAGTGCACTTGAAAATATGACCAAACACCCGGTTGAAAAAGCGTATCTCAGGCTATCCGGAAAATACATCAAGTCTGAAGCGAAGGAGGCCTAATGATGGAAGCGTTTACTAATTTAATTTTGATATTAGATGCCACGTTACGTGTCGCAACACCGCTAATTTTTGCTGCATTGGCTGGGATGTTCTCTGAGCGCTCAGGCATTGTAAACATTGCCTTAGAAGGTAAGATCTTAGCTTCAGCCTTTGCAGGCGCTGCTGCTGCTTACGTTACAAACTCACCTTGGATGGGCTTATTGGCGGGTGTCATGGTGTCAGTTGTTTTTGCCATGATGCATGCTTTTGCAACTGTAACCCATAATGGTGATCAGGTTGTATCGGGCATGGCTATTAATATTTTAGCCGCCGGCTTAACTGCGGCCTTAGGTAACTATTGGTTCAAGCAAGGTGGTAACACGCCAAACCTAGTTGATTCAGCAAACGGCATTGATGCTCGTTTTGAGCCGATTACCTTCCCATTTGCTGACGCCTTAGCCGATGTGCCTATTATTGGCGGGATATATTCCGAGTTGCTCAGTGGCCACTTCCTCTTGGTTTACGTTGCTCTAATTATGGTGCCTGTCTGTTGGTTCATTCTGTTTAAAACACGCTTCGGTCTGCGTTTAAGAGCGGTAGGGGAAAATCCATCAGCTGTAGATACTGCTGGTATATCGGTGACCGCTATGCGTTATTCTGCATTGGTCATCTGCGGTATTTTGGCTGGTTTAGCAGGGGTTTACTTGTCTGTTGCGGTAACGGCTCAGTTTTTACCGAACATGAGTGCAGGTAAAGGCTATATGGCACTTGCCGCGCTTATCTTTGGTAAGTGGCATCCACGCGGTGCATTACTGGCTTGTTTAATGTTTGGTATTTTACAAGCCATTGCTGACCGCACGCAGGGTGCAATGATCGGATCATTCACAATTCCTGTGCAGTTGATCGAAGCACTGCCTTACATCTTAACGGTTGTCTTGTTGGGCGGCTTTATCGGCACAGCTATTGCGCCAAAAGCAATTGGTAAGCCGTACGTTAAAGAACGTAGTTAGGTTATTGAATTCACCCAGCATTAGATTGGGGCTTCACTGAGACGACCTGTCCTGAGCCTAGCTCTCGACAGGTCTTTTTTTATAAGGCAATAAAAAAATGACACAACCTACGGTACCAACTCTCGATATATCAAACTTTGAAAAAGATTCAGATGCGTTCGTTGCACAATTAGGCGCGGCTTATCAAGAATGGGGCTTTGCTGGCATACAGAATCATGGCATATCAACCGATCTGATTCGCCGCGCTATGGCCGTTATGGAAGAACTCTTCTCATTGCCTGAAGAAACCAAAAAGCAATACTTTAAAGACAATGGCGGCACCCGAGGCTACACGCCTTTCGGTACCGAAATTGCTAAAAACGCCGACCATGTCGACTTAAAAGAGTTTTGGCATGTGGGTCGTGAAATTAAAGGTACCGCGCCTTATCCTCAATTAACCCCGAATGTTTGGCCAGAGGAGGTGCCTGAATTCAAAACCGTTATGCTAGAGTTATTTTCTGAGCTCGATAAGCTCGCGAATAGACTGCTAAGAGCCTTTGCTTTATTTATTGGTGAAGCGGCAGACTATTTTGAATCGCAAGTGAACTGGGGCAACTCAATTCTTAGACCGCTGCATTATCCGCCTATTACAGATCCTAATTTACCGAATGTACGAGCCGGTGCACACGAAGATATTAACCTAATTACCCTGTTGGTCGGTTCAGAACAAGAAGGCCTAGAAGTGCTTAGCCAGAAAGGTGAATGGGTTGGTATATCGATGATCGAAGGGACCATTATTTGTAACGTTGGCGATATGTTGCAGCGCTTAACAAACCATGTTTTACCCTCAACGACTCACCGAGTCGTCAACCCAAAAGGTGATGCGTCTAAATCTTCTCGATATTCTATACCGTTTTTTATGCACCCAAATCCTGATATGTCGCTTGATAGCCTTGAGCAGTGCATTACAGAAGACAACCCGAAACGTTATGAAGCGATTACCGGACATGAATATCTAATGGAACGTTTGCGTGATATTGGCCTAATAAAGTGATTTAGATCGACTAAACTGGAAATTCGCAAATAAAGCTAAAGAAAACCCTAGAAAGTACTATAACTAAGTAACTAGGTTTTTTTGAGGTGGGTTTCCCATGCAGTATCAAATTGGGCGATTTATTGCGCGATTTTTAAAGTCACTGGGCATCAAGACTCTTGATGGCCAGTTCTTGTTCTCATATCTACTAATCATCATATTTACTGGCGGTATACTTTTTGCCATTAATCAGACAATGGATCTCCAGCCTGAACGGCTATTAATAACATTCGAAGCCGAGTTAGATTTGGAGCGTGCTGGGTCGCTGACCTTTCAATCCCAAGATGATGAATCGGCCAAAGCCAAAATTAATCAGCATTTTGCCAGCGTTTTTAAAACGTTCGACACTCTTGAAAAAGGCAATGACAAAGGCAATGACAAAGGTATCCCTGTTGCTGAAGATGCTGAGCTTATAGCGGCCATAAAAAACCTCAGCTCAAAAGTTTCAAACATTGAAACATTGTCTAAGGCACTTATCAGTGATTATTCCTCAGAAAATGCCAAACAATTTAGTGCAGCCCTTTTTAATATTGAGGCTGACTTTAAAGCGCTGATTGATCAAATAGAAGTGATAGAGCAAGCCCATTTAGACTTCGCATTTATGCTTGCGCTTGTACTTGGCTTAAGCACCATTGCCATTGTAATGGTTGGTCGGTTCTTCGGCATAGCAGTACTTATGCAGCAACTTGAGAACTTAAGAAATCACTTAGATGTCGTGGCTCAGGCTGATTTTAGCCAAACCCTTGATATAGACGACCCTGACAATGAAGTAGGGCAAGTGTTTGGTTCTTACAATCAATTTCTTTCTCAAACCGGCACAATGATTTCGAAGGTCACAAGAATTGCCAATTCAGTTAGTGTTGTGAGTGAGCAGGTAGCGCAAACATTGGAAGCAACTGACCTAGGCGTAAGAAGCCAGGCCGATGAAATTAACCAAGTAGCTACGGCAATGACTGAAATGTCAGC
This sequence comes from Reinekea sp., assembly GCF_046710285.1. Lineage (GTDB taxonomy): Bacteria > Pseudomonadota > Gammaproteobacteria > Pseudomonadales > Natronospirillaceae > Reinekea. The sequence goes on from NZ_JBKEGY010000002.1 coordinate 96,441, forward strand.
GACGGTAACAGAGGTAGCAGAAAACGCTTCAGCCACAGCTGATGCAGCAGAGAAAGCTAAACACTCTGCCGAAGCTGGCCAGGATGTTGTACGCGAAACAGTAGATCAAATCAAAAAGATGTCTGACCAAGTTAATGAGGCTGCACTAGTTGCTAATGAGCTTGAAGAAGGCAGCCAAGAAGTTGGCAAAGTTTTAGAGGTTATTTCCAGCATTGCCGAACAAACAAACCTATTAGCTTTGAATGCAGCAATTGAAGCCGCTCGAGCAGGAGAGCAAGGCAGAGGCTTCGCGGTTGTTGCGGATGAAGTTCGCAGCTTAGCGCAAAAGACCCAGACCTCAACCGAAGAGATTAGAGCCATTATTAATAGGCTCCAAGCCCAAGCGGCTAAAGCGAAAGCAGTTATATCGGGTACGCAAGTTCAAGCTATAAGTACGGTTGAAAAAACCGACAACGTACTTGCAACCTTAGAAGACATTACCACCAATGTTATTACCATTTCTGATATGTCTGCACAAATAGCCACAGCAGCAGAAGAGCAGAGCCATGTTGCAAAGGAAATGGATACCAATATTTTGCGTATTTCTCATATAGCCGAACAAACAACGGACGCGGCAAAAACAACGGTAATGGCCACAGGCCGTATTACGGAGTACATCACAGATCTGCATACAGAAATGCAGCGTTTTAAAACCAAAAACAGCGGTGTTGACCTATCGAAGGCAAAAATTGCTCACTTAGCATGGCGTGCAAAATTACGAAAGTTTCTTGATGGCACTGGTAAGCTATCCATAGCTGAGGCTACCAGTCATCGTGATTGCGCCCTTGGGCAATGGTATTACGGTGATGAATCAGCTGCGTTTAAATCTCTACCCTCAATGAAGGCAGTTGAAGACCCTCACAAACTAATGCATGAAAAAATAAATGAGATTATTGAAAGCCGAGAAGCCGGTGATGCTGAAGTCGCAGAGCAGGCCTATATACGTGTTAATGAGCTTTCTGGGCAAGTCGTTGACTATTTGGATAAAATTGAAAATGAAGCAGCAAAGTTAAACGATTAGTTAATTTTGCTAGAGGGGCAAACGAACTCGCCCCTCTTTGTTTACTTATTACTTTGCGTTCTTAATGCTTTTCAGATGGTTTTTGATCATTTTTCCGACTTGCTTGTTCTTTTCACGCTGTTGCCATTTATTACTGGCGGAGAAGGCGGCCTCTCTTTGCAGTTTTAAATAGTTGTTCCATCGCCTTAAAGGCAACACCCCATCGCTAATCGCTGATTGAATGGCGCAACCCGCATCGGCTTCGTGATGGCAGTTAGTAAATTTACATCGTTGCATCAGTTGCTCAATATCATCAAACAACTCTGAGATTCCTTCCGTAATATCAGGTAACTTTAATGCTCTCATTCCAGGTGTGTCCATCAGCCACGCGCCGGTTGGCGCTAGGTGCATGGAACGATCGGTCGTGGTATGTCTGCCCTTGGCATCATCTTCGCGAATGCCCTGTGTATGCTGTACATCAGTACCTAAAATAGAGTTTGTTAACGTTGATTTACCGACACCAGACGCACCAATAAAAGCAATGGTTTGCCCCGTCGATAACCAAGGAGAAAACTCATTTACTACATTATCAGATAGAGCATCGATAACGATGACCGGCACATCTCGATGAATTGCTTTTGCTTCATCATAGTACCGGTCGGCGTCGTCGGTTAAATCTGCTTTAGTAAGTACGATAACCGCTGGAATGTGCGCATCCATGATCAGCGCCAAAAAGCGCTCAAGCTTGGATGCCTTAAAATCATGGTTACAAGAGCTTACTAAAAAAATAGTATCTATATTGGCCGCGATTGATTGTGGCTTCGGATTACTTCCGGCAGCCGTGCGTTTTAAATGCGTTAGCCGCTCTAGAGTACGACCTTCAGATTGCTCATGATGAATCCACACCCAGTCGCCGACCGTGGTCCGGTATTCGGGATCTTCGTGATCAGCAAATATTCGAATAGGTACTTGCAGTGCGCCGCCTTCAGAAAGAGCAGTGAGTATATCGCGCTGAACATTTATAACGCGTGCGACAAAGCCTAATTCAAGCTCTTCAAATGAAAGTTGTTGTTGCAGTCGTGGTCGCCAGCCTAATTGAGTTAGCGATAAATTTTGAATATTGTTCATTGATAAAACCCCAATAAAAAACTATACAGGGTCATCAACAGATGCCCCGATGCAAAATATGGCACCGAGAAAGGGAAGGTAAAAAACGAAAAAACGTTTTAGATTACGCGCCGAATCTCGTGTGCGCTAGGTTAAATACAATCATCATATTTCCTCCGTTAGTCTGGTGCGCTAGGAGTTGCCCACCGAATTTTTATGCATACTGCGCTGAATATTTTTTTATTGCAAGTGTGATGCCTGATATTAATTCAAAAAAACCTTGCCTTATTGAACTTCATGTTTTAACTTTGTTCACAATTACGTTGCACTATGTGCATTTCATTCACCCGTCTTACGGCGAATTTCAATGATTAACTTTAAATAGGTTTATTGATTATGAATATTTTTCTCACCGTACCAAACGGCGCCTTTGCTGCGTCTGCTATGCACTCTGACGGGTAGCTAATCGTTTTATCGATTGCCCGTCGGATTAACCCGCGGGCTTTCGAATACGATAAACATCAAATCGTATTTCAAAAAGCTCGCAATTATGCGGGCTTTTTTGCGTTTTGAATTGTGGAAAAGTCTTAGAAGAACAATAAGTTAAGGAAAATACCGTGAACACCAAGGCTCCACATCAATACCAAATACTCGTTGATCTTGTTCGAGCAAAAAAATGGCAATACCTAGGTGCAATGATCAGTATTGGTATTGCTAGTTACTTCATGTTTTTGGTTCCAACAATCGGCAAGCAAGTAATCGACCGTGTTATCACGGAGCCAAGAATTTATAACAATGATCTTGTTGATGCCATTATATCTAGGGCGGGCGGCCCAGATGCATTGGCCAATCAGCTTTGGCTAGCAGGGTTAGCCATTGTGATTGTAACGATTCTAAGTGGCGCCTTTATGTATTTAAAAGATTACTTAGCCGCCAATGCGTGTGAATCGACCATGCGTCAATTACGCAATCGTTTATACAATCACCTTCATCATTTAGATGAACGCTATCTCGATAATGCCGACAGCGGTGATATTCTACAGCGGTGTACATCTGACATTGATACCCTGCGAGAATTTCTAACCTTGCAGGTGATGAACATTGGCAGAACCCTAATCTTAATGTTTGTCGTGATCCCACTTATGTTTATTCAACATGTCTGGATGAGTATTTTATCATTAGTTTTAGTCCCGATTGTTTTGTACTACGGCTTAGTTTTTTTCGTCAAAGTAAGAGAGCTATTTCAAAAAGTAGATGAGGCAGAGGGTGAGCTGACTACCATTGTGCAAGAGAATTTAACCGGTATACGAGTGGTACGAGCGTTTGCCAGGCAAGAATTTGAATGCGAAAAATTTGATGAAAAGAACCGATTGTACAGCGATTTAAACTACAAGCTGCTGTGTATGTTTGCCAATTTTTGGTCGTTTTCAGATTTATTGTGTATAGCGCAAAGCGGTATCGTTTTGATTGCTGGTGGCTGGTTAACGGCACAAGGCTATATCTCATTTGGGACTTACTTTGCGTTTATTGGTTACACCAACATGCTTATTTGGCCAATTCGTCAACTAGGTAAAGAGTTAAGCGAAGCAGGCAAGGCAACCGTCGCTATTGGGCGTATTCAGCAAATACTTGATGCGCCAGAAGAAGCTCAAGATGCGTACAGAACACCTCTGCCTGAGCGGCTAATGGGCTCGATAAAATTTGAGAACATAGACTTTAGCTATGATCAAGATCGACCCGTCTTAAGCGATGTTAGTTTTGATATTCGCGCCGGTGAGACCATCGCTATTGTGGGGCCAACGGGCGCAGGCAAAAGTACGTTAATTCAATTACTTATGCGCCTGCATGATTACGATCAAGGTTCAATCTCAATTGATGGTATTGAGTTGAATACAATTGCGCGAAAAGACATCCGACGACAAATAGGCACCTTGTTACAAGAGCCGTTTTTGTTTAGCCGGAGTCTGCGTGAAAACATTAAGTTCAGTCACTTGGACGCCACGGATAAATCAATGGTTCATGCAACCTCAGCAGCGGCCGTTCATCATACGATTGAGAGCTTTCAGGGTGGCTATAGCACGGTTATTGGTGAGCGCGGTGTGAGTTTGAGTGGCGGGCAAAAACAACGGGTGACCTTATCGCGTACCTTGCTTAAAGGACCGCCCATTCTGGTGCTAGATGACACCTTGAGCGCCGTCGATGCTTCAACCGAGCAGCAAATTATTGAAGCCTTGCACGAAAAGCGTGGCGAACAAACGCTGCTGATTATTACGCATCGTATTAGTGTTTGCCAAAAAGCCGATCGTATTCTGGTTATGCAAGAAGGTCGAATAACACAGCAAGGCACACATAAAGAATTGACCAATGGCGCTGGTTTCTACAATGAGTTGTGGGAAATACAAAGCGATCAACAAGATCAGTTCGAATCAGATATTACAGTCTCGGTCTAATCACCGAGCCTGCAAAAGGAATCTATTATGAATGTGACACAAAACAGTACCCCAATTGAAAAGGGTGCGTGGAAGGCGGTTTTTGATCGATGTTATCAACCGCAAAAGAAACTGTTTCATCGAGTTATTGCGTTAGCATTAATCACGGCAGGTGTTGAAGCAAGTTTTACGCTCATTACCAAAGAAGTGTTTGATGAAATTGTCGATCAGGGTGCCGATGCGCAATTGATTGGTTATGGTCTCCTTTTTTTCTCGTTATTGGCCGTACTCGTTATTTGCATACGCAGCTTTATTCGGCTGACCGGTAAATTATCAATGACCTTGATGTATGAATTACGCAAGGAGAGTTTTGAACATTTGCAAACCTTGTCGTTCTCGTTTTTTGATAATAACGCTGTTGGCTGGTTAGTCTCGCGGATTACTTCGGATACCGCGCGTATTGCCCGTATTGTTGCCTGGGGTACCTTAGATTTATTCTGGGGCTTACCTATGATTCTGGCAATTTTCATTGTGTTGTTCGTGCTCGATGCTCGCTTAGGTTTGATCGTGTTAGCCATGTTCCCATTTTTGGCCGCCGTTGCTTGGTTTTTTAATCAAAAGATACTCGACAGCTCACGTGAACTACGCAAAACCAACTCTCGTTTAACCGCTGTTTATAACGAAGGTATTGCTGGCGTTCAGACCAGTAAAATATTGGTACGTGAACAGCAAAACTTACACGAATTCAAATCAGACACCGACAAAATGTATCACCTATCGATGCATAACCTTTTACTGACGTCGGCTTTCTTTCCGTTTGTGAATGTCTTTGTCAGTTTAGCGGTCGGGGTTGCTTTGTGGTTAGGCGGTGTTGATGTGCTCGCCGGTGTGTTAACACTGGGAACACTGGTTGCATTTACGACCTATGCGCGAACACTCATGGACCCGATGCTAGAAGTCAGTGAAACGCTAGCCAACTTACAGCGAACTACAGCCTGTGTTGAACGAGTGATGGGTCTACTAATTGTTGAGCCAACCATTAAAGATTCCGATGAGGTGTTGGCGTTAATGAATGATGCCTATCAGTCGGAGCACCACACATTAGACGGTTTGGAAAATGAAATTAGAGAAGTTGAATTCAAAGACATTCAATTTTCATACAAACCTGATGAACCGGTATTGGCCGATTTCAATTTAAAAGTGCCAGCAGGATCAACCGTCGCACTCGTCGGGCCAACAGGAAGCGGAAAGTCGACAGTGGTTAGTTTGCTCTGCCGGTTTTATGAGCCCACTCAAGGCCAAGTGCTTGTAAATGGAGTTGATTATCGAGAACGAAGCTTACTGTGGTTGCAGTCGAACTTGGGCATCGTGTTGCAAACACCATTCCTATTTACTGGTACCGTTCGCTCGAATATTCGTTATGGCAAGCTAGACGCAAGCGATGCCGAAGTTGAAGCCGCAGCCAAGGCTGTCAATGTTCACGATATTATAATGAGCATGGAGAATGGCTATGAAACGCAAGTACAGGAAGGCGGCACAAACTTGTCAACCGGGCAAAAACAGTTGATCAGCTTCGCCCGAGCGATTATTCATGACCCGCAAATACTGGTCATGGATGAAGCAACCTCATCGGTTGATACCCAAACCGAAGCACGGTTACAAAAAAGTTTAGCAACCGTACTTAAAGGCCGCACCAGCTTTATTATTGCGCATAGGTTATCAACCATACGCAATGCCGATGTTATTGTCGTCATCGAAAACGGACGCTTAATAGAACAAGGCAGCCATAACGATTTATTAGAGAGGAAGGGACACTATTTCAAACTGTATCAAAAACAGTTTCAGAGTGAACAAGAAGAGGCACTGTTAAATGAAGTTGAGTAATGCTTTTAGATAAAATCGAATAGCCTTTAGCGGTTGCTATCGGCTATTCATCTTTTAACTCAAATGCGCCACTGCCTTGCTGGGCTAGAGTATCATCAGGGTTGCGTAGCTTGCATGATTGCAATGACAAACAGCCGCAACCAATGCATTCACCTAGGTTATCTCTTAGTTTTTCAAGCTTTGCAATGCGGTTATCAAGTTCGTGTTGCCATTGTTTAGACATTGCCAGCCAGTCTTTCTTTGTTGGGGTTTTCGAGGTAGGTAAACTTTCCATTGATAGATAGATATCCGCAAGCGTAAAGCCGAGTTGCTGAGCGGTCTTAATGATCGCGACTCGCCTCAAAACACTGCGCTCGTAACGTCGTTGATTTCCCGCATTCCTGCGACTCAGAATAAGCCCTTTTTGTTCGTAAAAATGTAACGTCGCCACGCTAACGCCGCTGCGGTGGGCGACATCTCCAACCGTGAGTTCCATAAAAACTCCATATTGAGTATTGACCTCAAGTTAACATGAGGTATTAAGCTGGCACTTTATCACTGGATAGCTCAGAAGAGAAACTTATGCATAACAAGTTCATTGCGTTTTTAATGGGCCGTTTCTTTGATGGCATATCGTCAGGAATGTTTATGATGGCACTGCCCTGGCTCATGCTTAAAAATGGTGCGAGTGGGGTTCTCATTGCCATGACGGCTTTAGGCTGTACGTTAGGCTCTTTTTTGTTTACGCCGTGGTTAGCCACGTTAATTGACCGGCATTCAAGAAAAGCCATTCTTGTTTGGGTACAAGTTATTCAAGTCTGTACGGCCTTAACCGTATTGGTAGCTTATGGCTTTCACGCCGAAAGCCTTTGGCTGTTGATTGCTGCGCAAATGATATTTTGGTGGTCTGGAGATCTTGCTTGGAGTGCAAATTCGGCCTTTACTCAAGAAAATTTTGACAGTGAAGAGTACGCGGCAATTAGCGGACGCTTGGAAGTAGTGATGCAGGTTACCTCATTAGGCTCAGGAGCGGCTGGCATCCTCTTGCTATCACATTGGACGATGATAGAGTTTTCACTGTTTGCGACGCTGGCTTCCATAGTTGCAGCTGGCTGCTATAGGTTCATGCCATACCGACAGCGGATTCGAATCCAGCAAGGCGCACCTTTCCTAACCCAATTATTGGACACTAAACGTATTTTCTTGCTGCAACCAGCTTTCTTTGTATTTTTAGCGCTGTCGTGTTTGTCGTACCCAACACTTACCTTTCTCGCTAAGTTAATTCCTATTTACTTTTCAGAGCAAGAATTGGCGGGTGATTGGTTTGCTGCATGGAAAGTGAGTTATGGATTCGGAGCCTTATTTTGTGGACTGTTTGTCGCACGACTGTTAAAACGCTATTCAACCGAAAAAGCCATGATCTATTCTGTGCTAAGTCTCGGACTATTACTTATTTCAATGTTTACAGTTTTGAATCCATTGATACTGATAGCCTTGACATTCCCATTTGGTTTTTTAAATTCTTATAATCGTATCTCTCGCACGGTGAAAATGAGTATGCAAGTGGCTGTAGAAGAGCGCGGTCGAATCGACGGCGGCTTAAAGTTATTTTCAACCCTCTTTCAAAGCTTAGGTTATGTGTTGATTGCTTGGTTAAGTCACCATAATTTAACGGGTTTCGGCTTTGTTATTGCTGGTTTGGTGCTGCTTTTTGCTGCCTTTATAATGACTTGGCTATACCGCCAGCGCGCACATTTACCCATGCCTGCGGTATAGCGATTGAACTAAAGAATGCGTAGTTCTCCGGTTTTAACATCCCACTGGTGAGTTAACGCTAGCGTTTTCATAAAGTATTGATCATGGCTGACAATAATAATGGCACCTTTGTATTGGCGCAGCGCCTGTTCAAGTGCATTTAGACTGTCTAAATCTAGATGGTTGCTTGGCTCATCCAAGAACAACAAGTTTGGTGTGATTGCTCCGAGTAAATTAATCGCCAATGCGGTTTTAAGTTGCTCGCCGCCACTGAGTGAGCCAAAAGGGATATTGGCTTTATCGTTACGTAAGCGAAGCCACGCGAGCCGCTCATGTGCGTCACGTTGGTTAAAACTGGGATGCGCCTGCTGAAACAATTCAACAGCCGTTGCATTTTTATCTAAGTGATAAAAATTTTGATCAAGGTGACAATAGGGTACATGTATGTGCGAGTGACCCTGGACTGCCTGCCATTGACCAATAATAGATTTTATAAGCAGTGACTTACCTGATCCATTTTCGCCCACTAATTGGATGCGTTGAGCACCGAGTATGTTCGCAGTATAGGTTTTATTGATACCGTTATTATTTAACATTACTTGAAAATTTTCTAGCGTCAGAATTTTCTTAGCAGGTGAAACCACAGAATTGGGTAGCTCGAACTTAATGGGTTCGAACCATTCTTTGGCTTGTTCTGCATCGCTAAGGTTAATCTGAGTATCAGCTTTACGGTGCTTGTCTCGTCGGGTTTGAGAACCTAGCGCGGCGGAAGCCGTTTCTTTAATGCCGCCTCGTTCAATGGCACTCCAATTTTCTTTTGCCGCCTTCGCCATACCATGCGCGGATCTTTGCTGTTGTTTTTCATAGGCATCTTGAACCTTTTTAGCGGTGTGGCGCTGTGATTTACGTGCGTCATTGAGAATTTTTTGCTGTGAATTCCATCGATCCTCTTGAGCACGAAAGAATACATCAAAATTTCCAGCGTGGTGGTGCAGGTTCTTTGCTGTTAACTCGTAAATACCATCGACCTTATTTAAAAGAGAGCGATCATGAGATACCGCAATAACCGGCTTAGCTTGATTGCGAACCCAGTCTAAAAAATCAGCTCGGCCTTTTTGATCAAGGTGATTGGTAGGCTCATCAAAAATATAAACGTCAGGGCTATTAAGAATGGCGGCCAACCAAAGTACGCGAAACTGTTCACCACCACTGTAGTTAGAAATTGATTTGGATAAATCCAATTCATCGACCATCTGAATAGAGTGCCTTGCTGCTTTTAAAGTTTCTTGCCAGTTCCACCAAGGCTCGGCGAGTTCAAAATCTTGCTCAGAGACACTGCCCGCTTCGATACGTTTGATTGCTGCTAACGGTGTAGCCAAACCGAGCACAACAGAGGTTGATGCGCTAGGGTCGTATGGCCATTGCTGCGGAACATAATAAACCGAAGCATTGGAGTGTACCTGACCTTCATGAGATTTTAGCTCGTTGGCGAGGAGTCGTGAAAGTACTGACTTACCAGCACCATTCGCGCCAACAATGGCACTAAATGAATACTGTAAGTTAAATTGAATAGATTCGAATAACGTTTGACCGTTATTGTGCAGAAAAGAAACGTTCTGCAATGTAAGAAATTTTGCCATGCAAATACCTTAAATACCGTGAATGTGAAAAGCGGATTAAAGGTTAGTTGCGCATTGGCCTGATCTCTGTGTGATGAGTAAAATAGTAGCCTAGCATAACTTTATTGCTGAATAAAAATGAATTTTGAAATTCATGGTCGTTTTGAGTTATTCGGTTTAGCTGCAATGACCATTAGAATGCCTGAAATGATCACCAAGAGTGACATAATTAGAATCGTTGATAGGGTATCGTTTACGAAAATAACGCCACCAAACGCAGCAAGTGCAGGCACTAATAGCTGTGCAACCGCCGCTTGGCTAGTCGATAGTTTAGGCAAAACAAGATACCAAAGTGCGTACCCACCACCAGAAGCCAGAGTACCTGAGGCGATGGCAAGTAAGATACCTTGCTGTGATACTTCCTCAAAAGGAAGGCTAACGAACAATAAGGGTAGAGCAAGGATTGCCGCGCGAATAAAATTACCCGTTGTGAGCAAAGTTGGTTTAACGGCGTCCTTACCTAATAAAGTATATGCCCCCCATGCAATGCCCGATAATGACATTAAACAAACGCCTAGCATGGTTGCGCCTAATTGTAGGTTAGGGATTATCAAGATCAAAAAACCAGTAAATGCGGTGGCAAGCCCTGCCCCTTCCATTGCAGAAAACCGCTGACCTTTTAGATAGCTGACAAAGTGCATGGTTAATTGCACCGCCGTGAACAAAATAAGTGCTCCGGTTGCCGTATCGAGGGAAACATAGCCATAAGAAAATGCGACTGCGTAAACCAGTAACGCCATAGAGGTCGGCCATTTCCCAGAGCGAACAATATGAGTTAGAGGCTCTCGTTGAACTAAGAGACTGATTAGGATGAGAGAGAGCGCCCCACTGATCAGTCGAAGCAATGTGAAATTACCAGGGTCGATATCGGCTTCGGCTAACGCCATGCGCCCGAGAACAGAATTTGCTGCAAACGCAATGAGTGCAACCGTTGTTAGACTAGTCAGTTTTATAAAGGGCACGAAAAGAGGGCTTCTCACTGGTCGCTGGAGCCCATACAATAACATTCTGATTCGAAAAAGGTTTAATAATCTAGGCTTCATGGAATGAGCAAGTTATTTACGTTACCCAAACTTATGCATAAGAACGCTTTCATGGTCATCATCCTGTTGATACTCAGCAGTTGTACTATGACGCCTACCTTGCAATACGCTGGGGCGAACAGTGCTTTTGAGCGATACCAAATTGCCGATAAAGCAGATTTGGACGATTTAGATTTTGTTGAGGTTCACTTTGCCACTAACCGATTAATACAATCACCGGGTCGGCTTGCCAATATAACCGATGATCGGGGTTCGTTAACCTATGGTGCGTCTCTGGTCAGCGTGCCTAAATCAAATTATGAAACGGCCGATGCAAAATTGGCCTTTGTATGGGGTCCTGTCGGTATTAACCGTAATCCAAGCAAAAATATTTTCTTACATGATGTCAGTACCTTAAATCCAAAAGAGTTTTTTAGTGAGCTCACGCAAACAACTAAATCAGACGCCCAAAAAGCGGTGCTTTATGTGCATGGGTACAATGTCACTTTTGAAAATACCATTCGTATTTCGGCGCAACTAAAACATGATATGGGCTTTGAAGGATTGGCGCTTGCGTTCAGTTGGCCTTCGCGAGGCAACTTTGCGCAATACACCGTTGATGAAGCCAACGTGGAATGGAGCAAAACAGACTTTATAAAATTAGTTACAAATCTGTGCGATCAAACGCATATTGAAACACTGAACATTGTCGCGCACTCTATGGGTTCAAGGGTTACTACCTCTGCTCTGATTAGTTTATTGAATGACCGACCAGCGTATCGTAAATGTTTGGGTGAGCTGGTTTTGGCCTCGCCAGACATTGATGCTGACTTTTTTAAACGCGATATTATCCCCCGCTTAACCGCCCATAAACTGCCGATTACGCTCTATTCATCTTCGAAAGATGTGGCATTAAAAGCATCAAAAACTATCCATGGTAAGTACCCTCGTGCAGGGGAGTCAGGAAAAGAAATTACCGTTGTTGAAGGCGTAGAAACCATAGACACCTCTGAAGTCAGCGACAGTATGTTTGGTCACTCTGACTATGCCGAAACCGAGATATTAATCCAAGATTTAACCGCACTGATTGTCGAAGGTAAACGAGCGGCACAGCGCACAAAGCTCATTCCAATGACCTATCAAACCACCGGTATGGGTTATTGGGTGCTCAGGCATAACTAAATCTAGGTTGTGATTGTTGATTCTACCTCACTAGTGATCCTGAGTTTTAACCTCTTGGCATGTGTTTGGTGTGTTTCACGGAGAATTTTTTCTTTTTATTAGAAACTTCTTAACGATTCTCGTAACCTTGCTTCTTTTACAAATGATTAAAGATAATGAGCAAACTAAATAGAGTCGCCCGTATTGTTTCAAAGCTGAAAAAATCACCTGAGTTTATGCACAGCTGGGTGTTATCAACCGCTTTTGGCTACATGATCCCTTATGCGGGCCGCACCAAGGTTCGTATCGAGCAATTGACCGATTCTAAGTCAATTATCACCATAAAGAATCGTCGAAAAGTCCAAAATCACATCGGCAGCATACACGCCACCGCTATTGCCATTGCAGCAGAATCTGCAACGGGTTACTTAGTTGCCATGAACGTACCGGATTCGAGTGTTCCGGTGATAAAGACGCTAAAGGTTGATTATGAAAAGCGTTGTAAAGGTAATATCAAAGCCGTGGCGACCTTAACAGAAGAACAACGCGACCAAATCAGAACTCAAGAAAAAGGTGAACTGGCCGTCGCCGTCACCATAACCGACTCCGAAAACAAAGAGCCTGTTCAATGTGAGATGGTTTGGGCATGGACAGCGAAGCGTCGTTAAGTTAGCAACGAAAATAACGCAGCAGTTTGAACCCATCACACTGCTGTACCTCAATTCAGGGGGTGCTTCTATCTATGTGCACACTCAGAGTTTTAACAGTCTGACCAAGTAACGCCATCGCTACTGCATTGTTCTACTGAACTGCTGCCATTGTGAACCGTACGTTTCAAACCAGTATCGCCATCATTACGTAAAAATATATACTCATTGTTCGCGTTGTTTCGGTAAGACTTTGACCAAAACGCATAGTCTGATGTGTTTACGTCGTCTTCGTAATGGTAAGGAAGGCTCTCTGCAAAGTTTATAAGCTCGTCTTGCTCTAAGTCTTTATAGATTGCTTTAAGGTCAATCCAGTTATCCATAAAGCCATAGCTACCGTTTTCACGACGATAAGCGAACTGACTGCCATATTCTTTTTGTCCACTGATAGAGTCTACGAAGATGTAGCGCATATAGGCTTTCTGAGTGAAGTTTTCTGCTTTACATTGAGATTTCTCTTCTACTTCTTCACTGATTAGGTTAATTAATTGATAGGTGGTTGTACCAGAGGTTGTCGATACCTTTTCCTTAATATCACAACGGTACCCGGTGGCTATTTTTTCAGGCTCAACAGTGGCTTGGTAAGTTAAGGAGGCACATCCTGTCAAAGCTAAAAAAGCAGTAATGGCCGCAAATAGCTTAAGTTGCATTCTAAATCCTTTTTTGATTTTTTTATTTCAAGGTCAATATACAGCAGTGATTAATAACGCTGCAATATGGATAGGGGTGTAATTAGAACGGTGATTGAGGTTAGGTGATTAGTGTAATCGTACTTATTAGCGAAAATGCGTTAACTATGTAGTTTTATGCAAAACATTAGCTGTAAAACGGCAGTATTTAGGTTGCTAGCTCGGTAAAAGCGCCCATAATGTAGTTTAATTACATTTTGTGCCTATTAGGGGGATATATGGACATAGTCATTGTTGGCGGCGGCGCTGGCGGCTTAGAGTTAGCAACGCGCTTAGGTCGAAAATTTGGTAAGCGTAAACAAGCCAATATCACCCTGATAGATCGAAACAATACCCACCTTTGGAAACCCCTACTGCACGAAGTAGCCTCTGGCAGTTTAGACATGGGGGTCGATTCGTTAAGTTATCGTGCCCATGCTTATAACCACAAGTTTAAATTCAAACTGGGTTCATTAAGTGGCATTGATCGGGCGGCGAAAGATATTACTTTAGCGCCACTATTTGATGACGATGGTAAAGAGATACTGCCAGAGCGCCGTTTAAGTTATGACATTTTGGTATTAGCGCTTGGCAGCGTGACCAACGATTTTGGCACCGAAGGCGTACGAGACAACGCTATGTTTTTAGATGCGGCCACACAAGCAGAAAGATTTCATATCAAATTACTTAACGGTTTATTAAAGCTAAACCGTCATGCCTCAACCGATTCAAACGCAGTTTATCGTATTGCTATTGTTGGCGCAGGTGCGACGGGAGTTGAATTATCAGCAGAGCTGCATAACACCTTTAATACCATGAAGGCTTATGGCTTAAGCGAGCTGCAATCTGAGCAGTTAAAGATCAGTCTAGTTGAAGCCGGCCCAAGAATATTGCCAGCGTTACCAGAGCGGATATCTGCGTCTGCCCATAAAGAACTGCTCAAGCTGGGTGTTGATGTTAAAACCAATACCTTGGTCGCAAAGTCTGAACCGAATGGTTTTGTGACCAAAGACCAACAGATGATCGAAGCAGACATTCAGGTCTGGGCAGCGGGCATTAAAGTACCCGATGTCTTTGCACAAATGTCAGATTTAGAAACCAACCGCATTAACCAGTGGATAGTTAAGTCAACACTACAAACCACGCTAGATGATCATATCTACGCCTTAGGTGACTGCTGTGCCTACATTATGCCAGACGGTAAACAAGTACCGCCGCGAGCACAATCTGCGCATCAGATGGCAACCCATGTGTATAAAAATATTTGTTTGCAAATGAAAGGGCAGCCCGCTACTAAAGACTATGTCTATACCGACTATGGATCATTAGTTAATTTGAGCCGTTATTCAACCGTAGGCAGTTTAATGGGCGGCTTGGCACAAGGCAGCATGATCATAGAAGGCCGCATAGCTCGTTTCATGTATGTGTCTTTGTATCGTATGCATCAATTGGCGTTACATGGCTGGTTCCGAACCGGACTGCGAATGTTGTCGGACAGTATCAATAAAGTCATTCGGCCTCGATTAAAGTTACACTAAGCAACGGCTTAGTCTCAGGTTGAAATGCCCCAAGCTTGAACTAAGCTGTGATATTATTTTCTAAAATCAATAAACACGAGTAAGCATCTATGCGCCAAGAGTTTAAAGCACTAGTCATTGAGAAAAGTGAAGATAAAACCTTCAGTCGGCACATTAAAACCCGAACGACAGATGACTTGCCCGCAGGTGAAGTTTTGGTCAAGGTTGCATACTCCTCTCTAAACTATAAAGACGCCCTATCTGCGACAGGGAACCCTGGTGTAAGCCGCAACTTCCCGCATACGCCCGGAATAGATGCAGTCGGTGTTGTTGAGGCTTCTGACTCAGCTGCCTTCAGTGTGGGTGATGAAGTAATAGTCACCAGTTATGACCTAGGCATGGGCACCGCCGGTGGGCTTGGGCAATATATACGGGTGCCTGCTGCTTGGGTGCTTAAGAAACCCGCAGAGCTTTCAGCCATAGAAGCAATGGCCTATGGCACAGCAGGGCTTACTGCTGCGCTGATGGTCGGCGCGCTGTTAGATAATGGCGTTACAGCCGATAAGGGCCCGGTACTCGTCACAGGTGCAACAGGCGGAGTAGGTTCCGTGGCCGTTTCTATCTTGGCTAAGTTGGGCTTTCAGGTGACAGCCGCAACGGGTAAAGCAACATCGACAGACTTTTTAAAATCTATTGGTGCAGCTGAAGTGATAGATCGAGCAACTTTACTGGATGCAAGTAAACCGCTATTTAAAGAACACTGGGCAGGCGTCGTCGATGTTGTTGCCGGCGATACATTGTCTAACGCAATAAAATCTTGCCAATACAACGGCGTAGTAACGGCCAGTGGTTTAGTCGGCGCGGTAGATTTTACCACCTCAATCTTCCCATTTATTTTACGCGGTGTTCGCCTCATCGGCATAGACTCCGTTGAGTGCTCAATGGCCGTTCGAATGAAAGCGTGGAATAACCTAGCCGGAGCGTTCAAAGTAGATGATATAATGCAGCTGGTAACGGAAATCCGTTTAGAGCAAGTTGAAGAATCTTTGATGAACATGCTGGAAGGTAAATCACACGGCAGAATCGTTGTGAACATGGCCGATTCGTAAGGCCATCATGACGCATATTTTTAAATCAAATTATTATGACAACGGTTAAAAACAGGAAACACCATGAGCGAACAATATCTAAATAACCCATTACACAGCCTCAAACTAGAAGTGCTGTTAACCGAGTTGGTCGACTTCTATGGTTGGGAAATATTAGCCGCAGCACTGAACTTCAACTGTTTTAAAACCAACCCGTCAATCAAAGGCAGCGTAAAGTTTTTTAGAAAGACTGAATGGGCACGTCATAAATTAGAAGCCTTTTACTTATATCGTTATAAGCACCTACCACGCCCAGACGACAAACAATTTGCCTTACCACCTCGTGATCGCATAATACCAGAAGGGCAAAAACCAAGAGACCCAGTAGTTTTAACCTTAGAAGAGCTAGAACGAATCAACGCACGCAAAGCCGCGAACCCACATAAGCCAACACGTGGCCGACCAGGTGGTGGAAGAGATCATTCAAATTCAAGAAGAGACGCACCCTCATCAAACAGTTCAACAAACAGTGACGACCCGTGGGCGAATGCGCGGAAGTTGTTAGCTGAAAAGAAAAACGACGATAGCTAAGCTTTGTTGATCACCAGCTGTTTGAATAGATAAATTACAAACAGCTCAACCGAAACTCATCATCTAAATTCAATGGCAAAATCAAGGTGCTAAATTGTTGACCGTTAGAGTTAGCACACAGTCCATCTCGTACCTGTTTATTAGACACATATTTTTCTTGATACTCTGCGATAAAAACGGCTTTACCTTGGTCAACAAATGGCTTTAACAAAGCGCACTCATCATATTCAAAGCACTGTTCATTAACGGTAAAATCAAAGTAATCAACGAGTTGAACTATTTGGTCTAAATCATTCTTTAAACCAATCGCCAAGCCACGTTCGTGAGCTTCAATCGCCAGAAAGCGGTTATAGTCTAATTGATCCGAAGCCGTGAAATTAAACCCAGGATTATTGGTGTAGCCATCTACATTATCAGGCTCAACACCATCGCAACCCTTATTCACCGCAAGATCAAGACGCAGCTTCATGATTTCCCGAACATTTGAAGAACGAATATCTAACCACCGCTCCCCCGGCCAACCATCAAGGTTATTGCCTAAGTCCCAAGCATTAAACTCCCCAGCATCAGAACGCCACTCTTCATAAGAACCCGCAGAGAAATAACAGATTACCTTGATGTTTTTTGATTGTAGTTGTTGGATAAGAAAAACAGGTGAATCAAACAGATCAATATCGTACATATCAACTTTATAACCCGTATTAACCTCACCAGAGAGCTGCCAATGCCAAGTGGCAAATACAGCAGGCTGATACCAGTCTGGAGATTCTTCGTGTGTACTAGCAGGGTTATTATCAGCGCAGCTCGAAAGAGCAACGAGAGATAACAAGGCTAATAGTAGAAATCGCATGTTCGATGCCTGTTTTTGAAAAGTGTCGTTAGGATAGCAAAAGAATCGTCTCTTCACTGTGTTTCGAAGACTCCTACAAAAACTCCACAAAACACGCATTCGTAGGAGCGTTCGGAGCTTGGGGAGACGCGAAGCCAGAAACGTCTCCAAGCTACAAACAAAGTGTTTGAAAATCAAAAACGGTACCTATGTTAGCAAGGGAAGTTCAGTAGCGCAGCGGAGGTTAATGATCGCGCCTGCGCAAGCTAAGGTCGCTCCTACAGGTGGGCCATGCGGTGCTGGAATCCAAAAAGCAAGCATAAAAAAAGCCCCAAATTAAAAGGGGCTTCGTTTTAGGTTATAAAAACAGTTCTGAGCGTAGCTCGAACTTGTTTTTAGCCTTTCATGCTGTTGAAGAACTCAGCGTTGGTTTTGGTGATCTTTAGGCGATCCATCAAAAACTCGATTGCTGCAACGTCTTCCATTTCTGCAAGCAGTTTACGTAAAATCCACATGCGTTGTAGCTCTTCTGGCGAGGTGAGTTTTTCTTCACGACGAGTACCAGAGCGGCGAATGTTAATCGCAGGGAAAATACGCTTTTCAGCAATCTTACGATCCAAATGCACTTCCATGTTACCCGTGCCTTTGAATTCTTCGTAGATAACTTCATCCATCTTAGAACCGGTATCAACCAGCGCCGTCGCGATAATGGTTAAAGAACCACCTTCCTCGACATTACGAGCCGCACCAAAGAAACGCTTAGGGCGCTCAAGCGCGTTCGCATCGACACCACCCGTTAGTACTTTGCCTGAGCTCGGTACGATGGTGTTGTAAGCACGCGCCAAACGCGTAATAGAGTCTAATAAGATAATAACGTCACGCTTGTGTTCAACTAAATGCTTCGCCTTCTCGATAACCGTTAATTAACTAGCGTTTGGTGTTTTAGAAAGAAGGATCACGGGCGTGAAATACTCTCTACTCCCAGTGTCCAATCTCAGATTTACTGGCAGGCACCAGAAAGCTAAATGAGTGCGCTTTGGCACCCATCTCTATTTGTTGTGTGGGTTCTTTTACTACAGGCGCTTCAAGTCATGCCCTAGCATATATTTCACATCAGGATACTCATCTTTAAATACCCTTAACTGTTGCAGTGATCGCACTGCTAGTTCAGCATTTTTCTTTCCCTGAGCTGCGGGAGCCAAATTATTCTTAAAACCAAAACTAAAATGGCTGGCATCACCTACTATCAATACTGCCCCTTGAGTACCGTTTAGTAGGTAGGAAGTATGACCGTTGGTATGGCCTGGGGTACTAATGGCAAAGACTGAACTATCACCAAAAATATCGATCACCGAGTCAAAAGGTGGGATCGATTTCGCTTTAGAAAAATCAATATGCGACCAATTTGGCCGACGATTAAATAAACCACCATTAGCTAAACCCGCAAAGAGGTCATATTCAGCTAAGTTTGCAATAATAGGAATATTAATAGGTAAGTCGTCTAATCCAGAGCTGTGGTCAGGATGAAAGTGAGTCAAAAAAACGCCTTTAATTGATTTATTTCCAGCTGGTAACTGCCCAGCCAATGGTGTTGAAAGCGTATTTTTAATACCACTTATATTCGAAATGAAGCTCATCAATACACCGTAATTGCCTGTATTTTTATTTGTAAACTGCTCTGAAAAGGCGGAATCAAATAAATACTCACCCTGAGTTGGGTGTGATATCCAATGAGATAATACGGGCAAAGATTTATATCGGTCTTGCCACTGCTCGGGTCCTTCTTGTAGAAGCTGATTGCGATCTATTAAAATATCGCCGGCGTGCAAGGTTTTAAGTTCCAAATCTACGGGGGAAGCAAAAATCGACTCCCAAGTGCTTTGACTTGGTCTCGCTGTCTGAAACTCCATGGTTTCAGGCATTGAAATCTTTACTGTAAACAGATAACCCGCAAGCAAAGCTACAAGTAATATTAGTATCACGATAATCACTTTTAAAAAATTCGTAAGGTAAGTCATTGTGTTCACATATTTGGCATGAGCGAACAGTCTAAAGTCTTACCTATAGGTTAGAGTCAAGAGTCATTAAACAATTATTTACTACTTAAAATCGACTGAATCCGTAACTCAAGATTTTCCAAACGCTCAAGCTGAGTCCGTTTTTTTACCAGATCCTGATTCACTTGAGCCATTTTATTATGAACCACACTAACGGCTGCCTTGCACCATGTCTCTGAAGGTTTATCAAAGAAATGCATCAATTCAGATATTTCTTTAAGGGTTAGTTCGAACTCCTTGCAAGTTTTTATAAATTCCATTCGTTTCAGGTCAGTCGCACTGTAAACGCGGTATTTTCCTTCGCGATTAGCGGTAGGTATTAACCCAATTGACTCATAGTGGTGGACTGTCCGAATACTGACGTCAGCTAGAGCAGAGAATTTACCAATTTTCATATTCTTACTGCCATTCAAGATTACGTTATTTATAGTACTATTCATTTTTTGATTTTAACTTCTTTATCCAGGTTCAAGATTCTGTCTTTCATCAGATTCTACCGGTGATAAGACGGCTTGCCAGCTACTAAAAATTAGTCATAAAAAAGCCCCAAATTAAAAGGGGCTTCGTTATCGAGCTTACACCACTCTTCATACTGCTGAAAAACTCAGCGTTGGTTTTGGTGATCTTAAGGCGATCCATCAAAAAATCGATTGCGGCAACGTATACCTTTTCGGCAAACGGTTTACGTAAAATCCACATGCGTTGTGTTGATCATCTCCCCCTATTATTAGCCTAATTGGTTGTTATCCGCTTAGTTTGGACAGTACTTCTTCTTTGTAACTAAACCCTAGTAAACAAAATGACAGGTTAATGACTAGTGGGTCAATTAATGAGAGTTCGTTCCATTTTAAGAGGAATATTATACTCATCAAGGTAAGCCCAACTATGAGTGTTACTAGCCAATATAGCTGAGTGATTTTTCTAGAAAAAAGTTCAGCGAAAACTCCAGCTAGAGCAAAACCGATTACAGTGGACACTAAAATAGGTAAAAAGTTTTGAAAATTCGATTCATATTCACCTAGGTATACTGACACAAAATAGTATGTAACTGGTACAGAAAAAATTCCAAGCCCGTAATGCTGTAGTCTAAAATTCATAGAAGTTGTTCCCTATCCGTAACGAAGCGTATTTTTGGCGCGGTTTATCCCTGTCGCGCGATATTAGTTTTTCAAGTCGCGAGCATAAAGTTGATTTTTACTATATGCAATTGAAAAATATATTAGGGTAACAGCGAAAGGCCAATCAAAAACAACTTTAATACCTAGAATAAAGCTTCCGAGTCATATCCAGTCAATTGAAATATGACGGCTGATTAGCTGCAAGTAAAACCCGTTGTCGTTACATCGCGCCTGCGCAGGGTTCGGTCGCTCCTACAAGTGAATTTTGTGGGGCTGGAGCTCAGGGCTGTATCAGATACATGCGTGGGTGAGGGGGTGAATTTAAAAGTGAATGACTGTTTGAGCGAAGCGAGTTGTTATGAACGGCTTAAATTTATACCGGAACCCAAAAGCGGGTATCGTGGCACTAAACATAAAAAAAGCCCCAAATTAAAAGGGGCTTCGTGTTAGGTTATAAAAACAGTTCAGAGCGTAGCTCGAACTTGTTTTTACCCCTTCATGCTGTTGAAGAACTCAGCGTTAGTTTTGGTGATCTTTAAGCGATCCATCAAAAACTCGATTGCGGCAACGTCTTCCATTTCTGCAAGCAGTTTACGTAAAATCCACATGCGTTGTAGCTCTTCTGGCGAGGTGAGTTTTTCTTCTCGACGAGTACCAGAGCGGCGAATGTTAATTGCAGGGAAAATACGTTTTTCAGCAATCTTACGATCCAAATGCACTTCCATGTTACCCGTGCCTTTGAATTCTTCGTAGATAACTTCATCCATCTTAGAACCGGTATCAACCAGCGCCGTCGCGATAATGGTTAAAGAACCACCTTCCTCGACATTACGAGCCGCACCAAAGAAACGCTTAGGGCGCTCAAGCGCGTTCGCATCGACACCACCCGTTAGTACTTTGCCTGAGCTCGGTACAATGGTGTTGTAAGCACGTGCTAATCGCGTAATAGAGTCTAATAAGATAATAACGTCACGCTTGTGTTCGACTAAACGCTTGGCTTTCTCGATAACCATTTCAGCCACTTGAACGTGACGTGCTGGCGGCTCATCGAACGTCGAAGCAATTACTTCGCCGCGTACAGAACGCTGCATTTCAGTTACTTCTTCAGGACGCTCATCAATAAGCAAAACGATTAAATGTGCATCTGGGTCATCATTTTTGATGGCCTGAGCAACGTTTTGTAATAAAAGAGTTTTACCGGCTTTCGGCGGCGAAACAATCAAACCACGCTGGCCTTTCCCGATTGGCGAAGCCAAATCAAGAATACGACCCGCCATATCTTCAGTAGAACCGTTACCGGTTTCTAGCTTAAGACGGTCTTCTGGGAAGAGAGGAGTGAGGTTTTCAAATAAGATTTTGTTCTTCGAGCTTTCTAACGACGCGAAGTTGATCGAGTCTACCTTCAAGAGGGCAAAATAACGCTCGCCGTCTTTTGGTGGCCGGATCTTCCCTGCGATGGTGTCACCCGTTCGGAGGTTGAAGCGTCTAATTTGGCTCGGCGATACATAGATGTCATCTGGACCGGCTAAATAAGAAGCTGACGCACTTCGTAAGAACCCAAAACCGTCTTGTAATATTTCAAGCACACCTTCGCCGTAGATGTCTTCGCCACCTTTAGCATGTCGCTTTAAAATAGTAAAAATAAGGTCTTGTTTGCGTGTTCTATTGATGTTTTCTAATCCCATTTCCTTCGCAATGTCGAGAAGTTCTGGGACGGCTTTGGTTTTTAAGTCACTAAGATTCATAGATTTTTTAACTTGAAAGTAGGGGGAGCTGATTGCTCAGAGGGTTATATTTGAGGGTTTTTTGTTCGATTCAGTTAATATAGGCGGTGATTTTAAGGCTGTCCAGCGTTAATTTCCCTGAAACACATAAAAAGTGCTTCAGGGATTCACTTTTTAGCTATTTGCTTGAATGAATTCAAGCAGCTGAGACTTAGACAGCGCGCCAACTTTAGTTGCGGCTACTTCGCCATTTTTAAAGATCATCAACGTTGGGATACCACGAATACCATACTTTGGTGGTGTATTCGGATTGTCGTCGATGTTCAATTTGGCCACAGACATCTTGCCGCTGTATTCATTTGCTACTTCTTCAAGAACCGGCGCTATCATCTTGCACGGACCACACCATTCTGCCCAGTAATCTACTAGTACAGGCTGTTCGCTGCGCAATACATCAGATTCAAAGCTGTCATCAGTTACGTTAAGAATATTTTCGCTCATGTTGGTTATATAGTTTCGCTTAGAGTTGAGTTCCAGAGTTTACCCTTTCCGAGACCTCTGTCCAATAGTTGGGTTGAAAAAAGCTGCAAGTTTATAGCTGCCAGCTGCAAGTAAGTTCAAATGATACAATCACGCTGCTGAGCTTTCGTTGCTCTGTCCGTGGTGTTCCGATATTACCCACAGCCCACAGCCCACAGCCCACAGCCCAAAACCGTATTTAATCTTTTACTTGCAGCTTGCAGCTCAAAACTTGCAGCTTCTAACCTCGTAAAAGCTCCGCCGCGGCGACGGCAAAATAAGTCAAAATCCCATCCGCGCCGGCGCGTTTGAACGCTAACAAACTTTCCATCATCACTTTGTCGTGGTCTAGCCAGCCATTTTGGGCGGCGGCTTGGATCATGGCGTATTCGCCGCTGACTTGGTAGGCGAAGGTTGGGGCTGATAGTTCGGTTTTTACGCGATGTACGACGTCTAGGTAGGGCATACCTGGTTTAACCATGACCATGTCGGCGCCTTCTTCTAGGTCTAGGCGTACTTCGTGAATGGCTTCGTCGCTGTTGGCGGGGTCCATTTGGTAGGTTTCTTTGCTGCTTTTGCCTAGGTTGCCGGCTGAACCAACGGCGTCACGGAAGGGGCCGTAGAAGCTTGAGGCGTATTTGGCGGCGTAGGCCATGATTAGGGTGTTGATGAAGCCTTCTGCTTCGAGCTTTTGGCGTATTGCGCCGATGCGGCCGTCCATCATGTCGCTTGGGGCGATGACATCGGCACCGGCTTGGGCGTGTGATAGGGCTTGTTTAACTAGTATATCTTTGGTGATGTCGTTTAACACATAGCCGTTGTCGTCGATGATGCCGTCTTGGCCGTGGGTGGTGAACGGGTCAAGGGCGACGTCAGTCATGATGCCTAACTCGGGCAGTGCTGTTTTTAACGCGCGTACGGCTCGTTGGGCTAAACCATCTGGGTTGTAGGCTTCTTCGGCCATTTCAGATTTTGCTTCGATGGGTGTAACTGGGAATATGGCTAGCATAGGAATGCCTAAGTCGGCCCAAGTTTTGGCCGATTCTACCAGTAAATCAATGGATAAACGCTCTACGCCCGGCATTGAGGGCACGGCTTCACGTTGGTTTGTACCTTCTAATACGAAGACTGGGTAGATCAGGTCATCGACACTGAGTTTGTTTTCCCTAACTAGGCGACGTGAAAAATCTTGTGCGCGTAATCGGCGCAAACGGGTGTTTGGAAATGCTCGCATCAGGTCTACCTTAGTAAAATCAGCTAATTTTCACATAGGGTAGCGAGCGGCGCTGCAAAGGGCAAAGCCCTGTTCTATTTTTTACATGATATATGACAGTCGCCCCACGCCTAGGAAACCGTTACAATGTCGCCAGTTTCTCCAATTTGAGCCGACCATGACCGACCAACAAAACCCTAAGCCCGATCAAGACACCACCCATTTTGGCTATAAAACCGTTAAATCAGAAGAAAAACAGGCCATGGTGGCTGATGTTTTCCATTCGGTTGCGGCTAAATACGACATCATGAATGACTTAATGTCGTTCGGTGTTCATCGTGTTTGGAAAAAATACACCATTGAAATGTCGGGTGTGCGAGTCGGCAACCGTGTTTTAGATATAGCCGGTGGTACGGGTGATTTAACGCGCGCCTTTTCAAAGCGTGTTGGGCCGCAAGGCCAGGTTATCTTAGCCGATATTAACGAATCAATGCTAAAAGTAGGTCGCGATAAGCTGGCCGATAAAGGCGTTGCCGGTAATTTAGAGGTGGTACAGGCTAATGCCGAAGTGCTGCCGTTCCCGACAGATTACTTCGATGTTGTCACCATTGCTTTTGGTTTACGTAACGTCACCGATAAAGATAAAGCTATTGCTGAAATGCTTCGGGTGTTGAAGCCAGGCGGTCGTTTACTAGTATTGGAGTTCTCTAAACCTAAGAGTGAACTGCTCAGCAAAGCCTATGACTTGTATTCGTTTAAGGCGTTGCCGCTTATGGGCAAGTTAGTAACACAAGATGCTGATAGCTATCAGTACTTGGCGGAATCTATTCGTAAGCACCCTGATCAAGAAACCTTAAAGCAAATGATGCTCGATGCCGGCTTTGCTCGGGTGAGTTTCCATAACTTAACCGGTGGCATTGTGGCAATGCATCGAGGCGTGAAAGCATGAGTGAATGGTTATGGCCATTGCAGAAATTAATTAATGATGGCCTAGAATACGATCTCGCTTCTAAAGATAAGGTTGCTCGATTAGCGGGAAAGACCTTGGTTTTAGAAACCAGTGAACCAAACTTGGCTATAAGCGTTACGATAGAGTCAGATGGTTTCGTATTTTTGGAGTCGGGGAAAATAGAGCCCTTCGACGCCCTAGTTGCTGGTAAAGCCAGTGACTTATTTGCAGTGATGAAAGCAGAAGACCGCACTGCTGCTATGATGGCGCATCAAATTACCATCGAAGGTGATACGCGCACCTTTTTTACCATTCAAGAAATTATGTCGCATCTCGATATCGATTGGGAAATGGCCATTGGCGATAAAATTGGTGATACAGCAGCCCATGTTGTTGCCGATGGGATCAAGCTTTTCGGGTCTATTTTAAAGAACCAACTGACTTCTTTTGAGCGGACGTCTCGCAACTTTTTCCGTGAAGAAAGCCAATTGCTTGTGCCTAGCAATTTATGGCAACCCCACAAAGATGCCATACAAACATTAAGAATGGATGCAGACCGTGTTGCGGCAAGAATCCGAAAGCTAGCCGCAACGCTGCCTGAGAAGTCAAACGAAGGAAAGCCCCAGTGAGTTCACTGCGATTATTAAAAATTATCTGGGTGTTTGGCCGTTACCGCTTAGACACCTTGCTCGATATCTCTTCACTCCCTTGGTATGTCCGCATTGCGATTGCGTGCTTCCCTTTGCGTTGGTTTTTTCGCGCAACGGGCAGTAACGGTCGGCGTTTACGCTTAGCATTAGAGCATCTTGGTCCGGTGTTCGTGAAGTTTGGCCAAATACTTTCTACTCGTCGTGACCTGTTACCGGAAGATATGGCCACCGAGTTGGCTTTTTTACAAGATCGCGTTGCGCCCTTTTCTAGCGACTTAGCCATAAAGACCATTGAAAAGGCACATGGCCGGCGCGTGACTGAAACCTTTGCGCGCTTTGACAATGAACCTCTGGCTTCGGCATCTATCGCTCAAGTACACACAGCGGCCCTGCACAATGGTGCGGAAGTGGTTGTGAAGGTGATTCGACCTAATATAGAGCCGACCATTCGTAAAGACGTGCGGTTAATGCATTTGTTGGCGCGCTTGCTAGAGCTCAGTACCGATGGCCGTCGCTTACGCCCAGTCGAAGTGGTTGAAGACTTTAAACGCACCATCTTAGATGAGTTCGATTTACTACGAGAAGCAGCCAATGCCTCCATGCTGCGCCGTAACAGCTTAGAAGAAGGCAAGTTGTATGTACCATGGGTTGATTTCGAGCTAACTAAGCGTTCTGTGCTGGTTATGGAGCGCATTTACGGTGTTCCGATAGCAGACATCGATGCGCTAAAAGCCAAAGGTACTGATATGTCAGTCTTGGCTGAACGCGGCGTAGAAATCTTCTTCTCGCAGGTATTTAAAGACTCGTTCTTCCATGCCGATATGCATCCTGGCAATATTTTTGTCGATATATCAGATCCTGCGCAACCAAAATACATTGGTATTGATTGCGGTATTGTGGGTTCGCTTTCGCGCGAAGATCAAGCTTATTTAGCGCAGAACCTGTTGGCCTTTTTTAACCGAGATTATTATCGCGTGGCGCAGTTGCATGTTGAGTCAGGCTGGGTACCTTCTACTACTCGCGTCAATGAGTTTGAAGCCGCCATTCGCAGTGTTTGTGAACCTATTTTTGAAAAGCCGCTGGGCGAGATATCTTTCGGTTTGTTGTTGATACGTTTATTTCAAACGGCAAGACGTTACGATATGACTGTGCAGCCTCAACTCGTTTTACTGCAAAAAACACTGTTGAATATTGAGGGTTTAGGTCGTCAGCTGTACCCACAACTCGACCTTTGGAAAACCGCTAAGCCTTTTTTAGAACAATGGGTGAAAGACCAAGTAGGGCCAAAACGCTTCTTCGAGACTATTAAACAGCACGCGCCTAGCTGGATAGCCAAAGCCCCTGAAATGCCAGACTTAATCCATACCGCCTTAACTCAGGTTCAATTAGGGTCTAGATCGGAGCAGAATATCGCCGATCACCTAGCGCAAATGGAAAAACAGGCCCAGGTTCAACGCAAAAAGCAGCGTCGCCGGTGGTTGGCGGTTGTGGTGGTCGGTATCGCTATTGTCGTTCCCAATGCTGAGAATTGGATGCCAAGCCTTAACAATAGTCAGTGGCTTGCTGTGGTAATCGGCGTATTGTTGTTTTTGTGGCCATAACATAGATAGAAATCAGTGAAAGGAAATTAAATGAGCGAGATACTCTCCCAATTGGCCGAAACGCTCGAAGCGCGTAAAAAAGCGACCCCTGACTCTTCTTATGTCGCTTCTCTACATGCTAAAGGGCTCGACAAAATACTTGAAAAAGTGGGCGAAGAGGCTTTCGAAACGGTTTTAGCGGCGAAAAATGCTGAAAATGATAGCCAGCAAAGAGAAAAGGTAGTTTATGAAACCGCCGACCTGTGGTTTCATACGTTAGTCATGTTATCGCGGTTAAATATTCATCCAGATGAAATATTAGCCGAGCTTGCCCGACGTGAAGGCTTATCTGGGCTCGAAGAAAAAGCCAGTCGGCAAAAATAAAGAGTTCAATCGAGGCTTAATTATGTCAGATTGTTTGTTTTGTAAGATCATCGCTGGAGATATTCCATCGAAAAAGGTTTATGAAGACGATGAATATTTAGCCTTTTGGGATATAGCCCCAAAAGCACCTGTTCATATTTTGCTCATACCCAAAAAACATGTCACCAGTCTATACCATTTGGATGATAGTAATGTGAGTGTGGTTCAGGGCATGATGAGTAAAGCGCCAGAAATTGCCAAGCTTATGGAGTTAAACGACGGCTTTAGAGCGGTTGTGAATACCGGTGATGGGGGTGGTCAAGAAGTAGGGCACATACATTTTCACATTCTAGGCGATGTCCGTAAGGCAACCTGGAGTGGTTTTCCGCTACAAGATAATTAAAAGAGGATCTTAAAATGGGTTTTGGTGGTATTTCTATTTGGCAGTTATTAATTGTATTGGCAATCGTGATTCTAATTTTCGGAACTAAGCGTTTGAAGAACATTGGTGGCGATATGGGTGGCGCAATCAAGAGTTTTAAAACGGCGATGAACGAAGATGAGAAAAAGCCTGAGTCTCTTGAAGGCAAAGACAAAACAGATGCGAACTTCAGTGAAGTGAAATCTGAAGAAAAAGTTGAAGAAAAAAAGTAAGCTTTTAAGCGGAAGTAGATAATCATGTTTGATATCGGATTCACTGAACTTCTAGTGTTGGCAGTTATTGGTATGGTCGTTATTGGGCCAGAAAAGCTGCCGACCGTTATGCGAACTGTTGGCAAAGCGACGGGCCAAGCTCGTCGCTTTCTTACCGGCATTCAAAATCAGATTGAGCAAGAAGTTAAACTCGATGAATTGAATAAAAAAATCATGGCGCAAGAAAAAGAACTTGAAAATAAAATACTGTCGCCTCATGAAACTGAAGATGCAGAGATTCCAGCAAGCGCACCCGAACAGCCTATTGTTCAGGAAGATTCTCCAACCTTAGCGGAAAAAACAGAACAAGATGACGTCTCAAAATCCTAATGAAAACGCTATGCCCTTGGTTGAGCACTTAAAAGAACTGCGTGATCGGTTGCTAAGATCAGTTTTAGCCATTTTAGTTCTTTTTGTTGGTTTGTATTTCTTTTCTGGTGAAATGTATTTGATATTGGTTGAGCCACTCAATGCGCTTATCGCCAATAAAGAAAATGCATCCTTAATCGCTACGGGCGTTGCCTCACCCTTTTTAGTGCCTCTGAAGCTAGCATTCGTTATGGCTGCGTTACTGGCCATGCCTTATATATTGCACCAGGTTTGGGGTTTTATTGCACCGGCACTTTATAAGCATGAGCGTTCGCTTGCGGTACCCTTGTTTATCACCAGTGTTATTTTATTTTATAGCGGTGTTGCCTTCGTTTATTTTGTTGTTTTGCCATTGGTGTTTGGATTCTTTACTGGATCTGGCCCAGAAGGTATCAACATCATGCCAGATATATCTAACGTTCTTGATTTCTGTTTGAAAATGTTCTTTTCGTTTGGGATTGCCTTTGAAATTCCGATAGCGACCTTTTTAATGGTTAGGGGCGGTTTTGTTTCTGTTAAAGCATTAGGTGAAAAACGACCGTACATTTTCGTCGGCTGCTTTGTCATAGGCATGTTACTAACCCCGCCTGATGTTATATCTCAAAGTATCTTAGCGGTTCCAATGTACGCGTTATTTGAACTAGGCCTATTAATGAGCCGGTTCTTACCGAAAGCAGTTAGAGAAGAAGACCCTCAGTAAATCAACTGTGCTATTGTTGAAGATAGCCATATTGATAATATTTTGAGTGCCCACGTTACTATCATAGCGCTTGGGCACATTAAACCTGCCCCGAAATTGCATATTCCCGAGCAAAACGTGAGTTAATTCCTCTTTTTTTGCCAATCAGTTCACATATAGTGCGTGCGGAATGCGCAGCAATGGCATTTAGCAGCTATACCTTGTAAATAGTCTTGAAAGCGTTCTCACTGCTATGCAGGAAACCTTACGAATAGCGTTATTTTGCTTAGAAGATAAAGTTAAAGACGTTTTATCTCCAATGCTGGCCGAATCCGGTCACATTATCAGCGAAGTAGAGTCGATCTTCTCAAATATGGATATCGACCTCATCCTGTTTACGCCTGGCGAAAAAGCGCTAGAATTTTTTAAAATGCATCGAGAAAACGGCGTGTGGCTCGCAGTTGAATCCGAGTTTATTGAGCCTCGATTCAGTGCCTTGCTAGAGCTAGGCGTACACGATGTACTCACGTTAGATGAACTCACCCGAAAAAGCCTCAGCCAGTCGTTACTGCGCGCGCTTCATCGTCGAGAAATAGTATCAAGTACGATTCTGCACGACTCACTCACGGGCAGCCTTAATGCGGAAGGCTTCGTTGCACATCTAGATAGAGCCGCTGAAGCCGTTTCCAAAAGTGGCAAGCCATTTGGTGTTATCTCTGTCGATATATCAAAGTTTCAAAAAATTAATGAAGCACACGGCTACGCTTTTGCGAATCAGCTGCTATGTCTAGTTGCTCAACGCTTGGCCTTAATACTCGGTGGGCGGTTTAGT
Organism: Reinekea sp.; assembly: GCF_046710285.1. Classification (GTDB taxonomy): domain Bacteria; phylum Pseudomonadota; class Gammaproteobacteria; order Pseudomonadales; family Natronospirillaceae; genus Reinekea. The sequence goes on from NZ_JBKEGY010000002.1 coordinate 126,642, forward strand.
GTTGGCCGTCTCGGAGGCAATGAATTTTTATTGCTGATTGAAGAACTTGCCGATAAACGCGAGCTCGGTGAGGTGCTTGATATTGTACGGGGTGCATTTAGCCACCATTTTGAACTTTACGGTAAGCGACTTCAGGTAGAAGCCTATATCGGCGCACTGTTATACCCTGAAACGTTTGGTAATTCTGAAGAGCTAATTGCGCAAGCGCATGAGGCCATGGTGACGGGCAAGCGACACAATAAAAATATTTACCTGTACGACCGAGATTCCTCACCTTGGTTTACAATGGATATGGCGGCGGAAATTCGTCGAGCACTTCGTGAGGATGAATTTCAACTGCACTATCAGCCACGCATTGACCTTAAATCAGGCAAGGTCCTTGGCATGGAGGCGTTACTGCGCTGGCCGCACACCAAGCATGGCAATATTCCGCCGACCGAGTTTATTTATGTAGCGGAAAGCAGTGGCATGATACTTCCTCTTGGTAATTGGGTGCTCAGTCAAGCTGAAAAGGACATTAAAACACTAGAATCTCAAGGCGTTATTGGTCTGAATATAGCGGTAAACCTCAGCTTTAAACAACTGCAAGATTTGGCATTTTGCGAAACGCTGCCGGCCCGTATTAAACATTGGCAGTATAGCCAATCTCAGTTGGAGTTCGAGCTTACCGAGACCGCGGTGCTCAGCAACCCTGAACTCGTGAAAGCCACCTTAACGGCGATACACGACATGGGCATAAAAATATCCTTAGATGACTTCGGTACTGGTTATTCAGCGTTAGTGCATGTTAAAGAGTTCCCAATATCGGTGGTGAAAATTGACAAAAGTTTTGTACAACGAATGGAGATAGATCGCTCAACCCATGACATTGTTGAATCGATCATCAGTTTTGCTCATCGGCTTAATTTGGAAGTGGTGGGCGAGGGTATAGAAACGATCGAACAACTTGATGCCCTAAAATCAATGGGCTGTGAACAAGGGCAGGGTTACTATTTTGCAAAAGCATTGCCACTCGATCAGTTTATAGACTTCGTTCGTGAATTTAACAGGGTAGATACAAAGCAGGGTTTAAAAACTTAGTCGCGTTAGGTATTGGACTTTTGCTGCTAAGGCATTTATCTTCATTTTCAAATACTTGAAACAAGGTACTGCATGGATCGTTACGCTGTTATTGGCCATCCCATTACACACAGTTTGTCACCGCAAATACATACGCTATTTGCCGCACAAACTACGCAATCATTAACCTATGAAGGTATTGAACTGCCCTTAACTAGCTTTGAAACGCGGTTATGGCAGCTCATTAAAGAGGGCTATCTTGGCTTTAACGTTACGATGCCCTTTAAAGGTGATGCGTTCGATTTTGTCGATGAGTTAACCGAGCGCGCTAAGCGGGCTCGGGCAGTTAATACCATCAAAATTTTGGCCGATGGCCGAACCATTGGTGATACCACCGATGGCGTTGGTTTGCTCAATGATTTACAGCAGCACTTAAAGTGGACCCTAGAAGATACCCATATTCTTATGCTAGGCGCTGGTGGTGCAGTAAGAGGGGTCTTGGAGCCTCTTATAGAGGCAAACCCCGCTTCGTTAACACTCGCAAATCGAACTCTTGAAAAGGCTGAGGAGCTGGCGGATGATTTTCCTGAAATAACACCTTGCTCCTTTGCTGAACTCAGTGGCCGATTCGACTTAATCATTAATGGGACCTCAGCTAGCCTATCAGGCATGCTACCTCCCATTCCTGAAAGCCTAATTAACCCTGGCGTAAAGTGCTATGACATGATGTACAGCGCCGAACCCACTGCATTTTTAAAGTGGGCAACAAGTTTAGGTGCCGTAGACTTATCCGATGGCTTAGGAATGTTGGTCGGACAAGCGGCAGAAAGCTTTAACTATTGGCGTGGTGTATCGCCAGAGGTTCAGCCAGTTATAGATGAGCTACGCCAACGGTTAACGATCGCGACTTAAATCAGTAAACGAAGCTTAAATTTCCCTGCTATGCTTAACGGGAAGCTTCTAAGTTGGGCGCTCTATCGTGCGTTATTGGTTAATTTTATGCGGGTTGGTGTCCGCGGCTTATGCCTACGACCCCCACCTTTCTATTTTTGCAAATGCAACGCCCGGGCGAGCTTTAAACCCTGGCGTTTCTTTAGAATATGCCAATACCTTTGGCGTACGGACAGTTATCGGCAGTGATATTGGTATTACCGACCCTAATGGCGATAACCAGCGTGCTGTTTTAGTCGCTCTCAATGGGCGTTTACTGTATTCAGCTGGTTTGACCAGCCAATGGTATCCACAGGCCAGTGTTTCCTGGCAGTCAGATTTAAATCAGCTAGATCCTTGGTTAGGTATCGGTTTTCAAAAGGAAGCCATACCTGAAGCAGGGTATTTCCTTGAAGCAAATTGGCGCACACAAAGTGACCGCTTTCGTTTCAAAGCCGGAATACGGATCTGGCTGGATCGTTTTTCTTCTTTAGATACAAGAGTGAGAAGTTCTCAGCCAATGGGTGCCATTTATCGTGCAGGTAAGCCGGTTACGAGTACCAATACCATTGAGCTTGAATCAGAGCAAACAAGCATAGTACAAGAACAAAATATACCGCAGTCGGAGCCATCCGCACCGCCAGCGATAAAAGCTATCCCAGAGCTATCAGATAACCCTCATCCGCTGTCAACAGCCAAACCGTCGACCAGTGAACCAACCATTCAAGTGACGGCAACAAAAGAGACACCCCAGAAAGAGGCCATAGAAGAGCCTTGGTATGTGCAACTAGGGTTGTTTAGCCAGCGAAAGTCCATGGTAGAGCTAGAAGAAGACGTAAGGCTAGCCAAATATGAACAACAACTTACGGCTTGGTATGATCCTTCACGATTGCATTATCGGCTATTGCTTGGACCCTATGAAAAACCCCAAGCTCAGGTTATGCTCGCGGAAATGAAACGATTAAAGTTAGATAGTTTGCTGTTTCAAAAGCCCTAATATTTGCGCCACCAAAAACCTAAGGAGCTGTGATGAGTTTAAAATATAAATGGCTAATCGGGCTTGTCAGTTTTGCCTTGGTTACGCTAATAGCGGTGTTGATTATTGATCTAAATGTTGAAGAGCGCGATGCCATTTTGATTCAAGGTGATGCCTCTAACGGTGCTCATTTACTGCAGACCGCGGGTTGTTTTGCCTGCCATACTAATGTCGAAGAAGGAGGCGATGCTTTTGCAGGTGGCCCGCCGCTTGAATCCCCATTTGGTACATTCTACGCACCGAATATAACCTCTAGCAGCGTTCATGGCATTGGAAGTTGGGATATAGTGACTTTTGAGCGTGCAGTGCGCCAAGGTGTGAGCCCGCATAACAAGTCTTATTATCCAGCATTTCCATATATGAGCTATCGAAGCCTAACTGATCAAGACGTAGCTGATTTATTTGTAGCACTCAAAGCCATAGAGCCTGTCGAGCTGACTTATCGAGCCCACGATGTTGGCTTTCCTTTTAATATCCGTTTAGGGCTCAAGCCTTGGCGTTGGATGTTCTCTACCGTACGACCTATTAACATCGACCAATCTACAGCAGAAGGGCGTGGCCGCTACTTAGTAGATGCCGTTGCGCATTGCGGTGAATGCCATACACCTAGAAATAGCATAGGTGCACCGATTCCTCCTTATTTAGGCGGTGCCGATCTCAATGGCGGCTGGGTCCCCGCAATCGTTGGTGATGCGTTGTTGCAAATGGATTGGACAGAAGATGACCTGATTTATTTCTTAGACGATGGCATGTTACCCGATGGTGATTATGTGGGAGGCTCAATGGTGGAAGTTATTGATCACGGTACCTCTGCGATGTCGGTTGAAGATCGCACCGCCATTGCTAAATATTTGTTTTCGTTAGTGAAACGGTAATACACTAGCGACCTAACTTAAACACACTTAATGTGAGATAACCCAACCGATGACACTTAAAGAATTGCTTGCCACACTGCATACCGATCCCAAAGCTCTAGTTTTTGCTGAGGTAATTGCTGCAATTGAATCTGAGTTTGAATTTACACCGAGTGCGTTTACCAATGGTAAAACGCATAGCCAAGCGAGTGAAAACCAAGGATCCTGCAAAATATTTGCTTTCTCACATCAAGCGGGCTTGTCAGAATCGCATACATTAAAATTATTTGCCGAGCATTATGCTGAAGTTTTAGCGAATGTGAATGGCACAAGCCATCAAAATATTCGTGCCTTTATGAAGTCAGGTTGGAAGGGTGTTAGTTTTGAAAACAAGAATGTATTGAATAAAAAATAGCTGAAAAAAAAGCCAATTCTAAAATTGGCCTTTTAATCTACATTAAACGCTTAAAAGTGTTCGTGATGAAACTTTAAGTGTTCAGCAATAAAACTACTAATAAAGTAATAGCTATGATCATATCCAGCTTGCATGCGTAAGGTTAACGGATAGCCACTTTGCTTCGCCGCAGCCTCTAACGCTTCAGGCTTTAGCTGTTCTGCTAAGAAGTTGTCCGCATCACCTTGATCAACCAGCGCAGGTACTAGCTTGTTACCTTTACTTGCTTTCATCAACTCACTGCTGTCATATTCCAACCAGCTTTGCTTATCATCTCCTAAGAAACCAGAAAATGCTTTTTGTCCCCAAGGGCAATTCACCGGGTTGGTTATAGGGCTAAACGCCGAGACAGATGAATAGCGCTCAGAGTTTCTCAATGCGATAACTAAAGCACCGTGCCCGCCCATTGAATGCCCACTGATTGCCCGCTGCGATGTCACTGGGAAGTTAGCTTCAATGAGTTTGGGTAGCTCATTAACCACGTAATTGTACATCTGATAATGCTGATTAAATGGCGCTTGAGTTGCGTTAACGTAAAACCCTGCACCTAAACCAAAGTCGTAGCTGCCTTCTGCATCATCTGCAACACCTTCGCCGCGAGGGCTGGTGTCGGGTGCAACAATCGCAATGCCTAGTTTTGCCGCTTCTTCAAACGCACCGGCTTTTTGCATAAAGTTCTCATCGGTGCAAGTTAACCCCGACAACCAATACAAAACCGGCACTTTTTGCCCTGTGGCTGTTTGAGGCGGTAAAAATATTGCAAAACGCATAGTACAATTTGTACTCGTTGATTGGTGGCTGTACTGTTTGTGCCAACCATCAAAACTCTTTGAACTACTCAAACTTTCTAAGCTCATAATGAACCTCACTTTCAAAAATGAAGAATGGGCCTAACGAGTTATTTAAACTAAACGAACGTTAGGCTTTGGGCATAAACTATTTGTTGTAATGAATGACGGTGCGAATACTCTTACCTTCGTGCATTAAATCAAAGGCATCGTTAATATTTTCTAACGCCATTGTGTGGGTAATGAAATCGTTGAGTTTGAATTCACCCGCCATATACTTTTCAACAATGCCAGGTAATTCACTACGACCTTTAACGCCACCGAAAGCACTACCGCGCCAAACTCGCCCAGTCACTAATTGAAACGGCCGAGTAGAAATTTCTTGGCCTGCGCCAGCAACACCAATAATGACAGATTCGCCCCAACCCTTGTGGCAGCACTCAAGTGCTGATCGCATCACATCGACATTACCAATGCACTCAAAAGAAAAATCTACTCCACCATCCGTTAATTCAACAATCACTTCTTGAATGGGTTTATCAAAGTTTTTTGGATTTATGCATTCAGTCGCGCCTAACTGTTTCGCTAGTTCAAATTTACTTTCGTTAATGTCAATCGCAATAATGCGAGAAGCGCCGACCATTGCCGCACCTATCACAGCAGATAAACCGATACCGCCCAAGCCAAAAATTGCAACTGTATCTCCCTTTTGAACTTTTGCTGTATTCATGACCGCGCCCATGCCGGTGGTTACGCCACAGCCGAGTAAGCAAACTTCTTCTAGCGGTGCTTCTTTATTGACTTTGGCTAAAGAAATTTCCGGTAATACTGTGTATTCAGAAAAAGTAGAAGTACCCATATAGTGATAAATTGGCTGACCATCCTTGTAAAAGCGCGTTGTACCATCGGGCATTAAACCTTTGCCTTGAGTTTCACGTATTTGTTGGCATAAGTTAGTCTTACCTGACTTACAGAACTTACATTCACCACATTCCGGCGTGTACAACGGAATAACGTGATCACCAATGGCGACACTGGTTACTCCTTCGCCGAGCGCTTCAACAATACCGCCACCCTCATGACCTAGAATGGCAGGGAATACACCTTCTGGGTCCTCTCCCGATAAGGTAAATGCATCAGTGTGACACACGCCTGTTGCAATGATCTTAACTAAGACTTCGCCTTTACGTGGCATCATGACATCGACTTCTTCGATGCTAAGTGGTTGCTTAGGACCCCAAGCAATGGCTGCTTTTGATTTAATAAATTTATCGGTCATGGTGTGTTCCTTTTTTGTCTAGTTACGTGCAGTGACTATAATTAATTCCATTGCAAATATAATCTAGCTAAACTACAAAATACTTTTACATATAGGTAATAATAGATGGATGTTTGGGAAGGTGTGTCTGAGTTTGTAGCCGTTGCTGAGCTCGGTAGCTTCACTGCTGCAGGGAATAAGCTAGGTGTATCAGTAGCACAAGTCAGCCGCCAAGTATCCAAGCTAGAAAAGCGGCTAAGCACACAGTTGCTCTATAGAACGACCCGAAAAGTATCTTTAAGTGCAGAAGGTGAGGCCTATTATCAGCGATGTAGACGCGTATTGGCCGACCTTTTAGAGGCAGAAAGAGCTTTAGGAAATCTAAAAAATACACCGCAAGGTACTATTAAGCTAACAGCACCGGTTATGTATGGTGAAACTTTCATCATGCCATTGGTTCATGATTTCATGGGACAACACCCTGCGATTGAGGTGGTATCAGACTTAACGAATCAATCGTTAGACTTAATCGAAGGCGGATACGACCTAGCAATACGCCTAGGAAAGCTAAAAGACTCCACGTTAATGGCTGCGCCGATTAGTCAGCGCAGCTATCGCGTCTGTGCATCACCGGCGTACTTGAAACGTTATGGCACCCCGCATGCCTTTACTGAATTGTCGAAACATAATTGCTTGGTCGGACAGCACGGATATTGGAAATTTGAAAACGCAGGTAAAGAACACTCAGTAAAAGTAACCGCTAACTTAAGTTGTAACAGTGGTTACAGTCTGGTCGATGCCGCCCTTAAGGGTATTGGAATAGTGCAATTGCCTAACTACTATGTCGATGCTTATATAGAACAAGGCCACTTAGTTGAAGTAATGGCACAGTATGCCAGTGCCGCAGAAACAATATGGGCCGTTTACCCCAATAACCGTCATTTATCGGCGAAAATTAGACAACTGGTCGATTTTTTCAAGCTTGAGTTAGGGGCTTGAGCTTTTCTTAACCCCTTAACCCTACTTTCTGATGCTACTCAGATGTCCCATAGTTTAGAAGCGGCCCATTGCTTGGAATTCGGGTGTTTGAAACATGGATGTTTCAATCAAGCCCCCATGGATGGGTTTATCGCGACCGAAATTTCAAGTAATGGGCTGCTGAACCCTACCTAATTTGTGAGATATTTATTGCAAACAGTGATCATTGTCTTAACTTTCAGATAGCGTCATAAAAACCATCGTTTGGTTAACGAGCTGGTAGGCAATTTCACCAAAGGTGATAGGGCCTGTCATGCTGCCCGTTTTCTTGCCTTCTAATTCTGAATATAAAAAATTCAAAATGCAGTTACATGAAAATGCAATATCGCTTGCATCATTTTTCTTTAACTCGGTTTCAAATTCAGAGACATAATTGCCAATGGGTTTAGCAAAGTGGTATCGAATACCTTCGAATACGGGTGCATATAAATCAACACGACCTGCTTCTGCATCTAAGGCTTTTACACTGACGTTAACTTTAATGCCCGAATAATCAGCAACTAACGGCAAGCGAGTATCAATTTGTTGCTCTTGAATGTATTGCGCAAAATTACTCGCCTTACCATCAATGGTGCAAGTGCCCGCGGAGAACCCGGTTGTTGGGAACTCGATAGCAGCACCCTCGCCTTCTTCAAATAAATTAATAATACTCACATTGGCCATTTGATGTTCAGGCAGAGGTATATGCATGGCAACGGCTTGTTGATCTAAGAGCATATTACCACCAGGACCAAAACCTACCTTTGCACTAGCGCCATTTTCTTCTAGGTGGAAACCTGATATCCAGCCAACAATAGGTGTAAAAAACATATTCGGAAAATCAGGCGCGTTCTGAGAATAATTTAGATGTACATCCGAAGACGCGGGTAATATTAACAACGTAAAGCCATGACTAGGTGCGTCTTTTGCAATGCGGTTGATAGAGCTATTATCGTAAATAGTTATGCGTGGCGGGTTATTGCTTTGTATACCCTCGATGGAGTTAACAAATATTTTTTCTTTGCTAATAACACCCCCTGATTCATCCATAAAGTAGGGGATAGTGCCGCCAATCCAGTTACCAGAAGGCAACTGTGAAAGAATAGATTCATCAGCAGCTATAGACAAAAACTCACCCGCCTGGATCTTAGCTTTAACCGTATCCAAGTCTAGCATTTTACTTTCAATTCGAACTGATTGTTTATTAGACATTGTGTTATCCTGGATATAAGTTAAAGGGCTTTGGCTAGTGAATTTATTTTTCCAATTTCTTCAGTCATGTATTTTGAATTTTGACTAAAAAAATCATGTAATTTTTTGGCGCTATTGCCATCATGGTCGCGCGAGTAGTCAAGTTTTACTCGGGAGAGGAAGAGGCGATAGTTTATTTTTTCGCTATTTAGCAACTGGTCATCTGCAAGCAGCTGTTTCCAAATTTCATGGTTCTCATCTGGTAGCTCATCAAGGTTACTCTTTTGTTTTTCAAGTAACTCAGTCAAGAATCTAAGTTCATGAATATGCGTACGGGCATTATTTTTAAAGAAAATTTGCAGTGAGCGAACAACTTCGAGCCGATCAACATCGGATTTTGCCGCGGTATAACTTTGCCGCTTATTGGCCAAATTCAATTTCATTGGCATACTGTTGGTTTCTAGCTCTAAACTATTGGTTAGTAGTTCATGCCATATTTTATTTTGAGTACTAGGGAGAACTAGTTTTAACTTGCCACTTGAGCTGGCTTGATTGGTTCTATTGTTTGTTGCGCCGACCTGCTCATACTCGCTTTTTAACTGCAGTGCGTGACGATTAAAAAAGTTTCGCAATTCAGCAGATGCACGTTGCAACATAGCTTTGTCGTCAGGGTTCCTATTGATATCAAGCTTTAACCGCGATAGCAGTAGCTTTAAAGGTAACAGGCGAGTAGATAGCTTAACTTTATCCAATAATATTTCTCGCCAAATTGCTTCAGATTCAAGTGGCAGTGTTGGCAAAGTTTTAAGCTGTGACTCTTCAGTTTCAATTTCTCGTATTTTTGATTCTATTAGTTCAGACTTGATGCCCAATAGACCACTAATAATGTCAGGGATAGAACTGCGTGAATAGGCTATGCGAATCGACTCGTCTAGTTCGCGTGTTATTTTTTTACCTTCTAACCCTAAAAAGGCGGGGCAATGTGTTTCAGATAACTCGGCTAACTCATCTAAAGACATTGATGCTTGAATATAAGTCGCATAGTGCCCTAAGCGAACGTGCTGCCAACGCCGTGTGACCTGTTGCCCCTTTTTGCTGGCAGCCAAAAAAGAAAACCGGCCTTTGTCAGATTGTTTCTCGACAATGATCGTTAAAGTCTCGGAATCGGCGGATATTTCAAGCGATTTGATCACCCAAGGGAGGTATATCCCGAGTAGCTTCGCAAAGTCGTCATTTTTTAAACTTTCCATTTTTTTCCCAATTTCTAAAACAATAGTTTAAGAGCATTGCTCGTTTTTTTCTTAAAGTTATCGATCAAAAAAATCTATTTTGGTTAATATAAAAATTTGAATGTGTATTGAGTATTGTTGTATCTGCTCAACCGTCAAATTAAGACCACAAATTTATAGACGTGCGTCACAACTATTAGAGTAAATTGATAATTTATGCCTTCTTTGCCTACCCATTCGTCAATTCTTAGACGCAATTAACATAATCTTTGGTCATTTAGATGTTTTAGTTAAATTCGGTGCCTTTATGAATTCTCAGGTTGGATGGCTGTATGATGAACTCAATTTACTCTCAACAAGACACAGTGGCGCTTAATTCAAGACAGGGTGCGATTAACCATATCTTGGAACTTGGTAGGCGAATGACAGTTTGCAGTTGGGACTTAATCTTTAAGCAAGGTCAAGTAGCGAACGCGACAATTTTGATTGTCGAGGGTGAGGTAGAAACATTCGAGTTTGATGAAATACTCGAAATGGAAACCAATCATAGAAAATTTGGAATAGGACAACTGCTTGCTAACCCTTCAGATCAAGGTCACCATCATCATGTCAATGCTCGCGCCCTCCAAAGTACAGCCTTGTGTGTTTTAGATAGAGACACTACACACGCTCTAATGGATGGCTCACTGCCTCAATCAAAGTACTTTTTTCAGTTAATGCGTGAAACACTCACCGCACAGACAAATACGGCAGCAGGTGAAATTCGAGACATACATAGCCCTGTTATCGACAAAATATTACAGCGTTCTAAGAACGCTCAAGCGTCTCTAAAAAACATCACCGAAACGTCACTCGATGAAGTCATTGTCGAAATCGCTGATCGTGTAAACCGTGAAGCTTGGTCGCTTGCGCAACAAGCCATTCTAGAGACGGGCATGGGTAGGCTGGAGCATAGAATCCAAAAAATCATGCTTGGCACTTTAGAGGTGGCGGCCTCGTTAAAAGGGAAGCCCGGTGTTGGATCACTCAGCATTGAAGCCGACGGTGTCGAAAAAATGTTAATGCCGATGGGCGTTATTCTGGGTTTAATTCCAATCACCAATCCAGTAGAAACATTGGTATTTAAAGTTCTCATTGCTTTAAAGTCACGTAATGCCATTGTATTAAGTTGCCATCGAGATGCAAAAAAAGTAAGCCGGACGACAGTTACCATCATACGCAGAGTGTTAAGAGAGCATAACGTTGAGGAAGACATTGTTCAGTTACCCGATGTGCCAATTGGTCGGAAGGTGACTCAGCTATTGATGCGTCACAAAGATATGAGCTTTATTTTGGCAACGGGTGGCGAAAGCGTTGTGCAAGAATCATATCGCTCAGGCACACCGAGTATTGGCGTGGGCAAAGGCAATGCACCGGTATGGGTGCGCGAAGACGCGAATTTAGAAACAGCCGCGAATATGATCGTCAATAGTAAGGCTTTTGATAATGGTGTGGTGTGTGGGTCAGAGAATAATATTATAGTAAGCCGTGCTGTTTCTAAGTTATTTACAGAGAATATGGTTAAATACAATGCTGCTGTTCTAACACCTGAAGAAGAGCACCTACTCATTGCGCACTGTTTTGATACCAAAGGCATACAACGAATATGGTTAGGCAAAAGTGCAGCAGCGATTGCCGAGCACGCTGGTATTTGCCGTACCTACCCAATAGAACTATTAGTCTGCCCTGTTGCCAAAGACGATTATTCAAACCTATTGTTGTGCGAAAAACTTGCGCCAACAGTCTCTCTCATAGAAGTTGTTAATGACGAGGAAGCCCTAGCTCTGGCACAAAAAATACTAGAAAATGAAGGCCGTGGACATACCGCCATTATCCACTCCAACGATCGGCAGGCGATAGAGACCTTTACACTCGCTGTAGATGTAAGCCGAGTGCTAGTTAATTCGCCCGGAACACAAGGTTGCATCGGTGCATGCAACGGGCTTCAGTTATCTTGGACGTTAGGCTGTGGTACAGGCGGCGGTGGTTCTACCAGTGATAATGTCGGTTATGAGCACCTAATGAATAAAAAAAGGCTCGCCTTTAGCCATTGAGTTTATTTAAGCTCGCGCCCAGCAGGGCATTCAGAAAATAATACGAAAGCCAGTAAAACGGGTCAGTCGTGCAAAATTTTTAAAATAACCTTCTCTACCTGCTCATCACTTTTTCCTATGCCTGTTTTATGAACTTCACCTGGATACAAAATTAAAAATTGATTTGGGGTGAGGTGCAATGGGTCGCCATCCACGATAAATAACTCAAAATCATCTTTGCTTTCGTAGTCAGTAAAGCGAACAGCCTGCTGCATATGGCTCACTTCAATAGTTTCTCGGCCGCTGATAATTAGGTGTAAATCAATATATTTTAAATGGCTTTCAGCATGCTTCAATTCTGGGTCGCCTAAATGGTAACTCGCGCGATTCGCAAAAATTTGCTCCCCTTTTATGTCGTTTCGCCCTGAGGGCAGGCTATGCAAGTCGGTGTTCAAAATAAATTCAAATGCCTCGGCAAACAGCGGATGTGCTTTGAGATAGCGGTGGTTCTTATCTAAAAAATCAATAATCATTTTGAATGCCCATTGTTATTTGAAAACCTATTCTGCGCCAATGAAAGAATATTTCAACAAATATTATTATATTGAAGAAATTTATCGCCTGATATAGAGTGTTTTTACTCAGTGAAGTGGCCCTACTGAGCAAACTCAAAATAAAAATAAGGAAAAAGCAATGATAAACGTAAAAAAAAGAGCGCTGACGGCGCTTGTAGCCGGTGTCTGTGTTACTGCTTCTATGGCTTGGGCTGATAGCTGGCAAGATTTACCCGAAGGGTTTAAAAGCGGTATTGGCGTTCAGGTAGGCCAGCAAGCATTTGTCGGCTTAGGTTCTTTAGGCCAAAGTTTTTACCATATGGACCTTGAGTCAGATAACAAGCAATGGCGCAAAGCAGCAAAATTTATTGGGCCAGCAACGAGTGGTGCTGCTGCAGCAATGGCGGATGGTGATGTCTATGTCTTTGGTGGCTCAGGAAAGGTAACAGATGGGGACCCATCCCCGGTTATTTTTGAAGATATCTACAAATATGATACCTCTGCAAACAAATGGCAGTTAGTAGAGAGTAAAACGCCTAAAGGCTTGTTGGGTGCACAAGCATTTTCATTAGGTGGCGGAAAAATTGGCTTTCTTGGCGGCTACAATAAGAACAAGTTTGATAAGTATTTGTACGACGTAAGCACCACGGATAGAGCTGCCCAGCCCGAAAAGTGGCAGGCGATTGTTGATGATTTTATGGGCATGGATCCAGAAGGTTATGAATGGAATCGTCAAGTTTTGATGTTTGATACGGCGAGTCTTGAGTGGTCGGTTATTGGTGAATCTCCTTACCTACCAAACTGTGGTTCAGCAACGGTTTGGAATGGTCAGTCTCTTGAGGTGATCAGTGGTGAAATTAAGCCGGGTTTACGCACCGATATGATTAAATCGGTTAGCTTTACGCCAGCGGGTGTCAGTTGGAAGCAGTTATCTTCCTTGCCTGCACCTAAAGGTCAGTCAATTCAAGAGGGAGTAGCAGGTGCATTTGCGGGTATACATAACGAAGCCTTAATAGTTTCTGGTGGCGCAAATTTCCACGGCGCGCGCGATGCTGCAGCTAAAGGTCAGTGGTTCGCGCACAACGGATTCCCAAAAGCGTTTAATGCTGAAACATATGTTCGAGTGAATGGGCAATGGCAGCAGGTGAATAGCATGACCGATGGGTTAGCTTATGGCGCGACGTTCACTACCAGTCAAGGCTTGCTTTATGTTGGCGGTGAAGATGCCCAGCGTAACGCACGAGGCGATGTGGTTCTAGTTCAGTGGAACGGTAAAGATGTTGTGTATACCGACTAAAGTAGAAAGTTAACTGCTTAATACAGGCAGTAATCGGTGAGGTTATTGTCTGTCTTCCATGGAGAAGTGAATGGTTTATTCCGAAATCAATAAAAAAATTTTCTATGGGTCAAATGATCAGCAATTTGTGCGTTGTACACGACCTGCTTCAAACACAGTACTGCCGGTGCTGGTGGTTATACATGGAGGATATTGGAAGCAAAGCCACACATTAGACAGCTATGCGACAAAAGAGATTGCTGAGTATTTCAAAAATAAGCCAGTAGTTGTCTGGGATATTGAGTATCGGCGCTTAGCCTTTGCGCAAAGCCAAGGTGATATTAACGGGTTAGATATGGTGAGTGATGTGGCTCAAGCAATGGCGCTTATCCGCAATGTTGCTGAGCAATATGGACTTGATCTGAATAATATCGTCTTAATGGGGCATTCTGCCGGTGGACACCTTGCCGCCTGTGCCGGGTCGCAGGGGGAGCAAGACCAACATTGGCCATTTTTTCGAGCGAACTCTTTGGTGCCACAAAAAATGATTTTAGTTTCAGCAGTGTTGAATCTGGAAATGGCGATGATGGGTTCTGGTCTGCAGGGTATTGGGCAAGTCAGTCAACCAGAACAAGTTGAGCATTTACTTAGTGTTGAACAACGGCTAAGTCAAAGTCTATTAAGCGTAATTTGCCCTAGCCAGCGGCAACCTACAGCGAATGAAATAATTTTAATTCATGGTGATCACGATGAGGCAGTACCGCATAGCCAGACCCTAGATTACCAGCAGCGTTGGTCGCATTTGAACTTAAAGAAAATCATTTACCCAGGTTGTGGCCACTTTGGAATGTTCCAAATGAAAGGTACAACACAAGAAAACTATGGAAAAGCGATCTATTGGAATGAGTTTATAGCTGAAATTGAGCGCGCGATCAGTAATGCACCAAGTGCTATAACAGTAAAAAATTTAGGTTAGCGTATCGCTAACCTAATAAAGCAGTCCGCTAGTGGCATCGGCGGTCTCTTGATGAGACAGTGCGTATTTAGAATTACGCTTGAAAATATCCGTCATAATGACATCAATAAGTAATAACTGACCCGCCTTAGACGATAGATTACCTGCCGTTAAGGGTGATTCAGGCGAACTGGCGACGAGTAAGCTGTCAGCTTCTTTGGCGAGAGGGCTTTTTCGTGTGTTCGAGATACCGATAACACGGGCTCCATTCTCTTGTGCTAATTTGGCAGCTTTCACGATATCAACAGTAGAGCCAGAGCTTGAAATGCAGATCACCACATCTCTTTTACCGCGCTTTACTGCACTCATTAAGCCTAAATGCATATCGCTAAAGGCTCTAGAGGTTATGCCCAACCGTAGCATTCTATATTCGGCGTAATTGGCAATAATAGAAGAAGCGCCTACCCCATAGATGTCAACTGACTTGGCATGTGCAATCCAGTCGGCACATTGTTTTATGTCGTCACATTCTATTAATTCAGCTGTAGCAGCCAGAGCACTAATGGTTTCATTGGCGCTGGGTAGGGGTGTTGACGCAAGCCCGCCATGGTTGCCATTCTCAGACAGCTCGCCTTTTTGGCTGTTAAGCTCAATGGCTAAGGCCATCTTAAAATCGGCGTAGCTACTAAAGCCAATGTCGCGACAAAAACGAATGACACTGGCTTCACTTGATTTAGCGTTTTCGCTGAGTTCGGTAATTGTTTGGTAGATGACCGTCTCAGGCGCCTTTTTGACGTACTTAGCGATGCGCTCTAATGCGGGAGAAAGCCCAACAGTATTGGAAAGTAACTGTGCTAATACTTTGGGTTGTGATCTCATATTTCAGTTCTATTCTCGATAAATAAGGACGTTACTTTACTAAAGCCGAGACCGCCTAGCAAATTATCCTTCACATATTCTTCCTTATTTGAAAAATAATTTCATAAGGGGTTGAAATAATATTTTATGTGTGGATACTGATTGTAGAAATATTTCATCTTATTCTGTTGATATGAAATTTAATTTTTACATTAGAGCTTTATTTATGAATGTACTAACAGAAAAAAGCACCCTACAAGAGCAGCTTCAAAGTGGCTTAATAGTCTCTTGTCAACCGGTTGATGACGGCCCGATGGACTCTGTATCCATTATTGTCGCCATGGCCAAAGCAGCTCAAGACGGTGGCTGTAATGGGTTAAGAATTCAAGGCGCAGTGAATGTTGCCGCTGTTGTTGCGCAAGTAAAGGTCCCTGTTGTCGGTATTATAAAGCGCGACCTAGACGATAGCCCTGTCAGAATTTCCCCCTATATCGATGATATTGACGCACTGGCTGAGGCGGGCGCTCGAATTATTGCGTTCGATGGAACTGATCGTCGTCGCCCAGTGCCTGTTGAAGAGCTTATCGCGCGTATCCATGCGCATGGTTGCTTAGCCATGGCCGATGTTTCTAATTTTGCAGAGGGTATGCAGGCCCTGCAGTTAGGCTGTGAGTATATTGGCACTACTTTATCAGGCTATACCGAGGCTGTGGTTCCAAAAGAGCCAGACTTTGAACTAGTACAGCAACTGAGTAAAGCGGGTTGCTCGGTTATTGCTGAGGGTCGTTTTAATTCGCCGAAGATGGCGGGCCAGGCAATTGAACTCGGTGCAATGGCTGTTACCGTGGGCTCAGCAATTACCCGTATTGAACATATTTCTGGCTGGTTCTTAGATTCTATAAAGAGCGCCAGCCTGACCGCAGTGGGAGTAAAATAATGATGCTTGCTCTGGATATTGGTGGTACAAAAACTTCCCTAGCGTTGCTTGATGATAAGCTGCAAGTTGTCGAAAAGAAAAGTATCGCCACAGAGTTTTCTAACTGGCAGGACTACGCCGCGGCACTGTCTGTGCTCACCAGCGACTGGCGCTTTGAAACGGTTGCCGTTGCAACGACAGGTCGTATCGTTGACGGCGTATTGCAGCCTTTAAATACCGATATGATTTCTTTCTGGGCTGGCTTTCCAATTAAGGCAAAGCTGGAATCATTCTTCGCTAAGCCTGTTTTTGTGATCAATGATGCCGCCGCCGCCGCTTGGGGTGAGTATCGGCACCTTGCTCAAGGCGCGGATAACTCCGTTGAAAACCTGCTTTATCTAACTGTTTCCACCGGTGTCGGCTCTGGTCTTATTCTCAATCGCCAGCTAGTGACCAGTGCCAATGGGCTAGGGTCTCACGCGGGCCATAGCCAGCACAGTTTAAGTGATGTTGAAGAAATTCAATGTTCTTGTGGTCGCTACAACTGCGTTGAAACCATTGCATCGGGTACGGCTATATCGACCCGTGCCAGTCAGGCTTGTGGTGAAGCACTTACAACGATTGAAGTCTTTTCTCGATATGAATCAGATGCTCGATGTGCCAGCGTAATTAATCAGTCTGCGCAAGTCATATCTGAGCTTATTACGAATATAAACGCCATTGTTGGCCTAGATATCGTGGTGTTGGGCGGTGGTGTTGGTTTGAATGAACACTTTCAAGCGCTCGTTAGAAATTATTTATCGTCATTGCCAGCAGCTTATAAAACACCAATAGCCAGTGCTGCATTGGGCGTTGACTCAGGTTTATATGGAGGTGCCGCGTTAGCTCCGTCTCATTAACAAAGAGTTAAATCGCACGCCAGGAATTAACTTAACCTAACGTTTTCGCAACAACTGTTACGGAAACACATAAAGCCCCTACAGGTATTTTCCTAGTAGGAAAAAAATAAGAAAGAGGAATACAAAATGACTAAAAAGCTAATAGCCCAATCAATAAGCCTGGTCTTGGCTGCTTCTATTTCAGTATTTGCTGCCGCTGAAGATACAGTCAAACTTAAGTTTGGCATGCAAGCATCAGTTGCGAGTTTGGAATACAAAGCGGCAAAGCTAGCTGCAGAGACTCTTGCAGCGAGCTCCGATGGCCGCTTAACAATCGCGCTTTACCCTGATGGCCAGTTAGGCGATGACCGAGAAATGTTAGCGCAGGTTACTTGGGGTACACTAGATTTTACCTATACTCAAATGGGCCGTATCGGTGACTGGATTCCAGCAGCGGGTGTGACTCAGTTGCCGTATGTAATCCGTGACTTTGATCATATTCAAGCAATCTATGACTCAAGCTTCGGTAAAGATCTGCGTAAGACAATGGCCAAAAAATACAACTGGGAAGCAGTTGCAGTGAGTTACTTCGGTACGCGTCACACAACCTCTAACCGTGCCATTAACTCAATTGAAGACTTCAAAGGTTTGAAGCTTCGAGTGCCAAATGCTAAAGCATTGTTAGACTTCGCTAAGTATGCGGGTGCGTCTCCTTCTCCAATCGCATTCTCAGAGGTATACCTAGCACTACAAACTAATGCAGTAGATGGCCAAGAAAACCCATTGCCTACAATCAATGCTAAGAAGTTCTATGAAGTTCAAAGCCACTTAGCATTAACAGGTCACATGGTTCAAGACGTACTAACGGTTATGAACACTGATTCGCTAAAAGACTTGAAAGCTTCTGACCGCAAGCTTGTACTTGCCGCTGTAGAAAAAGGCGCGCAGTTCATGGCTGAAGAAGTTATAAAAGGTGAAAAAGAGTTGATTTCTTTCTTTGAAGGTGAAGGCTTAACAGTAACTCGACCAGATGTTGCGCCTTTCCAAGAGGCAATGAAGCCATTGTATGTTGAGTTTGAGAAGAAAACAGAAGAAGGCTTAGTACAGCAAATCATCGATCTATAATTGATGGTAAGTTGACTTGCTAGAAAATGGACACCTTGGTAACAAGAGGTGTCCATGCTTAACTGGCAGGCCTTTCATTAAAAGAAGTGTTTTTGCTGGAGCGCCAGTTCCCATGTTTAAAGATATTACCGACTACGTTGAAGAATCTATATCTGTTGTATTGATGGCCGTTTTATTGGTTGTTCTTTCAATACAAGTTTTTACTCGTTTTGTGTTAAATGACCCTGCAATTTGGACGGAAGAGGTTTCACGTCTGCTGTTTATTTACTTGGCATTGTTTGGTTCAAGTGCGGCTATCAAATCTAGAAGCCATGTACGAATTGATTTTTTTGTAAACTTTTTACCCACAAAGATTCGCATGTTAATTGCCATGATCTTGGACGTCATCATTGTAGGTATCTTGGTGGTTCTCGTGAAACTCGGTTATGACGAAGCATCACGCCAGTCTATGTTAAGTATGGTGAGCTTAGATTTAAAAATGACCTGGTTCTATGCAGTATTCCCTATAACAATGGGGTTAATGGTGCTGCGGTTAATCCAACGTCTCTTTATTGATATAAAAGCCTTTATTCACGATGAAACACGTGAATCTGTCAGACAAAAGCCGAGGGTATAATTATGCTAGCATTATTTTTAGGTTGGTTGGCGCTACTGTTTTTGGGCATGCCAGTAGGCTTTTCACTCATTGTTTGCTCCGTTACATATCTGTTTTTTAGTGATATCGGGGTGATGTTTGCCGCTCAGCGAATGGTGGCCGGATTAAATTCCTTTCCACTTTTGGCCGTACCGTTCTTTATAATGACCGGTCATGCCATGAATTCCGCTGGCGTAACCGATCGTATTTTTCACTTCGCTAAAACGTTGATGGGTCATGTAACGGGCAGCTTAGGCCATGTTAATATTTCTGCGAGTTTGCTTTTTTCTGGTATGTCGGGTTCAGCGTTAGCCGATGCCGGTGGTCTAGGCCAGCTCGAAATTAAATCTATGCGAGATGCTGGCTACGATGATGATGTTGCCGGTGGTATTACCGCAGCCTCTTCAATTATTGGCCCGTTAGTGCCACCAAGCATACCCTTGGTTATTTACGGTGTAGTGTCCAACTCGTCTATTGGCAAATTATTTATTGCTGGGATTATTCCTGGGATTCTTTGTGCGGTCTCTCTAATGGTGATGGTCTATTTTATTGCCAAGAAAAGAGGCTACCCAGTCGAGCCTAAAGCTACCTTTAAGCAACGAGTCACGGCTGCTAAAGGTGCCTTCTTACCCTTGCTTACACCAGCCATCATTATTGGTGGAATATTTTCAGGTGTCTTCACCCCAACAGAAGCAGCGGTTGTTTCTGCCTTATATGCAATATTTTTAGGTGCGTTTGTTTATCGCCAGATTACTTGGAAGGTGTTGTTAGATATTTTCCGTGAAACTGCTAATACCACAGCTGTTGTCGCATTGATGGTCATGGGAGTCACACTCTTTGGCTGGGTGATAGCGATGGAGCAAGTACCACTGGCGGTTGCAGAATTTTTCTTAACATTCTCTGATAATCCGCTCATGTTTTTACTGCTCATCAACATTATGCTTATTTTCTTAGGTACGTTTATCGAGTCGTTAGCCCTGTTGTTACTAGTTGTGCCTATTTTAGTGCCTGTTGCTGTTTCCTTTGGCATTGATCCAGTGCATTTTGGTGTCATGGTCATGATGAATTTAATGATTGGCATTTTAACACCGCCAATGGGCATGGCTTTGTTTGTTGTCTCTAAAGTCGGCAATATTCCATTCGATGTGTTAACACGTGGCGTGATTCCATTTTTAGTACCACTGCTTGTTGTTTTAGCACTGCTCGCTGTGTTTCCACAAATCACTATGTTTTTACCGAATTTATTACTTAACTGACTTCAACCTTAAATAGGTTGATAGGAGAGATTTATGTTTGATGTTAACGGAATTATTATACCGCTGATTACGCCCTACGATGAAAACGGTAAAGTAGATTCATCTGCAGCGAAAGCCCTAATGGATCACTTCATTGGTAAGGGTATTGAAGGGTTTTATATTGGCGGTAGTTCTGGTGAATGTTATTTGCAAACTCAAGAAGAGCGTAAAGAGTTTTTGAAGGCCGTTGCCGATGCCAATGGCGGTCGCGCAAAACTAATGGCTCATATTGGCGCCATCTCTACACCGAACACCATTGAGTTGGGTCAGTACTGTGAAACCCTAGGCTACGATGCGGTTTCTTCAACGCCTCCATTTTATTACGGCTTCAGCAAAGCAATGGTACGTGGCTTCTATAAAGATGTAGTTGATGCCGTTAACTTACCAATGTGTTTATACAACGCACCGGGTGTGACAGGCGTAAGCTTCAGCATTGATGAGTTAGATGAAATGCTGTCTTGGGACAATGTTTTCGGAATCAAGCACACAACAACCGAAATGACTGTTATTGAACGTCTTAAGAAAAAATGGCCAAACAAAAAAATCTATCACGGCGAAGACTATATGTTAGCAACAGGTGCTCTCATGGGTGCTGATGGTGGTATTGGTTCTACTTATAATGTGATGCCTGAAAAATATTTGGCATTATGGAATTGTGTTGAAGCTAAAGATTTTGCCGGTGCGGTCGAAATTCAAAAAGAAATCAATGATGTCATTGATATCATTTTGAAGCCTGGTTTCTTAGCGGGCATTAAAGGCTTCTTAACACTGCAAGGCCTACAAGTGGGCGAGCCAAGAGCACCGTTTACGCAACTGACCGATGCCGATTGGGAAATGCTTAAAAAAGCAATGGTCGATTATAAGTTGTAATACCGCAGTATGGTGAAAGTTTAAAGAGATGTTTATTGTCGTAAGCGTCTAGCGCCTGTAAAGGGCGCTTTTTTATTCCTAAAAGTTATGGCCCCAACTTCGCCAACAACCGATCCAATGCATTAGCAAACTCATTGGCATCTCGCTTATTGAACGGGGCAGGTCCACCGGATTGTACGCCGGATGAGCGCATGGTCTCCATAAAATCACGCATATTTAAGCGGGCACCAATGTTCTCCTTGGACCAACGTTCTCCGCGCGGGTTAATGGCATGACAGCCCTTGGCGATGAGCTCTGAGGCTAAGGGTATATCTTGAGTCATGACCAGATCACCAGCTTCCGAGCGCAAAACAATCTCATCATCGGCTACATCAAAGCCTTGTGACACCTGTAGTGTATGCAAAAAAGGCGAGTTAGGCACTTGAATGTTATGGTTGGCCACAAAGGTCGTGTGTATCTTCTTTCGGTTCGCCGCACGGATAATAATTTCTTTAATAGGCAGCGGGCAAGCGTCTGCATCGACCCAAATTTTCACAAGCACATCCTATTGAATAAAGTTTCCACATGATAGGACGTATAAGGCGTGCTCGCTAGTATATAGGCATAGTCTAAACATAGCTGATGTGGCGTTTTCTGTTTGGAAACAAGATTTCTTTAATCAGCGACCACCTGACCTCGGTAAATTTTTTTTGGGCCGGTTTTGGGTTTACTTTGTTTCTCGGGGATTGCCTTGATGACTTGCGAGATACCTCTGTAGACCTTTATTGTATATTTATCTTGATCATTATCTGTAATTGTATCTGAAGCATGAATGAGTTTATCGAACCAGCCTTCACCCGCTAGTTGGCAGGTTTCTTTAATAAGTGCCTTTAAAACTGAGTCGTTTGATGCATGATAAATTCTAATCAATTCCTTAAACATATCAGGGTTAGCTAGTTTAATATTAGCTTTGTCTTTACTTGGAACTCGGCGACGCGCAGCAGAGATTAAATCGATAAGAGCTTTACTATAAACCATGGTGTTTACTCTCTTGTTGTTACAAACTACTAAATGACGTGCATTTTTTTTCCTAGAAGGAGTATCACTGCAATTATTATACCTATGGCTCTTAAGTGACAAATACGTTGATCTTAGAGTTTTTTCGCTGTACAGAAGTGCAATAATGATTTTTTTAAATAAAAAAGTACCAAGATGGTGCCAATTAAGTTGTAGTATTTTTGAATAGGTCATAGTACTGGAATTCAATGTTATTCGCAGGTCGTGTCGAAAACCGTTATATTCTCTTATTTCAAAGCAAACATTCAGGACAATTATTACCATGACAATGCAGGATGCAGACAAGGTACTCAATTCAGTATTTGGCTATAGCGAATTTCGCCCACCTCAAGCCGAGATAATCTCAACCGTCATCGATGGAGGTGACGCCTTTGTACTGATGCCCACGGGCGGTGGTAAGTCGTTATGCTTTCAAATACCTGCGTTAGTTCGCAGTGGCGTTGGTATTGTTGTATCGCCTTTGATTGCCCTCATGCAAGATCAAACCAGTGCTTTGTGCCAAGCGGGCGTGCGCGCTGCTTGTTTAAACTCATCTATGTCAGCCAGTGCCAATGCCGAGGTTGAAGCCAAAGCCCTAGCCGGTGAAATGGACTTACTTTATATAGCGCCAGAGCGGCTAATATTGCCGCAGACATTAGCTTGGTTGAAACAGCTTAACATTTCCTTGTTTGCGATAGACGAGGCTCATTGTGTATCACAGTGGGGGCACGACTTTAGAGCAGACTACTTACAGCTATCATTATTGCATGAGCAATTTCCTAACGTGCCACGCATTGCGTTGACTGCAACAGCCGATCAAAAGACGCGTGAAGAAATTATTCAACGGTTAGAATTACAGCAGGCTAAAACCTTTGTCTGCTCATTTGACCGACCCAATATTCAATATCGGATCACCCAAAAAAATAACCCTAAGCAACAGTTATTACGCTTTATTAATCAGGAGCATGCCGAGCACGCGGGTATCGTTTACTGTTTGTCTCGTAAAAAAGTAGAAGCCACAGCAGCTTGGCTGCAAGACCAAGGTCTGACCGCGTTACCTTATCATGCGGGGTTAAGTGGGCAAATAAGGCAAGAAAACCAAGCACGCTTTTTAAATGAAGACGGTGTCATTATTGTTGCAACCATCGCCTTTGGTATGGGCATCGACAAACCCGATGTTCGTTTTGTGGCGCATCTTGATTTACCCAAAAGTATTGAAGCTTATTATCAAGAAACAGGCCGCGCAGGACGAGACGGCGAACCTTCCAATGCTTGGATGGCTTATGGCTTAGAAGATGTCATAAAGCTCAAACAAATGATGGCAGGCTCGCAAGGCAACGAACAGTTTAAACGCTTAGAACAACAAAAATTAAATTCGATGCTCGGTATTGCTGAAATCACCACCTGTCGCCGTCAAGTGTTGCTCGGGTATTTTGGTGATCAATTAAATGAGCCGTGCGGTAATTGCGATAACTGCCTTAACCCGCCTGAAACTTGGCAGGCAACAGAGGCAGCGCGTAAAGCATTAAGCTGTGTCTTTAGAACCGATCAACGTTTTGGCGTTACGCATTTAATTGATGTATTACGCGGTAAGCAAACTGATAAAGTCACCCAGTTTCAGCACCACAATGTATCCACCTTTGGCATTGGTAACGAGCTTTCAGACGCGCAATGGCGATCTGTTTTTCGTCAGTTAGTGGCACGCGGTTACCTCAATGTTAATTATGACTATGGTCAATTGATGCTGGCAGAAATGAGCCGCCCATTATTAAAAGGTGAAGAAACCATTGAGCTACGCCTAGAAACCAAAGCAGAAAAAATCCCTTCAGCAAAGAAAACAGGCAAAAAACAACTCGACATATCCGAAGCCGATCTGGAATTATGGGAAGCACTGCGCGCTTGTCGAAAACAGTTTGCAGACAGCCAAAAAGTACCGCCCTTTGTTATTTTCCATGACGCCACCTTGCATGAAATGCTAACCCAACGCCCAACCAATTTAGACGAACTCGGCAGCATTAGTGGCATTGGTGAAAATAAAAAGGAAAAATACGGTGCAGGGTTCTTAACGGTTTTAGCCGACTACTAACTGAACAACTCATTCAAAAATTAATACACTGGAATGCACAATGTTACAGCAGCGACTACTCAACAACGAAGACCAACCAAGCCTTATCGACTTATTAATGCAGCACGCCAGTACCAGCTTGTTTATTCTCAGTAACATTAATAAGTCGCAAATTGCTTATACCGGTGCACTTTATGAAGGGCGCTACTATGGTGCCTTTGAAGGTTCAGCGCTTGTTGGTGTCCTCGTCCATTACTGGAACGGAAATATCATGGCGCAAGGTGAAGCCTCGGCCGTAGAAAACTTATGGCAAACATTTAGAACGGAACTGACCTCGGTAAAAGGCTTTGTCGGTCGAGATGATCTATGTCTTGCGCTAAGGCGCAATTTTGATAGCGAACCGGGTGAAAAAAGCTACAGCGTAGCCTCTCAAGAAATGCTCTATGAGCTTGAATTAAACACACTTAACAAGCCTGAGCTTCTTGTTGGTAAAAATATTGACTGTAAAATAGCCACAGAGGCCGACTTAGTTTTTCTGATCCCTTGGCGGGTTGCCTACAATATTGAAGCACTTGGCGAAGTGCAGAGCCCAACACTCTTGGCCAATGTGACCAACTCTTTAATTCAAAATATAAAAGAAGGCACAACCTACGTACTGTGGTCGGGCGACACACCCTTAGCCACGACAAACTTCAACGCAAAAACCAATCCTTATGTACAGGTTGGTGGTGTATGGACACCTGTTGAACTGCGTGGCAAAGGGTACGCCCGAGCGGTTGTCGCAGCCTCATTACTTGATGCAGTCGATAAAGGCTTTAGCCATTCCATCTTGTTTACAGATACCGCAAACATAGCCGCTCAGAAAGCTTATGAAAGTATTGGATATCGACACTGCGGTGAATTTGGCTTGTATATATTGGCGGCTAGTTAAAAAAGTTAGAGAGGAAGGGTTTATGATTCCGGTTTTAGAAACGCAACGTCTTAGGCTACGAGAATTCAAAGCAACCGATAAGGAAGCCTTCGCCGCGCTTAATGCCAGCCCAGAATTTAGTCGATATTTTGGCAATGGCGAGCCCATCGGCAGGTTAGATAGCTGGAAGGTCATGGCTATGATAGCCGGCCATTGGCAGTTGTATGGCTTTGGCTTTTGGTTAGTTGAAGAAATTGAGACCAAAAAGTTAGTCGGGCGTATTGGCATTTGGCACCCCGATGGCTGGCCGGGCACTGAAATCGGCTGGGGAATATCGCCTGAGTTTTGGGGCAAGGGTTATGCCAAAGAAGCGGCGTTAGCCGCTATGAAGTGGGGCTTTGAAAATCTAGCGGTAGATGAGCTTATCAGTGTTATACACCCAGAAAACAAAGCCTCGAAAAACCTTGCCCTAGCCGTGGGTGAATCCTACAGTCATAACGAAGATGTTTTTGGTAAGCCTTCAGAGATTTATAAGATTACACGTGTTGATTTTATGGGTAATTAATAAATAGTTAGAATCATAACTTTGCTTTGTTGTTGAAACGAGTATGACGAAAACATAGGACTTGTCACCTTTGCTTGATGCACTTAAACTGCCGCTATGCATTTATCCTTTCATTTACAGCTAAAGGGGTATTGGTTAGGCTTTTTTGCTTGGCTAATTTTGACCTTTGCACCGTTTGCAACCGCGCTCACTCAAACAGAGCTTGGCTACCTACGGCTGTGTTCTTCTATGGGCGCAGTTTGGGTTCAAACCACGCCGGATAGTGCAGGTACTAACCAAAATGCTTGTACTTGCTTAACCACAGCGATCGCGACGGCAACTAATGAACTGCCGAACATTGAGCATCGTGCTTTCTATCAAGCTAAAGTAACTTTAAGCTCGCGCCCCTTTGAAGTGAGCCTCAGCGCTCAACCTAGAGCACCGCCGTTCTCTTTTTAGATTAATCAAATGACCAAACCCAAAAAAGCAGTTTGCAGCAAGAACGCTGCATGATTAACTAAATAATTTAGAGAGTAAATCCATGAAATTATCACATCTTTTTGTTGGCGCTTTGATCAGCGCTGTTGCCATTTTCGCTTCTGCACACACACATGACAATATTATGATTGAATCACCTTGGGCACGAGCCAGTGCACCTGGCGCACCATCAGCAGGATTTTTAGTTCTGCATAACCACGATGATACGGACGACACACTTCTCAAGGTTGAGGGTGATTTTGCTAAAAAGCTAGAATTGCACAAATCTTTTGAAGAAAATGGTGTGATGCGTATGGTTGAGCAAAAAGACGGTATCTTGATTCCATCACATGGCATGGTGACCTTGGCACCGGGTGGTTATCACCTAATGTTTATGGGTTTGGAAAAGAACTTTGAAGTGGGTGAAGTTTATACGGTCGTTCTAACCTTTGAGCACGGTGGAGAAAGAACCGTTGAGCTTGAAGTAAAGGAAATGGCTGATATGGCAGAAATGAAGATGAGTCATTAAAAGAAGCTGCAAGTAAAAGATTAAAAGTCGGTTTTGGGCTGCGAGTAAAAACAGAACACCGCTAACGGAGCTTTTAGAGTCTTACGTTTGCCTTTAAGTGTTTTGAACTTACCCGCAGCTCGAAGCCCGTAGCAAGCGGATGCCCTTTAGGCATCCGTTCTCAAATCTTAATTAAGCGAATGCTTTTTCCATCGGTGGAATGATCTGCTTTTTACGGCTTAACACGCCTTCTAACCAAGCTTTACCTTCTACAGGTGTTACGTTGAAAGCGCGGTTGGCTAGTGTTTCATCGTCGCTGACGATCAGTAATTCTGAACCTTCTTTCATGATGTCGGTTAATAGCAGCATCATGGTGTGGCGTTCGCCTTCAGCTTTTAGGTTTTTTAATTCTGCAAACAAGTCGCCTTTGATTGCATCGAACACAGAGTTATCAATGGCTTCTAACTGCCCGATTCCCACTTTGCTGCCGCTCATGTTGAAGTCTTTAAAATCACGAAGTACTAAATCGCGAGCTGGAGTGCCATCAACGGCAGACTTTACCTTGAACATTTCAATCGCTAGGGCTTTGTAATCGTCAACGCCAGCAATGACCGCTAATTCTTCAACGACTTTAATGTCAATGGGTGTACAGGTTGGTGATTTGAATATGACCGTATCACTTAAAATGGCACACATCATGATGCCCGCAATGTGCGCAGGAATGGCCACTTGGTGGTAATCGTACATTTCTTTAATGATGGTATTACTGCAACCCACAGGGCGAATCCAACACTCAAGCGGTGCTGAGGTGGTGATGTCACCGAGCTTATGGTGGTCAACAATACCAAGAACGGTGGTTTCATCTAAGTCATCAGGTGCCTGATCACGATCAGAGTAATCGACAATATAAATGCTTTCGCCCGCAAAGGTGGTCTTCAAAATAGGCTCAGGTAGCTTAAACGTATCTAAAATAAACTGAGTTTCAGGCGTAATAACACCCTGGCGAACGGGGATGGTCTCTTCACCTAGCTGCGTTTTTAAGTAGGCCAGCGTGATCGCGCCAACTATTGAATCGGTATCTGGGGTTTTGTGTCCTACAACGTAAGCCGTCATGCATGTTCTCCTGTAATTTGGCGCGCATTCTACCGTTATTTTGAAGGAAATGTGAGGGGCGATTAGTCGGAGAGTGCTTTAACAATGTTCAATAAGCCACTTTGCGTGAGGCGTGTTTAAAGTTACTGAGTTCCGCCATGCGATTAATAATATGATCACGCACCATTTTAATTCGTAACGGCATCTCACCTTGACTACGCCACATTAACCACAGCGAAGTCGGTTCTACTTTCCATTCAGGTAATACGGTTACCAAGTTCCCCGCATCAAGCTCCGGCTGCGCCACTAACGTTAGGATGCGGCTGATACCGATACCTGCTTTGGCCGCTACGCACTGAGCGTGGGTATTCCCCGAACGCCAATGAGCCTGTGGCGTAATCACTTGTTTATTTCCGCTCTTGCAATGCTCTAACTCCCAAATTTTGGGTGTACCACACACCGTGGGTAAACGTGTTAAATCATCCGGACTTTCAGGGTAGCCATAGCGGTTCACAAAGGTTGGGCTAGCACATAATACATGATGGACTTCGCCTAAAAAGATCGAGTTCACATCTTCAGCAGGGGCATGACCAATACGCAGAACCAGATCGACAGGGTCACGATTAAAATCGACTAACGAACTGCTGTAATTAATAGTGACCGAAAGCTCAGGGTGATCGACAACTAATTCACTCAACGCTAAAGACAAAAATGACTCGCCAAAAATACCACCGACCGAATTAATACGCACCGGGCCAGATAATCGTTGTGACATCATTTTAAGGTTCGTTTCAGCACTGTTCAGTTGGTTCATGCCCTCTCGGCAACTTATTAAGAACTGCTCTCCTTCAGGAGTTAGGCTGATTTTACGAGTCGTTCGTGTCATTAACGATACGTCTAAACGTGTTTCCAATCGCTGAATGAGCTGGCTAACGCGACCACGCGAAAGCTCTAGCACTTCGGCGGCTTCGGTAAAGCTGCCTAATTGAGCGACCTGTATATAGGCTTCTATTTCAGTCAGTTTGCTCATATTGTTTAATTTTAGTAACCAAAACTGTTAATTTATAGCTAATTATCTATTGTTAAGTAACGAGTATACTCGTCTCAACGAATAAATAGCCATTATTTATAGGAGCAAGATTATCATGGTTAAGCTGCGAACTTTGGGCCATAGTGGGCTAGCTGTTTCTGAGATAGGGCTCGGCGCTTGGCAATTAGGTGGCGATTGGGGCCCGGTAACTGTCGATGCCGCCAACCGTATTTTAACCGCCGCAGATAAAGCTGGGGTGAGTTTTTGGGATACTGCCGATGTCTACGGCAGCGGTCAAAGTGAACAGTTTATTGGTGACTTTAACCAGCGCCAGCCAAACCCCAAGCGAGTGATTGTGAGCAAGGTGGGCCGAACTGCAGACCTGTATCCTAATGGCTACAGCAAAGAAAAATTGCGACGTTGTATTGAGCAAAGTCGCGAGCGCTTGCAGGTTAACAGTGTTGATGTCATTCAGCTGCATTGCATTCCGTTTGATGAAGTAAAACGCGGCGCGGTATTTGATTGGTTAGAAACCTTTAAAGCAGATGGCTTGATCAAACATTACGGTGCCAGTGTTGAAACCATCGAAGAAGCTGAATACTGTTTAGGTCACACACAGGTAACATCACTGCAAATAATTTTTAATGTGTTACGCCAAGATATGGCTCAAAGCATACTTCCATTAGCGGCCGAGAATAATGTCGGAATTATTGTGCGCTTAGGCTTAGCCAGTGGCTTGTTGTCTGGCAAAATGACTAAAGAGCAAACCTTTTCTGAACAAGATCATCGAACCTATAACCGCGATGGTCAAGCGTTTCATGTCGGTGAAACATTTGCGGGCTTGCCGTTTGAAATGGGCGTCGAGCTCGCCACAGAAATTAAAGAAAAGTATGCAGGTAACATGTCGTTAGCTGACTTATCGTTGCGTTGGCTGCTAGATCATGACGCCGTAAGCTCGGTCATCACCGGCGCTAGTTCTGCAGAACAAATAAAGCGAAATGCCGCAGTATCCGATCTAGCGCCGCTGTCAGCGGAGTTGCATACGGCGTTGTCTTATTTTTACCAGAACGAAGTCCGTCGCCATATTCGCGGTACAATTTAAGGTGGGCATGATGAATAAACGACGCTTAGGTAAAACCAATCTCCAAGTGAGTGAAGTTGCCTTTGGCGCTTGGCAGCTAGGTAACTATGATCAATGGGGCGGTATGACCGATACCGATGCTTTGAATCTCGTTGCCAAAGCCCGAGACTTAGGCTGCAACCTATTTGATACCGCACCGAACTACGCTAAAACGAATAGTGAACGTTTGCTAGGTGAGGCGCTGGGTCATCAAAGAAAAGATGTGGTTTTGGTAAGTAAGTTTGGACATCGTCCCGATGGTGAAACGGACTTCAGTGCCCAATGGTTTTGGCAGAGTCTACATGGTTCATTAGAGCGATTAAAAACCGATTACCTTGACGTAATATTGGCTCACTCGCCTCCGAAAAATGTACTCAATGGCGAACATGAAGTTTGGGCGGCAATGGCCCAAGCACAACAACAAGGAAAAATTAGATACTACGGTGCAAGTGTTGACTACGCCGATGATGTGCGTGACGTGTTAAACACCTCAAACGCACAAGTACTTGAGCTTATGTTTAGTGTGTTGCATCAAGATGTTCGCTTAGCATTTGATTTGGTGAAAGAAAAAGATGTTGGTGTCATTACTAAAGTGCCGCTAGACAGCGGTTGGTTAAGTGGTAAATACACGGCAGCGAGCCGTTTTGAAGGTGTGCGTGAGCGTTGGTCGGTTGCTGAGATAGAGCAACGTGCAAGTGCCATTGATGGTTTAAAGGCTATTTTACCAGAAGGTGTACCCTTAACTGATCAAGCGATTGCGTATTTGCTAAGCTATGATGAAGTAAGCTCCGTTATTCCGGGAATGCGTTCAGAACAGCAGCTCATTAATAACTTTCGGGCCATAGGCCAACGATTAACACCGGAACTAAAACAACAAGTCGAAGCCTTTTGGCTGACATTGACTAAGCAAGGTAAACAGCTTTTACCTTGGTAATTTTTGAAATGTGTGAGGGAAATTAAATGGAATATCGTCGTTTAGGTAAAGCAGGGCTTAAAGTTTCAGCTCTATCATTAGGTTCATGGGTTACTTTTGGTAAGCAAGTGGATACCACCGAAGCCAAGAAGTTACTTAAAACTGCTTATGATGGAGGCATCAACTTTTTTGATAATGCCGAAGGCTACGAAGCCGGTGAATCAGAAAAAATTATGGGCGATGCCATTTCAGGTTTAGGTCTTGCGCGCGATACCTTCGCTGTATCATCAAAAGTGTTTTGGGGCGGTAGCCAACCACTTCAAATGGGCTTAAGCGCCAAGCATGTTCGCGATGCCTGTGATGCTGCGCTTCAACGCTTGCGCGTTGACTATTTAGATTTATATTTTTGTCACCGTCCAGACTTGGATACCCCCATTGAAGAAACTGTACGCGCCATGCACAACCTAGTGCAGCAAGGCAAAATTATGTACTGGGGTACCTCAGAATGGAACGCACAGCAAATTACTCAGGCACATGCGATTGCACGCCAAGAAAACCTAACACCACCGTCTATGGAGCAACCGCAATATAACTTGTTACACCGCGACAAAGTTGATGGCGAATTTACCCCACTCTATGAGCAATATGGTATGGGTACGACCATTTGGTCGCCATTGGCGAGTGGTTTATTAACAGGAAAGTACAACGAAGGCATTCCTGATGACAGCCGTCTAAATTTACCAGGCTACGAATGGCTACGTGATTTATGGACAAGTGAAGAAGGTAAGCAAAAGCTAGATAAAATTAAGCAGTTGACTGCACTGGCTAAAGAGCTCGACATTAGTATGGCGCACTTATCTATTGCTTGGTGTTTAAAAAACCCGAACGTAAGTACTGTTATTTTAGGTGCTTCTCGGCTATCACAGCTCGAAGATAACCTAAACGCTATGAATGCTGTGGCCAAATTAACTCCAGAGGTTATTGAGCGTATAGAAACCATTGTCGCGAATAAACCTGCCGGTGGTGAGCGGTTTGGACAGTAAGCTTTATTAGCAAGCTATTAAAGCCTGCTTCTCTATCTAAAAAGCGTGAGCGCTAGTATCTCAATGTTAACGTTCATGCTTCTTTCTTTATCATTTAAAATCCTCAGTTAGAAACCACTTACATTTATTAAAAACAATTTTTTATAAGCTCGTTCACAACTTATAAGCCCTTTAGAAAACAATAACTTAACGGTACTTATATGCCGTTGTTACATATCTGTACGACGTATTACTATGGTGATTAAATTGACAACGTAAGCGGAACGTCACAGTATGGTTGGATTGAAAAAATAAAGAGCTAGGGTGTGAACTTCCCCCATTTTAATGGACACCTCTAGATAACGCATGGAGTATATAAATGGCAAGGGCAAAAACAAAAAATGAATTAATCGAAGCTGCGAATGAGAGTTTTGAAAAATTATGGTCAATAATTGATTCAATGCCTATGGATGCTTTAAAGAAAGAATTTGATTTTTCAGGAGACCTAAAAAAGAAAGAGGCCCACTGGAAAAGAGATAAAAATGTTAGAGATGTGTTGATTCACCTTTACGAGTGGCACCAACTACTTCTAACCTGGATAAACTCTAATATAGTGGGAAGCAAATTGCCGTTTATACCTAAGCCATATAGTTTTAAAACATACGGTGAAATGAATATTGAGTTTTGGAAAAAACACCAAAGTACAGATCTTGAAGAAGCTAAAGATATGCTTAAAGATAGCCATGAAGCTGTCTTGAAATTAGTAGCCCCTTTCTCTCATGAAATGCTATTTACTAAGCAGTATTTCGATTGGACAGGAACTACCTCTCTTGGTAGTTATTGTGTATCAGCTATGCCTAGCCATTACGATTGGGCTATCAAGAAATTGCGTGCACATATAAAATTAATTCGTTTAAAAAGCTAAGGAACCACCTTGATTCCAGGTTATAAAATCAGCTCCGCCAATGAAGACATGGACATCTCCGTTATCCACGGTTATTTATCTCGTTCGTATTGGTCAAAAGATATTCCATTAGCAACGGTACAAACGGCAATGGCGCATTCCTTATGCTTTGGTGTGTTTACCGAAGCAGGTCAGCAGGTGGCGTTTGCTCGTTTGATAACCGATCAAGCAACCTTTGCTTATCTTGCCGATGTTTTTGTATTAGAAGGTCACCAAGGCAAGGGTATTAGTAAGTGGTTGATACAAACTATTTTAGATGATTCTCGTTTACAAGGTTTGCGCCGTATAATATTGGCAACACGTGATGCGCACAGTTTGTATGAACAATTTGGTTTTAAGACGCTCGCTTCGCCAGAAAAGTTCATGGCGTTGCACCAACCAAATATTTATAAATCGGTTTAAAGTTTTTAACTTAATTTTTAAAGATGGAATTGAAATGTCAGAATATTTTGCAAAAATAAGTTGGGCCAGAGCAAGTGATGAAAACTATATTGATATTAAATATAGCCGAGGGCATGAGTGGACTTTTGATGGTGGTGCTACAGTACCTGCATCGTCATCACCTCATGTTGTACCACTGCCTTATTCGGTTGAAGCCAATGTAGACCCTGAAGAGGCATTTATTGCATCAATTTCAAGTTGCCACATGCTATTCTTTTTGTCTATTGCGGCGAAAAAAAGATATGTAGTTGATTCTTACGTTGATAACGCGGTGGGCGTGATGGCGAATAACAACGCTGGTAAAATGGCGATGACCAAAGTAACACTAAAGCCTATGGTTCAGTTTTCTGGGGATAAAAAACCGACTTTGGAAAATCTTGAAACAATGCATCATTTATCGCATGAGCAATGCTTTATTGCTAACTCGGTTACTACTGAAATTGTCGTCGAAATAGTTGTTTAACTCCTATTCTTTTTGATCACTTCGGCGTATTGAATCTTTTATAAGACTAAGCTGCCATATTTTTTCTGCACGACTGCCTAGATACCAAAAGCTCAAGGCTAAAACTGCAAAAAATATTGCTTTATGTGTGTCGTCCCAAAAATATTCAAAAAATCGAGTATAGAGGTTGATGAATATAAATGTGAGCCCGAAACCCCTGGTCATGCCGTCATCGTATTTTACGCCATGATATATAGCTCCGGCAGATGCGAGTGCAAAAAGTACTGACCAATGAAACAGTTCAATTTGCTTCGCCCTTATCCATGCGTCGGTGTCTCCATAATTTCCAAAAATAGACATGATCCAAAGTGCAATAAACAAATAGAGTAACCCGATAGCGCGAGTTGGTTTTAAAAAATCGTTTCGGCTTTGCCACTGGTTAAATATATACGAACCACAAAAAATCAAAACCAAACCAAATAGCACAAATCTCAGAGGGAAGTTCATTCCCAAATAGTAAGCACCCCAGCCTGATGCATATCCCGTTTCGGCACCAAACCAACTGCCGAGTGATAACAATGAGAACAGCCAGACTAGTTTGGAAGGAAACCATAGCCCTAACAAACCATAAACTACTGCGCCAAGGAGCAATAAAATTGAATAATGGCCGGTACCTGTGGATATCATTTGACCTAAAAAGGCGATAGACGCGGCTGTTGTCATGATACCTAGAAAAAATATAGCTTCGTTGCTATAAATCTTTTCTGGGTGTAGCAGTTTTCGTTTAACACCGAAAAAATAAAAGACCGCTGAAATTCCGGTAAAACTTATAAACTTCATCGAAACTGGCGCGTGGAAGAGGCTTTTGAACAATTCAATAAGCCATTTATCCATCAATGCAGAAGATATGGAGATCATGAGGCACGAAATTGCTAACCAAAACGAGTATTTTGCTGTGCGTTTCCAATCAAATAAAGTGACTTCGTATGAGCTTTTAAGTTTTTGGCTTTCTGGCTCAGAAATAACTTCAGACTCGCGCCAATTCTCAATGGCGTTACTGAGAATTCGAGCTTCTTTTTTTGATACTTGCATTATGACCTCTTTTTGAAACAGCTTGTTCCTGCCTGACTAGAGTGGAGGTAAAATTTTTTCTTTGTAACGTTCTAATATTCAGTGCTTTGTTCAGCAATGAAATACCGTTAATTCAATAGTCTATATCTTGAATTATCATCATTTACCGGATGAACTTTGATACTACTGCATTAACTCGGTTCAAAAGCTTCGGCTCGTGCGGTGCGAATCTACGAGTCTATAGTAGGCGCTATTAACGCCTACAGATTTATAGTTCACCTAAAACAGCAATACGGCTAAGCTTTTTTAACCACTTTTGATTTCAACATCATGTCGCCGGCACCATCAACTTTGCAGTCAATATCGTGATCGCCGTCGACAAAACGCTTGATGGTCGCTTTTGTACCCACCTTAATGACTTGTGATGAGCCCTTTACTTTCAAATCTTTAACGACTGTCACTTTGTCGCCTTCGGCAAGCAGGTTACCTACTGCGTCTTTTAAGGTGATGGCATCTTCATCAACTTCTGGCTGGTTTGGGTTCCATTCGTGTGCACATTCAGGGCAAATGAGAAGATCCTGATCTGGATAAACGAATTCAGACTGGCATTTTGGACAAGGGGGCAATTGCTCACTCATAGTAGGAGACCTCACAATAGATGGCTAATAGTTATCTTAGGGTTTAGGCGCGCCATATTAACACAACTGAAAGCCTTTAAGCATAGGCAGTTGTGTTAGCGAGTATCGCTTAGAGCAAGTTAAGGCGAAGTTATTGGCTGTTGAGTATAAAGGGTAGAATATTTTAAGCATTATCAATAACAACAAAGTAGGGTAGCTGGTATATTTAATGCGCTTAAAAAAAGGAGAAGTTAAATGTGGTTTAAAGATGTGGTGTTAGAATCTAATTCAGTAACCTTATCTCCCTTACGCACGGAGCATGCTGAAGCACTTGTTTCTGCTGCATCAGACGGGAACTTATGGGAGCTCTGGTATACATCAATACCCAATAAAGAATCAGTAGGCGACTATATAAGGGCAGCCTTGGCCGAAAAGGAACAAGGGTTGGCATTACCGTTTGTGGTTATAGATCGCGCGAGTGGTAAAATTATCGGCTCAACTCGTTTTTGCCATGCAGATATAGGCAATCAACGCGTCGAAATTGGCTACACCTGGTATTCAAAAAGTTTTCAACGCTCATCCATTAATACAGAATGTAAGTTGCTATTATTAAGTCATGCATTTGAGACGCTCGATGCTATTGCAGTAGAGTTCCGTACTCACTGGCATAACCAAGCATCAAGAAATGCCATTGCCCGCCTAGGTGCAAAGCAAGACGGCATACTTAGAAACCATCAGAAAACACCTGAAGGTTTATATCGAGATACAGTAGTATTCTCAATTATTAACCTAGAATGGACAGCAGTTAAAACAAGTTTGCAACACCGATTAGCCCGACATTCAGGTTAGTTCAAGGCGCTAATATGAATCCAGATACTCGAAAATACAATGAAACACAGTGGCCTAGTGATGAAGAAATTTGCCATAAGCTTGCTGTGGAAATTAATCGTGGCTTACCCAATGCAATGAATAAAATATGGCATGCTCACCCGGTTTGGTTTATTGATGGCAACCCCATCGTTGGCTATGGAAAGCTAAAAAACTGTATTCGATTGATGTTTTGGAGTGGCCAGTCTTTTGAAACGGATGGATTAAAAAAAACAGGTAGCTTTAAAGCCGCTGAAATACGCTTCACTTCGGTTGAAGACATAGACCCTAAGCAATTAGCACGATGGCTAAAAGAGTCTATGCTTGTGCAATGGGATTACAAAAATATCGTTAAACGTAAAGGGCGTTTAGATAGGTTGTTGTAAGATGAGTTAGCATTATTAACTTACACATACAGGTAAAATGGTTCACTTAGGAGATTAGTATGTCAGAGCAGTGGTTAACTAGTTTAATAACAGAAACACCTCAACAAGGCTATGAACTCGCCATTAAGATGTCTCGTATGGGTATTAAATACACGCAGCCTGCTGCGGAAGTGCGAGAAAAATTGAGACCGGTTTATGGTGAAAATGCAGATAGCTTGATTGCCTCTTCACAGGTCATAGCGATAAATTTTCAGACGGTATCAGCAGCCAATAATTATTGGCGCGATTAAGGCTCAATATAGCCGGTAAGCGCGTCTTTAAAACGCGCTTGTATTCCTAGCGCGACCTACTCCTTGTTAGCATCAGGCTCAATGTCGACAGAATCTTCTGGCTCTTCCTGAGCGTCGATGATGTCATGATAATCCACATCAACGTCGGCCCATTCACGCTCTAATTCACTTTCTGGCACTTCTTCAGTTATTTCATCTGCACGTGGGTCTAAGTTGAAGACTTCTGGCGTTGTCATCCCAGCCGTTGCTTGGAACTCTTCGTTGTGTTCTGCCACCGTTGGCAATGAATGTGATTTTCGGCGAGCAATCAAAATGACGCAAAAAATGGCGAAGCTGCCTCCCATGAACACGAATAACCACTCATGCCCTAAAACTCCCATAAATGCAGAGGCAATGGGTGCGCCTATGGCTGAGCTGAGTCCATAGGTAATTAGCATTGCGCTGCCTATATCAACAAAATCGCTACTGTCTGCATTGTCATTCGCGTGGGCGAGGCAAATTGCGTACATGGTCATACCGAAAGCACCCCAGAGAAAGCCCAAACTGGTGGACACCGTGCCTGCGTAAAAGCCCTGAAACGAAGCCACAAAGGTCAGAAGTGAAATAATAGCCCCGGCTAAGGAGATAAAAACCAAAATTAACCGTCGGTCAAACTTGTCGGAGAAACGACCAAGAGGAATTTGAAAGATAGCGCCTCCAAGTACGACTGCAGACATAAAGTTAGCCATTTGAAACGTCGAGAAACCACTGTCTTTTGCATAAATAGGCGCGAGAGCCCAAAATGCACCGGTAATGAACCCTGTGAATACCGAACCAATGATACCGATGTGTGAATGTCGCCATACCTTTGCAAAGTCGACCGTTACCTTGCTGATAGGCGTTGGCGCTAGGGCGAGGGTGAGTGATACAGGCACAATAGCAAGTGATAAAAAAATACCCGCCAAAGAAAACAGTAGCAGAGGATCAACTTCGCCTAAATTTAGCAATTGTTGGGCAAGCGTGATCATGGCAAGGTTCATCATTGCATAAAACGATAAAATGGCGCCTCGATTACTTGAATCTGCACGCTCATTGAGCCAGCTTTCAATTATCATATATATTCCCGCGATCATGGCACCCAACATAAAGCGCAGTAACATCCAACCTACAAAGCTCTGGCTCCATACAAAGAGTAGAATGATCACTGTATAAGCTGAGGCCAGTACCGCAAAGGTTCGAATATGGCCAACTCGCTTTAGAACAAAAGGCGTCATTAAGCAGCCAAAGACAAAGCCGACAAAGTAACTTGAGCCAGTTAAACCCACTTGGAAATCAGAAAACCCTAAAAGGCTGGCCGAAATAGGCAGTAATGTAAGTAACAAACCATGCCCTAAGAGTACAAATGCGTCTGAAATTAACAGGGCGGAGATAGGAATAAGAGAACGGATCATGAAACACCAAAAACTGTGATGAAAATTAAACGCTAAAAAATAAAGCGACATGTACTGCTAGCTAGATATACAAGAGAAATAACACGACGGCATTGTGAGTGTTTAAGTTCCGCGAGCCGATTATATTAAACTTTTTAAGCAACGATTATTTTAGTTGAATTTCAACAGATTACACTATTTTGAGTTTGAAATTGCACTATAGTTAGTCCCGAGTGTTATTTCTTTCCATGTGTGGAGTGCACCAATCATGGTCATTCATATATTGAACGTTAGGACTAAGCTATGACAGAAAATAAAACCCAACCAACAGAGGTTGCTGTTTCAGACTTTCTTGCCACTGTCCAAGTGAAGCGTCGGCAAGAAGATGCAAAAGTGTTGCTAGAGATGTATTGTTCAGTGACCAATTTGCCTGCAGTCATGTGGGGCCCCTCAATTATTGGCTTCGGGACCAGCTCATATTCATACGAAAGTGGACGGCAAGGCACAATGCCTACAGCCGCTTTTTCACCTAGAAAAGCCAACCTAACACTGTACGTTGGAGGTAGGTTCAATGGAGCAGCAGAGCTCTACTCTATATTAGGCAAACACAAAAAATCGGTCGCGTGCTTGTATATCAATAAGTTAGCCGATGTAGATTTAAAGGTACTGCGTGAAATTGTAGAAAAAGATTACCTACACTCGAAACATTAGAAATTACAAAAGATAACAGGCTTGATTTGAATGAACGATAATCCAGAAATTATTGCGCGCTTGCGTGAGCAGATTCCCACCTTTGAATGTGTATCGGGCTGCCATGATTGCTGCGGTCCAGTAACAACCTCTTCAGAGGAGATGTCACGCTTGCCGAGGAAGACCGAGCAAGAGCAAGAGGCAGCGTTAAATGAACTTAACTGCGTCCATCTAGGGCCTAATGGCTGCACTGTCTATGGTGAACGTCCGCTTATATGTCGCTTGTTTGGTACAACACCCAGAATGGCATGCCCACATGGGCGTAAGCCAGATCAGATGATAGATCCTGAAATTGAACGCCAAGTACATCATTATATTGCGACTACACGGCAAGTTTTGGTTTAATTCCGGATAACTTTGGTTGAAGTTGATGCTTAACTTAACGATTATAAAGCTCCATTACCCCATTTTAATAAGGTTTTGACATTGAGTCGTAAAAGATCGGCAGAAGAAATAATCGTCCTGGCTATTTGCGCTATTTGTTTGTGCGGACTTATTCCATTTACTTTTATTCGTTTAGGTCAGGGTGATTTTATTGTCGCGTTGATAGATTTTATAGGTGCACTAACCGCAATTGCGTGCATAGGGTATGTTGTTAAAACAGGTTCAACGAAATACACAGCGCCTATTTTAGTCATACTCATGCTTTCAGGAATGACAGCTAATATTCTCATTTTGGGTTCTAATGACTTATTCTTTTTTTATCCTACTATTATTTCGACTTTTTTCTTAATACCTCCTGCGGCAGCACTTATATTGTCACTCATTGCAATTTCTGTTGTAGTTTTCTTTCTCAGCCCGCTGATGGCACTGTTTCCATTGATAAAAGTTCTACTCTCATTGATAGCGACAGCAGCATTCACCTATACTTTTGCTTGGCAACGAAATCGCCAAAAAAATGAACTTCATGCGTTAAGTCAAGTGGATCAACTCACGGGCACTGGAAATCGAAGAGCCTTACGTGAACAACTAGAAGCCTTAGTACATAGCCATCAGCGTGATCAACAGCCCATGTCGTTAATTATTATAGATATAGATAACTTTAAGTCCGTTAATGATAAGGCCGGGCATGCATCCGGAGATGAAGTTCTTGTTAGGTTAACTAAGTTAGTTGAAACTCGAATAAGAGTGACCGATCATCTGTATCGCTATGGTGGTGATGAATTTATGGTATTGGCAAATCATTCTAACTTAGAAACGACACGTATATTGGCAGAAGATATTCGAGTGCTTATTTACAATAGTCACCTAGTAGATCAAGGCGCCATTAGTGTATCGATTGGTGTTTCACAGTACCAAGCAGGTGAAAAACCAGATGAATGGTTAGTACGAGCAGACAATGCTATGTATTCAGCTAAGAGCTCAGGTAAAAATGCAGTTTCCATTCTCGGAGATAAGCAAGTATTGGTTGGCGTCAATGAGCAAGAGGCAATTTTATGAAGAAAAAAATAGAAACGGTCGAAGAGTTCTTTAGCATTGGTTGTGGGCGGTGTGATAAAGGCAGTACACCAGAGTGTAAAGTGCATCAATGGGCTAATGAGTTACAGCTGTTAAGAGCAATAGCTATCGAAAGTGGCTTAGTCGAAGAACTTAAATGGAGTCAGCCTTGTTATACCTATAACGGTACAAATATTGTGTTAGTTAGCGCTTTTCAAAAACATGCGTTTATGACTTTTTTCAAAGGCTCATTGTTAACTGATCCTGAAAACATTCTTGTAAAACCGGGTGAAAACTCCAACGCAGGTCGAATCGCTCGTTTTACCAATGTGAAAGATATTAAAAAATACACAACGGTACTAAAGCAATATATCCAAGAAGGTATTGAGCTAGTGAAAGCGGGCAAAAAGGTTGAAACGTCAACCGCAAACTATGTTATGCCTGAAGAGTTGTTGCGAGTACTAGAAAATGACCCTGAGATGTTTGAAGCCTTTGAAGCTCTAACTCCTGGCAGGCAACGATCTTACTTTTTGCATGTTTCTTCAGCAAAGCAAGAAAAAACTCGATTTACCAGAGCGCAAAAGTGCAAGCAAAAAGTAATCGCAGGCTTAGGCTTTAACGAGTATAAAAAATAGTCTTAATGCCGACCAGTATAGTGTGACTATTTAGAAAATTACTCGTCCATTGATTCATGATAAACTTGGTTCCTACCCAGATCCTTAGCATGATATAAATTTTTATCTGCGGCAACCACAACCCTGCCATCGTCACTAGTTAAGACAGTCGCAACTCCGATACTGATGGTGACAGGTACGTCACTTACCTTCGCTTCAGTCGTATGCATTTCGCAAATTAGCATACGAATTGTCTCTGCAACTTTAAGTGCACCTGCGAGGTCCGTTTCGGGTAAGACAACTGAAAACTCTTCGCCGCCATATCGTGCTACAAAATCTAAAGGTCTCTTGAGAGCACTTTGTATTACAGTGGAAACACTTTTAAGTACTTTATCTCCCTCTGCATGACCGTGTTGATCATTAAATAGTTTAAAGTGATCAATATCGACCATTAAAAGGCAAGCATCTACTTTTGATCGGGTTACCTCTTTCTTTAATTTGGTAATATGTAGGTCTAAGTAGCGGCGATTAAATACGTTAGTCAAGCTGTCAACGTAGACCAATTTATGGAGCATATCTTTTTGAGCCTTAAGTGTTAAATGAGCTTTAACACGATTTCTAAGAGTCATAGGGTTCACTGGTTTCATAATGAAATCTACGCCGCCACGAGCCCAGCAGGCATCTTCTTCATGTTGTTCATTAAATGAGGTAACAAAGATGACGGGTATTTCACGCGTAAGAGCATCTTGTTTAAGTATGTCGCAAAGCTCTAGGCCGCTCATTTCGGGCATGAGTACATCAAGAAGTATTAAGTCAGGAAGGTTATCTTTGCAGACCTCCAGAGCCGATGGGCCACTGGTAGCCGCAAGTATGGTGTACTCGCTCGACAGAATATTATAGACCGCCTGTATGTTAATCGGTTGGTCATCAACGACTAAAATTTTTGAATCGGATAATTTAATTTCTGAAAAATCTTCGATTACACTAACTTCCATTATTGCGACCTTCAATGAGATGATCCACTTCTTGGATTAACTCTTCTGCGTATTTGAATTTGAGCTCATTTATAGCACCAATCATTTTATCGGTAATTTCAGGAGACAAGGCTTTTAATGGCTCTATGATGGACTGAAAGGTCTCTATTGCATGCATATTAAAGCTAGCGACCTCTTGTTTTAATAGCTTGAACTGCATTAAAAACTCATCGCTATCTATATCTAAACTGGTGTCTCTATCAGTTACAACCGTCGTGGTTAGCATATTTTTTAGTGAAACAGCATTGTCGTACGCTGTGTTGAAGTCGTTAATAACTTCTAGTTGAGCATCAGAGCGTTGGCTACCTGAAACCCATTCGGCTAATTCTTTTTCCTGATTCTGGGCTAGCTCAGCGAGACGATTAAAGCCCAGTGAGCTAGCAATGCCTTTTAATGTATGAAAAATAAGTACCAGATCTTCACGTGATAAATCAAAGCTACTAAGCTGGGCTATATAACCGTCTAAATCGTTTATAAATAATGTCAACGCTCGATCATATACTTCAGGTAATTGATTAAACCGTTCAAGTGCTTTTTCAATGTCTATTTCATGATTATTACAGAATTCGATAATCAGGTCATCTAAGGTCGATTCGACATATTCTATTTCGCTTATTAGTAGTTGCTCTTTATTATCTAGCTTACCAGATATTTCCGTGATTATTTCGTTTTTAATTTTACTTAAATTGAAAGGCTTCTCAATATGACCTGTCATACCGACTGCTTTGGATTTTTCTCTATCAGAGTGCTTGAGGTTTGTTGTCATTGGGACAATAGGTATTTGGCTAAACTTTGGGTTTTGTCTAATTCTAGCGGCTGTCTCAAAGCCATCCATGCCCGGCATATGTATATCCATTAATACA
This sequence comes from Reinekea sp., assembly GCF_046710285.1. Taxonomy (GTDB): domain Bacteria; phylum Pseudomonadota; class Gammaproteobacteria; order Pseudomonadales; family Natronospirillaceae; genus Reinekea. The sequence continues at coordinate 169,792 of NZ_JBKEGY010000002.1, forward strand.
ATATTAAAAGCAACCAATTCATTTTCTAACATTCGTATTGCTTCTTTGCCACTGGACGCTAGCCCCACACTTGCGCCTTGCGAACTAAGTAGGGCTTTACAGATAAGCTGATTAGTTGGGTTGTCATCTACGATCAAAACACGAATGCCGACCAATGGGCTTTTACCTAAAATCGCGGAAGTCTCGATAAAGAGAGGGCTGGTTTTGGTTTGAACCGCATCTATATAGGCATCAAGAATTTGCGTTCTTGTGATCGGCTTGGTAAGGCATCCGTTAAAAATATCAGGAGCCTTTTCAAATTGATCAGAAAATAGAGACTGGCTGCGAGCAGTTGCCATGATAAGAATGGGTAAGTCATCATCAGCGACAGTGCTTTTAATAGTCTTTCCAAGCTCCCAGCCATCTTTACCAGGCATTACCCAATCTATTAAGGCAAGATCATAACGTTCGCCCTGTTCAATCGCGGCGGAAATAAGCGGCAGAGCTTCTTCTGAGTTGTTTGTAGCCGTGACAGTCCAGCCAATTTGAGAAAGGGTGGATGAAAGGATATTTACACTGGTTGAATTATCATCAACAATCAATACCTTAATGGGTGAGTCTAATTGGGTAACTCTATTCAGTTTTTGTGGATTAGAGGCCGTTTCAGTGCGCAGGGTAAATGTAAATTCAGAGCCTCGGCCCAATGTGCTTTTAGCCTCTATATGGCCATCAAGTAGCTCTACATAACGCTTGGCAATAGTCAGGCCGACTCCCAAACCTCGGTATCTTCTAGCCTCTGAACTATCTACTTGCATAAATACATCAAAAACATGAGTGAGGTCAGCAGCAGGGATACCAATTCCGGTGTCTCTAACCACCACCTGTAACTCAATTTGTGAAGATAAGTCAGACTTTAAAACCGAAATCTCAAATACCACCTCACCAATTTCAGTATATTTAACTGCATTGCCACCTAAGTGGAGTAATATGCGTTTGAGCTTTTCTTTATCACTTTTTAAAACATACGGGACGTTAATATCAACATCGAAGTGTATTTCAATTTGTTTTTGACCCACTTGGCTGACCAAATAGCTAGAGACTTCGTTGAGTAGTTCATCCAATTCAAACCCTGCAGTACTAAGTGATAAAACGCCATGATCGAGAAAGGCTAAATCTAAAACCTCATCTATCGCACGAGTTAAAGATATGACAGATTGCTTTAAGCCGTTCAGGTATTCTTGTTGCACGCTATCTACATTCAATTGATCAATTAGATCCACATACCCGTTTATAGCGGTTAACGGAGACCTAAATTCGTGATAAACATTGCCTGTGAAATTTTTGATCTGTTGCGGGCTAATTTTAGAAAGTGATTGAATCATTGAACCTTGAATGCCATTGCTACTGATCGAGCTGGTCTGTTGATTATGGCTCATGGCTTTTTGAGAGATTTCTTCTAAATCGTCTAATTTAAAAATGTAGCCAGTAATTATGCCATTGTCAGCAACAGAGGAAATATCAACACGACCTTTAATCAAGCTACTATCTTTACGCTTGAAAAAACAGTCGAGCCTTTTAGTGACAGTTGAGTGAAGTGGAATATTCAGCTCTTCGATAAGTTTCGGAAACTCTAAGCTGAGTATATCTAGGTCAGCATTTACTTCCAATTTAATTACATCTAAGATATTGAGCGGTTCAACCAATTCATCGTGTTGGTAATTTAGTATAGCGCTAGTTTTCCGACTAGCGACCAGTATGGTGCCTGAATTATCGCACCCTATGAATGCTATATCGCTATTAAACTTAATGATACTTTCAAATATAGTTTGCTTCTCAATACACTGCTCATATAAGTAACTATCTTGCTCAAATAACTTATTTTTACTGATAAGCTCCTCTTGCAACATGGTTATTTCAGTTACATCATGAAAATTAATAGTTGCACCTGAGAATAGGTTTTTTGCAATGATCGGTGAAATATTAAGGTTTAACTGATGATTACTTTCTAATTCAGTCGAATGAGTTTTAAATGGGATGTTATTCTTGGTTTCACCATTGGAAACACTTTTAAATATATTAATAATATCACTTGTATTGATGCCCGGCGCAAGCCAGTCTAGCAGAGGTTTGTTTTTTGCCTGATTGCTTTTTAGATCAAAAATTTCATTAGCAGCGTTATTCCAATGCGTAATCATGAAATTGCTATCGACACCTATTATGCCGTCACTTGAGTTATCAACAACCGATGCGAATGCTATGCGTTGTCGTAATTTTGAAACTCTTTGGTAGAGAAAGCCTTCTAAAATATAAATGAGAATTATTAATAAAATTGAGAGGAAGATAACTCTAAAAGCTTGAATGTTTGCATTTGGCAAGTCGAGAGCACTGATAAAGCCCTGAGTAGGGTTAAGACTGATACTCCAATCACGGCCAAAAACAACAATTCGGTTCGTTGCTTTATACTCATTACGATAGGTTATAGACTCTGTTGGTGTAGAGTAAAAATCAATTTGAGGAGTAGCGGTAACATCTGAAATACTGATCTTATAGTTTTGACTGTTTGGTAAAATAGTATCGAGAATTTCATTGATCAAAAGCGGGGCGTAAGCCCAACCTAGTAGTTCGGGTGAACGCTGAATGTGACTAGTTTGGAAAATAGGGTGCAACAGTAAAAAACCATGTTGTTCCGCGCCAGAGGCTTGCACTAACGTTATGGGCGCTGTCAGCTGGGTTGATTTAGACGTTGCACTGGTTAAAGCCGCCTGCCGACGAAGGGCTTCGGAGCCAATATCTAAGCCAATAGCCTGTTCATTCTGGGCCTGTGGCTCAATGTACTGAATAATAAAGAGAGGGTCTTGTGGATTGTCTAATTGCGTTAAACTAAACGGTTTATCTCGCTCTGCATTAGCGGCTTGTAGAAAATTGGTTAAATTGGATTGCGGTACTTTTTTAATCAGCCCAAACCCTCTAGCACCTGGAAATTCAACAGCATATTCGCGACTTTGAAAATAGCGTAATTGCTCGTTGTAATTGAATGCTTCAAAACCGATTGTTTCTGCAGCCGCACGTATTCCCCTAACTCCGTATTCGTAGCGGCCGACGGCAGTGAGAATATCGTTGTTAATTTGGCTAAGCTCTGCCTTTACAGTCTCTTTGATGGTATCTGAGTTATCATGGTCGACCGATGTTCTAACGTGATAGGCACTGATTAAACCGATTAATAGTATTCCAAGTGGAAGCCACAGCCTAAAAATTAACCTATTATTCATAACATGTTTTCCTAGCCTTCATTAGGCATCTCTATAAAAATCTTTCAATTTGGCTGCATGGGTATAACTCTAGATGACCACTTTGAGTATTTCCACCTAGTCTGACCATCTCTATGACCTTGCGCTTTTAATAAACTGTACTAATCTTCATGTTAGTATGTCTTTTTGAATAATATAATCGAAACTGAACAAAATGTTGTTTTAAAGCCAGTAAATGGTGCTTAAGAGGTTAAAAGAGTGCTTTTAACAGAGCGAGATGACTATCAGAGTACGATTCTGGTTGTCGATGATAACTTACAAAATGTATTGGTTATAAAGACTATCTTACAAGAATGCGGTGATGTTCATTTCTCTGAGTCTGCGAGCGATGCGTTAACGCTCATCCCTAATTTAATGCCCGATATAATACTCCTCGATATAGAAATGCCGGAAATGAGCGGCTGGGAAATGATTAATATACTCAAGCAGGACCCACTGTTGTCCGGAATCCCTGTGATATTTATAACTAGCCATACAGGGCCGCACGTAGAGGTTTTCTCTCTAAAGCTGGGTGGAGTTGATTTTATCACCAAGCCTTTCGATGCAGAAATCTGCCGCCTACGCGTAGGCAATTTACTAAGAATACAGCGCCAAAACAGACTGATTGAATGTGGTCAAAAGGAAATTAAGCACCTTGTAAAACAGGTTCCAGTATTGATTACATATTGGGATAAAAACTGGAAACTATTGTTTTCGAACGATGAAAACAATAGTTGGTTTGCTATGCAGGATGTTGTTAAAGATGAGAGATCAATAGAGAATGTGTTGCCTAAGGAGCTTGCGGAAACAATCAGATCTAAAAATCAGAACGAAGATGATCTGAATTTTTCAGTTCAAGTATCTATAGATTCTGTAATCTACCACTATCAAGTTTATCAATCTTATTTTACTAATCCAACCAAACAACAGAGCTGCCTAATTACACTCGTAGACATTACTGAGTCAAAAAATGCTAAGCAAGCTTTAGTCACCGAAAAAGAACATTTAAGAGTAACGCTAAATTCAATAGGTGATTCAGTCATAGCGACAGACCGTGATGGGCGGGTAACTTTTATGAACCCCATCGCAGAGCGCATGACAGGTTGGCGGTATTCGAAAGCAGAAGGGAAGAGTATCGATGAAGTTATGAATCTAAGAGATAAAGATACTAAAAATATGGTTACCAACCCCATCCATTTTGCGATTAAGGAAAACCGTAGCGTGGCGATGGGGACTAATTGTGAACTGGTCTCAGAGGATGGCAGTGTTCATGCCGTAGAAGATTCAGCAGCCCCTATAAATGATGTAAGCGGCAACGTAATTGGCGCGATAATTGTATTTCATGACATCAGCCAAATGATGGCGATGGCTCTAAAAATGAGCCACCTCGCCAATCATGATCAACTTACCGACTTGCCTAATCGAATTTTGTTACAAGATAGAATTATTGTCGCCTGTAAAAAAGCCAACTCTCTAAAACAAAAAGTTTATGTAACGTTGCTCGATATAGACAATTTTAAATACATAAATGACTCTTTCGGCCACCAAGTTGGTGATGACCTGATATGCCAAGTAGCGGAGCGACTTAAGTTGGTAATCCCTGATTCGTCTACCTTGGCAAGATTAGGTGGAGATGAATTTGTCATACTGTCTAGTGATTACCATATGGCTAGCCCACCGTCGCAGCTAGCGAATAAGGTGCTTGAGGCTATGAAGGAGCCTTACTTGCTTGATGGGCAGAGCCATTCGGTCAGCGTTAGTATGGGAATTAGTGTTTATCCAGATGATGCGAAAGATGCGGAGCAGATAATGCACCATGCCGATGTTGCAATGTATCGAGCAAAGCAAGAGGGCAGGAATAGATACAGCTACTATTCATTTGACCTTGAAGACGCTGTAAGAAGGCGTTTTAAGCAAGAAGTAGATCTTAGAAGTGCCATTGTAGATGAGCGAGTTTTAGTTTATTTCCAACCTAAGTTTGAATTAGACAGCAAAAAAATAGTAGGAGCAGAGGCTCTAGTAAGGTTGAAAGCAACTAATGATGAGATATTGTTTCCTGATAGTTTTATAGAGCTAGCAGAAGAAACTGGACTCATTGTAGATTTGGGTTTGCAAGTTCTGAGACAAGCGTGCTTGTATGCAAGACAGATTTTAGAATTAGGTTTTGAGGTGCCTGTTTCTGTTAACGTTGCTGCAGCGCAATTTGAATCGGAAAGCTTGGAAGACCATATTGCATTAGCGCTAGCGGAAAATAACATACCTCCTCACTTACTTGAGTTAGAAATTACTGAAACTGCTATTATGACCGATGCTACTCAAACACAAGCTAAACTTACAAAGCTCAAAAAACTGGGTATTAATATATCAATAGATGATTTTGGGACTGGATATTCCAGCTTATCCTATTTAAGAAAATTCGATGTTGATGTTTTAAAAATCGATATGTCATTTGTACAGGAAATACTTTTAAACAAGCAAGACTTAGAAATAGTAAAAACAATAATTTTGCTTGGCAATTCCCTAAACCTAAAGTTGGTTGCTGAGGGTGTTGAAACACAAGGGCAATGCGATGCCTTATTGGATATTGGTTGCAAGGTAGGCCAGGGCTATCTCTTCAGTAAACCAATCGCCTTCGATGAGTTTTTAGAGCTTATTCAGAATCAGAAGATACATTAAATGAAAATTAGTCTAATTAACTCGCTGGGTTTAAGCAAAAAAAGCATTCCTGTTGGAAGCGCCCTAATATTATTTGTGGTTTGCCTGGGTATTTATTATGGCTTGAGCGAATATACAAAGCACAATATTTTAGAGCGCCATCAACTAAAACTTCTCTCTGTAAACCAAGTGAATCATAGTGCGCTTCAAGGCCAGGTAGCCAAATCTAAAAGAATGGTGGAGTTTCTAGGAGCCATTCCTTCAATTACAGGCATTACTAGGGCGATGCTTAATAGTGATTTAGATCCAGCATCTGGTCTTACCACGGATCAGTGGAAGTCCCAGCTTGAAACGACACTGGTTGCCTTTTTGGGAGGAAACCCAGATGTTCGGCAAATTCGATTTATTGGCAAACAAAATAATGGCCGAGAATTGGTTAGAGTAGAGAGCAGGTCAAGTTTAGTGACGGCTATTCCCGATGAGTTACTGCAAGAAAAAGGTGATACTGACTATTTTAAAGCGATTGAAAAGCTCAATCCAAATGAAACTTATTTATCTACCATTAGTTTGAATCGAGAATATGGAGTTGTTGAAAAGCCTATTTGGCCGACTTATCGAGTAGCGAAGGCTGTATATGACGACAATTATAATTTTTTCGGTTTCGTTATAATCAACTTTAATGCAACGTCACTCATTTCGACACTTAAAGAAAACTATCAACGAGAGAACCTGTCAATATATCTTCTAAATGATGATGGCTTTTTTATTACTGCACCGAAAGCATCCCTAGAATTTGGTTTTGACTTAGATAACCTCTCTGCCAATTGGAGCAATTTAACATCGGGAGCGACACTCCCTTCAACTGAAGAAACTTCGAAAGTAGTTATTGATGGAGTACCTAGTTATATAGCGGCTAATAGGCTGTTTTTGTCGAATATAGCTGGCGGTTCTAATGTATTAGTTTCATCGTTTTCAGATGAAGACCTAATTGCATTGTGGGATGAACAAAGACGTATTGTAATCTATTTTGTGATCGCAATTTACATCGCAGTTTTTCTTCTCATTAGTGGTTATCAAAGATACCTGAATAGAAATTCTAAATTGTATGAAGATCAGTCTCGCTATGAGGCAATTGTATCGGGATCATCAGACTCAATTATAAATATTGATATCAACGGCCGAATTCTAAGCTGGAATGATTCTGCTGCCTATATGTTTGGACTGAATGATAAAAAGGGCAAGGGTCAGCGAATTTCTGATCTCATTCCAACTTCGGCAAGTGGAAGCCAATTAACAGCACCAGTATTTAAAACCATCGTTTCCGAAAATAGTACTAAGGCACTCGAAGTAAATTCAAAGAATTCATTAGGTAAAAGTCAGATTCTAAGTATTAGTTTGTCACCGGTTGCGCCAAAAGGTTCGGCTGTAAAACCGAGTGTAGCTGCACTTATTAGAGACATTACTGAATCAAAAGAAAACCAAGAGAAAATTATATCTATAAATGAATCGTTGGAACAGCAAGTTGTTGAGAGAACTGAGCAGCTAGAGCTTGCAACAGTAGAGGCTGTTTCAGCTAACAAAACAAAAAGTGCGTTCTTAGCGAATATAAGCCATGAAATAAGAACTCCCCTGAACGGCATTGGAGGAATGTTAGAGCTATTGGCAAGAGAAGCCTTAACAGACAATCAACATAGTTATGTTCAAATGGCAAAAAGCAGTATCGCGACCTTATCTGTACTGATCAACGATTTGCTTGATTTAACAAAAATTGAATCAGGCAAGCTCGATATTGAAATGGCAGAGCTTAACCTTATAGAGATAACCAGTAGTATTGCCGAAACAATGTCACTGAAAGCACATGAAAAGGGTTTAACATTACTGTTTGATAGTACTGAATTAGAGCACGAAGTTATAGTGTCTGACCCCTATAGAATTAAACAAATTTTAACCAACTTGGTCGGGAATGCGATAAAGTTTACAGAGCATGGTCATGTACTTATTAAGGTATCCTCTAAGAAACCCGATCAATTAACCAGTCAATCGAATATTAATATTTCAGTCATTGACACCGGAGTTGGCATATCTACTGATCAGCAAAAAAAATTGTTCCAACCATTTACTCAAGCTCAGACTTCAACAGCCCGTAATTATGGTGGAACTGGCTTAGGCCTATCAATCTCCAAGCAATTAGCGATGTTACTGGGCGGGGAAATCGGTTTAGACAGCACAATCAATGAAGGCAGTCACTTTACCTTTTCCTTCTCAGCGCATGCACTTGAGGTTAAATCTTTTTACACGGGGTTCCCAGATAATATCAAGATTCACTGTCATGTTGTCATGACAGACAATTTAGAAAGGAGCACTTTACAAAAACAACTTGAACTGTGGGGCATACAGGTTTCACTTCATAATGATGTAAATAGCTGCTTAAACATTCACGCGGGGGAGCCGCTTGATTTAGTCATTGTAGATGGTGGTTTACTTGGTGGGTTGTTCGAACTTCTCTATAGCAAACTAGAAAGCGAAGGCGATAGTAAATTGATAGTGGTCGGTGAATGTAGTCTATGTGAGCAATATTCCGCTAGGGGTAATGTGCCCTGTAGTAAAATATCTAAACCAATACTGCCCTATCAACTTTACTCTACCTATAAAAAACTACGGCACCCTCATGTAGACCCGAAAAAGCTAACTACAGGAGCCGATGACAAGGATATTCAAAGTTTAGAAGGTGCCAATTACAACGTATTAGTTGTTGATGACAATGAAATTAATCGCGTTGTCGCACAGGGGCTACTTGGTAAGTTTCCAATTAAGGCATTTGCCGCCAACGATGGTGCACAAGCATTGGAATTTCTGAATGACCCGAACAATCCCAAGATCGATTTAATTTTGATGGATTGCCAGATGCCGGTTTTAAACGGCTTTGACGCAACCCGTGAAATTAGAAACGGTCATGCAGGTCAAGCCAGTATAAATATCCCGATTGTCGCGCTAACTGCCGGCGCAATGGCAGGCGAGCGAGATGCTTGCTTAGAATCTGGTATGAATGATTTTATTGCCAAACCCGTAGACCCAGACATATTCGAAAATAAGGTATTTTATTGGTTAAACGAAAAAGCAAAGTCTTAACCGCTACTGTCCGATAGTCTAAATGCGGAACATTGCTTGGGTAGAAAAACATTCTATAGAGCGTGCAGGTGATTGTTCTCTAAGATTTTCAAACCAGGCGAATGGCTTTGACTTTGTTTTACAATTGCTTTGGCAACTTGTGACGCTTGAATGGGTTTGTACTTTTTCAGCGGTCCAACCATCAACGGGCTTAAGATAAATGACACCCATTCACCCATTCGCTCACCTAATCTAAACTCATCTCGTTGACCAAGCAACAAAGAAGGTCGGGCAATAATTAGAGTATCGAAACCTAAAGATTGCAAAGACGATTCCATTTTATGTTTGGTTGTTAAATAAAAGTTATTACCAGGTTTATCAGCCCCTAAACTAGAAACAACGGCAAAGGTTTTATAACCCTGTTGTTTTGCTTTAGTGGCAAGGGCAATCACCATGCCGTAATCGACAGCTTCAAAAGCCTGTTTAGAGCCAGCCGTTTTGATCGTTGTTCCCAATGTACAAATAACCGTATCAGAGTCATCAGTCGCCGACTCTAACGTCAGCTCATCGTAATCAATAATAGCAACGTTCTGATGCTTAAAAGGTAATGTAATATCACGACGAGTCAAAGCCGTCACTTTATCGCACTGGTCTTCATTTAAATAATTCAAAAGCGACTGGCCAATTAATCCAGTCGCACCGGCAATGATGATGTGCATTATTTTTTTCCTTGAAAAAAATAGAACGGCGCCCTTTGGGCTCCGCGAGTTTTGAGCTGCAAGCTGCAAGTAATGTCAAAAACTAAGAACCAAGCAACCCCATGAACAGCGCGCTATCTTTTGAACTTGCTTGAAACTTGCAGCTACAAACTTGCAGCTTAAAAGAATCAAAACAAACTAGACTGCCCACCCTTCATTAACGCTTCTATGTCTGCTGGGTCTTTAATAACATCTTTGGTGAGTACATCGCAGCCGTCTTTGGTGACGACTATGTCGTCTTCAATGCGGACTCCAATGCCACGCCATTTTGCATCGACGTCCATGTTATTGGGTGAGATGTAAATACCAGGTTCAATGGTCAATACCATGCCGGGCTCTAATACTCGCCATTCTCCACCGACTCGGTAATCGCCAACGTCGTGTACATCCATACCTAGCCAGTGACCGGTTTTGTGCATGAAATATTCTTTAAAAGCTTCAGCTTCAATTAGCTGATCAACGTTGCCTTTTAGTAACCCAAGCTCGACTAAGCCTTCGGTTAATATTTGCACCACTACATCATGCGGTTCTATCCAGCTGTTGCCAGGTTTGACTGCAGCGATGGATGCAAGTTGCGATTTAAGCACTAAATCGTATATAGCGCGTTGCTCTGGGCTGAACGTTCCGTTTACAGGGAAGGTGCGCGTTATATCTGAGGCGTAAAATTGCAGTTCACAACCGGCGTCGATAAGTACTAAGTCGCCGTCGTTTAGTTTCTGATTATTTTCAATGTAATGCAGAATGCAGCCGTTTTTACCGCCACCCACAATGGCGGTATAAGCAGGGCGTAAGCTACCGGCCATCATGCATTCATGTTCAATTTCGGCTTGCAGTTGGTATTCCATCATGCCCGGTTTGCAAACTTGCATGGCACGGGTGTGAGCGCGTGCTGAAATACGAGCGGCATCTGCCATTATGGCAATTTCTTGTTTACTCTTGAACAAGCGTTGATCGTGAAGCAAATGTGCAATGTCAGAAAAGTCATCGGGAGGTACCGCGCCTTGACGCACTTTGCCGCGAATTTGGTTGAGCCAAGCCATCAACTGATGATCGAAGCCGGAGTCTACACCCATGTGCGCATAGACACGGGTTTTACCTTCCATTAAACCAGGAATGATGTCGTCGATGTCGTCGATAGGAAAGGCGTCGTCTGCTTTGAATTCGTTAACCGCGCCATCTGGGCCGGCGCGGTAACCATCCCAAATCTCACGTTCTTTGTTTTTATCACGAACAAATAATACATATTCGCCTTGTTCACGGCCGGGCATTAATACACACAGTGCATCGGGTTCTTCGAAGCCAGTTAGATATTGAAAATCACTGTTTTGACGAAACAAATGATGTACGTCGTTGTTGCGAATTTGTTCTTTAGCCGATGGAATTATGGCTATGCTGCCAGGTTCCATTTGTTCCATCAATTTCGCGCGTCGTGCCGAAAATTCGCTATGGCTGATAGTTTTCATGTAGGTGACCTTTAGTGAACAACGGTTTCTGGGTTTTCAGCTGCTGGCGGCTCGTTATATTCTAAGTAAACGGTTATTGCGCTTACCTTTACGTGCTCAGCAATGGCCAAATAATCTTCTTCGGCGTTCTCAAGTTCTTCGCCGCTTTGTGCATCAACTTGCGCGATTTCTGCTAAATCTTCAAGTATTTCTTGAATAGTTGCAGGCATATCACTGGTTTCTTGCACGGTGCCTGCAGCGCCAAAAGCTCCTAGGAAACTTCCTGTCCATTCGCTCAGTGCAAAGAGTCGATCAAGCATGGGCGTATCTTCATCGGGTAATAACAAGCTAAAACTTAACCCAGGGTCTTCGAACTCGGTCAGTGCTTTAAAATAGAGACCTTGTAAAATGGTCACGTGAGTTTCTTCAACTTCTTGGGTAGGCGCCATTTGATCGAGCGCCCAGTCTAGCCAATCGTCTTGTGCCATGCGCTTCCCGGCTGCTAAAACACCACAAATAGAACCGTGTAAATAGTTGGGTGCTAAGCTAGAGCCTAGCTTTACAAAAAGAGCGGCCAAATCATCATAAGACAGCGCAATACCCGTTTGGGTTAAGTTGGTCATACATTCTCCAATTAATGGGTTAACACGATTAATTGAAAGCCGTTTATGTATTGGGCTAGGCTTTAAAAAATCATCATGTGCAAGTTAATGCTGTGGATAATACTGTATTCAAGGCGGTTGCTAAACTTTCGCGGCTATATTGTTGTATTTTCCCTGTAAAAAGCTCGTTTTTGATGATTTCCTCACACAATCACTACGTTTGGGCAATGCATCACCATTAACAGGCTGCTAAACTTAAAGCGAAGGATGATTTTTCAGCCCCAGTGCTGTAAAAAGAAAGGGTTTTTGGTGTTATTAAAAATAACACCCTAATGTCGTACATTGAGATACCTTACATTATGGCTAATCAAGATTTGCTTGCGCTCGAATACAAGATAGACGAGTTGATCAAGGCGTATAAGAAAATAGAACAGGAAAATCGCTTGCTCGGTGCTGAACGAGAAGCATGGAAGACGGAGCGTGCCAAGTTAATTAAACAAAATGAGCTTGCACGTAGCCGTGTAGAAGCCATGATCGAGCGGCTAAAAACGATGGAGGCGCCGGATGTCTGAACAAAATACTTTGAATGTATCGATTTTAGATCGAGATTACCGCGTTGCGTGCCCTTCAGGTCAAGAAAAAGAGTTAACTGAAGCCGCCCGCAAGCTTGATGCAAAAATGCAAGAAATTCGCGGCACGGGTAAGGTCTTTGGTATTGAGCGTATTGCTGTTATGGCTGCGCTAAACATCACCCATGAACTATTGCAAGCCAGCCCCAATGTTGAGAATAACAGCATAGCGATTGAGCGTTTAAGCGCTAAAATTGAAGCACTTTTACCTGAAGCTGATGATTCTCGTTTTGACCTAGACTTTGAGCAACCAGACGAACGCTAAAACTTACTCATATCTATCGGTTGCTCTTCAGTTAGTAGGTTAGGGAGCAATTCACCGCTTAGAAGCGCCTCCCGAACCAACGCATAGCCACTGTACCAAGGGCTTTCATAAAGCTCTGAGCGCAATAAGGTGACTTGTTTTACGCCTTCTATCTGCAAGCTCTTCGAGGTTAATTGTAGTTGGAGTGTCGGTTCTATTATCGACCAAGCCTGCGTTATTTCCCCTGCAATAATAATCACCTCTGGGCGTAATAGGTTAACCGCGTTCGAAAGCGCGCTTCCTAGGTGTTGCGCAGCCTCGTTTAACACCGAAATCGCACACTCATCGGCAGCATCAGCGAGTTCTAAAATGGTTTGGATGGTCACTTTATTTTTGTTAGGTAGTTCAGCTTGCTTACAGTAATTTGCCACAATGGCATCATTGGATACCAAGGTTTCTAAACAGCCATAGTTACCGCATTCGCACAACTTACCTTGAGGGTCTATTTGTATATGACCTATTTCGCCCACGCCTAAGTTACTCACCAGTCTATTGTTTACAATTAACCCAGCGCTGACTTCGTTATGTACTTCAACAAACAAGCTATTTTCTGCATGGAAAGAGGCTCCTACCTGTTTCTCTGCCAAGGCCATCGCAGAACTGAAGTTATTAAGGTGGCATGGCAAATTTAGCTCTTTTTCAAGAATATCAGCCAGCTTTAACTGATTAATGTGAATCTTTGGCATTGCAAAGACCGTTTTTTGTTCTGGACTCACAATACCTGTCATCGTAATGCCTAAGCCAATAATGTGTTTGATCATGCTTTTTTGGCTATCGAGAAAGCGCTGTAATGTTTTGGTTATTTGCGCGACGAAAGCCTTTTCGGTGCTGGCTTTTAACGGCACAGAGATACGGTGTAATAAGTTTCCTGATAAATCGCATAAGCCGATATAGATAAAATCGCGATCAGCACGAGCAGCGAGCACCTGAATATCATCCGATTTTGGCGCTAACAAAATTGCTTTGCGTCCGCGTTCAGAGGCAATGTGATCGACTTCGTGTACTAAGCCTTGCTCAATTAAGAGTCGAGTTAATTTGGTCACACTGCCTGCCGCCATTTTTGAAACATCGGCGAGCTGGGTACGTGAAATAAGCCCGTACTCTACGATTATTTTGAACAGACGTGCGAGATTATGCTGCTTAACGCGATCGAGATTCGCCACTGGGGTTATGCTCATAAATCCTTTTTGTCGACCAAGTCGAAATGTTTGTTTTTGCCCATAATTGGTTGCGCTTCCTAAGACCAATTAGATGAAAGTACCAATATATTAATTCATGCTGTGAAAAAAGTCGTTCAAAAGTCAATTTATTCTATATTTACAGTTGAAATACATAACTAGGAGGTCTAATCTCACCATTAATTCATAGCGTGAATTAATGGGTTCAAACAAAAACATAAAAAAATGAGGCAAGCTTATGAACATCTTGGGTTATCTCCAACAACTGGGTAAAGCACTTATGCTACCCATCGCCGTCTTACCGGTGGCAGCATTACTGTTGCGACTTGGGCAGGGCGATTTATTAGATATTGCATTCATGGCCGCAGCCGGCGATGCTATTTTTAGTAATCTACCATTGCTATTCGCCATGGGTATTGCAGTCGGTATCTCCAAAGATAGCGCAGGGTCGGCAGCTTTAGCTGGCGCCGTTGGTTATTTCGTATTAACGGCAGCGGCAGGGACAATTAACCCTGACATCAACATGTCGTTCTTTGGCGGGATCATCGCTGGTATCGTAGCGGGTCACAGTTACAACCGTTTCTCAGCGACGCAGCTTCCAACTTACCTTGGCTTCTTCAGCGGTAAGCGCTTAGTGCCGATCATGACTGGCCTCATTATTTTAATTATTGCTTGGGCTGCAGGTTATATTTGGCCATTTATCCAAAACGGTATTGATGCATTTGGCCATGGCATTGCTGAATCTGGTTCTTTAGGGCATTTCTTATACGGCACATTGAACCGCGCGTTAATTCCGCTTGGTTTACACCACGTATTAAACTCTTACTTCTGGTTCGGACTAGGTGATTTCACTAACGCCGCAGGCGCGTTAGTTAATGGCGATCTACACCGTTTCTTCGCTGGCGATCCAACTGCCGGTGTATTCATGACGGGCTTCTTCCCAGTGATGATGTTTGGTCTTCCTGGGGGCGCTTTAGCAATGTACTTAACCGCTAAGCCAGAAAACCGTAAGCAAATTGGTGGTGTTTTGTTCTCTGTTGCTTTGACCTCGTTCCTAACAGGTATCACAGAGCCGCTTGAGTTTATGTTTATGTTCATGGCGCCGATGCTGTATATCGTTCATGCCGTGTTAACAGGTATCTCACTTGTTGTGACTAACCTATTTGGTGTCTTGGCAGGCTTTGGCTTCTCAGCTGGCTTGTTCGATATGGTGCTAAACTGGGGCTTAGCGACTAAGCCAGTGACCTTGGTGATTATTGGTCTAGTGTACTTTGCAGCTTACTTCGGTATTTTCTATACGCTGATCCGTATGTTCAACTTAACGACTCCAGGCCGTGAAGAAACAATAGCCGTTGCCGGTAGTGGCAGTGCAAGTGTTGCATCTGCAGAAGTTGCTAAACCAACGAAGAGCTCAGGTAAGACTGAACAAGCTCAAAACTATGCGAAATTGCTCGGTGGTTTTGACAACATGACTAAGATTGACGCTTGTATTACGCGTTTACGCTTAACGTTGAAAGACACCAGTGTTGTAGATGAAGCCGGACTTAAAGCTTTAGGTGCAGCAGCGGTCGTTCGAATTGGCAGTAATAACATTCAGGTTGTGATTGGCCCAGAGGCAGAAATTATTGCCGATGAAATGAAATTGCTAAACCCTGAGACATAAATTCGTAACCGAAACTAGGTAAAAATATGAACGCTCAAAACCTTATTCTGTCAGCACCATTAGATGGAACTTTGTTATCAATCGAAAGCTCAGCAGACCCTGTGTTTGCTCAGCGTCTGGTAGGCGACGGTGTTGTCATAGAGCCTAGCGGTGTAGTACTGCTAGCGCCTTGTGATGGCACAATTAGTCAACTGCACGATGCCGGACATGCGGTCGCGATCAAAGTAACAGATGATGTTGAGCTATTGATGCACATTGGCATTGATACCGTGACACTCAAAGGAATAGGTTTTGAGCCTCAAGTAAAAATAGGGCAGACCGTTAGCCAAGGTCAGCCCTTAATTGAGTTCAGTAAAAGCTATATAGAAGAGCAAGGTTTAAGTGCCCAGACGGTGGTACTAATCACCAGCGGACAAACCGTGCCAAATTTAACGTATCCGCGTCTTATTGCGGCCAACAAAGATGAATTATTTGCTTTGCCTTTAAGTCAGGCGAAGCTCAGTGCCGATACCGTTGCAAGCACAGATGAATCAAGCGTATCGGGCGAAGTTATTATTAAGAATCCACAAGGTTTACATGCTCGGCCTGCGGCTCAATTAACTGCAGTGGCGAAACGTTTTAATAGCGTTGTCATCCTGACAATTCCGGGGACAGAACGCACCAGTCTCGCAACCAGCGTTACCGGCATTATGGGTTTGCAAACCAAACTCAATACCACCCTTTTAGTCACGGCTACCGGTGCCGATGCCTCCGCAGCATTGTCTGAATTAATCGCAGCGATTGAAGCTGGTTTAGGTGAAGACGTTAACCAAACGACTCAAGCAGATGACAATGAATTTCCAGAAGAGCCACCTTTATTATCCTTAGATGATGCAACTGGAAACAGCCTTAAGGGTGTGAAAGCAGCGCCTGGTATTGCGGTGGGTACATTAGAGTATCGCCACAAAGAGTTGCCAAGTTTCCCTGAGCAAGGTATCAATATTAACGATGAAACGGCGCAGCTAAATTACGCGGTTTCACAAACCAAGAAATCGTTGCAGCAATTGGTCGAAAAGTTAGCGCAAGATAAACTAGCCACACAAGCCGAAGTGTTTTCAGCGCATTTAGAGTTATTAGAAGATCCCGCCATTATTAATACGGCGCACGCAAATATTCAGCAGGGATTGAGTGCGGCAGCCGCATGGCATCGTGCCTACTCTGCAGAAGTAAAAACATTAGCCGCAGTTGAAAGTCCTTTACTCAGAGCTCGAGCGAGCGATATTGAAGATGTCGGTTACCGCGTTATGTGTAACCTTTTGGGTATAGATGATCAAACCCAATCGGTGGCAAAAAATACCGTGCTGGTCATGAAAGACATCACACCCTCTGAAGTGGTTAGTTTAGATAGAGAAAATGTTGTCGGAATCATCACGACGGGTGGCGGTTCAACATCACACGCGGCCATTTTGGCTGGCTCATTAAATATCCCATATTTAGTAAACGTATCAGAGTCTATTACCAAACAAGCGGCGGGCACGCGCGTTATTTTAAATGCAAACAAGGGTACTGTTGTACTAAACCCAAGCGATGAAGACGTGGTTGCGTTTAACAATTTACAACAAGCCCTACGAGACCAACTGGCACAAGCAAAACTAGATGCCAATAAACCTGCTATCACGACTGATGGCACTGTCATTGAAGTGGCCGCCAACGTAGGTAGTGTAGACGACGCAATTGCAGCAGAACAGGCCGGCGCCGATGGTATAGGTTTGGTGCGCTCCGAATTTTTGTACCTTGATCGAGTCAGCGAGCCAAGTTTAGAAGAACAAACAAAAGTCTATCAAGGCATTCTCAGTGGCATAGGTGCACAGCGCAGCTGTATTATTCGTACGTTAGATGTGGGTGGTGATAAACCATTAGCCTATTTGCCTATGGCCGCGGAAGAGAATCCATTTCTTGGTGAGCGTGGTATTCGAGTGGGTTTAAATCGCCCACACATATTGCGTAAACAAGTCCGCGCCATTATGAACGCAGCCAGTGCGGGTAAACCGCGAATAATGTTTCCGATGATTGCCAGTTTAGAAGAATTTAGAGCGGCGAAACAGTTGGTCTTAGAAGAGCAAAAACTTGCAGACGTAACGGCTATTGAAATTGGCATCATGATCGAAGTACCTTCAGCGGCATTACTGGCAGATCAGTTTGCCAAAGAAGTCGATTTCTTTTCAATAGGCACCAACGATTTAACCCAATACACCTTAGCCATGGATCGCGGCCACCCTAAATTAGCGGCCCAAGTAGATGCCCTACACCCAGCCGTTTTAAGATTAATAGCAACAACAGCAAAAGCCAGTGTTGCACAAGGTAAGTGGAC
This sequence comes from Reinekea sp., assembly GCF_046710285.1. GTDB lineage: Bacteria > Pseudomonadota > Gammaproteobacteria > Pseudomonadales > Natronospirillaceae > Reinekea. The sequence continues at coordinate 187,747 of NZ_JBKEGY010000002.1, forward strand.
CGGTATTTGCGGCAGTATCGCCAGCGATGTATCAGCCGTGCCTATTCTCATTGGTTTAGGCGTTACTGAATTATCGGCCAGCATTCCGATGTTGGCTCTGGTAAAAGAAAAGGTACGCTCGCTAGATTTAGCTGACTGTCGACGCTTAGCTCAAGCTGCTCTATCTAAAGGAACCGCGGCAGAAGTGCGTGCGTTGCTGGATTAGTTGTTCATGGGACTAAGAAATACTTATTTTTAAGCTATGTCGTTGTTAAGTTGTACCTTTGGGCACTGTTGCCCCATAAATATCCCAGGCTTTAGGCGGGGTTCAGCGGCCCACTGCTTGAAATTTCGGTCGCCATAAACCCGTCCATGGGGGCTTGTTTGAAACATCCATGTTTCAAACACCCGAATTCCAAGCAATGGGCCGCTTCTAAACTATGGGACGGCGGTGCCCGGTTAAGGCCTTTTTATATCTAGAGGTTGCTTTTGCGGTAGTGTAAAAAAGGTCGCTCTACTTTCTTATGTGCAATCGCCATATTTGCGACTCAGTACTAAAAAAATGCATCACCACTGGCTAAAATTGATGCTATATTGCTCAATCATAATGAAAATGCTTCTCATTGGGGATGTTGATGAATATTAAGGGACTGACGAGTATCATCGCTGCCTTGATACTGACCGCTTGTTTGCCAGAGACCGAAATAAGTTCTAAGAACGCCGAATCTATTTTGGCTGCCACGGCGGTATCCAATCAAATTAATGAAACTATAAAAGTCGGTGTGGGTTCACAAGCCTCTTTGGCCAAAAGCCTGTCACGCATGTCTGTGCGTACGCTCGGTAATTTCAACGTGGTCGATGACTGCCAAACCAGTGGTAAATATCAGTTCACTGGCCAATACGATGACATTCAAGACGGTGTGACTGGCGATTACTTCTTAGCTTTGAGTCAATGCGAAACACCCAAAGGCCTTGTTGAAGGGGTCATTGGCGGCTCTTTTATCGCACTGATCAGTACTGGCGCACTTGATATTGAATACAGTGCCAAGGGCGATGTTGATTTTAAAGCGGGCAAACAAACCATCAAGGTTGCCGATTACAGCGCAGACGCCCGATACAGCAGCAAAGCAGGTCTGGACGATACCATTTACTACAAACATGGCGGCAAATATAACTACGACACCCACCAGTACAAAGGGACCATTACTGCGCAAACCGTAACCGAAATCGAATGGCGGTTAATTAATGGTCAGTTGAGTGCAGTGCAGGGCGTGGTAAATTACACAGATAGCGCCGGAAACGTCTTGCGAGTCGCCTACAATGCTAACGGTGTCTCGACCTATCTCAACACCGTTTTGCTTAAAACCTACAGCCATGCGGATTGGTTGAATAAGTTTTAACCGCTGTACGGTAGGCCTAGGCTGGCTTACCGTGAATTGTGTTGTTTTTCTTTGTTAAAACAGTCATGTCAAGGCTGTGATTTTTTAAATATTCGTTATAATCAACTTAACCCTGGGTTACTCGCCAGCTGTGTTAAGTCCTCTGCCGATAAATCTTATCCAGGGGTCGGCCTGTAATTGATGTGTGCATGTCTGCTCCGGCAGAAAGCCTAATTCAGTTCGGAAGGCCCCGACTTGAACTCTACGGTTCAAGGTCTCACATGGCAGCGGTAATTTGGGGCTCTATTTACCTTCTTAAAAGCAGGCTTAGTCAGCACTATGTCGAATTCATCCTCTACGTCTGACTCAACAGTTGCGCAATCAAAAACAACTCTCCGAAGCCAGCTAAGACGCAAACGACGATCTTTATCTGCCGAACAGCAGCGTCTTGCAGCGACTTCTTTAGTCAATGCATTAAAACCACATCTATCAGCCTCTAAAACCCCGCGTATCGCCATGTATTGGGCGATGGATGGTGAAATATCACTGCAACCGTTGATGGAATATTGCTTCGAGCAGCGAATAGAGGTGTTTTTGCCTGTATTGCACCCTTTTAAGCCTAGATTGTGGTTTGCCCGTTATCTGCCAGGCGAACCGTTATTGAACAACCATTATGGTATTCCAGAGCCACAAACTTCGCATAGAGTTCAGCCTTGGCAGCTAAGTACCGTTTTATTGCCGCTAGTTGGGTTCGATGTAAATGGCGGTCGTATTGGCATGGGTGGTGGCTTTTATGATCGAACATTCGCTCAAGCGCTTTCTTGGCCGCATCAGCCAAAATTAATTGGCGTAGCGCATGAATGTCAAAAGTTAGAAATTGTTCCGTTGGAACCTTGGGATATTTCGCTCAAAGGTATAGTCACAGATCAACGCTATTACCGGGTTCGTTAGTCTTTAAGCTAGTTCGCAACCTGAAACTGTGGCTTTTTACGGGCTGGCCCAAGGGGTTATTTTAATAAGTCGTTCAAGCACTTCCATGTGACACTCCACAGCGGGATCCCTCTCGCTGAGGCTTATTAAAATAACCCCTTGGGCCAGTCCTCGTTCCGTGGCTGGTTTAAGAATTAGAGTTCTAGTTGAATACGAATAAAGTGAGAGGGGGAGGTTTAACACCGCGAACTCCTTTTCGCGAGTATGTTAATTATTGGTTGTTACTGATGATAATGCCAGACGCTTGAATTTGAGCCTGACTTAATGGTTTACGCTGATCGCTATTGGACACGCTCGACATCGTGACCCCTAAACCTAACATCAATACGAGCAACACAATAATATCGGGTTTGCTTCGTTTTTGAATCATAGCTTTTCTTATTATTAACTTACGTTAGTGACTACTCAATGTTCAGATAGCGAGCAAGTGCTTACTTCTGACTTCTTTTTATTATTCTGCCCCTATTTATAACCTAGTTCTGTGCGTAAGTTCAAATTTTGTTTTTCTTTTGTGACAAATAACGGTAAAAGACTACATATACCCTATTTTTTAAGGAATTTAGACGCATGAATAGACAATGTTGGTTATTAAAAACAGAACCAAACGAATTCTCCATTGACGATTTAAAAGCCAAAGGTAATAAAGGGGAACCTTGGGATGGTATTCGTAATTACCAAGCAAGAAATTTTTTACGCGAGATGGCATTAGGCGATACCGTGCTTATTTATCATTCCGCATGTGCAATACCCGCGATTGTTGGCGAGGGTAAAATTATTAAAACCGCCTATGACGATTACAATGCGCTTGACGTTAATTCCAAATACTTTGATGTGAAAAGCAGTTCAGAAAATAACCGTTGGAGCTTGGTTGATGTCAGCTTTGTCGAAAAATGGAGCAAGCCGGTAACGCTTGCGCTGATAAAGACCATTGCTGAATTGACTGAGATGAAGCTAGTTAAGCAATCACGGCTCTCGGTATCTCCAGTGTCAATTGAAGAATATGAAATCATAGCATCGCTTCGCTAACTCTGTGAGTTGGCTCTAAAAATTAAAATAAACGCCTATGCCATTGCCCCGCCAATCAATGAATGCTTAACTGAACTTTAGCGTATTAGGGTTTACTTGATGGAAAAAATCAAAGCCACTAACTTTTCTGCTCATAGTGTTGCGGAATTGATAGATAAAACAAATTGGGCAAATGATTTCCAATGGAGCGATATATTGCTCATCGGGCGGTATTTCACTGCCTACGAAGCCGAACGTGGCCAGATTATTTTTTATGAAGGGGCAAAAGCCGATTACATGGGTTTAATTGTGTCGGGCGCTATTCGGATCAGCAAGACTGGAGCTGACAACCAGGTTAGATCATTGGCGTTGCTAAAAAAGTCGCAAACCTTTGGTGAGCTATCGTTGATCGACGGGGCTCCCCGCTCTGGCTTAGCCGAGGCAACCATGAAAACGCAATTTGTCATCACCACTAAGCGACAATTATTACAAATGGCAGAAGATGAACCAGCCTTAGCTTTTAGAGTTTTGTGGAAAATGGCTGAAACCATCAGCCATCGCCTGCGACATACCAGCTTTAAGCTTCTCGATATTCCGGGCCCAGAAAATTAACGTCGAATAAGGTGTTCTTAAGTGTCGAGGGTGTAAACACCAATCGAGACTTAATACAGTCTAAGGTCTCGTCTTGACGGTGAGATACCAGCAATAAAGTACTGTCATTGCCTGTTATTAAGGTGTTCACCACTTGCATAACATAGTGACGGTTAAAGTCGTCTAAACCCTGCGTAGGCTCATCGAGAATGAGTAACTTTGGCTGCTTTATGAGCGCGCGTGCGATCAATACCAAGCGTTGTTCACCCATAGAAAGCTTCTTAAAAGGCCGGTTGGCTTTTTCGGCTAAACCAATGATCTCTAACCACTGCATCGCCAAATGGTGCTCCGAATCGCCGGTGGCTTGGTACACGCCAATGGAGTCGGTTAAGCCCGATATAATCGCGGTGACCGCATTGCCCGACACACGATAGTCACGATGCAATGCACCAGACACATAGCCAATGTTTTTCTTGACCTGCCAAATGCTTTCACCTTGTCCACGTTGGTAACCCAATACCTCTAAGTTGTTGCGGTAACACTGCGGATGGTCGCCAGTGATTAGGCCAAGCAATGTTGACTTGCCGCATCCGTTTGGGCCATGAATTTGGCTATGCTGGGTGGGCATTAACATCCAGTTTAGGCCTTGAAACTGGAAAGTTTCATCGTATTGCACAAAACCACGGGTGAGCTGTACCAGTGGCTTGTCTGCAGGCCAGGGCGTTGTGTCGCCCAGTGTCGGTGGCAAGCTAATAGGCGTTTTATTCAAGGCGGCTAAGTGAAGCCATTGAGATTCAGACGATTCGGCAGATAAAGGGCCTTGATAAAGTAACTTGCCTTTATCAAGTAAGGCCATGTGCTCAAAGCCTTGCACAACATCATCAAACTGGTTCACCAGCAAAATTAGCCAATGCCCTGCGTTAATTAGGTTGGTAATTAATGCATGCAGTTCCTTACGGCTAGCCAGGTCGAGGCCTTCAAAAGGTTCATCGAGAATGAGGAGATCAGGTTCATCGAGCAATGCACGGGCGAGCATCACTCGGCGACCTTCGCCACTGGACAACACGCGGTAACCGCGATCGAGTAATGGCTCCAGGTGTAAACTGGCCGATAATTGCTCATGACGGTCTGACCATGCATGAACCTCACTAAGCAATTCGCGCACGGGTGTGCCGTTATCTATTTGATCAATAAAGTCAGTGTCGTCGCGGTACAGTTCGCGCTCATAGAGTTCTTGTTGGCTTTCTAGCGACAAAAACTGCACCTTGTTAGGCGTATGGGTCAAGGAGCCGCTGCTTAATTTTTGTTCGTTTGCCAGTACTCGACCTAAGGTGGTTTTACCGCTGCCGTTGGTTCCCATGACTAACCAGCTTTGGTTAGTTTCAATCGCCCAATGATCAATGGACAGCAGTGACTGTGAACCTATTTTGACAGTCAAGTCAGACAACAACATAGTGCTACTCATTATTAAACAAAGAATAAGCCTATATACTGACGAATTAAATCTGTTTCGACAATCACTTGGAGAGAATAACCATGAGTTACAGCACGCTTGAAAAGACCTTCTACCGATTAGCCCAGCTAGAACATGCCGGAGCAATGTTAGGTTGGGATCAACAAGTGATGATGCCTAGCGGCGGTAATGATTCTCGCGGTCGCGCCTTAGCCGAACTCGACGTGTTAAATACTGAAATTCTTCAAGCCCCCGCCTTAGCCGATGCCTTTGCTCAGGCAGAGCAAGACAAAGCAAACCTAAATGACTGGCAGTTAGCCAACTTAAAGCAAATGCGCAGTCATTGGAAACAAGCAACGTCTGTCCCTAAAGACTTGGTTGAAGCCTATGCCATGGCGACAAATGAATGTGAATACGCCTGGCGCTCTTTACGCACCGATAATAATTGGACCGATTTTGAACCGTTGTTACAAAAAGTTTTTGACCTCACTAAAGAAAAAGCTCAAGCGTTAAATAATGCCTTAGGTGCAGAGAGGGGTTACGCCAACGACTACGAAGCTCTGCTCGATATTTTTGACCCAGGCACAACCATGAGCAGAATTGACCCAGTATTTGCCCAATTAAAAGAAGCCATACCCGGTTTGCTTACGCAGATTACTGAAAAACAAAATGCAGCATCTCCGATTATTCAGCCGTCTGCCCCGGTAGACAAAGCCAAGCAAATTGCCTTAGCTAAAGAGTTGATGAGCAATTTAGGCTTTGATTTTAATCACGGCCGATTAGATGAAGCAGCGCATCCTTTCAGTGGTGGAGTCAGTGACGATAGCCGTATAACTTCTCGCTACGATGAAAACAATGTGATCGAGGGCATTATGGGCGTGATCCATGAAACCGGTCATTCGCGCTATGAAACGGGCTTACCAAAAGACTGGCGTTTTCAGCCGGTAGGTCAAGCCATGGGCATGGGTGTACACGAAAGCCAAAGTTTGTTTTTTGAAATGCAGCTAGGCCGCAGCGCGCCTTTTATTGACGCCATTGCACCCATAGTAAAAAAATTTTCCGGCAACGAAGCAGCTTATCAAGCCGACAACATGCGTAAAATGTACACCCATGTAAAACCAGGATTAATTCGAGTTAACGCCGATGAAGTGACTTATCCACTGCATGTTATTTTGCGCTACGAACTAGAGCGCGACATTATTTTGGGCCGAGCCAGTGTGAGCGATATTCCAGAACGTTGGGATGAATCTATGAGTCGTTATTTGGGCTTAGACACAAAAGGCGATTACAAAAATGGCCCGATGCAAGATGTGCATTGGCCAAGCGGAGCCGTTGGTTATTTTCCGTCTTATACGCTGGGTGCACTCAATGCAGCGCAGCTTCATGAGGCGATGTTAAAGCAAATTCCAAACGCCCCCCAACTTGTAGCTTCATTAGACTTGGAACCTATTTTTGACTGGCTTGCTACGAATATTTGGAGCAAGGGCAGCTCATTAAGTTACGATGAGTTAATGGTGCAGGCAACTGGCGAGACGTTAAACCCAGCTTATTTTCTAAACCACATTAACAGCCGTTATTTAGGCTAGTTGGAACCTAGGCATAGGCAGAAGCTGTGGTTTGTTACGGAGCAACCAAAGGCTTATTTTAATAAGTCGTTCAAGCACATCCATGTGACACTCCACAGCGAGATCCCTCTCGCTGAGGCTTATTAAAATAGACCCTTTGGCTACTCCTCTTACTGCGCCAAGTTAGATTCAAGCAGTTTATTGAGCTGGCCAGCGCATTAGGTATTCATCGAAGGGTAGTTTTTCATTTTTTTGTTCGGTGACAACTTCAAAATCTTGCGCGAAATAAAATCGTTGCGCATTGTAGTTGTCGATAAAGCAGCATAGCTCCAAATGTTCATGGCGTTCTTTAACATGGTCTAATAGTGCAGTGCCAATGCCTAAACGCTGTGCATCCACAGAAATAAATAGCCCGTTGATATGATCGAGGGTGAGCGAAATAAAACCGAGTATGTCGCCATTTTTTTCGTAAACATAAGATTTATTTAAAGGTAAGTACTCATCACGCAGGCGTTTCTTATCTTGACTGATAAACTCAGGGTCAATAAATGGATGCGCTAACAAGCTGGCATCATGATAAATGTCAGCTAGTTCAGGAAAGTCTGTGTCCGTCGCTTGTCGAATCATTACTCACCCCATTTTTTGATTAGCCCTGACAGTGTCTATGTTAACACCAATAGGGCCTTGATTTAGGTCAGTTCAATGGCCAATTGTTAGCCATCGCTGGTGATTTTATCAATCAATCTTGTGAGTACTGTTCCGGCCTCTTCATTGCTGACTTGGCAGGTGCCTGCTGCATGATGACCACCGCCGTTGTATTGCAAACATAGTTCGCCAACATTGGTTTTTGAGGATCGGTCTAAGATAGATTTACCAATGGCGAAGACGGTATTTTGCTGTTTTAAGCCCCACATGCGATGAATAGATATATTGCATTGTGGAAACAGCGCATAAATTATGAATCGGTTGGTGGCCCAAATGGTCTCTTCTTTTTGTAGGTTTAGTACGACTAAGTTTTTATGAACGGAGGCACAACGCATTATTTGTTCGTTGGCTTTCGTTTGTTGCTCCATATAAAGTTCAACGCGCTCATGTACGTCGGACATCTTCAAAATTTCTTCTATCGGGTTTCTGCGGCATTCATCAATCAGTTTCATCATGAGTTGATAGTTTGAAATGGTAAATTCTCGGAAGCGGCCGAGCCCGGTCCGGGCATCCATCAAGAAGTTCATTAAGTCCCAGCCACGTGGGTCTAAAATTTCGTCTTTGGTGAAATCTGCTGAGTCGCCTTTATCGACGGCAATCATCAACTCGTCTGAAATATTGGTTATCTTTTCTTTGCCGCCATAATAGTCATACACAACTCGGGCAGCTGAAGGTGCTTCCGGGTCGATCACGTGATTGTCGCGTTTTTCGTTGCGAATGGTTTCACTCAAATGGTGGTCAAACGACAGGTAGGCGGCCTCTACATAAGGCAGGTTGGTGGTAATATCGTTTGCGGTAATCTCTATTTTGCCATCTTGCATATCCTTAGGATGCACAAACAAAATGTCATCGATCATATCAAGTTCTTTCAAAATCGCCGCACACACAAGCCCATCAAAATCACTGCGTGTCACCAATCTGTATTTTTGCTCTGCCATGGTTAAACCTACTGTCTAAAATTGTCGTTTTTTCAGTATAGAAGCTATTTGGGGGAAATACAGAATGTTGCCCTTTGAGGGGAAATAGAATGTCGCCCTATGGGCTCCGTGAGCTTCAAGCTGCCAGCTGCAAGTTAACCCCAAAACCAATAGCTTAGCCTGTAGGAGCGACCGAAGCTTGCGCAGGCGCGACAGCCAACCACAGCCACCGTTCCCCAAAGCCCATGCCACGATGCTGGCTTTTGGGTTCCGGTGGAAATTTAAGCCGTTCATAACAACTCGCTTTGCTCAAACAGTCATTCACTTTTAAATTCACCCCCTCACCCAAGCTGACATCTGATACACCAACGCGGCATTTGTTGGTAAAAAACCCCGTAGGAGCCTTCGAAGCAAAGCGAAGACGCGACAGCTAACCACAACGTCTAGCCTCAGCTACCAACAGATACTGCGCCGGTGGCGTTTTTTTTTGGTTTTAACCCGCAGCTCGCAGCCAATAACCACCTTTCAATCTCCCAATTGACAGAAAAAGCGCTAAGTGCCACGATGACCGAAATTACATATATGACGCTACAGCATTGGCGTCAGCCGAATAGTTATCTGTTATGTTTAGGGAATTATGCAAGTAAGATTACTACCCGCAAATGAGGAAGATAAGGCTGAAGTATGGGACATGTTTGTTCCTGCGATGAGGCCATATATCGAAAAAATTTGGAGCTGGGAAATAGAGTGGCAAGCAAATGAGTTTAACAGTCGATTTTTTGAATTAAATACCTCCTTTGTGATTTATAAAGAAAGTAAAATCGGTTACGTACAGTATGAGTTAAATGAAAATGACACTTACTTGAATATGATTGTTCTTGACCCACGCTTTCAGGGTGAGGCTTTAGGAAGGGAGGCGCTCCACCTAATTCAAAACCTTCAGCCTGATAAGCGATTAAGGTTGAGGTGTTTTCATGTGAATAAGCGAGCATTGTGTTTTTATTTGAACAATGGCTTTACTGTTTTAGAAAGTGAAGAGAGTTCCATACTTTTGGAACGTATTGCGTAACCAGATACTGCTCTGTTAAGGACGATTAATGGATTTATATTTTTATCGATCACACAGCGCTTATAGTAGTGTGAATGACTTTGTTGATGTCATTCAAGACATACCAAAAAATGTTGAAGCTATCTGTAGCTTTGTCCAAAATAACTTGATTCATTCGTATTGGCTTGAGCACTATGGTGTCGAAATTGATAACCATACTCGATTAACCGAAATGCAAATACGATATGCAAATGAAATTTTGATAACATCTGAGTCCAAAGCAGGGGCTACTATAACTGAAATACATCGGCCTCAAGACAGAGTGGTTGGTGTATGCAGAGACTTCTCATTGTTGCTATGTTCCATTTTTAGAGAAAAAGATATTCCAGCAAGGATTAGATGTGGTTTTTCGAAATACTTAACGCCTGATAGGTTTGAAGATCATTGGATATGCGAGTACTGGCAAGAAGCTGATCAACGTTGGGTAATGGTTGACGCGCAATTAGATGATGTGCATTCAGATATACTTGATTTAAAATTCGATAGATATGATGTACCTAAAAGTGAATTTATTTATGCAGGGGAGGCTTGGAGGCTTTGCAGAGAGCAAAAGGAAGGTCCGAGTAAGTTCGGGATTTTTAACCTTAATGGCCTTTCGTTTATTAAAGGAAATATAGTACGTGACCTTTATGCACTAAGAAAAGTTGAACTTATGGCATGGGATACAGGTTGGGGGATTCTTAAAAATTCCAGCCAAGCTATCAGTAGTGAAAGAGAAATGAATATTTTAGATGAGTTAGCCATACTGAGCTACCGATCAGATGAAAAAGGCTCTAAAAACGCTATTGCATTCTTTGATGAGATTAAATTTCCTTCAGGCTGGAAATTATCACAAGCCCCTACGATTGCAGAGCTGCTCGCTGAGCATAGCGAGGGATAAGTATTTGACTCCTGAAACCTATTCCAATACTACATATACGATATGTCTGAGTATACTGGCTGGGCGCCTTAATCCCCCTTAACTCTCCCACGCAACGCTTTCGTCTTACTGTGTTTAGTCTTTTTATCCATACGTCGCTTTTGCGAGTTCCGGGTTGGTTTGGTGGGTCTGCGGGTTTTTTGGATGACGGTGGCTTCTAAGATGAGTGTTTTTAGACGCTCTAGAGCGTCGTTTCGGTTTTTTTCTTGGGTTCGATGGGTTTGGGCTTTGATGATGATGGTGCCATCGGCGGTGATGCGGCTGTCTTTGTGCGCTAACAATCGCTCTTTGTAAAAATAAGGCAGTGAGGATGCGTGTATGTTGAAGCGTAAGTGGATTGCACTGCTCACCTTGTTGACGTTCTGGCCGCCGGCACCTTGGGCGCGAATGGCGCTTAGGTCTATTTCGTCGTCGGGGATGACGACGTGATTGGATATATAAAGCAACGTGCTTACTCATTTGGGTTTGGGGCAGTTTAACAGATTTTAAGGTAGATAACCGGGTCGGTGTCGGACTAAAGTGCGAGGTTTTGTCGGCTTTGATATTGCTATTGAATAGCAGGAGTTTAAAGTGTCGGTTAGTTTATAAATAATTGGGCTTTTAATATGAAACGTATTTCTTTACCAAACTCTGATGTCAGCTTTAGCCGCTTGGTTTATGGCGCTTGGCGTATTGCAGATGATGCAGATACAAGCATTAAACACGTTAGAGCGAAAATAGATGCCGCGCTGGCGGAGGGGATTACTACGTTTGATCATGCTGATATTTATGGCAATCATGAATGTGAAAAGCTGTTTGGTTTGGCGTTGGCTGAAGATAAATCGCTACGTGATCAGATGGAAATTGTTACCAAAACAGATATCTGCATGAAGACAGATAAGTTTCCTGATCGCCGTGTCGGTTTTTATGATACAACTCCGGCTTATATTGAAAGCAGTGTGAATCAGTCGTTAAGTTTGCTGCAAACTGAAATGGTTGATACGTTGTTATTGCACCGCCCTGATCCGATGATGGATGCCGAAAAAACCGGTGCAGTGCTAGATAAACTGATCGATTCGGGTAAGGTAAAATCAGTAGGTGTTTCAAATTTTCGTCCTGAAGATTGGCGTTGGTTGCAAAAAAATATGCAGCACAAGTTAGTGCTAAACCAAATTGAAATGAACGTAATGGCAAAAAATTCATTCACCAATGGTGATGTTTCTGCCCTGCTAAATGATGATCTTCGGATCATGGCTTGGTCGCCGTTAGCCGGTGGTGAATTGTTCGGCGATAGCGCCGCCGCGGTTCGAGTTCGCCCTGTCCTTGAACGTGTTGCTAAAGAGCAAAATACTCGCATAGACTTAGTCGCTATCGCATGGCTCCTAGCTCACCCAGCAAATATTTTACCAGTAGCAGGCACCAATAATTTATCCCGTATTAAAGGCTTAGCGGGCGCACTAGATATCGAAATTGATCGTCAAACCTGGTTCGAAATTTGGGTAGCCGCAGATGGCTTCCCACTGCCATAGTCAGGTAGAAATTTTAAAAGCCGGCAACCACAAAGAGCCGGCTTTTAGCTTTTAACACGCAGCCCGCAGCTCGAAACCAAAAACCGCCCCCAGCCTCCCAATCACCCTTGCTCGGTCGCTGCGAGTACATCCCTGTAAGCTAAGCTTCGGCATCCATGCCTCAGATACCCGATCAAGGGTAATTGCGAGTCTAGGTGCTAACCACGGTACCGATTTTTAGTTTTTTGAACCCGTAGCCCGAAGCCCGCAGCCAAAAACCGCCCCTAGCCTCCCAATCACCCTTGCTCGGTCGCTGCAAGTACATCCCTGTAAGCTAAGCTTCGGCATCCACGCCTCAGATACCCGATCAAAGGTAATTGCGAGTCTAGGTGCTAACCAAGGTGCCGGGTTTTAGTTTTTAACACGCAGCCCGAAGCCAGCAGCCAAAAACCAATCTCTACCTACACTCACTCGGCCAAACCCCAAAATGCTGATGGAATGCCCGGGAAAAACCTTCATTTGATCGATACCCCATATCGCGCGCTACGCTGGTGATGCGTTTGCCTTTGATTAAATAACCGCGTGCGAGAGTCATGCGCCATTGGCGTAAATAGTGAAGAGGTGAGCAGCCGACGAGTTCGTTGAATCGTTTGTAAAATAGGGTTCTTGAAACACCGCTGATTCTGGCGAGTTCATCAACGGTCCAAGGGTGGCCGGGTGAATCGTGTACCGCGACGAGTGCGAATTTTAAGTGGTCATCGGCTAAGCCAAGTAGCATTCCGGGCATTTGAGTGCCGTGTTCTATGGCGTCTCTAAGCAGGTAAATTAGTAAGACTTCGATAAGTCGATTGAGCATGACAGGGCTACCGCAGCGAGGTGCGTTGGTTTCTAATAGCACGGTATGCGCCATGGCCCATGCGCTGCTATTGTGCGTGAGGGTCATGGTTAGGGTTTCAGGGATAGCTTGATAGAGTGCGCTTTGTGGTCCACCGAAATCGAGTTTAACTGCCGCGGGTGAGAGTGCTTGGCTTTGAGTATGTCGTAGGTAGGTTACCTTGATAGAGTCGGCATCTATTTCACGTATATCTAAGGCTGGAGCCAGCTCTGTCGCCGTGCTGCTTATGACGTTGAATTCTGCGTGTTGAAACAAAGTACTGAGGCGATCAAGGTGCATTAAGTACGATCCATCATTAAATAAGTATAAACTATAGCTAATTGTACATTAAAGTGGTGTGACTAAACACATAACTGAGGTAATTCAAATGCTAATTCCACGTCTGAAAACGCCAAACTTAATCCTGCCTACCTTATCTGGCCCAGATTTTAATTTATCTACCGCCAGTGGCGAGCGTGGCACGCTTGTGGTTTTCTACCGCGGCTTGCATTGCCCTATCTGTGCCAAGTACTTAATTGAGCTTGCTGCACAATTACCAGCATTGAATGAGCGTGGTGTTAATGTGATTGCAGTGAGCAGTGACCCGGAGCATCGCGCTCGAACCATGGCCGATAAAATTGGCTCGGATACGCTTCAGTTTGCTTATGATTTACCATTGCCGGTGGCAAAAGAATGGGGTTTGTTTATCTCGACTTCACGCGGTAAAACATCGTTAGGCATCGAAGAGCCTGCTTTATTTTCTGAGCCGGGTTTGTTCTTAATAGGCCCAGATCAAAGCTTGTACTTCTCTTCCATTCAAACGATGCCGTTTATTCGACCAAACTTTGCCGAGTTAGTCGGTGCTTTGGATTTTGTGATAAAAAATAATTACCCAGCACGTGGCGAATTCACTGGCGAGGTTTAAATAAAGGCAAATATAAGTAGCCCACTACTTAGCAGGCAAGGCCCATATTATTTATATCGTGGGCCTTTATTTTTTAGGGCTTATCTTCAGGTCCTATCCAATTAAACGGATTGAATGCAATTTCCCACAAGTGGCCATCAGGGTCTTTAAAATAACCGCTATAACCACCCCAGAATACCTTTTCAGGCATTTTAACCAGTGTGGCACCGGCATCAAGCGCTTGTTGAAACACCTCATCAACATCGGCTTCAGTAGCGAGGTTGTGTGACATTGAACAAGAGTTAAAGGCCGCAGGCTCAAACGCAACTTGAGCATCTTCAGCCAGTGCTTGTCGACCATACAAACTCAACCAAGTACCGTCCAAATTGAAGAAAGCGACATTGGCCTCTTCCCCCTCGCCATGACGCGGAAACCCCAAACCGTGCTGATAAAAATTAATAGCGCGCGTCAAATCATCAACGCCTAAAGTGATCATGCTAATGCGTGGTTTCATAAAAACTCCTTTTAGGTTTAATTAACTTAGCATTATCAGGATTTTGTTTACATTTTTTTTGCTGCGGGCTTCGGGTCTAAAAGATCAAAAAACCACAGAAGTTAGCCTAGGTGCCCAATTACCCTTGATCGGGAATTCGAGCCATGGATGGCGAGGCTTAGCTTACAGGGAGGTAAACAATCGCGTCTCCGCAGGCTCCGAACGCTCCTACCTTGAGGTGCTGAGGTAATTGGGCGGCTAGGCGTGAAGTGGTGCGGGGGTAAAAACTCGCGTCTCCGCGGGCTCCTACCTGGTGAGGTGGAGCGTAAAAGAGTGCTTACTTTTTAGCGGCGGCTTGGGCTACACGACCATGGGTTTTGCCATTGATTGCGTTGGTAATGCCTGCGCTTTTTAGTGTGCCCAGTGCAACGCCTGAACGCATGCCTGAGGCGCAGCATAGAATGATAGGTTGTGGCATCTTGGCAATTTTTTTAGCGTGCTTGCCTATGGTGTCATGCGGGTAATTGATGGCACCTGGAGCTGAGCCGCCACTGAATTCCGCTGCAGAGCGAACATCAATAATGGTACCGCCTTGGCTTATTGCAGCTGTTAATTCTGTGGTATCGTCTTGAAATAGTTTTTTAAGAAAACCGAACATAAAATCACCCTAGTAGTTATATTTCTTCAATATAAGGGTTTTCTAATATAAAGCAAGGAAAATCTAATGGATAAAGATATACAGTCATTACTTGAAACCTACCCAGAACCTGCACGCCGTTATTTATTGCAAATTAGAGACATGATTCTAGACATCGCAGACGAAGAAAGCCTGGGTTCAATTACCGAATCCTTAAAGTGGGGTGAGCCGAGTTTTGCGTCAAAGAAAGGCAGCCCGATACGAATGGATTGGAAAGCCAAACATCCAAATGCAGTGTCTATATTCTTTAACTGCAAGACTACCTTGGTAGAAATCTCTAAAGAGATTTATGGTTCTGCTTTTCAGTTTGTCGGTAATAGAGAAATTGTCATTCCAATTGACCAGCCGCTACCTACTCAGGAACTACGTGGCTGTTTAACAATGGCATTACGCTATCATGAATTAAAACATCTACCACTTCTGGGGGCGTAACTAAGCTTTACTTCAGGAGGTGATTTAATGAGTGATTGGTATAAAATAGATTTAGGTGACGCCATGATGGCGGCAATGGCACTAGATGAAATAGCCATACAATTGACCGATATTTATAATAAAAATAGCAAGCCAGAAAACATGGTTGCCATTTATCGTCATGAGTCGCTTGGGCTTCATTGTAGTCTAATGGTCTATCTAACAGAAACATTTCAAGTCATTGCCCAATATAGTGATGCGACTAAAATAAATTATATTCCTGAATTAGATTCCGGTTTTTTGGCCGGTAACAAAGCTAAGCTTGATTAAAATAACGAATACAGCACATATTGGCGCAAGGAGTAGAGTATGGCAGTAGAACGAATAATGGGTTTGTTTGTAACAGATGATGAAGAGTACCAACGCTATCGCGAAGGTATGGTGCCTATTTTGCACACTTACGGAGGTTCGTTTGGTTACGACTTTAAAGTATCTGAGGTGCTTATCTCAAAAACCGAAGGCGATATTAACAGAGTGTTTACGATAGACTTTCCAAGCATAGACATCATGGAATCGTTTTTTTCAGACCCTGAATATCAAACAATACAGAAAACTCATTTTGCGAAATCAGTATCGAGTAAAACAATCATCTCCATTCATGAAAAAGCACTAAATGAATAGAATTAGTCGTTAATTATCTATCAGTTTAATTAAGAACGTCTCACCGCCCCAACCGTACTTTTGATCACGACCCTCGATAATCAAGGTATTAATAGGGTCGGGGATATTAACGCCAGAAAGTGATCGAGTAAAGGGTTGCTCATTAGCGTGGTCATGTGCCAGTTCTCTTATGCCGTAAACTACGCCGTCTTCATCTAAAATACGAAAAGCATCGGCATAGCGTTGCGCAGAGTCGTATTCAGATGAAATTGTTACATCGAAACGATAGATATTGCCAGTGACGGTATAGGTCGCGTTAATTATATTTGGAAACTTCTGAACAGCTTGTGCCTGCAAAGAGACTGAGCAAAAAAGAACGAATACAATCGCTAATATTATTTTATTCATACATTACCTATTATTTTAGTATCAACATTATTACTACGGTGCTAAGAGCACACCACCTTGTCTGCCTTGTTTAACTTGGTACATTGCCCGATCTGCTTGCTGAATTAAGGCATCTAAATTGAGTCCATGTTTTTCGTATTCAACAACACCAATACTTGCTGACAAATTTACCAGGTGCTGTTCAACACTGATGGGCGTTTCAATGCTTATGAGTATGCGTTTACACATGTTTACTAGTTGTGACCTATCTTCTATATGGTCGATAACCAAAACAAACTCATCACCACCAACACGAGCACAAAAATCAGAACTTCGTAGTACACTATTAATTCGCTCTGCAACTATTTGCAATACTAAATCACCAACTTGATGTCCATATAAATCATTCACCGGTTTGAATTTGTCTAAATCAATATAGGCTAAAGCGAAGGGTTTATTGGCATCTAAATTGGCGATTGCAGTGTCCAAGTATTGGCTCAAGGCACGGCGATTAGGCAATTCTGTGAGAGGGTCATGTAAGGCAAGAAATTCAATTTTTTCTTGGGCTTCGATGATCTCCTTTTTGTCGTTAACCAAAATTCTATTGAGTTTTTGAAGCTTTTCATGGCTTAGCGCGTTACTAAAGGCAAGTGAAATAAAGGGAGTGATGGCGAGGACCAATTTATATTCGTCGCCTTTAAATCGGTTTGGAATGGCGCTCTGAATAGATAATACACCAATGACATCATTTTTATTTAACAAAGGTAAAAAAAGTTGCGAATGCGGTTGTAAGCCGCTATCGCCGACTTGTTTGCGTTTTGGGTTGAGACCATCCAGTGAGATTGTTTGATGTGTTAATACCGCTTCGATGGTTTTACTGCCTTCTTCATCGTACCGAATAGAGTAGAGCTTTTGCGGGTGGCCATCATCTATAATCGCCCGGAAAACTACCCGTGATTGCTCAGGATCATTTTCTGAAAGGGCAATGAAGTGTGCATCTAAATATTCGCTAAGTAATGAATATAACCGATCTCCGAGCGCATTGACATTGAGCGTTTCTGCAATTTCGATAGCAATTTTGTTTATCACTTCTAACTGGCTTCTCGCACTTTTTAAGTAGGCGTTTTCTTTTTTAATGATCTCTTGCTTAATCATTTGGTTTTCACGTTGCAGTCGCGCTTTACCCAGTTCAAGTGCTTTCTTATTGCGTTGGTTGACAACCGAACGCTCCATTTCTATGGTTAAACGCAAATATCGATTCGCCAACTCTAGGTTGCCCGATTCTTGATAACAGGTCGCGGCTAACTCATACACTTGTAAGCGTAAGGCAGAAGGGTCGCTATGATGACTATTGATTCTCAATGCATCATTGATGATAGATAAGGCTTTTGGCTGGTTTTGTTGGCTAAAGAGCGCCTTTGCCAGTTCGACGTAAGCGCTTAACCCCATGGAACCTTCGAGTTCAAAGTTAGGGTCGCTTATTACTTTCTCTAAAATGGTGACAGCATCGGCCAAGTCTCCTTTAAGGCGATACAGCCGACCTTTGAGGACCAACGCAGTCATGGTTAAGTGAATGTAGTTAAGCTGGTAAGCAAGTTTGAGTGTATTTTTGATTGAGTGTTCGGCGCTTTCAAAGTCTAAATGCAATAGGAATATTTTGGCTTGCTGTAAATACAGCTCGGCAATGGACTCGTCATCGCAATCGGAATGATCTAGCCCCATAACCTCATTTATGTTTTGTTCACACATGACATAGTCTTGTGCATCGTAATACAGATCGGCAAGGTTGAGCTGAGCAGCTAATTGACCGTAGTTGTAATGCTGTGCTTTAGATAGCTCAATAGAGGTTTCGAGTGCTTGCAACGCTTTGCCATATTCGCCTGTGCTTTTGTAAGCCATACCTAGCGCATTATTGACCCTTCGTACTTGAGATTCATCGTTGACTTTTACGGCACGCTGCAAAGCGGTTTTAAGTTGGCTGATCGCGGCACGATAGTCTGCTGTAAATATTAGACAATTACCACGGTAAAATAGGGCCATATCATAGCCCGGATCAGATTCATCGAGCTCAGCAATGAGGGTATCGAGTTGCTTTAATGTCGCACGAGGGGCTTGGATCATAGAGATCCATGCTTTTTCCAAGCGCTCTGAGGTGGGCGGTATTGCTTGAGACATCTTCGAATAAACCTATTTGCATAGCGTTGCTAACGACTGAATCATTGAGTATAGACGATTTTGTGACCAAAACTACGGTCGATTTCAGGTCTGTATCTGGTATTAATCAAACGATTGATTTCGATGAACGAAAGCATTAGGTAATTGTGGTATTGCTGACTAATCTACTAATCAAACGATTAATAAAGTTGAGTATTCGATGGATTCAGCTCAAACACCGTCCGACAGCACCCGAGCCGCCTTGTTAGAATCGGCTCGTGAACTGTTTCTTAAAAATGCCTATAGCAATATCTCTATTCGTAGAATTGCCGATAGAGCCAAGGTGAATTCAGCCATGATCGCCTATTATTTTGGCTCTAAAAGCGGTTTATTTCGCGAGATGATGGCTTCTTACGTTGCTCAAGTGACCTCGGAGCTAAAAGCTAATATTGGTGTCATCCCGAAGGAGTCCTCCCTAGAGGATATTTTGCTGAATTTCTATCGAAGTATGCCCGCCGAGCTAGCCATGTTGGTGTTTCGCACCCTGATCTTTGAGCAAAGTGAAATGCGCGAGTGGATGCTAGAAACCTTGATCAGACCGACGCTTGCTTTGGCAGAAGAGTACTTCGGTAACGTTATTGTGAATTCCAGCCGTGAAGAAATAACCATGGTCGTTCGGGTTTCATTTCAATCCCTGTTATTGGGGCCAAAACTGCTAGAAAAACCAATGAATGACCTAGATCCCGGTGTTTTTAATGAGGCGTTTTATCGTGATCTCGCCCACTTTAATGCCAAGTTATTCGCAACCTATTTTAATCTGGAGAAGTAGTTATGACCTCATGGAAAAATTGGCTAGAAAATAAGATAGCCAACCTTAGCCTGGCGATTATTAATAAGCCTAAGCTTTCATTGCTACTTTTCTTAGTGGTATTTATCGGTTTCAGCCAGAACTTGCGTAATGTTGAGTTTGATCCAGAGATGGAAAACTTTGTCTCAGAAACGTCACCCGTACGAATTGATTATAACCTGGTAAAAGAGGCCTTCGGACGCAATGATATTGTGATGCTTGGGCTTCGTGGCGATGTACTGTCGACACAATTTATAACAGACTTACAAGAATTACACAGCCGGCTAGAAACAGAAGTGCGTTATGCCAACGACGTAACCTCAATAGTCAATGCGCCTTATCAAAAAGGAACAGAAGACAGCCTTTTGGTATTGGACCTGATAGAAAAAACCCCCGAAAACGAAGCCGACCTTGCCCAAATTGAGCAACGCATACAAGAAAGCACCATGGCGAGTAGCATTTTAGTTAATGAAGCGCGCACCATGACATTGGTGATGGTTGAGCCAGCGACATACGATTATGGCAGTAGTGCAAATGCCGATCCATTTGCTACTGATAACTTTGACGATGCCTTTTCTGATGATGCGTTTTCCACCGATGCGTTCTCAGCAGATGTAAATACAGCGAGCACAGTTGAAGAAGCAGTGCCGTTTGTAACTCAATTTCAACTCATGGATATGATCGCGGATATTGAAGTGATAATGGCCGACTATCCTCAGTTAGAACCCATAATGGCAGGCATGCCAGCGATGAACGTGCAATTAGAGGGCACCATGAAAGATGAGATGGTTTTCTTTTTGCAAATCACATTAGCGCTCATCATCTTGACCCTATTGCTGTTTTTTAGACAGTTAAGCGCCGTGGTTGCCCCGATAATTGCTGTGATGGCTGGCTTGTTGCTGACGATGGGAATATATGTGTTAGCGGGTAATAAAATTCAGATACCGTTAGTGTTATTACCAACCTTCCTATTGGCAGTAACCATCGGCGATGCGGTGCATTTGTTAACGCATTTTTATCAACGAATTCAACTGGGTGAAGAGCGTAAAACGGCCATGCATGTTGCCGTGCAAAATACCTCTATTCCTATGCTGTTGACCTCACTAACCACAGCAGGGGGCTTAATGTCGCTATCTATTGCTGAGGTTGTGCCTATTAGAAATCTAGGCATTTATGCTGGGTTGGGCGTGATGATTGCATTTTTACTTACCGTGACGGTGATTCCTGCGTTAATTATGGTTTTGCCATTAAAGCAACCCAAAAACACGAATAGTCAGACTGCTTTTTCGAAACTCATCGAGAGTTTGGCCGCATTTTCTTGGCGGCATGGCGGAAAAATTGCCTTGATATGGCTTGTTGCTGGGTTGCTTGCTTTAACGCAAGTCGTCAAGTTGCAGTTCTCCCACGATCCGCTGAATTGGATGCCTGCTGACTTAGACATAGTGAAGTCAACACAAATTATAGACGATGAACTAAGCGGCACCATGACTATGGATATTGTGTTTGATACCGGAGTTGTTAACGGCGCCAAAGATATTGCCTTTCTAAAGAGAATGGGCGCATGGCAAGAAGAACTAGAGGCTTATTCAAAAGGCAACGTCGAAGTTAAGGGCGTTAACTCTATTATCGATGTTATCAAAGAGTCTAACCGAGCGTTGCAAGGCGGCGGCACGGAGTTTTACGCATTGCCTGATAGCCAAGCTTTACTTAATGAAGAAATATTTCTATTTGAAAACAGCGCCGCTGATCAACTATATCAGCTGGTGGATTCTGATTTCCAAAAAGCAAGAATGACCTTGGTGTTGCCTTGGAGTGATCTAATGTTTTATCAAGATTTCGTGATAGAACTGCAAGAGCGTGGGGATGAGTTATTCGAAGGTGCTGCAGATGTGACAGTAACCGGAATGATGGCTCTGCTTGCCGGGACTATGGTCGCACTAATTTACTCAGCAGCTTTTAGTTATATCATTGCAGCGGTTGTTATCGCGATCATGATGATGATTCTTTTAAGCTCAGCACGCTTAGGTTTAATTGCGATGATTCCCAATATCGCTCCAATTTTAGTGGTCATGGGACTAATGTACCCAATGGGTATTGAGTTAGACATGCTTACGATTTTAGTTGCGACAATAGCTATCGGAATCGCTGTGGATAACACCGTTCACTTTACGCATCACTTTAGGCGCGGACTCGAAAAAGGACATAACTTACGTGCTGCGATGGATGATGCGTTCTCTGGTGCAGGCCAGGCGTTATTTACAACCTGTGTTGTGCTGTCGATTGGCTTCTATGTATTTTTATTCAGTGAAGTCAGCAGTATTTTCAACCTTGGGTTTTTATGCGGAACCTCGTTTGTTTTAGCGATGATCTCAAACTTCACTCTAACGCCATACTTGTTGCGTTGGTACTACCGTAACCACGACGCAGCCGTTAGTTAATTTAACATTTTAAATGAGGATATGAAGATGAAAAAACTGATCGCAACAATTTTAGCGTTCTCAGTGATGCCAGCCTTTGCCATGACGGCCGATGAAATTATGGCGAGAGTCGATGCTAATGAAGCACCAACGTCGCTTAAGTCAAACATGACCATGGTGCTGGTCGATAGCAAAGGTAAACAGCGCGTTCGTTCAATGCAGTCTATTAAAGCCGACTTGGGCGATTATGACGCATCATTAATGTTTTTCTTGGAACCTTCCGATGTCAAAGGTACAGGCTTTTTAATGATGGATTACGATGCAGCCAGCAAGGACGATGACCAGTGGATGTTTTTACCTTCTCTAAATAAAGCCAAGCGAATAGCGAGCTCCGATAAGACGGGTAGCTTTATGGGCAGTGATTTTTCTTACGCCGACATGTCGAAGCGAAACCTAGAAGAGTGGACTTATACATTAATCAAAGAAGACGAGGTTAACGGAATTAAAGTATGGATTGTTGAATCTGTACCGATTAGTAACGCCGTTATAGAAAAGTCAGGTTACGTCAGAACCATTGCCTATGTTCGTCAAGACAACTTTCAGCCAATACGTGGCATAAACTACTTAGAAAAAAATGGCGAAATTAAATTGCTCAACGTTGCCGAATCGAAAGAGTTCGACGGCTATTGGATTAACACAGAAGTACAAATGATTTCGCAAAAAAATGGTACCACAACGCACCGAACTTTAATGAAAACTTCAAACATAGAAGTGAATGTTGATGTTAACCAAAATGACTTTACGCTGAATCGATTAGAACAAGGCTTATAGCATTGGAGACCCATATGAAACCGCTAAAATTGTTGCCCGCAGTCACTGTGACGCTATTGGTGTGGTCTGTCTCAGCCTATAATCAAGCACAAGCCGATGAATTTGACGACTTATTTAATGAAGATGCATTCAGTGATGTTGAAGTCGAAATCCCAGCTTCAAGCGAAGCCAGTAACTTTTCAATCACTCATGAAGTAGGCTCGCGGTTGATTGCTAATATTAATAGCAATGAAGCTAATGCCATCGAGCAACGCTATTCAAGCACAAGCAGTGCGCAGGGTTATTATCAACCCAAACTTAGCTATGTCGCAAATGATTGGTTTACGGTGCAAGCAGACTTAAAGCTAAGCACCGATGCTATTTTCTGGCTGCGCTCTGAAGAAAACTGGAGCGACGAAGATATTGAAAATCGTCAATATTCCCTAGCCGTTAACGAATTAATCGCAACCGGTCGTAGCGGCAACTGGCAATACAGTAGCGGCATTCAAACCGTAACTTTCGGCTTGGCCGATGCTTTGTCGATTGCGAATAACCTATACGCACAAGATATGTCAATTCCTGGGGTTACCGAAATAGACGATGCGCTGATTCCCGCATGGACCAGCATGGCCACCGGTTCAATTGGTCATGTTCGACTTAAAACCGGTGTTATCCATCAACATAAAATGAATGTGGCTGGCATAGCCGGTACAGACTTTGTAACGCCTATTTCAGCAATGAATATTCAAGAAGAGAAGCTGGCGGTTGAAAACATGAGTGCTTTTGTCTCCGTCTCAGGTGTTGCGGGGGCACTCGACTGGCAATTAAATGCCAATACCCAGCTTGAACATGTGCCAGCCATTGAAATGCAAGCCAGTCCTGGAGGGCTGCAACCAGTAGGTACTGAATTCGCCCGCACTCAGTCCGCAAACGTTGCCGCAAGTTATGTTTTGGGCAGCATATTGCTTAAAGCTGAAGCAGGCATCACACAGGGTCTAGTGGCTCAGGCTAAACACGAGAGTATGTCAAGTGCGCCCGGCACAATGGTCGACTATTCAAAACTCAAATCAGTGGTTGGCTTTGATTATAATAACAGCAGTCTTGGTCGAGTGTTTGCAGAGTTGCAGTACAACACTATTCTTGATTACGACTCGTTAAATTTAATGCAAGCCGAGCAACAAAGTGCTCAGTGGATGATACTGGTGTCTAAAACCTTTTTACGTGAAACCCTTACCGTAAAAGGGCAGTTTATTGGCTTCGATATTAGTGGTGATGCAGGTCGTATTCAGGGCTTAGGCATTGAATATGATGTGAATGACCAAGTAAGCACTGGGTTACAATACATTGATTATGTCGAGGGTGAATTTGTATTACTTAATGGGGCTGACGATAGAGATAGACTGGTGTTTACGGTTAACTATCAGTTTTAGACGGCGCCTTCTCTTCTGTAAGTAAGGCGCGAACGGTTCAAAGATCTGTGCAGACTCGTTCGCTGCCTTATTATCAACATAGATAAAACGATTCTATGAATTTCATTTGAAAGTTTGTTAACCTTGCGGCTTGATTGTAAGGAAACAACTTAGCATGCTCATTTTCCCCACCGAAAAACGGTTAGACATATCACGTGCACCGTTTATTCTCATTGCACTAATACTACTCAATACCTTGGTCTATTTTACTTATCAGATCGACGACAACGAACGTGCCGGCCAAGCGATTGAGCGATACTTAGAGCTCGACTATCTCGATAAAGAATATCCAATATTTATTGAATACTTAGAAAATGAGCAAGATTCCAGCACCTTAGAGCGTGTACAAGAATCGTACTACGAAGAATATTATCAAAATGTCGTTGCCATGATACTCATGCATTCTGAGTTTAACACTTATTTAGAGCGACGGGCTAAAACTGAATTTGAAGCCAGTTTTTACAATGGTTGGCGTAATCAGCGTAAAGAAATTCAAGAAAAATTCGAATCAATTAGCTCATTTGCTCATGGCCTAGTTTCTAATGATGTCTCCATTGGCGATTTATTTACCCACCAATTCTTACACGGCAGTGTCAGTCACCTAGTGGGTAACATGGTGTTCCTGTTTATATTTGGCTACGCGGTTGAAGCCGCTATAGGGCATTTACGCTTCTTGCTGTTTTACTTAATTGGCGGAGTGTTTGCCGGCTTAGCTCAAGTGGTCACTCACTTAGATAGCGGCGTACCCCTTGTAGGGGCCTCGGGTGCAATATCGGGCGTCATGGCAATGTATTTGGCCGTATTTCGCTTGCGAAAAATTGAGTTTTTTTACTGGATATTCTTTTTTGTTGGCTACTTTCGAGCGCCCGCATTGCTTATTTTGCCGTTCTATATTGGCAAAGAAATCTATTCTTACATGACCGCAATTGATTCAAATGTAGCTTTTATGGCGCATGCCGGTGGTTTTGTTGCGGGCGCAATCTTAATTGGTATTTCTTTATTTTTAACACCAACGATACTTAATAATGAGTACATTGAAGAAGACCAAGATTTCACACTACGACAAAAAGCACTTTCGAAAATATACGCAGCCATTGAGGCCTTGCGATTCGAATCTGCCTTAACTCAAGTAAATCAACTAATCGACTCAGAGTCTTTAGATTTTGAACTTGCCATGATCCGTTACAATTTAAATCGAGTTCTGCGCAACAAAAGCTTTACTAAAGAACTAAATGAGCTATTAAGTATGGCGCCACTCATTGATGCAGAAAAGAAGCGAGTAGGGGATGTCTGGTTGGAGTCTGGTGATCGCTTTTCAACACTCACACCCGATGAACTAGTTCGTGTTGGGCTGAAACTTGTCACCCGAGGTGATGCAAGAGCTTCAAAGTCGATACACGATAAGCTCTTTGTGTTATCGAAAAAACCAGCTGATCTAAATGTTCTAACTAAGAATCTATTAGAGTATTTCGTTCAAACCAAAGACCAGCAAAATTTATCTTTGTATAAAGAACGTTATCAGGCTATCGCCAAGGAGGGTGCCCATGGAAACCTGTAAGTACCACCCTTTAGTGCCGACTTCTTTTCACTGCGATGTGTGTGAGCAATCAACCTGTGCAACTTGTGTTGACGATACTTCAGCTCACGGTGACCCACATTGTATAAGGTGCGGTGGCTATTTAGAGTCTGTAGCAAACAGCGATAACGTAGCGCCATTTTGGCGTCGCATAGAAGATGCATTTAAATACCCGGTTAACAGCGAAGCCTTAATGATGATCATTGGTGTCTCTGTTGGGATGGCAGTGGTATCTAGCTTGCCGTTTGGTGGGTTAACACTGTTGATTATTACGCTGGCGCTCTATGGCGCAATGCTCAACTACAGTTTTATGGCGATGACCACTTCTTCAGAAGGTGACTTTGAACCACCAACGGCGATCGATGCGTTAGTCGGTGGTTTGGGGCTATCGTTTAAGATGATCTTGATGATCATTTTAATGGTGGTGTTGCTTTTTCTTACGGCTATTCAGTTAGGGTCGCTAGCGGTTAATTTACTGGCCATTTTATTTGTTGTTGGCTTGCCGGCTATCTTAATTACCTTTGCGCACAGTGGCAGTATTTTACAGGCGTTAAACCCTTTAATGTTTGTTACTTTGATGTTTCGAGTTGGCTTTCCCTACTTGGTTTTGTTGGGCTTTATCATGGTGATGTCGTCATCGGTGGCGCTTATTTCATCTATTATCGGCAATGACTTTGCAGCGGTCTCAACAGTATTGCAATCGATTGTAACTAACTACTATACCGTGGTGATGTTTCATTTAATGGGTTACATGTTGTATCAATACCAAGACAGATTAGGTTTTTCGTCGACGAACAACATCAGCGGTTACGATAACCAACGCAGCGCACAAGATAACCTGACAGCAAGAATTAACGCGCTGCTAAAAGAAGGTGAATACGCACGCTGTTTAGATTTGCTTAAGGAAGGTGCGACAAACTTTCCAGATGAAAAACAATTTTCTGAAAAATACTTTGATTTACTTTTAATGCTTAAACAAAGTAAAGCGTTAACAACTTTTGCTGAAACCTACTTCATGCGATTGGCTAAAGCTCAGCAGTTAGACCGGCTTTATTCTCAGTATCGCCGTTTGGCCTTTGTCGTACCTAAGTTTAAACCACAATCTTCAGAGCTACGCTATCGGTTAGCGCAAAGCTGTGATCAACAAGGTGATTTTAAAGCGGTTTACTTGATGATCAATGGCCTGCATGTTGATGACCTAAAGTACGTCAATATTGTACCCGCCTATGAATTATTAGTGAGCGCCTTAAAAGAGCTCAACCAGTCAACAGCCGTCAATAAGTGCGCACTTTTGGTCGATAAATTGAAAGCTATTGCACCAGCACCAGCACCAAAGCCTGAATCTGAAGTTGGAGCAGAAACTCGACTCACTGGTAAAGCTGTGTTTGGAACGCAAAATGTAAAGGTGGTGCAAGAGGCTGTTGCTGGCCGTCATTCTAGCCCTGTACCCGTTGAAGCAGCTGAAGATAATACAAATGACCTACCGCCGATCGAATTTAAACTCTAAGTTTTTAATTAAAACAGTCGTTTTAATTTGCCATTTGTTAGAAAATCCGTATTGTGTGTTTCGCACTCTAAGTGCACAACTTCAGGGCGGGGCGAAATTCCCCACCGGTGGTAAATGGTTGAGGCCAAAGCCCACGAGCGCTTACTTCTCCAAGTAAGGTCAAGCAGATCTGGTGTAACTCCAGAGCCGACGGTTAGAGTCCGGATAAAGAGAAGTTGCTAAGGTTCAGGCTTTGCCTGCGTGCTGTTTTTTAGTGCGTGGCAAGTGTGTGCTTTTTGCTTTTCTATGCCCTGTTTACGTTAACACTCCATAAAGGAAATACAACGTGACAGGTATTCTGTTAATCATGCTAGCCGCTACATTGTGGGCTGCCGATACGTTAATTCGTTATCCTCTACTTGAAACAAACTCGACACTGCAAATTGTATTCTACGAGCATTTATTGCTGGTTATTGTACTGGCCGGTATTTTGTTATTGAATCGTCGTACTAAGTTTCCGTTTAAAAAAGAAGCCGTTATTCCCTTTTTGTTTATCGGTGTGCTTGGTTCAGCATTAGGTACTCTGGCGTTTACCAAAGCCTTCACCATGATGAACCCAACGTTAGTCATTTTGCTGCAAAAACTGCAGCCGGTGGTGGCCATCAGTATGGCGGCTTTCATTCTGGGTGAACCGCTACGTAAGCGCTTTGCACTTTGGGCGTTGGTCAGTTTAAGCGGTTCAATACTTATGATTGCCCCCGATATCAAGGCATTATTACAAACCAGTCAATGGTTCTATGACCCAGCCTTGAAAAATATAGCACTGGCGACAGGCTCAGCATTGGTTGCTGTTTTTGTTTGGGGCAGTAGTACGGTATTTGGTCGTAAACTCACTTTACTGGGCTATAAAAGTCATCAAATCATGAGTGGTCGTTTTTCCCTAGGGTTTATAACATTGCTGTTTTTAATGGTGATTTATCAAGAGAACTTCTTGCTCAGTGCAGGCTCTTTGCCAAAGCTATCTTTAATGGTCGCTATGTCGGGTTTATTGGGTATGTGGCTTTACTATCAGGGCTTAAAACGCATTCCGGCACGCTATGGCACCATTGGTGAATTGTTTTTCCCAGTGGCGGCAGTAATGATCAACTGGTTGCTGTTAGATATTCCACTGACTTGGCAGCAAGCCGTGGGTGGAGCGGTGTTAATTTTAGGTTCGATCATGGTGACTCGAGAACCTCGAATAGAACTGAAACAACCAACTGATGAACCAGCTATTGACTCTGAATCGGTTGCTTTAAAGTAATTTCGTTGAATTTAATATCAGCAAGAAACAAGAAATGCTCTCGGCCTGATTTGAAAAGTATTAGAATTTATACTACATTAATGAACAAATACTTCGAGATAGATATTCCTATCTGATTTATTTACCAAATGATTGTCGTAAGCAATCAACTAAAAAGCCCGCTTTTAAGCGGGCTTTTCTCGTTTAAAACCTTACAAGGTTCTATGCGGCAATGCCATTGTGGCGTAATAAAGCATCAACCTTAGGTGCTCGGCCACGGAACTCTTCGAACAGCTCGCCAGCAGGTTTTGATCCGCCATTGGCCAGTACAATATTACGGAATGCCAAACCCGTTTGCTCGTTGAAAATACCGTCTTCTTCAAACTTACTAAAGGCATCGGCACTTAATACTTCAGCCCACTTGTAGCTATAATAGCCCGCTGCATAACCACCCCCGAAAATATGACCAAAACCATTTTGGAATTTATTCTCAGTAATCGCAGGGACCACGGATACCTTTTCACGTACATTATTTAAAACATCTTGAATGTCTTGCGCAGAGAAACCATTGCTGCGCATGTGCAGTTGCATATCAAATAAGCTAAATTCTAACTGACGAACGTTCGCCATTGCACTTTGAAAATTTTTCGCGGCTAAGAGTTTATCGAGCAATTCTTTTGGCAGTGGCTCTCCGGTTGTAACGTGACCTGAAATAAACGCTAAGGCTTCTTCTTCCCAGCACCAGTTTTCCATAAACTGACTAGGTAGCTCTACCGCATCCCATGCGACACCATTGATACCACTGACGGCTTTAACATCTATACGGGTGAGCATGTGGTGTAGGCCATGACCAAACTCATGGAATAGGGTAGTGAGTTCATCGTGAGTGAGCAACGAAGGCTTACCATCTACTGGTGGCGTGAAGTTGCAGGTTAAATAAGCGACAGGTAGTTGCAGTTCCTCACCAGTTTGCATGCGTACACGGCAATCGTCCATCCAGGCACCGCCACGTTTACCTTCACGCGCGTATAAATCTAAATAGAAACGTGCAATCAGCTGGCCATTTTCATAAACGTTGTGGAGCTTTACGTCAGGGTGATAGGTTTCATAATCTTCTGCTGGCTCAAAGGTGACATTAAACAACCGAGTCGCCGTTTCGAACAAGCCAACTAACGCCTTTTGCGCGGGGAAGTAAGGGCGAAGCTCTTCTTGCGAGACAGAGTAGCGCTGTTGCTTTAATTTTTCAGAGGCGTAACCGACATCCCAAGGTTGTAAGTCGTTTATGCCTAAGGTCTCTTTTGCGAATTCAGCGAGTTCGGCAAATTCTTTTTGTGCTTGCGGGTAAGCTTTCTCGGCTAACTCATTTAAAAACACAATAACGCTTTCTGGCGAGTCGGCCATTTTGGTTGCCAAAGAAACTTCAGCATAGTTGCGGTAACCTAATAGCTCGGCAACTTGTTGCTTCTTCTCTAAAATTTGCGTCATGACCGGGCCGTTATCGAACTTGCCAGCATCGGGACCTTGATCTGAAGCTTTGCTGACGTTGGCGCGGTACAACTCTTCGCGCAGCGCGCGGTTATCGGCGTAAGTAAGTACTGGCAATACCGATGGCATTTCGAGAGTAATTAACCAGCCGTCTTTATCTTTTTGCTTAGCGTATTGCGCCAGCGTTGCTTTGGCGGTTTCTGGTAGACCGATTAAATCATCTTCGTTGGTGATGTGCTTAGACCAAGATTGGGTCGCATCTAGTAACTGCTCAGAAAACTTCTGGCTTAGCGCTGCAAGTTCGCCTTTTAAGGTCGCAAACTGCTCTTGCTGCTCTTTAGGTAAGTCGATACCGCTTAAACGGAAATCCAATAACGCTTGATTGATGCTTTCTTGTTGCGCTTGGCTTAACTGCGCGAAGGCATCGCTGTCATTTATGCTCTGATAGGCTTTAAACAAACCCTCATGCTGGCCTATCCAAGTCGAGAACTCAGTGACCTGCGCAAGTGCTTTACCGTAGGCCTCTCGCAACTCTGGCGTATCTGCAACATTGTTAAGGTGGCTAAACACCGCCCATGCGTTATCCAGTAAGCGACTTTGCTGGTCAATTGGGTCAATGGTGTTGGCCCAAGTGGCATGATCGGCATTTTTCGTCAGTTGCTCAATTTGAGCTTTGGCGTCTTTGATTAGGCTGTTTATAGCTGGCTCAATTTGCTCCGGCTTAAACTGTTCAAACGGCGGCAATTCGTGATTTTCGAGTAACGGGTTGGTGGTTGTCATAATCAATTCCTTGGAAACATAAAATAACTATAAGGGCAAAAGCGAGGACTGCAAGCAAGCTGTCATAAAAGCGACACATAATGCCGTGAAATAAGAGCTTTAGTGAGCATGATTTATGAATGTAAAAGTAAGGCTACTTCAATACAAATGGCGCCTTGCGTTGTTGGTTTTGGTAGCCATTGTTATAAGCAGTGTTTGGCATTGGGTGAAGCAACAGCAGGTCGCGCACACCATTATTGTATGGGACGAACAAGGTTATCAAATATCAGAACAGTTTTTAGGTGTCGCGGTTGATGCCGCTATGTTGACTGACGGCGAATGGTGGGAAGGCTCAGACTCGCCACCTCGTCCAATCGACTTCACCCATACAGACTTAGTACGCTGGACAACCCTATTGCAGCCAGCTTGGGTTAGGTTAGGTGGTACAGAGGCCGATAAATTATGGTTAGTTGAAGACGACGGTGCCAATGAGCCCATACCGCAATTGACTCGAGCCCACTTTACCGGTTTTTTAAATTTTGTGTCCACGGTAAAAGCGCTGCCCTTTATTACCATCAGTACGGGTCCACGCGTTCGGTTAGAGGACCAATGGCAGCCACTACAATTGGAGCGTTTATTAACCTGGTTACCAGAAAACTTTTCTGGTTTATTAGAGTTTGGTAACGAACCTGGCGCTCATTGGTTAATGTTTGGGTATCGCTTCCAAATAAGTTTTGAACAGTTAGCTGAGGAATACAAGCAGGCGCGAGCCTATCTACAGGCACAGAGTGAGCTGCAATTGGCGGCACCTGGTAATGCATTCTGGCCGGAAATTGGCGAGCCACTAAAGCAGGTGGTCGGTTCTTCGAAAGACTTTTTAAAAGCAGGAGCTAACCCAGATGTATTTACTTGGCATTATTATCCAACGCAATCGTCGCGATGCACTGTTCGCATTGAAGGAGCCAATTGGGAAGGGTTACTAGACCACGAAACCTTTGATGAATTTGCTAAGCACAGTAAAAAGGTGAAGCAATGGTTAGCGCAGTATTCGCCTCATTCACGGCAATGGTTAGGTGAAACGGGTCCGGCGCAGTGCGGTGGCAAAGCTAAATTGACCGATCGCTTTGGAGCGTCTCTTTGGTGGTTAGCGCACCTTGCGACTGCTGTAAAAAACGGGAATGAAACGGTCATTCGTCAATCTTTAATCGGTGGCGACTACGCTCTGTTAAGTTACAATAATGGATACAGTCCGACCCCAGATTATTGGGCAAGCTTACTTTGGCAGCGCAATATGGGGCCAAAGGGGTTGATGACCTTAGACAACAACAAAAATATTCGAGTTGCTGCACACTGTCATAAAGACAAACCCAGTACGCTAGCAATGGTTATCGTTAATCTGTCGAAACAGACACATTCTATTAGTCTTCCTCAGTTAGTCGAAGGGCAATATATCGATGTCACGTCGTTCGAATTAGAAAGCCATTTTGTTTTAGTAGAGCAACGATTAGCCGAATCATTAGATTGGACCAATAACCTCTCACAACTGCCGTGGCAATCTGTTGAACAATGGCGAGAGCTAACGCCTTATAGCTATCGGTGGGTGCTTATTGATAATGTCACTGAATGCAGTGAGTAACGATGCGGATACACTGAACTCAGTGGTGATTAGTACCCAGTCCCGATATAATCGCCCGCTTCAATCAATAAGAGAGAGATAGGTATGCGTCCAAGTGGCCGGCAGAATGATCAATTGCGTGAAGTTACCATCCAACGAGGCTTTACCAAGCATGCTGAGGGTTCAGTATTAGTTAGCTTCGGCGATACCAAAGTTATTTGTACGGCATCGGTAGAGTCTGGTGTGCCGCGGTTCATGAAAGGCCAAGGCAAAGGCTGGGTAACAGCAGAATACGGCATGTTACCGCGCTCAACGGGCACTCGTAACAACCGCGAAGCCGCACGTGGCAAACAAACTGGCCGCACCGTTGAAATTGGTCGTTTAATTGGCCGTTCATTGCGTGCCGCGATAGACATGGAAAAGCTAGGCGAAAACACCATTGTTGTTGATTGCGACGTTATTCAAGCCGATGGCGGTACTCGTACGGCTTCTATCACCGGTGCGTTTGTCGCGTTAACCGATGCAGTCAATGGCTTATTAGCCAGTGGCGCGATCAAAAAGAACCCCATTAAATATTCTTTAGCGGCTATTTCTGTCGGTATTTGGCAAGACACCCCAGTACTAGATTTAGATTACGCAGAAGACAGCACCGCCGAGACAGACCTTAACGTGATCATGACCGGTGATGGTGGTTTTGTAGAAATTCAAGGCACCGCAGAAGGCGAACCGTTCCGTCCTGAGCAATTAACCGCTATGTTAGCCTTAGCTGAGAAAGGCGTGAAAGAGCTTTGTGTGATGCAAGAACAAGCCTTAACACAAGCCAGTTAAAGCCAGATTAAAGTAGATACAACGGTAAACAAATAAGGGTTTCAAATGACATACAGCATGACGGCGTTCGCGCGCAAAGAGCAAAGTTTTGATTTCGGCACACTTTCAATAGAAATTAAGTCGGTTAATCAACGTTATTTGGAACCCACGTTTCGGTTGCCTGAAACCCTTCGCCCGGTAGAAATGAAACTGCGCGAACGGCTTAAGCAAAAAGTAAAACGCGGCAAACTAGAAGTAAACATTCGCTTCTACGCACACTCAGGCGCAGACAGCCTTGGCGTAGATGAAGCCCGCCTCACCGCGGTCAGCAATGCCCTAGAAAAAGTTCGCACCCAAATACCCAACGCCGCGCCAGTAAACCCGCTAGAGTTATTGCAATACCCAGGCGTATTGATTGATGAATCACTCGACATAGAAGCCGTCAACGCCGCCTTATTAGCGCAGTTTGACGAAGCCCTAACCGACTTCTTAGCCGGCCGTACACGCGAAGGCGCCGTACTGGCAGACGCCATAAATAAACGCCTAACCGACATTACCGCCATTGTCGCCGCGATACGTGAAGAAGCCCCAGAGTGGATAAAAACCTTCCGCGACAACCTACGTGAAAAAGCCTTAAATCTAGGCGTAGAAGTAAACCCAGAACGACTAGAACAAGAAGTCGTTATGCTGGCACAAAAAGCCGACGTAGCTGAAGAGTTAGACCGCCTAGATGGCCACGTAAAAGAATGCCAAGGCATACTGAAACAAAAAGGCGCCGTAGGCCGTAAGCTAGATTTCTTAATGCAAGAATTTAACCGCGAAGCGAATACGCTAGGTTCAAAATCTACTAAAGAAAGCATTACGCGCAATGCGGTTCAGTTGAAAGTTTTGATCGAGCAGATGCGGGAGCAGGTTCAGAATATAGAGTAGCTTCCTAGGTAGAAAGTTACCCGTCCAAATCGGTTTGCAGATGTCCGTTACCATCTGCTTTGGAAACAGTACATTGTATAAATCGCGCATAGCCATACCACAAACCAAAGGGACTATATTTATTTAGCTTATTGGTTAAGTGAGCAACTTCTCTATTGGCGTGCTTGCCCTACATAAGTAGCGCTGCGTTCTCTTGTTTTCGCTGAGCGAGCGTCGCTGCAATTGCTTGCACAGTTGTTTTACTAACCGCTTGTTGTATTGCCAGAGATGCAAAGTTATCAATCGCCGCAACAACCTCTTGAATGCATTGTTGGGCTTCTTTCCAATTAGCAAAACCTGCACTTGCTGCCAACTTTTGCATTACCTTGAGTGGGGGCGCTTTTCCATGCCCTGCAAAGGCTGTTGCATGCTCATTAAAGGGATGAGGGCTAAATGTAATGTCGTAAAAGGGGGCTAGTTGCCAGTTACCATCATCGCTTTGTAAAAAGCCCCAGTTTTTACTGTGGTCATCTTGGTTTGCAGCAAATAAATTAAAAATAGCACGGCGAAACTGAAGTTGCCCTGCAGCAGGAGACTTACACAACTGACGACTGGCTTTAATAAGGTCGCTATAGTCTAAGCTAGGGGTACGAAAATCTGCATCTAACAAGCCACAGGCACTTTGCATATGCAAACGACCCGCATGATGTTCGCTATCGGCTTTATCGGCCTGCAACCTTTGCTCTTTGGGTAAATAATCAAAACGTTTAAGTGCTAGCCAAGCCTTTGCACCACTACTTGGTGGTGCATCAATTAACTGCCAAACCGGTGGCTGGCACTTTGCTTGCTCAGCCATTTGTAGATACACGGCTTCACATAAGCCTTCTTCATGACCTAGTGCGAAGTTCTTCGACGTAAACTTAACTAACCATGCTTCATCCCCGTGCTTTGCGTACGTTCGGCATTGCTGAGCATCACCAGCAGGCATATAAACTTGTGCTTTAGGCCTTGCCCCGCCAGAGCTACCTACAGCGACTAAAGTTGCTAAAACCTGCTGGGTTTTACCATCTAACTCTTCAGATAGAGATTGATCAAACAAGTTTTGTGCTTCTAGCCCAAGTGTAGCTATATCAATATTTTGATGTTGTTCAGGTGAAAACGCTGATACGGGCGTAAATGACAATCCCCCCATCCCTTGGCTGCCTACAATGGCTAAACGATCCATCGCTGTTACTTGAGCAGGCAAAACACCTTGTTGGCGAAATATTCGGTCTTGGAGTAATAGCCCCCAGCCATCAGGCAAACTATCACCAAAAACGCCATGAATCCCCTGATGAGGCTCTTTAGGTGCTTGTTGAAGCTGTCCATTAGCTTTTAAAGTAAACGGGGACAAGTTTCCAAATTTACTAATGTATTCATCATAGTACTGAAAGAATACTCCCTGGCGGTTTTGAGCTAATACGCCTACCAGCACAGTCTCACCCGTTGCAAGCGTTCGTTGCACATTGAGTTTTTGAATTGATTTAAAACTCATCTTTAAGGACCTCTTCTATACTGGTAGGTAAAACAGTGCGGTCTTCGCTTAGCTGGGTTAGCCGGTAAAGCCTATCGAGTGAGTCAAGTGACTGCCATAAGAGTAGTAACTGACGAAATGAAATTTGCCCAGAGAGTTCAAATTTTTTAATGGTAGGCGCAGGTACACAACTACGCTGAGCAAGCGCCTGTCGTGATAGCTTAGCCTGCTCACGTAAGCCACGAAGATGAGCTGCAAAAGCTTGGCTAACGTCGGTGTCATCTAAAAGTGAAAATTTCATACTCAACCCTGATGGATACAGTAATATCCATTATAGTGTAATAAATAGACATTTAGATACAGGAGTGTCCATTTATTATGAGGTAAGAGCACATATAGAGAAAAGAGTATAAAGCTGGTTTATTTTTCAATTAGTAGATTACTTAGTGTGTTAGTTTTAGTTAACGCTCTACACATTAAGAAGCAACCAGCTGGTGGTTAAATCGGTGTTTACGTGGGAGCAATTGAGGCTTTGCCCCTACAGCCCCAAAGGCCAAGAGGTGGCGTGCTACTTAAAACTCCATTTTTGGTGAGTTTCTAGGATTGAGCCTTGATATGTCGATCGTATCGACACAGAAAAAAGTTATGTCGATTTATACTGGAAATTTAAACATGACTTGGCAAGCAGAGCAGCCTTATAACCAATTACCCATATTGCCGCATCAGTAATCTAGTTGAACGTGATATAGCAAAACGCCAAACTGCTTGAACCTATTTAAAGCAATTAACGGATATTGGTGTGCTGCAAGAAATCGATTCAGGAAAGGAAGAATTATTTGTACACCTACGGTTGATGTGCCAAATGTAATGCCGCCAAATAAAGACTATTTAGCTATTCATCGAAAGTTGGGTTCCTTTAGCTGAGTTGTATTTTTAAAACACTCTATACCTTATTTGCAAATTAGAATCAGACTAAGTCATCTACATTATTTTTATCTGAGATTAAAATCGGGGGATGACAGTATCATTAAATATTAAACGCCGACTCCTTTATAGCTTGCTCTGCTCTGCTGATCCCTAACCGCTTGGCAACGGCTTGCCACTGTTTAACGGCACCAAGTACTTCATCGTAAATTTGAATGGCTTGGTTTTGAGAAAGCCGAAAGAAATCCTTTACTTCAAAGGCTAACTGGTAGTCTAAGGTATTGTCTTTATCCGTAATATTTAGGTGTAGGCCATGTTTACCAACGATGGGGTTTAAGTCATAAGCCGGTGATAACTTCCAGCCATCTTTGGTCAGTAAAAAACCATGGTTACGCAGGTGATCGTCCGTATTAGAAACTGCAATATTAAACACAATACGGCGCCATAACTGTGCTAAATCAGCTCCTGTTTGTGCGCCCTGTGTGGAAAGAAACTCCGCAATCTCTAAGTAGCTGGCACCTTGAGATTGTTCACCATCATAGTATTGCAGCTGAGTCATGGCCGATGAAAAATGCAGCCGCAACTCTCCTTGACGATCAAAGCGTTTTGTTAAAAAGGTATGGTGATGTGATGAAAACTGCCTGATCTCACTTGGAAACATGTCCACACCCGCCGCCAAAGCCAACTCATAACAGACCATCTCCCATGCACCTACATCGTAGGTGTCGTTTAAATTGGGAAACTTGGCAATCCACAAGTGGCCTTGCACATCTGTCACACAAGCTTTAGGCCTTGCACCGCCTAATGAGGAGCCAGGCGCAATCAGCATTTTTAACCAGCGATAATACTCGTCACTATCGATGTTATTGTCTTTTTCAATCTGTATGGCGGCGTACTCTAGTTCACGTAGTGAGGCCATTGGCGGCGCAGTAAACTCAGTATTGTCATCCAAGAAAGCATCTGAGCCTGCTCGCTTAAATCGAATCCCTCCCATTCGGTAAGAATCATTTACGCCCAGCAAGTAATCCAATTCGTTTAATCGACTCGTTTCCCGAATACCCTTACGCGCTTCAATTGCCGCGCGACGTTGCATCAAAATACGCCCCCAACGATCGGGGGATGAATCAAGAAAGGCTCGGAAGTTCTTATCAACTTCGTCATTGTAGAGTTCACCTGAGTGAAGCGTCAGCATAGGGTCTATTTGCAAGCGATAGGCTGAGGTAAGAAATGCTTTATCGTAGGCAAAACTAAACACGCCACCTCGGCTTGAGTCACTGTAAGTAAGGTGTCCCACTAGCAGTGGCGCTTCAATTGGGTGCCAGTCGGCATAGACTTCGATGATTTCACGGCTCATCTCGAACCTTCCAGCAATTTAATGTTTTGCAGCTTGATGCCTACTGCGTCGTGAGCAGCCATTTCTGCAAAGTTACTCTCCATTCCCAATACGGCCATGATCTTCAAGTAAGTACCGATAGCAACACCAGGGTCACCCGCGAAGACCTTGTTCACTGTTTTAGGATCAAAACCAGTTCGCTCACACAATAGCTTTTTAGTAAAACCGCGACGCTTCATTGCTAACAACAAATCCTCACCAAATTGCGTAAGGATTTTTCGCTGTTTAGGAAACAACACACTGTGTAAATCACGCTTAGCCATATATCAACCAAAGGGACTATGTTCCCATAATTCAAACATTAATGGGAATATAGTCCAGCCACCGAAGCTAAGCAACTGATATAAGAAAGAATGTAGGACTATATTGCCGTTTTCGCAGTTTAAATAGGATTAATATCCTATTCAAAGATAATTTAAATATAAAGGGCGAGACTTCTGCTGCTGCTGCAAAATCCATTATGTTACTTTTTTACTGAGTACTCTTGACCTTAAAGCAACACTAACCCTTAAAATAACCTCAACTTATATAGTTTGGAGTAATTTAAATGGATAGCTGCTGTGAAAACAAAGCCGGCGAGCTGGCGCTGTTAAGGGGTCGCCAGAGTAAGGTGCTTTATAGTGTGCTTGCTATCAATTTGGTTGGCTTTCTGGTTGAGTTTACAGCGGGTTGGTTGGCGAGCTCTACAGCGTTACTGGGGGATTCACTTGATATGTTTGGTGATGCCTCGGTTTATGTGCTGACCTTATTTGTACTCGATAAAGGCCGTCGTGCACGTGCGGGTGCAGGCTTATTTAAGGGTGCTTTTATGTTGCTATTTGGGCTCGTGGTAGTGGTCGATGCCCTTCGTAAGCTAGTACTTCAGGAAGTGCCCGACGCCAACTGGATGGGGGCGATTGGCTTGTTTGCATTAGTCGCCAATGGCATTTGCTTTGCCTTGCTGTATCGCCATCGATCAGACGATTTTAATATGCGCTCTACCTGGCTATGCTCTAGAAATGATTTATTCGCCAACAGCAGCGTGATTGTAGCGGCAGGCCTCGTTGCACTTACGAACACCCTGTGGCCCGATATTATAGTCGGCTTGGCCATTGCTGGGCTGTTTCTGCACTCCGCTTGGCAGGTAATTCGTGAGGGTCTGCATGAATGGCGCGCAGGAAGTGCGGACAGTAGTGGATTAGGCGCTGACCAGAGTAGTCATGCGTCCCCAAGCTGCTGTGCCACGGTTTCAAAAAGCTGTGCCAGTGAATCAAAGGATTCGGCTTGATGATGTAGCCTAAACCAAACTAGTACTGGTTATGACCCCATGGCCAACTTAGCTGCTTGTTGCCACATAAAATGCGGCATTGGCTCTTTTAACTTCCAAGTAATGCTCATAGGCTGTGAACCGGCATGTGATACATATTCAACTTCACCGTAATTGACAAAACCCATTGTTCGACCAAATTCATCTTTGGTTTGCTCACGCACAAATAAAAATAAACGCTTGCCAATCTTCTGATGTTGAATGTAATCCAATCCACGACCTTTATCGGGTCTCGCGCTATTTTGAGACTGCCAATGAAACAAATGTTCGTTGATTGCGTAATCGTGATACATAGTCGTTGGCGAAAATTGCTTTTCGTTTTTATCTAACGTCACAAACATCAATTCAATGTTTTGCGCTTTAATTATAAATAACCCTTCTCGTGAAGGAGGTTGCTGTTCAAATGATGTTGCGCCAAACGCTACTAGTATTTGCTCTCGTGCATAACGTGCATGCAATCTTAACGATACGTTTGGCAAAGCTTCCATTATAGGTTGTTCATGTTTGGTTTGCGCAAGCTGCCAATTAAGCACATCTAACAATTCCGCATGTATGCCTAGCGAATTTAATTTAGCCAGACTCTCTGGAAGCGAACCGAAACCACTTTCTGGCCCAGTTTTTTGCCAAAAATCGTAATGACACATCAAGGTATGGCGATGGGTAGCATCTTCAATTTTAAAATTGTTTTGACACAGTTGCTTTAAGAACGATAGGTAGGTGTGGTCATCACAAGTCAAAATTCGATTGTGGATCGCCTTTTTGAGCATCTTTAGAGTAGATTCATTTGGTGTTGTTTCGTTGACTTGGTCCTGAGCTTGTTGAACGAGACTCATCCAACACCCTCGCTTATAAAACTCATTTAAGTCGATATAAGGGTGTTGTGTTAAGAAGTTTGCCAATGTTAACGGCAGTGTAGAATGTTGCGGGTATTGTCTGATCATTGCAACTAAACGCTTTAACGTCAACGATGCTTGACTAATATTGCTGAGTACCATTTCCTTCGTTCGCTTCGTTAGCTCAATACGACAACCAAGAGGTGCATGGGGGAACCCCTGTTTGATCTCATCGCTGATGGCTCGGCTACTTTTGCCTACTAAGGCTCTAAACTTATTCGCAAAATCATACTCTGGACGTGAGTTTCCGACAAAATCTAATACGGTACAGCATTCTTTGCCCTGCGCTAAACGCAAACCTCGTCCAAGTTGTTGCAAGAAAATAGTCAAACTTTCTGTTGGCCTTAAAAACAGCAAAGTATCTACTTCCGGAATGTCGATGCCTTCGTTAAAAATATCGACAACACAGAGTACATTAATGTTTCCTGAGCGAATAGCTTGCTGCTTTTGTTGTCGCTCGTGACTGTTATCACTGGTCAGTACATCGGCTTTAACCCCTTTAAGCAATAACTGCTGTGTCATATACAGAGCATGTTCTTTACTCACGCAGAGGGCTAACGCTTTCATTTTGTCTATGTCAGTGATGATCTCCTGCATACTGAGTAATATTTTATTAAAGCGTACTTGGTTGTGGGTATATAGATTGGTTAATTGCGTAATATCATAGCGACCCCGTGCCCATGGAACGGTACGAAGATCAGTATCATCATCTATGCCAAAGTACTGGAAAGGAGAAAGGTGGCGCCGGTTAATTGCTTCGGGTAAACGAATCTCAGCCGCAATTACATCACCAAAATCTGCTAAAATATCGCCCCCATCATGGCGCTCCGGTGTTGCCGTTAAGCCTAGCAATATGGATGGTGAAAAATGCTCAAGCACTGCACGATAACTCGCAGCCGCGATGTGGTGTACTTCGTCAATCACGATATAATCATAGTAGCTAGCCGTAAGATTAAGTTGGCTAAGTTGATTGTTTAAAGTTTGGATGGAGACAAACAGCTGTCCATAGTGTTCTGGGTTGTGCCCACCGACCCAGAGCTCACCAAACGCACCGTTACGTAATACACCACGATAAGCTGACCTGGCCTGCTTTAATATCTCTTCGCGATGCGCGACAAATAGGAAGTTTGCATCCGGTTTCGTTTTCAGGAAGCGCGCAAAATCAAAGGCTGAAATCAAGGTTTTCCCTGTGCCTGTAGCCGCTACAACTAAATTACGGAAGCGGTTATGAACAGAGCGTTCAACAGCAAGTTGTTCTAAGATATCGCTTTGATGAGGAAAAGGCGTTATATCAAAGAAATGTGTCGAGCTGCTTTCATTATCGCCCCTCTGCTGATTCAGGGCTTTTTTAAGTTTTTCCCTACACTTTGCATCGCCACTAAATAGTTCAAAATCTTGAGATGCCCAGTAGGTTTCAAATGTACTCAATGACTTCTTAATAATATGCGGAATTTCTTGCGAGGTGATTTTTAAATTCCATTCTAAGCCGCTGGTTAGCGCTGAATACGAAAGATTGGAAGAGCCTATATAGCCGGTGTGATAGCCAGTTTCTCGCAGAAAAAGATAGCTCTTAGCATGTAAGCGCTCGCGCTGGGTGTTATAGCTCAGTTTGATTTCCGAATTAGGCAAGCTTGCTAAATACTCAACTGCTTTAGCATCTGTTGCGCCCATGTAAGACGTGGTAATGATTTTCAACTCGCGACCGCTCGAAGTAAACTCCTCAAGCTCCTTGCGGAAAATACGTATCCCTGCCCACTTAATAAACGACACTAACCAGTAAATTCTATCCGCTGATAAGATCTCTCGTTTGAGTTCTGATTCAAGCGAAAGCCCAGCATTGCTACCACAAAACAGTTCGCTTTGGGTTAAGCCTGTTAGTGGAAATATTTCATTAATATAGTTTTTTAAATTGGCAGAGACAGGATTTTCTAATTCGTATAATGCGGTCAGAATTTTACCTTGACTGGAGAGCAAATTGTCTTCGATAAAACCGTTGTCTTGGATTTGCTCTTTTAACCAAAGTAACAATTGGTTAGATAAAGCAATCTGCTGCTGTAGACGATCATCACTGGTGGGTACAGATTCGATAGCATACTCAAGAATGTGTGATAAAAAGCGTGATAACCATAAAGATGCTTCGTTGCTATTGAGCTCTCGTTCACCAACATAAAATCGCTCTCGATCAATTCGACTGGCGATGAGCTGTGTGATTAACTGCTCATAAATTCCCACTTGTTGCATCATGTTGTCCT
Organism: Reinekea sp.; assembly: GCF_046710285.1. Classification (GTDB taxonomy): domain Bacteria; phylum Pseudomonadota; class Gammaproteobacteria; order Pseudomonadales; family Natronospirillaceae; genus Reinekea. The sequence goes on from NZ_JBKEGY010000002.1 coordinate 230,168, forward strand.
TATCATACGAATTATCGCCAGGCTGCCATACCTAGTCACTAAACATCAAACCTAAAAACCTGTGCCAACAAAGGCTGGATAGCCACATGTCTCGGTATATATTCATCACCATTTCTTCGTTTAGGATCAAGCGTTACCAAGCCCCAGAACTCCAGGAATCGTTTAACAAATCGCAACTCAATTAACCGGTCTAAGTTCTGGTGGGTGAGTGGGTTTTGATCCGCTGGGTTATTCACCAAGTCAGGAAAGGCGATGATCATTTCTTCAATTAATTTTTCAACGCTGGCATGGGTGTTTAACCGCCAAAGCATAAATAGCCAAAACGGCCTTAAAGCTGCATCAAACTCATGGGCATCGAAATAGCCCCAATTATACTGGCGGGTGGCGGCTTCCAGCATGGGGATAAAAAAGGCTTGAATGCCTTGTGTTTGATATTGTTTTTGCGCTGTCTTTTTTACGTGGTAGCGACCGCTACGGAGATAGATGATTCCCGCTAGGTCTGCCAATAAACGGGTATAATGTAGTGCATCAAATTTGTCTTCGTTGCTGCCAGAGTATGCACTGATACTGATGAATCGCTGATATTTAGAAATCGCGAATTCAGGTAGAATATCGCTGGCTTGTTTTACGATTTTTGCAGGCAAGTTACCTTTGCTGGTGGCTTTAAATGAGCCATCGTTCTGCATGGCCTCCTCTAAAATAAGCTCTAAATAACGCATGATGGGGCACATTGATAAATCGGCTGGTGTGCTTATGCTGACCTGTTCAAGTTCATCGTATGGCGCATATAACCAGTTGCTCATTTGCGAAGCCGTGAGTCCACAAAAGTCTGCTACGGCGTTGTTGTTTACTGAATTCATCTTGTGTTCTATTAAGGTATTTAGGTCTTCTAACGATAAATCGGGCGTCATTGCGGCCGCTTGTTCAATATCATCGAATACAGACGTCAGCTGCGCCGATGCACTGTCTTTGTTCATGCAGCAGCGTTTGTACTTGTTTCCGCTGCCGCAAGGGCAGGGCTCATTTCGGCCTAATTTCAAAAGAACCTCCTCATTCATTCGCTCTATTATGGCTTCGGCCCAGGATAAATGTTTAGTATGGAGCTGCCCCAATGGGTAAAGCTTGGGCTCGTAGTAAAAACTAACCCAAAATTGACACGAATCATATACAAACACACATTAAACGATAATAATTATCAAATGCATCTGTGGTTTGTTTCAGCTTGGAGGTCATTTTGGTTAAAAAATCTGTATTTTGTCTGTGTTGGCTACTTTTAATGCCGCCTTTGCTTTATGGCGCTGAATTAACAGAGGCGGGGGCTAAAGCTCAGCTTGGCCAGCTGTTATTTTTCGATGTTAACTTATCTAACAACCGCAGCCAATCGTGTGCGACTTGTCATAATCCTGAACATGGCTTTATTGATAACCGCGCAAACGCCCTAAATGCTATGGTCTCTTTAGGCGATGATGGTTATTCTTTTGGTGATCGTAATGCGCCTACGGCTTCCTATGCTAGCTTTATTCCAGTGATTACTCGCACCGATGCAGGTGTTTTTAGAGGCGGTCAGTTTCTTGATGGCCGTGAACGTGATTTGGCTGGCCAAGCCGGTGGGCCGCCATTGAATCCACTTGAAATGGGTATGCCCGATAAAGCGTCGGTGGTTGCTCGATTGCAAGAAAATGACTATTACTTTAAACGCTTCGCTGACCTTTATGGCGACGACATTTTTCAGGACAGCGAAGCTGCTTACCACGCTATGGCCGACAGTATTGCCGAGTTTGAAAAGACCGACTTCTTTTCACCCTTTGACTCAAAGTACGACCGCTATATAAAAGGTGAAGTGGAGTTGTCTCAACAAGAATCACTCGGTGAAGCGCTGTTCTTTTCTCAACAGTTCACTAATTGCAATGGCTGTCATCAGCTCAAAACGTTTGGTAACAGCCTAGGTGAAACATTTAGTAATTATGAATACCACAACTTAGGTGTGCCGGTTAACTTGGCTGTGCGAACGGCAAACGGACTTGGAGCCGATCATCTTGATCGCGGTTTATTAGAACACCCTAGAATTGATGATGAAAACCAAGCTGGTAAGTTTAAAGTGCCGACTTTGCGCAACGTCGCCGTGACTGGCCCGTACATGCATAACGGCGTGTTCGAAGACTTGCGCACCACCATTCTCTTTTACGACAAATTCAACAATAGCACCCGTCAATTAAACCCCGAAACTGGCCAGCCTTGGGGAGCAGCAGAAGTGAACCAAAACTTAGCCTTAGAAGATGAAGAGTTTGATGCGCCGGCCTTAACCGACAAAGAAGTGGATGCGCTGGTGGCTTTTTTGATAACGCTGACGGATCAGCGTTATGAGCATTTACTGGTCGGTGAAGAATAGTTTGTAGCTCTCTATATTACATTAGTATATTCTAATGTTTAATTTATCGCAGCCAAAGGTTTGCTCATGAGAGTTCCTGAAAAACCACTTCACCAGTATCCGTTTTTTCTTCGCCCGTTCTTTTGGCGCCAAAGTAGTAAATATGGCCAAGTTTTAAAACCAGGTTTGTTGTGGGGACGCAGCCCTTGGTTATTTGCAACGGTAGCCATGCTCTACGGCGCGCTGGATCGTAAAAAATCGCCTTTGAACCCAGTGTTGCGTTCATTAGTCACGGTGCGTGTCTCTCAAATTAACTGGTGTGCTTTTTGTGTTGATATTAACTCGAACACTCTCATTCAACGTGCAGGCGCGGAAGATAAAGTAGATCATCTCGATCATTGGCGAGATGTTGATATTTATTCCGAAGAAGAGCGGTTGGCATTGGAATACTCAGAAGCGGTAACGCGTTCAGACATTCAAGTGACTGAAGAGCTAATGACTCGGCTAAAAACCCAATACAGTGATGATGAAGTGGTAGAGCTGACAGGGTTGATCGCTTTTCAGAATTTATCGAGTAAGTTTAATGCCGCCCTTGATGTCCCCGCACAGGGTTTTTGTCGGGTGCCGACAAAGGCAGAAACTTCAGTAGAGCCTTAGTATGTTTATTGGCTTGATAGAAAAGAATTGAAGATATCCCTGCCTTTATGGGGCAGGTCGATGTTTTAATGTGACCGTTACCTATTAAAAACATTTTTGAACACCACTGTCCTGGAGGTGTTTTTTTAGCAAGCTCAATTGATTGATTTCTTAGGGTTTTCACTCCAAGTTTCCACACGGTCCCCGACACTCGACTTGCACTCAAGCCATACACTGCCTATGGTTGTCACAGTTTTTTCACTTGGAGGAAGTAATGAGTCAGTCTAAAGATAAGTACAGTATTGAGAATACCGACTATTCCGTGGGGCAAGATAACGTACAAAAATGGGGCTTTGACGTTCATAACCCGGTTTTTGGCTTCAGTGCAGGTCTAATTTTATTGTTCTTAGTGGCCGTACTGGTCACCGACCCGGCAACGGCTAAGGGTTTTCTCGATGGTTTAAAGTGGGACATCATTGCTAAGTTCGATGCTTGGTTTATGTGGTCTGGCAACATTTTCGTTATTTTTTGTATTGGGTTGGCCGTTTCGCCTTGGGGCAAAATTCGCTTAGGCGGTAATGAAGCGAAAGCTGAGCACTCTACTTTATCTTGGATCGCGATGTTGTTTGCGGCGGGCATGGGTATTGGTCTTATGTTCTGGGGTGTGGCTGAACCAGCGGCTTATTTCACTGGTTGGTTTGAAACGCCGCTCGGTGTTGAACCTTATACAAAAGAAGCGGCCGATTTAGCATTGGGCGCAACCATGTATCACTGGGGTCTGCACCCTTGGGCTATTTATGGTGTGGTGGCCTTGTCTTTGGCGTTTTTCACTTATAACAAAGGCTTACCGCTTTCGATGCGTTCGGTGTTTTACCCAATTTTAGGGGATCGCACCTGGGGTTGGCCGGGTCATATCATCGACATTCTGGCGGTATTGGCGACCTTATTTGGTTTGGCTACGTCACTTGGGCTGGGTGCTCAACAAGCGGCAGCGGGTATGAGCCATGTCTTTGGTTTTGCCGCGGGTTTAAGTTTGCAAATTTGGGTCATTATCGGCGTAACTTTATTGGCCATTGTATCTGTTGTTCGCGGTTTAGAAGGTGGTGTGAAAGTGCTCTCTAACGTCAACATGGTTATTGCGATCTTGCTCATGGTATTCGTTGCTGCGGTGGCTTTTGCCGTATCGTTGGGGACTATTCCGCAAACGGTTGTGGCTTACGCGAAAAATATTATTCCGTTGTCTAACCCGCATGGCCGTCCAGATGAAGCTTGGTTGCAAGGTTGGACTGTCTTTTATTGGGCCTGGTGGATGTCTTGGTCGCCGTTCGTGGGTATGTTTATTGCGCGTGTTTCTAAAGGCCGTACCGTACGTGAGTTTGTCACCGCAGTACTCTTGATTCCAACAGCGGTGACCATTGTTTGGATGTCGGTCTATGGCGGTATCGCGATTGATCAAATCCAAAACGGCATCGGTGCGTTGGGCATTGATGGCTTAACGTCAGTACCCTTGGCAATGTTCCAAATGTTTGACGAGTTAGCCCTAGGCTCACTCTTGTCATTCATAGCCATTGTCTTGGTATTGGTTTTCTTTATTACTTCATCAGACTCAGGTTCATTGGTCATCGACAGTATTACCGCAGGCGGTAAAATTGATGCGCCGGTGCCTCAGCGTATCTTTTGGGCATCTATTGAAGGGGCTATTGCTGCAGCGTTATTGTGGATAGGCGGAACAGAAGCCATTGAAGCATTGCAAGCGGGTGCTATATCAACAGGCTTACCGTTTATGTTTGTGCTGTTGGTTATGTGTGTGTCGTTGCTAATGGGCATGCGTACAGAAGTTAATAAGTAATCTACTTATCGAGCGCCCAGTTCTTGGGCGCTCTTCTTTATCTTTACAGCCAGAGTTTTCTCACCAATTTTTCCGCTAATTTATGTTTTGCCATTTGCGCTTGTAATAATTCTGCTGTGGCTAACGCATCAACTAAGGCATTGTGGTTTTCATAGGCGGGTAAGTTATAGCGTTCTCGGACGTTTAATAATCTCAAAGAAGGTAATGGTCTTTTTACCCAAGCTGAAATAGGCGAGCGGCGTTTACGTAGAAATTTTGCTTCTAATTCCAGTGTATCAATGACAGGGAATAAAAAGTTTTTTTGCAATAAATTCGCAACCGCGACACGAAAAAATTCCCGCTCCATGTACCGGTAATGCACGACAATTTGTTTGCCTTCTAAGTGTGACAGTATTTCTGGTAAAACTGATCGAAATGAAGGCGCATCGGCTATGTCTGAGTGTGTAATACCATGAATAACGACGGAGTCTGAGGTTAATCTGCGAGGCCGAACAATCCAGTGCTTGGCTTTGGCTAGATAAATTCGATGAGCGTCAAACGGCACAAGACCAATGCTCACGATGTCATCTTCTAATGCGTTTAAGCCGGTGGTTTCAATATCAATAGCAACAAAGTCAGTATCTTGCATCACTTGTTTTGCGGCGACTAAAGGCTGGTAATAAAAAGATTGCAGGCTTTCGGGCAGCTCATGGTTGGTTTGCTGGGCGTAAAACTGATCCCAGTTATCAGGCACCGTTTGGTACGGAAAAAGTTCCATGACTTACCCTTTTGATTGTGCAGTATAGCGAAACTTCAAAAACTTCTGAGCGCTGCTGAGTACTTGGAAGGCTTCTTTTAAGCCGCGGCGCTCTTTACCGGATAGCTTTTCAGGCTCTACGGTATTGTCAGGGTCTTCACCTGCCTCAACGGCATCGACCTGCTGGCGAATACGGATTTTTGATAAATACTCCAACGCATCAGAGAGTTCATCTTTTTTACCTTCAGGAAGAATTGGTGAGTCGGCGATATCTTCTAGTCGGTCAAAAGAATTTTGTGACAACGATCCCTTTGCTAAAGCATGCACACGAATAACATCGACCAGTGGCGCAGTGCCGCGTCGCTTTAAGTTCATGCTGTAGCGTTGTCTGCCATCTATTTCTAAAACAAAGTCTTTAAAAAAACCTAACGGAGGTGTTCTGTTCAGCGCATTGCGTGCTAAAGCTGCTAAGAATGGCTTGTTGTTTTTCGCTTTGTTGGTGATGTAACGAGTAAGTTGATCGGCCCAAACTATTTTGCCGTCAACACCGTTGAGATCAAAAAAGATAGAAGCGTTGAGCAGTGCTTTCGGGTCTGGGTTTTCAATCCAATCGGCAAATTGTTTCTTCCAGTCTTGTAAGGTCATTCGCCACTTCGGGTTAGTGGCCATAATATCTCCATCGCAGTAGGTATAGCCGCACGCCGCTAAACCATCACAGACAAACTCGGACAGTTCTTTAAAGTATTCGTTGTGCAGTTCGTGGTTATAATCTGGCGACAAAATAATTGCATTATCTTGATCGGTTACCAATATTTGCTCTTCACGAGCCATAGAGCCCAGGGCCAAGAAGCAATAGGGTACTGGTGGTGTGCCAAGTTTTGTTTCGGCCAACTGCAATAAACGTTGTTTAAATGCTCGGCCAATGACAGACATAGCCGTGCCGATCATGTGCGAATTAGCGCCTTCTTTTTGCATACGCACCATAACCGCGGCCACTTGAGGCGAAAGTTCAACGAGCTCTGCTACTGTTTCTCGGCTAAGAATACCGCGTACCAATAACAAGCTGTTTTGCGATTCATGGCGGACCACATCAGACAGCGCAACGACGCCGGTAATTTTATCTTGGCGAACTAAGGGTAAGTGATGAACGTTATGGCGAAGCATTAATAGCATGGCTTCGTAGACATAAGCATCGTGAGCAATGGTGATAAGGTCGGTCGACATAATGTCACGCAGTTGAGTATCGTATGGCAGAGCCTGGGCGAGCACTCGTTTACGTAAATCGCGGTCGGTGACGATTCCGGCTGGAAGTAGGGCGGTCTTTTCTTCGGCTATTTCATCATCTTCGTCATTAACACTAATGTGGTCAAAAATCACAATGGAGGATACTTTTTGATCGCTCATTAATTGAGCACATTCATGAACAGTCGCATCGGCGGTGAGGTGTACCGGGGGCCGCATAATAAGGTCGCGAACACTGGCCGTCGTCATGTCATTTTCGTCAGCCTTATTTTGCACTTCTTGCTGCAAAGTAGAATGCTCATTCACCTCAAAAAAATCACCAAACTCAGCGTGTTTATCACACATATCAAGGAACAATTTAGATGGAATTCGATAAATTAAGGTGTCTTCCCTAGCCTGCACTGGGTAACGAACATGGCCATTCATTAAAATGCCCATTTGCCCGAAAACTTGCCCAGGTTCTAGCCAGTTATATAGCTCACCGGTGCGTCGGAAAACTTCTACTGAGCCGGAACGAATCATGTATAGGGCGTCAATTGAGGCGCCGTAATTTAGAATTTGGTTTTTTGCTTGGAAATAACTGACTTCAATTTGGCCGCATAGCTCAGCTAAATCGTCGGCCGGAATATTATCAAAGGGCTCATGCGCGCCAACAAAAGTGATGATGTCTTGAATTTCGGTTGACATAATATTTCTGCCTATAGAGTCTTTGTGGCTCAGTGTAGGGGTTTGTTTTTGGTTTTTCGAACCAACCTATGATTAAAGCACAATTAGCCAGGTAATTGGGTGCGATTGGTGCTGAAGACGCAGTTAAGTGTTGAGTCTTAGCCTGCTAAATGCCTATAATTCTTCAGATAAAATAATAATAATTGGAATTTAAATGAAGCTGTTACGAATACTTTCACGCGCTTTTATACTAATGGCCGTGCTTTACGCTGTCTATTTTGTAGCGGTGCCAACGCCTACAGTTTCTGAGTTTGCGCGCCAGCAAGTGGATAATATTGCGCATCAAGGGGGTAATTTAGAATACCCAGATTCTACCTTGATCGCTTATGATGCCGCATTGCGCAGTAATGTTGATGTGTTAGAAATGGATGTACATCTGACTCGAGATAATCACCTCGTGGTTATCCATGACGATACAGTTGACCGCACGACCAATGGCAAGGGCGCAGTAGCTGATTATACGCTGGCCGAGCTTAAAGTACTTGATGCCGCCTACTGGTGGCCGTATCACTCTAATGATGACGTAGCCAAACAACAGGTCCCAGTTAATCAGGATTTTCCCTATAGGGGGGCGGGCGCAACCATTCCTACCTTAGATGAAATGTTTCAACGATATCCGCACCACCGATTTACCATTGAACTCAAAGACAATAGTGATGAATTAAGAACTGCTTTAATCGCTAAAATTGATGAGTATGACCGGTGGAGCACTATATTGGTGGCCTCTTTCTACTTAGAAACGCTGCAACAGTTACGTCAAGCTAAACCTCAGGCTCAGACCTATGCCGCCGAAAGTGAAATAAAGCTCTTCTATGTATTGCAATTATTGAGGTTGGAAAAACTATACCCTTATTCGATAGATGCCTTTGCCGTGCCCATGACTAGTGGCGGGTTAAGCTTAGCAACACCGCGCTTTATTCAGGCGGCACACAACGCAGGGATATTAGTTCACTATTGGACAATCAATACCGAGGCCGATATGCAGCAGCTATTAGAGATCGGTGCAGATGGCATAATGACCGATCGCCCAGCACTTTTATATCAACTACAAACAGGACGAAAGCCAGTCAATCTGCTATGATTAGCGGCTTTCAACCTTTCTAGTTAGGCACAGTTATGCCACAAATCGTCCCTGGAACTTTATATATTGTTGCCGCACCTAGTGGTGCGGGTAAAAGTAGCTTGGTCAATGCCTTGATCTCGCGCTTATCGTTTGTCTACTTGTCTATTTCCCATACCACACGCCCTATGCGGCCTGGCGAAGAAAATGGCGAGCATTATCACTTTACGTCCGTTGAAGATTTTGTTGAACGTATTGAGCATGCAGAGTTTTTAGAGCATGCCAAGGTATTTGATAACTACTACGGCACATCTCAAACCTATGTGCAGCAACAGTTAGATGCCGGCCACGATGTTATTTTAGAGATCGACTGGCAAGGTGCTCAGCAAGTTCGCCGTCTAATGCCTGATGCCAAAAGTATATTCATATTGCCGCCTTCAAGAGAGGCGTTACAAGAGCGATTAGAAAAGCGAAAGCAAGACAGCGCTGAAGTTATCGCCCGACGTATGAAAGATGCCGTCTCAGAGATGTCACACTACGCAGAATTTGAATACCTCATAATCAACGATGACTTTTATAAAGCACTCGATGACATGAGCGCCATATTTGTGGCAAACAGAATGGTCATTGACCAGCAAGATAAGCGTTACCAAAACCTATTAGAACAACTGCTTAAGTAAGGTATTTATCACTCATGTCTAAATCATTAGCTGATCAACTTGCGGGCTTAGGCTTGGCAAATAATAAGCAAATTCAAAAAGATAAAGCTGAAAAGCGTAAGCAAGAAAAGTTAGCGCGTAAGCACAAAATTGAAACCGTTGATGAATCAAAAGCAGCGGTTGAGCAGGCCAAAAAAGATAAGTTAGAAAAAGACCGTCTGCTTAATTTAGAACGCCAAGAAGCGTTAAAAAAGCGAGAAATCATAGCGCAAGTTAAGCAAATGATTCTGCACGCTAAATTGAACCTTGACGACGGCGATGTAAAATACAGCTTCGCAGATAAATCAGATAACAAAGTGAAGTCACTCTACGTGACCGAGCAATACCAAAAAGACCTAGCCTTAGGACGTTTAGCGATAGCGTCAGTTGACGATAAATTTTATGTCATTCCTAAGAAAATGGCCGATAAAATTGCCGAACGCAGTGAATCTTCAATCGTATTTGTTGCAACCTCTGATACTAATGTAATAGACGATGATGATCCTTATAAAGACTTCGTCGTCCCTGATGATCTAATGTGGTAATAAAGAATGACTAAATTGAAAGGCTTTACCAGCAATATTGTTCATCATGATCGTCAGCAAGGTTTCGCCGATGGCCCAATACACGCGCCAATATATAATTCAGTGCCATATGGTTATGCCACGACACAAGAATTAGTAGATGTGTTTCAAGGGAAGGCAGCTGGTCAAGCCTACGCTCGTCAGTCAACGCCGACGACCGATTCATTGCAGTCAATGATTACACAGGCCGAGCAAGCATTTGGATCGTTAGTATTTGCCACGGGTATGGCTGCGCTCAGTGCGGCATTTTTGACCTTGTTAAAGCAAGGGGACCACATCATTGCGAGCCAATTCCTATTTGGTAACTCTCATAGTTTTTTGGCAACTCTTGAGAACTTTGGTATCGAAGTCAGCTTAGTTGATGCCACCGATGTTGAAAACGTCAAATCGGCCCATCAACAAAACACTCGTATTGTATTTGTAGAAACTATTGCAAATCCGGGCACGCAAGTTGTTGACCTAGCGGCTATAGGTGATTGGTGTGAACAACATGGTTTGGTTTACTTAGTCGACAACACGCTAACATCGCCTTATTTGTTTAAACCAAAAAACGTAAAAGCCAGCTTGGTGATGAACAGCCTGTCAAAATATTTCTGCGGGCACGGCACTGTGTTAGGTGGTGCCATTACGGATACGGGCTTGTACGATTGGTCAACTTATCCCAATATTTTTGAAGCCTACCGCCAAGGCGACAGCAAAAAGTGGGCGCTCACGCAAATTAAGAAAAAAGCCCTGCGTGATATGGGTGGCTCGCTCAGCTCAGACGCGGCTTTCCAAATTGCGGTTGGCGCAGAGACCATTGCCTTACGAATGGACCGCGCATGTGCTAATGCCCTAGCCCTAGCGCAAATGCTTGATGCACACGAAAAAGTAGAGAAAGTTTATTATCCTGGCCTGAGCTGCCATGCTCAACATGAAAAAGCGAGCCAATGGTTTAAACATTATGGCGCGATTTTAAGCTTTGATGTTAAACCTGGTTATGATTGCTCAGCGTTATTAGATAGCATTGATGTTGTTATTAATGCGACGCACTTAGGCGATAACCGAACGTTGGCGTTGCCGATGGCAAGCACCATTTTCTTTGAAATGGGCGCGGCCAAGCGTGCGGCCTCCGGTATCAGTGAGCAAATGATACGCTGCTCAATTGGTATTGAAGATACCGAAGATCTTGTTGAAGGTTTTAAACAGGGTTTAGATCAGCTTACTAAATAAGAGCGAGATAAGTGAGTGACATCTTTGTCAAAAAAGGTAACAATTAGGCCAAAATAAATATAATAAATGTGAGCATTACCGCTCTCCTTAGTGGTGATGACGCTGCACTACAAGCTTTCTTAACGGCTGAGCTCGTCAACTAAGAGAAATTAATATGCATAAGTTGCTGATTGTCGATGACCATCCTTTATTTCGAGATGCATTAAATTTGTCTCTAAATAATGCTGCACAGTTACTGCAGCTCTCGCCAGAAAACCCGATTTATTATTCAGCTTCCCTAGAAGATGCTTTTAGGCAGCTAGCGTTAACGCCTAATGTCGACCTCATTATGCTTGACCTCCATTTGCCAGGACATGATGGCTTTTGGGGGCTTGTTGAGCTTCGAAAACTGTATCCTGCTATCTCAGTGATCGTTATTTCCGGTAACGATGAGAGCGAAACCATCGCTAAGGCAAAGGCTTGCGGCGCATCGGGTTTTATCTCAAAGTCTGCCATGTCTAGTTATATTGTCGATGGCGTTCATGCAGTTTTAAAAGGTGATGAATACTGGCCAGAAGGCAGTGGTGATGTAGATTCAGAAGTGGCGAGTATCGCTAAAAAAATACATCAATTAACCGAACAACAGCTGGTGGTTTTAAAGCACTTACAGGAAGGCCGCCTGAATAAACAGATCGCTTATGATCTAGAAATCTCAGAAGCCACCGTTAAAGCACATGTGACGGCAATTTTCCGTAAGCTCGGCGTTGTTAACCGCACTCAAGCGGTCATTTTAGCCAATAAGCTGCAAATAGACGCGCCCTTAGCAATCTAATTAGAGGTACGCTGCTCAGCAATGGCTAGGTGACACTCTGTGTCACTAACGGTCACATATCGCTTTTTGCGTGTGATCAACTTCTCTTCAAAGCCTTAGTTTTAAGGCGATAGGCAATTGGCATAGATCTCGCATTATTAAATATAAATACTTTAATCGGAGCCGATGATGTCAACAGTAGTAAATGACAACGTCATACGCCTATCTCAGAAACGTCCAGAAATGGCACTCGAACGCTTAAAGCGATCTACAGGGCTCGACTTCGATGCTGTACCGCAAAGCCTAGTAAACTTAGCTGAGCAAGAGTTAACAACACATCTTAAGAATGAAGATGAAGTACAGGCCCCTGTGCTAACAGAAATTGTTGAAGGGCCTGTGTGGGCAAAGCAAGCCGAATAATTACATTTCGAACAGGCGTTTTTTAGGCGGCTTGGTGGCCTCTTTTCGTACTGGTTGAACATAAAGTTCGTCTACGTGGTACGTCGTGTGTGGCGTCGACAAAGCGACGCTCATTGAGCGCAATGTGCCAACAATTTTTAGTCGGGCAATACCTGACAACAATGACGAAACCGATGACGTAGAGCATTGATCGACGCAGTGCCGATGCTCGCCTTGTTCATCTACCCACACAAGATATAACTTGCTGAGATCACTATTAGTTTGATCAAAGCGTATCCAGGCGGCGACATTGTATTCAGATTGCCATTGTGTGCCAGTCTTTATGCCGGCCGGTTTGTCCAAGATATGCTCAGGGACATCCGTTAATTTTAGTATAGGCATTCTATTTTCCTTCCTCGAACCCCTAATATAGCCAGATTCAAAATAGAATACCGTGCCCTAGATCCCAATTTTGTCAGCGGCTATGGGTTTGAGTAGTGCACGCAAAGCAGCAGGTTTGACCGGTTTCGCTAAAAACACCAAGCCACGCTTCATCGCTAAGCTGCTTAAGTCACTGTCGCCATGGGCCGTCACCAAAATAGCCGGGACTTTTGCCTGCCATTGCTTAGTAAGCATATCAAAGAGATCAAACCCTGTGAGCTGTTCGCCGAGCTGATAATCAATAATAAGTGCATCAGGCCTAATCAGGTTTTTCGCGCCCTGTTCTTCAGTGGCTGAAATAACCCGACAGCCCCAAGCCGAAAGCAGAGTGGTGAGTGCATCAACATTGTCCTGGTCGTTGTCAATAACCGCTACCGTTAAACTCAGTGCGCTGTGAGCTTGGCTCACACTGGGCTTGGATGCAGAAGGTCTCTCATAATCACTCAGTGGTGTTTCGAGCGCAAAGCAAGAGCCTTTGCCTACGCGTGATTTTATTGAAATAGGGTGCCCCAAATGTTCACTAATGCGAGAAACCACACTGAGCCCTAAACCAACACCGTGCGCGTATTGGGCATGTTGATCTAAGCGGCTAAAGTCATGATAGATGCGTTGTTGATCTGCTTCGGCAATGCCAAGACCGGTATCCCACACCTGTATCAGAACGGTGTCTCCACGCTTACGTGCGGCCAGTAAAACAGACCCCTGTTGAGTGTACTTAACGGCATTGGATACTAGGTTCTGGACAATTCGTCGCAGCTGCCGAGACTCTGACAAGACAAAAAACCGATTCGGTCGCACTATGAGCCGCAAGCCTTTCTCTTCGGCAATTGAATAAAACTCGTTAGCAATGGAGTGGAAGAGTGGGTCTAAGTCGACCGGTTCTAATTCAGGTTTCTGTGGGTTGCCATCGAGCTTGGCAATTTCCAGCAACGTCGATAACAACTCTTCTGTTGTTTTCAATGAATGCTCCAGCTTTACCACAACTTCATCGTTTGTATAACGTTCGAGTAACGCCGTGTTGTAGAGGCGAGCGGCGTTGAGCGGTTGCAAAATATCGTGACTGGCGAGGGCCAAAAATCGGGTTTTACTTTCGTTGGCTAGCTCGGCTTCGTTTTTTGCTTCGAATAGTAAATCTTCGGCTCGTTCACGTTCATTGATTTCGTTGCGCAATTCTCGCGTGCGTTCTTGCACTCTTTTCTCAAGGTTATCTTTTGATTCTTTCAGGTCATTTTGTACTTTAACGTATTCAGAAATATCGTTAAACGTAGTTACAAAGCCTCCACCCGGCAGTGGGTTGCCTTTAATTTCGATGACGCTGCCGTCTACGCGTACGCGAATAAAACGATGAGGGGCGGGCGAATGTAAGTGCTCTACGCGCTTAATGACATGATCGTCGACATCACCAGGCCCGCATTCGCCACGTTCAGCGTTGTAGCGTACTAAATCAGCAATAGGGGTGCCTACTTTTAGTAGTTCGACAGGGTATGGGTACATCTCTACGTACATACGGTTCCAAGCGACTAGGCGTAGGTCTCGGTCAATTACCGACACGCCATGGTCTAAGTTTTCTAACGTTGAAGATAATACTTTTTGATTAAACTGAATAGCGCGGGTGGTCTCATCAAAAAAAGTCACCACATCTTCGAGGTGTAATACGCTGCCAGCCACAGCTGAATGTATCATTGCTCGTGCTGAACTGGCGCCAATTACGCCTGATAATGTTCGCTCGATGTAACGAATTAATTCTGTTGCAGGCGGTTCATCGTCAATAATTCTGAAATGATTGACTCGTTCAAAATCACTAATCCAGCGCCGCGTTTGTGCGGTACCTGCAAAACGTTCCAGCATTGAAACCAGGTCAGCGGAACGAATTTTTCGTTCCGATTTTTTAGGTTGGTTGGTTAATAAATGCTTATCTAATTGTACAAACGCAGATGCTTGAAATCGATCAGCTAAAGAGTGCTTTGCGCGCATTGAGAACCAAACAAAGCAAGAGAGGTTAAACACTAAGCTAAAAAAAACGCCGTGAGATAATGCATCTGTAAACTGAAATCCCAGCAATTGTTCAGGGCGGAGCCAGCTAACCCCCCATGGGCCTTGTTCAAGAAGTGTTGTAGAAATAAAACCAACGTCACTGAGCATCGGCACCAACAATGTCCACGCCCAAGTTAAACTGCCGACTAACATGCCTGCGTAAGCTCCTCGGTAGTGAGCATCGCGCCAATACAGACCGAGTAGCAGAGCGGGTAGTAATTGCACCACGAGAGAAAAGGCCAGTAAGCCAATTTTTGACAGGGCTTCACTTTGCCCAAAAACAACCGAATACATCCACGCTGATAAAATTACCCCAATAATAATAAACCGGCGCATTTGAATCAGCCAGTTGGCAACTTGTTGTGAGTCTTGCGCTAAGCGATTCCGTATTAGCATGGGGAATAGGGCGTCATTACTTAACATGGTAGATAACGCGAGTGTTGTAATCACAATCATAGCAACCGATGCAGAAAAACCGCCAATAAAGACCAGCAATACTAACCAGGTTTGCTCTGCAACTTGAGGTAATAAAAGTACATAGGTATCAGCGTTAATATCGGCGCTCTGGAATAAACGTAAACCAGCGGCGGTGATCGGCAAAATAACAATACTGATAATAATTAAATACAAAGGGAACACCCAGCGCGCAGTTTCCAGGTGAGATCGATGGGTGTTTTCAACCACCATCACGTGGAACTGTCTGGGCAATACCAAAACCGCACTGGACGCTAATAACAGTTGAGTTAAGAAGCTCATATTTAAACCGGTCCAGTTAAACTGTCCTGTGGCCACAAGCTCACCTCTAAACTCACCAAAACCTGAGTAAAAGTAAAATACTACATAGAGCGCAAGAACGACGAGCGCACTAAGTTTAACCAGTGATTCAAACGCAACGGTGAGCATAATGCCATGATGATGTTTTGAGGCATCTACCTGACGGGTGCCGAACAAAATTGCAAAGATAATCATCGCGATAGCGACAAAGAGTGCCGTGTTCGATGAATTTAATGGCATAGATGACGTTTGGCTAACAACCGTTATGCTATTAGTGACCGCTTTTAGCTGTAAGCCAATATAAGGGATGCCTGCGACAGTGCAGATGAGGGTGGCAAGAAAGGCAATGCCACGCTTTTTACTATAACGAGAGGCCAGAAAATCGGCAATAGACGTGGTATTCTGGCGCTTGCCAACGCGCACTAACTTATTCAGCAAGGGTCCGGCAAATATAAAGACCAATAAAGGTCCCAAATAAATGGGTAAAAACCCCCAGCCAGAGCTTGCAGCGGTGCCAACAGCGCCATAAAACGTCCAGCTTGAACAATAGACAGCAAGCGATAGTGCATAAATTAGTGGCGAATATGATTTTGTTTTAGCAATGCCGCGCTCAGAATCACCATAGATCGCAATTGCGAATAAACTGGCAACATATAAAAAAGCGCAGGCTAATATAATCCAAGAGGTCATTATTATTGTATTCGTTTAGGATTCTCATACGATAATGACGCAGAGCAGACTTAGCAAACAAGCTATTTTTAACAAAAGGTTAATTAATGAAAAATTTTCCAGAGGGTCACCCTACCGTTAAGCTTGGTCGGATTGGCGTGGTGCTGGTGAATCTAGGCACACCAGATGATCTAAGCCCAAAGAGTGTTCGTCGCTACTTAAAAGAGTTTTTATCTGATCGTCGTGTGGTTGAAATTCCAAGGCTCATTTGGTGGCCGTTGTTGAATGGAATTATTTTAAATACACGACCAAAAAAGTCAGCGCAGGCATATGCCAAAGTTTGGATGAAAGACATCGATGAATCGCCACTGCGTTACTACACGCGCCAACAAGCTGACAAACTGACTAAAGCGATGCCTGAGTTAGATGTTACTTGGGCAATGCGCTATGGCCAACCGAACATAGCCGACAGATTGACAGAGTTACAGGCGAAAGGCTGCGATCGTATAGTTGTGCTACCGATGTACCCGCAATATTCAGCGACGACCAACGCGACAGTTTCAGATGCTGTGTTTGATCACTTAAAAACCCTGCGTTGGCAGCCAACCATACGTATTGCCCACCCGTGGTACCGAAGTAGCCATTATATAGGTGCAATCACAACGCAATTAAAAGCACATTTGGCACAGCGTAAAACGGTACCACAGAAAATTATGCTGTCATTTCATGGCCTGCCGGAGCGTTTCATTGAGTCGGGCGACCCTTATCAGTGCCATTGTTTTGTGACCGGCCGGTTAATTGCAGAAGCGATAGGTTGGTCTGCTGAAGATGTTTTAGTGACATTTCAAAGCCGGTTTGGCAAAGCTAAATGGATTGAACCCTACACCAATGCAACGTTAACGACCCTGCCAGAAAAGGGTGTAAAAGATATTTTAGTCTTAACGCCAGGTTTTGTGGTGGATTGCTTAGAAACGCTAGAAGAGATTGCAATGGAAGGCAAAGAAGTCTTTGAGGCCGCTGGTGGTGAGCAATATGATGTTTTGCCATGTTTAAATGACAGTGATGAAGCAATGGAAATGATCAGGGAGTTGGTACAACAGGAACTACAGGGCTGGATCGAGAAGTAATAGCTCTAGCCATTTTTGTTTTTAGTCGGCTAGAAATAAAAACAGCGCCCTTATTCTTGTTTTTAGGCGGGCGCCAGTTGTTCTTAACTCCACTCTTTTATTGTTTTTGTTTTCGAGTGTCTTTTAATCGTTGTGCGGTAGTAATAGCACTTGGTGTGCCAACAATTAAAACTCCTTATAAATCAATGGTTTATAGATTGTTGATCTATTTTTGAACAAGTTAACACGGTTTGTTACCGTGCCAGAAGTAACCTTTTGGGAATAGGGGTAACACTTTTTTGAGTAGGGTAACGTTTTGCAAGGCAAGGTTACGTAAATGTAATCTTATGTTGCGAAAATATACGCAAAATTGACTGGCGTCCAAAAAACTGCCGTTCAATAATAGCTTTTAAGCATTATGTCGATAAATTAGGGAAGTGTTATGTTTGGTTGGTTTAAAAAAAGCAAAACAACAGTCGTCGCAACATTAGATTGGGAAGACTATAAAGGCTTTCGAATAGCCGCAACCCCAATTAACGAGGGCGGTCAGTACCGTGTATCCGGTGTTATCGAGCAAGATGAAGAAGGCGCGGAGACTAAACGTCACGCCTTTGTGCGTGCAGATTTAATCCCTTCAGAAGATGAAGCCATCAGAATTACAGCAATGAAGGCCCGAATGATGGTAGATCAATTAGGAGAGCGGATGTTTGAAAACTCGTAAGCTACTACGAGCTTTCACATTAAAGGGTGGCTAATTAAGCGTGGAGTCACCCTCTGCTTTGAATAATTCGACAACATCTTCTGGGCCAAACGCGTATTTTTCACGGCAAAATTGGCAATCTAGGTCAATATGGCCCATTTCTTTGACGATATCTAACGCTTCATCTTCACCCAGTGTTCTAATGGCGTTTGCTGTTTTGTCTTTACTGCATGTGCATTCAAACTCTAGGCTACGAGCTGGGTAAACTCGCACTGTCTCTTCATGAAATAGGCGGTTTAACATGGTTTCTGGCTCTAACGACAAAATTTCATCTTCAGAAGTTGTACTGGCCAAGTGGATGACTCGATTCCAAGTCTCTAGGTTGGAATCTTCGCTTAAGCTGCTTTCGCTGGCGGAGCTAGGCATTGCCTGAATCATTAAGCCGGCGGCTTGCTTGGCATTGGAAAACAACCAAATACGTGTTCGAATTTGTTCAGATTGTTGAAAGTAGTCTTCAAGCACGGCAGCCAAAGAAAGCTCTGTGTCATTAATCGGCACAATACCTTGGTAACGCTTACCCTTGGTCGGCTCGATGGTAATGGCCATCTGGCCTTCGCCTAAGAGTGGGCCTGCTTCATCGAAATCATCGTTATATTGGGCAATGGCACGCAGTGCACGGTTGTCTCGGCACTCTGCCATGATGGTGCGAACCTGACCCGCACCGCGAGCTTGCAAAGATAAGGTGCCATCAAACTTTATGGTGTCGCTGAGCATTGCGGCCGCGGCCATAAACTGCCCAAGTAACGCTTCAATTGATGTTGGGTAATTATGTTTACTGAATACATCGTGAAGCGATGTTTCCAGCTGAGTGAGTTCGCCGCGGATAGGCGTGTCTTCAAATAAAAAGCGCTGGGTTGCATCGTGTAAAGTCATAATGGGCCTTGAATTACTCAGTAGATTTGGTTTTGAAACGATGAATTTGTCGTCGTTCCTTTTTGTTTGGTTTGTGGTCGGTATATTGCTGACTAACATTCATTGCTTTACGTTGAACCGTTAAGGCTTCTCGCTTTTGAATTGAGTCGGGCGTTTCACGATATAAAAGCTGTGCTTCTGGTGCGCCACGTCTTTGATCTGATATCGCTTCAATGATGACTGTTTTTTCATCCCAGCCGACGCGTAACCGTACTTCGACATTAACTTCGACTGTGCGGCTAGGCTTGGCCTTTGCGCCACCGTAGTGAACCTTGCCCCCTTCAACCGCCGCTTTGGCTAACGCTCGTGTCTTATAAAACCGAGCCGCCCAGAGCCATTTATCTAAACGAACGGGCGTATTTGATTCGACCATGGCGGGTTCACTTCTGTCATCATGTGCGTGTTAGGTATCGTATGTCTCAAGTTAAGGGCATTTTTCTTTTTTGCAAGCTTTGGTCGTTGGATTATCTTGGTCGTGGTAAGATTCAACCTGAATTCTTAGGTAACCTTAGTGGCATGATAAAGCACTCCTCTTCTCCGATTAGTTCCGCCGATATTGAGCCGTTATACCGTTTAGCTCAACAAGCAGGTGAAGCTATTTTGGCGATCTATTTAGATGAATCGACCTGGCATGAAACCGCAAAATCAGATAATACTCCGGTCACTGCTGCAGATCTTGCGTCTTCCGATATTCTAGTTCGTGGGCTACCGGCTATTGTTAATTGCCCTGTGGTATCTGAAGAGGCTTTGCCGAGTTACGAAGCGCGCAAAGACTGGCCGCTGTATTGGTTAGTAGACCCGATGGATGGTACGCGAGAGTTTATTCATAAAACGGGTGAGTTTGTTATTAATATTGCTTTAATGCGAGATCACCAACCTATTTTTGGTATGTTGTATCAACCGCAAAGCCAGATTGCTTGGTGGGGCGGGCGTCAGTTAGGTGCGTTTACCGGCACAGCTGAGAAATTCCTGCCATTATGTGCAGGCTCTAGCAGCAAAGAACTCATTGCGTTGGGTTCACGGCGTTCGAAATGGCAAGGCGCCTGGGTTGAACGATTGTCGCTTGCTGGATTCAATGTAACCAAAGAATCACTCGGCAGCGCACTTAAATTTATGCGCTTAGCGGAAGGTTTAGGTGATCTGTACCCGCGTTTAGGACCCACCAGTGAATGGGATACCGCAGCGCCACAAGCTATATTAGAACAAACTGGCGGCGGCATTGTGCGGTGGGATGGTTCGCCCATTGACTATGGCAAAAAAGATACCCTGAATCCGCACTTTGTCGCGGTTCGAGATCTTGGATTATTGCATTACCTATTAAGTGATGAAGACTACCTGCCGGATTAAGGCTATGTTTGCTTGCCACCAGCAGCCGATATTTTATACAGGGTTCAAATTGAACCAATTAAACTAATTATGAGCGTTAAGAAAACTATGGTTCAAGTTCTAAAATTAAACAAGGGCGCAGAGCGTCGCATACGAGCAGGTCATCATTGGGTTTACAGCAATGAAATCGATAACAAGTTCGCGCCTTTAAAAGATGTTGAACCAGGCTCAGTCATTAACATTGTCGATTCAAACGGGCGCAATTTGGGCAGCTTTATGGTTAACCCCACGGCTTTAATTTGTGGCCGGTTAGTGAGCCGTAAAGCGGACCGTCAATTAAGTAGTTCGTTACTTAAAAACCGTTTGAAGCAGGCCTTAGCTATTAGAGATCAGTGTTTTGACCAGCCTTGTTACCGTTGGGTATTTGGTGACAGCGATGGGCTTTCGGGCTTGGTGATCGATCGTTTTTTTGATGTGCTGACCATTCAAATCTCCACCGCGGGCATGGAGCAGCACTTAGACGCCATTCTTGATCACGTACAGCGGTTAGTTCAGCCAAAAGGCATATTATTGAAGAACGATGGCAAAATGCGCGCCGTCGAAGGCTTAGAGTCTTATGTCAAAATAGGCTTTGGTGAGGTTCCTGATCAAGTCGAGTTGGTCGAAAATGGTACGCGCTTCTTAGCACCGTTAATGACTGGGCAAAAAACAGGCTGGTTTTATGACCATCGTCCAAACCGCGCCTTAGCGGCATCTTATGCGAAAGGTAAAACGGTGTTGGATGTATTCAGCTATTTGGGTGGCTGGGGCTTAACTGCCGCCAATGCTGGCGCAGAGCAAGTGACCTGTGTTGATGCATCTGAATTGGCTTTAGCTGGTGTCATGGATAACGCTCGGCTCAATAACGTGAGTGAGAAAGTTTCAACTCGCCAAGGCGATGCCTTTGACGTGTTGTCAGAGTTACATAAAGAAAAGAGCCGTTTTGATATTGTCATTGTTGACCCGCCTGCCTTTATTGCGCGCCGTAAAGATATGGCTGCGGGTGAACGCGCCTACCAAAAGCTTACCGATGCAGCTATGAAGTTAGTCAATCATGGCGGCATCCTCGTGAGTGCAAGCTGTTCTATGCATTTAGAAAGTGAGCGGCTGAGAGATATGATTCGCGCTAGCGCTACTAAGTTAGAGCGCCACGCGATGATTTTGTCTGAGGGTTATCAGGGAGCTGATCACCCGGTGCTGCCTGCCGTACCAGAAACACGGTATATCAAGGCTATTTTTGCGCAAATTAACCCTAGTTTATAGCACTTTACTGGGTCACAACATTTAGTTTTAAGTGTTGTGACACCTGAGTAATACCCAGCGCAAGCTTTGCTATCTGTTGACGTGCCATGTTCCACTGTTCGCCTGCTTCAGTTTCGAACGGGAAGTTCGCGGGCAACTTGCTTGCTGCTTCAATAGAGGCGGCTAATGCTTGTTGCAATTCTTGGGCGTTTACACCAAGGCCCTCCTCATTACCCAGCCATTCACTTAGCGGTGTTGGGGTTTCTACCGTGCCCAACAAAACAGACAGCTCTTCAAGTTGGTTGAGTAAGTAGATTCGGCCATTACCAGCAAATTGCGCAGGATGAACCCACTCCGGCTCTACGAGCGTAGAATCTTTAAAAATACGATTCAGAAGTTCGGCCATGGTAAAGCGTTGCAGTGTTTTCAATTCAACATTGAACTTGGCGCGATCAGGTAATTGATTAAATTCACCGTTGTCGCGCCAGCGATACTGAGCCTTGAGAAGTTGCTCAATAAGGTGCTCGGTTGCTACTTTTAAATAGGTTTGTCGACGATTAATCAGGTTTTGTGCATCTTCATCTGATTGTGCCTGCCAATGCTCGTTCAGCGGGCCTTTCCATAAGAAAAACTCGATAACTGGGAAGCCTAGCGAAGCTGAGTCTTCATCCATTAAACGATGCTGGCCGCGCAACGTATCAAGATTGATTGGCAGTTCTAACTCGTGAATAAGACCACTGTATGGGTATTCTGGAATGCCATCAATATAGCCCGCTAAATAAGGCCGAGTATCAATAAGGTCGACCATTCTCTTTAGACCTTGGGATTCATTTAAATTGAAGGCTTCAGTGAAATAAAATGCACTTTTAGCCCAATTTTGATGACAGCTGTTGTAGCTTGCTTGGGCTGAAGTTTGTGTTTGTTCATTTGGGTTGGAGATAAAATTGAATATCTTGCTCTTCATTTCTTGGCATTGCGCTACGGTTGAGCGGATTGCAGTTTGTGCGGCAGTTTGAAATGCACCAGATATCGGAGAAAGATCAACAACTCGTTCAGTAATGTTGAGTTCAGAAATTGGTTCTGAAACAGCCGTACTGCCATCGGATGAAGTTATCTCGATGTCTGTTTCGGGTTTACTACAACCGGTTAATAACACTAATAATGTGCAAGTAAATGTAATCAGTCGCTTCACGCGTCGCCTCGTAAGTCCATTACGTTCCATGAGTGTTGTTGCGCTATTGCACGCAATCGATCATCAGGATTTACAGCTACCGGATGGTCAACCTGTTCGAGCAATGGTAAGTCATTGTGAGAGTCGGAGTAAAAATAGCTGCCCTCTAGAGTGCTATCATATTGCTCTAACCATTGCTGCAATCTAACTACCTTACCATGTTGAAAGCTAGGCGTGCCAGTGACACTGCCAGTATATCTGCCATCTTTCATTTCTGGTTCGCAAGCAATTAGGTGTCTAATGCCAAGCCGCTCGGCGATAGGGCCAGTGACAAAACGGTTGGTTGCCGTAATTATAACAAGGGTGTGGCCAGCGTCAGCGTGCTTTTTAATGAGTTCGAGCCCTTTGGGCAATATAATGGGCTCAATGTATTCTGCCATAAACTGCTCATGTAGCGGAGCCAGCTCAGCCGGAGTTTTATTGGCAAAAAACTGTAAAGCAAAACGGAGGTATTCGTGTATATCTAAGCGACCGTTTTGGTAATCGAGTAAAAACTTATCATTGGCTTCACGCACTTGATTGGCATCTACCAGGTTGTGAGACACTAGGAACTCACCCCAGGCATGGTCTGAATCGCCTTTAATTAATGTATTATCTAGATCAAATAAAGCCAGTGTCACGATAGTTCCTTGTATTTTAGGGCTGTAACAGGCCATTTTAGCGCGTTTCGAAGATTAAGTTCAGCTCTTTTAATGCATCAATTCGGGCTGTTAAGAGTTTATGGCGCTTTTTTACAGCTTGTGAAACAATGGTTATTCATCGCTTGAGATAATAGGGCGTTTCAAAAAGCAGATTAACGATGGGATTTATATGATCGATTCAGATGGGTTTCGCCCAAATGTTGGCATTATATTAACCAACACCGCTGGCCAAGTATTATGGGCTCGCCGTATTGGTCAAGATGCATGGCAGTTTCCTCAAGGTGGTATTCGCCAACACGAAACACCCGTCGAAGCATTGTATCGTGAGCTAAAAGAAGAAGTCGGTCTAGACCCAGACGATGTCGATATTCTTGCATGCACCCGTGGTTGGCTTAAGTATCGACTCCCCAAACGTATGATTCGCCAAAATACCCTCCCTATCTGTGTAGGACAAAAACAAAAGTGGTTTTTATTGCGCATGCTCAGCGAAGATAGCCGAGTGAGCTTCGATGCTTGCGATGATCCTGAGTTTGATGGCTGGCAGTGGGTGTCTTATTGGTACCCTTTATCAAAGGTTGTGTCATTTAAACGAGATGTTTACCGGCAAGCCTTAACGGAACTCGGCCCTAGAGTACACAAAACAACGGAAGCCTATGCCTGATCTACTGAGTTTATTACGTAAGGTCGTTGAGGCTGTTACAGGCTCGCGCAACTTGCATTTATCTCTAAAGCGTCTGACGACGATGGTTAGAGAAGGTATGGATGTAGATGCTTGTTCGGTGTTTCTTTGGGATTCCGATATCGAACGTTATGTCTTAATGGCCACCGACGGTTTAAAAGAAGGCTCAAGCAGTAAAATTACTCTCACTCAAAATGAAGGTCTAATTGGTTTAGTGGGTAAGCGTGAAGAACCCCTAAACTTAGCAAATTCGACTCTTCATCCAAATTTCCACGCGGTGTCATCAGCTGGCGAAGAAAAATTCCGTGCACTATTAGCGGTACCTATTATTCATAACCGAAAGCTACTGGGCGTATTAACCATTCAGCGTTTTAGTGAAGAGCGTTTTAGTGATGAAGCTGAAGCATTTTTAGTCACCTTATCAGCGCAAATGGCTGGGATCGTCGCTAACGCAGAAGCAACCGGCGCCTTGAGTGGCATGAACTTTATAGGCGAGCAAAGTTTAGAGGACATTCGTTTTACCGGCGTAGCCTGCTCAACTGGCGTGGCCATTGGCTTAGGTCATGTCATTTCCTCTGAAGTTGAATTGGACAGCGTTCGCTTTCATGCCACCGATGATATAAAGGGTGAGCAAGAACGTTTTAGTCAGGCCCTTGCCGATGTGCGTTCTGACTTATCGGACACGCGCAGGCGACTAGAGAGCGAGTTACGTCCAGAAGAGCTTGCATTATTCGACGTTTATGCAGGCATTTTAAACGATCAAGCCGTCGGTGGTACCGTACTTGAGCATATTAAAGAAGGTGAAAGTTCTACGAGTGCGTTAGCAACGGTCATGCGTGGCTATATACAGCACTTTGAAGAAATGGAAGATGCCTATCTGCGTGAACGTGCTGCAGATATGCGAGATCTAGGCCAGCGTTTATTGAACCGGCTGCTAGCAAATGAAACTGAGCGTGTCATTCCGAAAGGCGCAATCCTAATAGGCGAAGAATTATCGGCAACGGTATTTGGCACAATAGACCCTGAGCACATTGCTGGTATTGTTTGTGCGAAAGGCTCCGCGAATTCACATCTTGCAATTCTGGCACGCGCTTTAAATATTCCAACTGTCCTCGGTGCACAGGATATACCCTGGACCGACCTCGATGGTAAAGAGCTGGTGGTTGATGGTTATCGGGGCATTATTTATTACCAGCTATCAGAAGAC
The DNA here is from genome assembly GCF_046710285.1 of Reinekea sp. Taxonomy (GTDB): domain Bacteria; phylum Pseudomonadota; class Gammaproteobacteria; order Pseudomonadales; family Natronospirillaceae; genus Reinekea. The sequence continues at coordinate 255,529 of NZ_JBKEGY010000002.1, forward strand.
CGTCGGGCTCATTTCGAAGCCTTGGTAAAAGATGAAAAAGCTCGGGTCTCAGGGCTAGATGCCTTAATTGATTTGCCTGCAGAAACAGCCGATGGCTTGGCCATGAACCTAATGGTGAATACCGGCTTACAAACCGACATTTTGCGTTCGAAAGATTCTGGTGCAGACGGTGTTGGGCTGTTTCGTACCGAAGTCCCCTTTATGATGCTCGGCCGCTTTCCTAGTGAAGAAGAGCAAGCGAGAATTTATCGTTCGCAGTTAGAAAACTTTTATCCGCGGCCAGTGACCATGCGTACGCTCGATATTGGTGGTGATAAAAGCTTAGAATATTTTCCTATTGTCGAAGATAACCCCTTTCTAGGTTGGCGAGGGTTGCGCGTTACGCTCGATCATCCTGAAATATTTATTGTTCAAATTCGAGCTATGCTGCGAGCCAGTGTGGGTCTAAATAATTTAAAAATAATGCTGCCGATGGTCACCAGTATTGGTGAAGTTGAGGAGTCACTTGAAATTATTCATCGCGCAATTTTTGAATTAAATGAAGACGGCGTGGCCGTTGAAACACCAGATGTTGGTGTAATGATTGAAGTGCCTTCAGCCGTTTACCTTATTAAAGATTTCGTGCCATTGGTCGATTTTATGTCGGTTGGCAGTAACGATTTAACGCAATATTTATTAGCCGTAGATCGAAATAACCCACGAGTAGCCGATATTTATGACAGTATGCATCCTGCTGTATTGAAGGCACTTAAAATTATTGTTGATGAATGTACCTTAGCCGATATACCAGTGAGCTTATGTGGCGAGCTTGCCGGCGACCCTTTAGGGGCTGTAACTTTGTTGGGCTTAGGTTATCGAAATTTATCAATGAGCAGTGCAAACTTACTGCGAGTTAAAGCAGTGCTGCGTCAGATTGATTCGGCTTGGGCAACAGCAGTGACGAACGGTTTATTAAACTTAGATGACCCAAAAGTTATTCGCTCTACATTGCAACTGGCGTTACAAAAAGCAGGTGTACCGCTTACGTCATTAGGATTACTGCCGAGTCGATAAACGCCCTTAAAAAGGCGTTACCCTTCATTGTTTTTATTTAAACGGAATACTCAGCAAGCCAGAGATCTTAGTTGTTTGAGCGCGGTTATCAAATTGCGTTAAGCCAATGACTAACTGTTCTTGAATAACAGTTTCAGGTTTTGTGCAAGTTCCGAACAGTCGATCCCATATTGATAAATTAAATCCAAAGTTACTGTGGTGTTCCTTGGGTTTAATTGAATGATGAATGCGATGAAAATCTGGCGTAACCCAAACTTTATTTAACATGGCCTCAGCTCTACTCGGTAGTCTAAAGTTGCCATGGTTGAACAGCGCCATACCATTTAGTATGACTTCAAATAGAATTACCGCCGCAACAGGAATACCGAATAACGCCGTGATGGTTATTTTAATCAACATCGAAAATAAAATTTCAACGGGGTGAAATCGCAAGGCTGTTGTCGCATCGTACTCAGGGTCGCTATGGTGGACACGGTGAAATCGCCAAAATAATGGAACTCGATGAACTAATAAATGCTGAAACCAAATTACCCAGTCCAAAATAAGTACGCCGCCAATAATAGCTAACCAAGTAGGCACATTGATTATATTGAATAATCCAACGTTATTCATAACCGCCCAATAAGCGACACCCATGGCGCCTAACGGCAACAGTACTTTAACAAGTAGAGTATTTACAAATGTTAAAGACAAGTTGCTGAGCCAGCGAATATCTAACAGTCGGCTCTTTCGAAAAGCTATCTTCCACTCTATTAATGTGATTAAAACGAGCACGCCAGCGAAGGCCGCAAACCTGATGAAAGACTCATATTCAACTAAAAAGTCCATACAATTCTCCAAGCTTAAGTGTTTTTAAATTAGCATTTTCTAATATATAGTTTTTAAAATAAAAGTCTACTCTTACCGCGTTTTTTACACTTCAATCGGGCAAAACATGATCAAATTGGTGGTCATATATTGGTACTAGACTCCATACAATGGAGGAGGTTACAGCATATTGTTTACTTTATTGTTGGATGAAAACAATAAGAACTAAAGTGAGCTAAATGATAAATTTAAAGAAGTACTTGTTTGTATTAATTGGTTTCTTTGTATTGCCAGCCTTTGCTGCCGATGTCTTTATTGTACAAAGCTACAATATCGAGTACGAATGGGATGCAGAGTATATTGATTCGTTAAAGTATGTACTTGGGGCGGAGCATAATTACATTATTCGGGAGCTAGACAGTAAGCGTAAACAAGCCAATGAATGGCAAGAAACTGCTAAGCAAGTTGTTGAGGAGATCAAACAGACTCGTCCAGATGTTGTCATTGTAGGCGATGATAACGCGATGGCATCAGTCGGGTCGGCATTAAATGGTAGCGACATTCCGGTAGTTTTCTTAGGTGTTAATGGAACTTTAAAAGACTATGGCGTTGAAGGTAGTTTAAATGTGACGGGTGTTTTAGAGCGGCCGTTCTTTGAGCAGAGTGTTCGCCATCTGAGAAAAGTAACAGCACGAAACAAGCGCTTTTTAGTTTTGATGGATGACTCCGTGACCATGCAAAATGCGGTTTACGAAACCTACGGGGATCAGCGTGAGGTGTTTATTCAAAATACGCAGGTTAATTTCTTTCTGTCTAACAGTGCCGAACTATGGCAAGAAAAAGTGCAGACGGCTGTCGAAGAAGAATATGACGCGATCATTATTGGTACTTACCACACCTTAAGGTGGAGCGATGACACATACTTTGCGCCGGCAACTGCCATGGAGTATTTGCGAGCTGAGTCTGTTATCCCGGTATTTTCATTCTGGAATATATTTATAGGTGCAGATAAAGCGATCGGTGGCTACTCTATTACCGCTTATGAAGAAGGCAAAGCCGCGGCTCGATTAGCACAGCTAATTCTTAGAGGGATCTCTGTAGAGAATGTCCCGCCAATCACGTCTGTTTCTGGTCAATATGTGTATAGCAAAAAGGGCTTAGAAAAATGGGGTGTGAAATTAACCACCTTGACTAGGTCGCAAGCTATATTTCAGGAGTAAAGCACTAAGTAAAAAAACCTGCATTAAGCAGGTTTTTTTAAGTTTAGATTATTACTTACCGCGGCCTGCGCGCTTACGTTCGTTCTCTGTTAAGAACTTCTTACGTATGCGGATGCTCTCAGGTGTTACTTCAACTAACTCATCGTCTTCAACAAACTCTAGGGCTTGTTCTAAGGTGTGAGTAATAGGTGGTGAAAGCGTTAACGCATCATCAGTACCGCTGGCGCGAACGTTGGTTAACTGCTTACCCTTGGTTGGGTTTACCACTAAGTCATTGGTGCGGTTATGAATACCAACAATTTGACCTTCATAAATTTCAACACCATGACCAAGGAATAAACGGCCACGTTCTTGCAGTGGAAATAAACCGTAAGCTAATGTTTTACCTTTAACCATGCTAACAAGTACGCCGTTCTGACGTTTAGCCACTTCACCTTCTTTGATCGGACCATAGTGATCAAAGATGCTAGTCATAATACCTGAACCCGATGTTAGGGTTAGGAACAAACCACGGAAACCAATAAGTCCGCGTGAAGGGGTAATGAATTCAAGTTTGGTACGGCCTTTGCCGTCTGGCTCCATGTTGGTTAGCTCTGCTTTACGCAAACCCATCTCTTCCATGATTGCGCCCTGATGCTGGTCTTCAACATCAATAACAACTTGCTCGTACGGCTCTTGAGTAACGCCGTCGACAACACGCTGTACAACCTCTGGTCGGGAAACACCCAACTCGAAGCCTTCACGACGCATCGTTTCAATTAACACAGATAAATGTAATTCACCACGACCCGATACCTTGAATTTGTCGGGCGTGTCACCAGGAATAACTCGTAAAGCAACGTTGTGGATCAATTCCTGATCTAAACGCTCTTTAATATTACGAGTGGTAATGAACTTACCTTCTTTACCCGCAAACGGAGAATCGTTTACTTGGAATGTCATGCTGACCGTAGGCTCATCAACCGACAATGCTGGTAATGCTTCAATTGTTTGTGGGTTACAAAGAGTGTCAGAAATAGACAAGCCTTCGATACCCGTAATACAAACAATGTCACCTGCGTTTGCTGTTTCAACAGGCACACGATCTAGGCCATGGTAACCCATGACTTGTAAAATTTTACCCTTACGAGTTTTGCCTTCATGATCGACAATCACAACTTGATCGTTAGGCTTTACGCTACCGCGAGTAATACGGCCAACACCAATAACACCTACGTAGCTGTTGTAGTCCAAAGCAGAAATTTGCATTTGGAATGGGCCTTGAGAGTCTACTTGTGGTGCTGGTACGCGCTCTGTAATCATTTGGAACAAAGGTTCCATGTCATCAGACATGTTTTCAGGATCAAGACCTGCAATGCCGTTAAGGGCAGAGGCGTAGATCACTGGGAAATCTAATTGTTCTTCAGTTGCACCTAAGCGATCGAACAAATCAAATACTTGATCCAAAACCCAATCAACTCGAGCGCTAGGGCGGTCAACTTTATTGATAACAACAATAGGCTTTAGGCCCTGAGCGAATGCTTTTGCCGTTACGAAACGAGTTTGAGGCATTGGGCCATCAACCGCATCGACTAACAGCAATACAGAATCGACCATCGAAAGTACACGCTCTACTTCACCACCGAAATCGGCGTGTCCAGGGGTGTCTACGATGTTGATACGGTAATCGTTCCACGTAATAGCGGTATTTTTCGCCAAAATGGTGATGCCACGCTCTCTTTCTTGGTCGTTGCTGTCCATGACCCGCTCGTTGCCTTGGTCTTTACGGCCTAAGGTGCCTGACTGGCTCAAGAGTTTGTCGACTAGGGTGGTTTTCCCGTGGTCTACGTGGGCAATAATGGCAATATTACGTAAGTTATCGATCACTGTATTCGTTTTCCGGTATTAAAATTCAAGGGCGCGAATTATACCTGTAGTGTGTGAAAAAGATACAATTTTCGCCCATGGCGTAATAATTTCTTAGCTCAGAACAGAGGTTGAAAAATCGTCCCAATGTTCATTCCACTGGGCTTCAGACAGGGTTTCGCAGCCATCGCCGAAGCTTAGCTCGAACCAGAGCAGGCCGTTATCCACTCGATAGGGGGGTGGCAATATCGCAACTTGCCGTTTTTGTACCCATTGCAGTGCTTTTTCAAAAAACCGCTCAGGGTCGGTTTCTATGCGTAAACGAAACATATTGGTTTGTGGCTGCGTGGGCCAAGTTTGTACGCCGTTAGTTTGGTTCAGAACCTTTGCAAAGGCATGGCAATGAAATGCATAGCGAGATATGTTGTCGAGATGCTTAGCTAAGCCTTGTTTCGCTGCTAAAACGTAAGGGTAAAGTGCATAGAGATTACCCCCTGCACGGCGTTGCCAAACTTTTGCTTTAGCAATGAAATCAGCATCACCGGCCAAAACTGCCCCAGCCATGCCGCCTAAGTCTTTATAGAAGCTGACGTAAACAGAGTCAAACAAGGCTGATATTTCAGCTAATGATTTATGGTAATAGCTAGGACACTGCCAGAGACGTGCGCCATCCATATGCAGTTTAATATTTTGTGACCGAGCCCAGTTTGATTGTTCAACGAGTGTTTCCCAGCTAGGCAATTGTCCGCCAATTTCGCGCATTGGTAATTCGAGTAATATTGCCGCTAGCGGGTCAAGAGCCGCCTGTTTTAAATCGTCTAGAGTAGGCACCCGGTGCTCATCACCTAGCATAATACCTTTAAGGTTATACAATACTTGATAAGCGTTATGTTCGTGCAGTTGTACATGACTGGTCGCGGGCATGGCAACAAAGGGTGTGTGCGCCTGATCAGCCCAAATGCGTAACGCAATGGGTTGAGCCTGGGTACCTGAGGGTAAAAATAAAGCTGCCTCTTTACCGAGTAAATCAGCAACTTGGCGTTCAAAGCCTTCAATGAGCTCGCCACTGCCATAGAGATCGGGAGCATCCTCGTCATTGACATACTGTGCCAGCGATTCGAGCGTTTCTTTCATGCCGCGCTTTGCGTGACGCACCATGACATGCTTGCTTTGATTAAATGCCTGACGATATTCACTGATTTGTTCTTGATACATGCACTTCACCTAGATATTTAATAATTCAGCCCAAAAAAGCGCTATACACAGGATTGTCGGTTTCATCCCAGTAACGATAACCTAGCGCATCAATCTCTTTTTTGAACAATTTCAAATCTGATTTAGGCACCTGCACACCGCTAAGCACCTTGCCGTAAGCAGCGCCATGGTTTCGGTAGTGGAATAAGCTGATATTCCAGTGCCCCCCCAATGTATTGAGAAACTTTAAAAGAGCTCCAGGTCGTTCAGGAAACTCAAAGCGGTAAAGCCTTTCATCTTTTGCTTGTGGTGCGTGGCCACCGACCATGTGGCGCACATGGGATTTGGCGGTTTCATTTTTCGTTAAATCGAGCACTTTGTAACCGTCGTCTGTGAGTCGCTTGAGTAACTCGCCACGTTCTTCATCGCTGCTTATTTTTACACCAACAAAAATTTGCGCATTGTTACTGTCATTGTATCGGTAGTTAAACTCGGTGACGGAACGCTTGCCCAAATGCGAAATAAAGCGTTTAAAGCTGCCGGGTTTTTCATTGATGGTGACGGCAAATATCGCTTCATGGTGTTCACCCACTTGCGCGCGTTCGGCAACATAGCGCAAGCGATCAAAGTTCATGTTAGCGCCAGAGCAAATACTGATAAAGGTTTGGCCTTTGACGCCTTCGCGTTCAATGTACTTTTTCATGCCCGCTATGGCCGTAGCACCCGCGGGTTCTGCAACGGAACGCGTATCATCAAAAATATCTTTGATTCCCGCACAGATTTGGTCGGAGCTTACTGTGATCACTTCATCAATGTGTTCTTTGAGTACCTTAAAGGTTTCTTTGCCTATTTGTGCGACGGCTATTCCGTCGGCGAACAGACCTACTTCTTTTAAGGTCGTACGCTTGCCAGATTTAATCGCCGCATCTAAACAAGCGCTATCCTCATATTCCACCGCGATCACTTTGATGTCGGGTCGTAAATATTTCACATAAGCAGTAATGCCCGCGGCCAAGCCTCCACCGCCCACAGGTACAAAGATCGCGTCGACTTTTTCTGAGCCAATTTGATGTAAAATTTCACGCGCAATGGTCCCTTGACCCGCAATCACCAGTTGATCATCGTATGGATGAACAAAGGTCAGTTGTTGTTCGCTTTGCAGCTTTATCGCGTGTTCGTAAGCCACATCGAATGAATCACCAAATAGCACTACTTTGCCGCCACGAGATTTTACAGAACTGACCTTAATGTCTGGTGTGGTGACGGGCATCACAATAGTGGCTTTGACTTTCATTAAACGAGCCGCTTCCGCAATGCCTTGAGCGTGATTGCCTGCAGAGGCACAAATAACGCCAGCCTTCTTCTGATCTTCGGTCAGGTGCGCCATCTTGTTGTAGGCACCACGTAATTTAAAAGAGAACACAGGCTGGAGATCTTCACGTTTAATCAAAATACGATTACCAATGCGAGCACTCAATGAGTTCGCTTCATCTAAGGGCGTTTCGATCGCAGCTTCGTAGACTTTGGCATTCAGTATTTTCTTAACGTATTGCTCTAGCATGAAAAATAGCCTTTGTTGGTGTATAAAAACTTTAGTGTACGGATTATAGCTCTTTAACCCTAGCGCTAAAGCAGATAAATGTTGCGATAAAGTATTGCAAAAATTGCGTTAAAGCACCGAAATCCGGCGTGGTCTATTGAAATTCAATTTTTCTTTGAGTGAACAGGTGAGAAAACCAAAGCTAAGCACTATAATGGCAGCCAACATCAATTAAGGAAGTTCGCCATGACGCAAGACGAATTAAAACAACAAGTTGCACAGGCCGCACTTGATTACATTAAACCAGACCTGCGCGAAAACTCTATTATCGGCGTAGGGACTGGCTCTACAGCAAACTTTTTCATCGATGCTCTAGGCAAACTGGAAGGCCAGTTTAAAGGCGCAGTGGCAAGCAGTGAAGCCACCGCTGAACGGTTAAAGTCGCATGGCATAGAAGTATTTAACTTAAACGATATCGACCAAATGTCGGTTTATGTCGATGGTGCCGATGAAGCGAACCCAAAGCTTGAAGTTATTAAGGGCGGTGGCGCTGCATTAACCCGTGAAAAAATAGTAGCAGCGGTAGCAAAAACATTCATTTGTATCGCCGATTCTTCGAAAGCGGTTGAAACTTTAGGTGCATTTCCACTGCCAGTCGAAGTGATACCGATGTCACGCAGCTATGTTGCTCGTGAAATCGTAAAGTTAGGCGGACAGCCAGTTTACCGTGAAGGCGTCGTGACCGATAACGGCAATAATATCCTAGATGTTCATGGCCTGAAGATTACCGACGCGAAAGATTTAGAGCAAAAGCTTAACAACATTGTGGGCGTCGTCACTAATGGCTTGTTTGCTAACCGACCAGCCGATGTGCTGATGCTAGGAACGGCTGAAGGCGTTAAGACACTGACAGTTATCAATACCATGTCAGCTTCTGGCGAGTTTTATTAAGCTTTAGACAATTAGCCCGTGCTGCCTTAAACGTGTGCGTTTGGGCTGAGGTGCTGTAAAAAGAGGGACGCCGTAAACCCATCTATGGGGGCGTTCATTGGCATTCATGCCAATGAACGCCCTATTTTTACAGCACCTCAGCCCAGCGTAAATTTGGGTGTTTTCTGTAGTTATGCGTGCCTAATTTAAAGGATCAGTATGTCGTTTGAATCTGCCTTGTCGTTTTTTATTGCGGTATTGATATTTGGTATGACCCCCGGTCCGGGCGTTTTTGCAATTTTATCTAAAGCAATGGTTCATGGCGCAAGGTCGTGCTTGTTCTTGGCGTTTGGCATGACTATCAGTGATATTCTCTACCTAATCGCCGCTTGCTTTGGTCTCGCAACAATAGCTACTCATTACAGTAGTGTTTTTAGTGTGATTCGCATTGCTGGTGCGTTGTATTTGTTTTATTTGGGTTGGAAAATGTGGACTGCACCGGTTTCTATCGAGGCGGTGGAGCAAACTCAAACTAAGAAGAACCACACAATGAGCTTTATTCAAGGCTTTTTGATATCGGCGTCTAACCCTAAAGTTATACTCTTCTATATTGCCTTTTTACCGACCTTTATGGATTTAACAGTGCTAACTGGGCAGGATATTATGTTGGTGAGCGTCTTAACGCTGGTGGCGTTGATGATTGGTTTAATGTGTATTGCTGGTTTTGCGTCGAAAGCGAGGTTGTTATTTCAGTCTGAAAAAGCAACGCTTCGGCTAAACCGAAGCGCTGGTTCTATTATGATCGGAGCAGGTGCTTTTTTGTTAGCCCGCAGCTAGTTTTTGCTAGATTCGTTCCCAAACTTGGGTGCGTCCGATCAAAGCGAAGCCGATGAAACCACGTACAGAAAGCTTGGCGCCATCTTCTATTAGCTCAACTTTGGCCTTATATTCTTTGCCATTATTTGGATCGACAATTTTACCGCCGGTCCATTCATTACCGTCTTTTTCTAAGCCCCATACGAACACCATACCTTCAATCGGCTGGTTTTTAAGAGACCCTTTGCATTCATTACAGACAGGGTTAGGCTCGCTTGGATTAAGCAACTCAGTAATTTGAGCTTTCAATTCACCGTCGTCAATCCAAATCTTAACTAAGCTTTTTGCCTCGCCAGTCTCATCGTCGATTGTTTTCCACATGCCCTCAACAGAATTGTTGTCGGCACTAACGAATGAGATTGCAAAAACAGATATTAGGGTGAGTAGTATTTTTTTCATTTTTATTTGAACTCCTATGTGGTTAAGCCACCTTACCAGAAGCAATTATCCACTCAAGCGCGGGTTTGCGTTTTGTGAATTTCGCGCAACAATCGTGAAGTTTCAAGGGCTACTAGAAAGCTCGCAACAGGTGGCATTCAATGTTGATACTAACAGATCCGGCCTTAATTCAACCTGAATACCGCGTTTGCCTGCACTGACAAACAGGGTATCGAGTGTTAAGGCTGAATTATCCAATGCACAGTGTAGTCGATTTTTTTGACCAAAAGGGCTTATACCGCCAACGACATAGCCAGTGGCGCGTTGTGCGAACTCAGGTTTTGCCATGGCCGCTGTTTTTGCTCCATGCGCTTTGGCGGCCTTTTTTAAGTTTAACTTATCTGAGACTGGCACAATGCAAACGGCAAGGTTTTTATCATCTCCGTTTAAACTCACTAGCAAGGTTTTAAAGAGCTGTTTGTGCTCAACTAAAAGGGCATCGGCAACGGCTTGGCCGTAATTATCGGACAGCTCCTTGTCGACATGGTATTTGTGCACGGTGAATGGAATTTTATGCTTTTTTAGGTAGTTTATCGCCGGTGTCACAGAGGGGTCCTCTTGCCATTAGGTTAAGGGCAATAGTATTTCAACGGTTAAGCCGCCGTCTTTATTATTAGACGCAGTGATTTTACCGTTATGCAGTTGTACCGCCTGCAGTGCGATGTTTAAGCCCAAGCCAGCTCCGGTGTTGGTTTGATCTAAACGATAAAAAGGGTCAAAGAGCCGAGCTAGTTTATCATCTGGAACGCCCGGCCCTTGGTCGATAATATACAAACTAATCTGCTTTTTGGTGTGTGTCATTTCGACCCTAAGTTCGCCATTTTCAGGTGAGAACCTCAGAGCATTGCGTAAGACGTTATCGACAATTGAGTGCATGAGTTGAGGGTCAGCGAAGAGTGTGCAGTTTTCAACCAAGTCGTCAGTGATGGTGACGGCGCGAGTTGAAGATTCGAAACGGGCATCTTCAACGACCTTGGCAACAAGCTCGCTAAAATCAACTTTTTGAAATTCAACATGCAGCATGTCGTTTTCGAAACGGCTGAGTTTTAAAATTTGGGCAATTAAATTCTCTAATCTATCGCTTTCACGTTCGATACGATTGAGTGCTTTATCGAGTTCAGGCGGTGACTTTTGACGGACAATTCCCATCGCGACCTGTAAGCGAGTTAGCGGCGAGCGTAGCTCGTGTGAAACATTACCAAGCAGGCGTTTTTGCGCGGCAACGAGCTTTTCTATGCGGCTGGCCATGTCATCGAAGTCGCGACCTAGCTCGCCAATCTCGTCGCTTCTTCGGCTCACGCTAGAACCTGCGCGGGCGTCTAAGGTGCCGCTTGCAAGGGCTTTGGTCGTCGTACGCAACTTCTCTAGCGGCCGAACAATAGACCAGCTAAGTATCAGACTCATCAAACCAGAAACGACTAACGCAAAGACGACGCGTACCCATTGGCTTTCCATCCAAAAGGGTAGGTTTGCCGGAGGTAAATTCGGCACGCCACGTAAAAACAGGCGGAAGTTTTGGCCATTAATTGGAATATCCATTGGACCGAGCCATGCTTCACTACGCCACTGGCCAACTTGCATGCCTTCTTTGTCGATCATTTCAGAAAGCATAACCAGAATACGACTCGGTGGCTTAGGTGTGCCTAACATCTGGTAGGCGCTGTCAACTAAATACCATTGTAAGCGTGATTGTGCATTGTAGGCTTCTAGTTCGTTTGCAATAAGAGTGTAATCATTGCCAACATAGGTAAAGTCGGGCAAAACAATATTGGTTAAAATATCGATATGACGAGGAGCGGGTGGCGCAATTTGATAAGTTTGTGCCACCTGAAATGAAACAAAATAGACTGCTAAAACAATGAAAATGAGCGTAATCCAAAAGCTCAGCCAAATTTTACCGAGAACGGAGCCGAGCGGATTGAGTTTACGCCAATGCACGTTTTATTTTGCCTCTGCAAACATGTAACCGACACCACGAATGGTTTGAATAGAATCTTCGTTGCCCGCACTGGCAAGTTTACGGCGAACATTACTCACGTGCATATCTATTGACCGGTCATAAGCCATAATTTCACGGCCCAGTACTTCTAAGTACAGATCTTCTTTAGGGACGGCCTTGCCGACTTTGGTCATCAAAACACGTAGCACCTTAAATTCACTGGTGGTCATAGGTAAATGCTGACCGTTGCAGTGTACTCGATAGGTATCGAAGTTTAGCTCGACTCCTTCAATGGCTAAAATACCACGATCGGAAGCTTTTTCGTTTTTGTCTAATTCAATTCGACGAATTAGGGCCTTAATACGGGCGAGTAATTCTCTGTGGCTATATGGCTTGGCAAGATAGTCATCGGCGCCTAATTCAAGACCCAGTACACGGTCAGTCTCTTCGCCTTTAGCGGTTAACATTAACACCGGAATGATAGAAAATTCACGAATACGCTTGAGGGTTTCAAAGCCATCGATGCCTGGCATCATGACATCGAGCAGGACTAAATCGTAATGATGTTCTTTGAGTTTATCTATGCCTGTCTCGCCAGTATGAGCGGCGACTAGTCGATAACCCTCTACTTCAAGGTACTCGCCAAGTAATTCGGCAAGGTCTTTATCGTCATCGATCAGTAATATACTGTGTGTACTCATGGTCTGTGCTCCAAATGCTGTATGCGCTTAAAGTGGCGCTGTTACTGTCTAATGACGCCAAAGTCGGTAAAATCCAAGCTATTAGCAACGGCTTTTACTGCACGTTTACACCATGCGACTCAAGGTATTTTAAGGTAAACTGGGGCGATTGTAATAGGTGAATCATGATAGAAGACGAAGAATTTGAATCTTTTGCGAAAGAAATGCGTGGCGTTAAGCCTCTCAACACTAAGAAAAAGGTCGATTTAAGTAAGGCAAAGGTAGCGCAGCCTTCGTTAATCCTACGTCGGCAAATGGCTATTACGCTTAAGGAGACGGCGGCGGGTAATCCGTTGACTGAAGAAATTATAGACTTGGTACATCCGCTCGATATTATTGAGTATAGAACCGATGGTGTGGCGCATGGTGTTTATCGCAATTTGAAGCGCGGGATGTATCCGCTCGATGCTCGCTTAGATTTACATCAAAAGAAAATGCATCAAGCCAGAACAGAGGTGTTTCAATTTATACAAGATTGCCAAAAGTACGATATTCGCAGTGCTATTATTTTGCACGGTAAGGGTGAGCTGGGTGAGCCAAAAGCCTTTTTAAAATCGTGTGTGAATACTTGGTTGAAGCAAATACCTGAAGTATTAGCGTTCCATTCTGCGCAAAAGAAACATGGTAGTGTAGGGGCGCTTTATGTGCTTATTAAAAAAAGCGACAAGAAAAAATTAGAAAATAAATTGGTCTTCAGCAAAGGGCGTGTTGACTCAAATTAAAGGATTTTCAAACAATGAAAAAAACCATTCTTACGATGGGCATTTGTGGGTTATTCGCTAGCACATCGGTTATGGCGGATGAGATTGAAACTGCGGGCGACATCATTCAAATTGCAATTCCGCTAACGGCATTGGTTGCAACTTACACATTGGATGACCCTGAAGGCCGCAAGCAGTTTTTATGGTCCTATGGCAGCACCTTTGCGATAACGCATATTTTAAAACGCACGGTAAATAAAGAGCGACCTGATGGTTCAAATACTCTTAGTTTTCCGAGTGGGCATACGGGTTCAGCATTTTCCGGGGCATCATTTTTACAAAAACGCTATGGTTGGGATGTCGGTGTGCCCGCCTATATTGCCGCTAGCTTTGTTGGCTACAGTCGAGTGCATGCTAAGAAGCATGACTGGGTAGATGTAGGAGCAGGTGCCTTGTTGGCTGTTGGTATGAATCAATGGTTTGTAACAGAAAAATTGGATTTAGACGTTGGTTTTATGCCAATAGATAAAGGTTGGCATGTAAGTTTGGCTATGACGTTTTAAGCTGCTCGTTTCAACATTATTGTGTTTGGTCGCTCGGAAAATACTTCCCTAATAGAGCGGCCAAGTCACTGCTATTTATCGGCTTAGTTAAAAAATCAGACATTCCTGAGGCTAGGCAGGCATCAATAAACTCCGCGCCGACATGCGCCGACAGCCCGACTATTCTGTGCGGAGATATTTTTAAAATTTCTTGAGCAGCAGCAGGGCCGTTCATATCGGTCATTTCGTAATCCATTAGCACCAGATCTATCTTATGGACTTTACACATCTGTATGCTTTCGGTGCCAGACAAGCAAGTTTTTGCTTTTATACCAAAACGTTTTAGTAAGCCTTTAATGACAATTAGGTTCGATTGATTGTCGTCTACCACTAGAACCGAAACATGGCTAAATGAGGGGGCGTCTAGGATAGCTTTAGAAGCTGGAAATTGTTTTTCCTTACACCATAGCTCTTGAACTACATAGGGCTTGGCACAATATCGATCAACAGCAGGAAGGTTGCTGCAGTCGCCGACGAACGTTTCAAAGCCAATTAACGTCGTGAATGTATCTGGCGATATCTCTTTGACCCAAGTCAGCAGTTGAGGGCCGCTTCCGCCCGGCGCCCGCTGTTCTACAATCACATGGTCATAACTTCCTTGGGCAAACAATTCTTTGAACCGAAGTGCGTTATCGGCGAAGTCAAAAGATGGCGCATGTTCGTCTTGCCTCCAAAGTTGTGCTAACTCAGTAAATCGGCTACAAATCAACACCGTCGAGCCTTCAGTTGTGGTATCGATTTCGACTCGCGGTTCTGATATAGGAAGCTCAATCCAAAAAGTAGAACCTTTGCCTAATTCACTCTCAACTCCAAGCTGCCCTTGCCATAATTCAACGATACTTTTAATGATTGTTAAGCCTAAACCAGAACCACCAAAGGTATTGGTGATATTAGTGCTTCCTTGTTCAAAGCGATTAAACAGCTTACTCAGGTGCTGCTCGGCTATTCCTATGCCTGTGTCTGTTACGGCAATTCGTATTCCACTGTTATCTTCCAGCGATGTAATAATCAGATTAATTGAGCCCTCATGCGTAAACTTAAACGCATTGCCAATTAAGTTCATTAAGGCCTGTTGTAAACGCGTAGAGTCACCATTAACAACATCTGGAATTCGTTGATCAATATAAGCCCCTAGGAATATATTCTTATGCTCACTTGCATGTGTATAAACGGTTAAGCACTGTTTAACAACTTCTCTTAAGTTAAAGGGCTTTGAATCAAGCTTGAGCTTACCCTCTTCCATTTTACTGAGGTCGAGGATGTCGTTAACAATGCGCATTAACAGGTCACCGCTATTTTTTAAGGTATTCAAGTAATTGCTCTGCACAGAGCCTAGGTTACGGTCATCGAGCAGTTCAATCATGCCTAGAATAGCGTTCATGGGTGTGCGAATTTCGTGGCTCATATTCGCTAAAAAATGTGTTTTAGCTTGCATGCCTTGCAGGGCTTTTTGACGTTCATTGATGAGCTCTTGTTCGTAGTTTTTCTGACTGGTTAAATCAAAATGAAAACCGAAAGATTCAATGATTTTCCCGTCGTGATCTCGTCTTAGATAGGCTGTACCACTAACCCAACGGATGCCACCGGAAGGCATGACCACTCGATAGTCATGGCTCATGATAGTTGAACCAGAATCGCTCAATAACTCAATTGCCTGAGCAATGACGCGTTTACGGTCGTCCTTATAAATACGGGACTCCCAAAAACCTGGTGGAATAGGGTCTGAAAGCTCAGGAAAGCCAAAAATTTCTTTTGATCTTGAGTCCCAATATGAGGCATCCGTCTCTATGCCGTAATAGAAAGTACCGGCACCGATGGTTTGAATTGACTTGTGAATTAAATCAACTTCTTTTTCTAGGGTCTGCCTTATTTCTAACGAGCGCCTTTGTTTTATGGCAGCATGGACCCAGCCAGCGAGCGCCAGAAGTGTGATTAGTATTAATAGCCAGTTCATAGGGTCGTATATAGGGAATCATTTTGAATATATTTATTAGTATAGTCGCTAAATTGTAAGTATCTACTAATTTAAAGGAGACCAAGTTTTGCACCTTTTAGCGCTTTACGTTAACGTAAAGGTTAAGTACTATCTAAAACAAATAAAAACAAACTATCGATGCTTGATTCGATAATTGGCTGGAGAAACCGATGAATACCCAATACGCCACTTTGAATTTTGATCTTGGCTCCGACATTGATATGTTGCGGGACACTGTTTACCGCTTCGCCCAAGCTGAAATAGCACCTAGAGCTGAACAAATTGACCAAGATAATGAGTTCCCAGCTGATATGTGGCGTAAATTTGGTGATATGGGCTTATTGGGTATCACCGTTAAAGAAGAATATGGCGGTTCTGATATGGGTTATCTCGCCCATACAGTTGCGATGGAAGAAATATCGCGTGCGTCTGCTTCAGTTGGTCTTTCATATGGTGCTCACTCGAATTTATGCGTTAATCAGATTCATAAGAACGGTTCGCATGAACAGAAATTAAAGTATTTACCTAAATTATGCTCAGGCGAACACGTTGGTGCATTGGCGATGTCTGAGCCCGGTGCAGGCAGCGATGTCGTCAGTATGAAGCTGCGTGCTGACAAAAAAGGCGATAAGTACATTCTTAACGGCAATAAAATGTGGATCACTAACGGTCCCGATGCTGACACTTATGTGGTCTATGCTAAAACCGATACGTCGGCGGGCTCTAAAGGCATCACGGCTTTTATTATCGAACGTAGTTTTAATGGTTTCACGCAAGCGCAAAAGCTCGACAAATTGGGTATGCGTGGATCGAACACCTGCGAACTGGTTTTTCAAGATTGCGAAGTGCCTGCTGAAAATATTTTAGGCGAAGAAGGCAAGGGCGTTAAGGTATTGATGAGCGGGTTAGATTACGAGCGTACCATTTTATCGGGCGGGCCAGTCGGTATTATGCAAGCTTGCTTAGATTTGGTAGTTCCTTACGTCCATGACCGCAAGCAATTCAATCAAGCCATTGGTGAGTTCCAATTGGTGCAGGGTAAAGTCGCCGACATGTACACTGAGCTGAATGCATCACGCGCCTATTTATATGCCGTCGCAAAAGCCTGTGACCGAGGTGAAACCAGTCGTAAAGACGCAGCGGCGGTTATTTTATATACCGCAGAGCGCGCAACTCAAAAAGCACTCGATACCATCCAATTATTGGGTGGCAATGGCTACATTAATGAATTCCCTGCGGGTCGATTACTGCGTGATGCGAAGTTATATGAAATTGGCGCAGGCACCAGTGAAATTCGTCGGATGTTAATTGGTCGTGAACTCTTTAACGAAACCAAATAAATTTCTATCAACCTTGATGGTTGTGAAGGTAGCGATATGGGCCAATTCAAAAGCCAAATAAACACCCGAAGCGAAGTCTTCTTAGCTAATGCTGAGCAGATGCAAGCGCAAGTCAATGATTTAAAAGCGACGTTAACCATCATCAAACAAGGCGGTGGTGAAAGTGCCAGCGCCCGTCACCTTTCTCGTGGCAAATTACTACCAAGAGATCGGATAACCGCTTTGATTGATCCGGGCTCACCTTTTTTGGAGCTATCGCAATTAGCGGCTTGGGATGTCTACGGCGAAGATGTCCATGCGGCTGGTATCATTACCGGAGTCGGTCGAGTCAACGGTCAAGAAGTTATGATTGTCGCCAACGATGCGACCGTAAAAGGCGGCACCTATTACCCGCTTACTGCGAAAAAGCATTTGCGAGCACAAATAATTGCCCAGGATAATAACCTGCCTTGTATTTACTTGGTTGATTCCGGTGGCGCGAACCTGCCGCGTCAAGATGAGGTGTTCCCTGATCGAGATCACTTCGGCAGAATCTTTTTTAACCAAGCAAATATGTCCGCGTTGAACATTCCACAAATTGCGGTAGTCATGGGCTCGTGTACTGCCGGTGGTGCTTATGTACCTGCCATGGCAGATGAATCTATTATTGTTAAAGAACAGGGTACTATTTTCTTAGCTGGTCCGCCGTTAGTACAAGCCGCAACAGGCGAAGTAGTCAGTGCCGAAGAACTCGGCGGTGCCGATGTACACAGTCGTATCTCGGGCGTGGTCGACCACCTCGCACAAAATGATCATCATGCATTGCAATTAGCACGCGATGCCATTGCGCGTTTAAACAGAGTCAAAAAAGTAGAGTTAGCGGTAACTGAATCGAAAGAACCACTTTACGACCCGAAAGAAATTTACGGCATTATCCCAAAAGATACGCGCCAACCTTACGATGTACGTGAAGTGATTGCGCGTGTTGTTGACGGCTCTGTGTTTGATGAATTCAAAGCCTTATACGGTACAACCTTAGTTTGTGGCTTTGCGCATATTTATGGTTATCCCGTTGGTATTGTGGCGAACAACGGTATTCTATTTAGTGAATCCGCCCAAAAAGGCGCACACTTTATTGAATTATGCGCGCAACGAAAAATACCATTGGTGTTCTTACAAAATATCACCGGCTTTATGGTTGGGAAGCAATACGAAAATAACGGTATTGCAAAACACGGTGCCAAAATGGTCACCGCAGTAGCAACTGCCCAAGTTCCAAAGTTTACCGTATTAATTGGCGGTTCGTTCGGCGCTGGAAACTACGGCATGTGTGGCCGAGCGTACGACCCAAGATTCTTATTTATGTGGCCCAACGCACGAATCTCGGTCATGGGTGGTGAGCAAGCCGCAGGCGTATTGGCGCAAGTAAAACGCGACCAAAAAACCAAGGCAGGAGAGCAGTGGAGCGCAAGCGAAGAAGCTGACTTCAAGCAACCGATCATTGACACCTATGAAAAGCAGGGTCACCCATACTACGCATCTGCAAGGTTATGGGACGACGGCGTTATAGATCCCGCCGATACGCGAATGGTATTAGGACTATCAATCTCCGCCAGTCTCAACCAAGAAATTAAAGAAACAAAATTTGGCTTGTTTAGGATGTGAAAATCGGTTATTGGCTGCGAGCTGCGGGTTTTAGGTTTGAACCCGCAGCCCGCAGCCCGAAGCCTAAAACACAAAAAGGAACCCCAATGTTTAATAAAATTCTGATTGCGAATCGTGGTGAGATTGCTTGTCGTGTTATTCGTACGGCACGCAAAATGGGTATTCGTACGGTTGCTGTCTACAGTGATGCCGATCAGGATGCATTGCATGTCACCTTAGCAGATGAAGCGGTTCACATCGGTGGTGCTGCGTCTCGCGATTCGTATTTATGTGCCGATAAAGTTATTGCAGCTGCGGTTAAAACAGGTGCGCAAGCGAT
Source organism: Reinekea sp. (assembly GCF_046710285.1). Taxonomy (GTDB): domain Bacteria; phylum Pseudomonadota; class Gammaproteobacteria; order Pseudomonadales; family Natronospirillaceae; genus Reinekea. The sequence goes on from NZ_JBKEGY010000002.1 coordinate 274,692, forward strand.
TCACCCTGGCTATGGTTTCCTTTCAGAAAATTCAGCCTTTTGCCAAGCTTGTGCGGATAATAATATTGTTTTTATCGGTCCACCGATTGCAGCTATTGAAGCCATGGGTTCTAAATCTGCGGCAAAACATATTATGGGTGAAGCGGGTGTGCCTTTAGTGCCGGGTTATCACGGCGATGACCAAAATCCAGAAATACTGCGCAAAGCATCCGATGATATGGGCTACCCCGTGTTGTTAAAAGCAACAGCCGGTGGTGGCGGTAAAGGTATGCGGCAAGTTTGGGCAGCGAAAGAGTTTGACGAAGCACTCGCAGCTGCCAAGCGTGAGTCACTTAACGCCTTTGGTGATGACACCATGCTGGTGGAAAAATATTTAACTCAGCCGCGCCATGTAGAAATTCAAGTCTTTTGTGATCAATTTAATAAAGCGGTGTATTTGTTTGAACGCGATTGCTCGGTTCAGCGCCGGCACCAAAAAATTATCGAAGAAGCGCCTGCACCCGGTATGAGTGCGGAACTTAGAGATGCGATGGGCCAAGCTGCAATCCAAGCCGCGCAAGCGATTAATTATGAAGGCGCCGGCACGGTTGAATTTCTATTAGATGAAGATGGTTCCTTTTACTTCATGGAAATGAATACTCGCTTGCAAGTAGAGCATCCTGTGACTGAAATGATTTCGGGCCAAGATTTAGTCGAGTGGCAGTTGCGGGTTGCTGCAGGTGAAACATTGCCGCGCACGCAAGCTGAATTAACCATCAATGGGCATGCCTTCGAAGCACGAATATATGCAGAAGACCCCGACAACGACTTTTTACCTGTTTCCGGTAAAATTGCTTATCTGAACCAACCGCAAGAAAGCGCGTATGTTCGTGTCGATACTGGAGTGCGACAAGGTGATGAGGTCAGTGTATTTTATGACCCAATGATCGCCAAATTAGTGGTATGGGATGAAGACCGTGACCGCGCCTTAAGCCGGTTAATCAAGGCTTTAAGCGAGTACCAAATTAGTGGCATGACCACCAATATTGGTTTTTTATATAACTTAGCCAATAGCAAACCGTTTCGAACCGCGCAACTCGATACAGGCTTTATCGAGAAGCATCACCGCGAAATCTTCCAACCAAAAGTAAGCGATTTAGAATCAGACTTACCATTAGCTGCGTTATATCTAGTGCTACGTCAAAAGCAAAAGCCGGTACATGAAACATCGACAGGTCGCTTAGTGAAAGCGACCGATACAACCTCTCCTTGGCATCAAAATAATGCTTGGCGATCAGTAGAAGACAATGTTCAAACTCTAAACATCAGCTTAGGCGAAGCCGAATATAAAGTTGATGTTGAGCATCAACAGGTTGGTGTGGAGCTTGGCTATTATATCCATTGTAATGGTAAAACAGTTAAGGCACTGGGCTCTTTGGTTGGAAATACATTCAAGGTTGACGTTGATGGCTACCAGTTTCAAGCCATGGCTGCAGAACACGACAACAATATTAGTTTGTATCGATCAAACCAACACAGTGCTGACAGCGTGCTAACCTTTGCCTTGGCGGAGCCCGATTTAGGAGTTGATGATTTGCACGGCGCAGGGGGTGGTTTAACCGCACCCATGAACGGCACAGTGGTAACGTTGTTGGTAGAAGTTGGGTCAGCCGTTAAAAAGGGTGACCCGTTGTTAGTTATGGAGGCCATGAAAATGGAACACACTATTAAGGCGCCTGCCGATGGTCAAGTGGATGCCTTCTTTTATCAAGCTGGAGAACTCGTTGAAGGCGGTTCTGAGCTATTAACCTTTAGTGCTAATGAATAGATAAACGCAGCAGAGAGATAAAAAATGAAATACCCCGCTAACGTCAAAATAGTTGAGGTAGGTGCACGAGATGGTCTACAAAATGAAAAACAGCCCATTTCTGTTGCCACCAAAATTGAGCTTATTCATAAGTTAGTGGATGCAGGTATTGTGCATGTTGAGGCGGGCAGTTTTGTAAACCCTAAATGGGTTCCTCAAATGGCTGGCAGTGCAGAAGTTTTTCAAGGCTTGGTGCGCAAAAGCAACGTGACTTACGCAGCACTTACGCCAAACATGCAGGGTTTTGAAGATGCATTGCAAGCGGGTGCTTCAGAAGTGGCTATTTTTGGAGCAGCGTCAGAAAGCTTTAGCCAAAAAAATATTAACTGCTCAATAGCTGAAAGCATTCAGCGCTTTGAACCTATCATGTTGGCTGCAAAGAGTGCCAATATCAAAGTGAGGGGCTATGTATCTTGTGTTGCAGGTTGCCCCTATGAAGGTGACATCTCGGTTGAAAAAGTCGCCGAGGTTTCACGTATTTTGTTTGAAATGGGCTGCCATGAAATATCATTAGGCGATACGATTGGTGTCGGTACACCTGCTGCTGTTAACCGTATTTTAGAAGCGACGGCTAAGCAAGTACCGCTAGAAAACCTAGCTGTGCACTTTCATGATACCTATGGCCAAGCTTTAGCCAATATATACGCCGCTTTAGAAATGGGAGTATCCATAGTAGATAGTTCCATTGCTGGTTTAGGCGGTTGCCCCTATGCAAAAGGTGCCTCCGGTAATGTTGCGACTGAAGATGTTGTATACATGCTTAATGGTTTAGGGGTTAAGCATGGAGTAGACCTATGTAAATTAATTGCAGCGGGCAACTATATTAGTCATGAACTAGGGCGAGTAAACGGTTCGAAAGTGGCTATTGCAGCGAGTAGTTAACATATCCTTCTATTTATTGATTTTGGGGTTAAGTTTGACCTAATAAGTGGCGTAGGCATAATATTAAACTAGACTGTTAGTATTCATTAATTATAGGAGCGGTGTGTGTTTGGATCCCTAGCTCGAGTTAAGCATTACGACGGAGTTGTACTCATTACTTAAAAATTGAATATTAATATGTCTAATTTCCGAACTAGAACTAAAGGTGCAATAGGCAAATTTCTAAGTACCGGTTTAAGAGAAGGTGCCAGCCTTGAGGTTACCCGCAAGGTTACAGTAGTTAACTTATTTGCATCTGTTGGATTTACCATAACTTTTATTCTGGGAATACGAGGGTTGATTCATCAAGAATGGGCTTTGGCAATTGTTCTGTTTGTTGGTTTCGCTTTATTTTTATCAGCCCACCTTTATCTACGTTTTTCTAGCTCCTATTCCTCGGCTGCCACCAGTAGTCTTTTTCTTCAGCTGGTCTTAATGATTCTTTGTTTATATCTTGTGTACAGTGGTGGTACTAACAACACAGGTCCCTTGTGGATTTTTTTGGTGCCTCCGGTGATTATGTTTTTTTCGGGTATAAAAAATGGCATTTTCAATATAAGTGTATTTGTCTTGTTATATTGCGTTATTGTTTTCTTCCCAAATAATTATATTGATGCCGCAGAATACTCTTAAGAGTTTAAAACACGGCTTCTATATTCGTTTGCAACACTGACTTTTTTAGCAGGGTTTTATGAGTATTCTCGTCAAAGCACTTATAAAAACCTTTCTGAATTGACTAAAAAGTTTGAACTTCAAGCGACGATAGATCCATTGACTCAGTTGCTTAATCGAAGAGGTATGTTCGAACGTATTAAGTATGAAACCGGGCGGTCTAAACGATATGAAAGTAGCCTGGTATTTTTAATTGCAGATGTCGATCACTTTAAAAAAATAAATGATCAATATGGACATGAAGTTGGTGATGAAGTCCTATTGTCATTAAGCAACTATTTCCGTAAGTCAATTCGCAAACAAGATTTTATTGCTCGCTGGGGCGGGGAAGAGTTTTTGTTTTTATTGCCACAAACCAGTTTAGATTCAGCCATAAAAGTTGCAGAAAAAATACGCGCTGGAGTTGAAAAGGAAAACTCATTTTCTCAGATAAAACCGTTGCAAGTCAGCATTAGTATAGGTGTCGCCAAAGTTGTAGATTTTAGCAACACCCAACAAGCGATTAACCTTGCCGATAAAAGACTCTACACTGCCAAAAAACACGGCCGAAACCGTGTCGTGGCAACGGGTGAGTAAGCTCTCCTTAGCTCGTCATTTTTGTAAAAACACGGCTCGCTGCAGCAACAGTGTCTTCAATATCTTGTTCACTGTGGGCGAGAGATAAAAAGCCTGCTTCATAGCTAGAAGGTGCTAAGTAAACGCCTTCTTCGAGCATTCCGTGGAAGAAAGTATTGAAGGCATCACCGTCACATTTAGAGGTCTCGGCAAAGCTACTGACAGATGTTTGATCGGTAAAGAACAAACCAAACATGCTGCCTACTTGGTTATACGTCATGGCGAGGCCTGCCTGTTTCGCGGCCTCGACAATACCAGTGACTAAGGTTGTCGTGCGCTCAGTTAATTGTTCGTAAACACCAGGCTTACAAATTTCATCTAAAGCAGCCAAGCCTGCCGCCATAGCAACAGGGTTGCCAGACAGGGTACCGGCTTGGTAGACAGGACCCGTAGGAGCCAAACTATCCATAATATCTGCTCGGCCACCAAATGCACCGACAGGCATGCCGCCGCCAATGACTTTACCAAGGGTTGTTAAGTCAGCTTTTACACCATAATGAGCTTGAGCACCGCCTAATGCGACTCGAAAGCCACACATAACTTCATCAAAAATTAATATTGCACCTGATTCATCACAGGCTGTACGGAGTGATTGTAAAAAGCCATCTTTAGGGGGAATGCAGTTCATGTTGCCGGCAACAGGCTCAACGATGACAGCAGCGATTTGGTCGCCAAGCTCGGCAAAGCACTTTTTAACATCGTCGATATTGTTATATTCAAGGGTAATGGTGTGTTTAGCGACACTGGCAGGAACGCCAGGGGAGGTCGGCACGCCAAAGGTTAGAGCGCCTGAACCTGCTTTTATGAGCAAACTATCAGAGTGACCGTGATAGCAACCTTCAAATTTAACTAATAAATCACGGCCTGTGTGTCCTCGCGCTAAGCGGATAGCCGACATCGTTGCTTCAGTACCTGAGTTAACCATGCGAACCTTCTCAATAGATGGTATCAGTTCACAGACTTTTTCGGCCATTTCAATTTCGAGCAAAGTAGGTGCACCAAACGACATTGCTTTATCTATTTGCGCATGAACGGCTTTAGTGACGGGCTCCGCATTGTGGCCTAGGATCATTGGACCCCAAGACAGTACATAATCAATATAACGTTTATTTTGCGTATCAAACATGTAAGCGCCACTGGCATGATCAAAGAAAATTGGCGTTCCACCCACTCCTTTAAAGGCGCGTACAGGTGAATTAACGCCCCCTGGAATGTGTTTCTGAGCGCGTTCAAAGAGGTCCTGCGAGGTAGGGTTTGTCATGATTTATGTCCTAACGCTAAATTAATGATGGCGGCTATTTTGGCTTTGTTCTGAGCATTGCGCAAATATCAAAGCCAATAAGTCTGGGGAAATTGCGTTTTCAGGGCACTATTTTCAAAATAAAGCCTATTTCGTGCACTAATTGATCAAAGTTTGACTTGGTTCATTTGAAACTCACCCGCACTGGTCTGTATTATGTATGGTTCTGTAATCGAATTAGGTAGTGTGTGATTCATGTCCGAATCTATCCCTTCTCAGTATTTAGTGCCCTCGAAACTATCGGTGCCTTACTTACCACCGAATGCGATTCATCGGCAGCGCATAGATGATGCGTTTGTTGCTGCCTGTAAGCAGCCTCTGGTCGTTTTATGTGCACCGGCTGGCTTCGGTAAAACCACGGCAGCATTGCATGGCTTTAAGGCATTAAAAGAAGATGAACCCGAATCGCGTCTAGCTTGGTTATCACTAGATCCTGAAGATACTGACCCGGTTACCTTTGCTGCTTACTTTATTTCTGCCATTGCTAAACAAGTGCGCTTGTCAGAGCAGCTTTGTCATGCAGGAGTGCATGATAGAAATACACAATTAAAGTCACTTTTTGGTCAACTTTTGTTTGAGTTAGATCGCATACATCAACGATTAATAGTTGTTCTAGATGACTTTCACCTAATTAAAAACGACGAAATTCACAACGCAATTGCTTATCTGGCTAAACATTTGCCACCGCACGTCACCCTGGTGTTAACGACACGCTCAGACCCACCCGCGAGCATCATGTCATTGAGGCTGCAAGGGTTGGTGGCAGACCTTGATAACGATCTACTTGGGTTTAGCGTTCAAGAAGCCCAAAGCTTTTTCCTGCAGTTGGGTGGTGGCTTTCAACTTGAAGAGAGCGATGTTAAACAGCTATTAGATCATGTTGAAGGTTGGGCGGTTGGGCTTCAGCTAATTGTCTTAGGGTTGAAATCAAAGCCGTCCTTTGATGAATTGAAAGCTCGACTAGACCAAAAAGACTTAAACGCCATTGATTACTTTGATTCTGAAGTCTTTGATGCACTGCCAGCAGACGTGCAACAATTTATGCTCGCGACCAGTATTGTGAAGCGATTTAATGTTGAAATATCAGAAGCATTAACAAAAGACATTAATGTACACGAAGTGCTCGAATATTTGCAGCGGCAAAACTTGTTTATAGTTCAGTTTAATGAACCACAGCAGTGGTTTCGCTACCATCATCTCTTACGTGAGTTTTTACAGCACAAACTATCAACCATGTCTGGTGAAGACATAAAGCAACTGCATTTTCTCGCCAGCAGAGCTTTCTTAAATATGGGATATATTGTCGGCGCGGTAGATCATGCCATTCGCTCACAAGATCAAAACCAAATTGTCAGTATTTTAATGGACTACGGTGATGATTTAATTCACAAAGCACATTATGAGTTGGTGCGTTCGTGTCTTAAAGAGTTAACAGACGATGTTATCGCAAAAAACAGTAAACTGACGTTGGTTTTTTGTTGGGTTGAAGCTATTTCAGGAGACCCTAAGCGTGTCGAAACTATCTTGGCACTGGCGCAAAACTATATAGAGGAACAAGAAGTAGACTCGACAATTCTACAAGCGGAGTATGAAACTGTTCGTTCTCAGGCTTATTTTTCATTAGGTGATTTTCCGAAAACAGAAAAAGCCGCGCGCAAAGCGTTAGCGCTTTTCCCTGAATCGAATACCCGGCGTCAATCTGCTTTGTTGACCTACGCCAACGTAAAATTTGAACAAGGCGAGCTTGATCGAGCACTGTCTATTTATGAAGAAAGTGAATTGCTCAGTCGTCAAGAAGCAAACCACGATGCTGTATTGTGGAGCCTCAACCAGCAAGCACAAATATGGAAGCAACGTTGCGATTTTGGCCAGTCTATCTCACTGGCCAAAGAGGTTCATGAGTATGCCTCTGTGCATAGTGTCAATAGCGGTTACAACGCTTGCTTTGCCTTGTTTAGTCAAGCGGAGCTAGCTTTAGAAGCTTACCATTTACGTGAAGCTCGGCTGTTAATTAACGATGTGAGCACCTACGTACAAAACTGGGATGAGTTCTGGGGGCAGCATCTATTAGGCTGGCTTCTAAAAATGGAAATGCTAAAAGGTAAGCCGACTGTCGCGCGTGATTTATCCACACAGCATGAAGGTATCCTAGCGCGAAAAAATGTCGCCGAACATTTAATTCCATACTCCATGGAAGTGCAGTTAATGTATTGGTGGCAAAACGATGAAATCAAAAAGATTGAAACTTGGCTGAAGACCACGCCGCCGATTCAAAAACCAGACAGTGTGCGAGATTATGTGATTTTACGTGCTCAGCTATACGGTCATATTGCCTGCCAACGTTATGGTGAAGTATTAACACGAATCGAAAGTGTCTACGAGCCGCTACGTGAATTCGAAGGCCGTCCTTATCAGTTAGAGTTTATTCGTTTAGGTTTGCTCATGGTGGCCGTGCTTAGTATTCAGGGTAAAAAAGAAGAAGCAACGAATGAGCTGAGCTTATTGCTGCCGTTAATACAGCAATATTCAATAGTGGCGAGTATTTTATACTTACGCCAATGGATCATGCCATTGTTTGAGGATATGTCGTTAGAAGATTTACCAGAAGAACAGGCTAAATTTATTGAACAGCTATTGATATTATATAAGCAGCGAAACACCTC
>NZ_JBKEGY010000003.1:0-256192 GCF_046710285.1 Reinekea sp.
CGCGACAGTGATTTGCTTGAAAAACGATTAACGTTACTCAGAGATTATCACAGTATTGCGGCCTGCGACTTTGGCTCTGTATAGGGCACTGCCGGCGTTTTTCATTAGGCTCTCTAAACTAAGATTCGGTGCTTGGGCAACGCCTATGCTGATGGTCATACTGACACTGCCCGCGTCTGTTTGTGCGTAGCCATCTTCTACTTGGGAACGGAAAACCTCCAATAGTTGCGATGCTCTATCGCCAGTAAGCCCCGGAAATAAAACACAAAACTCTTCTCCGCCCGTGCGAGCCAAGATAAATCGATCAAATGTCGCTGCCATCATTTTCGCTATATGCACTAGCACTTCATCACCAACATCATGACCATAATCTTCATTAATATCTTTAAAATGATCGACATTGATTAAGGCCAATGCCGCTGGTAAGTTTTGCTCAGTGCAATTTTTTAGCTCTTCACGCGAGGTTTCAATAAAGTATCGGCGATTGCCAATGCTGGTCAAGGCATCGGAATAGGCGATTTTTTTCATCGACTCAAGACGCTCCATTGATTCAACACCTTGCATCACGCGACAATAAAACTCTTCGTGCGAAAAGGGTTTATAAAGAAAGTCATTTGCGCCATTTTTAATAAATTTTGCTGATAAATACTTATCCTCAGCAGAAGATAAACCAATAGCAACAAGATCATGATTATTATATTTATGACGAAGCTGATGAACTAAATCGAAGCCATCCATTTTAGGCATGTTGTTATCGGTTATAAGCAGTTTAATTTGGTTATCGGATAATATTTTTTGCAGCGCTTGCTCACCGTCTTCTGCTTCAACCACCTCAAATAAATGCCGTTTGAGAAGCTCTACCATATAGCGACGGGTCATCTTTGAGTCTTCGGCAACCAAAACTTTAATAAACCGGTTTCTAGATAATCTATTCACCAAATTGACGGCGTACAGATAGCTAAAACGACCCTCTTTAAGGACGTAATCAACAATGCCTTTTTTAGTGAGAGCTTCACGTTTTTCTTTATTAACAGAACCCGTGAGCACAATGGAAGGAATACCCTGTTCGAGGCAATCATCAACGAGTTCGCCATCAGGTGCATCGGGAAGATTCAAATCAACAATGGCTGCTAACCAATCAACTTCTTGTGCGAGGTGCGTTAAAGCCTCTGCGCGCGTTGTGGCATAAACCAACTTGAAGTTGAGCGTTTTCGCGGCGAGGTGCTTAATAATTTTAAGCACCATTGGGGAGTCTTCTACAATGAGTACCGACTGCACGTGCATCACCTTTTAAATAAAGTTAATGTCAGTGTAGTCGGTACTAAAAAAGTTGCTAAATTTCGATATATTAAAACAACATTGCAAGCAAGGTTTGAGTAAGGCGCACTCCAAAACCCGTCACATCGGTCGGTACCTGAGCAAGGCCACCTTTATGGTGAGCCGATGATAAATCAACATGCACCCAGGGCACAGTTGGCTCAACAAAGCGGCTTAAAAAGCGTGCAGCGTCTATATGATCTGACGACTTGCCTGGATTGCACTGCATAACATCAGCAACGCTACTCTTTATGTTCTCATCATAATCAGCATCCATTGGGAATGGCCAAATACGTTCGCCACTGATTTTGCCAGCTTCAATGAGTGGTAAAAACCATGGGTCATGGTTAGTAAAGCAGCCAGAGTAGCGGGTGGATAGTGCACCAATGCAAGCACCGGTTAAGGTGGCGTAATCGATAACTGCCTTTGGATGTTCGCGAGAGGCTAGCGTGAGAGTATCAGCGAGGACCATTCGGCCTTCGGCATCGGTATCGACAATTTCGATAGTCGTCCCATTGAGAGCTCGCACCCATTCATTCGAATGGAAAGCCCTAGGGCCAATGTAGTTGTCGGTAATTGCCAACCAACCCGTTAAGTTAATTTTTTGCTTACGACGCGATGCGGTGATTAAGTTACCCAATACCAAGGCACTGCCACCCATATCGCCGTTCATACCAAACATAGAGCCGGATATTTTCAAATTGTATCCGCCTGTGTCGATGGTGACACCTTTACCCACCAGCGCGACAGACTCTACTGAATCGACATCGCCGCGGTAATGCACCCGTACGATGCTCGCTTCATTGTGTTCTGAGCCACGGGCTACGGCTAAAAAGGCACCCGCACCCATTTGCTCTAGTTCTTTATAGCGAAAAACTTTGCAATCCCATCCCTGTGCTTCGGCTAACTCTTCGACGAGCTCACGATAAGACCAGGGGTTCAGTTCATTTGCAGGCAGTTCCGATAGATAACGTGTATAGGCATTACCTTCTGCTTCAGCGAGACGCTTGTCTACTTCATCATTTGCCAATGGACCAACTATAGACAAAGTAAGAGACTTATTTGCTTTACCATCTTTTCTAAAGTTAGGGATTTGATACCAAGCCGCCAAAACAGCACAGAGTAAGGCATCACCCAAAATGGGCTCATCAAAGCATAAGGCTATATGCTGATCATCTTTGCGCCAACTGTTGTTGGTTAACTCACGCGCTGCCGTTAAGACTTCAAAAGCACCTTGTGCCTTGGGCACCTTGTGGTATGTCCACTGCTGCCCTGAGACTAGCAGCGTTCGTAACTCAGACTCGCCATTGAGGTGACGGTTAATCACATCTTGAGTCGATGTTTCACGCCACTCAATGCAGCTTTGCGCCGCACTAGGCACTTGTTGCGAGAACTGAACATCAATGTCTGGGTAGTCAAATAACTTCATATACCATGCCTATTTATAAACTGAGGATTCACCCTCTGGACGAGTCTTAAAACGCTTATGTAACCACAAATACTGATCAGGGTGTCGGCGAATGCTGGCTTCTAACCATTCATTCACTCGATGTGCGTCAGCAATGTTATCGCCACTGGGAATATCTAATGGCGCTTCGAATTTCAACACGATGGTTCGATTATCTACATCACGATACGAGCTTAACGGTAAAACGATAGCGTTTCCAGAGCTAGCTAGTTTTCCGGTCATGGTGACTGTAGCCGTTTGTATACCAAAAAATGGCGCAAAAACACTGGCTCGTCGTCCATAATCTTGGTCTGGTGCGTACCATATTATTTCGCCACGTTTAAAAGCCCCCAATAAACCACGCATATCTTGTCGGGCGATGGTTTTATCAACGAACTTTTCGCGCCCTTTTACCATAAAATAGTTAAATAATGGATTATCGTCATTGCGATAGGTTATTGAATACTTGGCGTACTGCGCAAGCGCGACACCGGCAATATCGAGTGGCCCATAATGTCCACTTAGCAGCAATACTCCGCGCGAGTCTGCTTCGGCGACGCGCAAATGCTCTAAGCCCTCAACTCGGTACAACAGGCCTTTCTCTTGAATACACCAAGCCCGGGCGGTTTCAAATAGACCTAGAGTGTAGGAATAGAAGGTTTTACGCGTTAACGCTAATTGCTGCTCAGTGCTGAGTTCGGGGAAACACAATTGAATGTTGGTTAAAGCGACATGCTTACGGCTTTTAACCCACCGAAACAATAAAACCGCCAACCCTTTGGCCAGTTGTTTCTGAATGGGAAAGGGAATCCGAGCGATGGTATGCAAAGACAGTATTCCGAGCCATGTTGACCAGTACTTCGGATGAATAAAGTCTCTGTACTGATAGTACCCGGTAACATTTGAATGCTTTTGCTTACCCCGGCGAGGTGACTTACCTAGCGACATTAAAAACGAACTCCATGATGTATTTTACAATTGTACCGTGCTTTAAGGTTTTGTCAGTAGCAAAAGCCGCTTATACTAAAGCCATAAACCCAATTATGAAGATAAATACCATGGCAAAAGCTCTCCCAAAATTTCTAACTAGTCGGCAGCAAGCGCACAAGTTGATTAGCCAACTGCAATTCTGGCAGATCAAATATCAAGGTTGGCGCGATGCTCGCAGTGCACTAAAAGCGTTCAAGAAAGCCACGTCATAATTGTAATACATGCTAGCCTTGACTCTATCTTGATTTAACTCAGTGCAAAAACGCCTCACTTGGCTAGACTCATCCCTAATTCACTGTTTGGCTTAAAAAACGCACTATGCTGACACGCTTCAAACAAATCCGCCCAAAAATCTGGGCGGCGCTAACATTTATTAGCATTCTTATTGCACCCTATTTTGGTTTAGCCGAAACACTATCGATAAACGCTGCCCAAGAAAAGACCATTCTGATTCTCGTGCTGGCTGCGGTGTTATGGGTTACCGAATGGTTACCATTGTTTGTTGTCAGTTTTGTAATATTAGCATTGGAGCTCACTTGGCTTTTCCCAAGCTTGACCCAGCTTGGCATCAATGTCAGCGAAGAAATATTTTTTGCGCCTTTTTTCTCTAATATTATTTTATTGTTTTTGGGTGGCTTTGTACTTTCTAGCATTATGCAAAAGGCATCACTTGATGCACGTTTCGCCCACTTCATATTACGGGTCACTAAGGGCCAACCTGCCCATACCTTACTCGGTATTATCATTGGCGGTGCCTTCTTATCAATGTGGATGAGTAATACCGCAACCACCGCAATGATGCTGACACTGGTTCTGCCCTTAGTTAAGCGACTCAGACCCGATGCGCCGTTTAGAATGGCTCTCATACTCGCTATTCCCATGGCTTGTAACTTAGGCGGCATTGGCACCCCCATTGGCACACCACCTAATGCTATTGCCATGAGCTATTTAGCAGGCAAGGGTATCCAAATAAGCTTTCTTGAGTGGATGATTCTCACGATACCATTTTTAATAATCGCGCTGGGTGTATTATGGTTTGCGCTTTTGAAGCTTTACCCACCTGATGATGAACAGCTTTCTTTTGATGTACAGGACTCAGAACCCTACAGTACTCGCCAATGGCTGACTGTCGCCATTTTTGCGATTACCGTCGTAGGCTGGCTAATAGGCGGGCAATTTGGTTTAGAAACGGGCACGGTGGCCTTGTTTCCAATTATCGCCTCTTTCTGGTTAGGCTTGCTCGATCAAAACGATTTCCGTGGCCTGCCTTGGGACGTTTTGTTTATGGTCGCTGGCGGTATCGCGTTGGGCGTCGCTATGGATGCAACCGCCTTAGGCGATGTCATCATCACGGTACTACCCTTAGATGGCAGTTTTCTATCATTACTCATTCCATTGTTGATAGTTGCCATGGTGCTAGGGGGTGTTATGAGCAACACCGCTACCGCAGGATTGATGATTCCATTGATTATTAGCTTATCGCTACCTGCAACTCAACTGACTGTGTTAGTTTTAGCAATTACACTAAATTGTTCAACTGCGATGATATTACCGGTCAGTACACCGCCGAACGCGATTGCGTTTAGCTCTGGTGTTCTCGCGGTAAAAGACCTCATCCGCATCGGCTTCCTGATGGCGTTAATCGGGCTGGTAATCGGTTTGAGTGTAGGTCCACTTTATTGGTTTATGATTTTGTGAGGGTGCAAGTTCTATGGACGTAAACATTCAGAAATGCCAAAACTGTGGCTCGCGAGAAATGCGTAATATTCTCGCTCGAACCTCAAGCCAACATGTCGTTGTGCAATGCCGAAAATGTGATGAGTTTGTCGCGCGCTACCAAATAGCGTCGGGTGGCTATTTTCACAATGGCAAAGACTATGAAAGTTTCTTACGAACTATGATGCTCGACAGTGGCTTTACCTCTGGCCGAGACCTGCGTGCGGTATTTGAAGAAGTATCAGAAAGCGCCGCAGCGACTTTTGATCGCGCTATCAACAAAGCTAAAGAAAAGTATGGTGATGAGCTACCTTAACTGCCTCTGCCTCCCCATAAATAACTCCCAGTTTACGCCGGGTTCAGAGGCCCACTGCTTGAAATTTCGGTCGCCATAAACCCTTCCATGGGGCTTGATTGAAACATCCATGTTTCAAACACCCGAATTCCAAGCAATGGGCCGCTTCTATTCTATTGCATAACAGTGACTTAACTGCCTCTTCATCAAGGGCATAAAAAAACCGTGATTATCACGGTTTTTTTATAGGCAAGCTAAACAGCGCTTGTTAAATATGCTCTACCATTTCAATTTCAAATTCAACAATTCCGCCTGGCGTGTTAATGCCGACAACATCGCCCTCTTCTTTGCCAATAAGTCCGCGCGCAATGGGTGAGTTAACAGATATTTTATTAACCTTAACGTTCGCTTCATCGTCTCCGACAATTTTATAAACAACCGTTTGATCTGTTTCGGTGTTCAAAATTGTCACGGTGGTACCGAAGATGACTTTTCCTGTTTGTGGAATGTCATGCACGTTAATCACTTGCGACATAGACAGTTTGGCTTCGATATCTTGAATACGGCCCTCAATAAACCCCTGCTGTTCACGAGCAGAATGGTATTCGGCGTTCTCTTTCAGGTCGCCGTGCTCTCGTGCTTCTGCAATGGCAGCAATTACGGCTGGGCGCTTAATCGTTTTAAGTTCTTTTAGCTCGTTTTGCAGAGCTTGCTCGCCTTCAACAGTCATTGGGTAACGTTGCATGGGATTTCCTTCTTTTAAAAATCAAAAAGAGCCCAAATTAGGCTCTTTTAAGTATGATGGCACGATAATTCTTAATTAAGTACTCAATAAGCTATTATGACCATCTTACAATTTGGTGCAAGCCCGAGAATCGCAATTCAAGGGCTTTTAGCTCACAACATGGTTAATTTACCACTTGACCTAAGTGAAGATCTTGCAAACGGTTAACACCGCTTTCTTCTTTGATCATCATGGCCATTACCGAAGCTTCGGCACCGGCTAAGGTGGTGGTGTAATAAACTTTATGCTGCAGGGCTCCGCGACGAATTTCCGCACTGTCGATCATCGATTGACGACCTTCCGTGGTATTCATAACGTAGCTGACTTCATCGTTTTTAATTAGGTCGACTAAGTGAGGTCGGCCTTCTTTCACTTTATTAACCGCTTGCGTTGGTAAGCCGTTTTCCGTGAAGTAAGCAGCTGTGCCTTTGGTTGCGACAACTTCAAAACCCAGTGCATCAAGATTTTTAGCCATCGCTAATGCAGCAGGTTTATCTGTGCTTTTCACTGAAATAATAACTTTACCTGAAGTCGGCATGGCAGAGCCTGCACCGATAAGCGCTTTTGAGAACGCTTCGGCAAAAGTTTTGCCTGTACCCATAACTTCACCCGTTGATTTCATCTCAGGGCTCAACACCGGATCAACACCATGGAACTTATTAAACGGCATGACCGCTTCTTTTACCGAGAAATAAGTCGGGATAATTTCTCGAGTAAAGCCAAGTTCAGAAAGCTTTCGACCGGTCATCACTTGTGCACCAATTTTCGCCAATGATTGGCCAATGGCTTTAGAAACAAATGGAACCGTACGCGATGCACGAGGGTTCACTTCAATGATGTACATTTTACCGTCTTGCCAAGCCATCTGGACGTTCATTAAACCAACCACTTCAAGCTCTAACGCCATGGCTTTTACTTGTTCGCGAATAATGTTTTGTGCTTCGGTCGACAAGCTATACGGCGGCAGTGAGCAGGCGGAATCACCTGAGTGAATACCAGCCTGTTCAATGTGCTGCATGATCGCGCCAATAACAACTTGCTCGCCATCACTCACGCAATCGATATCTAGCTCAATGGCGTTATCTAAGAAGTGATCAAGTAAGACCGGTGCATCATTCGACACTTGAACGGCTTCGTTCATGTAGCGGCGTAGCTCTTCTTCACCGTAAACAATTTCCATTGCACGGCCACCTAAGACATAAGAAGGACGAACCACTAACGGATAGCCAATACGATTCGCAATGACAACAGCTTCATCCAAACTACGCGCCGTGCCATTTTCAGGCTGGCGAAGGTTAAGCTTTTCAACCATAACCTGAAACCGTTCACGGTCTTCAGCTCGGTCAATGGCATCTGGACTGGTACCAATAATGGGTGCGCCTGCGGCTTCGAGTTCACGAGCTAATTTCAAGGGTGTTTGACCACCGTATTGAACAATGACGCCTTTTGGCTTTTCGATTTCGATAATTTCAAGTACGTCTTCGAGCGTAACCGGCTCAAAGTACAAACGATCTGAGGTATCGTAATCGGTTGAAACAGTTTCAGGGTTACAGTTAACCATAATCGTTTCATAACCGTCTTCGCGCGCAGCTAACACTGCATGAACACAGCAATAATCAAACTCAATACCTTGACCAATACGGTTAGGTCCACCACCGATTACCATGATCTTTTCACGATCAGTCGGTGCAGATTCACACTCTTCATCGTAAGAGGAATACATATAGGCAGTATCAGAGGCAAATTCGGCGGCACAAGTATCAACACGCTTGTAAACTGGGCGAACACCTAGTTCCCAACGCTTTTTACGGAATTGTTTTTCACCGACACCTAAGATTTTTGCTAAACGCTCATCGGAAAAGCCTTTGCGCTTTAAACGGCGCAACTCAACGGCATCCATGTCTTTCATACCCTTGGTCGCCAACAATGTCTCGTCTTTTATGAGGTCTTCAATTTGTACTAAGAACCATGGATCTATGCCGGTATAGCCGTATATTTCATCGACACTCATACCGCTGCGGAATGCATCACCAATATACCAAATACGATCTGGACCGCATTCTTGCAATTCACGTAAAATTTTCTCTTGGCTGCCTTCGGCTTTAAAATCGATAAAGCTATCAAAGCCACAGGCGTCGACTTCAAGACCGCGCAACGCTTTGTGCAATGACTCTTGAAAGTTACGACCAATGGCCATGACTTCACCTACCGACTTCATTTGTGTGGTTAAACGATCATTGGCTTGTGGAAATTTTTCAAACGCAAAACGTGGAATTTTAGTAACCACGTAGTCGATACTTGGCTCAAACGATGCCGGTGTAATGCCACCGGTAATATCGTTTTGTAACTCATCTAGGGTATAACCCACCGCTAACTTCGCGGCTATTTTCGCAATCGGAAAACCGGTTGCTTTCGAAGCCAATGCCGAAGAACGACTAACACGAGGGTTCATTTCAATGATAACCATGCGGCCATCTTTAGGGTTAATGCCAAATTGAACGTTCGAACCGCCAGTCTCAACACCAATTTCACGTAACACGGCTAAAGAAGCGTTACGCATAATTTGATATTCTTTATCCGTTAGGGTTTGTGCGGGTGCAACGGTTATTGAATCACCGGTGTGAATGCCCATTGGATCAAAGTTTTCAATCGCGCAAACAATAATGCAGTTGTCCGCTTTGTCACGAACCACTTCCATTTCATATTCTTTCCAACCGATTAAGCTTTCATCAATCAACAGCTCATTGGTGGGTGATAAATCTAAACCGCGACGGCAGATTTCTTCAAATTCATCTTTGTTGTATGCAATACCACCGCCCGATCCACCCATGGTAAAGCTAGGTCGAATAATAGACGGGTAACCCAATCGTTCTACAATAGCCCAAGCTTCTTCTAAGCTATGAGCGATACCTGAGCGGGGGGTTTCTAAATTAATCGCCTTCATGGCTTTATCGAAACGATCACGGTCTTCTGCTTTATCAATGGTGTCAGCATTTGCTCCAATCATTTCTACGCCAAACTTTTCAAGAACTCCGTATTTCTCTAGATCAAGTGCGCAGTTCAATGCCGTTTGGCCACCCATGGTCGGCAGCAATGCATCTGGTTTTTCTTTTTCAATGATTTTTGCCACTTCCTGCCAAACCACAGGCTCAATATAGGTTGCATCGGCCATGCTAGGGTCGGTCATGATGGTGGCTGGGTTTGAGTTAACTAGAATAACTCGAAAGCCTTCTTCACGAAGCGCTTTACAGGCTTGTGCACCTGAATAGTCAAATTCGCAGGCCTGTCCGATAACGATCGGGCCAGCGCCTAGAATCAAAATACTTTTTATGTCTGTACGTTTTGGCATGATAACTCGCTAATTCTCTAAAACTAATGTCAGTTTCGTTTCACTTTTAACGCTTAACCTTTAAGCCTTACGTTTATTCATGTCGTCAATAAACAGGTCGAACAACGGTGCGCAATCATGTGGACCTGGGCTTGCTTCTGGATGGCCCTGGAAACTGAATGCGGCTTTATCTGTACGTCGAACGCCTTGCAATGACTTATCGAATAATGACCGATGCGTCATCACTAAATTGTCTGGCAACGAATCTTGATCGATAGCAAAACCATGGTTTTGGCTGGTAATCATGACGGTCTTATCGGCAACAGTTTCAACTGGATGGTTGGCGCCGTGATGACCGAATTTCATTTTTAGCGTTTTCGCACCACTGGCTAAACCGAGCAATTGGTGCCCTAAGCAAATGCCAAAAACCGGAACATCGGTTTCGAGCACTTCTTGAATCGCTGTGATTGCGTAGTCACATGGCTCTGGGTCACCCGGGCCATTCGACAAAAAGACGCCATCTGGATTCATCGCTAGTACATCGGCTGCTGGGGTTTGCGCCGGAACCACGGTAATACGGCAACCGCGATCGGCAAGCATTCGCAAAATATTGCGTTTAACGCCATAGTCATAAGCAACTACATGGAATTTGCTGGTATCGGGCTGGGTATGGCCTTGGCCAAGCACCCAACTGCCTTCTGTCCATTCATAGCTTTCTGCTACGGTAACTTCTTTTGCTAAGTCCATGCCTTTTAGGCCTGCAAAGCCTCGAGCTAGTTCAAGTGCCTTGGCTTCATCGATGTTGTCACCCGTCATGATGCAGCCATTCTGTGCGCCTTTTTGACTGAGTAGCCGAGTTAAGCGGCGAGTATCAATGTCGGCAATGGCAATAACCTTTCGATCAACCAAATAGTCTTGCAGTGATTGTTCACTGCGGAAATTACTTTCCAACAAAGGTAGGTCGCGAATAACAAGGCCAGCAGCCCAAACTTGAGAGGACTCTTCGTCTTCAAAGTTAACGCCGGTGTTGCCAATATGGGGATAGGTGAGTGTAACGATTTGTCGTGCATAGGATGGGTCGGTGAGAATTTCTTGATAGCCGGTCATTGAGGTATTGAAGACTACCTCACCAACAGATTCACCAACGGCACCAATGCCGATTCCTGTAAAGATACTTCCGTCTTCGAGCGCGAGAATGGCAAGCTTAGCCAAGATCTGTTCCCCTATCATTAATCAAATGGATTGAGAAATCTGACCTTTCAGACCATAAACCCAGTTCCTAATTCGCAAAAAAGCGAGATGAAGTTGCCCTCATCCCGCTTCTTATTATTCGTGCCAAGCATTAGCAGTGCTTGATGCGGTTTTGAAACTGTGGTTTTCTTATAATCTGTCATGTCAACGAGTTGCGTAAACAACTCAAAATTTGGCGGATTTTACATGAATGCGACATCAAAAGTCTATAAAAACTCATCCTTTTGGCGCAATTAGACCAATATCCATGTTACTTAAGATACTACTGATTAGTACCCAACTATGAACGGTGGTTTGGTACGGATTAACCAAAGGGTTGCTTTTAATAAGTCGTTCAAGCACATCCTTGTGACACTCTACAGCGAGATCCCTCTCGCTGAGGCTTATTAAAAGCCCCTCATCGGTTCACCCTCATTAAGCGGTGTCGCTATGATTGTAGCTTTTAATACGGCTCCTTCTAACTCAATTGGATACTTTAAGACCTAGCGGTAATTTAAAAAAAATGGCATCATTCGTAGCAAATAACGCTACTTTTTTGAGGTTTTCATGTCACAGACAGTTCAACTTGTCGACACGTTAAAAAAACTCCTGCGCGAGCGCAAAATCACTTACTTTGAAGTCGCTGAAAAGCTTGATTTAAGTGAAGCCAACGTCAAGCGAATGTTTTCTAAGCGGCATTTCACCTTGGCTCGTCTTGAAGAAGTCTGTGCGATGGCCGATGCCGACTTAGGTTATTTAATGTCGCGCATGCATGAAGGCTCGATGATTATTGATACGCTCAGCAAAGAAGCCGAGCTGGAATTGTGCAATAACATCAAATTATTAATGATGGCCCAGCTGCTTATTAACCGCTGGGAAATTGAAGACATTGTTGAAACTTATGAGTTTGAAGATCATGAGGTAACGCAATTAATGGCGAAGCTAGATCGGCTTGGCATTATTGAGCTGTTACCGGGAGATCGAGTGAGAAACCTTATCTCACGTGATTTTAAATGGATACCGAATGGCCCTGTTTATAAGTATTTTGAAGAACATGTAGCTCGTGAATTTTTTAACTGTAAGTTTGAACAAAAAAACGGTGAAATACTCATATTCATGGCGGGCATGTTATCGCGCCAAAGCAACAGCCAAATGCAAACTAGCATTCGTCGCTTGGCTCGTGAATTCGATGAGCTCAGCAAAGAAGATGGCAAGCTGCCACTAAATGAAACTTATGGTACAGGTTTAGTACTAGCTATGCGCCCTTGGGAGCTGAGTACATTCGCGAAGTTTCGTCGTGTAGAAAATACGAAAAAATTTAAACAAGTATAAATTTACATCTCGGCCAGTGGTTGAAATAACACAAAGGAGGGTAACATGAATTTTGGAATCGCCTATTTACTGACAGGTAAAGTAGCGAGCGGGAAAACAACTTTTGCCCGAAAAAAGGAAGCGCAGGAAAATGCAGTATTCCTTTCAATTGATGAATTACAACTTAGTATGTTCGGTCAAACACCGACTCGGGAACAGCTCGATTCTACTTATGAAGGCGCACGCGCTTATCAATTTAAACAGGCTCTGAAATTCTTACAAAAAGGGATAGATGTTTATTTTGATTGGGGGCTCTGGAGTAAAGCACAAAGAGCGCTTTATAAAAATCAATTGGAAAAGTTAGGGATTAAGGTGGAAATCATCTATTTTAATATTCCTGATAATCTTCGCCTAGAATGGAATACCACCAGAAATTTAGGCGATGACAAATCTTCATTCAAGATAGAGACGCATGACTTGAAACATTTCGATTCTTTCTATGAGCCACCCACAGAGAAAGAATACGATACACTGGTGACTGCCTAAGAACGACCTACACCCGAGTATCGAGGTTAAAGCCAACTTCCTGCTGACGATTCACTTGATAAGCTGCGTCTAGGGCAGATTCGACTGTTTCTGAGGTTTTGCTAAATATTTCATTTAGACGCTCTTTATTTGAGTTGGAGACCTCTTCATTTCGTTCATCGTCAGTTTGGCTACTGGCTTCTACTTTTGTAGTGTCTTCGCTTTTTATTTCTTGCTGTTCCGAACGCTCTGCTTCGGCTTGTTCCGCCACTTGGCGTTCCATCAGACGAATATCATTTTGCGCTTCAATCGATAGCTGTGTTGCCATTGCTGCTACTTGGCGGTCTTGCGCAGATGGCTCTGCTGGTGCCAACGCTGCTCGACGTACTTGATCAGCTTTTCGTAACGTTGCTTCTGGGTCGTTTGGCACAGGGCCAACACTAATTCCAACTTCACCTGCTGTTGCATAACGCTTGCCATCTGGACCTTGGGTGTAACTGAACTCCATCGCACCCGCATACTGCCCACCAACAGTTTGATGCGCTTGCTCGTGTGCTTTCACTTCTCGGTCGCGCGCGGCAAGTTCACGAATAGTGTCTAAATCGGCTTGTAATTTTGCGTCTTCAGCTTTAGCTTTTTTCTGTTGCTGCTCAACTTGTGCATCGATACGCGCCTGCTCTGAATCACCCGTGGCTTGTTGCGACTCTCGGCCCTCTGATGCACTGGGTTCAGCTGCAACAGCTGCCTGATCTGATTTTTTTTGCGTAGCAATCGATATGTAAGACTCGGCCTCTAATCGGCCTGGCTGTTCAACGGGAGGTCGACGCGATGAGGTTGTTTTCTCCGGTTCTTCAACTGGCGAAAATACAGCCGTTTCATTTTCGCGACGCAACCGTGACTGCTCTGCGGGATCATTAGAAGACGCAAAGGAAGGGGTTATTGCATTCGGAAAAACGCCACTTACTGTCGACATAATGTTCTTCTAAACCTTTATATCAATTAAGGTACCAAGCATATCACTACCGGCTTGGACCACTTTCGCGCTGGCTTGCACTTGAATTTTACCCAAGTTCTGCTCAACGATCGGTGTCACTAATTCTTCTGGGCCGCCTTCTTCTGGCGGGATATTCGCTTTTGAAATTTGATCGGCGCTACGATTGAGCATGTCAGTTCCACGCGCAATACCGTACACACCTGTGTTCATGACTGAGCTAATCATTAAAACTCCTCAACAAATTCCATAGCGATAGCTACCCTTGACTATATTTTAACCAATCAGCTGGTAATTACTGTAATGATTTGTGAATTTGCTTAAGTTATCTGGGGATTGGTCGTTACAAGAGAGGCTACGGTGAATTCTGAATATTTGGCCCGCCCAGAGAGTCTTACTTACCTTTGCTCGGTCGCTGTTCGCACGTCCATGTGCCGCTAAGCTTCGGCATCCATGCCTCAGATTCCTGCGCAAAGATAAGTACGAATCTCTGAACTCACAAAGGCATCAAGTTTTAATTTTAATTGAGTTGACTTTATCAACGGCAGTACTGTTAAAATATTGGCGTAACTTCAACTTGGTCGCGCCAATATTTAGTGTTATTCGCTGGTTAACAGGAAGGTTTCTGACGGGTCGACAATAATACGATCTAACATTGCTTCGCGGCCGAGCAGCATTAAGTAGCTCATATCCGATCGGTCAGTTAAAGAGATGTCTATTTTCCATTCTTGCTTATTCATTTTTATCGGCGTTCGAACAATATATCGCTCTTCGGATGTGCCATTCGATGACTTAATTTTCCGAACGTCTTTTAACGGTGCCTCACAGCAAATTATGTCATTA
Organism: Reinekea sp.; assembly: GCF_046710285.1. GTDB lineage: Bacteria > Pseudomonadota > Gammaproteobacteria > Pseudomonadales > Natronospirillaceae > Reinekea. The sequence goes on from NZ_JBKEGY010000003.1 coordinate 14,778, forward strand.
ACGTTGTGTACTGTCGGATGAATGTCGAAAGAGACCCATGTTTTACCGCTTTTTTTGAACTTTTTTATGTTATCGACATGCAACGATGACGTCTTAGCACCGGTATCTACTCGTACTTCCAAGTCCTTTATGCCTAGCCCTGGTAGGTCACAGTTTTCGGTGCAACCTACCATGAATTTTTCTACACTCATTTATTTTTCCCTACAAAACTCAGGTTAATTACTTTCGACTTTCATTGATAACTCGGGGATCAAAGTGTCTTGCATTACTTCAATGTTATCGGCAATGTCTTCATCGTTTTCAGAAAAGAATGCAATGTGAAATAAAGCTTCACCTTCTTGTACCAGCGGAATGTTTTGCTTACCGATAATAATGCCCGAACGTGATGCGGTAATTTCAGATAAAACCTCTCCAAACGGGTTGCTTATGGTGGCCAGCACATCGCCTTTTTGAACTTGATCACCCAAATTGTGCACGGTATTTACAATACCGCTTAAGCTGGCACGTACCCACGAACTGTTGTTAGCGACGTATGGCGTAAATTTAATTTTGGGCGGTTTTCGGTTTATCACCCCCAAAGATATCAATACGTTTAAGACGCCTTTAACGCCAGCACGGATCGATAGCTCATCAAACCGCAGGGCTTGACCTGCTTCATAGAGTAGAATTTTGGTACCATTTTGTACGGCTGCTTCACGTAATGAACCATCAAGCAAATCTGAGTTAAGCAACACCGGCACACCAAACTGCATGGCTAAGTCTAAGGTTTCTTGATCTTTTAAGTTTGCACGAATTTGCGGCAAGTTTGATCGATGAATTGCACCCGTATGTAAGTCGATACCGTATTCGCATTGCTTAACAATTTCTTCCATGAAAATATTTGCCACTCGTCCTGCCAATGAACCTTTCGCAGAACCTGGGAAGCAACGGTTAAGGTCACGCCGGTCAGGCATGTATCGGCTTTGGTTAAGTACGCCATAAACATTAACCATAGGCACTAAAATCACCGCCCCCGCACTCACCTTGAGTGACTTTGACTTAATTAAACGGCCAACAATTTCAACGCCGTTGAGTTCATCGCCGTGTATCGCAGCTGAGACAAAAACTGTTGGCCCAGGGCGCTTACCACGAATCACATGGATCGGCATATTCACGTCTGTATTGGTGTAAAGCTTCGCTACAGGCAATTCAATGCTGCAACGTTCGCCGGGTTTTATTTCCTGACCACCAATAATGAGAGGTTCTGCGGCCATTTAGCCTTTTCCTTTTGTCTTGGTCTTATGTGGCTTGGCGTTTTCTTCAATAAAGTCGTAAATAAGACCTGACACGTCTTTATTCGTCGCAATTTCAATACCTTCTAAGCCTGGCGAAGAGTTAACTTCCATTACCACTGGGCCGTTTTTAGATTGCAATATGTCGACACCACAAACATTGAGCCCCATAACTTTAGCCGCTTTGGCTGCAGTTGCACGCTCTTCTTTGCTCAATTTTACCAGCTTTGCAGAACCACCACGGTGTAGGTTTGAACGGAATTCGCCTTCCGCGCCTTGTCGTTTCATCGCGGCAACTACTTTACCGCCAACGACGAAACAACGGATGTCGGCTCCACCGGCTTCTTTAATGTACTCTTGAACTAGAATGTTCGCCTTTAAACCCATGAAAGCTTCAATAATGCTTTCTGCGGCTTTATTGGTATCAGCTAGAACAACACCAATGCCCTGTGTGCCTTCGAGCAATTTAATAACCAGTGGCGCGCCGCCGACGTTTTTAATTAAATCTTTGACGTTATCTGGCTTGCTGGCAAAACCCGTTCTCGGTAACCCCACATCTTTACGCGACAGTAACTGCAATGAACGTAATTTATCGCGTGATCGACTAATAGCGACAGATTCATTAACACAAAACGTGCCCATCATTTCAAACTGACGCACGACCGCAGTGCCATAAAACGTAATGGAAGCACCAATGCGCGGAATAACGGCATCGTAGTAAGGCAGCTCTTCACCGTGATAACGAACCGCTGGACGACTGCGCGTAATGTCCATATAACAATGAAGCGTATCGATTACATCGACTTCATGACCACGAGCACGGCCCGCTTCAACTAGGCGTCGTGTTGAGTAGAGGTTTTCATTTCGAGATAGTACAGCGATTTTCATAGGGAACCCTTAGTGACTCTTTAAACGATGGAAAGAGATTCACCCTCCCAGCACAGATGCAAATGATCTAAGAGAAACGGCGAAAAGTCGATAACTATTTATACACTATTGCACTACTGTTCCATAGTCAGCTCAAAGTTTACGCAGGGTTCAGCGGCCCACTGCTTGAAATTTCGGTCGCCGTAAACCCGTCCATGGAGGCTTGATTGAAACATCCATGTTTCAAACACCCGAATTCCAAGCAGTGGGCCGCTTCTATGCTATTGACCTGTAGTGACACTAATAAACAAAAGTTAGCTCGCACTCGGGGAAGTAGAGTTGGTCAAAAAGCTCGATGCTATCCATTGATTAGGCTTGTCATTAGGGTTAGTTAGATGAGGCATAACGCCAATTAATGGAGCTCCAATTCGGTTGACTAGCGATTTAATATTTTCATCTAGCCCTTCCATTGCTGGATCTACTGCATTAGCCACCCAGCCAGCTATGGTTAAGCCATCTCGCTTAATAGCTTCTGTTGTTAAAAGTGCATGGTTTAAACAACCTAACTTCATACCCACGACGAGAATTACCTCAATGTTAAGTTGCTTGGCGACATCGGCAAAGGTTTCGCGTGCGTTCAAGGGTACTCGCCAGCCACCTGCGCCTTCAATCAGCGTCACTTGCGCTGGTGCTGTCATTAAGGTGCCGCGAACAAAACCGGTGACTTTAGAGGCTGAGATTGTTCGATTTTCACGCTCTGCTGCAATATGCGGCGCCATGGCGGCATCAAGCAATATTGGGTTGGTTTGCTGATAAGCCACTTGCACGCTCGATGCTTGCGCAAGCATGACCGCATCGTCGTTCTTCTTTTCGCCATTGATAATTTCAGAACCCGCTGCAATGGGTTTTAGCCCTAATGTGGAATAGCCTTGTTCTGCAAACGCCCTCAGTAACGCTACGGTGATAAATGTTTTACCGGCGTCGGTATCTGTACCGGTGATGAAATATTTTCGTTTCATTCGAGTTCGCTTCTTAAGAGGGTTTTAAGATAACTATTGTGGCATTAAATTTAGTGGCTTTAAACAAACTGCTTAGTTTTAGGCTTGCGTAATAGAGCGTAATAAACCTCCCAAGTAGCGGGGAATTGTTTAGTCGGCTTTTGAAAGCCCTGATAAGCTCGCAACATTTTGCGAACGCTCGATACCTTAGGCTGGTCTTGGCGATCTACATGACTAGCACCCAGCAGTTTTAATTCATTAAGCAGCTTTAACGGTGATTCGTATAACACTTCAATATGCTCTTCACGCCATAAAGTGGCTTCAAGTTCAGAGTGCTCTATCGCGCCAAGCCACTCTTGTGCACTGTGAAACTCATTGACATGCCGAACATGATCTACTTGTTGCCACGCACTTTTTAGCTCATTTAGGGTATGTGGGCCTAAGGTGGCTATGGCTAGATAGCCGCCGGGTTTTAGTTGCTCATTCAAGTTCTTTAAAAATCTTGTCGGCTGCTCGAGCCACTGTACCGCTAAACTTGTAGTGGCTAATTCGATGCTATTATGTTCAAAAGGGGGACATTCTAAGTCGGCTTGGAGTTTGATGACACTGGGCTCTCTATCACTCGCATGCTCTAGCATTTCACTTGATAAGTCTAAGCCAAATAATTGCTGAGGCTTAAATCGTTGCGCTAAAGTTGGGAGTAAATAACCAGTGCCGGTGCCTAAATCGACAACTTTCTCGGCGTCATTTATCGGCAAGTTTACTACAATAGCCATTAACCTATCTGCAACTGTACGTTGTAAATGCGCTACCGAATCATAATGCGCCGCAGCAAGGCTAAAGGTTTTTGCGACTGCTTGTTTATCCATTGCGCTGCAGCCATTGTGCAACTTGCTCAGGCTCAAAAATAGGTGCGCTGTGTTGAGCCTTGATACTACTAATAGAGCAAGACCCATTTGCCTGCCAAGCTTTTTTTGATTTTTCCAACGGTACCAGTTGATCATGTTGACTCAACAAAATATGACAAGGCACATCGACTTGATGGTCACGAGCGTTAAAGTCAAATAGCCATTGCAATGTTTTCTGGTGATCGCCCTCTAGCAAATAAGTAGAAACATCTTTCGCACGCTGGCTATCGACCAACATTGCGAAGCGCTTGCGAGTTGCGGAGCTGTTGTTTTTATAACGAGACATGAAATCTGCGGCGACGTTGATCGGCAAACCCGGTTCGCCGCTGAATTGTACGTTGGTGTTGATCAACCACACCTTTGTAACTAATTTATTTTTACTAGCCAACAAATACGCTAGTGAACCGCCCAATGACCAGCCGACTATTTCGGTTGGCTCTATGATCGCGTTGCTTGTTTTAATCAGCCACGATTCCAGTTCATCACTATTGTCTTGATAGGTGAGTGTCGGTTCGTGGCTTGCGTTTAATTTTTGCTTAACGGCGTCTAAGCAATGTTGCTTCATTTGCCAACCGGGTATCCAGAGCCGCGTCATTGAATGGCCTCTAAGGCGCTCAATAATTCATCGACATCCGTTTTTGTATGCTCAGCACTAAGGGTGATTCGCAAACGCGCAGTCCCGACTGGAACTGTCGGTGGTCGAATGGCCGTTACGAGCAGCCCCTTCGCTTTTAACTTTGCACTCATGCTTAGAGCACGTTCATTCGAGCCGACAATTATGGGCTGAATGGCGGTATTTGAACGCATGAGTTCATAACCTAGCTGACTCACTCCAGCTCGAAAATGCGCAATATTGGCATTGAGCTGTGCACGCTTAGCTTCTCCAGCTATGACTAATTTCAACGAGGCGCGCGTAGCCGCTGCTATTGAGGGCGGTGTTGCGGTGGTATAAATATAGGGGCGAGCAAACTGCATAAGGTAGTCTAAGGTATCAGTATCACCAGTAACAAAAGCCCCCGATGTGCCGAATGCTTTACCTAGGGTGCCAATTAACAACGGTACTTGCTGGCTGGTAAGATTGAGCTGCGACACCAAACCCGCACCGGTTTCTCCCAACGTACCAAAACCATGAGCATCATCAACCAACAGCCATGCATCATGTTGCTGACAAAGCTCGGCAATGGCAGATAAGGGCGCGCAATCGCCATCCATTGAAAATACGCCATCGGTCACAACTAGCTTTTTACCGTCTGCTCTTTCTAATTGTTGCGCCAGATGACCTACATCGTTATGTCGATAACGCTTAAGTTTTGCTTGCGAAAGTATACCGCCATCTATTAAGGATGCGTGGTTGAGCTTGTCTTGAATGACGCTATCGTGACGCGAAAGCAATGCAGAAATAACGCCGACATTCGCCATATAGCCGGTTGAAAATAACAGTGTTTTTTCTCGGCCGGTAAAAACAGCCAACTCTTGTTCGAGAAGTTCATGCTCGCGGTGGTGCCCATCAACAAGATGTGAGGCACCAGAACCGACTCCGTACTTCTCGATGGCCGCTGTCATTGCTTGAGCGATTTTAGGATGATTGGCTAAGCCGAGATAGTCATTACTGCAAAACGACAACATCGGTGTGCCGTCAACAATAACTCGAACACTCTGTGCAGATTGCAATTCGATTCGTGAGCGATACAGCTGATTGTTTTTACGCTGAGCCAAAAGCCCAGCGATGTCTGAAAAATTCTTCAATTACAAAGTCGCGTCGTAGAATTTTTCGTTGTTTCGCTTTGGACAGTTCATTGGATCAAACGGATGCACAACATCGCCATCGAAACTTTCAGCACGCTCTGGGCGTATGCCTAATTTTTTGAAGAGTTCTTTATCTTTATTCGCTTCTGGGTTGGCTGTAGTAAGCAGTTTTTCACCATAAAAAATAGAATTGGCGCCGGCAAAGAATGTCATGGCTTGCATTTCTTCTGACATCTCTTCGCGGCCTGCTGAAAGTCGTACATGCGAAGTAGGCATCATAATACGAGCCACAGCGATGGCACGGATAAAATCGAGTGAGTCTAGCTCTTCTTCTTGGGCCATTGGCGTGCCTTCAACTTTCACTAACATATTCACCGGCACACTTTCAGGATGTGGATTCATATTAGACAATTGAATAAATAAGCCCGCGCGGTCGGACACGCCTTCACCCATACCTAAAATACCGCCAGAGCATATTTTCATGCCCGCATTGCGAACATTTTGTAAGGTTTCTAAACGGTCACCGTAAGTACGGGTGGTAATGATTTCACCGTAGTACTCTGGCGAGGTATCGAGGTTATGATTGTAATAATCTAAGCCTGCATCGGCTAAAGCTGATGCCTGTTCGTCTTTAAGCATGCCCAGCGTCATACAGGTTTCTAACCCCAAGTCTTTAACGCTTTTTACCATGTCGATAATGTGAGGAAAGTCTTTGGCGGCAGGTGATCGATAAGCAGCCCCCATACAAAATCGACTCGCTCCGGCAGCTTTTGCGGCCTTGGCTTGGTCGATGACCTTTTGTACTTCTATGAGTTTTTCTTTGGCTAGACCCGTATTATAATGCGCCGATTGCGGACAATATTTGCAATCTTCTGGGCATGCGCCAGTCTTAATAGAAAGTAAGGTGCTAATTTGCACTTCATTGGGGTCAAAGTTGGCTCGATGTACTGAGGCCGCTTGAAACATCAGTTCGTTAAAGGGAAGTTCAAACAAAGCAACGACTTCATCCGTTGTCCAGTCATGGCGAGTCATTGTAGTTTTTGATGCCGACATAAAGCGAGTCCTTAGCAAGCCACCAGCCATACGTCGGTAGCGTCATTATTGATTAATAACGGCGATTTTAGTGAGGACACTTGTTATGTCAATCGATTGAACAATGAAACTTTACTATAGATCAAATATCGATCAATCCAATAGAAAACCTAGTTGCCTAGCTTTCAATGCCATTTGCGTTCTATTCCCGCAATTAAACAACTCTAATAGATCAGAAACGTACTCGCGCGCTGTAGAGGGCGCGATGTTTAGCTTCAGCGCGATACTTTTATTAGATAATCCTTGCGCAACGAGGCTGAGAATTTCGCTTTGTCTAGGCGACAAGCTAAACGCATCAACCTGCTGATGATCGCTAATAACCACACGCTCACCATCCATAACGGCTCGTAATGCATTGACCATCACAGTTTTTGAACTGGTTTTTGTAATAAAACCATCTGCGCCTAATGCCAACATTTGATCAATAGTGGCGCTAAAATCAACGGTTGAAATCACAACCAGCGGCAGCGCCGGATACAATGTTTTAATTACACTAAGCCCATCCAAACCGGAAGTACCTGGCATATTTATATCAAACAACACCAGAGCAAAGTCACTATGTTTAGCCAAAATAGTCTGTGTGGTTGCAAAATGAGCCGACTCCGTAATTTGAATATTCGGAAAGGTATCAAGCAAAAGCGTTCGTAAACCATCACGATACAATTCGTGGTCTTCAGAAATTAACACTTTAACGTCCATTTTCACCGGTTTCAAAAACACTGAATCAGAATTCATTAAAACTTTATCACTCTCAAGATTGTTCCACTATTGTTTTTACACGGCGATTAGCAAAATTGAGAAATGCTCGTAGTTGAGTCGGTAGTACCGGATAAGATAAAATTGCCCAAGTCGAAGGTAAACGCTCAGGCGAATAAGTAATACAAGCAATCGCCTTCTGTTGCGATATGTACGCTAAGTCTGATGCTCGTATAAGTGTATTGGTTACACTAAAATCATCGCAAATTAAAGCACCTGTTGCTGCACCGCTATTTACAGCCGAATCGAAGCTATCATAAAGCTGATAACGACAGTTCCACTGTTGCAAACGCTGCTCAACGATTTGCCTGCATTGATCATCACGGATAATTAGACCCACATTTATTACTGAAGCGATTTTCTTATCTTCTTTTTGCTCGCTCTCCATGCTTAACTCGCTCGCGTTTGGTACCGCTAAGGTAAAGATCGAACCTTGGTTGAGCTTTGATGAGACTGACAACGGATGGTTCAACAAATCGGCCAAATGTTTCACAACCGACAAACCAATGCCAGAGCCTTCAACTTGATCGGGAAAATACATTGATCGACTGTAAATATCAAAAATAATTTCTTTTTCCTGCTCAGGGATGCCTTTACCATTGTCGACAACCTGAATATGAACATCACGACCACGTCGTCGACACCCTAAAATTACTTTACCCGACGGCGTAAATTTCAAAGCATTAGAAATTAAATTTCTTAACATACGCTCTAATAAAATAGGGTCAGTAAATACAGCGACTGAACTTTTTTGTACAATAAATTGAATGCCTTTTTCACTAGCCTGCCACTTATATTCTTGTTCAAGCTTTAAAAACAAATGGGTTAACTCAACCTGATGTATATCTGCTCGAACTGCCCCAGCTTCTAACTTACTTAGATCCATCAAAATACTAAACGATTCATCCATATGCCTGTAGGTTTTATTGAGCTTATTAAAAATATCACTGGCCTCCTCTCCGTTGATATGAGGTTTCAGATATTCTAAAAATATGTGCATCGAATGCAGTGGCTGACGTAAATCATGGCTACTTTGCGCAATAAATCGAGACTTAGCAAAACTCAAATATTCGGCTTTTTGCTTATCTGCGCGCATTGTTTTATAGCGTTGGATCATCGCGATGGCGTGAATAATCATATGAGCAATATGAATATAAAGCACTTCGATAACTTTATAAGAGATGCTTACTTCATGTACATATTTTTGTTGTGTATTGACAACCCAAATAACTTGAAGTATAGACAACACCAAAGGCAGCCAACCTAAGATATAAATAAGATAATAACGACCCTCACTACGAACCTTTGCAATGCCTGAACTTAAAATGACAATCCAAACAACAATCGAGTTAAATGCATACAGAAGTGAGCTTATATAAAACGTAGTGACTGTACTCAAGGCATATACTAGAACAGTCATTAAAACTGCTCCAGCAAAAAGGTAATACCATTTTTCTTTCCGACCTACCTGTAAAAAACTAGCGGCAAACCCAAGTACAGAAATAAACATTGCAGATACTAGAAACCAGAATAAGCCAGTTTTTTCGTAATTGTAACCCCAAAAAACTGCTGGCAAACTGCTGTGTTCTAAATAATAACAAAGTAATAAAAATGATGAGAAAGCCGCCCAAAAGAAAGTTACGTCTTTTAGTAAGGCCCAACAAAGAACGGCGAGTAAAATCATACCGAGCACAACGCCAATAGCAACTTTAGCCGTAAAATCCATTTTTGTTTGCCAGTCTTGATAGTATCCTTCTGCCATCAAACCAATATATGGATGCCAGACTGCGTGACTTGCAGCTAACTCAACAATGATCAAGTATTCTACTTTTGGTTTAAGCGTCACCTCTACAGCTCGACCTAAAGCATTGATATCTACTTCAGGACTAGGCATTGAATTATCAAAAACCTTTACAGTTTGCTCGTTATCTCCACGAACCAAAACCTTAAAAGCATTAAAGCCAAAGTTACTAATGTGTAACACCCAATTATCTGAATCACTGAGATTCGCCACCCGCGTGTACAACCAATATCGTTTTAACTGACCAAAATCAGGATTTAAACCAAAAGGTTTTTGTGTACTACTAGGAATGTCAGGAGCCCATTCCAATTCATCTTTTTCGTTAACTTGCATAAAACCTGAGGAATACGGCAATGAGGCTAAAGAATATCGGCTATCGACTTGAGTTAGTTCTACAGAAGTAAAATGCTGTAGTGGTAATGACGCAGTGCTATCACCATATGCCGTAGCAAACATGAGTAACATCATTGCAAACCATGCAAGCCTAAACCCTGTCGTATTGTTTATTATATTGTTATTCAAACGTATGTTCCTGCAATCGCCATTTCTACACGTTAAGCTTTTAGGGCTATACCTAATGAAGCTTTCATTAAATTCCAAACTGAATATAAGTTACCTGCTTATTATGGGTAAAGCTGTTTTTCTATTCGAGCCACTGCGCGCTTAATTAATAGCTAAAGAAACATCGCCAACCCCTACATCTGTCGGGTTGTTTCACCCTCTATGCCAAATTATCCTTTATATCACTTGCAGGCTAAGAAATAGCATTTGTTGCCGTTAAGCCAAAGTCTCCGTAAAAAATTTTCTGCTGCTGCATCCAATACGGACACTGCATTCGTTTCTTATATTACAAACCTATAATGGGCTCTAAATTATGCACAAATCGACCTTATTTCTGCCGATCACCCTTGGTGTGGCGATACTGGTCAGCGCTTGCAGCTCTGATGAGTCAAGTTCATCGACTAAAACCGGCTTTTTAACCGACATTTCTGGCGTGACTTATACCACGGCGACCCAGTCTGGTGTAACCGATACTGCTGGTCGGTTTAAATACCAAGATAACGAAACCATTACCTTTTCCATTGGCGGTATTGAACTGGGGTCGGTTTCAGCTAAGGCTCAGATGAACCCGTTTGATGCCGCCGGTGTTCCGTTGCCGACAACTGAAACTGAGTTGGCCCGAGTGCTCGACACTTACCAGACTAACGACTTCCATCGAGCTGCAAACATCGTCCATTTCCTTGTCGAACTCGATAACGATAACGACCCAAATAACGGCCTAGACTTAACGGGCTGGGACAGAACGCTCGCCGATGCCAGTCTGAGTTTCAACGGTAATTTATATGTATTTTCTGCTTACAATTACGGCGACTTCTATGATTTTGCTCAGCAATACAATATAACCCGAGACGCCAAAGAGCATGGGCTGATACACCTCTATAACGCACTTGGCATTCAAATAGCAGCATCCATACAAACGATGGAAACCCGAGACGACGGCAATGATGGCTTTCTCGACTACACCGAGAACCAAACAATTGACGACGCTGGGCGCACCTTAATCTATGAAGAAGATGAAGACGGAGACGGCATTAACGACGCCACTAAAGCCTACAGCTATAACGCCAACGGCAACCTACTATCGGCCGTGATAAAAGACGATGATGACGATGAAGGTGTTGTTGATAGCATTGAAACAGAAACCTACACCTTTGATGCGAACGGAAACAGACTGAGTCGCACTTATGAATACGACACCAACGCTGACGGCACCGCTGAAATCACAAGAATCTACAGCTACGACAGTAATGGTAATCAATTAAGCTACTTGAACGCCACCCCCGATGGCGACACCAAATATACTTATACGCGCACTTATGACGACGCAGGGAAAATATTAACCTCTTTAACTAAAACCGATAATGGGAACGACGGCACCATAAACAAAAGTGTTCTTTATACTTACACCTACGACGCGGAACAGAACCAACTCACCGAATTAAAGGAAGAAGACGATAAAGCTGACGGTATCGTCGATTCTAACAAGCTCAAAACCGACACATACGATACGCAGGGTAACCGATTAACTTCCCACTCGGTAAGTGACGATGATGCCGACGGCACGGCTGATTATATATCAACCACTACTAATACCTACGATGCGAATGGCAAAACCTTAACCTATAGCTACGAAAGCTCCTCTGAAGGCAATGGCATCATCGATTATAGCCATAGCTACACCTATACTTACGATACGCAAGGTAACCGAATAACAAGCGAATACATACAAGACAATGGCCACGATGGCAGTACCGACTATTACTCTTTTGATGGCTATTCCTACGATGCCAATGGCAACCAATTAACCAGTGTCTTTTATTTCGGCGACAACCCCGACGCTATTAGATATAGCAGCATCTTTACCTTTACCTACGATGCGCACGGCAACAAATTAACCGAGTTATATCAGAAAGACTCTGACGGTAATGGTGCGATAGACGCTGAAGCAGAGATCGATTATAGTTCTCTGACAACCTATACCTATGATGCCGATGGCAACAATTTAACGCGGCAACACAAACGGGATAACAATGGCAACGGCGATATCGATTACACCTATGCCCGTATCTACACCTATGATGATAACGGTAACCAACTAAGCGAACTTTACCAAATAGATAATAATGCGGATGGCACTATAGACAGCACGACAAAAACAGCTTCAACCTATAATGCGAACGGAAAACAACAAAGCCGATTGGAAGAAAAAGATGCGGACGGAGACGGCAATTTTGAATCAGTCACTCTCTATAATTATTCCTATGACATCATCAACGATGGACTGCAATGGTTACTCGAGTATTATTACGAGAAGTTCGACGTCTAGGCATTAACCTATAGCACTTATAATACCTTAATAGGTCTAATAAAAACTGCTCTCAACCCGACATCTGTCGGGTTGTTTCACCCCGCCCACCTATTTACCCTTCAACTCACTTGCAGGCGATTCATAGCCATGTGATGCAGTTAAGCCAATATCACCGTAAAAAAATATTCCGCTGCTGCATCCAAAGTGAGCATTCAATTCGTTACTAATACAAACACTAATTCGTTACGGATGACGATAAAAAATGTGTACTCGCTGCACCTAAAGCGGGTACTGCATTCGTTTCTTTTATGATCCATTTTTATGGCGGGCTGACTATTATGCAACAACCTACGTTATTACTCTCTATCACCCTTGGCGCAGCGTTGCTTGTCAGCGCTTGCGATCCTGGTAGCGGCAGCTCTGGCGCTAACGCCAATATTGTCGCCAACTTACCCAGCAGCCCAACCAATGCCACGCTGAGCATTGAGGCCATTAAAACCTTCGCCTTCACATGGGAAGATTCCGCCGACGCCACCCATTACCAACTTTTAGAAAACACCGATGGCCAATCCGGCTTTTCTCAAGTAGGCGATAACATTGCTGCCGGCGAGCAAAGCGTTAATATCACTGTGCCGTTGTACGCACGCACCAACGCCCAATACATTATTGATGCCTGTAACAGCGCGGGGTGCACCAGCTCACAAACCTTATCGGTGAGCGACAACCTAACCCAAGCCATTGGCTACCTAAAAGCCAGTAATGCTGATGCTGATGATCAGTTCGGGCGCTCCGTTAGCATCAGTGACGATGGCACCACACTAGCGGTTGGCGCTGCTCTAGAAAGCAGCTCTAGCTCCGGCATAAACAGCACGCCAGATGACACAGCCTACGCTGCCGGTGCGGTCTATGTGTTTAGTCAAACCAATGGTACTTGGCAACAGCAGGCTTACCTTAAAGCCAGCAATACCAATGCCGGTGACGCCTTTGGTGTCAGCGTTAGCTTAAGTGGTAATGGCGATTTTTTAGCGGTAGGCGCACTCGGTGAAGAGAGCAATGCCACCGGCATTAATGGCGACCAAACCGATAACAGTGCCAGCAATGCTGGTGCCGTTTACATCTTTAAGCGAACTGGCAACAGTTGGCGCCAAGCCGACTACCTTAAAACCAGTAATACCGGTGCCGGTGACCAATTTGGTATAAGTGTTAACCTCAACAGCAGTGGTAACACCCTGGCCGTTGGCGCAGTGGGCGAAGACAGCAACGCTACGGGTATTGATGGCGACCAAAACGATAACAGTGCATCCAACTCTGGTGCGGTGTACGTGTTTACCCAAAACGCTGGCACCTGGAGCCAACAAACCTACCTTAAGGCCAGTAACACAGAGGAAGATGATGGATTCGGCTCTATCGTTAGCCTCAGTGCCAATGGTCACACCCTCGCCGTTAGCGCAAGTCGCGAAGATAGCAACGCCACCGGCGTTGATGGCAACGGCAGCAATAACAGCGCAGAAGATGCTGGGGCGGTATATGTATTTAGCCGCAGTGGCGAAGATTGGAGCCAACAAGCTTACCTTAAGGCCAGCAACACCGATGCAAATGATTCATTCAGCACAATCAGCATCAGTGCCGATGGCAATACCTTGGCCGTTGGCGCCTACCTTGAAGACAGCAACGCAACAAGCATTAATGGTAACCAAGCCGATAACAGCACTGAGAACGCAGGTGCCGTTTACATTTTCAACCGAACCGGCAGCAGTTGGAACCAAACCGCCTACCTTAAAGCCAGCAACAGCGCCGCAAGTGACCTCTTTGGCAGTGCTGTCAGCTTAGCGGCCAACGGCACGTTTTTAGCCGTAAGTGCCACCGGTGACGACAGTGCCAGTACCGGCATTAACAGCACCTTTAACGACGATGGCACCGCGGATAATTCCGGCGCGGTTTACCTGTTTAGTTTAAATAGCGGCGTATGGAGCCAAAGCGGCACCCTAAAAGCCAGCAATACCGATGCTTCTGACAACTTTGGTTCGTCTGTCAGCGTCAGTGAAGATGGCAACGCCATTGCTGTTGTCAGCAAAAACGAAGACAGCAACGCTACCGGTATTAATGGTGACCAAACTAATAATGATGCCGGCGACTCTGGCGCGTTGTATTTATATTAACCAATACTGACTGGACTGAAGATCATGAGAAAAAATAGCTTAATATTATTAACGACCCTAAGTGCAGCCTTATTGGTCAGCGCCTGCAATCCTAGCAGCGACGGTTCAGGTTCGTCGAGCACAAACGCGACAGCCAATATTGATAGCGACGGCGATGGTGTCTTCGATTCAGAAGATGCCTTCCCTAATGATGCCGCTGAAACTACCGACACCGATGGCGATGGCATTGGCGATAATACCGATACCGACATTGACGGCGACGGTGTTGATAACCTCAACGACCCATCGCCTAGCGATGCGGACAACAGCGTTGCGCCTTACTTTACCAATGGCGTCAGTTCAAGCTTTGCAAGTACACAACTGGCCAATAGGCTCTCGTTGAAAGTCGTAACGCCAAATTCGACCAACACCAATAAAGACCCTCAGGCAATTACCGCCGGTGACCTAAACAACGACAACAAAATCGACTTTGTCTTTACCTCTGCTACCACGGGTGAAATTTATAGTTTGATACAGAGCAGTAGCACAGACTTTACAGTCGGCTTGATCGCCGATGACGGCGCAAAGGGCTCTGACACTTTCTTAGCGGATATCGATGGCGACGGCTTTAACGATGTACTCGCCGCAGACTCCGGCACCGACCTCATTAGCTGGTATAAAAACGACGGCACCGGCGAAAGCTTTACCGTAGATGTAAGCCAACAATTTTCGTTCAGCAACGTCAATCGCGTCCATGCCATAGACATTGATAACGATGGCGATATGGACTTTGTGGGCGCAGGTAGCAGTGTCAGCTTGTTTATCAACGATGGCACACAAATTTTTACCGAAACGTTAATTAAAGCCGATGGCGGTACCTATAACTCAATCACCTTTATCGATGTGAATGGTGATGACGAACTGGACATCGTGGCATCAAGTAACAGCAGCACACCAATCCTTTGGTTTGAAAACGACGGCTCTGAAAGCTTTACCGAAGTCAGTATCACAACCACGATGGCCAACACCAACTCAATGGTGACCATTGATATCGATGGCGATACGGATATCGACTTAATTGCTACCGCCGGCAACGGTGAGACGGTTGCGTGGTTCGAAAATGACGGTGTAGGTGGTTTTACGCAAACGACATTGGTCACGGACACCAAGCATGGATTTGCCCAAGCGGCGGATATGGATAACGATGGCGACATTGACATTATCACCGAGCAAAGCAACAGCACCTTGATTTGGTTCCAAAACGACGGCGATGAAAACTTCAGCGAGACCACTATCGCTAGCGTGAAGAGTCTATCCAACGTATTGGTTATCGACTCAAATAATGATGACCGTGCCGATATTGTGACTGCTCAATTCGCCAGTGATGGTATCAATAGGTACGAAAACGCCGCCTTATTAGAAATAAATGTAACCGAAGGCGAAACTACCGTTGAAACCTTCACCGCCACTGATGCCGATGGCCAAATCCCAACCTTTGCCATTAATGGCGGAGACGATGTTAACTTTTTCACAATTAACCCCACAACAGGTGAACTTAATTTTATCGACGTCCAATTTTTCTCCGCTCCGGCCGATGCCAACATTGACGGTATCTATGAAGTGATAGTGGTCGCTACTGATGGCGTTACCGATACGCTCGCGCCCGTTGAAGTCAGAATAGTTTTTAGCCTGGCCGACTTTGATGGTGACGGTATTAATAACGAAAATGATGCATTTCCATACGACTCGTCCGCAAGTTAAAGGCAGAACTTAAAAACTAAAAATCAATGCATCCAAAGTGAGTATCCAGTTCGTTATTAAGTTATTACTACCTATTTAAAAGGCAAACTCAAATGCCCAACCTCAGCCAATAACACCACCTGCCTATCTGGCGAAACGTTTTATGAAGGTTGGGAGGCGATTGACCACGATGACAACACCGACATCATCAGCCCGTGGTTATTTGGCGATAGCAGCATGCTGCCAACGTTGGATATGGGTATCACTGTGCCTTAAATCTAATCTGTTTTTATCACGTTAAAAGCAACACTCGCTGTACTTAGCGGGTGCTGCTTTATTTTTTAAAAGCCTGCTATCGGCCATTGGTTAAATGCCCGTGCTTGAAGTATTAAGTCTGCTGATTGGCCAGAACCTAATCGGAGGAACTTAAATTAGCATGTTCCTGACCTTTGCAGACAGTGCTTCTGATACGACAACGGTAGCCAAGATAACCAAAATAATAAGAGTTACTTGGGACCAAGCTAAACTATTCAGCGATGAAGAAAGAAATAAACCAATTCCTCCCGCACCAACAAGCCCTAGTATAGTTGACTCTCGAATATTGATATCCCAACGAAAGATAGCAATGCTAAAAAAGGTGGGCAAAATTTGCGGGATAATAGCGTAATCGATAATCTGAAAGCGTGAGGCGCCCGTGGCTTGAACCGCCTCTACACTCGTGCTGTTTATTTCCTCAATACCTTCATAAAGTAACTTCCCTACAAATCCAATTGATCTCAATCCAATCGCGATGATCCCAGCGAGGATTCCCGGTCCTAAAATCACAACCAACAACAAGGCCCAAATAAGCGAATTAATAGAGCGTGAGGCGGCAATGATAAACAGTGCGATCGGCCTTACAAAGGCGGTGGATGGCGTTGTGTTTCGGGCAGCCAAAAACGCGACGGGAATAGCGAGTACCACCCCTAACAATGTCCCTAATGTTGCTATATTTAGGGTATCCCATAGCGCTTGATAAAGTTGGTTAATATAACGCCAGTTTGGAGGAAACATGCGGCTAATTAAATCTGCGGCTTGCTCTGGGGCATCCGATACAAACATCCAAATGGTATTTTTTGTCATTAACTGCCAACAAAACACACTTAATAAGGCGAGTGCAAACCAACCACCCCAAACAATTAATGACTTCCGTCGGTTGTGGCTGTGCCACAATACTTCTTGCTCTAACTTACCCATTTTCGTATCCAACCAGATAAATATTCGCACGCAATTACGATAACAATGATGATAATTAGGATCGCACCGGCCGAATTGTATTCATAACGATCAATAGAAGTATTAAGAGTAGCGCCTATCCCGCCCGCGCCAACAATACCAATCACGGCAGATTCTCGAAAATTAATATCAATCGATAAAAGGAGAGCCCTATCATTCTTGGCATAACTTGCGGCCATACAGCTATGTGAATTTTTTGAAGCCAAGACGCACCTGTTGAGGTTATGGCTTCAAGTTGTTTGCGATCAATACCTTCTATTTCTTCTGCTAAGAGTTTTCCTAAAAACCCAATCGTGGCATAGGTCAAGGTTAGAAAACCTGCAAACGCACCAAAACCAAATAATGCGACGAGAAATATTGCGACGATAATTTCTTGCATTGAACGTGAGATCGCAATAAAAGAACGGCAAAAAAGATAAATTGGTTTTGGCGATATATTTCGAGCGGCACCTAACCCAAACGGAACAGACAATAAGATGCCGGCCACAGTTGAAGTCACAGTGATTGTTAAACTTTCAAAAATTCCAGCGTATATATCCTTTGATCTGGTGATGAAATCTGGGCGTAAAAAGCCTTCCATGAAGCGTACGCCTCTTTCCATACCTTGATACACGCGTTGCCAATTTACGTCAACACTGCCTACTCCAACGATTAGGTAAAGTGCGAAAGCTGCCCAAAGAACGATTCGCCAGCGTTTATCCGGAACGAGATAATGAGGTCTTTGCCATGTACGCATTAGACTAACGCCTCACTGAGTTCTTCTTCGTCTGGCTTTATGGCATGCCAATCTTCATCACCGTAGATCCGAGTCAACATATCTTCGGTTAATTCAACTGGTTTACCATCAAACACAATCTCGCCGCCTTGCAGGCCAATAATGCGGTCCATAAATTGAACGGCTAATGGCACATCATGAATATTAATAATTGCAGGCAATCCTTTTTCTCTGCAAATGGATTGTATCAAGCGCATAATTTGTCGAGAGGTTTTAGGGTCCAAACTCGCAGTTGGTTCATCCACTAACAATAACTGAGGATCTTGAGCCAAAGCCCGGGCGATCCCGACTCGTTGCCGTTGACCGCCAGAAAGTTCATCCGCGCGTTTATTAGCATGGTCGATCAGGCTAACGCGATCTAAATATTCGAAGGCGCTTTCAATATCTTGCTCTGGATAACGCCGAAAAACGAACGCCAAAAAGGTAAGTAACCTAGACGACCAGACAACACATTTTCCATAACGCTGAGTCGTTCGACGAGTGCATACTCTTGAAATATCATGCCAATATGGCGGCGTTGCTCGCGTATTTGCTTGGACGATATTTTATTTAGACATACATTGTCTCAGTAAATGGAGCCGCCACTTGGGTCGATTAAGCGGTTAATGCAACGAATCAACGAAGACTTGCCGGCCCCACTGGGGCCGATAAGTCCTACGATTTCACCTTTAGGTACTTGAAAGCTAATGTCTCTGAGTACCCATGGGCCTGTTTTATATCGCTTTTTTAAATTTTCTATTTTAAGCACTGAACGACCTATATGCAGCTGTATTTTACGCCGTTGGCGGTATCAATTTTACGGATAACATCCCAATGATCTTTAAAGGATATTGGTAAAAACTGACCTTCACTTTTAAATTCTTCGGCTAACTTGGAGCCTTCCCATTGGAAGCTAAAAAAGACGTGTTTGATTTTTTCTTGAAGCTCTGGGGTTAGGTTATAAGCAACGCCATAACCAGTAGTGGGAAAGGTTTGTGACTTGTAGATTGAGTTAATTTGGTTAGCTTTCACAACGTCACGTTCTATCATACGTTTCAAGACAGAGTTAGCTACTGCCGCCGCTTTATAATCTTTATGCGCAACGCCCAATATTGAATTATCATGTTTACCAGAAAAAACCGGTTCGAAATCACGTTCAGGAATCAGGTCAAAATCGGCTTTTAAAATGGCTGACGGTGCTTTAAAGCCAGAGTTAGACGTTTGTGATGTAAAGGCTAGTTTATTGCCTTTAATATCGGCAGGAGAATCAATACCAGAACCAGGGTAACTGATAATTTCCATCTCATAACCAAAAGAACCATCTTCTGCTGACATCATCGTGAACGGACGGAATCCAGCACAGGCAACCGCGAGCGGATTCGAACCAGTGTTAAATCCAGCTACATGCAGACGACCTGCACGCATGGCTTCGATTTGTGCAGCATTCGATTGAACTGGATAAAACTGAACTTTTTTACCAGTAACGTCTTCCATATGTTCTAAAAAACCAGACCAAACATCTGCATATACTGCGGGGTCTTCAACCGGCGTGTAAGCAAAAACTAGCGTACTTGGATCAATAAGTTTTGCTTTGTCGGTTGGATGTCAGCAATAAGATCTTTATCGTTATCAACATAACGACTGTCTAGTGAAAATTCAGCATGCGCCATATTTAAGGTCAAAAGGGATGCCGATGACATCAGTAAAGCAACCACACGTTTCATAAGTCATATCTCTAATAAGTGAAGTGAGCAATCTTTACTTATTTTTATGACAATTAGGTTACAACATATAGAATATCGTATATTGACTCGACTCACATAACACCGCAACAGGGTGGGTTTGAAGCATTAGCATCAATCAGTATCTCGACGACGGCGGTTCACCACATCAATCACAACACCTGAAATAGGTGTAAATCGGGCAATACGAATCATTAGATCGCGTACCCGGCCACGATTAACCACTCGTAATTCAGGTGCTTTAGGAATATACCAAATGGCAATCGCGCCCCTAAGCACCGAAGACAAAATAAAGATGATCGCAATGGGGCGCTCTATCTGAATAAAAATGCCCGCAAACGAAATGCTTTCTGGCAGCCAATTAATAATATAGCCTCCGCTCAATGCTCCCAAGCAAATCGCTAAGGCCGACAATGACGAATGTATGGCGGAATAACTGGCAAAATGGATATGCCGCGGCTTCTGATCATATAAATAGTTAGCACTTGCTAAGGTAAAGCCACTCCAGGCAGCACCACCAAGCATTTGCACACAAATAATGTAGTAGAAGTTATCTGAAAATAACCACAAGGCGGGCAACAATGGAATAACCGTCACGCCGATCGCCATCACATAGCGATTGCCTTTACGATCACATATTTTGCCCCACAGCGGTAACAGTAGGAACTGCATCAGAATGGAGCTGCCGGTGCTCATGGTAAACTGCAGATAACTAAAGTTTAAATCACGTAACATATAAACAGCGAAGAACGGGCCCGATAAGGCAACGAAACACTGCATACCCGCCATAAAAAAGCTGTAGCGGCGAAAGTCAATATCACCCCAGAGCAGGTATAAGTGCTTAAACGACTGTGCTAATGAATGGCGCTCTCCTAGCGTAGGCTGAGTATGGTCATCATGCATTTTATACAGTAACGACGTTGATGCACTTCGTCCGCCGACCGCGACAATAAATAGAATAAAAAAACCGAGCCAGGTTAAGGCAATCGACTCAAAAAAAGTCAGCAACACGCCGCCCGTTAAGAAGGTGATAAAAGACGTTAGCATGGCAATTCTGCTGCGACGCCCAAAGAACCGTCCGCGAATTTGGTCAGGCACTAATTGCCCCATCCATGCTCGCCAATGCGGCATTATTAAGTTTGCACTGACATGGAAGACAACGAGGGCAATTAGCATGACCCCTAAGGAGTCATCTTTAAAGTAAGGCAATGCCAGTAATGCAATCACCGCCAATGAAGTAGATTGCATAGCAGCACTGACAACAATCAGCCGATGCCGATGAATCCATTGACCAAACCAAACCGCGATTAATTGAAACAATCCGCCGATTAATTGCGGTAATGCCGTTAACCAGCCAATCTGTACTGCCGTTGCACCAAGGAAAATTGCAAACGCATTCACAAATTGATCAAAGCTTCCCGTCATCAATGAGGACGCAAAGCTCTCCTTTTGAGATAAGCTAAGGCTGCGTCTGAGCTTCTGCGTTTCTTGCCTTGAGCCAGGCATTTATACCTCCTTTTTAATGGCGATCGCGGTTCTTAGCCGTGTCGAACCAAAGGCGGACATTTTATCAAAGTCAGCACGCGCAATAGGCACATGCTGGCAGTCTATCGGCAATTGCCGATCATCATCAAGATCTGGGTCATGCACATAAATACAGGCATCGTCCGCATGCGTTACCGTCACCCAATGCGGCGCTTTTTTACCATCTAGCCGGTAAGTGCTAATTAACACTAAAATGGCGTAACCTTCTGCGAGCAATTCATTTACTTGCGCTTGAACAAGGTCACCATAGACAATCTCAACATGACTTTCTTTTGCTTGTTCAACAAAATGATAATGCACTGTGGTCATGATGTTCTTTTTTTCAGTCGACCGAACGCCATCCAAAAATAAAGGTTCTTGGGTGTTAATAAATACCTTAACTGCAAAGCCGCGTTTAGCTGCCGATAACCCCAAGCCAATAGGATGACAGCCACCGTGGCCTGAGGTCATAAAAATAGTCGTTGCTTCACGCCAAATATCAAGTTCTAGCTCTTGCGATAACGCAGCGACCCGGTCCATGCTAGACATTGCCATCATTACCGCAGCGGGTCCGCAACTAAAGTCTGTGGTTTGTTGATACCAAGTTGTTTTTCGAAGCACTTCTGTTTCATCGACCAGACGAATGGTTTTTTGCATTCGCAAAGCATCACTGTCATCGTCGTAGTAATGAGAGTATTCACCAAAAACACGATAGTCGCGACGCTCGTATAGCTGAATGGCTGCTTGATTGTTTTTCGCAACCTCAAGGCGCATATACAAGCGACCTGCTTTAGCCGCCGTTGCTTCTAGCTCTGCTAATAACCTTCCCGCAATGCCTTGGCCTCGTGCTTCTGCTGAGACAGCTAATGAATAAAGGCGCGCTAGTCGGGTACCCTTGTTACACATGACCAAGCCATAGCCCAGCAATGCTTGAGTTTCGTTTTCAGCTACCAGCAAGATATCATCTTTGGCAGCAATCCATCGTTGCAAACTGCGTTTACTCAACCGGTCTGTTTGAAAACTGCCCTGCTCTATTTTATGTAATGCGCTTAAGTCTTGTTTTTGCGCTCTGCGAATATTAACGGCCACGATTTTCTAATCGCTTTTGGAATTCGCCCATAATTTGCATGTACAATTCATCGCCTAAATACAAGTCTTCTACGCCGCGGTCTAAGCTTGGGTTATCGTTAACTTCAATCACATAGGCTTTACCATTAAGCTCTTTGATATCGACACCGTATAAACCATCACCAATGATCGCACAAGATTTTAAAGCTGCATCTAAAACAATTTTTGGTACTTCAAATGTAGGCAAGGTTTCGAAATCACCCGAGACGTTCCGTTTAGCACCATGGTTATAAATTTGCCAGTGATTACGAGCCATTTTGTAACGGCAGGCAAAAATGGCTCGGCCGCCTAAAACGCCTATCCGCCAATCGAAATCGGTGTATAGGTATTCTTGCGCCAACACCAGTGCGCTGTCTGCTAACAACAATAATAATTTTTCTCGTAAAGCAAAACGATCGGCTACTTTAAACACACCACGTGAAAATGACCCTTCTGGCATTTTTAACACCACCGGGTAGGCAAAGTTAGTTTCAATAAAATCTAAGGTCGCGTCTTCGGCATCGGTGACGACTTCAGTCTTTAAGCTTGGCACATTGTGGTAGCTAAAGGCATCGTGCAAAAACACTTTGTTACAGCAGCGCAAAATTGACTGAGAGTCATCCATCACCACCAAACCATGATTTTCTGCTTTTACCGAGAGCCGATAAGTGTGGTGATCTATTGCTGTGGTTTCACGAATAAACAAGGCATCGAAATGGCCAATATTTGAAATCTGATCAATCGTTAGGGCTTCAGCATGTATTCCGTGTTTCGCAGCGGCACGAATCATATGGGTAATGGCGGCTTTGTCACTGGGCGGTGACGGTTCCTCTGGGTTAACGAGAATGGCCATGTCCCAACGTGCCTGCTTTTTCGTCGCCTGCACCTTCCAAATAGATTCAGAGAAGCTTTGTAGGCGCTCAGAAAATATAACCCGTTGATCCTCTGGTAAATCAGACAGGCAAAGTTGCTCGACGTAAATGCTTAATCGCTCGTTATTAGGCTGTATCGTTAGCTTTAACAAGGGTGTTTGTAGCTGAGCGTAAACACGGCTCACTAACTTTTGTATTTCTGATTGGCCCGATTTGCCAAAAAAAGCATAAACCGTTTGTTGACCAGCCAATTCGGCCATTAGCTTGCTTTCAGAGGCTATGGTTAAAAAAGGTTGACCTGCCGTTTGGTTACGTAACGCGTTCAAGGTTTTAACACTCGGCACAACTTTATGGCTTCTTGCTTCAGCAAGCAGCGAACAGTAGTACCCTTTACTCAAATAAGCTTCACTGTCGCATAAGTTAATAATGCGCGTTTTAGGTTCATTGCGTTTTGGGTAATCTTTTAGGTAGGTATGAAAATTTATAACCCCTGGTAAGTCATCACCAACGAGACTATTTTCATCAATAACTATAAGCGTTTTATACACTGAATTTCCTATTAAAAAGGTGGCTCATTCGCCACCCAAATTGTTTTATTTGGGTCATCCCAAATAGTGTTAAGTATCTATGCTGTATAGCCCTGTTTTACCCATTGAGCAACATCTAAACGGTGGATTTTTCACACTATTTTTATGAAACACTGAAATCATGACTTCTATCGCATTTTAGACGTCTGCTGATTGAGAATTTCCCGTTAGAACACTAGTCTAGAACTAATCTCAGAGTTCAAGGACGAACCATGAAAAACCTCGATTTGCGTCGATGGGTGAACCGACTTTTCACGCCCATTTGCCCTGGTTGCCAGCAACCCCTTAAAGACCAAAGCCTTTGCTTAGTTTGCCAAAGTTTTTTGCCAACCATTACCTTAGCTTGCCCTGCTTGTGGAGAACCCGAATCTAATGGCCATAAATGCGGATATTGCTTAAAACACCCGGCTCGCTGGGATCAGCTATATGTGCCCTGGTCATTTGAATTTTTGGCTCGACATCTAATTCTCCAGTTTAAATACCATAAAAGCTTCTCAGCTGGTTTTGCTTTAACCGAATACTGGCAAGAACATACAAGGCAGTTCATTTTGCCCGAGGCGTTTATCGCTGTTCCCATGACCGCTAGCAAAGAGATTCGCCGTAGTTACAATCAAGCGCACTGGATTACACAACAGTTTTCAAGGCAACATAAAGTGCCTATTTTCAAAGGGCTTGAAAAAATCATTGAAACCAAGCCATTAGAAGGGTTAAACAAGCGTCAGCGGCGGCAAACACTTAAAGGTGCATTTCGGCTAACCCAGTCACCCCCATCTCATGTTGTGCTGGTCGATGATGTTTTTACGTCTGGGGCGACTGTCGGAGAAATTGCGCGCTTACTTAAAAAAGCAGGAGTCCTACGTGTCGATGTATGGGTTCTCGCCAGAACACCGTTAAAGCGAGCTCAATAGCAGTTTATGTCAAGACTGAGTAGAGGTAATAATTCCCGTGTCGTGCTCTGGGGCTTTCCGTTATACTGCGGCCAATTCCACTTTTTTGTGATTCGGTGCTATGGAAACTCAACACCCGTACGAACGGCTTACACAAGACAGATTGATTGATTGGCTTGAAGCAATTGGGCTTTATACCGATTACCGAATTTACCCGCTTAATAGCTATGAAAATCGAGTGTACCGAGTAGGGGTAGAAGACGACTCGCCCGTTGTTATTAAGGTCTACCGCCCTAATCGTTGGAGCAAAGCGCAAATTCAAGAAGAGCTCGACTTTACCGATCAACTTGCTGAGGCGGAAATTCCTGTTGTACCGGCACAGCAAATTAATGGAGCAAACTTGCATGAGCAAGATGGCTTTTTATTCGCGAGTTTCCCGATGCGGGCTGGCCATGCTTTTGAGTTAGATAATCCCGATCAGCTGTACCGAGTAGGCCAGCTTTTGGGACGTTTGCACAGTGTCGGCAAGCAAGCTTCATTTAAAACCCGCCCGGTTATGACGCTACTCGAACCAATCCAAGAAGCTCGTTTGTTTTTTCAAGATAGCGACATGATGAGCGCAGATATAAAGCACAACTACTTAGATTGCTTAACGGGCATTGAGAGCCAGTTACCTTATTTTCAACGTATTTTTGATCAATCAGAGCAGTTCCGTATTCACGGTGACTTTCACCCTGGAAATATTCTAACGCGCGATGATCAACTGTTGGTAGTCGACTTTGACGATACGGTAACGGGACCTGCTATGCAGGATATTTGGAAACTACTTTCTGGCAGTGCTCACGAACAAGCTCAACAACTAAATGAATTAGAAGAAGGTTACGAACAGTTTTGTGAGTTTCCGCGCAAAGAAATCCCACTCGCAGAAGCGTTGCGAACAGTCCACATGATTAAACACGCCCTATGGATAGCTAAACGCTGGCAAGACCCAGCCTTTCCTGTGGCGTTTTCTTGGTTTGGCACCGATCGCTATTGGAGTGAGCATTTAATGGCGCTTAGGGAACAATGGGCTGAACTGCAAGATCGCAGCAGCGCTTCATTATAAATTTCAATACATCCAAACATACGCTCTAAAAGGCGTTTTTAAAAAGAGGTAATGCATGTCCAAATTAATCTTAGTTGTCATCGTTATTATTGCGGTTGTGGTGTTAATAAAACGCAACGCAGGTAACAGCCAACTGGCTGAAGAAAACATTCAACAAGGTATCGAGTATTTAGCTGAGAATTCTAAAAACGTTAATGTCGTGACGACAAAGTCTGGTTTGCAGCTTGAGGTACTAACGAAAGGCACTGGAACCGAACACCCTAAAGCCTCTGATCGAGTAAAAGTACATTACCATGGAACACTTACAGACGGCACTGTTTTTGACAGTTCTGTTGATCGTGGCGAGCCGATCAGCTTTGGCTTAAACCAAGTGATCAAAGGCTGGACTGAAGGTCTACAATTGATGGTTGTGGGTGAAAAAACTCGGTTAACTATTCCGAGTGAGCTTGGCTATGGCAAGCAAGCAGCCGGTAAAATTCCACCAGGTGCGGTTATTATTTTTGAAGTTGAATTACTCGGCATCAACGAATAATAGCAATCAGGTCGCATCATAATTTCGGTGCGACCCATTTCTGCGCCAAGCCGTTGACAGTTTGTAATGTTTCATTTTTCGAACGATGTTTTTGTGGCGAAATACAGATTAGGGCCGATAATAAGGAGTAACCGTCGTCGTTTTAAAGAAGGTTTATTATGACCATGTCACTTCCTGCTTACTCGCGTTTAGAAGATAATCTAAACACCGCGTCCCATGCCATTGGCAGTTTATTTTCATTTGTCGGCACTGTTTTATTACTGATTGTCGCTATTAACAGCCACAATTCATGGGCTGTCGTCAGTGCGATTATCTACGGTGCCTCCTTGATTACGTTGTTCTCCGCTTCTGCTATTTATCATTCAATTGAAAACCCCAAATTACGCAGGTTAATGCAACGCTTTGACCATATTGCCATTTTGTATTTGATAGCAGGCACTTTTACGCCATTTGCACTGGTTAGCCTACAAAGTGTTTGGGGCTGGCTAGTATTTAGTTTTGTATGGTTTTGCGCCATCACCGGAACCATTGTTCACCTAACGCCTTTGCGCCGTTACCACTTATTTATGGTGTTATTGAACCTGATCATGGGTTGGTCTGCCCTATTACTTGTAGTGCCACTCATTGAAGCCATAGAGCCCATCGGGTTTGGCATGCTCGTCGCTGGCGGCATCACTTATACTTTGGGTTTAGTATTTTACTTAAATGATCGCATTTGGTTGAACCACTTTATTTGGCATCTATTTGTATTGATGGGCGCCGGGCTTCACTTCTTCACAGTGCTGTTTTACGTTTTCTAATAACTAGTAACGGCGTCTTAAATGGCGCTGTAGAGCTTTTCTGTTAGCTGCTTCAACATCACAGCTTCCTCTTCACTGAACTTTATTTTACACGCTAAGGCCTCGGGTACGGAGGCTGCTTGTGCTTCCAATGCCCGCCCATTACCAGTGACAATAATCACCTTCTGTCTTGAATCAACCGCACTGGTTTGCCGTACTATGATATTTTTTTGTTCTAAACGCTTTAAAATAGGCGTTAAGGTACCGGCATCAAAGCGCGTCCGTTCGACTAAGCGCTTAATCATCACATTATCTTCATCCCATAACGCTAACATCACCAAATACTGGGGGTAGGTTAGATCTAGCACCTCAAGTAGTGGTCGATAGGCTCTTATTAACGCATTCGTTGCTGAGTACAAAGAATGACAAATCTGATTTTCGAGCTTTAATTGAGCATATTCTGACACGTGAATACCTACAGCAATAAAAAAACATTATTTTGCGCACAAACTATTGACGAGTCAATCTTTTCCATGCATTATTTTGCGCACAAAGTAATTTACTCATTGGAGAACACACATGAACACTATATTAATCATTATCGCTATATTCATCGTCTTTAACTTTGGCCGTATTTATTATCAAAATAGCCAAGCGCCTACTTTAGGTGTTACGGATGGCCAGTTGTCAGCTATTGATAAAAAGCCTAACAACGTTTCTAGCCAAACCGACGTCCCTGAAAAGCACGTTGCACCTCTAGCAATGAAAAGCACGGCAACTGCAACAATGCAGGCTTTAGTGGCAGCATCTGCGCAGTACGGCAACGCCTCAATCATAGAGCAAACCGACCACTACCTTTATGTTGTGTTCACAACAGCGTTGATGAAGTACCGCGATGACGTTGAGTTTTACATTGATGAAGCCAACAAAGAGGTTCATTTTCGTTCTGCCAGCCGCGCCGGTTATTCAGATATGGGTCTAAACCGTGAGCGCTACAATAAAATTGCTGAACTTTACCAAGCGCTTTAGGTCAAATTGTTACGCAAACCTGCAACTCATTCATTAAGGATTTACCGTGAAAGTTTATGATCTTATCGTTATCGGCTCCGGTGCAGCCGGATTAACCAGCGCATTTACTGCACTGGGTTTTGGAAAAAAAGTACTGATTATTGAAAAAGACCGGCCCGGTGGTGAGTGTACTTGGTCAGGTTGTGTTCCTAGCAAAGGTTTAATTAACCAAGCTAAAGATATCCATATTGCTAAAAAATATGCTGACATCACTATTGATAGCGCAGACATTCTCGACAAAGTCCGCGCCACCAGTGAAAAAATTTACACCCACGAAACGCCTGAGGTGCTTGAAAAAGCCGGAGCTGTTTTCGTTCAAGGCAATGCTAAATTTATTGAGCCAAAGGTAATAGAAGTTAGTGGCGAGCAATATAAAGCCAAAAAAGTGGTCATTGCGACGGGCTCAAGCCCAATGGTGCCACCAATTCCTGGTTTGGCCGATGTGCCATTTTTAACCAATGAGAATTTCTTCCAACAGACCGTACTGCCTAAGTCGGTCATTGTATTAGGTGCTGGCGCCATTGGTATGGAACTTTCACAATCAATGGCACGCTTGAATGTTGATGTTCAAGTGGTTGAGATGATGCCTGAAGTCATGTTCCGCGAAGAGCCTGAATTCTCTAAAATTATTCGCGAAAAGCTTGAACAAGAACAGATTAAATTCGCCTTAAATCATAAAGCCGTAAAGGTTGAAAAAACAGAACAGGGCATTCGCTTAGTTACCGACAATAACGGTACAGAAAAAGTATTTGAAGCAGAAACTATTCTGGTTGCCCTCGGACGATCTCCTAATGTTAAAGGCATGAACTTAGAAGGCGTTGGTATTAATGTAGATCGCGGCATCGTCGTTGATGCTCACTTGCAAACGAGCGCTAAAGGCGTTTACGCCTGTGGAGATGTTGCTGGGCCTTACTTGTTATCGCACATGGCAAACTACCAAGGCAAAATTGCCACCATGAATGCGCTGCTCCCGGTCATTAACCGCAAAGTAAATTACCAGCATGTGGCTTGGACAACTTTTACCGACCCTGAGTTTGCCCGCGCCGGTATGACCGAAGCAGAAGCAAGAGAGCAGCATGGCGATAGCATTCGGGTTTACCATTACGACTTTGAAAAGCTTGACCGCGCCATCACCAAAGCCGGTGATTTTGGCAAAATCAAACTCATCGTCAATCGCAAAGGCCGAGTATTGGGTGCCCATATTATTGCCGAACGAGCAGGAGAACTCATCGCCGAAGTACAGGTGATGAAAACCCTAGGCTTAAACTTCGGTAAGCTTCAGGCGGTTATTCACCCGTACCCAACTTACTCCGATGCACTGCGTCAAATGGCACAACAAGTTTACATCGACAACCTATTGCACCACCCTATTGTGAAGCTGTTCCGCAAAAGTTAAGACTTACTCGGTAAGTCAATTTTTAAATGCAGGTACGTAGTCAGCCCAATACCCAGTGGCCGTCTGAGCAGAGGTACTGTAAAACTGGGGACGCCGTAAACCCATCCATGGGGGCTCGTCATTGGCATCTATGCCAATGAACGCCCCATTTTTACAGCACCTCTACTCATGTGCAACACTGTTAAGCATTACGACTCCCTTTCTGTAAAAAACACTATTCAATTGCCGATAAATACATACAATAAGCCCCCCTTAAAAACACCTATGCTACGATAGGCCAACGGTGCAGAATGCTAATGAACGTTTCAGGAGAGAGCTTATGAAATGGACGGTAAATGACGCGATTGAACTTTACAACATCAACCGCTGGTCTGAAGGTTACTTCTCAGTCAATGAGGCAGGTGACACTATTTTAAACAATGGCTCAGGTGTGACGCTTAAGGGCATCGCTATTGAAGCGCGAAACAAAGGCTTAAAGCTGCCTTTATTAGTACGCTTTCCGCATATTTTACATGACCGTGTTAGCCAAATTACCACGGCTTTTTCAAACGCGATCACCTCTGAGCGTTACCAAAATACCTATCAGCCGTTATACCCAATTAAGGTTAACCAGCAGCGCCGTGTTGTTGAGGAAATTATTCAAGGCCAGAAACTAGCCGGGACTGAAACCATTGGTTTAGAGGCGGGCAGTAAGCCAGAACTTATTGCAGTTATGGCCGAAGCTGCAAAAGGCAAAACGACCATTGTGTGTAATGGCTATAAAGACGAAGAATATATTCGCCTTGCCTTAAGCGCCGAAAAGCTTGGTCATCTAGTTTACATCGTTGTCGAAAAGGCCAGCGAAGTTGACTGGATTTTGGACATTGCGAAAGAACAGAATGTAATTCCACGCATAGGTGTTCGTGCGCGCTTGTCAAGTGTGGGTCGTGGTAAATGGCAAACCTCCGGTGGAGAAAAATCAAAATTCGGTTTAACTGCATCAGAAATCATTAATGTCATTGAGCAATTAAAGCAGCACGACCGGCTCGATTGTTTCCAGTTATTGCATTTTCATATTGGCTCTCAAGTTGCAAATATCCGAGATATTCAAGTCGCTTTACGCGAGTGTGCTCGCTTTTATGTGGAACTACGTCATCTCGGTGTGCCGATTCAGTCTGTCGATGTTGGCGGCGGTCTTGGTGTTGACTACGAAGGTACTCGCTCACGTGAATCTTGCTCAATGAATTACTCAACACAAGAGTACGCGAACAATGTTGTTTATGCGTTCCGTGAAGCAGCCGAGCAAGCAGAACTGCCTCATCCTAAAATCTTCAGTGAGTCTGGCCGAGCCGTTACTGCTCACCACGCGGTTATTATTACCGATGTAGCCGAGCAAGAATCGCCTAGTTTAGAAGCACCAAATAAGCCAGAAGATGACGATCCGAATATTCTTAAAGAGCTTTGGTATTGCTACCAGAGTACCCTAAAGCATGAGCGCCCTTATGCAGAGCTATACCATGACGCCGGCTATTTTATGAACGACGCTCATCAAGCTTACAACCAAGGCCAGCTAACATTAACTCAACGCGCACTAGCGGAAGAAATCGCACGAGCCATTAATGTATTGATTAGAGATCAACTAAACCCTGCAAAGCGCACGCATCAAGAAATGCTCACTGATCTTAATGAAAAAACAGCGACGAAGCTGTTTGTTAACTTCTCCATTTTTCAATCGTTACCCGATGTCTGGGGTATTGATCAAATCTTCCCGATTTTGCCGTTAACCGGATTAGACCGTGAGCCAACTATTCGCAGTGTGGTTCAAGATATTACCTGTGACTCCGATGGCAAAATTGATGAATACGTCGACGGCGAAGGCGTTGAGTCGACCCTGCCGCTACCAGACTGGAAAGATGAAGAGCGCCCTTGGCTAGGCTTCTTCATGGCCGGTGCTTATCAAGAAATTTTGGGCGACTTACATAATTTATTTGGAGACACCAATAGCCTCGATGTTATTTTTGATAAAGATGGGCAATTGGTGCTTTCAAACTTAAAAGAAGGCGATCAAATTCAAGATGTATTAGGTTATGTCGATTTCAGTAAAGAAATGATCTTGAGCGGTTTTCAACGTCAGCTCACTGAATCTTCCTTGCCGTTGGTAGAGCAGCAAACCATGCTTGATCAATATAAAGCTGGTCTAAAAGCTGTGACTTATCTTGAGCCTCGGTTGAAAACCAAAGATCAGTTTTAATTCACACAAATAAAGGAAGTCGTTCGTGCAGCTTTCGGTACTAAGCAGCTGGCCAAGATTATTTGTTCAAGTGTTTGAACAACAAGGTGTCGATACCCAAGCCTTATTGAAAAAGCTAAATATCGACGCCTCTATTCTTGAAGACCCTAATGCTCGACTGCCGACATTAGCGGTGGTCCGGTTTTGGCAACTCGCGGCACAAAGCTGCCCGGCAGAGCTACCACTGATTGTCGCCCGAGGTGTGAATGCGGGCACTTTCCATGCGTTAGGCTTTGCTATGGCAACCAGCCAAACCGGAATGGAGGCGATTAGGAGGCTTGAGCAATACTACCCAATGCTGACAACCTCGGTGCAGCTGACGTTGCTTGAAACGGATGACTTAGTCGGCATTAGACTTTCTTCTTCAGATTTATTGGAAGCATTAAAAGCTCAATTTGCCGATCACACCCTTGCGGAGTCTGTTAGTCAATTACGGGAGTCGGCCGCCTTAGGCTTATTAAGCTTATGTCGCAGTTTTTTTGGTATTCAATTTAGTGCAGAGCGCATGACCCTTAAACGCTCACTAGGTGAGCTTTATAAGCCGTACCAAGAACATGTTCAATGCACCCTACTTGATCAAGCGGAATACGATGAGGTTTGGTTTTCAAAATCTGATTTAAATAAACCTTTACCGTCTGCGAATCCTCTTTTAGCAAAACTGAACGACCAAATAGTCGAAAGCTATTTAAACATGCTCAAAGAAGATGTTGTGGTATTGGTGACCTCTGAAATTATAAAACAGCTGCCGTCGGGCGATATAACTCAGGCTTCTGTCGCCGCGGCTTTAAATATGTCTACACGAACCCTGCAACGAAAACTCACCGACAATGAACAGAGCTTTAGACGTTTACTCAATGAAACGCGCCAAGAGCTCGCATTGCAGTATATTCAGTACGAAAATATCCCCGTACTAGAAATTGGTTACCGGCTCGGTTTCTCAGAGCCAGCTAACTTTACCCGAGCCTTCAAACAATGGACGGGGCAACCACCGGTACTCTATCGACAACAATTTTCCGAACGCAAAGGGCTAAACTAAGCCAAATAAACGCACCGGTCCAACCTACTTTATAATTCGGAAGGTGACCAATAAAAGCAACATCGATTAACGCATTCATCCCCCAAGTTGACGGTATGCATTGCGCTAAAACTTGTACCCACGACGCCATTGCAAAGTTAGGCCAGCTAATGCCTGCCATCAACATGATCGGCACCGACAGTGGCAGTAACCAAATAATTGCCGATTCCTGCTCTTTAAACAGCACACTGACCACCATAGCAAAACCCACCACAGCCAAGACAAATGGCAACGCGACTGACAATAACCTTAAGCCATCAGCAGTATAGGGCACGCCCTGCAATGGCAACATAATACGAAAAAAGAATACGATTAATGCCAAGCCTTGTAAGCTATAAATAGCAATATGAGCCAACCAGACATAAAATACAGGTCCAACATCGCGATCCATTTCAAAACGATAACCCCAGTGCATTCCTAATGTCATCATCAACACCTGTTGCACGATCAATATAAAAACCGATGGCACTAGGTACTGCATGTAACTGGAATCGGCATTGAATAATGGTGTTACATTAACCTCGATTGGCTGCGCGGCAGCACTCGCCGTAACCGCATTACCTTCCGAAAAGTAAAATGCCTTAAGTGCTAAACTTTGATTAATATGGGCTAACACCAATGACATGCTTTTCACGCCCTCGCTGTACACCAAAAAGTTATCGGCTTT
This sequence comes from Reinekea sp., assembly GCF_046710285.1. Taxonomy (GTDB): domain Bacteria; phylum Pseudomonadota; class Gammaproteobacteria; order Pseudomonadales; family Natronospirillaceae; genus Reinekea. Next base: position 48,603 of record NZ_JBKEGY010000003.1, read on the forward strand.
CCCACCGTATGCAATCACGGTTTGCTGTTGCGAGGCGAGGTTTTTGTCTAACCCCTTCGGAAAATGAATAAACAGCTGGGCATTGCTAAAGCGATCGAAGACCTGGGTGTTAGGTTCTCCCGGCAGTGTTGCAATGACATTAAGTTTAGCACTTGCATCGAGCTGGTTAATCCAGTCTCGGGTCGTATTACTTTGCTCGTCATCCCAAACCACCAGCGGAATATCATCTACGACCGCATGCTGGTATGGCAAAGGGTAAAATAGGGCATATAAAATGGGCGCCCCTAATAAAATGATCAAGGCGCCTTTATGTCGAAATAGCCAGGCTAGTTCTTGTATCAGTGTTTTCAATTGCTTGCCCTCAATGCTTGAACCAATAGTGTTTGTCATAGAGTTTTTTGCGAATCGTCAACATACCTAAGACACCAAAAAGCAAAGCGTATAGAGCAACGATTGTTAATTTTGGCCAAACATCAAAGAGTGTTGCCCCCCAATGCAAGATGTCGTTCTGCACTTGTATGAGTACGCTGATGGGTAGAAGCGATTGCCACAACTGCGACATCCAATTCATATTGAAAGTTGGAAATGTCACACCGACAAACGCAAAGGCGGGCGTGGTATAAAATGCAGCCGCACTCAAACTTAAACGGTAGTTTGTCGTAATAGCGACAATGAGGAATCCGGCAAAATGATAGCACAACTGCGTCAGCCAGCTGGCCACCAACAAACTGCCTAGTGAAGCATAACCGCCAGCACCTAGCATTCGAAAAACAAAGATATCTATGAGACAAATCCAAATTGCCATCACCAAAACGGGTACGCTAAACTTAGTCAGCATGGCCAATGATAGCCGGTTATTGCTTACCTGCATCCACTGTTTAACGCTACCATTTTTGAATTCACTGCCTAACGCAATAACAGTGACCATCATGACTATAACGTGCCATAAGTGTGGCAACAAAGCAGCAAGCAAGAAACTTTGGTAATTCAGATAGCTGTTACCCAAAACACTGCGTGATAATTTCAATGGGTAAACATTGGCCAGCGCTTGCTCTTTTATTTGACCACCCATCATGAGTTCTAATGCACTTTCCTTAGTGCCGTCTTCTATGACTTGGCGAATAATTTGGTTACTAAGTATATTGCCGAGCATAAAGTTCTGCTGATTCACATAAGCATTTAACTCAACGAACTGCCCTGAAACCAGTTTGCCGTGATAACCTTTTGGGATCACCAGAAAGCCAAAGCTCTCTTTACCTTTGGCGCGTTCCAACGCCCGTTGTTCACTGTGCAGTATATGCTCAACGACAACCGAAGCGCTGGCGTCTAAACGAAATGCTAAATCACGAGAAGCTTTACTGCCATCTAAATCCACAATATCTAACGATACATCGGTGATATTTGGAGTTATAACAATGGCCCAGACAATGACAAAGGCAACCAAAGGCAAAAGAAACAACGAAGCCCAATAACTTGGCTGACTAATAATTCTTTGCCACTCACGGTTTAGACCGGTGATGAACAGATTCATTCACTTACCTTTAATACATCAATAATCGCTGTCATACCTACTCGCCAATTAGTATCAAAAGTATTGGGACGAGCCTTTACTTCGAAAGTTTTTAAATCGTATTCACCCGGTTTTGTGGCGCGCCAGGTTGCGTAGTCGCCCATTGCAGAAATATAAAATATCTCCATCGTCTCAGTTTTGTCGAGAGCCGGTATTGTTACCCCAATCGTTGAGCCAATGCTGAGACCCTTTAACTTGTTCTCAGAAAGATGAAAGCGAACATAGGCCTTTTTAGTATTAATCAATGAAACTACCGGAAAGCCCGCAGGTGAAATTTCACCTTCGTGAATGAGCACTGAACTTACCTCGCCTGCTTTGACGGTCGAAACCATTGTTTCAGCGAGTGCGGCATCAACTTCTTCTAACACTCCCAGCGCCGCATTGAGGTCACTTTCTGCAGCATCTTTAAGTTCTTGCTCGGTACCTTTTTTTGCCATCTGTAGTTGCTGCTGTGCAGATTTTTGTGCAAACGAAGCTGAGCTTGCTTGGGCTTTTGCCTCGTCTAACATTTGTGCCGATACTAGACCATCGTTAAACAAGTTCTCCAGTCTTTGGAGTGATTTTTGCGCTAACTCTGCATTGTTTTGGGCTCTAACCAAGTTGTCACTTGCGATTTGTAGCTCTTCGGAGCGAGCGCCACGCTCCGCGCGGTCTCGTAAAGACTTTTTAGCTTCAACTAATGCAAGTGCTTGTGAACGTTTGGCGTTGAGTTCTGGACTCTCTAATGAAAATATAGCGTCTCCTGCCCCAACCAATTGGCCCTCTTCTACAAAGACAGAGCTGACTCGGCCGGGTATTTTTGCACTGATGCGTATTTCGGGTGCATCGATTGTGCCTTGGATAATGTCGATATCGCTTTTTTCCTGCAGAAAATAGCCATAGCCAATAAAGGCTATCAACGCGGCAATATATATTGAAGTGATGATGCTGGTCGTGCGTTTCATTATCGTGGACTCTCTAAATTATTGTTGAATGAGTTTGGTTTTCTGGGCATGTTGTAGATCCACAAGAAACGCTTCATGCTGACCCATAAGGGCGCTAAGTTTGGCTTGGGCAAGATAAAAATCAAAGAGTGCTTTTTGACTCTCCAGGGCGATTCCCGTTGTTAATATTTCTGCGTCGATAATATCGAGTGAAGTATTTATACCCTGTAAGAATGCCTTCTCTTGCAGTCTCAAATTCTCTGCTGCTAGTGCTTTACTCGATTGCAAGGCGTTAAACGCACTTCTCGCACTGTCTACTTCGAAGATGGTTTTTTCTATTAACACCGATAGATCACGTTGAGCTTGTATCGCGCTAAAGTCTGCTGCCTGAGCTAGGGCAGCATAATGATGGGACTCGGCTAATCGATTGCCTCGGCCAAAAAGCTGCCACTCTAATGCGATACCAGCGACCCACTGTGGGTCGAGATCGGTTAGATCATCTGGAAAGAGTTCGAATTGAGCAAAGGCAGCAACACTTGGGTACCACTGCGCTTTGATCGACTTCAGTCCGGCTTGCGCTTGCAGTTGCTTGGCATTTATTTGTTTAAGAGCCGGTGCATACTCTATACCTTGATTTCTAAGTTCCGTGACCAATAAGGGCTCATTTTCTACGAACAATAAATTCGCTGCTGGTAATGGCACTTCAGATGCAAACAAGGCTTGGTAGGCCGAGTTCGATAATTGCACATCGACCGTGGCTTGGTTTAACTGGCGACGCGCCTTATCGCGCTCAACCTGAGCACTGAGACGCTGTGTATAGGCGATTGTGCCTTCTTCTTGCATACGTACAGCCCGAAGATAATGCTGCTGAAGATTATCTGCGGCTAATTGTCGAATATTGGCGTTGTGATGGGCTAAACTTGCCGTGAGGTATCGCTCGATATAGGCCACAAACAGTTGATCTATATATTGCTGCTGCACCGCTACTTGTTCTTGCAGTTGACCTTGGCTGGCTAGAGCAGCGGCTTTCAATTTTCCACCCGTATAGAGCGGTAAGGTGACGGTGACTTCAGCATCAACGTATTGTTGATCTTGCACTGGCATATAAATCGGGCTGCCACCCGGCATTAATGCACTTGAATCAAACCAAACGCCGACCTCTTGGTCTAAGGCATTCCATTGACCAGTGAGTTTAACATCGGGCAATCTTAACGATTTGCTCACACTCAGCTGCGCTTCCATTGCCGCAACTTGTCTATTTTGCGCGGCTAAGCCTGCATGCTCTTCTAGTAGCTGCGACCAGCCTTCAGATAGAGTCTGATTCGCAAGTAAGCCAGAAGCTAAATTGGTTAAAAACGCTAAAACCAAAAAGGAATAAATAGGTTTCATTAAACTGCCCTCGTTATAGAGCGGACAGTCTAAGGGCTATGTGGCAAAGTCACTTATCTTGAGACGCCAAAGGCTTATCATTGTGACCCTTTTGCGAATTGACTCCGTAAACACGGATTAAAACCAATCGGCCTGGCTATTTGCGACACCTCTTAAGCTGACAAGGCAGTCATTTGCAATAGCATTCGTTCGATCTCGTTGCAATACAAACACGGGATAAGAAAACTCCGGCATATCCTCTACTTTAAATAATTGCCCTGATTCAATATGACGGTTAACTACCCTTGTTCTAAAATAACCTCGGCCGCCTTCTCTCAAAATGTACTGAAGGGCAACAGGTCCTAAGTTAAACTTAAGTGAATCGGTCGACAGCATTGGTAAAGCGGTATCGTGTTGCTCTTGAAACTCAGAGCCCCAATCAACAAAAACATAGTTCGGGTCTTGCCCGATTGAACTCACCATAATTAACTTCTCATCGAGAATATGCTCAACATACACCTCGCTTGAATAAGAAGGTAAATGTACAACAGCCAAATCTATCAAGCCTTCGGTCAATCTCCTATTTAGAACAGTTTGGTCTAACACCTCAATCGTTAGTTTTAACAGAGGGTGCTTTTTTCGTATCGTTGCCACCCAATAAGAGATTAAAGGATTCCATAATGAAGATGCACAACCGATCACCAATCGCTCATCTGAGCTATTCAATAATGGTAATTCCCTCTTCGACGCTTCCCATAGATCGAGAATTTGCTGGGCGTATGTTGCAAAGTGCAACCCATGTTCGGTGAGCTCTACGCCGCTGCGTATGCGGTTAAACAGAGTACACGTCAGCGATCTTTCAAGATTCTTTATTCGCGCAGTCACCGTCGTTTGAGATACATTTAGGTACTTTGCTGCAGAAACAAAACTACCGGTTCGTACAATAGTTAAAAAGGTTTTAGCTAAAACTACATCCATGTGAAATCTCGATCGGAATGGCCATCAAAAATATTCATACTGTGATTCATTTTATTTCATTATCTTAATTAAATTGAAATTTCTATACTGCCGCCGCTCAAGCTGGTCGACTGTCGAATAATTTGGCAGCGCATCATACAGCTATCATTCGCTATTTTTCCAACTAAAAATTGAAGGCATTAAATTGATCCAAGCAAAACCTATAAGTACTAGTCGGTTTATAGCACAGACGAGTATTGATAAACCAAGTAACAATGAAGTTGATTACCTATTGCTAAAAAACATCTTATTCCATAGTGGAATTGCAGTATTCCTAACTTATATAAAAAACTACATGTTGGTTACCTATCATACTGTTCTGAAACCGGACTTCGACATCAAATGAGCGAAAACCTAAAACCAACTCAACGTTTTTTTCCTGAAGTGAAGTTATATTTGGGAATAGGCAGCACAACCAATTCAGCTAAAGAGAAACTAACCGCTGCGTTGGTCTGTACCTTGGGAATGTTAACTCTCTCATTGCTAGCGCAACAGTTAAGTGTCAGGTTGGACCTGCCTTTGAATCACTTTATTGCTGTTTCAATTGGCGCAAGTGCTGTATTAGTTTTTGCTGCGCCTCATGGTGCGCTTTCTCAGCCGTGGCCAGTATTAGGTGGTCAGATCATTAGCTTATTCGTTGGCGTACTTTGTCAGATATTTCTGCCTGTTGATCTTTTATCCGCTAGTGTTGCTGTGGGTTTATCAGTACTCGTGATGAGCGCACTTCGATGTTTACACCCACCAGGAGGGGCTACCGCGTTAGGTGTGGTCCTAGGTGGCAGTACACTTGAGCCTCTGGGGATTTATTATACCCTGGGTCCAGTGTTATTTAGCTCACTCCTTATTTTAGTGTTGGCCTATCTTTTAAATAGACCTTTTTCATGGCGAGTGTATCCCGCGCACCTTTACCATAGACGAAATTTTTCTACCGAAGTATCAAAAGCGCCGAGAGAAACTGAATTGACTTATCAAGATTTTATTAGTGCGGTGAGCCAACACGAAACCTTTATTGATGTTACTGAAGACATGTGGTCTGAGATACTAGAGCTTGCTTTTGTATCATCCAATAAACGTCATAGCAATGAACATGCAGCTATAAAGCTTCCTATTGATCGTAAAGACAGCAAGCTCGTATGCAGCAGTACAAGTTTACCGACCATGATAAAGCTAACGGTAGTTAGTTAGTCTGGGCTAAGAAGCTTACAATTTTAACAAAAAAAACGCGAACACTCAGCCAATTTTGGCTATCTGTTCGCGTTATAATTTTATCGCTATAGACTGTTATTTTTCTAACTAGAACTAACGCTTAATCTTCGTCTTCATCATCTAGCTCGCCATCATCGTCTTCATCTACACCGTAATCGGCAGAAAACTCTATATTTTCAGCAATAACATCAAGTATCTGCGCGTTATTGTCTGTTAAGGCGATCCCTGTTGTACTATCAAAAACAGATAGGTCTAAGTGATCATATTCATTTGTTTCTAGGTTCGAAAAATCAAACCAAGTTGCCATTTTAAATGCCACGATCACATCGTTGATGCCGATACTGTCAATCACAAAGCCATTAGCATCTAGTGATTGTGCATTCAACTCAAAGTCGATTTCCTCACTGGTTTCTAAGCTAAATGGAACAGTATCAGCACTACCTAAAGCCTGATAATCACCTTTGAAATAAATCGTTTTACCTGTTAGCTGCGCTTTCGTGGCTTCATCTAGGTCAACCAATCCAGCCAAATCTTCATTAAGTAGTGGCTCTAAATCAAACTCAATATCAGTATAAGTACCTGACTTGATGCTGATCATTGGCAATTCTGGGTAAACCGTATTGGTTTTTAGATCAAGAACAAACGGACCTTCAAACTCGATGTCTTCTGCGCTGGCAACTTCAGTTTCGTTAGGCGCGTAATCGTCTTCATGTTCAAGTTCAATTTCTTCAATCACAACCCAGGCATCGGTCAAAGTAACCGTGCCTTTCACGCTTCCTAGTACATCTATCACATCAATTGCTAGCGCTGCTGTTGCTGCTCGATTAATTGCACGGGTCGCTTGCTTAGCGGTGGGTGCCTTGTCTGCCTTAATGTTAAGAGTCATTGTGCCTTTGCTGCTATCACCTGGGTTACAGCCAACAAGTGCGATAGAAGTAAAGAGGATCGTTGGTATTACGTATTTCATTGTCAGTATCCTTTGCTTGAGTGAGTGGACACAGAGTACGCTCTTTGCTTGACCTACAATGTTCTTGATTCGTTCCCTATTTGTAGCAGGACTGTAATTAAACGCTTGAGTCCATTAAAGTAGGCACTGAATAGTACTGAGAGCTTTCATGAACAACCTGTTTACACAACTTTACATCCGAATGGCCTTTGGGTTGGTTATTACAATTATTTTGATGCTGTCAGTTCTAATGTTTTTAGGCGATAAACGCTATGAATCTTTTGTCCGCAAAAACGTTATGCCAGTGGGTGATATGGTATCAGTAGGTTGGTTAGCTCTAGAACCTGAAAATAGAGCCAGTTGGCTTGAGCTCGTTTCAAGTTTGACCAATTCAAGCTGGACGCTAAACCCTGTTAACTTAGAAGCCCCTATTGAAGTGTCTAGCTCTTCTTGGACGACGCAAACTGCCGATGTGAATATACGCCTAAATAATAACCTTGCTGCGAATGTTCAAGTCAGTAATTGGCGTGATTGGTACATTGGCTTCGGCTGGCTGCTGCTCAATAACATTTCACTGCAACCCACCAACGAGCGCCAAGCATACTTCGAACAATTGCAATTGCAGGTGCCATGGCAACTAATGCGAGTCGATAGAGAAGCTGAGTCGCTTTCACGCTTATCTATTAGGCAACTGAAGGCAGGTCAAGCGGTTATGCTACCTTCTAAAGATCAAACATCTGACTGGTTATACTTACCCGCCGGAGCAGAGCAGGCAATTAAAATTGGCTCAATTGATCGCTTTGAAGCTTTTAGCAACGCGCAGTGGTTTGGCGTATTAACCTTAGCTTTAACTATTTTGGCTATTGCTCTCACTTTAATCATTCGGCCCATTTACCACCGTATTGAAGAAATACGAATTGGCTTAGAAGGCTTTTCACACGCCCAAGGGTTGATCAAACTGCCAACTGACTATTCCGATAGTTTAGGCGCAATGGCACAGCACATTGAAGAAATGGCCAATAGTTTAATCAAGCAGGTCGAACAAAACCGTCAATTGAACATTGCAGTATCACATGATTTAAAAACACCCTTAGCTCGATTAAAATTCGCCTTACAAATGACTGCAGAAACTAATAAATTAGATTTTTTAGGGCACATGAATCGCGACCTAGATTTGCTCACTAACCTAATAAATGAATTACTGCTATACCACCAGCTAAGTTCGACAACACACGATAATTTTGAGCCTTTTAATATTTCCAAGGCTTTACAAAAGCAAGTAAAGGAAGCGGCTACGGATAGTTTTGAAATAAACCTAACGCTTAGCCACCCTGAAATAAGCTACCCAATAGAGCCCACTCATTGGCGTCGGCTATCACAAAACCTAATAGATAATGCTATGCAGTATGGCAACAAACGGATGTCGATACATTTATTGCTGTCTAAAGATAACATTGAACTGAGGGTCAATGATGATGGCAAAGGTTTATCACCTGACGATTTTGAAAGCTTTTTAATGCCTTTTCAACGCAAAGATGTCAGTCGAAAATCACAAGGGCAAAACCACGGCCTTGGATTAAGTTTAGTGCACGCCGTGTGTTCACATTACAACGCACAACTCTCTCTTGGCGCATCGGCTTTAGGCGGTTGTTGTATTGTAGTAAGCCTACCATTAGCGCTAGAAGACAATTTGACCAAATTACCCGGCCTTAAAAGTAGCCAGCATGACCGCAAGCGAGGTTCAGTATGAAATGGCGACTCACTTTACTCGTTATGTTTTTTCCTTATTACGCATTAGCCGATGAATGGGGAACTTGGGATGACTTGCCCGATAACCTTCTTTGGGATACAAATGCTTCGGAGTTAATCAGTGAGCTCGATCGCTTGTTCGTAAACAATCCGAATCAATCTACGGGAGATTTAGAGCTGTGGTTAATTGATTTGAACCTCAGACTGAATATGAGCGATGAGGACTTAGTAGAACTTTTCGAGAATTTAGATGAAAAAGATACCGAAGAGCTAGAGGATTGGCTCGAAGACCGACTAGAAGAGCAAGAAGAGGCTCTCGAAGATGACGACCTTGAAGACGACGACCTTGATGATGAGGATGATGAGGACGAGCTAGAGGATGAAGACGATGATGAAGAGGATTCAAATTGAACCTATCACCTATCAGTTATATTTCATTCGCTGCCATGTTAACCGCAATGCCAGCACTGGGCTGTGATTGGCAGAGTCAAATAGCCCACATTACGGCTACCCATAACGAAGGTGAGCCTTTTATCGCGTTAGCAGAACTAGACCCACTTATTTTACAGTGCCCTGATGCAGCAAGGCTATATCTTGAAAAAGGCTCAATTCTCTACAGTCTTAAACGTTATGAAGCGGCAATTTCTGTTTGGCAGTTTGCCTTAGAGAATTACTCGCTACCAGAGAATGTCATACTTAAGGTCAGGCTTAAGATTATTGATGCTGAACAAAAGCACAAGCAACTTTTAAATCACCTACTCTTGGCTAGAACAACCGTGGCGTTTCAAATGCCTGCCCAAGCAACGGTCATGAATTGGTCTTTTCAGGGTAAGACTAGAGTTCGATTGCCCGCCATAAACATACAACAGTCGCCATTATTTCCCGAGCTATATGTCGGCTACGGTGGATTACTGCGACAACAAAACTCAAAAACTGAGACTCTTGGTTTGCTGCAGCTTGGCGCAAATGGCCACTGGAAAAACTGGCAAGCACCTTTGTCGTTTAACATGATCATGATGAGCGCTCGTAATACCTATAATGCGACGTTCAAACCAAGCGTTACCTGGAACGACTTTACCTTCAGTTCTGCTGCAACCTATTATTTTTCAGATCAGCAGTGGAAGTTCGAACCTAAGGTTAGACAAAAGCAATCTAAATTTGATTCCGAAATTTCTGCCGTTTATCAAAATACTTGGCAATCATTGAATGGTGAGTTTAATTACGGGCAACGCTGGCGATTTGGAGTATTCGGGCACTACTCATTAAATTCACACGAACATAGTATTGGCACAAACATCCAAGCTAGGTTGAGTACTTCGTTTAAATTATCTTTAAAGACCACCATTGACCCTCTGACCCCAACAAATTGGTCTACCCGGTTAGGCGTAGACTGGAAGGTATATTGATGACAGCACCAGAGTTTGAATATGCGAGAATTATTTTAGTCGAAGACGATCTAGCGTTAGCCGAATTAACGGCTACCTACTTAGAAAGCCATGGCTATTTGGTAGATATTATTACCGATGGCATTGCCGCTGCAGAAACGATTCCAGAAAAAGCACCCGATTTAGTCATTTTAGACATCATGATACCTGGACTAGACGGCTTAGGTGTATGTCGACAAATTAGGCCACGCTACGACGGACCTATTATTTTTTTGACGGCTCGCGGGGATTCTATTGATGAAATTCTTGGCTTAGAGCTCGGCGCAGATGATTACTTAGCTAAACCAGTCGAACCGAGACGCCTACTCGCCCGTATCAGAGCAAGCCTACGCCGAACAATACAACCTGCCACAAATACGACACCCAGTCGGCCGTCAGCCTTTAGTTTTGATCTTGCTAGTTTTGAAGTTCGCTATAACGGTTCAGTACTACCTTTATCTCAACCAGAGTTTAAGTTGTTGCATTGCTTATTCAAACAAAGCGGCGAAATTGTGTCACGTGATGACATAATGAAAAGCATTCGAGGCATTGAATATGATGGGCTCTCTCGTACTGCGGATATTTTAGTATCCGAATTGCGCAAAAAGCTCCCCCCAGGTGAATGGATAAAAACCATAAGAGGTCAGGGTTATATTTGGCTAAATTCAGAGTAAGTTTTAAACTTTGCCTCACCTAAGGTGTTAAACCACCTGTAGCATGCGGCTGTTGCTGTTTTGCTAGTGCTACAAAGGCACGAAGATACTCAACATCTCGGTCAGAATCACGTATACCTAAATATATTTGCTTAGCAATCCCATTTGCCCCTAAACGCACTGGTGTTATGTCGAGTTTGGTTAAATATTCATTCGCCAACCATCGAGGTAACGCAGCTACGCCGCGCCCACTGGCTACCATTTGCAGCATGATGTCCGTGGTCTCTATGGTTTTATGCCGTAAAGGGGTAACCCCGGCTGGAGCCAAAAACTGAGTGTAAATATCTAGTCGATCAATATCGACTGGATAGGTAATAAGTACTTCATCTTGTAGATCGATCGGCCGAATGAAGCTCATGCTAGCAAAGCGGTGATTGCGGGGCACCACCAATACCTGCTCATAATCAAAAACAGGTTCGAAACTCAAACCTGCCTTAAAAAGGGGGTCCGGCGTTACTAATAAATCAATTTCATAGCCGTACAGTGCGCCCATTCCGCCAAACTGAAATTTCTGTTTTACATCTATATCAACATCGGGCCATTGCGCTAGAAACGGTGATACTACCTTTAGTAACCATTGATAACATGGATGGCATTCCATCCCGACACGCAAAGCGCCACGCTCACCTTGAGTATATTGACGCAGCTTTAACTCGGCATTCTCGAGTTGCGGCAACAGCCTATTGGCGACTTCTAGCAGATAAATTCCGGTTTGTGTTAAGCGCAAACTTCGACCCTCTCTCAACCATATTTCGGTACCTAGGTTTTGCTCTAACTTGCGCATTGTATGGCTCAACGCTGATTGAGTTAAACATAGCTTTTTGGCCGCAGCAGTCAGAGAACCTAAAAGGTCTGTCTCTCGAATAATGGTCAAATGAATGCGCTCTAACATGTTGATCCATGAATATTAATAATGAATCGCTGAATATATACCATTATACGTCATATATGAAACTTACTAGTATCTGGCCCCCATGACCCATTCATCAACAAAGGAACATTTAGATGGCCATCACACATAACCTCGGATTTCCGCGCATTGGCGCAAAACGCGAATTGAAGTTTGCACTTGAATCTTACTGGAAAGGACAAAGCTCCGAACAAAAGCTAAATGAAACCGCCCGTCAACTAAGAGCACAAAACTGGCAATACCAAAAAGACCTCGATTGGTTACCCGTAGGCGATTTTTCATTTTATGATCAAGTTCTTGATATGAGCTTCGCATTAGGCAACCTCCCTGAGCGAATCAAAAGACAAACTGACTCACAGCTCAATAATTATTTTCGTTTAGCTCGTGGACGCTCAGGTGTAAATGAAGATGCTGCAGGTTGCTGTAATGTCGCGGCGGGTGAAATGACCAAATGGTTCGATACCAACTACCATTACATTGTGCCTGAATTAAATGCTGACAGCCGATTCACCTTAGATCCGAGTATTTTATTGGCACAAATAGACGAAGCCAGACAACAAGGTGTTGCTGCAAAACCTGTTATTATTGGCCCGGTCACTTACTTATGGTTAGCGAAAGCCAAAGACAACAGCGATAAGCTCGACTTGTTAAAGCATATTCTGCCCGCCTATAAAGAGCTCTTATCCACACTCGCTGCACAAGGTGTTGATTGGGTGCAAATTGACGAACCTATCCTAGTGACTGAGCTATCGGCTAGTTGGATACGTGCATTAGAAACCGCCTATAAATACCTAGAAGACACCTCAATTAAAATTCTCTTAGCCACTTATTTTGGTTCTCTTGAAGAAAACCTCGAAACTTTATGCCAACTCCCTGTTCAAGGCATACACATTGATGCGATTAATGCTCAGCATGAGGCCACCCAAGCCATCGAATGGTTAGACGAATATAAAATTCTTTCTCTGGGTATTATTAATGGTCGAAACATTTGGAAAACCGATCTTAATTCAACACTTGATTGGCTTGAGCCATTAGCAACTAAGTTACAAGACCGGCTTTGGCTAGCTCCTTCTTGCTCGCTACTGCATGTACCCGTAAACCTAGACAGCGAAGTAAAACTTGATACTGAAATTAAGCAGTGGTTAGCTTTTGCCGTTCAAAAACTTGAAGAACTCCAAGTACTCTGTTCGGCAATTAACATGGGCAGACCTAGTGTCCAACAAGCTTTGAGCGATAACCAAAAGGCAATAGACAGTCGTAAGAACTCGACGCGCATTCATAACCCACAAGTTAAAAAGGCTGTTTCAGAAATTGCCCCTACTTTAGGTCAACGAACGAGTCCATATTCGACTCGCTCGACATTACAACAGAACATTCTTCAACTTCCAAATTACCCCACGACAACAATTGGATCCTTTCCACAAACAGCTGAAATTCGTTCGACTAGACAGCAATTTAAAAAAGGGGCGATTAATTTAACCGACTATAAACATCAAATGCAGCAAGAAATTTTAGCCAGCATTAACGAACAAGAGGCACTAGGGTTAGATGTGCTGGTTCACGGTGAAGCCGAACGCAATGATATGGTTGAGTACTTTGGTGAACAATTAGAAGGTTACGCCTTCAGTCAGTTTGGCTGGGTGCAGTCTTATGGATCACGTTGCGTGAAGCCTCCGATTTTATTCGGAGATATTCATCGTCCTTTGGCAATGACGGTTGAGTGGACTCAATACGCGCAGTCACTCACTGACAAGCCAATGAAAGGCATGCTTACCGGCCCGGTGACTATACTAAACTGGTCTTTTGTTCGTGATGATCAACCAAGATCGCAATCGTGCTATCAGCTCGCGCTCGCTATTCGTGAGGAAGTACTTGATTTAGAAAGAGCAGGTATTTCTATTATTCAGATCGACGAAGCTGCATTGCGAGAAGGGCTGCCCTTGCGACAGGCGCAATGGCAACAATATTTAAACTGGGCAATTGAAGCATTCCGCATCTCTGCCAATGGAGTCAAAGATGCGACTCAGATTCATACGCACATGTGTTATTCGGAGTTTAACGATATTATTGAGTCTATTTCGAACATGGATGCCGATGTAATTACCATTGAAACATCGCGTTCTGACATGGAATTGCTCGACGTATTCAACGATTTCCACTACCCGAATGAAATTGGGCCTGGGGTATATGATATTCATTCACCCAATATTCCAACGGTGGCGCAAATAGTGGCGTTGATGACCAAAGCTGCTGAACGTATTCCAACCGAGCGCCTTTGGGTTAACCCAGACTGCGGTCTAAAAACACGACAATGGAGTGAAGTTCGGCCAGCGCTTGAGAATATGGTATCTGCAGCGATTACTTTACGTAAAAATGTTGCTTAGCAGTATAGAAACTGCGGTTTAACGGTGCAAAATTAGCTTAAATGGGACGTTCATTGATGCTTTGCTTATGTATAGTCTAAATTGTCGCTTTTGAGCTTCCATTTTAAATTTTGCGTGCTAAGCTTCAGGTATGAAATACTTATCACATATCACCTTACATTTAATTTTTTCACTGCGGTTCGTTCGATCCAGCAGTGCTTTTCCCGTTTAAGGGCGATTAAGCGCATTCTTACTTAGTCGCCCATAAAAACCTTATTTTATTTTCAACTAGTTACCTCGCTATCAATAGATAGCTTTAGTGTTTACACGATTCAATTGGAGTTGGCGGTGTCAGCTTTCATTGAATCATTTTTTATTTAAACCGAAAACTTGGTCATTAGTTGCACATAAAATATATTTCGTCATTACAGCCTAGACTCATTTGAAGTTTGATTGTCGAACTGTACTGAACTCAACCTAAAAATGAGGATCCTAACAATGGTTACACCAGAAATTGTAATTTCTACACATGACTTCGACATTATCAGTGACCTGATAGATGCGATGAAATCTTCTCCTGAAATATTAAAGCTCAGCGAAGAGTTAGACCGAGCTAACGTTGTTGAACGAAAAGACTTACCGTCTGATGTCGTTTCTATCAACTCAACGGTAAGCTTTATTATTGAAGCCACTAAGAAAGAGTTCACCTATAAGTTGATCGCACCTAAGGCAAACTTAGAGCCAACTGAAATTTCTATTATGTCACCCATTGGTACAGCTATTATTGGTTTAACCGTTGGTCAGACTATTGAGTGGCCAATGAATGGCGGTAAAAACGTAACAGTACGTATTACCGATGTAGCTCCGGCTCCATTAGCCACAAAAACTGCTTAGCAGGTCATTTGCCGCCGAACGGAGGGTGACTTATGAGTCTTGAAGGATTTTTACTATTAGAAGAATGGGTTGAGAGCAGGCGCTCTGAAATTTCAGCGCGCCAAATAAAAAGTGCGATTAAATATAAGCCACTAGACGAAGGTGGTGCAATATCCTCTTTACGCCTCAACACTCATGAGCATGCGATCAAGGTAACTATTAAAGATGATTCCGAAATCTCATATTCATTGGTTGTTGTCAGCACTGATAAAGTTTTAGAATCAAAAAGCATCGAATTTACCGAGCCAGTTCAACTTCAACAGTTTTTGGATTCCATGCTCAATCGTTACTTAAGTGCTTACTTTGCAGAAGGCACTTATTAGTTAAAGAAAGCGCGTAAAACTAATTAGTCTTTACCATATAGTAGGTCTGCTAGTACGACTCTCGGCACGCCAAGCGCGCGCAATACTGAAGCCACTACGTTATTGATCGACTCCGTTAAGTTGAATTTCTTGTTTTCAGGAAAGTCATCAAACACGGGCTGATGCGCATCTATCAAAGCAATTCGGTCTGAGCCTAATTTAGTTTTCATGTAGTCAACGCTCGGCTGTACATTTTCTATATAAAACTGAAAGCGCTTCACCAACGACTGATCATCGTCATCAGCACGTCCTCGTGACTGGGCTCGTGCCATCATCTCTTCGCGACTGATACTTAAATGAATAACCTTTAGCACCGGTATATTCATCGACTCTAAAAATGCGAGCAGATGCTCAGCAGCTCGAACGGTTCGAGGATAACCATCTAAAATAAAGCTTTCTTCGCGCGTGCCACGAGCTTGTTCAATATGGGCGGCGACAAAATTTTCTGTCCAACGGTTCGGCACTAAAAGACCATTCATGGTACAAAATTCTAGCCAATCTAGCTGTGAGGTGAATAAATCCATGTTCGGTTTTTCGAAGTATTTTTCAAGCTCGCCTTGATACGAACGAACTTTTGCAGACAAGCTTTCTGAGGAATCAATACAATCAAAAATATTGGTGGCTGAACTAAGGTCATACTTAGAGGCTAACAATTCGGCGAATTCAGGGTCTTCTTTGGCGCCGCGGAAGGTACTGCGTAATATTTCACCCATAGATAAGTGGGCTTCAGGTCGGATAGATAGTGTGCGACATAAGGCGCTGGCGACTTCGCCTTTACCGCAACTTGAGGGGCCGGTTAGAATAATCACCCCTGGTTCTCGCACGGTTACTTTTTCAACCTGCACTAGTGATTTAAGGCGGCTTTTAACTTCCATTGTGTTCCCCAATAATCGATTTAGGGAATCTTCGCTATCTTTCCGGCTGAATTCAAGTGAATTATCTGAAAACAGCCGATTAGTGTCGCTATCGAATATATTTAACGCTTTTTTGGAACCACATTAGCAACATCATGTCGCCTTCGATTTTAACGGCCTTATCTTGGATCGCTTTCATAAAGGCATTTTTGTCTTTACCAGTCGCCATCGCCCATAAGGTATTAAACCCAACCTTGTCTGTACTAAAGCGCACAGTCATCCCTGCACTTTCAGTTGATTTTGTGCTGGTTTGCACCTGTTGATCTTTAAACACAAACAACCGATTCGTCGTCTCTGCATCGGTGGTAAACAATATAGAATTATCTACTTTGTCTAAATAACCTTTCATTTTCAGGTTATTGCGCGCCGCTCGACGATACATAATGGCCATCAGCCACAGAAGTGCCTTAAATTTCATAATTTCCCGATCCATTCAAACAAGTGTTTGAATCTACCTGATTACTAGACAGTTGTATAGCGGAGCAACATATAGCTTGTTGATATATGCTTAGAATACTAAAGTCTAATTGTATATTAGCTCATTCTAATTTAAAGTAGCAACATAACCTACTGACGGAGCCAAATTATGGATAGTCGTACAATTAATGAAACACTGAGTATTTCAGGCCAAATTCAAGTCAATGACCTTACTCCCTTAGCACAAGCAGGTATCACCACGATCATTGTCAACAGACCCGATGGCGAAGGCTCTGATCAAGTGAACTTTGAAGAAATACACATGGCTGCGGAGGCTGTGGGTATCCAAGCAAAATACCTACCGGTAACACCCGGTAAAGCAACCGATGCACAGGCGGTGCAGTTTGGCGAAATTCTTAAAGCATCTAAAGGCCAGGTACATGCCTATTGCCGAACAGGCATGCGCAGCTCAACACTCTGGGCGTTACACCGAAAATCTGAAGGCGACGACGTTGTCAGCATCCTAAGTACACTCACTCATGCTGGCTTTGATGCCAGTGGCTTGACGGATCGCTTAACGAACACCACAGACGCCCAACAAGTGATACCAAGTTACGATGTCGTCATTGTAGGCGCCGGTGCAGGGGGACTCGCCGCTGCCGCCAGTATTCAAAAACGTGATGCGAAACTAAAGATTGCAGTCATAGACCCTGCAGATACGCATTATTATCAACCCGGCTGGACTCTAGTCGGTGCAGGTATTTTTAAACCTGAAAAAACTAAACGTCCTATGGCAACACTCATACCTAAAGGTGTTGATTGGATCCAATCGGCTGTTGCGCAGTTTGAACCAGAAAAAAATCAAGTATTGCTCGAAGGTTGTCGTCCAATTAAATACCAGCAACTGGTGGTTGCCGCAGGTTTAAAGCTTAACTGGGAAGGCATTGAAGGTCTCAATGAAACCTTAGGCAAAAATGGTGTCACCTCTAATTATCGTTATGACTTGGCTCCCTATACTTGGGAATTGGTCAAAAACCTTAAAAAGGGCAAAGCGGTATTCACCCAACCACCGATGCCCATTAAGTGTGCGGGTGCGCCCCAAAAGGTGATGTATTTATCGGCCGATACTTGGCTCAAAAACGGCCAACTTAAGGACATAGATGTTGAGTTTTATAATACCGGGCCAGGCCTTTTCGGTGTTAAGGATTATGTACCAGCACTACAAGAGTACATCAAAAAATATGCGATTGAGCTTAAGTTCCAACACCAGTTGATGAAAGTAGACGGCCCAAATAAAAAGGCTTGGTTTAAGCAAGTGGGGGAAGGTGCAAGCGACCAACTCTTAGAGGTAACATTCGACATGCTTCATGTATGTCCGCCACAGGTAGCACCCGATTTTATACGCGTCAGCCCATTAGCTGACGACAACGGCTGGGTCGATGTTGATCAACATACTTTAAGGCACAAGCGTTTCGAAAATGTCTGGTCACTTGGCGACGTGATGAATGCACCTAACGCAAAAACAGCAGCGGCGGTCAGAATGCAAGCTCCGGTCTTGGCCTATAATTTAATAAGGACGTTAAACAACAAGCCGGGGCAGTCAGCTTATAATGGCTACGGCAGCTGCCCCCTAACCGTCGAACGAGGCAAAATTGTTTTGGCGGAATTTGGTTACGGTGGCAAGCTTTTACCCAGTTTCCCTGGCTGGCTTATCAATGGTCTTAAGCCAACTCGAGCGGCTTGGATTTTGAAAGAAAGATTTTTGCCAGAAATCTACTGGTCGGTCATGTTAAAAGGTCATGAATGGATGGCTAAACCTACTATTTCAGACAAACAACAATAGTATTTGTCTATCCCGTCATCTTTAGTTTGCGTTGCAGCGACAAGGTGACGGGCAGCACTTTTTTAATTAACGTGACTTTAGCTAAACCGTCTAAGCATTGAATCGGGCAGGATCCGCATAATTTTTTGCACCAAATACCAAGGCCAAGTTGGGGTATAGCTGTTAGCTTTTTCTTTTTCGATCGCTTTAACTAATGCGGCACATCCGGTTTCAATATCGACAATAAACGGCACTTTTTCGACTTTTTCATTCAGTTCGGTTCGAATAAAGCCTGGGTGAATACAAGATACTTTAATCGGTGTGTTGAGCACATCAATACGAATGCCTTCGGTCAATGTGGTTAGCCCTGCTTTGGTTGCGGAGTAAACATTTAGTGCCCGGCGAAACCCTCTCACTGCACTGACCGATGATATGGTCACTAAATGGCCATGATTTTGAGCCCGAAATATCTCCATAGCCGCTTCTGTTTGCGCAATTGCTGCAACAAAGTTAGTCATGGCGGTTTCGCGGTTGGCTTCAAAAAAACCTGTCCCGATTGACGCGCCCTTACCCATGCCTGCGTTAATGATAATTCGATCTATCACACCAAAGCTGGCTTGGAAGTCTTTAAAAACTTGGAATACGGCATCGTGGTCATTAACATCTAAGCTCAACAGTTCAATGCGTAAGGCTGGGTACTTTTTTAAAAGTGACGCTTTTAAAATTTCTAATCGATCGAGGCGTCTTGCGCACAAGGCCAGGTGGTGGCCACGTGAAGCAAATTTCTCTGCCATGCCTTGGCCAAGACCTGAACTAGCACCGGTTATCAATATGGTTTTTCGCATGTGACTCTACTTATAGGTAATGAGTTTATTATTTTGTTTTTGTTCTAAATGAGTATATTCATTAATGGTTGATACGTTTATACCGTTTGATGACACCAGTATTTTCGTTACACCGGTGTTCACTAGCTGTAAATTCAGCTTCAGCGTTTGGCTTGCGGTAAAATTGAATGCGCTTCCGATTACCGATGAGATAGTTCCTCCCGAAGTAAAAACCAAAGCGCATGATTTTGTGCTAGCGATTGTTTCCGTAAGGGCTTGGGTAATTCGCGCTTTAAACTGCATCCAGGTTTCATTATATTCAAGCCGATCGTTGTTGTTGTCTACCCACAACAATATAGCTCTAGCAAAGTGCGCTAGTTTATCTGCATCGCTCAGTTGCAAAAACTCATCTACCTTAGTGCCTTGAACTTGTAAGTATTGATTAGTAATATCACGATGATCAAACTCATTCCAAAGTGCATTGGTTGTCACAGTTCGATCACCTAATGCCGCTAGAAATGTTTGTTGATGGCGTAGCAAGGTACCTTGCTCAATATGATCAAAGCTAATCTCTTTCGACCTTAATGAAGCACCTAATAGCGTGCTTTGCTCATAACCCAATGGTGACAACTGATCATAGTCCGCTTGGCCAAAACTCGCTTGGCCATGCCTGATTAAATAGATGACTTTCATTTGGCTTTGATCGCTTGATTACATCGCCACAACAAGTAATGAATAAACAGCCAAAAGTTTTTGAAGGCTGGATTAGTCGTTTGCTTGTGGTGATATCGATAATAAATTTGTTGCGCAATAGCGGCTAAACGGAACAAACCAAATACCTCATAAAAACGGAAATCAATATGGCTTAGACCACGCTTTTCTAAGTAATAGTTGATAACTTCTTTTCTCGTCATCATACCCATAAGGTGAGTTGGCTGCCTACGCATAGCTTTTGCCATAAAGTCATCGTCTGCATGCACCCAATAAGCCAGCGTATTGCCTAGGTCCATGAGCGGGTCGCCTAAGGTGGCGAGCTCCCAATCTAAAACTCCCACTATTTGGCTTGGGTTATCTTCGGCTAAAACTAAGTTATCAAAACGGAAGTCGTTATGAGTTAAACAAATAGTTTCGTGCTGTGGTTTATGTTCCTGCAACCAGCGCATTACTTTTTTCCCTGAGGGTACGTTCCAGGTTCGCGCATCTTGATAACGTTTTGACCAACCGTTTACTTGCCGTTCAACGTAGCCTTCGCCTTTGGCTAAGCCACTTAAGCCTGAGGCATCTATATCAACACTGTGCAAGCCAATGAGTGCATCTAGCATATTGGTACATAATGCTTTGACTTGGCTTTCATCGAGCCGCGTTCTAGAGGGTAAGTTCTTTCGTGGAATGATACCGTCAATTTTTTCCATCACATAAAAGTCGGTACCTATTACCTGTTCATCTTCACACAAGGCGTACATGGTAGGCACATAGTTAAAGACTGGCTTTAAGGCATTCTGTATTTGATATTCTCGGACCATATTGTGCGCACCCTTTGCTTTGGTGCCTGCTGGGGCGCGTCGTAAAATTAATTCACGATCGGAGTAGGTTAAACAATAAGTCCAGTTTGATGCGCCGCCGGAAAATTGCTTTACCGAGGGTAGGTCTGCTAATCCATCA
Source organism: Reinekea sp. (assembly GCF_046710285.1). Classification (GTDB taxonomy): domain Bacteria; phylum Pseudomonadota; class Gammaproteobacteria; order Pseudomonadales; family Natronospirillaceae; genus Reinekea. Next base: position 69,726 of record NZ_JBKEGY010000003.1, read on the forward strand.
ATATGTTGTGATATCCAATGATGCACCGCTTTAACATCTAACTCTTCACCGGCTCGGCTTTTCTGCGCAGTTTCATTCATAGTTGAATTATTCATTGGCATAACTCTTTAATGTGAAGCGTTTGGATTTTCTTGCCATTAGCCAATAATAAAAACTCGGCAACCATCGCTTGAGGCCATATATACGTTTTGCGTCCGAATGGGTAATTATTAAAAAGGTATTGCCGGCTACCGCTTTAAATGTCGCCTCCGCTACTTGGTCAGCGCTCACCGTGCCTCGCTCAACGAGCTTTGTCACCACCGATTGCATCGCCGCCTGTTCTTTAGGTAACGATTTATCTAAATTGGTTTTAACAAATGCAGGGCAAAGAACGCTAACCCCGATTCCGAACGGGGCCAGCTCTAGCTTCATCGTTTCACTGTATGCTACTAAGGCAGCTTTAGTAACATTATAAGACCCCATAAACGGCATAGGGGTTAACCCGGCTTGTGAAGCGACATTAACAATATGCCCTTGTCCGCGTTTGCGAAAGTCGGGAACATAAAGTTTGGCCAAACGAACACTGCCGAGTAAGTTAATATCAATGACCCACTGCCACACCTCTAGTGATTCACTTTCTATCGAACCTGCCGTTGGCACACCTGCACAATTAATTAGCACATCAATGGCATTTAGGTGGGTATCGGTATAGGTTTTTAGAGCATCGAGTTGCGCTTGTGAAGTTACATCGCAACTCACAAAATGGCCAACACCACCGGCGTTATTGATCGCTGTTATTGTTTGTTGTTTAAGTTCTTCGGTTCGGTCTGCCACACAAATAGTTGCGCCTTGCTTTGCCCAGCGCAATGCCATGGCCAACCCTAATCCTGATGCACCACCGGTAATCAGTATCGTTTTCATACGCTGACCTTTGCTATATGCTTAGCTATTTCTAAACGTGAAACCATGTGCATGTGTACTTCATCAGGACCATCCGCTAAGCGCAGCATACGTGCCATTGCTGCAAAGGTTGCTAAGGGTAGATCATCCGAAACACCGGCTCCGCCATGTATTTGTATGGCCATATCAACCACGCTTTGCAACATGTTTGGCACCGCAACTTTAATGGCAGAAATTTCCGTCATGGCATTTTTGACACCAAAATTGTCTATCTTCCAAGCAGCATTTAACGTTAATAACCTAGCTTGGTCTATTTGAATGCGAGCTTGCGCAATGCGCTCTGTATTACCGCCCAATTTAATCAACGGCTGACCAAAAGCAACACGCGAGAGCCCACGTTGGATCGCTAGCTCTAAGGCTCGTTCTGCTGCGCCAATCGCACGCATGCAATGATGAATTCGCCCAGGCCCTAAGCGGCCTTGTGCAATAGCAAAACCTTTGCCTAAGTCCCAGATTAAATTAGTTTTTGGTACCCGGACATTGTTAAACTGAACTTCGCCGTGCCCATAAGGCGCATCATATTCACCGCTGGCCGTTAACATGCGTTCAATAGAAACGCCGTCACTGTCTAACGGTACCAAAACCATGGCATGCTGTGCATGTTTAGGGGCAGTTGTATTTGATCGGCCCATGAAAATAGCCACTTTAGCGTTTGGATGCCCCAAACCAGTCGACCACCATTTTCTGCCATTTAAGATAAGTTCATCACCATCGACTTCCACAGTGGCTTCCATATTGGTGGCATCGCTAGAGGCGACAGCAGGTTCAGTCATGCAAAAAACAGAGCGAATGTCCCCTGCCAACAAAGGCGTTAACCACTGTTGCTTTTGGGCATCGGAACCAAAGTGATACAACACTTCCATATTGCCAGTGTCGGGAGCATTGCAATTGAATATTTCAGGGGCAAAAATAACTTTGCCCGTCGCTTCGGCTAACGGTGCATATTCGGTGCAAGTTAAGCCTTGGCCGAGCGTGTCATCGGGTAAAAACAGATTCCATAGCCCTTGCGCTTTGGCCAGCTTTTTAAGTTGCTCAACTTCAGCAATGGTAGACCAGCTCTGCCAGTCGCCTGTTGGATTTAATTGTCGATTGGCCGCTAAAATTGTCGACTCCATTGGCAAAACATGTTCTGTCATGAATGCATTGAGTCGTGCTAGGTAATCATCACTGCGAGCTGAGTTGGAGAAATCCATACGGCACCCTTATTTTTGTTGTTTTACCGAGCATAAGTGTTCGGAACGGTTTGACTCAGTTTACGTAAGACCTTACTGTGAATAAAATGAAACTTAGTCAAAAGCCACTATGAAATGAATTCATAATGATTAACCTTAAAACCATCGCTCAACTAGATCTTAACTTGCTCAAGGTACTCGAAGCTCTCTATCAGCATGAGAATATGACTCGTACGGCCGAACAACTAAACATTACGCCTTCTGCTGTGAGCCATTCAATAAAACGCTTGCGCGAGGCATTAGATGACCCGCTCTTTACGCGTCAAGGCGCTAAAATGCAACCCACACCCGTTTGCCAACGCGTCATGCCCGATATTATTAAGACACTCAGCCAGCTACGAAGATCTTTGCAATCACTGGGCATTTTTGATCCGCAAACAGCCTGTCAAACGCTAAAGCTGGCAATACACGACGCCTTAGAGCCACTGTTTTTCCCTGCCATCTTAGGCGTCTTTCAACAGTCGGCGCCGAATTTGAACTTTCACAGTGTTAAATTGGAGCGTGAATCTTTGCCTATGCAGCTGGAGTCGGGGCAGATAGACTTTGCGATAGATATTGCTAGGCCTTTGTCGTCGCCCATTGAACACAATTGTATTACGAAGTCTGCTTTTTGTTGTTTGGGTGGAAAACGCTTTTTTTTGGAACCAGAAATCAATACTAAGGATTATGGCCAACTTAACCATGTTACTGTTTCTAATCGGCCCACCGGCAAGGTATTAGAAGATCTTGCCTTTGCTAAGCTGGGCTTTAATAGAGCAATAAAAGCACGTTGCCAGAGCTATCCTACGGCAGTACAGCTGTTAAAGCAGCAAAAAACAATCTTGACGCTGCCACTGTCTATTGCGACATCACTGCTAGATTCTGAGCTTAAAATTATGCCAATGCCCTTTGAAGTTCCATCAGTCGAGACGCACCTTTACTGGCACGCTCAAACCCAATCGGACAGTTTACACAGTTGGCTAAGAACCACTTTATTAGCAAGCCTAAAAAACATTTCTTAAAGCAATAAAAAAGAGCCCTTGGGCCCTTTTTTATTGCCTAGCGTTATTTACTTGTTATTCACGCTGTCTTTTAAAGCTTTACCCGCTTTAAATGCAACCGTGTTACTAGCAGGGATTTCTATTTCAGCACCCGTTTGGGGGTTTTTGCCTTTACGCTTGGCACGCGAGCGTGCTTCGAAGGTACCAAAGCCCACTAACGTAACAGATTCTTTCTTTGCTACTGTTTGGGTAATTTGGTCTAACAATACGTTCAGTACTTCGGCGGCTTTATCTTTGGTCAAATCGGCGTGGTCTGCAATTGCAGCGGATAAATCGGGCTTACGCATGGTAACTTCCTTTTATGTCTTTTATTGTTATATCAAGCAATCGCTAACGATCAGCAGACTAAAACTACTCTACCTGTTAGCTATTAATACCCTAGACTACCTAGTTCTAGCATATCTTGCCAAGACTTAAATTCGCTTTTAAGGGCTAAATTTTGCTGAATTTCGAAAAAAATGACTGAATTCAAGTATTTATCTGGTTTTCGTCAATGCAAAATAACAATAGGCATTCAATTTCAGGGGCATCCTCAGGTACACTGGCCTTTTAAAAACCAGTTGATTTAGTTGTGGATACACCTATTTTTAATTTAGACACTCGATACCACCAATGGCAGGTGCCAGCCGCATTTCAAACACCCATCCCGGAAGAATACCGTCACTGGCTGTTTTTGCCTGGAAGCTTAACTAAGGCACTCAAACAACGGTCGGACAGTTTTTCAGTGCAAGTTCTGAAAGAAGAGTGCTTGGTTAACACTCAGCCGTTATTGGGTATCTCTGAACAAGGCCAAGAAACCACACTTTTCTCACGTAAAGTTGCCTTAAAGCATCATCAAACTCCGTGGGTTATGGCCCATACTCTGATTCCCGAATCGAGTTTACAGCAAGGTTTAGATCAACTTACTCACCTAAATGAACGCCCTTTAGGTGAGTTGTTATTTGCAGACCCGAAGGTTAAGAAGGACAATAACGAGATCACCTTTTTTGATAATATCTGGGGGCGACGTTCAAGGTACTGGCTACAAGGCTTACCTTTAATGGTCACTGAATACTTTTTACCGGAACTCATTAAGCAAGCATGAATAAACTCGCGATTGAACAATATATAAAGCTAACGCGACTGGACCGACCGATTGGCACCTACTTATTACTATGGCCAACGTTAACGGCCCTTTGGATCGCATCGGGTGGCTTCCCTGAAGTTAAACAGTTAATAATTTTCACCCTCGGTGTGGTGTTTATGCGCTCTGCTGGGTGCGTAATAAACGACTATGCCGACCGCCACCTAGATGGCCATGTTAAACGCACTACAACTCGACCTTTGGCTCAAGGCATTGTCAGTGAAAAAGAAGCGCTTTTACTCTTTGCAGCCTTAGTCGCCATTTCTTTCATCTTAGTCTTGTTAACCAATAAACTGACCGTTTATATGTCATTTATTGGCCTCGCCCTCGCTGCCTTATACCCTTTTATGAAACGCCATACTTATTTGCCGCAAGTCGTACTCGGTGCTGCATTTGCCTGGGCGATTCCAATGGCCTTCACCGCAGTCGAAGCGCCAATGCTTGATACGGTCTGGCTTTTATTTACAGCTAAGGTCCTCTGGACCGTTGCTTACGATACCCAATACGCAATGGTCGATCGCGATGATGACCTTAAAATCGGTGTGCGTTCAACGGCAATTTTATTCGGCGATTCCGATAAGTTAATGATCGGCTTATTGCAAGCCTTGGCAATTCTAACGTGGGTCGCTGCGGGTTTAAAAGCTGAGCTTGGCCTATTCTGGTGGCTAGCTTTAATACTTGCTTCTGGCTTAATGGCTTACCAACAATGGTTAATTCGAGATAGAGATAGAGATGCTTGTTTTCAAGCTTTTTTGAATAACCATTGGGTCGGTATGGGCTTGTTTATTGCTGTGGTTTTACATTATTTATAAGTATCTGCGCTGCTAAATGACAAAATAATGAATTTTGTCATCGAACTGTCATATTACTGCTCTTTAATCGTAAGTAAATATGAACTGCAATCAGGGAAATGACATGTCTACTCGAAGCATTTTGATTGTCGATGACGAGCCTGCAATCCGCGAGGTAATTGCGGCAGCACTAGAAATGGCAGGTTATCGCACGATAGAAGCTGGCAATGCACAACAAGCTCATTCGCTTGTTGTCGATCAAAAGCCCGACCTAATTTTACTCGATTGGATGATGCCAGGTACCAGTGGCGTTGAGCTCGCGCGAAGACTCAAGCGCGATGCTTTAACCCAGGAAATCCCCATTATTATGTTGACGGCAAAGGGAGAAGAGGAACACAAAATTTCTGGTTTGGACGCCGGTGCAGATGACTACATTACTAAGCCCTTTTCCCCTCGTGAATTAGTTGCTCGTTTAAAAGCAGTATTGCGCAGGTCAACACCCGTTGGTGTTGAATCTGCTATCGAGATTCAAGGCTTAACTCTAGACCCGACAAGTCATCGTGTATTTACCAATGGCTCTGAACTCAATGTGGGCCCAACTGAATTTAAGCTACTGCAGTTTTTCATGACTCACACCGAACGAGCCTATAGCCGAAGCCAATTACTCGACCAAGTCTGGGGGGGGAATGTTTATGTCGATGAGCGTACAGTTGATGTACACATTCGCAGGCTTAGAAAAGCACTCGGCGATGATCATAAAGATTTGGTTCAAACAGTGCGCGGCACTGGCTATCGCTTCTCAACCACTATCAACGAGCGCAACTAAACGATGATTAGAGATTTACGCCGATCTCATTACAAAAAACTCACCGCTACAATGGTGTTAGCATTAATAGTGGGACGTTACTTTGGCGAACCTTGGCTTTTTGTCGCGGGTGCCAGTACTGGTTATTTAGTGTGGATTCTTTATCAGCAACATCGGTTAATCTCCTGGCTGATTAAAGGCGCTAAAAACTCTCCGCCCAACGCAGTCGGTTTATGGGGAGTTGTGTTTGATCATTTATATATCGTCAGAAAAAAACATCGCAAACAGGTACGCCGATATCGTGAAACTATCCGAAAAATTCGCACCTCAACCCAAGCGTTGTCTGATGGCGTGATCACATTAGATGTGAAAGGACGAATCGAGTCTTGGAATAAAGCCGCTGTTCAATTGTTAGATTTAAAAACATTTGATGAAGGCCATCTACTCACTAACTTAATTCGTGATCCGCTGTTCTTAGACTTTTACAACCAAGCTGACCATCAAGAATACATCACGATTGAGAACCCCGCACAAGCACATCGATCATTACAAATATCTATGACGGTTTACGGCGAAGGTGAGCGCTTACTCCTGCTGCGAGACACCACGCACATAGAAAAGCTAGAGCAGATGCGCCAAGACTTTGTGGCCAATGCCTCACACGAATTAAAAACACCGATCACCGTCGTACAAGGACATTTAGAAAATATTTTAGCGTTCAACGATGATATTCCTGCGCCTATGCTTAAAGCACTCACGAGTATGTCGAGCCAAGCCATTCGGATGAACAATTTGGTTAACGATCTACTAGTTTTGAGTAGGCTAGATGTTGAAACGGCTGAGGCAAACTTAAGTGAGATTGACATGCCTCTATTTTTGCAGCAAGCACTAGACGACGCTCGGCAGTTTTCTAAAAGTATCGATAGTGACCACCAAATAGAACTATTAAACCAATCGACACAAAACTTAATGGGCGACTTTGGTCAGCTGCGTACCGCCCTTGGCAATCTACTTTACAATGCTATTCGCTATAGCCCGAAAGGCAGTAAAATTACGTTAAGCTGGAAGGTCAGTGAGCTGGGCGGATTGTTAACTGTACAAGATCGAGGTTACGGCATTGAACACCAGCATATTCCTAGACTCACAGAACGATTTTACCGAGTTGATTCTGGACGTTCAAGTGAAAGCGGCGGCACTGGTTTAGGCTTAGCCATTGTTAAGCACATATTGAATCATCACAATGCTCACCTTAATATTCAAAGCCAACCAAAAGTGGGCTCTACGTTTAGCTGTATTTTTTCAACTAAACGTTTACGCTAAGAATCACAGCTGCCCATAGTTTAGAAGCGGCCTATTGCTTGGAATTTGAATACCCTATAGCGATTACCGCCTTACCTGGGCAATAAATTTGCTCAGCGTCGCTAGTTTATCTTGATCTTCATCGACAATGTGAACACTGATATGCGCGATACTGCAATCAATGGTTTTTTCAGTTAGGGCAATTGCAGTGACTATCGTGTTGATACGGGCAACGGCTTCTGGGTCATTTTTAGGCACAACATCGACCACCACCTGATCAAGTACGGTAGGAGGATTCGATTCCGCGAAGTTAATCACCATGCTTAAATCGGTCAAATTAATATCACGTAAATCACCTTTCCATGCTCCCTTGGCCGAACGTATCGATACTTTTGCTAATGAGCTTGGCTTAGCTTTAGTAGCTCTGGCAGCGATTTTATCCACTAATTTTGAACTCGGCGAGCCGCCGGTCAATACCGATGCACTAGTGACGGTATTCGTCTTAGGCTCTATTGCTGGCGCGCCCATCAAGACACTGGCCGACTCATTGCCCGTACCCTGTGCTTGCCCCATAGCCGCTGTACCTTTTAAGATAGAGCGAACTAAGTCACGATGATTAACGGCTAGCAATTTAAAGACTTTTTTAAGAATTTGATCGCTGCTAAACGGCTTGCCTATGTAGTCTGACACGCCTGCCTGAACAGCCTCGACAACATGCGTTTTATCACCGCGACTGGTGACCATCATAAACGGCGTTTTGGACTGTTCTTGCTCTACTTCGTACTGCCGAAACCACACTAAGAGCTCTAAGCCCGATAATACCGGCATCTCCCAATCACAGAGTACAAGGTCATAACTGTTCTTCGTCAATAACGTTTGCGCTTTTTTACCATTGATCGCTTCATCTACATGGCACTGCGTAAACTGTTTTTTCAAGGTACGCTTAACCAGGTCGCGAATGAATGCGGCATCATCCACCACTAGGAAATTCAACTTTTGCATGTTTTTTTGGTCTCAGTTGTCATTAAGAATAAGCGTAGACGATCCTGACAAACCTTGCTGATATTATCAAAGCGGCTTAACACGCAAACGCCATCGCTGTTCATCGGGCAAAACTAATGACACGCCAACATGACGGAAGCGTATATCTTGGCTAACAAAGCGTTTGACGGCGTCGATATCTTCTGCTGTTGCATTCGCCGAAAGGTAAATATGCTTAACCGCGGCACTGGCAAGCTTGAGAGTTTGTTGCTGCTCTTTAAACAAAAAAGCGGCACGCCACTCCTGCCGAGGAGCATTTTCTTCACAATCCATAAAAAATCCAGGGATAGGGTTTGCCGCACTGACTTGGAAATCATGCGTGGCACCGTAGCCCACCGGCTTAATTAAGGCTAAGCGATCCTGATTGCTACTAAAAACCTCATGATTCGCCTTCAGCTCTATGCACATGCCGGTAAAGTTATTCGCTAAGGTTTCCCAACCAAAATGACATTTGGCGCTGTTAAATAGGCGTAAGTAGCTTACTTTTGCAAATCGAGCTTTATTATATTGATCACTTACGTCTGCTTGAGCCCCCTTCCGTTTCAGTTGAATGGCATCAATTATTGAAGGCATTAGCTTTTCGGACTGTTTTTTATAATCTTCATAGCCTAAAAGAGCACTAATATGACTCGGTAAGGATTCATATTGCCGCTTCATTTCCTGTTCTATTTCATGGTCAGGAATGGGCGCATGGGTCTGCCGACCCTCAAGGCCAGTTTCAAGGTAGGGGTTCAACATAGAATCGCCCTGAGAAAGTGGCAACCTTCCATTTTTTAAGTGACCCAATAAGCCGTTAGAACCATATAAATGCAACGATGCATCCATTTTTGTCATTTTTAGCTACTCCGTTTGTAAGATATCTCCTACAACGTTCGTACGATTAATGGAAAAAACATGTGATCGGGTCGACACTTTTCCGTAACCCCCGCGGCGGACGTAGGTTTCAACGATTACAAGTTTTTCAGCCTAGATTTGACCCTTAAAATAATCATTTCTCAATGTTCAATTTCCCTATAATAGATCTTGTTCAGGAAGAACCCCAAGGAAATATCGCTAGGAAGGCGACCAACGGATGGAAATGCGCTGCTTGGAAGCGGGCATAGGAAGAACCTCAACGGATTGAGCGCATTGGATGCACCACGGATGAAATTATGGACACGCCCTGGATCGGGCAAGCCAGTTATACGGACGTAGCTGTTTCAGGATGAAACCATTCACGGATGAATATTGCTTACGACTCCAGGGGAAAGTTTACTTTCCCCTTCCTTTTTCCAGCAACAAAACTCATTAGCCCCACATTTCATTCAGCAGCATTGCCGTTCTATACGCCGCCTTTTGCAACTGAGTTTCAATGACTTTTTGCCCCTCTCTTACTAACTTTGCGCTGTACCGACCTTCAACTGCTAAACCATAGACAGTCTCTCTGGCAATCAAGTGAGATTCAAACGCCCATTCTTGTGGACTGAGTGTTTCGACCCAGGACTCTAAATCTATTTTCTCCATATCTCGATAATACCGTTGCGCAAGCGTAAACCAACGCTCTTCAAACTTACGATATAGGTCGTAATTCCATATCCATGCTAAGTTTACTGGCTTGAGATCGGAGTCCTTTAGATATATTTTTTGCCCTCCCATATCCCGTTCAAATCCACAGTTAATGGGACTATGCAGCTGCACCATGTAATGCATTAAAAAGCCTAACGCTTGGCGCTTTTTAGCATTGGAGTATTGGCTCTCTAGAAGTACTTGCCGGCTTTCTAAAACTGCACCCACCGAACAGGCGTTATTTGGGCAATGTTTAGCGGCCTCAAATTCAGTGTCTTCTATAGAAAAAAGGGTTTGTTGCAAAGGCAGATACGGGCGGTTTTTAGCGCGGGTCACGTCTTGCTCTACACGAGGAGCAAGGGCTATGACCTGCCGTTGCCAGTCTTCGCCAATTAGCTCTGTTAAATAGGTTTTCGCACCCTCATTTAAATACATCGTCATCAATTGCGCGGCCATCGTGTGGCCTTGCTCTTCAAAAGCTGACACCGTTGACGCAATGGCAACCAACCCTGCTGCGATCAACCTTTTCGGCTGTGATGCTCTGCTAACCAACCAATTAGTAAAAAACTTAATACCACGAGTGGCCCTAGCCATAATGCACCTGCAAGTAACAATAAATCCCGAACTACGGGTACTAAATAAACAGAAATAGTACCGTACCCAATCGCGCATAAGGCGACAAAAACTAACGTTCGCACAATAAAATGAGCGCCCTTAACCAGCGCCCACACCGCTTTATTAATTCGTGCGCCATAGATCACCAGTATAGTGGCAATATAGGCAGATGCTATAAAGGTTAAGTGTGGTCGAAACCAGCTAGAAAATGTGATTAAAATGTCGGACATTAAAGAATTCGCCTAAAACTAAAAAATGAAAGCTTATTGTGCCAGAGAATCCAATAAAGACTACCGCACTTCGTTGAGTTTCGGTTCATTTTTGGCTTCGAGCATTAAGATGTAACGCAGTAATCCCCCCACCATAGCGATTGCTATGAGCAACAACACAGCAGTAACAGCCAACCATGAGTGTAATATCGCCAGCTCACGACTAACCAGCTGCTGGGTTGTCTTCTCAATCAGATATTGGGCCTCGTGCCGAGCTAAGGAATTGTCGATCACTTCAATGGTCAAAGTCGACTGATAAACTATCACTAAAGCACACAAGCCCACGCTGATCGACATCAACAATACAAGATACCCAACAAACCGCTTTAAAACCCTCAATATCCTGCCCTCTTGGCATCTTATTAAAAAACATACTCAAATTGACTGCTCTAGCTCATAATAGCCCATTATAAACCAAAGTGATTAGTGAAATTGACTATGAAGACAGGGTGTTAAATGAGCGACCCGAAAAATCAAACTAAATTATATGCCGATCCAATGGGCATGTTTGCCGAACCCGCACAAAAACCAAGTGCCGAAAACCTACCTAGCAATAACTCAGACAACTTAGCACAGCAAGCCGCTCTTGAACGCCAAGCTGCAGTCATCAATGACACTACGACTCAAAAAAAGTTCTGCCAAGAATTCACACGCTTAGAAACTTGGTTAGTGTTTAGCGAAGCAATACCTATTTGCTTAGGCATTCACCCCAGAGATACGGCTGATATTGGTATTGTTAATATCACGGCATTTAATGAAGCCAAGGCCCTCGCTAAGACCAGCAACGGTAAAACACTTAAACTAATTAACCCCCATAATCAGCCAGCATTATGGCGCGTAAAGCCTGCCGACTTTGTTCCCTGGATGATTCAACAAAAATTAAACTCTCTCCAAGTGCTTAAATATTTTTATTTAAAGCTAGAGCAGGATGATAATAAGCAGAACATCGACTCTGTTCAGTCAGCACAAATATTCGGTGCAGCATTTGCAATACTCGTCAACGCGCCAAGCCAATGCATCGACATGAATGGCAATGTATCTGTAGAGGCTGTTTATAACATAATGAAAAGTAAAGCCAATACTTGGTTCAAAGACGACAACCTGCCTCTTGATAAGCAAAAAATGATCAAACTACTAACTAGCACCGTAGTTAAATTTTAATGAGTCTGCCCTATAACTACCTCACGGTGTACGCAAGGTTCAGATAAAAGCTAAATCTTATTGGTGATTGTTAGAAGTTTTTTATAAACATCGTATGCGCAATAGGCATCATTAGCGGCATAAAGGAGTTGATTTTTAGTAAGCTCTTTATTCGCCCAGTTTGATAACTGTATTTTTTTAGACTTTCTAAGATGTTCACCCAACACTAAGGCGACTGCTGCTTGTGCGCCTACGCGCTGCTTAATATCAAATTGACTAAATGCACCCGATAAATCTATTGAGTTTTCTAAATGCTCACCGAATAATCGAAACAACTGCTTCTTATCTTGGTGTAGACCAAAACCTACTTTCAATACCTTTTCCGAGCCAATTAACTTGCGAACAACCGCCGATAAGTTTCCATCATCTACACGAAGTATTAGGGCTCCATGCTCACTTGCAACCTGAACAATATTCACGGAATTTTGTTTACTGCCTGCCTGAAAATTTGGTTTAGTTTCAGTATCGAAGCCGACTACCGTTGAATTTAAGATTCGCTGTGCGAAATCGTCAATATCAGATTCGTGATAAATTATTTTGATCGCATCTAAGCCTACCCCGTCATAAGGAGGCAATTGTTTTATTTCTAACTTAGAAAGGCGTTGACTGAAGGCAAGTTGGGTCATTTTGAAAGAGCTATAATATTTAGTTGACTACTATCATAAGATAACTAGGCAGGAGTGTAAGCTTGTAAATATAAATAACTCGACTTATTTCACTAATAAACCCTGCATTACTAGCCAGTAGTGATTTGTAATAAATCAAACTTCTTAATCGCTTAGGGTCTAAGTAATATCTTTGATAGCTCTGATTCTTTTTTCACTTTTGATAAGTTGGCAATGCACTCATCTCTAAGCTTCTCAGAACGAAATAAAATACCATTTGGACTAGAGCCAAGTAATGGGTATATGGTGACTTCTGCTAATTCATTGTGAATACCTTTTACAACCAATTCTTGAGCATAGTAGTTGAATATTTTCTGGTCCATTTGGATGAAATCAGCATTTTTCTTAAATAACATTAGTACTTGGGAGCTTTGCCGGTCAATTTCAAAATAATTGGGATTACTACTTGCCATTTCAGTGTACTCCCCACCGATGGTTATTTTTGCACCTTGCCAAGAAACAAAGCTACGATTGCCAACATCTTTGATTGTTTTAAGTGAAAAACCATTTTCAGTTAACGAATAAATATAATTTTGATATTGGTAGATAAAACCGGTAAAAAACCTTCTAGTTGTTCTTCTTGCATTAGGTTGGGATTTATATCAACAACGGCGTCAATATTGCCGCTTTTGTATTCAATAATCCGACGAGTATAGGGGTGTAGTATCGGCTTAATTACATGACCGGAAGGCTCCAAGCATTGGGAAATAATATCAACCAAAAGACCTTCAGTGCCGCCATCCAAAACCCAAGGTGGTAGCGTGTTACCAAATGAAACGCTAACTACTTGGGAAAAAGCACCCGTATTTAGTGCGCACATTAGAGTTAAGAGGATACAAATATTTTTCATTACATTGCCTTTAAACTAAAAATTGACTATCAAAATAATGAATATGCTTAGGCTTATTTAATGCGTCACGGAGTATTACTTAGCGAAAAGGACGGAAAATACCAAGCTACTATTGAGTTTAGCTAATATAGTAGCCTAGTAAACTCATTTTCGCGATAAAACTATCCCTTAAAATAATGCAACCTCTCCTCTTTTCTTCAGTCGTGCTTTGTGGTCATGATATATACCTGTGGTGATGAATGATGATACGTTGAGTTAATACATGGGCGACTATTTCATTAAAGTAATCGATGAAATGGTTTACATAAATTCATCACAGGATAACTTGTGAACAAGTGCAATACTTTGTTAAACAGGGCTCGTTATTTCGCACTAAACCTTAAAACCGTTTTTAACTTTTCAGGGGCAACCTTCCTAGCATCCGACAAATAAATTTCCCTGTGCAATTTCGACACTCGCTCCAATCCCTGACTGGCGGCAAACGCCTCCATTTGAATAAAGCTTACAGGCTCATTTTCATAGGGACCTAGGTGCAACATTTGAATACACTTACCTTCTGAGATAGTTTTGAACTCAACGCATTCTAACAGCGGGTTGGATTTCTTATTCTTTACAGCATCGAATACTTCAAAATAGAGATTGTTATCTAAAAAATCAGGTTGGCGAATCATCATTTGATACACGAAGTCTTCTTTTTTGACCGTGCCATCAAAGACTTTTTTAGCGTCATCGTTAATATCCCAAACGCCTTCCAAAGGGTATACCGTATAGTCAAAATAGCCCTTAGGTTGAGTGGTCATTTTTTTCGGCAGCATTTTCACGCCATAAGAAAGTGAATATAACGTACCGACAACATCAGAAAAAAATTGATTCTCTGGGCTGCCTTCGCCTCCTAAGGTTAAAAATTTGAATTCAGGCACATCAAGAACCATAGGCTGCGCTTTAGGTAGATATAATTCTTTCTCTTTTTTTCTCCATTCATACTTAGTTGGCATGATGCATCCTTTTAATGTCAGCCTAAGATTTGGATTACCGCTTAGTACATTGGGTTACCATTTTTAGAGTCAGCTGGCACCGATTGAATAGAATCCCAATGTTCGAAAATTTTACCCTGTTCATCAAAACGGAAGAAATCCATGGTGACATACTGATCATTGCCTGGCCAAGTTTGATGCGTATGAAGCGCGACTAGATCACCTTCGGCAATGGCTTGCACAAATTTAATTTCTTTTTCGGGATAGTCTCGAGCCATTTCATTAAAATAATCGATAAACCCCTGGGTTCCATTACTCACCGATGGGTTGTGCTGTATGTATTCAGCACCGACATACTTTTTAATAGCCTCCGCTGGGGCACCTAAATAGGCGGTTCGATAAAAAGCGATAGCGTTTTCTTTGTTGGCGACTAAATTGTGTGACATTTAATGTAACCCTATGAGCTAATAAAAGGGTAGGTGCTACTTACAATCCTAATCTCATTTAATTGCTCGAAAAGCTTACCATTCAGTCTTAGTAAGCGTAATTCCCTATATACTTTTGCATATTGAACGAGGGTCTAATCTGAGTTAGAGCACCTTAAACATGTTGATCTATCAGAATCAAATTACCATCAGGGTCTTTGATCGTAAAGTGTGAAGGGCCGCTTTCGTTGGTAATTGATTTTTGTACTATATTGACATCTTGAGCTTCAAACGCACTCAAGAGCTCCCTAACATCGGCAAATTTTTCAGGTGTGTCCCTATTTTGATCCCAACCGGGATTAAATGTCATCATATTCCCTTCAAACATCCCCTGAAACAACCCAATTTTATGATCTCCATTTTGTAACACCAACCAGTTTTGGGCTTGGTCACCAGCCACAACTTCAAAGCCTATTTTTTGATAAAAGACTTTTGATTCTTCAATATTACTCACTGACAAACTTATTGAAAACGCCCCTAATTCCATTTTAACCACCTTGTTTGATATCAGTAATAAGGTATTACAAAAAGGTATTACAAAACTGCTGCAACAATACAGCTCCATTAAACCTTAGATTGGAGCGATTTTATCTCTTAGTTAAGCATAGTCTATGAAGAACAGCATTGCAGATATTAGTATTGAGCTAACTATGAGGTGAAAGTGTGATTATTAGAGAGTCCAAAAAGACAAAAGCCCCGTAACCAAAGGGTTACGGGGCTTTTAGAATGTGGTGCCGACACCACGAGTCGAACGCGGGACCTACTGATTACAAGTCAGTTGCTCTACCAGCTGAGCTATGCCGGCTAACGGAGGCGAACTATATATATGTGATTTAAGATCGTCAACAACTAATTGATAAATATAAGGTTTTTTGTGTTATTTGTGTCTTATAGCTAAAGTTTAGGGCAATCATGGTGTTTTTGTACTAGGTTTATTGAACCTCAGTAGCAAATTTTATGGTAATAAATGTTAAAGCAATGTCTTGTTTTCAGTCTGGCAATATTCGGGCTTCAGTACGCACACGCTGAAAACTTTCATTTTTGTCTTGAAAACCAACATGTTGCACCATTTCTTCTGGGTACAGGCGCTCTTATTGAAGGCCAAAACGGCATAGTGCCAGACATGCTGATCAGGGCTTCTAAAAACCTTGATAATACGATTACCTTTGAGCGGAAACCTTGGAAACGCTGTCAGGCGGAGCTAGCTCAGGGAGACATTGATGCGATCGCTGCGTTCATTTTCAATGAAGAACGGGATGGCTGGTCTGTCTTTCCAAAAACTAACGGCGTTTTGGATGACCGTTTCTTTTATCAAAGCGACTATATAATTTTTACGCACCCTGACTCTGCTTTAAGCTGGGATGGATATGTGTTACTTCCTGCCAGCGCAAATGTACAGTCATCTCCAGGTTATATCGCAGATAAAAAATTACAGGCCATGGGTTTTATGCCCATCGCACAACTTCAAGCAAGGAAAGCCCTGCCACTAGTCGCTAGTCAGGTTTTAGATGGCTTTATCATAGATGCGGTAATAGGCAGAACATTGATAAATGAACTTGGGCTCGAGGGCAAAGTTATTCCGCTTGAAATCCCTTTTATGAGCCAACAGTGGTATGCAGCTTTTTCAAAGGCTACCTATACTCAGCGACCAGACCAAGTTGAGGCATTCTGGACTGCTCTGAAAGCAGTCCGTATCAAGGACACTGAAGCTTTATTTAAGCACTATGAACAGCCTATTACTTATTGAGTTGCTCTTCGATTTTGGCCAGCTTTTTATGGCGCACATCTTTACCTTTGACTAAATAAATAACCGACTCGCCAATATTACGTGCATGGTCACCTATGCGCTCTAGCGATCGCAGTGCCCACATCACGTTAAGCGCATGAGAAATGGTTCGTGGATCTTCCATCATTTTGGTCACCAGGGTACGAATTGCCGTACCATATTCTAAGTCTACGGCTTTATCTTGATGCAGCACAGACAATGCTAAGTCAGTATCAAGCCGAGCAAAAGAATCAAGTGCCCCATGAACCATTTGGCGTACTTTTTCACCGATATGACGCAGCTCAACAAAGCCTTGCGGGCCGTTGCCAGCATCGGCAATTTCTATCGCTTGCTTTGCAATTTTAGTGGCTTCATCACCAATACGTTCTAAGTCGGTTACGGCCCGCGTCACGGACAGAATAAACCGTAAATCAGAAGCCGCTGGGTTTCTTCGAGCAAGAATTTGTGTGCATTCTTGGTCAATTTTCAGCTCCATTTCATTAACTTCTTTGTCCATTTTAATGGTTTGCTCGGCTAAGCTGGTATCTACTTCTTGCAGCGCCGTAAAAGCGGATTCAACCATTTGCTCAACCAGGCCACCCATTTGCATTAGGTGTTTGCGAGCTTGCTCTAACTCTGCCGTAAACTGCGCGGAAGTGTGTTTTTCAAAGGTTAGTTTTGCCATGACAAGCTCCTTAGCCGAATCGTCCGGTTATGTAATCTTCAGTTAATTTATGGCTCGGTGCCGTAAATATCTGTTCAGTTTTACCTACTTCAATCAAGCGACCCAAATGGAAGTATGCGGTGCGGTTAGATACGCGTGCTGCCTGTTGCATACTGTGAGTCACAATTGCAATAGTATAGTTTTCAGATAGCTCTGCGATCAGCTCTTCAATGCGTGCGGTGGCAATTGGGTCTAATGCTGAGCACGGCTCATCCATCAAAATAACTTCTGGAGAAACTGCAATGGTGCGCGCAATACATAAACGCTGTTGCTGACCACCCGACAACCCTGTCGCGGGTTGATCAAGACGATCTTTCACTTCATCCCAAATACTGGCTTTACGAAGTGCCGTTTCAACCACTTCATCTAACTCTACTCGACGCGTTACCAAGCCATGTATTTTTGGACCATAAGCAACGTTGTCGTAGATCGACTTTGGAAATGGATTTGGCTTTTGAAATACAATGCCAACTCGTGCACGCAAGCTGACCACATCCATATTTTTTTCATAAATATTTTCGTTATCTAACTTTATATCACCGGAGACTCGGCAAATATCAATGGTATCGTTCATGCGGTTTAACGTTCGTAAAAACGTAGACTTACCACAACCTGATGGTCCAATCATGGCAAGTACTTCGTTTTTGCCAATATCTAAGTCAATACCATGAATGGCTTGGCTATCACCATAAAACACGTCGACATTGCGTGCACTCATCCGTGCATTATCGCCTATTAATGGCGTACCTACGGTATCTGTCCAGCCATTAAAGGTTTCTTCGATTCTTCTGTTTTCGTCGGTCATTTTAATACACCTCAAATTCTTTTAGGGGCCGGGTTTACCAGCGACGTTCAAATTTCTTTCGTAAAAATACGGCGAATAAGTTCATTGTGGCTAAGAATCCAAGCAAAACCATAATAGCGCCAGATGTCTTCGCTACAAACGCACGCTCGGGTAAGTCAGACCATAAGTAAACTTGCACAGGCAATACGGTCGATGGATCAAATGGCGTACTCGGCACATCAACAATAAAGGCAACCATACCGATCATTAACAACGGAGCTGTCTCACCTAAGGCTTGAGCCATTCCAATGATGGTTCCGGTTAGCATACCCGGCATTGCTAGTGGCAATACGTGGTGTAAGACCATCTGCATTTTAGATGCGCCCAAGCCAAGTGCCGCTTCACGAATGGAAGGAGGAACTGCTTTAATTGACGAACGCGATGAAATAATTATTGTCGGCAAGGTCATTAGAGTTAACACTAAACCGCCGACCACCGGCGCTGATCTCGGCAAATGAAACAAGTTAATAAACACCGCTAACCCTAACAAGCCAAATACAATTGAAGGTACGGCGGCTAAGTTATTAATATTTACTTCAATAATTTCAGTTAAGCGGTTTTTCGGTGCAAACTCTTCCAAATAAATGGCCGTCGCGATGCCGATGGGGAACGATAACAACAAGGTAACAAGCAATGTATACAGCGAGCCTATCATAGCACCGCGTATACCGGCTTGTTCAGGTTCACGTGAGTCTCCACTGGTAAAGAACTGCGTATTAAAGGTTTTGCGAATATCACCGGTTGCAACGAGTTGATCAATCCAAGCAATTTGTGCGTCGCTGAAACGACGTTCATTCTCTGGCATGTCCCTATCCACCTGACCTTTCATAAAGGCATCGGTTTCATCATCGGCTAACACCCAAATTTGTTCGGACGAATTTAACAACTCAGGGTTAGCTAAAAGACGTTCTTTTAGAAAATACTCACCAACGCTACTATTTAAAGTATAGAGTTTTCGTTTTTCACTGCGACCGGTGACTTCAGGGAAACGCTCTTTAATGGCATTTCTAAGTAACGCGCCCCAGTCAGCGTAAAGCAGCTGCTCGGTATCATTAAGATCGGTGACACCAAGTGTTTCAGCATCATAGTTTACCGTCAGTCGAATCTCAGTGGTAAAAAACGTCGAGAACCCAGCTGTGAAAATAGTCCCGATCAATACCGCTAAAAAGCTTAAACCGATGACAATTGACATAATGCCAAACAGTTTAAATCGCTTTTCTTTCGCGTAACGTTTTTTGAGCTTGCTGTTAAGCCGCTCTTGTTTAGTTTGCGCTAGGCGCTCTATGGCATTCAATGTTTGATTAGTCATATTGCTCTCTGAATTTTTTAACAACGGCTAACGCAATGATATTTAACATTAGTGTGGTAATAAACAACATCAGACCTAAGGCAAAGGCTGATAGTGTTTTGGCGCTGTCAAATTCTTGGTCGCCTACCAACAAGGTGGCAATTTGTACAGTCACAGTCGTGACAGCTTCTAAAGGGTTTGCCGTTAAGTTAGCGGCTAACCCTGCCGCCATAACCACAATCATGGTTTCGCCTATGGCTCGGGAAGCGGCAAGTAGAACACCACTGACGATACCGGGCAAAGCAGCAGGAAAGACGACTTTTTTAATTGTTTCACTGCGTGTAGCGCCCAGACCTATGGAGCCATCACGCAAGGTGTTAGGAACTGCGTTTATTACATCGTCGGCCAATGAGGACACAAAAGGGATTATCATAATACCCATGACTAAACCAGCCGCCAGCGCGCTTTCAGAAGAAACACCATCAGCCCCGAAGCCTTCGAGAAAGCTTTTTAATTGTGGTGCCATCGTTAATGCCGCAAAAAAGCCGTAAACCACGGTTGGTATACCTGCTAGAACTTCCAACAAAGGCTTTATAATGCTTCGCATTTTAGGCGTTGCGTACTCAACAAGGTACACAGCGGTCATCAAGCCAATGGGCACCGCTACAATAAGAGCGATACTGGCAATCATTAATGTACCCACAAACAGAGGGATGGCACCGAAGGCACCAGATGAACCCGTAACTTCGGAGTTAATGGCCATTTGCGGGCTCCACTTAGTTCCAAAGACAAATTCTGTAAAGGGTACCGCTTGGAAGAATCGTATTGACTCAAACAGTACCGAGAAGACAATACCAACGGTCGTTAAAATTGCGACAGAAGAGCTAAGCATGAGAAGTGTGCGTAATACACGCTCAAATTGGTGTCGTGCTTTTTGCCCTGGTCGTATGAGCATCCAACCAATACCTGCACACAACGCCGTTAAGGAAATAACCAGGACGGTTCTTAAAATAGCACTACCACGCTCAAGAGCGTCTAGGCGCTCAACTGCACCCAAGAGCACTTCATTTGAAGCAATACTAAGAACACCGTTTTGCAGGTTGTTCACTTCCGTCCAAATTAATCCCGCTTCAGAACTCGACAATGCTTGGAAAGAACTAGGCAATGAACTAAAGACTATAGTTTGAATAACGGTGTCTTCGAAGATGACCCATAAGCACAAAAGCAATAACGCTGGTACGCCTGCCCATATACCTGCCATTAAACCGTAATAATTTGGCAACGAATGTAAGTGCCTTACGCCACCCACTGTTTTTGCGACTACTTCGGAGCGTTTACGCCCAAAAAAGTAAGCCGTAACTGCAAACAGTACAATGAGTAAAAACAGGGACGATGATGTCATAAATACTCCCAATCCAACGATACCGCCTAAGCGATTATTTCAATCAGTTTAAAACGCAGAAAAGGAACCAACCTATGTTGATTCCTTTTAATTTGCGCTTAATAACTCAATTACATTTTAAATACTTGCTGAGCAGCAACCGAAGCTCGCATTGCTTTTAGTTCAGCAGTACCTAGAGGTATTAAACCTTTCTCAGCTAAGTAGCCTTCTTCACCTTGAGCGGCTGGGCTTAGGAAGGTATTAACATACTCCAAAACACCCGGTATCACACCAATGTGGTTTTTCTTAACAAAGAAGTGCAACGGACGAGACACAGGGTAAGTGCCATCGGAAATAGAATCAAAGCTAATATCAACGCCATTAAAAGACGCGCCTTGCATTTTGTCGCTGTTTTGATCTAGGAATGAATAACCAAAGATACCGAATGAAGTTGTATCGGCCTCTAACTTTTGCACAATCAAGTTATCATTTTCGCCGGCTTCTACAAACGCACCATCTTCACGCATAGAATCACAAATTTCTAAATACTGCTTTTTGTCTGAGCTCTTAAGGTCACTAATCCAATCAAATTTGGCGCAGCCTTTCTGCATAACCAACTCAACAAACGCGGCACGAGTTCCCGATGTAGGCGGTGGCCCTAAGACACGGATAGCGACATTTGGCAAAGCAGGGTTAACATCTTTCCAAGTTTTATAAGGGTTTTCAATTAATTCGCCATTTTTGGCGCCAGGCACTTTAGCGGCCAAGGCTAGAAACAAATCTTTTTGAGATACATCTATCTTGTTGCCTTGCTTACTGTTCGCAAACGCTATGCCATCGTATCCAATCTTAACTTCAATAATATCGATGTCATTTTCTGCACAGGCATCGTATTGAGATTGCTTGATGTAGCTTGACGAGTTTGTGATATCAGGCGTGTTTGCCCCTACACCATCACAAAAAAGCTTAAGACCACCGCCTGAACCAGTAGATTCAATTGTTGGTGTAGCAAAGTTGGTTGCACGACCAAAACGCTCTGCAACTACAGTGGCGAAAGGATAAACCGTCGATGAACCTACAATATTAATTTGATCACGTGCTTGCACGATTGTTGCGCTAAGTGCTGTCACGGTCATCATTGCAGCTGATAAGAGTACTTTTTTCATTGTATTGCTCCTCAAGTGAATAACTGACCATCAGTTGATGGCATGAGCGACATATTAAGAAAGCAATATGACAGTTATGTGACAAACCGTCATATTTGTTAAATTTATCTATGAATCTTTGGAAATGCGCCCAATAGCATAGGAAAGCGCTTGCACTGTGGATATAATACTCGAAAATATAACAACGATTAGAACTGACAAATAAACATGAAAAAATTAGATGAATCATATCCTGAGCCTAAAGGCGACTTGCAGTTGCGAGTGCTTGCGCAGCCAAGTGAAGTTAACTCTAATGGTGACATATCAGGGGGTTGGTTAGTTTCTCAAATGGACAACGCTGCCAGTATTGTGGCGAGCCGTATTGCTAAAGGCAGAACCGCAACGATGGCCATTGGCGATATGAGCTTTATGCGTCCCATTCGTGTTGGTTCAGTCGTTTGCTGTTATACCCACATTGCCCATGTAGGCAAAAGTTCGGTGCGTATAGCAATTGAGGTTTGGAGCCGAATGCCTGAGGATGCGGAGCGCAGTAAAGTCACCGAGGCTGAGTTTGTTTATGTAGCAATTGATGAGAATCGACGCATTCGCTCTATCGAGCTTTAGCACGCTCAAGTGATTGCCAGCCTTGCCTGACAATCCAACTTACGCAAAAACAACCTAGCCCACAGCCTTGAGAGCCGCTAGTCTTTACCTGCTTTTATTAAAGGAAAGACAATGCGACCTATTTTTTTTAGCATATGGTTACTCAGCATATCAGCTGTTTCTGCACAGCCAACACTCGTGATTCAACAAGGAACACTAGAGACTGGGTTCGAAAAACACTCTGAACATGATATTAGCCAGCCTGTTGATGTGCCTTTAGTAAAAGGTAACTACCTGTTTCACCTTAGCAATCAAGAATCTTGTTTATTTCCCCTTGGTGCACAAGAAGACTCTCGGGCGCGCTTTAATAAACCCATTGAACTGCAAACTTGTGCAACTAAACCCCTTGAGCTAAAGGTCAGAGTCGCGGGTAATATACAATTTACCTACACGCCTGAAAACACGAGTATTAGCCTCCTGTTACTACTAAAAAATGCAAAGGCAGAACCTTATGTACGCCCGCTGCCTGAAACCCAATGCGCTACTTGGCAGGGTGAACCTGTCACTGTCAATGTATCTAGCCAGTTTGACGACAATGAACAAATACGTGATTTTTATTCCGGTCAAGTAGCAACCGTAAAGCAAGGGCACGTCACCCTAACGCCAGCAAATGGCAGTAATGGTTTACTTTTAATAGAAGCAATAAACTCAGAGCCTACTCCCTTTACATGGGATAACGCCCTCGTATATTTCATCATGACCGACCGTTTTAGCAATGGCGACACTAATAACGATTTGCAGTTCAATCGCAAGCAAGATGGCAACGACGAAATAGGCACATTTCATGGTGGCGACATTAAGGGAGTTATTAACAAGCTGGACTACATTGAAAGCCTAGGTATAAACGCCATTTGGATGACGCCATTAATCGAGCAGGTTCATGGTTTTGTCGGTGGCGGAAAAAATGGCGAGTTCCCATTTTATGCCTATCACGGCTATTGGGCGCTTGATTACACGAAACTAGACCCTAACTTTGGCACGGATGAAGATCTACGTACTCTAGTCAAAGAGGCCCATGAGCGAGATATTCGACTTATATGGGACACCGTGATCAACCACGCTGGCTACGCAACATTGGCCGATTTGAAAGATTTCCAAGTAGGTGTTTTAAATGAAGGCTTAGAAAACCTAGGCAATAATTGGCAACCTGGTCCTAACCAAAATTGGCACAGCTACAACCAACTCATTGATTACCAGAGCCCTAATTGGAATAGACAATGGTGGTCAAACGATTGGATTCGCGCCGCCTTTCCAGGTTACATTCAACCAGGCGCTGATGACTTATCACTCGCTTTAGCTGGTTTGCCAGACTACCTTACTGATTCGAACCAAGAAGTTACCCTGCCACCGATTTTAGCAAACAAAAGTGATACTCGAGCAAAAAGTAACTCACAAACCGTCATCGATCATTTAACTGATTGGCAAACCTATTGGGTTCGAGAGTTTGGAATTGATGGCTTTCGTAGCGATACCGCTAAACATGTTGAACTCGAACATTGGCTAACGCTTAAGCAAAAAGCCAAACTTGCTTATAAAGGCTGGCAAGCAGAACAAGACACTAACCCGCTAACGGGTGATGATAGCTTTTGGATGGTCGGCGAGGTGTTTGATCACCCTTTATTTAAGGATTATTACTACAATTACGGTTTTGACAGTCTAATAAACTTCGAGTTCCAAGAAAAAGCTCATGACTTTGCCTTATGTATGTCTGATATTGACAGCACTTACAGTCATTACGCTAACGCGATTAATACAGACCCCGCATTTAATGCACTCAGCTATATCTCTAGCCACGACACAACGTTATTTTACGCAAAGTACCAAAACTTAAGCCTGCAAAAGAAAGTAGCCGCTCCGTTCCTACTACTACCAGGCGGTGTCCAAATTTACTATGGTGACGAGACCGCCCGCCCTTTAGGCCCTTATGGTGACGATTTCCATCAGGGCACACGATCAGATATGAACTGGACTAGTATTACAGACGATAATTCCGATTTGTTAAGCCATTGGCAAATTATTGGCAAGTTTCGAAAGAAACACGCAGCGATAGGCTCGGGCTTTCATCAACAAATTAGTGAGGCACCCTATGTATTTAGCCGCACTACGGAAAACGACCGTGTCATTATCGTCTTTGCAGGTAACGAAGCCAATTAACGCGCCATATTGGTGCACTAGTTAAGTTTTACAGCGGTTCAATTTAAATAGTTAATTAAAAAGGTGACTTTTATAAGGGTTTTAATCAAATAAACACCAACTTTTCTTTGTTTGGCAGTTTTATTACAAGTCAAAGGCACTATAATGCGACGCGCATTTGTGCCGTTTGATTGAGGAATCAACCATGAACAATACCAGCCCGCTGTCCGTTTTATTTGGACGGTCGCCCGTAAAGCCCATGCAAGAGCACATAAGCAAAGCTCATGCCTGTACAGAAGAGCTTGTCCCTTTCTTTGAAGCTGCTATGAAGGGTGATTACATAGAAGCTGAGAAATGCCGTGGAGCTATTACAAGACTTGAAGACGAAGCTGACGTGCTTAAAAAGGATATTCGCGCACATTTACCCAATAGTCTATTCATGCCTGTTCCACGCTCGGACCTGTTAGAGCTCTTGAGCATGCAAGACAGAATCGCCAATAAAGCAAAGGATATTTCCGGCATTATGCTAGGCCGTGAAATGATGATTCCAGATGAAGTTCAACCCTTAATGAAAGAATATCTGTTGGCAGCAATCAGTACCAGCCGCCGTGCAAAGGATGCACTAGCAGAACTTGACGAATTGTACGAAACAGGCTTTGGTAGTAAAGAAGTGAGCTTTGTGGCTTCTTTATTAAGTAAGCTTGATGACCAAGAGCACAAAACGGATGTTTTTGAAATCCAAATGCGCCGGGCGCTTAGAGACATAGAATCGAAATACCCTCCACTTGATATGATGTTCCTTTATAACGTCATAGACCAAATTGGTGACCTTGCAGATGTTGCACAACGCGTTGGGTCTCGCCTTCAAATTTTAATCGCCCGTTAACTACGGCATGTACTGATTAATTGAGGATTCTTTATGTTTGTCATCAGTGAATACGGACAAATACTCATAATAATGGCCTGTTTCTTTGGCTTTTTAATGGCCTGGGGTGTGGGTGCAAACGATGTTGCAAACGCCATGGGTACTTCTGTCGGCTCCAAGGCACTCACCGTTAAACAAGCAATATTTATTGCCATGATCTTCGAATTTGCTGGAGCTTATCTTGCTGGCGGAGAAGTGACCAATACCATTCGCAAAGGCATTATTACCCCTAGCCAATTTGTAGATAACCCCGAGCTCCTAGTTTACGGCATGATGTCTGCGTTACTCGCTGCTGGCATTTGGCTAGCAGTGGCTTCGTCTAAGGGTTGGCCAGTATCCACCACTCATTCAATTGTTGGTGCTATTGTAGGCTTCGCAGCAGTCGGGATAGGCGTAGATTCAGTTAACTGGGGCAAAGTATCTGCCATTGTTGCAAGCTGGGTTGTTTCGCCCTTAATAAGCGGAACCATGGCCTTCCTAATTTTCCGTAGTGTATCTCGGCTTATTCTGAACACCGATGATCCATTCGCTAACGCCAAAAAGTACGTTCCGGTATACATGTTTTTTGTTGGTTTTATGATTTCTATGGTAACCATGGTCAAGGGCCTAAAACACGTTGGTTTAGACTATAGCTTCATCCAATCAGCCGGACTGGCATCAATTATTGGCCTAGTAGTCATGGGCATTGGCTATGTATTCCTTTCAAGAGTCAAAATAGATGAAGAAGCAGATCGCAACTTTCGTTTTGCTTCCGTAGAAAAAGTTTTTGCCATCTTAATGATCTTCACAGCCTGTGCGATGGCCTTTGCTCATGGTTCTAACGACGTAGCAAACGCGATCGGTCCACTCGCTGCCGTGGTCGGCATTATTCATAATAACGGTGCAATTTTGGCTGAAAGCGCATTGCCAAGCTGGATCTTACTACTAGGTGGCGCCGGTATCGTATTTGGACTAGCGACCTACGGCTATAAAGTCATGGGAACTATCGGTAAGAAGATCACCGAACTGACACCAAGCCGCGGCTTTGCAGCAGAACTCGCCGCAGCAACTACCGTTGTATTAGCCTCTGGAACCGGCCTACCCGTTTCAACAACACACACCCTAGTAGGCGCAGTATTAGGTGTAGGCCTAGCCCGCGGTATTTCAGCATTAAACTTGCGAGTACTAGCCAACATAGTCTCAAGCTGGGTCATCACACTACCAGCCGGAGCGTTCTTATCTATAATCTTCTTCTTTATGTTGAAGGGGATGTTTTCTTAAGGGCTGTTTTTGAGTTGCAAAAAAGGACGCTTATAGCGTCCTTTTTTTTGGGCTGCGAGCTGCGTGTTTCGAGTAAAATCAAAAGAATGGTAGCCCAATACATAACAAAGCGAAGACGCGAGGGTTATTGAGCACGCCTACAGTCGGTACCATTCACTAACTGAATGTCTAAACTACAAATCGCCTCTCCATTTCATTCCGAAGGCTCCTACCGAAACATTAACCAACACCAAAAGTAGGAGCGTTCGTAGCAAAGTGAAAACGCGATGGTTTTGACCGTACCCGCAGCACGCAGCCCGAAGCTCTCAGCCGATTTAAAAAACCAACAGGCATAAAAAAGCCCAGCATTGCTGGGCTTTTTCGTTAACTCTGACCTTAGTCTTCGCTGTTATCAGCTTCAACTTCAGGACGGTCAACTAGTTCAACGATTGCCATTGGAGCACTATCACCAGCACGGAAACCGCACTTAAGTACTCGCAAGTAACCACCTGGACGCTCTTTATAACGAGGACCCAAATCGGTGAACAATTTACCTACCATTTCTTTTGATTGTGTACGGTCATAAGCCAAACGACGGTTAGCAACTGAATCATTCTTTGCTAATGTAATTAATGGCTCTGCAACGCGACGCAATTCTTTTGCCTTAGGCAGGGTCGTTTTTATCACTTCGTGCTCAAACAAACTGTTCGCTAGGTTTTGCAACATAGCTTTTCGGTGAGCACTGGTGCGGTTAAAGTGACGACCACTTTTACGATGACGCATTTCTAAATTCCTTACCAGCCAGAAGACAGGCCTCGCTTAAGCGAGAACCTTGTCATCATTCTTTAAACTTGCAGGTGGCCAAGCTTCTAGGACCATGCCTAGAGAGAGACCTTTGGATGCAAGAACATCTTTAATTTCAGTTAAAGACTTCTTACCCAAGTTCGGTGTCTTCAACAACTCAACTTCTGTACGCTGAATTAGATCGCCAATGTAGTAAATGTTCTCTGCTTTTAGACAGTTTGCACTACGTACGGTTAGCTCTAAATCATCAACAGGACGTAACAAGATAGGATCGATCTTATCTTCTTCTTTCTCTTGTACCGTTTCTGCTTGGTGATCTAGATCGACAAACGCAGCAACTTGTTGCTGCAAGATCGTTGCAGAGCGACGAATCGCTTCTTCAGGATCTAAAGTGCCGTTAGTTTCTAATTCAATTACCAGCTTATCGAGGTCTGTACGTTGCTCTACACGCGCACTTTCTACGGCGTAGGCTACCCGAACCACAGGGCTGTATGTCGCATCCAATTGCAAGCGACCAATCGGTTTACTCTCGTCTTCTTCGCTGCTGCGGGCTTCTGCTGGTACGTAACCACGACCAACAGTAACTTTCAGAGTCATGTTGACGTCTGCGCTGCTGCCCAAGTGAGCAATCACATGGTCAGGGTTCGCGACTTCAACACCATGATCGAGCTGAATATCTCCAGCTGTCAAAGTACCTGCACCTGCCTTTTTCAAAGTAAGTGTGCACTCGTCTCTTTCATGTAATTTAACAGCCACATCTTTCAGGTTGAGTAAGATTTCTTGTACATCTTCCTGAACACCTTCAATTGTGCTGTATTCATGTAATACACCGTCGATTTCTACTTCGGTGATAGCCGCGCCTGGCATAGACGACAACAGAATACGACGCAACGCATTACCTAAGGTATGGCCGAAACCACGCTCTAATGGCTCAAGCGTAATTTTAGCGCGATTTGCGTTGATTTCCTGCACATCGATGTGACGTGGTGTCAAAAACTCGTTGGCTGAACGCTGCATAGATGCCCCTATTTGCAGTGAGATTACTTAGAGTACAATTCTACAATCAAGTTTTCGTTGATATCTTGTGAAAGTTCAGCTCGCTCTGGAATAGAGTTAAACTTACCTTCCATTTTCTTAGTATCAACTTCTAACCAGACAACTGCAGTACGTGTCGCGTTTACATCTATTGCGTTTTTAATGCGCAACTGAGTAGTAGACTTTTCACGAACTGATATAACGTCACCAGGCTTAACTTGGTATGACGGAATGTTAACCGTCTGGCCATTCACCAAAATAGCTTTATGTGATACTAACTGGCGCGATTCCGCACGAGTTACACCAAAACCCATTCGATAAACAACATTATCTAGACGCTGTTCTAAAAGCTTTAACAAGTTTTCACCTGTTGCGCCTTTAAGACGAGCGGCTTCTGCGTAGTAGTTACGGAATTGCTTTTCTAAAACACCGTAAATACGACGAACTTTCTGCTTTTCGCGAAGCTGAACACCGTAGTCAGATAAACGACCACGACGTGCACCGTGAACTCCTGGAACTGCTTCGAGTTTACACTTTGAATCAAGTGCTCGAACGCCGCTCTTTAGAAAGAGGTCTGTGCCTTCACGACGAGACAGCTTACACTTAGGACCAATATAACGTGCCATTGATTTCTGTCTCCTTAATTAAACGCGACGCTTTTTAGGCGGGCGACAACCGTTATGAGGAATCGGTGTTACGTCAGTTATGTTACTGACGCGATAACCCACCGCGTTTAATGCTCGTACCGCAGACTCACGACCTGGACCTGGACCTTTAACTTCCACATCTAAATTCTTAAGACCATATTCCTGTGCTGCTACACCAGCTCGCTCAGCGGCGATCTGTGCAGCGTAAGGAGTGCTCTTACGTGATCCACGGAAACCGGAGCCACCAGCAGTTGCCCAACTCAGGGTATTGCCTTGGCGGTCCGTGATAGTCACGATGGTGTTATTAAAAGAAGCATGGATGTGCGCGATGCCATCCGCTACTTGCTTTTTCACCTTCTTTCGTGCCTTCGTACCTGGCTTTGCCATCTTCGATTTCCTATGTAAATTAATTCAAATCAAACTTATCGTTTGATAGGCTTCTTAGGACCTTTACGGGTGCGTGCGTTATTCTTCGTGTTCTGTCCGCGAACGGGCAGGTTACGACGATGACGAATCCCACGATTACAACCTAAATCCATTAAGCGCTTGATATTCATCTGAATGTCACGGCGCAAGTCACCTTCAACAGTGAGTTCTCCGACTGCAGCGCGAATCTCGTCAAGCTTAGCTTCATCGAGACTGGACACTTTGGTCGTTGGTTCAACACCAACAGACTTACAGATGCCACTAGCACGGGTGCGGCCTATACCAAAGATATAAGTCAGGGAAATCACCGCATGCTTGTTGTCAGGTATATTGACGCCTGCTATACGGGCCATTCAACTTCTCCGTTAGTAATAAAATTGGGGCTGCGTTAATGCGCCCCAACAAAAACCCTCAGTAATCTGAGGGCGCGAAAGGATACCGCTTGATAAATTTAAAATCAAGTAATATCCCAATAAACTATATTACCCTTGGCGTTGCTTATGTTTTGGATCTGTTGTACAGATCACTCGCACAGC
Organism: Reinekea sp.; assembly: GCF_046710285.1. Lineage (GTDB taxonomy): Bacteria > Pseudomonadota > Gammaproteobacteria > Pseudomonadales > Natronospirillaceae > Reinekea. The sequence continues at coordinate 100,154 of NZ_JBKEGY010000003.1, forward strand.
ACCGTTACGACGGATAATTTTGCAGTTTCGGCAGATCTTCTTTACGGATGCACGTACTTTCATGCTTAACTCCATCCAGTTACCGGGTCTCAAAAAGACGCTCGGTTATTTCAAATTCGCCTTCTTCATCAATGATGAATACTGATGCGACATTAGATGACTCTGTACTTGGGCCATGAAATCCATGACAACCACCACCACGATCAACAAAGAAGTACCACCTAAATAGAACGGTACATCTGCTGCCATCACCAAGCCTTGCGGAAGCAAAGACACGGCGGTGATATACAAAGCCCCAAAAAATGTTAATCGTGCTGAGACACCATCGATATAACGTGACGTTTGCTCACCAGGACGTATCCCAGGAATAAATGCTCCGCTACGCTTTAAGTTTTCAGCAACATCTTTCGGATTGAAGGTTATCGCAGTGTAGAAGTAGCAGAAGAAAATAACCGCTACCGCAAACAATACGAGATACAACGGCTGGTTAGGGCCTAACAGCAATGCTACATCCTGCAACCATCCTAAACCTTCTCTCGCACCAAACCAATTACCAAGCGATGCTGGAAACAGCAAGATACTTGATGCAAAGATTGGTGGAATCACACCAGCCATATTAACTTTTAAAGGTAAATGACTGCTTTGCGCCTGAAAAACCTTACGGCCTTGCTGGCGCTTTGCGTAATTAATGGTAATTCGACGTTGGCCACGTTCAATAAAGACAATAAATGCGACAACTGCGATGGCAAACAAACCAATCAACAACAGTGCAATAATGCTTAAGCTGCCCGTACGAGCAGACTCAAAACTTTGGCCAATAGCGCCTGGTAGACCAGCAACAATACCCGCAAAGATCAACAAAGAAATACCGTTACCAATACCGCGCTCAGTAATCTGCTCGCCAAGCCACATCATAAACATGGTGCCCGTAGTGAACGTAACGACAGCAATAAAGTAAAAGCTAGCGCTAGATTCAAATGCGATTTCTTGACTTGCTAGGCCTGCCGAAATAGCAAACGACTGAACAACGGCTAGTGCAAGTGTCAGATAACGAGTGTATTGAGACATCTTACGACGACCCGATTCACCATCTTTCTTTAACTGCTCTAACTGAGGGCTTACTACAGTCATCAGCTGCATGATAATAGAAGCACTAATATACGGCATAATACCGAGTGCAAATATACTCATACGCTCCAAAGAACCACCTGAAAACATGTTGATCATGCTTAAGATAGTATCTTGGTTACGCTCGAACATTGCTGCCAACTGATCCGGATTAATACCAGGAACAGGGATATGGGCACCGATTCGATAAACTAGCAATGCTAGAAGTACGAAACGGAGGCGAACCCAAAGTTCGCCCAGCCCTTTACCACTCATTCCTGCAGGTAGTCCTTGTGTGGTCATTAGGGATTATTCCTCTACCTTACCGCCTGCTGCTTCAATCGCTGCTTTCGCACCCTTGGTTACTTTTAAGCCTTTAACGGTAACAGCTTTAGTAATTTCACCAGATAGGATAACGCGAGCGCGCTGGATGTTATGACTGATAACATCAGCCTTAACTAGTGCGTCAACTGTGACAACATCGCCTTCAATCAACGTCAATTCGTTCAAACGAATCTCTGCTGTTTTTCCCGCCATGCGAGAATTGAAGCCGAACTTTGGCAAGCGACGCTGTAAAGGCATTTGACCGCCTTCAAAACCAGCTTTAACTGAACCACCAGAACGTGATTTCAAGCCTTTATGGCCACGACCACAAGTTTTACCTAGACCAGAACCGATACCACGACCAACACGCTTAGGTGCATGGGTGGATCCTTCTGCTGGGCTTATTTTATTCAAATACATTTGCTTATCCCTCAACCACGCGCACTAAATAGTGCACTTTGTTGATCATACCGCGTACTGCGGGAGTGTCTTCTAGCTCGCGTACCTGATTCATCTTGGTGAGACCTAAACCTTTAACCGACGCGCGGTGTTTAGGTTGAGCACCAATCGGGCTGCGGAACAATTGAACTTTTACTGTTTTCTTAGCCATGGTGTTTACCCCAGAATCTTGTCTACAGACAGACCACGCTTCGCAGCGATATCTTCAGGTGAACGCATCATGGTCAAACCCTTAACAGTCGCGCGAACGATGTTTGCTGGGTTCGTAGATCCATAACACTTAGCTAAGATGTTGTGTATGCCTGCAACTTCAAGAACAGCACGCATCGCGCCGCCTGCAATCACACCAGTACCTTCAGAGGCTGGTTGCATATACACCTTAGAACCACCATGTCGAGCCGTTACAGCGTACTGTACCGTGCCGTCTACAATGTTAACTTCAACCATGTTACGACGCGCTGCGTCCATGGCCTTTTGGATAGCAATAGGCACTTCTTTCGCTTTGCCGCGACCGAAGCCAACTTTACCTTCACCATCACCAACTACTGTTAAAGCTGTGAAACCGAAAATACGGCCACCCTTAACTACTTTAGCTACACGGTTGACCTGTACTAACTTTTCTTGCAGATCGCCGCCAGCTTGAACTTGATCATTATTCGCCATCAGTCAAACCCCTTAGAATTTCAGGCCGCCTTCACGGGCCGCGTCTGCCAATGCTTTCATTCGACCGTGGTATTTAAAACCAGATCTGTCGAAAGCTACATTTTCGATACCAGCTGCTTTAGCGCGCTCTGCTATCAGAGTGCCTACTTTTGCTGCTGCTTCGCTATTACCTGTTGCACTTGCACGCAATGTTTCATCTAGAGTAGAAGCACTTGCTAAAATCTTGCTGCCATCTTCTGAAATAATCTGCGCATATATGTGCTGATTTGATCGATTTACGCTTAAGCGATTCGTACACAATTCGCGCATTTTTGCACGACTGCGACGAGCACGGCGCAAACGGGAAACTTTCTTTTCGCTCATGACCTATGCCCTTACTTTTTCTTGGCTTCTTTACGACGAACGTATTCGTCTGCGTAGCGTACACCCTTGCCTTTATATGGCTCTGGCGGACGGAAAGCGCGAATCTCTGCGGCCGCTTGACCAAGCTGCTGCTTGTTCGCGCCCTTCAATACGATTTCCGTATTGCTCGGAGTTTCTGCTGTAACGCCTTCAGGAAGTACGTAATCAACTGGATGAGAAAAACCTAAAGTTAAGTTGATAGAGTTACCGGTTGCTTTCGCACGGTAACCAACACCATTTAACTGAAGTTTCTTTTCAAAACCCTCTGACGCACCAACAACCATGTTGTTGACTAACGCACGCATTGTACCCGACATCGCGCGTGATATTTTACCACCATCACGTGCTGCAAAAGTAAGAGTTTCGCCTTCTTGTTTAATTTCAACAGAAGGATGCATTGCTTGCGAAAGCACTGCTTTTCCGCCTTTAACAGTGATAAGTTCACTGTCTAATTTAACTTCAACACCGGCAGGAACTGTCACTGGGGAATTGGCTATTCGAGACATCGCTAGTTCACTCCTTAGAAAACTTCACAAATGACTTCACCACCAACACTTGCAGCACGAGCTGCTCGGTCGGTCATGACACCATGAGAAGTAGAAATGATCGCGATTCCTAAGCCACCAGATACCTTAGGCAAATCTTTTGCACTACGGTATTGACGTAAACCAGGGCGGGATACACGCTGAATTGATTCGATTACAGGCTTGCCTTCGAAATACTTAAGCTCAATGGTCATAACTTTCTTAGCTTCACCTTCAACGGCATAGCCAGCTACGAAACCTTCATTCTTTAATACTTCTGCGATAGCCATCTTCTCTTTAGAAGAAGGCATAGCAACGGCAGCATGGCCTGATCGCTGTGCGTTACGAATACGTGTAAACATATCCGCAAGCGTATCTTGCATACTCATTAGATATAACCTCTATGTTCAGCTTAAACGCGGTAGCCGGGGTGAAATACCCCGGCCCAGACCGTTTAGCTTACCAACTTGCTTTTTTAAGACCGGGAATGTTGCCTAACATGGCTTGTTCACGGAGTACGTTACGAGATAGGCCAAACTTACGGTATACACCGTGTGGTCGACCCGTCACTTGGCAACGGCGCTGCATTCTAACAGGACTTGCGTCTCTTGGCAGCTTTTGTAGTGCAATTTGTGCTTCCCATACATCTTCAGCTGAAGATTTAGGGCTATTTATGGTCGCTTTAAGCGCTGCACGCTTTTCTGCATACTTAGCAACTAGCTTGGTACGCTTCGCTTCGCGAGCTTTCATACTCTCTTTAGCCATGAACCTATCCCCTTAGCTTTTGAACGGGAAGGACAACGCTTTCAATAGAGCGCGGCCTTCATCATTGGTGTTTGCAGATGTGGTAATGGTGATATCCATACCGCGCAATTTATCTACCTTGTCATACTCGATTTCAGGGAAAATAATTTGCTCTTTAACACCCATGCTGTAGTTACCACGGCCATCGAATGACTTAGGGTTAATACCCCGGAAGTCACGTACACGTGGTAGAGAGATATCAACCAAACGGTCCATAAATTCCCACATGCGATCTTTACGTAAAGTAACCTTTACACCGATTGGCCAGCCTTCACGAATTTTGAAGCCTGCAACCGATTTACGTGCATTTGTAACAACAACCTTTTGACCAGAAATTGCTTCTAGATCGCGCACTGCGCTTTCTATTTGCTTCTTGTCGCCGATTGCTTCGCCCACGCCCATGTTTAGGGTGATCTTAGTGACTCGTGGGACTTCCATAACGTTCTTGTAGCCGAACTCTTTTTGGAGCGCAGACACAACGTCAGATTTGTATAGAGCTTTTAGTCTAGACATAGTTGTATCCCTTATTCACCAATCACTTTTTTCGTGGACTTAAAGATGCGTACTTTTTTGCCATCTTCTTTTACCAAAAATCCAACACGGTCACCCTTGTTAGTTTCTGGATTGAAGATTGCAACATTAGATACCGCAATAGGCGCTTCCTTCTCAATAATGCCACCTTGGACACCAGCTTGAGGATTAGGCTTTTGGTTTTTCTTGACAAGGTTAATGCCAGAAACCAAGAACTTATCACCTTTCTTCTCATCAAAGATCACGGAAGAAATCTTGCCGCGCTTACCTTTGTCTTTACCAGCAATAACAATAATGTCATCGCCTTTTATTAACTTTTGCATTTTTTACTCCACCTCCTGCTACCGTCTCATAAAACAAGCCCCGAAGGGCTTATAGTACTTCCGGCGCCAGGGAAATGATTTTCATGAATTTTTCTGTACGCAATTCGCGTGTCACTGGCCCGAAAATACGGGTGCCAATTGGCGCGTTGTTTGCGTTCAGCAAAACCGCTGAGTTTACATCAAAACGGATAACAGAACCATCCGCTCGACGAACACCTTTCTTGGTGCGCACTACTACCGCGTTCATAACTTGACCTTTCTTAACTTTACCGCGAGGAATTGCTTCCTTCACAGAAACTTTAATTAAGTCACCGATATGAGCGTAACGGCGGTGTGAGCCACCCAAAACTTTAATACATTGGACGCGTTTAGCACCGCTGTTGTCAGCTACATCCAATACGGATTCTGTTTGGATCATGGATCAAACTCCCGAATTAAACGCGAACTGCGCGTTCGTCGATACTAACCAACCGCCATGTCTTTGTTTTAGACAATGGACGGCACTCTTCAACAGTTACGGTATCGCCTAAGCCGCACTCATTCTTTTCATCATGAGCATGGATCTTAGTAGAACGTTTCACGTACTTCCCATAAATAGGATGTTTAACGCGACGCTCCAACAATACAGTAATTGTCTTGTCAGCTTTATCGCTGACAACGTGACCAGTTACGGTACGAGCTGTGTTTTCAGACATATCAAGCACCTGCCTTCTCGTTCAATACAGTTTTCACACGTGCAATATCCTTACGGACCTGCCCAAGCAAATTCGTCTGGCTTAACTGACCAGTCGTCTTTTGCATGCGATATTTAAATTGATCGCGTAGCAAGTCCAACAGAGTGTTGTTCAGCTCTTCAACAGACTTTTCACGAAGATCTTTTGTGTTCATCACATCACCTGTCGTTTAACGAATGTAGTAGCAATAGGAATCTTTGCAGCCGCTAAAGCAAAAGCTTCACGTGCAATTTCTTCACTAACACCTTCCATTTCGTATAGAACTTTACCTGGTTGAATCTGGCATACCCAGTATTCAACGTTACCCTTACCTTTACCCTGACGCACTTCTAGAGGCTTCTGAGTAATCGGCTTATCTGGGAATACACGAATCCAGATTTTACCACCACGTTTAATATGACGAGTCATAGCTCGACGTGCGGCTTCAATCTGACGCGCAGTAATACGACCACGGCCAGTTGCTTTAAGTGCATATTCACCAAAGCTTACTTTGCTTCCGCGAAGTGCAAGGCCACGGTTACGGCCTTTCATCATCTTGCGGAATTTCGTACGTTTAGGCATTAACATTGAACGTACTCCTTATCGCTTCGCGTTTTTCTTAGGTGCTGCTTTTGCTTTCGCATTGGCGCGTACTTCATCAATACCGCCTAAAACTTCACCTTTAAAAATCCAAACTTTAATACCGATAATACCGTATGTGGTATTAGCTTCGGCAGTAGAGTAATCAATGTCAGCACGTAGGGTATGCAAAGGTACTCGACCTTCCATGTACCACTCTTGTCGAGCAATTTCAGCGCCGCCTAAACGACCACTTACTTGTACACGTATACCTTGAGCACCACCACGCATAGCATTCTGCATAACGCGCTTCATAGCACGGCGGAACATTACACGGCGCTCTAGCTGACCAGCTATAGACTGAGCAACTAACTTGCTGTCAAGATCTGGCTTACGAATTTCTTCGATATTGATGTGGACAGGAATGCCCATCATTGCAGTCAACTCTTGACGCAATACTTCAACATCTTCACCTTTCTTACCGATCACAATACCTGGACGAGCGGTATGAATTGAGATTTTCGCATTCTGCGCAGGTCGTTCAATAACGATCTTGCTAACAGACGCCTTTTCTAATTTCTTCTCTAGGAAGCTACGAACTTCAATATCGTTCAATAGTTTCTTCGAGTAAGTATCACTTTCCGCATACCAGACCGAATTATGGTCTTTAGTAATGCCGAGTCGGATACCAGTCGGATGAACCTTTTGACCCATTTGAACTTTCTCCTATTAATTCTGCTCGGCAACTTTAACCGTGATATGACAAGATCTTTTTAGGATCCGGTCTGCACGGCCTTTAGCACGCGGACGAATACGTTTCATGGTCATGCCTTCATCTACGAAGACAGTAGAGACGTTTAACTCGTCAACATCAGCACCATTGTTGTGTTCAGCGTTTGCAACTGCAGACTCAAGAACTTTCTTAACTAAGTCAGCACCTTTTTTAGGGCTAAACGTTAGAATGTCTAAAGCATCAGCAACCGACTTGCCACGGATTAGATCCGCAATAAGTCGACCTTTCTGAGCAGACAGACGCGCACCGCGCATTACAGCTTGTGTTTCCATCATATCTACCCCTTACTTAGCTTTCTTGTCCGCAGCATGGCCTTTATAAGTACGGGTAAGTGCGAACTCACCCAACTTGTGTCCAACCATATCTTCGGTTACAAACACTGGCACATGTTGACGGCCATTATGGACTGCAAAGGTCAACCCAACAAATTCTGGGAAGATTGTGGAGCGACGAGACCAAGTCTTAATTGGTCGCTTTTCGCCCGCTTCCAGTGCAGCCTCTACCTTTTTCATCAAGTGCAGGTCTACAAATGGACCTTTCTTAAGTGAACGTGGCACAGCCTTTTCCTCTTAAAATAAATTACTTAGAACGACGACGGACAATGTACTGATCCGTGCGCTTGTTCTTACGTGTTTTGTAACCCTTAGTTGGAATACCCCAAGGAGTAACTGGATGACGACCGCCCGAAGTACGACCTTCACCACCACCATGCGGGTGATCTACCGGGTTCATGGCAACACCACGAACAGTCGGACGAACACCACGCCAGCGTGAAGCACCTGCTTTACCAAGTTGGCGTAAGCTGTGCTCTGAGTTGCTGACTTCACCTAAGGTGGCTCGGCAATCAGATAAAACTTTACGCATTTCACCTGAACGCAAACGAAGAGTTGCATAAGCACCTTCACGTGCGACCAACTGAACTGAAGTGCCGGCTGAACGAGCGATTTGACCGCCTTTGCCTGGCTTCATTTCAATATTATGCACAACAGAACCAACAGGCATGCTGCGCAAAGGCATTGTGTTACCAACTTTGATTGGTGCGTGATCGCCAGATATAACTTGATCACCAGCTTTCAAACCGCCCGGTGCTAAGATATAACGACGCTCACCATCTGCGTAGCAAACTAATGCAATATGCGCAGAACGGTTTGGATCGTATTCCAAACGCTCGACTTTCGCGGCAATACCATCTTTGTTGCGTTTAAAGTCAACTAGACGATAGTGATGCTTATGACCGCCGCCAATATGGCGAACAGTGATACGACCGTTGTTATTACGACCACCTGATTTAGATTTCTTCTCAACTAAAGGAGCGTACGGAGAGCCCTTATGAAGCTCTTCGTGTACTATTTTAGTTAGGTGACGACGACCCGCTGAGGTCGGTTTTGCTTTGACAATAGCCATTGCTCGAAACCCCTACCTTATTCTGCGCCCAGGAAATCAATTTCCTGACCGTCAGCTAATCGAACGTAAGCTTTCTTAACATCAACACGTTTACCCATGCCACGCTGTGTGCGCTTGGTTTTACCCTTTTGAACAAGAGTACGTACTGAGTCAACCTTAACTTCGAACAATTGCTCGACAGCCTTTTTGATTTCAGGCTTAGTTGCATCTTTAGCCACACGGAAAACGTATTGACTATTCCCTTCCGCTACGATCGTCGCTTTTTCAGAGATGTGCGGACCTAAAACGACCTGATAGATACGTTCCTGGTTCATGCGTAAACCTCCTCAAGCTTCTTAAGCGCAGCTACAGTTACCAACACTTTCTTATAAGCAACAAGGTTGACTGGGTTTACACCAGCAACGTCACTTACTTCAATGTGTGGAACGTTACGAGAAGAAAGATGCAGGTTTTGATCAACTTCATCTGCGATGATCAAAGCGCTCGTTACATCAATTTCTTTCATTTTTGCCAAGAACAATTTAGTTTTAGGTTGTTCAAATTTAAGATCTTCAACAACAACTAAACGATCCTGACGAACTAACTCAGATAAGATAGATTTAACCGCACCACGATACATTTTACGGTTAACTTTCTGAGACCAGTCTTGTGGAGTACGTGCAAAAGCGTGACCACCACCAACCCATATAGGGGAGCGGATAGTACCAGCACGAGCTCGGCCCGTACCCTTTTGACGCCATGGCTTAGCACCACCACCAGCAACTTGAGAACGAGTCTTAGTTGCACGACTACCTTGACGAGCACCAGCCAAATAAGCATTAACTACTTGATGGACTAACGCTTCATTATATTCATTACCAAAGGTGGCTTCGCTTAGCTCAACCTTGGTACTAGCATTGCCAGCAACTTGAATATCCATTGCTACCTCCTAGCCTTTAACCGCGGGTTGAACAACTACACGACCACCGGTTGCACCGGGTACCGCACCTTTAATGAGTAGCAAGTTACGCTCTACATCTACACGTACAACCTCTAAAGATTGAACGGTATTGCGAACTGCACCCATGTGACCTGCCATTTTCTTACCTTTCCAAACACGACCAGGCGTTTGGCACTGCCCGATAGAACCAGGAGCACGGTGAGAAAGGGAGTTACCATGAGTTGCGTCTTGCATAGAGAAGTTGTGGCGCTTAATAGAGCCAGCGAAGCCTTTACCTTTAGAGGTTCCGGTCACATCAACTTTCTGACCCGCTTCAAACAACCCAACAGTTAGCTCTTTACCAGCTTCATATTCTGAAGCATCTGCTACTGTGAATTCGCGAGTAGAATCACCCATTTCAACGTTAGCTTTAGCAAAATGACCTGCCTCTGCCTTGCTAACTTTATTTGCACGCTTATTTCCAACTGTAAGCTGGATAGCGACATAGCCATCGGTTTCGATAGTTTTAACTTGCGAAACGCGATTAGGCTCAACCTCTACAACCGTTACTGGTATTGATACGCCATCTTCAGTGAAGATACGAGTCATACCTTGTTTACGGCCAATTAAACCAATTGACATTACTTTATTCCTCTATGTACGGGGCTAAAACCCGCTATGGCCGCCCCAATGTTACTTTGCAGCAACCTCAAGGCCGTTACAGTAGAGCATCTACTTTATTACTAGCCTAAGCTAATCTGAATATCCACACCTGCTGCCAAATCCAACTTCCGCAGTGCATCCACTGTTTTCTCGGTTGGTTCAACAATATCTAGCATGCGCTTGTGAGTACGAATTTCGTACTGATCACGCGCATCCTTGTTCACGTGCGGAGAGATCAGCACAGTGAAACGCTCTTTACGAGTAGGTAGCGGAATTGGGCCGCGCACCTGCGCGCCGGTACGTTTCGCCGTGTCGACAATTTCTTGAGTCGACGCATCGATCAATCTGTGATCGAACGCTTTCAAGCGAATTCTGATCTTTTGGTTCTGCATGTGACCAAAGCTCCAAAGATGTTAAACAGCAGTTAATTTTCCCCAAATTTGAGGGACGCGTATTGTATGTATCTTGGCCAGTTGTGTCAATGTAAGTTTCTGAACTGTTTTACTTATGCAAATCAGCCACTTAGCAAGATGCTAGGCGTTCGATTACAAAAACTTACAATTGAGCTGGAATCTTGCCTTTAATACAACTGCTTCATAGTTACCGTCATTCAAGTTTGAGCGCTTTTAGCCGATACTATAATAAGTGGTTAATTAGACACCCAGACGAGAATTAAGCATTCAAACTGTCGAGTAGCTAATCTGAACTTTTGTGATAGACTTCAAAACTTAGAAGTAGGAAAGATGCGTAGTGTGAACCAGAGCGTAAAACAAATAAACGAAACCACTATCGCGCTGCCGGCAGATATGCTTAAAGCGGGGATGTTCGTTTGTCGTTTAGATCGTCCGTGGCTGGGCACTCCCTTTTTAATGCAAGGCTTTTTGGTACAATCTAGTCAAGATATAGCAACACTCAAATCGCTGTGCCAATTCGTCTTTGTTGATACCGAAAAAAGCGTCTACCCGTTCAGCCGAAAGAAATCAAAAAATCCCTTTGCTCGGCGTTCAGAATCAAAAAATTATGATCTCCCTGCTTCAATAGATAGAGACTTAGCACGATCGGGACTACGCAATGTATTGCCTGTTTATTCTGAGACAATTAAGTCGTTACGAACTTGCTTTAAACAATTTGGCCAAGATCAGCTCTTAAATTCGAAAGACTTAGCGCAAAAGGTAGATAATTGCCTCGACAGCATCCTTTCAAACACCTCAGCAATGTCTTGGCTTTCACGGGTTAAGTCTCACCACAATTACACTAACGAACACGCCATGCATGTAAGCTTATTGGCAATGGTATTTGCGGTGCACTGCGGTTGGTCTCGTGAAGAGGCTAAAATTGCGGGTCTGTCAGGTTTATTATTTGATATCGGCATGATCAAAGTACCGCCACAAATACTCAACCAACCAAACCCACTATCTGAATCAGAAGCGCGACTAGTACATGACCATCCAAAATGGACGCGCTATTTTCTCGAGAAATCTGGTTTTGAGAAAGCAGTCGTCGATGCTGGTTACTATCACCATGAGCGACCTGATGGGAATGGCTATCCTGCAAAACGCATGGCGAGTCAGACTAACCAGTACGCGCGCTTAATTCACATTTTAGATGCCTTTGACGCAATGACTAGTTATCGGCCTTATGCCGAGCAGCGAACTGTCTTCGAAGCTACTAAAATACTTTATCGCGGCAGAGGTACAGAGTTTGATGCGCTAATGGTTGACCAGCTCATTGAAATGCTGGGCGTCTACCCTATAGGTACAATTGTCGAACTGACAAGTGGTGAAGTTGGCATTGTGATTGGCCAAAATAACGACGCTAGTTTACTGCCTAAGCTATCTGTTATTCGCGATCAAAATAAAAATGAAATGCCTGAAACTGTCGTTAATTTGCGCGATATTGTTGATCGTCAAGGTAACCCTCGAGTAAGAATTAAAGCCATGCTGCACGACGGTAGCTACGGCGTTTATATGCACGAATATACCCGTCAACTGTTAGTTTCGTAGCCTACTAAAAAACACCCCTGTAAATGCTTACAAAAGTGTCCCTTTCGATTTATCCTATAAGCTAACTTAAATTGTTGAGACACCTGATGACATTCGAGTTGCTGCTTTCTGTTGTCGCACTTGCATACGCTTGCTTAATGATCGCATTGAGCCTACGAATTCTGATGAAGCGGCGCCCTATCGGTGTGACCTTGTCTTGGCTGTTTTTTATCTACATCCTCCCCGGTATGGGTATTTTGCTGTATCTGTTATTCGGTGAACGCTACTTAGGCAGCCTTCGTGCAAAGCGTGCGGCTGAGCAGTTTAAACAATACCGCAAGTGGCTGAAATCACTGAAAGTACCTAGTGCTATGCCGGAGTCCACACCGAAGGTAATGCAATTAGTCCACCAGGCTATTGGAGCGCCGTCTCTGAGTGTTCAATCATGGAAAGTGCTGAGTCATCCCGATACTCTATTCGACACGCTCCTAAACGATATACACCAAGCCAAGAAAGTTATTTTTGCTGAGTTTTATATCATTCAAGTTAAAGGAGATGTACACAAAGTTGTTGATGCGTTAATAGCCGCCGCTAAGCGCGGCGTACACGTTCATTTGCTGTTTGATAGCGTAGGCTCGAGCCAGTTTTTCCGTAGTGGGCACTGTAAAGATATGCGTAACCATGGCATTCAGATAGTTGATGCATTGCACGCCAATCTTTTACGAATGACACTCAGGCGCCAAGATCTTCGTATGCATCGAAAACTAATCAGCATAGACAGCAAGGTTTCTTACACTGGCTCCATGAACCTTGTAGATCCTAAGCACTTTAAAACAGAGGCTGGGGTTGGCGCCTGGATAGACATGATGATTCGGCTTGAAGGAGAAATATCGCACTTTATTCAAAGCACTCTGGTTTTCGATTGGGAGCTAGAAACCGGCATTCGCCTAGAGAAACATCTTTGCTGGCCTACCCAAACAACAATTGAGCAAGAACAAATGCAATTGTTGCCTAGCGGCCCAGCCATTGACGATGAATTACTCTTACAAGTACTGTTAACCGCCATCCACAGTGCAACCAAACGCGTTGTAATTACTACACCCTATTTCGTTCCTGATGAGTCTTTATTTCAGGCGCTGAAAACCGCCGCCAAAAGAAATATCTCGGTGACAATTTTATTACCCCGATATAACGACAGTCACTTAGCACAGTATGCGGGTCGTTCATTTTTTGAAGAATTATTACTTGCTGGCGTCAATATCATGCACTTTCATGGTGGACTGTTACATACTAAAGCCGTCGTTATAGATGACACCCTAACGCTCGTGGGTTCAGTGAACCTCGATATGCGCAGTATTTGGTTAAACTTTGAGTCAACCTTGATTGTCGATGACCTCGCATTTAATAAAGAGATCATGACAGTGATCGATGGCTACATAGAGCAATCTCAATCACTGTCACTCGCGAAGTGGCAATCACGTCCGTTTATCAAAAAGCTTCTAGAAAGCATTGCGCAATTAACAAGCCCATTGCTCTAATGAGCTTTGCTTAGAGCTCAAACAGTTCAAAGTCATGGGTGTTAACTGTCGTATTTACGGCACCGACTAGGTAACTCGATATTTCGACTTCTTGCGGAGCAACCTGAACGGCTGCACTTGAAACCCAATGATCCATCCATGGTAACGGGTTATCTTTACGATTAAAGATTGGTTGCTGGTCCAGCGCCTCTAAACGTTCATCGGTTAAGTATTCTATGTAATGATGGAGAATGTCTGCATTGACACCCATCATTGAACCTTCTTTGAACAAGTAGTTGGCCCATGCTTTTTCTTGTTCTGCAGCATCTTTGAAAATACGCACTAAATCACTTCGGCATTCTTGTGCGATCTCTGCCATTTCAGGGTCATCTTTGCCTTTTGCCCAAGTATTAATTATAAACTCTGTACCACTTAAATGCAGAGCTTCATCTCGTGCAATAAGCTTTACGATTTTGGCGTTACCTTCCATTTTTGCATTTTCGGCAAACGCAAAACTGCAAGCAAAGCTGACATAAAATCGGATAGCCTCTAAGACATTGACCGAAACCATCGTCAGATATAACAACCGTTTTATTTCTCGTTGTTTCGCGTCTGATTGTTGTTCAACGGGGAGTGTATGCCAATGTTGTACCGCAAATATTAATTGATCATAGTATCCGGTAATAGATTCAGCACGCTCTACAATCTCGGGTGTCTTAATTATATCGTCAAAGATAACACTCGGATCTGAGACTATGTTGCGAATAATATGGGTATAGGATCGCGAGTGAACAGTTTCGCTAAATGCCCAAGTTTCAATCCAAGTTTCTAATTCTGGAAGACTCACTATGGGCAAAAACGCAACATTAGGTGATCGACCTTGGACGCTATCGAGCAGTGTCTGATATTTCAAATTACTTAAAAAAATATGTTTTTCGTGCTCACCCAATGCTAAGAAATCTTTTCGATCTTGAGATAAATCAACTTCTTCTGGCCGCCAAAAAAACGATAGCTGCTTTTCAATAAGCTGCTCAAACATTGGATAACGCTGCTGATCATAGCGAGCAACATTAACTAATTCTCCCATAAACATCGGCTGAGTTAGCGGGTCAAATTGTTTTTGATTAAATGATAAATAACTCATAGTCACGCTCCTTATATTGCGCAGGCACCAGATTCACAACTGTCCATCTCTACTTCTTTTTGCTCATGTTTTTGCATCGAACCATCATGCGTATTGTGGTAATACAAAGTTTTTAAGCCCAGCTTGTAGCTCGTCAGCAAATCTTGCATGAGCAACTGCATGGGGACTTTACGCTCTGGGAAGTTTTCAGGCTGGTAGCTGGTGTTAGCAGAAATTGCTTGATCGACAAACTTTTGCATTATCGCAACTAACTGCAAGTAACCTTTGTTATTAGGTTGCTGCCATAACAACTCATAATTAGGTGCCAAGGTTTTAATATCGGGAACAACCTGCTTCAATACGCCATCTTTCGACGCTTTAATAGAAACCAGCGCTCTTGGTGGCTCAATACCATTGGTCGCATTAGCCACTTGTGACGATGTTTCTGAAGGCATTAAAGCTGTTAGCGTAGAGTTGCGTATGCCGACCTCCGCTATTTTCACTCTAAGCGCGTCCCAATCACATAGCAACGGGGTGTCTACCAGCTGATCGACATCACTTTTATAACGATCAATTGGCATCGAGCCTTGCGAGTACTTAGTTTCGTTAAAACCAGGACAAGCACCTTGCTCAGCTGCTAAATCTGCCGAGGCATTCAACAGTTCATACTGAAGCACTTCAAACAATTGATGAGTAAGGTTATTGCCAGATCCATCAGAATAACGGGCACCGTTTTTAGCCAAATAATTAGCGTAGTTAATAACGCCCACGCCTAAAGGCCGTCTTTTCATCGTAGCTCTTTTAGCTGCTGCGACAGGATAGTGCTGATAATCTAACAGCGCATCTAACGCTCGCACTAAAATCTTGCTCAAGCCTGCAAGCTCATCCAAGCCATTCAATTTACCTAAGTTAACGGCTGCAAGGGTACACAAAGCAATTTCGCCTTGCTCATCATCTATGCGTGTTAACGGCGATGTTGGTAGCGCTATTTCCATACAGAGGTTACTTTGCAGTATCGGCGCAACACTCGGAATAAATGGTCCATGATCATTGCATAGATCAACATTTTGAATATAAATTCGACCGGTTGAGGCACGCTCTTGCAACAACAATGAAAATAGTTCTGTGGCTTTTATCGTTTTTTTACGAATACGATCGTTGGCTTCGTAAGCTAAATATAAAGCTTCGAACCTATCTTGATCCGCAAAGAAAGCATCATATAGGTCAGGCACATCTGAAGGTGAAAACAACGTTATATGGCCATTATTGATGAGTCTCTTATACATTAACTTATTTAATTGAACGCCATAATCTAAGTGACGCACTCGGTTTTCTTCGACGCCTCTGTTATTTTTTAGCACCAGCAAGTCTTCAACTTCCAAATGCCAAACAGGGTAGAACAAGGTTGCCGCACCACCACGAACACCACCTTGCGAGCATGATTTTACAGCCGTTTGGAAGTGCTTATAAAAGGGAATGCATCCGGTGTGGAATGCTTCACCATTGCGTATTGGTGAACCAATCGCGCGGATTTTCCCAACGTTCACACCAATACCGGCGCGCGCTGACACATAATTAACAATAGAGGCGGAGGTTGCGTTGATTGAGTCTAAGCTGTCATCGCAATCAATTAAGACACAGGAAGAAAACTGTCTGGTAGGAGTACGAACCCCCGACATAATAGGTGTTGGTAAAGATATTTTATGCGTTGAGCTTGCTTCGTAAAAATCGATGATCATCGCAATGCGCTCTGCTTGCGGGTAGTGCGCAAACAATGAAGCGCCAATTAATATGTATAAGAATTGCGGTGATTCAAACAGCTGGCCAGTAACCCGATCTTGTACTAAATACTTTGCTTGTAACTGTTTGACGCCGGCGTAAGCAAAGTCCAGATCCCGCTCATGCTTAACAGCGTCGTTGAGTTGTTGCCAATCTTGTGTGGAATAGGCGCTCAGAAGTTCGCTATCGTAACGCCCTAATGCGACTAACTTCTCAACATGCTCCTCCAAATGCGGTGGTTCAAATGCACCGTACGCTTGCTTGCGAATATGAAAAACAGCTAGACGTGCTGCAAGGTATTGGTAATCGGGAGTGTTCGCTGAAATTAAATCTGCAGCCGCTTTAATGAGAGTTTCATGAATATCAAAGGTAGAGATGCCATCATAGAATCGTATCTTGGAATTAAGCTCAATCTCAGACACAGAGACTTTCTCAAGTCCTTGTGTAGCCCAGTTTAAAACGCGATGAATTTTATCGAGATCGATCGCCTCTAAGCGACCATTTCTTTTTTTGATTTGCACTTTGTCAATCTCCAGTCATGACAAAGCGGGGTGGCAGGCAGACAGCAAAACTAACTCTGAAGAAATAGTTAGTTATTGTGTAGCCTACTCAATAGAACAAGTGAATACTTGTCATCGGTTCGCCCCGCCCGAGTTATCGTTTTCGTTATCACGTTGGCCGGTCTCCTGGCTTAGGCTTCAACGCTTGTATTACCTTCCCAAGACCTTGTCTCAGTGGATATCAATACAAGCTTCACCATTACAGTTGCGGGGGCAGCATCGGATTTACACCGATTTCCCAAGCGGCTGCGAAGTACAACAGCCGTCATAATTATTGCCAATGTGATTTGCTTATTTCAAAGCTAAGCACAAGATATAGCTTCAAAATATCTATGTCAAACTATATGTAGTGAAATATTAGTTAAATAGGTGGTCTGCAACAAAGGGGTTTGTTTGCCGTTCGGCACCAAATGTCGACTCAGGACCGTGGCCAGGGATAAATTTAACATCATCACCCAGAGGCCATAAGTTCTGTCTAATAGCGTTAATTAGGGTTTGATAGTCGCCTTTTGGAAAATCAGTACGACCAATACCACCGGCAAAAATCACATCACCTACCCAAGCTAATTGCTGCTTAGGGTGATGAAAAATTACATGCCCTGGAGTATGCCCTGGCGCGGCAATGACATTGAGCTCTTCATTACCGACCTTTAACTTGTCACCGTGCGTTAACCATCGATCGGGCATCACATTACGCAAGCCCGGCAAGCCATACATTTGCGCTTGCTGCTCAATACCTTCAAGCCAGAAATCATCTTCTTTACTTGGCCCAATGACGGGCACTTGGGTTTGCTCACGAATATCTTGCGACCCCCCTGCATGATCTAGATGACCGTGCGTTAACCAAATAGCCGTTAGTGTTAGCCCTTTTGCTTCAACCGCGGCAAGTAGGCGGTCTGCTTCGCCTCCTGCGTCAACAAATACAGCCTCGTTGGTTTCATCACACCAAAGTAACGAGCAGTTTTGAGCAAATGCAGTGACCGGCATAATTTCATATTTTAACACGGTGAATCTCTCTTTAATGTTGTATTCAAACTAGGTCGACTTAAAGCCAACCCTTATCTCTCGCTAATCGAATCGCTTCTGTACGATTGGATACGGCTAATTTTTTAATGACGTCTGATAGTGCATTGCGCACCGTGCCCTCTGAGCGGCTAACGACTTTGGCGATTTCAGCTGTCGAGACGCCCTGCTCAGCCAGTCGCAAAATTATTCTCTCGCGATCTTGTAACGGGTCAAAATGCGTTTTCGGCTCAGACTCCAATGACGGATCATAAATGATGTGACCACGCATTACTTTTTTTAAACTAAGCGCTAAGTCATCTGAAGGCGCCTCTTTAAGAAGGTAACCCTGAACACCCAGTTCACGTGCTCGCTGTGCATAGCCCTGACGCGAAAACGTACTCAATAGCACGACCTTAGGGGGCATTTCTATGCGCTTAAAAATATCTGCCGCTAATTCTAAGCCAGTTCGACCCGGCATCTCAATATCGGTCAATACGATGTCAACTGAGTTATTTTTAACAAGTTCAAATGCTTCATCGCCATTGCGGGCTTCAATAACAACGTCGAAATGGCCAGTCATATTAAGTAGCGCAGATAAGGCTCCACGGACCATCGCCTGATCTTCGGCAATTAATAGTTTGATCTTAGGCATCCGCATGACCTTCGATGAGTTGCGGCAGTTTTACAGTAAGCTTGGTTCCTGGGAATAGGTTTTCAATGGTGAGCTTACCAGAGAATAACCCGACACGCTCTTTCATGCCCATTAAACCATTGCCCATTAAACCATTCCAACTGATGCCATCATCTGTCACAACCAAATACCAATGAGCGTCTCTATTGAATAGCTGAATACGGCAGTAATGAGCTTGCGCATGGCGAATGATATTGGTAACCGCTTCGCGAATAATTAAGCTAAGCAAGTTTTCCATTTCCCGACTAATACGCTTAGGCAAAACATCGGGGAGCTCAGTAACGAGCCCCGCTGCTTGCAAGGAATTGTTTGCCATATTAAGCTCGCTGCCCAAATTGCCTGAACGATAACCAGTCACCGTTTGCCTAACATCGGCCAAAGCCATTCTTGCCGATGCATTAATATCTTCAAGCTCTGCTTGAGCATTGGTAACTAGCTGTTTATCAAGATACTTTGCCGCCAATTCAGATTTAAGCGCTATGGTCGATAACGTATGACCTAGTACATCGTGTAAATCGCGTGCAATTCGTTCTCGTTCTCGCTCGCGCAATACCAACGCTAATTCTTCTTGCTTATACAGCAGTTCACGCTGAGCATTACTGTGACTAAAAAACAAATAGTTTGCGTGCCCACCAAAAATTACCAGAACACAGAAGGTAGAGATAAATACAATAGGGTAATCTAACCACCAACCAATCAGCGTAACTAGAATGGCTTCTATCATAAATCCGATAGAAGCTTGCCAGAACTTGGAAAGCCTAAGCAGTAATACTTGACCGTAGAAAAATAAAAATGCGCCCGACCAATGCAGGTATGTCGCCCAACTGGCAAGCACTAATAGAAAAAGAAAATGCCCATAAACATCTTTTTCAGCTTGCCAAAAACCATGATACCACTGCAATAAAAATAACGGATATAGCAACAATAACTGCCATGGATTGGCTTCACTGGAAGAAATTAAAAAGATAATTGGGAACAGCAGCGACATAGCTGTATAAAAATGCACCAGCCAGTCGTACTGTAGAACATGCTTATGAGGCAGTAGTCTCATGAATAAATTGGCTCACTCGGGTCACAGCAGCCTGCAAATGCTGTTCATGACTCAACCCACTCGACTTTCTTGGTTTTAAATCATGATCACCATCAGCATACCACTCAATGCTCATATTTTCGGCCAGACGATATTGCGCAACGTCATTAACATTTCCCATAGTATCACGCTCACCTTGGCAGACCAAAACAGGGCTTTTTAGCTCAGGAAAATGGTCAACACGCACTTTTTCAGGTTTCCCCAATGCATGAAATGGATAGCCAAAAACGACCACTCCAGCAACAGCGTGCTGGGTAGCTAACACGGTAGCCATGCGTCCGCCCATTGATTTACCACCAATAAAGTAAGGCGAAGGCAATGCAAGTCGATCTAATACATCTGAGTAATGTGCAAGTAACTTGGGCGCTCGATCGGGAGGCCTACGCGTCCCGGTAAGTAACTGTTGCTGCATGTATAGAAAATTAAAGCGTATGACCCTTAATCCTTTTTGTGCCAGCTCTGTTGCCACATAGTTCATGAAGTCCGACTCCATACCAGCACCTGCTCCGTGTGCTAAAACTAGCGTTGGGCATCCTGCATCGCCATTTATTATAAATTCGCCCACTGACCTCATTCCTTTCTTTTTTATCATTATGGTTTGACCTTAACAGTCCAAAGAAAATGTAACGAATCTCCGTACCGATAGTCACTAAAGTGTGACGCAGTCGTTATTTCGAACAATGTTAAAACGACAACAAGAAAAACACAAGCTCGCTCTTTTATCCTTAGCACCCTATTATGGGCATTATACATTTAAGAGAAACAGCTCATTTTATGAACAATTTGATTGTAAAAAAACTAATCAACATGATGATATTGGCACCATGGCTACTTACCGGTTGCGCTAGTATTGATTTAAGTAAAGTTGAACCAGAAAAGCTGACTGTTGACATACAGATGGTCGCAGAAGCCGATCGGCAATCGATTGATGTTTTTCTAAGCCGCGGATTGTGGTCACAACCGGTAAAACTCGATCAGGCTGAAGATGCCATGATCGCAATTAATACGGGTGAATTTCTTTCGTTGAATCCTGCCCGAAAAAATGGTCGATATGGTCTGCAACTGACACAAGGTGACCAAGCAATTCGCTTTTTACTTAACGGCGTTGGTGAAGTGACTCTGCCCCGTTTAGATGAAGTGATATTAACGGATAAAAACATCATAGAAGGCCAAGCGTTTTTTAAAACGGATCGAATCACCCTTGATCTTAACGAATCGCAAGCCGATGTCCGCTACTTAGTCTTCACAACCCAGTGCGGCAACGCCTCGGCGAACGCCAGTATTGATTTAAGCAAAAATGCACACCAATACAGCTTAACAATGAGCGATGTCATGAGAAGGCTTAACAATAGCGCTGAAGCCGATTTAACTGGCATGTTGCCAATTCAAATGCAGTTGGTAGAGGGTGCTCTAGTTAATTGGCCCCACCCTTTCCAAGCAAAGCAGCTTATCGCTCGTGACAGTACTGACTTTTTTATTGATACCTCTGGCTTTAAAATTACCGGCAGTATCACAATTAACCCCAGCAGCGCAGTTTCACTACTGCTGACGAATCGGCAATGGCCAGTGACCTACTGCTACTAGGCTCTTTCTGTAGCCTAAAGCCAGTTAGGCTACAGAATAATCGCTTTGAAAATAAGCCAAAGGACCCACACCACAAAGATAATAGGTGAAAGCGCGAGCAACAGGCCAAGAATACCCAACGATAAACCAATCACAGCGCCTAGCAACCAAAGGCCACCCATTGCTGCGCCAAACAACAACAAAGCAAAAAAAGCAATTCGACCTAGCATCGCTAAAGGTGATATTGCTCGTGTTCGCTTTCGATAATATCGCTGCGTATGTAAGTCTGAATAACGGTCTGAATAAGACATGGTCCACTCCAATAAATTAACTTACCAACCTTATTACAGTTTACGTGCCAACTTTTAAAAAGCCGCGTAACAAGGCCTGCAAGCTTGATGATGGCAGCCATTAGCCAAACACACCAATTTAACCAGTCCAAACGACCAACTACCGTCCGTACACTTAACGTAGACGAGCAGCCTTAATCATATCTGCGGCTTTTTCTGCGATCATTATGGTCGGAGCATTGGTGTTTCCACCAATAATAGTTGGCATAATAGACGCATCAACGACTCGCAACGCATCAATGCCATGCACTCGAAGCTGATCATCAACAACAGCAAGCTCATCATGACCCATTTTACAGGTGCCTAATGGGTGATAAACCGTGTCGGTTCTGTTTCGAATCGCGGTGCGTAACTCATCATCCGTCAATGACATTAATGGATGCGTTTCTTGGCTGCAAAAATCGGCAAGTGCCGGAGCCGTGAGCATTTTTTGCGTTAAGCGAATACCTCGAAATAACGTTTCAACGTCTGCTTCTTCGGCTAAAAAATTTGGATGTATCAAAGGCGCTGCAAAAGGGTCAACCGAAGCCAGCTTTACCCAGCCACGGCTTTTAGGCCGAAGCACACAAATATGGCAACTGACGCCATGAAAGGGCGAAGGTTTGCGCAGATGGTCTTGTAAAATACCTACAACAAAATGCAATTGAATGTCTGGCCGGGCTTCTGCTGGGTCGGTTTTTAGAAAGCCGCCTGCTTCTGCTCCGTTTGAACTGATTACGCTATTGTAATCACCTCGGTAAAACTTCCATACGCCGCTTAGCAAATCCCAAATCCCTTTTGGCGAAGGGCCTAGGACTGATTTATTTTTACTCTTAAAGGTTAACACCACATCGGGGTGGTCAATTAAGTTTTGGCCGACACCAGGAAGCGCATACTTTACTTTAACGCCAGCGTGACTCAGATCTTCTGGGCAGCCTATGCCCGATAACTGTAATATTTGCGGGGTGTTCAATCCACCAGCCGATAGAATCACCTCATGATGCGCACGTATAAAGTGTGCTTTACCTTGCCAATAAACATGCACACCCGTGCAACGCTTGCCTTCTAGCTCAACTCGCAATACTTTTGCTTTAGTCAATATTGTCAGGTTTGGACGGTCTTTAATGTCATGCAAATAGGCACGTGCTGCGCTGCAACGATGACCATTAATTTGTGTAACTTGATAGGCGCCAATACCTTCTTGTTCTGGTCCGTTAAAATCGGTGTTATGTACAAAGCCGGCTTCTTTGCCTGCCTTCACAAAAGCATCGCGTGCGGCACTTGGACTTTTTAACTCTGCAACGTTTAATGGCCCATCTTGGCCGTGTAACTCATCTTGGATACGTTCATTATGTTCAGATTTTTTAAAATAGGGCAGCAAATCATTGAACCCCCAACCTTGGTTACCCAACTCGGCCCACTCATCGTAATCCGACTGATGGCCGCGCACGTATATCATTGCATTAATTGCGCTAGATCCGCCTAGTGTTTTACCTCGTGGTTGATAGCCCTGCCGACCATTGAGCCCAGGCTGAGGAACTGTTTTATAGGCATAGTTTAAGTAGTTGGTTGGCACGGTTGCCACCATACCAAACGGAACGTGTATAGCCGGTGATTTATCTTCACCACCAAACTCTAACAACGCGACTTTGATCGAAGAGTCTTCAGATAAACGATTCGCCAATACAGATCCGGCGGAACCCCCACCCACAATGATGTAATCAAATTCCACAGCCTTTCCTTTTTATTATATGTGCTTTGAAAGTAAACGAAACGTGCTAGATACTCTATACTGCAATGCAATCAAATACTGGTGCTTTAATGACACCTTGCAGTTTCAGTCATCAATAGAAGGCAAACAAATGGGATTTTCAATGGTTGGCGGAGTAATGCTGCTTTTGGTACTGATCATGTATTTGAAAATGATCGATGCTCGCACGGCCGCTCGCAACCGGAAATCTCAGGCTCAACACTGGATAGAAAAAGCTGAAGTATTTGAATCGGTTGCTGATGATGCCAACGCACTAAAAACCATAGTGGCGGCAAAGCTCGTACTGCCAGATGAG
This sequence comes from Reinekea sp., assembly GCF_046710285.1. Taxonomy (GTDB): domain Bacteria; phylum Pseudomonadota; class Gammaproteobacteria; order Pseudomonadales; family Natronospirillaceae; genus Reinekea. The sequence goes on from NZ_JBKEGY010000003.1 coordinate 124,067, forward strand.
CCCGCCTTGATCAAAAAAGAAAACAGTATCCGATCAAGGCTAGCGATGCCCAATTCTAAAAACAATAATTAGAAGTCGTAATCACCCGATTCTTGTATCGTCAATTTAGAGGCTTGGCCACTTAAGTGACTGGTATCTGTTTCCTGATCGAGCTTAATCATTAAGCGCAAGTCGTTGGCAGAATCAGCATATGACAAGGCGTCTTCATAGGTAATTTCACCTTTGCTATAAGCCAAAAATAGCGCTTGATCAAAGGTTTGCATGCCCTGTTCTTTAGATTTACCCATGAGATCTTTGAGTAAATGGACCTCCCCTTTACGAATATGATCGGCAACTAATGGCGTATTCAACAACACTTCAATGATGGCTTTACGTCCTTGGCCGTCGGGTGTTGGAACTAACTGCTGGGCAACAATACCCCGCAAGTTCAGTGATAAATCCATCCAGAGTTGGCGCTGACGCTCATGCGGGAAGAAGTGCATGATACGGTCTAATGCTTGGTTGGCGTTGTTGGCGTGTAAGGTGGCCAAACAAAGGTGACCTGTTTCGGCAAATGCTAACGCATACTCCATAGTTTCACGCGTACGTACCTCACCAATCATAATAACGTCGGGGGCTTGGCGAAGTGTGTTTTTTAGTGCGACTTCGAAGCTGTCGGTGTCGATACCCACTTCACGTTGCGTGACAATACTGCCTTCATGTTGGTGAATAAATTCAATCGGGTCTTCAATAGAAATGATATGACCTTTGGAGTTGCGATTACGGTGACCAATCATCGCCGCCAAACTGGTCGACTTACCCGTACCAGTTGCACCCACAAATATTACTAACCCACGACGTGTCATGGCGAGTTTTTTAATAATGTCTGGTAAGCCTAGCTCTTCAACCCGTGGAATTCTGGTTTCAATTCGGCGCAGCACCATGCCAGCCAAGTTGCGCTGATGAAAAGCACTGCAGCGAAATCGACCAATACCACGTGCAGAAACCGCAAAGTTACACTCTTGAGTTTCGTTAAATTCGATGCGTTGCTTCTCAGACATAACCGACAAAACAAGCTCTCGTGTTTTCTCTGGGCTTAATGGAGATTTGGTCACCGGTACAACCGAGCCATTAACTTTCATGCTAGGCGGCACACCTGCGGTAATAAAGAGGTCAGATGCACCCTTCTCTACCATTAAACGTAATAACTTATCGAATTCCATGGTCGTACCTACCTAATTAAAAATTATCGGGTTGCTTGGCTTTCTCGCGTGCTATTTCACGTGAGATCATGCCTTTTTGGACTAAACTTTGAAGACATTGATCGAGTGTTTGCATGCCGTACTGCGAGCCGGTTTGAATTGCTGAGTACATTTGTGCAACTTTATCTTCTCGAATTAGGTTACGAATAGCGGGCGTGCCTATCATAATTTCATGCGCAGCTATTCGGCCACCGCCGTTCTTTTTTAATAGGGTTTGCGAGATAACCGCCATTAAAGATTCTGATAACATTGATCGAACCATCGATTTCTCGGTTGCTGGAAAAACATCCACAATACGGTCAATGGTTTTTGCCGCTGACTGTGTATGGAGTGTCCCAAAGACCATGTGTCCGGTTTCTGCGGCTTCTAAAGCTAAACGAATGGTTTCTAAGTCTCGCATTTCGCCGACGAGAATAATATCGGGGTCTTCACGCAGCGCTGAACGAAGGGCTTCACTAAAACCTAAAGTATCACGATGCACTTCACGCTGGTTCACCAAACACTTTTTCGATTCATGAACAAATTCGATTGGGTCTTCAATGGTCAGTATATGCTCATACTTGGTTTCATTGATGTAGTTCACCATAGCGGCAAGCGTAGTTGACTTACCTGAACCCGTAGGCCCGGTGACCAAACAAATTCCACGAGCGGTATCTGAAATATCTTTAAACACCTGTCCCATGCCTAAATCTTCCATCGTCAGTACTTTCGATGGAATGGTACGAAACACAGCACCTGAACCACGGTTATGGTTAAATGCGTTAACACGGAAACGAGCTACTCCGGGCACTTCAAACGAGAAATCGGTTTCCCAGAACTCTTCGTAATCTTTACGCTGCTTATCATTCATAATATCGTAGATAAGCGAGTGAACTTCTTTATGCGACATGGGCGGTAAGTTAATACGGCGTACGTCACCATCGACACGAATCATCGGTGGCAAGCCAGCCGAAAGGTGTAAATCTGATGCGCCTTGTTTAGCACTAAAGGCAAGTAATTCTGTAATGTCCATGCAAAACTCCGATCGTAGGGCTCTATTTCGTCGATCAGTCGACTAAGTTTCTAAATTTAATGTCGTTCAGCTTAGCACAGCCAGTTATAATGCTGATAATTGTGTCTTAAATAATTGAGAAAATGATGACTAACTTGCTACTCAGTTCACGCCTTGAGTCTGTCTTTGATCGAATATTAGCCAGCTGTATAGCCGTAGAGCGGCCAATTGACGAGGTTTCACTTCTTGCCGTCAGTAAAACCAAGCCGTTAGAGCAATTAGAGCAGGCTTATCAGGCGGGTGCGCGTCATTTTGCCGAAAACTACGCCCAAGAAGCGGTCGAAAAGCGCCAAGCATGGATTCATCCTGGCTGCACTTGGCATTTTATTGGCCCTCTACAAAGCAATAAGACCCGTGGCATTGCCGAGCAGTATGACTGGGTGCACAGCATTGAACGCTTTAAAATAGCCAAGCGGCTTAACGATCAACGTCCAGACGGTATGCCTCCTCTCAATGTTCTGATTCAGGTAAATATTAGCCTCGATCCTGCAAAATCTGGCGTATTTCCCGATGAGGTGTACGCATTAGCCGAGCAATTGCTTACACTACCAAAAATAAAGTTCCGAGGACTGATGACCATTACTGCCTTCGATTTACCTGAAGAAGACTTAAAAGGTCAGTTCTTGCAATTGAAAACATTGCAAAACACCCTCATGAAAGACTTTCCCGACTGTATAGAATTGTCGATGGGTATGAGCGCAGATTTTGAGCTAGCGATACGATGTGGTGCAACCATGGTGCGCGTAGGCAGTGATATTTTTGGCGCACGAACCCCCGCAACTGGAGCAACTGCATGAACATCACTACCTTAGGTTTCCTAGGCGCCGGCAACATGTCCGGAGCGATCATCAAAGGCCTACTGGCCAGCGGATTCGCAGCAAGCCGTCTATGGGTCTATGACCGCAATCAAGACAAATGCGACACCTATGCTGCGTTCGGCATTAATATAGCCAAAGACGCGAATCACTTAGTCCAAAGTTGCGATGCCTTAGTGCTCTCCGTTAAGCCTCAAGGCTTGAAAGAAACTTGCAAGAGCATTGCTACGAATGTTGCGCAATCTAAACCACTTATTATCAGTGTAGTGGCAGCGATTCCACAGCAAAGCATTGCAACCTGGTTAGGTACAGATTTAGCCATTATCCGTGTCATGCCAAACACACCTTCAATTGTTCAAGCCGGTGCCAGTGGCTTATTTGCTAATGCATTGTGCAATGAAGAACAAAAAGCCTTTGCAGATACCGTTTTTAATGCAGTTGGCAGTACCAGTTGGGTTGAAGATGAAGACCTGATTCACAGTGTGACCGCCGCCGCGGGTAGCGCTCCAGCTTACTTTTTCCGTTTTGCTGAAGCTATGTCAAAGGCCGCTAAAACACAGGGCCTAAGCGAAGCACAATCACGCATCCTTATCGGTCAAACGATGATGGGCGCGGCGAAAATGATTTTAGAAACCGATGAAGAACTCGGGCAAATGCGCAAAAATGTTTGTTCGCCCAATGGCACGACCGAGCGAGCAATTTTTAGTTTTAACGACGACAACATCGATGACATCGTCAGCAACGCGATGAAAGCTTGCTTTGATCGCTCTATCGAATTGACTGAACTGCTGTCCAAATAACAAAGGAGTTTTACATGCTTGGCGAATTAGCGGTATTAATTGTACGAACCGGTTTTAGCATTGTTTTAATTGCGCTGGTAGCGCGGTTTTTGGCACAAATAGCACGCGCCAATTTCAACAACCCGTTAGCGCATACGGTTATTAAAATAACATCACCCTTTTTGAATCCGGTGCGTCGCGTTATACCCAGCGTTGCCGGTCTAGATATCGCATCATTAGTCGTTGTTTTCGCGGGGCAGCTGGTCTTGGCACTGCTAGTGATTGCACTGCTAGGTGTCAACCCAATACCTTACATTAGCCAATTGGTGATTTGGGCCATTGTCAGTGTTGCCGGGCTCATTTTAACGGTCCTGCAATGGAGTATGATTATTTCCGCTGTGGGCGGTTTACTCACCATGGGGCAGTACAATCCTTTCCTAGCGTTCTTGCAGGAAATCGTCGAACCTTTTGTGGGTCCGTTACGCAAACTTAACTTGCAAGTTGGCATGCTCGACTTATCTTATTTAGTCGGCTTTTTAATCATTATTATCTTGCGTGATTTTATTATTGGTGGCGCAATCTTAAGCTCGACAGGCTATTACAATTTTGTCTTGGGCCTAAAAGGCTTACACCCGTTTTTCGGGATTTAAGGAAACATAAATGCCAAGGGAATATCCTAGTGACAGCGTCGGCCTCGTTACACCGACAACCGTCTTTTTTGACCAACCATTAAGCCTGCGCAGTGGTCGTGAATTACCCTCTTACGAGCTGATTTACGAAACCTATGGTGAGCTAAACGCTGAAAAAAACAATGCCATATTAATTTGCCACGCATTAAGCGGTCACCATCACGCGGCAGGCTTTAGCAGCGAGCAAGACGACAAACCCGGTTGGTGGGATGCGTGCATCGGTCCTGGCAAAGCCATTGATACCGATAAGTACTTTGTGGTTTCGTTGAATAATTTAGGCGGTTGTCATGGCTCTACTGGTCCAACGTCAATAGACCCATTAACCGGTGAACGTTATGGCCCAAACTTCCCAATTATGGCCGTTCGCGATTGGGTTAAAAGCCAAGCTCGCCTAGCAGATCACATTGGTATTGATTGCTGGCATGCAGTGGTGGGTGGTTCTTTAGGTGGCATGCAAGCTATGCGCTGGTCAATAGATTACCCTGAACGTTTAAACAAATGCGTAATTGTCGCCTCCGCACCAAAGCTCACTGCACAAAACATTGGCTTTAATGAAGTGGCGCGCCAAGCAATTACAAGTGACCCAGATTTCCACCAAGGTTACTACTACAAACACGATACCCTTCCAAAGCGTGGTCTTTCGCTCGCTCGTATGCTCGGGCACATCACTTACTTATCCGATGACTCGATGCGTGACAAATTTGGCCGCGATTTAAGAACCGGTACGCTCAGTTTTGATTATGGTGTTGATTTTGAAGTAGAAAGCTATCTACGTTATCAGGGCGAGATTTTCTCCGATAAATTCGATGCCAACAGCTACTTACTCATGACTAAAGCACTCGACTACTTTGACCCAGCTGGTGACCATGGCGATGACTTAAGCAAATGTTTAAGCCAAAGTAAATGCGACTTCTTAGTGGTTTCATTTTCAACCGACTGGCGTTTTAACCCGAGTCGAAGCAAAGAAATTGTCGATGCATTAGTGCGCAGTCAAAAATCGGTGTCTTATTTAGAAATAGGCGCACCGCAAGGTCACGATGCGTTCTTATTTCCTATTCCTGAATACGTTGGCATTGTGCGTGGGTTTTTAGCCAAGCCAGATAGAGGACTCGCCTTATGAGAACCGACTTACAAGCCATTAGTCAATGGATAACCCCTGGCGAACGCGTCCTCGATTTAGGCTGCGGAGATGGCGAGTTACTTGCGTTCTTAAAAAAAGAAAAGCAAATAACCGGCTACGGCATGGAAATTGATACCGCCCAAATTGTCAGCTGCGTTGAAAAAGGCATTGAGGTTATTCATCAAGATCTAAACGACAGTTTGGATTACATTGATGATCAAAGTTTTGATACCGTCTTAATGACGCAATCACTACAACAAACCAATGCCCCCGATAAAATAGTCGATGACATGCTGCGCATTGGTAAGCGCGCTATTGTAACCTTTCCAAATTTCGGCCACTGGACAACACGAATGTATTTAGGCTTTCGCGGTATGATGCCCATGTCAGATGCGCTACCCTTTCGCTGGTACGACACACCGAACATTCACTTTTGTACGTTTAAAGATTTCGAAGTGCTTTGCCAAGACCACAAAATAGATATTTTAATGCGCACCGTGGTCGACAACGTGCACGAAGCGAACTGGAAGATAAAGATGTTTCCAAACATGCTCGGTGAAGTTGCGCTGTATCATTTAGGCAAAAAATAAACTTAGCTTAACCATTATTAGGGGTTATAAAAAATGACCAAACATCTACTATTTAGCCTATTCGTATTAGGCGCTTCGGTTCTGAATTTGACCTACGCTGAACAGAAAGTTGAATTCAATGGCTATGAGCTACATTACATTGTTCTCAATACCACAGAGCTCAGCCCTGAAATTGCCAAACGCTATAATATTAGCCGCTCTGGCAAGAGAGCCTTTGTTAACTTATCTGTTTTAAAACAAGACGGTGAAAACATTCCCTATGCGGTTGACGCAAATGTAACCGCGTTACAACGTAACTTAATGGGCCAGCGTGGTGATATTAGCTTACGCACGTTCAAAGAAGGCGAAGCTATTTATCACATTGGTGATTTCTTGATTTTCGATCGTGAAACAATCTGGCTCGATATCGTCGTTTCCATCGAGGGTGAAGAACCGTTCGAATTCACATTTCCACAACAAGTATGGCGAGATTAATGATGGACCTTTCTAAAGACTGGGTACTTGCATCCAATAACGCAGGTAAGCTAAAAGAATTCTCTGAATTATTAGCACCGCTCAATATTCAAATTAAACCGCAAAAAGAATATGGCGTCGAAGATGCGATTGAAGATGGTTTAAGTTTTATTGAAAACGCCATCATCAAGGCACGCCATGCTTCCTTAATAACCGGTAAACCGGCACTGGCCGATGACTCTGGCTTAGAAATAGATGCACTCAATGGTGCACCCGGAATATACAGCGCTCGCTACAGTGCGATGAACGGCGGTGAAAAATCTGACCACGCCAACCTACTGCGCGCATTAGAAGAACTCAAAGATGTTCCGACTCAAAAGCGTACAGCACGTTTCCAGTGCGTTCTCGCTTTTATGCGTCACGCCAATGACCCAACGCCGTTAATTATTCAACGCAGCTGGGAAGGTACTATATTGACTGCTCCGCGCGGTGAAAATGGTTTCGGTTACGACCCTATTTTCTGGGTAGAAGAACATCAATGCAGCAGTGCCGAATTGAGCAAAGAACAAAAGAACGCATTAAGCCACCGCGGTCAAGCCGTGAAAGCATTCGCGCAACAAATCAGCTTGCGTTTAGGTCTTTAATTGAACTTACTGCCGCCACTATCCGTTTATGTTCACGTACCTTGGTGCATTCGAAAATGTCCATACTGCGATTTTAATTCGCATGCATCCAAAGCCGAAGACATTCCGGAACAAGCTTTTATCGAGCAAATGATCGCCGATATAAAGCAAGACGCGCCTTTAGCCCAAGGGCGACGCATTTCCACAGTTTTTTTTGGTGGCGGTACACCGAGTTTGTTATCTGATAGAGCGGTGGGCGATATTATTGAAGCGCTCAACACATACATCGGTTTTGAAGACGATGCAGAAATCACCTTAGAGGCTAACCCAGGCACGGCCGAAGCCGATAAATTTAAAGGTTTTGCACGAGCCGGCGTTAATCGCCTGTCTATCGGCGTGCAAAGTTTTGATGACTCATTATTAAAAGTACTGGGCCGTATTCACAATCGCGATGAAGCAAAGCGCGCCGCGCAATTTGCACACGATGCGGGCTTATCAAACTTCAATATTGATTTAATGCACGGTTTACCCAACCAAAGCCAAGCACAAGCCTTGAGTGATATCGACCAAGCCTTAGCCTTATCTCCTCAGCACCTAAGCTGGTACCAGCTCACCATAGAAGCAAACACTGAATTTTATCGCGCACCGCCCGTACTGCCTGAAGATGATGTCTTGTGGGCAATACAAAAAGCTGGGCAAGAACATCTAGCGGCACAAGGCTTTAACCAATATGAAGTATCGGCTTACTGCAAGGCAGGTCAAGAAAGCCGCCACAACTTAAACTATTGGCGCTACGGTGATTACTTAGGTGTTGGCCCAGGTGCACACGGCAAATACACGCAAATAAGCCCTCAGCTTGGCATAACGCGCACCCGTAAAACTCGCCTACCAAAAGATTACTTACGCACTGATCGTTTATTAGTTCGTCACGAAGAGCCTGTTGAAATTGCAGACAGACCGTTCGATTACTTCATTAATACCTTACGTCTTCGCGAGCCTACCTCGTTAATCCAATTTGAAAATCTAACAGGTTTATCTCGCGATGTTATTGCGCCACAACTGAGCGCACTGAAAGCAAAAGGTTGGCTCTTAGAATCAAACGGCGCCATACAGACAACCGATCAAGGTTATCTATACTTAAACGATGTGCTCTCTCATTGGTTGGACTGACATGAATAAGCAGCTCGCTTTAACGCTCTATTCCATACTCTGGTGGCCTGTTGCCCTAATTGCCTTTGTGCGTTTATTTATTAAAAGCTTAAAACAACCAGGCTACCGACATAGAATAAAAGAACGCATTGGGTTTTGGCCCACAGTGCCAACTGGTAGCTTTTGGGTTCATGCCGTGAGCGTCGGTGAAGTTATTGCCAGTAAAGAGTTAATAGAACAATGGCTAAACAAAAACCCGAACATGCCCGTGTTAATTACCACCATGACACCGACAGGTTCTGACACCGTAAAGCAACTCTTTGCAGGGCGAGTCTTTCATGCTTACCTACCTTGGGATTTAAGCAATATTCAGCGTCGCTTAGTACGCAAGTTAAAACCAACCTCGCTAACAATAATGGAAACTGAATTATGGCCTAACCTAATTCACGCTTGCCATGCCGAACTGGTTCCAGTAATTGTCGCCAATGCTCGTTTATCTGAACGTTCTTTTCGCGGCTATCAACGTTTTTCGTCAATCACCGTACCGATGCTAAGCAAAATTTCAGGTATCGCCGCCCAGCACGAACCCGATGGCGACCGCTTTGCTAAACTAGGCGTAAAGCCAGAACATTTAAAAGTAACCGGTTCAATTAAGTTTGATATTGAACGTGACGCACAGCTCGATAATAACATTCAACAATGGAAAACAACGTTAGCCGGCCGACCCACTTGGATAGCCGCAAGTACCCACCCAGGCGAAGACGAGCAAGTATTAGCTGCGCATAAAGAAATAGTTTCTAAAATACCAAATGCACTATTGCTCTTAGTACCACGACATATTGAACGTGCAGATAAAATAGCAAACCTTATACGTCAGCAAGGTTTCGAATACTCACAACGCTCAACTGACGTAAATATCACAGACAGCAGTCAGGTATTTTTAGTCAACACGCTCGGCGAACTCATGCTGTTTTACGGCATTGCAGATGCGGCCTTTATTGGCAACTCGCTCAACAATGGCGGCGGCCATAACCCAATTGAGCCAGCAGCACTGTCAATACCTGTTATAACGGGCAACAGCTATGTGAACTTCCAAACAATTTTCGATGCCATGCGCCATGACAATGCCGTAGTAGTGATTGATTCGCCAGAAGCATTAGCGCAGCGCGTTACAGGTTTATTCAAATCGAAAGACTTACGCGATACCTTGGGTCAAAAAGCATTCGAGTTTTACCAGCAGCAACAGGGCGCGCTAAAACGATTGGTGCAGTGGATAGAGCTTTTAACCCATGCACACACTCCCAAGCAACAGCACCGCAAAGAAACCAACTCATAGGAGCCACTCAATGGCAAAGCCAGCAAACTTAGCCTGCGCAAGGCATATTCTAGTAAAACAAAAAGACAAAGCAGAAAGCATATTGGCCGAGCTAAAAAGTGGTGCCGACTTTGGTAAGCTCGCTAAAAAGCATTCGACCTGTGCCTCCGCCAAAAAAGGCGGTGACTTAGGCGAGTTCCGCCGTGGCCAAATGCTCAAAGCCTTTGATGATGTCGTGTTCAAAAAAGAAGTACTGGCGATTCATGGCCCGATTAAGACCAAGTTTGGTTTTCACATTATTCAAACAATTTATCGTCAATGAAGAATGTTCGTCATATTATTTGGGATTTTAACGGCACGCTACTTGATGACGTCGATTTATGTGTGACAACAATGAACACATTATTAATAGAGTACGAGCTACCAAAGCTAGACGTAAACCGATACAAAGATATTTTTCAATTCCCCGTAAAAGAATACTACCGAACATTAGGCTTTAACTTCGAAGCAGATCCGTTTGAAAAACTCGCCGTAGAGTACTTGAGTATCTACAACCAAGAAGTCACCAAATGCCAACTGTATCAAGGCGTCATAGAAGCGCTAACACTGAACCGTACACTCGGTATAAAACAATACATACTCTCAGCATTCGAACACGACGAGCTCATCAATGTACTGCATAAACTAGACATTATAGATTTTTTTGATGACGTAGCCGGCCTAGACAATCAACATGCCGCCAGTAAAACCGCGCAAGGCCACAGGCTAATGCAACGTCACCAACTAAGCACAGATGGAACCGTCATGATAGGAGACACACATCACGACTTAGAAGTCGCCAATGAACTGAATATTGATTGCCTGCTCATAGATCACGGCCATCAATCACGCCGTCGCCTAGATGCATTACACCCGTGGGTAACAACTCACTTTCGTGATATTCCTGAACAGCTTAGCGCTTTAAAAGCATTAAATACCGTCAGCTAGTGCTCACTCAGAAACTACAAATTTAAACCTGCCACAGAATGAGGATTGGCCGAAGGGTTTATTTAAACAAGCCTCAGCGAGAGGGATCTCGCTGTGGAGTGACACATGGATGTGCTTGAACGACTTGTTAAAATAAACCCTTTGGTTAATCCGTAACAATACCCAGATTCTAAATAGGTGCTAGCGCACCTTAAGTTCGGCCACAATAAAATCAACCGCCACTTTTATTTTTGGCACTAAATAGCGCTGTTTTTGATACAGCAAAAAAACGCCAAAGTCAGGCTGTTGCGTAACGTTGATCGGAATATCAAAGCAGATTTCTTGTAGCTCACCTGTTTCTAGCAGAGGTTGAGTAACCCATTTCGGCAACATCAAAATACCCTCGCCTTTTACCGCGCGATCTACCAACCAATTGCCACTATTTGACACGACGACAGGCTCGCCCGACACATCATGCCATTGACGTTCTATTTGGCACAGCCATGGCGTTGGCCCGGTGGGTGAACGAAAGAACAATCCTTTGTGAGCTTTCAAGTCAAACGGATGTGTTGGCGTGCCTGCTTGATCTAAGTATGACTTGGCAGCTACTGGGAAAAAGTCGTTACTCATTAGATTAACCGCAACCACTCGCTCATTGGGTGCGTAACCGCCCCGAATAGCGATATCGACATCATCTCGATCAAACGCAGAGAGTTGATCGCTTAGGCTCACATCTAGCATGACTTTAGGGTAAAGCTTAGAGAAACGATCAAGCAACGGTATCAGCACCTGCTCACCAAAACCCACCATCGAGCTAATACGTAACCGCCCCATCGGCTCTGAATGATAAGAACGCACCGACTCATCCGATTGCTCAAGCGCACGAATAATTGCGTCGACCTGCTGGAAATAGCTACGCCCAACCTCGGTTAATTTAACCACCCGAGTTGTTCGCTTAAGCAAGGTCGCGCCTAAACTAGCCTCAAGATCGGCCACCCGTCGAGACAATGAAGAAGGCGGCACATCAAAGCGCGCAGCCGCTTGAGTAAAACTGCCCGTTTGCGCCACCGCAACAAAATATTTTAACGCCCGTAACTGATCCATAAACCCCTACTCAACTATTGGCCGAACACATTGAATTTCAGTCTGGTCCTGCGCAGTGAGCGCCATGTACTTTTTGCCAATTTTGGTGAGTTTGAACGTGACCGATTGCTGTTGAAGAATATCTTGCTTGAACGAATTAGCAACGCCATTTAATAACGGGTAAGGCGATATAATGTCACCCGATAGCTGGCTGACAATCACTTGGTTATTTTGGAAAACCCACGTCGCTTTAAGCGTAGCGGCTAATGGTACCTCAGTCTTCAAGCTCGGATAACTAAACAAGAGGTTACCCGAACCAAGCATTTGACCATTATCCTCAATACCCAGATCTCCCATTGCAAGCGTATCACCATACTGTGTAACGACACTGCTTTGGCATTGCCAATTTCCGAGCACGTAAGGTCGGTAGTCTGTGGCCGCATAAACAGAAACAGTAATAAATAAGGTGGTTAAAAACAGCAATAATCGCATAACGTATAGTCTTAATGGAAACCACTAGTTTAGCGCCGCTTTCGGGAGGTGTATATGTGTTTTGGGCTGCTGGCTGCCTGGCTACGGGCTACGTGCTTGAGATTTAAAAGATAGTGCCTCTATTCATAATAGTTTTGCACACAGATAAACACTGTTAAATAGTGAACTCCAGTGTGTTATTTGTCCAATGTCCGGAAAGGGTTATGGGCTGCTACTTGGTATTTCTCAAAAAGTATTATCAACCATTTCTACCAAATACCACTCGCCGTCCAAATTCTTGAAAACGTATTTCCAGTCAAAGTTTGTAGTCAATTTATAAAGACTGAAGGACATAAACTCGTCTTTTGGAATTGGGGGTTAGATTATCATTTTCATTCGAGTTGAGTAATCTAACATACTTACACCGCAACTGCCCTGAGGCGATTGTTGAATATATTTTGATTCATCAACTAAGATTTCATTTGAATTAACATCAACATCCAACCGATATACTGTTTGCTTTAAAGGGAATATTGTACGTTCTCCGGAAAAACATGAATCAGCAATAAATTGATCGTAAAATGCATCAATTTCTTCAGCGAGTGCTAAAGAAAAGCTAACGACAATCATCACGAATATCAGTCTGATCATACCCATCCTAATAACGTTTTTGTTTAAGGGCAAGCGTCAGCGAGTCCAAAGCCTGCCCGCAAGAGCGGGTGAAAAGCGGGCTTGTCTTACAACTTTTTATTAGGTGGGTCACGATAACATATACCTTTTTAGCGCATCAGCAGATTTTATTATAAGACTAGTGCGATACAAGTTTGGATGTTTTTCATCGTCAGAGTAATCTGTTGGTTCGTTAGTTTTCGAATTTACAACCCAAGAAACATAAGGCCGTCTCTCGCCAAGTTGAGCTGCTATGAAATTTGGTTTTAATCCAAGTTCATCAGCAATCGCCCCATAGGTGCATCTCATTTCTTTTTAATTTAAGAATTCGAGTATTCTTTTAAGCTCATCATTCATTGACTTAGCTCTTCATCTAACATTTTATTAAACGTTTCTGCGACGTATATGCCCGAAAGACGGATAAAACGAATCCCCTTTCACTTACTATCTCTACAACTCAACCATACTGTAGCTTTCCGCTTATCTTGTCAATTTAACCACCCTTAGAATGCGTCGTGCAGACATAAATCCCGACATACTTATATCCCTAAGTATTTGTTTTTAAAGTTTTTTACTTTTTTGGACTACATCAATCATTATATATTTTTACGGAAAACGTCGTCGCTACGTATACAGTGGATAAATTGGTCGAGATTATTCATTTATTGAATAGTTAGTTTTTATTTATGCGATGGCCGCCCAATCAAGAAAAATATCGCCTTATCAAATATGTCTTGAATTAAGGTAAGAATTTGAACTCAGCATTTGAAATTAAATCACCACAAACCTTAGCTTTGGTGGCTCATTAACCTAGCTCGGTAATCTGAGCCATGGATGGCGAAGTCTAGCGACACAAGGACGTGCTAGAGCGGCCGAGGTAGGTTGATGGGCCGCCAAAGCGACCAAGACGCTGAACTAGGTATTTGAAATTAAAACACCACTCAACCTAGCTTTGGTGACTCATTAACCTAGCTCGGTAATCTGAGCCATGGATGGCGAAGTCTAGCGACACACGGACGTGCTAGAGCGGCCGAGATAGGTTAATGAGCCACCAAAGCGGCCACGCCACCAAACTTCATGTCGAACTATTTGCACTTAGAGCAACCGCAAAAACCTTTTAACTTCACTGACGGTTTCTTCTGGGCCTTCTTCTTGCGGTACATGCCCGAGATTATCAAACACAACAAGTTGGCTGTTGCTAAGTTTGTTCTGGAATTGATGGCCAATGTCGAGGGGAATTAAACCGTCTAAGCCGCCCCAGAGTATTAATGTGGGTAAGGTTAGCTCTGTAATTCGATCTGTTAACGTTAGCTTGGTTTGCCTTGCTCGTTCGGCAAGCGCTTGCCGACTACCGGCTCGTGTTGTTAAGTCAAAATATCGGTCTACTAGTTCAGTGGTCACCAAGTTAGGGTCACCGAATACATTCTTAACGCTGCTTTCAACTAAGTTGCGTGGCAAAATTTGTTCGGCGAGTTTGTTTAGAATAGGTGTCGACGCTATTTTGAAACCGATGGGAACCGACTTAGCTTCAAAAGGAAGCCCGCTTGAATCAACCAGTATCAAGGCATCAATGCGTTGCGGGTACAGAAGAGCCGTGACCCATGCAATATTGCCGCCTAATGAGTTACCGGCTAACACTACTTGGTCAACATTTAGATGATCAAGAACTGCAATAACGGTGCTCGCATAGTGCTCTATAGAATAGTCGTTATCAGCCGATGGACCGGTAAGTCCAAAGCCAGCCATATCGAAACGAATAACTCGGCGTTCTTCTATTAAAGATTCTGTCCAGCCATCCCACGTGTGCAGCGAAGCACTGGTGCCATGTAAAAGAACAATGGGCGTAGCATCATCACGCGGGCCTTCATCACGTAGGTGAATTTGCATACCGGCGACATCTACGAATTGAGAAGGTGGCGGCGCCCATTTCTCGACTAGCTCTGCCAATGGGCGATCTGGTACTCGAAACACAATAAACAAAACTACAACAAAAATAGCAAGCAGTAGAAATAGCCCACTAATTAGTTTGAAAATAAGACTCATTAGAGTTCTCCATAATTCGAACTCACCTTTGTACAGGTTTTCTTTTGAGGTAGCCACTCTAGATGTTAGGCCTAGTTAAGACTCATTCACTGCCGCCCTACAAATATTATATAGTATACGCACGGTTCAGCGGCCCATTACTTGAAATTTCTGTCGCCATAAACCCATCCATGGGCCGCTTCTCATCTACAGGGTAGCAGTTAGATTCAATCAATCTTTCAAGAAATTAAGATTCAAGGATCAACAATTTACGAAGATGGCTTAATGTAGTTTGCCAAAATTCTGGTAAGTCATCTTCATCTAACGCATCGAGCATATTTTTTACATGTAAACCGAGTTCAACATTCCCTTCAATTGATAATTCACGTTGAAAAAATAAAGCATCGGGGTCAGCTTGCTTACTGATTAGTTTTAGAAACGCCGGAACCGTTGCGCTGACGGTTACATCGGTATGTGTTTGATCGAGTAGCTTTAACTGGCCATCGACTAAGCTGAGTACCCATAACTGGTTAGTATTTTTTACAGCAATGCCACAGGTTTTGTCAGCAAGGAAATCTAATTCACCTTCATCGACCAACAACTGAAGCGCATGATTAAGTGCTGGCTCTAGCAGCCGTCGCTGTAACTTATTAGGTACTCTGTTTAATAGTTTAGAACTCAGCGAAGCGCCTCGTTGTATCGGCTGAACCTTAGCAGAAAATTTTTGCACCCAAGGTTGCACATGCTCATTAATAGGGTTCGATAAAAGGCTCATAGCGATGACTCAAAAATTATAGAATAGAGCAGTTTACTGTTTCCAGGCGATGCCTAATTGATTCTTATCAACTATAAGTAAAACCGTTAGCGCTAAACTAGCGCCACATTTTTTCTGTGAATGCTAAATATGGAACTTGTATGCCCTGCTGGCAGCCTCAATGCATTTAAAGCTGCTGTAGATAATGGCGCAGATGCGATCTACATTGGTTTTCGAGATGAAACTAATGCGAGACATTTCGCGGGCTTAAACTTTAACGACCGAGCCGCCATGAAAGCTCTCGATGTTGCACGCGCAAAAGGCGTAAAGTTATTTGTCGCCATTAATACCTACGCCAATCAAGCCCAATGGAAAAAGTGGGCCTTTGCTGTAGACGCCGCAACCGATTTAGGGGCTGATGCAATTATCGCCGGTGATACTGCCGTATTGGGTTATGCCAACAGCAAACACCCAGACCAAGCATTGCATTTATCGGTTCAAGCTGCCGCTACCAATGCAGCCACGCTGCAGTTTTATAAGCGCCATTTCAACATTCAGCGTGCTGTCTTACCGCGTGTTCTTTCGTTAAAACAAGTAGAAGCATTAACAAAAACAAGTCCGGTTGATCTTGAAGTATTCGCTTTTGGCAGTTTATGTGTGATGGCCGAAGGACGTTGCTATTTAAGTTCTTATTTAACAGGAGAGTCGCCTAATACGGTTGGCGCCTGTTCACCGGCTAAATACGTTGAGTGGCAAGAAGTAGATGGTGTGATGAAAACTCGGTTGGGCGGTTCATTGATCGACAAGTTTGAACCTGGAGAAAAAGCCGGTTACCCGACACTATGCAAAGGCCGCTTTAATGCGTTAGACAAAAAAGTACACGCACTCGAAGAACCCACCAGCTTAAACACCATGGACTTACTACCCAAGCTTTATGCCTCGGGCGTGAAAGCCTTAAAAATTGAAGGCCGGCAACGCAGTCCTGCTTATGTTGGCCAGGTAGTTGGTGTGTGGCGGCAAGCCATTGATCATTTTATGGCAAATAAAGAGGCCTTCAGTGTTGAGCAGCCTTGGCGTGATCAATTACTGGCCGTATCAGAAGGCAAACAAACCACCATTGGCGCTTATGATCGCGACTGGCAATAAGGAACTAAAATGAAAGTAACCCTAGCCCCCATTCCCTTTTATTGGCCTCGCGCGACGATGTTTGAATTTTATGGCAACATAGCCACAAGCCAAGTCGACCGCGTTATTTTAGGCGAAACTGTTTGCTCAAAACGAAGAGAATTAAACCAGCAAGATTACATCGATATCGCCGATAAACTCGCCGCCAAGGGCAAAGAAGTTTTTATCAGCAGCCTTGCGCTCCTAGAGGCAGAATCAGAATTAAAAAGCTTAACCTCTCTGTGCAAAGTTAGCCCTTACCCATTAGAAGCAAACGATTTAGCCGCCGCTGAGCTGTGTTTTCAACAACAACGCTCGTTTATCGGCGGGCCTTATTTAAACAACTACTCACCAGAAACATTAAAAATGCTTCAGCGCGATGGTATGACTAGTTGGACGCTACCGTTTGAGCTCGGTAAGCAAGACTTAGAAGACTTTATGACCACCATTCACCAAGAAAATATTGACCTTGAAACCGAAGTCATGGTGCACGGCTATATTCCACTGGCCCTATCAGCACGCTGCTTTACAGCGCGAGCACTAGATTTACCAAAAGATAAATGCCAACGTAAATGCATAGATTACCCGGTGGGTATTCCGGTCGACAGCCAAGAAGATGAACGTTTATTTACCATCAATGGCATTCAAACCTTGTCGGGTGATATTTTGGACTTACGTTCAGAAGTGACTGAGATGCAGGCAATGGGCGTTGATAGAATTCGTGTTGTGCCAAGCCAGATCGATATGCGCGATATTCTAGACGACTATTGCCAAGCCGCCAATGGCAAGCAACTCGCTCCCGCAAAGAACGAATTGTTTTGCAATGGCTACTGGTATGGCCAAGCCGGTAAGTCACATATTAGCGCTTAATGAAAATAATGGCTTCTAATTTAGAGGCCATTATTTACTGACTGGTTAAATAAGGTTAACCAGATAGCCCTTTAATCGACCATGTTTCATCGGTTTTTCGAACCATGAAAAAGAACAGATCATCCCAAATAAAATGCTCTATAACTTTGCCTCCGTCTTTAAGTTTCATACCGACGTAAAATAAATCTGTTTCTCGAATATCAGTATTATCTGGAAATAAAAAATCAAAATTATGTTCAATTTCAGATCGTGTAAAGATATCTATTTGATAGTACTTAACATAATCATCAAAGGTTTTACTCTTATCTCTAATAGCCGACTTAATTGACTGACAAAGCTTTGCCTTTAACTCTCCATCTTTAGAAAACTCACCGTCACCATCGAGAAGAACAAATGTATCCGCAAGCAAGTGATGAAATTGATCGCAATCTTGTGTGAAAAAGGTCTCAACCACTTGAAGAGAAAATTCTCTTGCTTCTTTTTTAATAGGAGAATCTTGGAAATTTGCTTCCTCTGCGAAGCTAATAGTGCATAGAAAATAAAGTGACACACAGGCAATTGCTATTGGTTTCATTAACAGTTCTCTTGATTGGTCTTCGTGATAGTTGGCTCAGCAACAAAAGACGCAAATGTACGTTGGAATTGATGTAAATACAAGCAACCACCAACTCGTGATGAGGAGGTGGCTTTAGCGTGTGTATGTCGGCTAACGAAGAGCCAGAATAAACCTTATTTGCGCATGAGCGCGTAGTCGATGGCGGCACAGACGGCTGCAATTTGCGCAGCATTGCATTGCTCTGGGGTTGCCTTCAGGCTATCAGGATATACTTCGGTGGTGGTTTTATAACGCGCATTTGTGATGCTTGCACACAAGCCCAATTGTTTCAGTGGATATTGAATAATGCCTCGACTCACCACGGTTGAGCCAATAATCTCTCCTTTGTCATCTGAAGGGGCGATATGCGTAACTTGCTCGACTGCTTTAATTACCGCCTGTTGAAACTCAAGTTGTGGATTCTCGGTATCATCGACCAAATAAAATCCATCAGGAATGTCACACGGCTCACTAAACTTGCCATCACGGGCAGCCAGCGCTGGGCGAAACTCGGTATCATCGGTATCCGTTGTTTCGTGTAGATCAATATGCATCAAGACGCGATCTCGGATAGGCGCGATAAGTCTTAAAAGAGAAGCAGACTCTTCTGCCGGGCTGTCCTCTCGGAATGAACGGTTAGGGTCAATTGCATTGGCATTCCAACGATGAATGCGCTCGTAGGCCCAAGGGCTGACACAAGGCGCAACGAGCAAGTTAACTTTCCCTGCGTAACCCGCTGCATGCTGCTCAATAAATTGCAGAGCACCATGTACCCCACTGGATTCGTAGCCGTGAACCCCTCCTGTAACCAACACAATCGGCAGATCGTCGTTCCAATCTCGATTACGAATTGCAAACAGCGGGTAACTTTCGCTGCCATAATTTAAGCTACCATACTGCTCCACATCAAAGTTTTTGCGTAGGCGATCAATGACACTCATTACATCGGTTTCGTAGCTTCGATGTTTAGTTTGTTGTGATAACCATTCTTCGCGCTCGAGATTACCCCAAGGTTTTCCGGGAGTACCAATTGGGTAGTGCGCGGGAGCCGTATTCATATTTATTTCTCCAATGTTATAGGTATTTCAAAAGGTGTCAGTTTTTAAGCTATTCTGGCTTAACTTCGGCCTCGAGCATTTCAATGTACTTTGTGAATCGCTTGATTCTCGTTTCGGGTCGTTTTGCACTTGTTAACCCATAGGCAATGATATAACGGCTCGATTTTTTCAGCGTTGTAAAAAACTGTTGGGCTTTAGGTTTGCCTGCCAATGCCAATAGAAAATCTTCGGGTACTGTCATTTCACTTGCAGTATAAGCGTTATCCCATCGACCATCGGCTTTCGCTGCATTAACCTGTTCAAGCCCTGGTTTCATCATTCGGTTCTCGTTGATCAACCGTTCGACATGTTCTCGATTCCGCTTTGACCAATTGCTTCGCGCTTTTCTAGGGGTAACCCTTTGCATGTAAGCTTGATCATCTATTGATTTTTTGATGCCATCGATCCAGCCCCAGCATAGTATTTCAATGACGACATCATCCCAAGTCACACTTGGAACGCCACTCTTTTTTTTGAATATTTTCACCCAAAGTTCAGTTTCAGTGGCATGATTTAATTCGAGCCACTGTTTAAGTACTTTCGCCGATTCGAAGGCTTTTATATTCGTTGGATCAGGTTGTAACATAAATCTTATTTCTCATTAAATTAGCATCGCACAACGTTTTTCTGTGTTGTAGTACTTAGAAGCCTCCGAGGCTCACCTGATAGCGCAAGTTGAACTCTTCACTACGGGGTAAGTAATAAATTGACACGCTGGGTTTCAATCTTATATTCGCATTTCTTAGCACGTTTACATTTGGCGATACGCTAAAGCCAAGGGCGAGATCGTTGTCGTTTTCAGTATGTTGGCTTAGAAAGTTTAATGAGGCTTCCGTATTACGCCAATACAATAGCGGGGTAAAGGAACGACCAACAGCGCCAAAGTTTATACCGAAATTAGCCTCCATTTGAGCGCTGTATCCTAACTGATCAATTGGTTCAAAAAGTGTATTGCTGCTCAACATTGAGACAGGGTAATTTAAATGCTGCAACGATAGAGAAAAATCGACTGATTGATTTTCTTGCAAGCCCTCCATGATTAACTGAGAGGTTGATAACCAGTTTATAGTATTCTCATTTATGTAATATTGCCCAGCTAAACTCTGCGCAAAGCCTGAAGGCGTATCTATCGCTTGAAAGGCTCGTTCTTGCTGGCGTTGATAACCCACGCCATACAACACTCGATACAATGGTTCTTCTCGCTCAAGCTCAGTGCGCTCTAAGCCAAGATATGGCAACCATTGCGATTGCTGCACACCCGAATAGCGTTCAATTGGCTGTTCGGCGACAAGCTGAATTGAGGTTTTGGTTTGGTCAAGTTCATCGATCAGCTTCTCAACCTTTGTGCTATAAAATGGCCCGGCATCTGCGCGGTATTTTAGGCTGGCTTGGCCAAACCAGTCTTCAGCACTGACATCGTAACCGCCGCTAAATTGTAGGTTGAGCTTCTCCATCACATCTTCGGAGTTGAGTGTTAAATTTAACTGATCGCCAGTGAACAGCAAGCTCCAGCTGTGTGGATTCCATAGATGTGGCAGCATTGTATATCGTTGGCTTTCTAGTGGGGCTATTGTTGCCTGATTCAGTTGAAGCGGTTCAAATTGTTCCAAGTTTTCCATAAAAATGGGCGCGCTTGATTTTTTATCTTCAACTTCAATCCAATCGCTGGGTGGTTGTTGTGAGTCGTTGAAAATTAACGACACAAGCTGTTGGCCTTGGGCAGTATAGTCAGACATAACAATGCGTTCATTGGCTGCATCCCACTGTAAAAAATAGCTGCCATAAGGTCTCGTCGATACTTGAAAGTTTTTGCCGGATTGCAAAGACAATGCATGGACTTGATCAATACCCGTTTTATCTGAAATATAAAGTAGCCAATTCTCGGTTAAAATAGGCGAGCGAATTGTTTCATTGTTGTTGGCTTTTAGTAGGCTTGTTTCTTCTAACTGACTGTCTATTTTATAAACACCGTCGTTAGCACTACCTGAAAGAACATATAGCCATCCATTGTCAATTGACTGTATGTCATAAGCAATGCTGTTATTCGGTAACGATTCAACTTGTAGCAAGCCACCTTTTTGATCTAATAAAACGAGTTCACTGCTTCTATCAACGTTGAACCGATTAAGTAAAAATTGCTTTTGACTAGTACCGACATAGGTAAAACGATCACCGACTGATAGTTGGCGTTCACCTAAGGTTCTGCTCCAGCAGTAGAGATCGGCGGTTTCATTAAAGGGTACCTTGGCGTTCGGCTTTTCTTCTATCCAACACCACTGATCATTGTGCTTAACCACAGCAGCGGTTTTTGAACCGCCAAAATAACTTTGCGCAACCCGATTACTGAGTGGCGTTAACTGTTGGCTTCGGCCTTCTCTAATTGAAACTAACGAAGTCCCCAATTTAGCATCAACCTTGACGGCGTATACTCGATCACTCGAAACACTGACAGGGTAATAACTTTGCCAATGATCACCGCTGAATTCCGTAAGAGTTTCAATGGGTGTTAAGGCTAGAGCTTGCTGGTCTTCTTGCCACTGGTTAGTCAACGCTTGTGTCATTTGCTGGTAGTGATCGGTTAGGCTTAAACCCGTTTCTTGTTTAATTGTGCCATCAAAGCTTACGCCTTTTGGAATAGCTAGGCCGTTAATAGCTCGATCAAAAATATCGCTGCCATATTCATTGCGCAGGTAAGCGGTTAAGTAGCGCCCTAACACATAGGGGCTGAGGCTAGGAGTTCTGTCGAAACCAGTGCCGAGCATGGCTCGATCGTATTGGTAGGGTTGGTTTTCAATTAAGTCGGTTCGATACCATAAATCAAAAGAGGCTGTTCGGCCGCGACCACCGGCGGTCATTAGAGTCTCGCTGACCACTGCGTCACCTTCAAAGAACCAAGTAGGTAGAAACAAAGCGGCAAAGGCACCAGTACCGAGATCACCCAAAGCATAGCGCAACGCATTCGCAATAGAGTTATCGTTCATTTGATTAAATTGCACTATATGGCGCCCTTCGTGCACTGCTAAGGCGTCATACCATTCAAGTTGTGCAAAAGGCGCAGGTTTATTAAACCAACGAGAACGATACGGCATTATACCCACATCGCCATTGGAGGTGTGCGCGCGTGAATACAGGACAATTGGAATCGGCTTTAGTGGCCGCTTCAGTGGCATCTCTGTTAAGTGGGCAGATAAATAGTGATTTAACTGTGCCGCAACCCTTTCTGCTTGCTCATGCACGTTGGCTTCATAGATTAGGCTAAACATGGGTTGTTCTATGATACGCCATTGTGGTTTTGTTTCCGCTGAGTTCGCCAACGGTATGCACAGAGTGACAACCAAAATCACCGCACAGTATCTAAACATGCTGATCCAATTTTTTTCTATGCCTAGCGCCATAACGAGCCTATAGTGAAATTGTGTGCCTTTTGTGGTCAGCGGCTGATTTCAACGCCGATGCTTGAGGTTACCCGATTCGTTATAAAAACAAAAACATTAGGAGAATACTATGTCGCAATTTGTAATGGTCTACTTAGGGGGCGATAAACCTTCAAGCCCTGAAGCAGGCAAGCAACATTTCGCAGAATACATGGAATGGATTAAATCACTGGGGGACGCGGCCGTCAGCCCAATGAACCCGTTAAAAGGAACGGTGATGGTTGGATCAGACGGTACGGTTTCGCAAGGTGGCAGCACAACAATGTCGGGTTATACCATCGTTGAGGCTGAATCTATGGATACTGCCATAGAGATGGCCAAAACCTGCCCATTTTTAAAGATAAACGGTCAGTTAGAAGTCTCTGAACTTGTGGTCATGCCAGGCTAAATGCTTTGTTTTTAAAAGCCAGAGTGGGCTATCTTGAGTTAATCACATTTACTCACAGAATCTGTGGATAAGTCGTTGGATAAACATTTGAGAAGTCACTCTAGGCCGCATATCCACAGGCCTCCAGAAACCTGTGTCAAAATCAAACAGTATGATTACGTCACCTAAAACCCCAATAAAATCAACACTTTAATCGAACTTTTTAGAAAAAATACATTTTTATAATCGTTGACTTTCTCTTGTGTCGGCAAATCCCTTACTAGAGGTGGACAAGTCAAAAATAGGTTGCAAAACAAGGCTTAGACTTTTGTCTGTTCTGAAAAAGAGTAAACTACTGTTCAGGCCGCTTAACATTTTTACTTTCCCCATATTCCTTAGGGGACACTTTTACGAAAGGACTAACGTTACTATGTCAGCAGAACGACCCTATTGCCTGGTCTTAGGCGGCGGTGGCGCGAAAGGTGTTTATCACATCGGCGTCTGGCAGGCACTAAAGGAACTTAAAATTCCGGTTAATGCTTTCATTGGCAATTCTATCGGAGCGGTGATCGGTGCATATTTGGCCCAAGGCGCCGAAAAGGAGTTAATGGAAATCGCCCGCTCCATGAAACTATCCAGTCTCATTCGGCTCAACAAAGACATTGCGCTCGCCGATGAAAATAGCTTACGTGAACATAGCTTAAGTTACTGGCAGGGTGTTTACCGCAACCTCGTTGATAAGCGAGGTTTAGACACCAGCCCAATGCGAGAGTCACTTGAGTCAACGATCGATGAAGACATTATTCGCGAGAACAAACTCGACTTCGGCGTCACCACCGTCAATATATCTGATTTCAAACCCCGACAGGTTTTTATTGAGCAGATGGAACCCGGCCAACTCATTAACTACGTCATGGCCAGTGCCGCCTTTCCTGGTTTTGAAAACCCGATGATTGAAGGCAAAAAATATCTAGATGGAGGGTTGTTCGATAACGTGCCATTTACCATGGCGAAACAGCGTGGTTACCGCAAAATTATTCTAGTTGATATATCCGGCATCGGATTAAATCGCCGACCACATACCGAAGGTACTCAAACCGTTTACATCAAAAATTCGATCGACATAGGAAATGCCTTTGAATTCGATCCAGAATTTATTAAGGAGTTTTGGCATTTGGGCTATCTCGATACTCTGCATGCCTTCGGTAAGCTAGACGGTTACCGCTATTTTATTGAACCTGATAGCCAAGCAGAAATAGACTGGACACTGGCAGTTGAGCCAAAACTTTGTCCCGACATGATGCGCAACGATCTACGTCAGCGACTCAAAAATTTAGAAATTTGCGCATACTTATTAGATGTGCCACGTATTGTTCAATACAGTTACCAGAGTCTAACAAATGCTATTCTATCTAAAATTGAAGAAACCAACGTATCGGTGGCAAGTAGCATCGCTAAGTATGAGCTGGACGATAGCCCGCGTTCTTCAGCTTTAATCGATGCACTATTAAAGGAAATGCTCGACAGTAAGAAGCACGAACGTAACCCTTACTTTTACCTTAAAACTATTCAGCACTTTAAGCCGACAACGCCACTGACCCTTGCAGAAAAAGGCTTGCGTAAATTGCATCCAGAATTAATTGTACTTGAGAAGTTTCTTGAGTATATCTCGAAGGGCCTGTAGCAGCTTAAGCTAGTATGCAACAAAAAGGGCTCCTCAGCGGAGCCCTACTTATTAACTAATAAACTTCAATTAGCTCAAACTTATTGTCTTACAAGATCAACTTGAACCGTACCCAAGTTACCTGGGTTTGCAGCATCGGTACCGACGGAGAATGCACCGTAGTAGCGATCACCGGCAACAGAACCTGGTAGATTGAAACTTAGGTTCGCATCGAATGGCACGCCACCTGCTTGCACCACAGGTACATCAGCGGTTAAGTTAAGTTCATCACCCGTGACGGTTGCAATATGAGTTGTAAAGGCTTGAGCAGTAACATGGCCTGGTTCCCAGTTCTGTACCACCACCCACATTTTACCTGCTGGCGGATTGGCAATACTGACATACTCAAACGAACCACCGGCAGCAGAAGAGCCTACCAAAGTACTGATTCCAGGCACTTCACCTAGTCCAACAAACAAGTCTAAATCACCCGATTCAGATGCAGTAATTTCTGCCACGAAACGGCTCGCACCAACAGGTACATCTACCACATATACAGCTTGGCCATGTATGTTTTGGTCAAAACCACCATCAAACGGATCGCCATTTGTTGGATCAGAAACTACCGCGCCTGTATAAGCTGTAGATTTAGCTAAGCCCGTTACTTCAACGATAGCGTTAGTTATTTCTACTGCTTTCAAACCAGGTAGCGTCACTGAATCACTTTCAAAAGCTGCTGTAATATCTATTGAACCTGGAAGGTTAGATAAGGCTGAAAGGGCAGCAACTGGGAAGTGAGCATTAGGTACATGTCTAGTCTTAGAGCGAATCGTCACTTGGTCGAACAACCAATCACTTACCGCGACACCTGAAGCGTCGGCAACAAAAGTAAGCTCTTGGCTTTCACCTGGAGCCAAACTAAAGTTCTTAGGCGTAACCGTTACAGCACGAGTCGATTCAGATTTCCAACGCGTAGTTTTATCTGAAACGTTAGTAACGGTACGAGTCCAAGTACAGCTGACAACACAAGCATCATCACCTAAACCGGTTAGGTTTAGCTCAGATGGTTTACCGCCGAAATATGGGTCCAAGGCTAAGAAGTTATCTAATGATTCATCTAGCACCAAGGCGGCATTTGCTGCTGCAACTAGATCGATTCGGCCTGCGCCCATATCAAATGCATCAGCTTGCGTGACTCCATCTTCTTTAACATGGTTCATGTTCGCAGTGGTCATCATAGCCGATTGAATTTGCATTGGCGTCCAGTCTGGATGTAGCGCCGTTAACAACGCGCCTGCGCCCGCAATATGGGGGCTAGACATCGAAGTACCTTGAATGATGTTGTAGTCTTGCTCGGCTTCGCTATATCCCTCATGGAACGCTGCAAAAATTGCACGACCTGGTGCAGTAATGTTTGGCTTCACAACACTCGGTACACTTGGGTTAACACCCCGTGAGCTGAAGTAAGCCATAACATCGGCGTATTCAGCCGCCAGCACAGTTTCAGTACCAGAAATAGTACCCACATGACCTGAACCGGTTTGTAACCATTCACGGATAGTCGTGAAATCAGTAAAGGTGATTTGAGTTGCAGGAATAACATGCGCATCCGCTTCAAAATAACCGCTACCATCTGGAGTACTTGGAGGGCGAGCAACAATCGTTGCAGAGCCGCCATTGGCCTGTACGTTAGTACCTTTTGCCACTCGCGCAATAACTCCGAGTTCGCATAAGACAATTTCGCCTTCAAAACGACTTGTGAAACCGTCTTCTAAACAAAGTGGGTTCCCATAATCGGCTGCATCAACAATAGCAGCAGGACCAAAGCCTGGCGCGATAGATTGACCGATCATGACGGGCAAAGAATCGCCTTGGTCATTGGTTAAACCAGTAACAGAGTTTTTATACATATAATCATGTGAGCTCGCAGCGACGGTGGTAATCCAAGGTGCATCACCTGGGCTGCCCACTGTTGCGAAATCTGGACCCGAGTTACCTGCAGAGGTTGCAACGAAGATACCTGCATCCATCGCGGCTAAGAAAGATAAAGAATCGTTATCCGCCCAAGGGTCCGAAGAACCGCCACCAATTGAATAGTTGATAACATCTACCCCATCTAAAATGGCCTGGTTAATAGCAAACAAGATAGCCCCTAAGTAGCAGCCTTCTGGCCCACAAACTGTATAAGCTATGACATTAGAGCGCGGCGATACACCCGAGATGGTTTTGCTAATTTCGAAGCCTGTTGGCGCAGAAACGGTTGCATCATAAACTAGGTTACCCGCTGAAGTACCTGCGGTATGAGAACCATGACCATCTTGGTCGCGTGGGCTACCGTCGTTAATATAAGGAACACCCCAAGCACCAATTAACTTATCGTTACATGGGAAGGTTGCATCGAACACATCAGACGCTGGGTCACAAACACCAAAATACTGAGCCTTAGGGTTTGAGTGACGGTAACCGTCTCCCGCCACTTCGGCAAACGAATCTGAAATTGGGTTAATACCGGTATCAATGACACCCACCACAACGCCTTCGCCTCGCGTTGGCGCTAAACCCGCGGTTCCGTGCCATATTTGCGGAGCCCCAATCCATTGAAAGCCGCCTTCATAAAAACAACCCGCCATACCAAAAGAAGCAGCAATGGCAACCAGTGTTGCTGATTTACGACCAACCCAACCACGACGCCAAGCGAATAGAGTAAGCCCTAGCATAAGCAAAAGTGTAGCCGCCGTTAGCACCCAGACAGACGGGCCAGCAGAGTCGGTTGGCAGCGCAAAGCCAGTTAGAGACTCGGTGCTTTCTAATTGGAATATCTGATCTTTTTGAACTTGGCGTACACCTTGAATAGTGGCGACCTGTTGCGCTTCGGCCTCGGTTAATTCAAGAATTAATACGTTAGACGCCATTTGTAATTGCTCCAGCGGGGTAACATTACGACCCACTTTTGCTACAAGTTGCGATAAAAATTTATCTTGAGTGGTTTCAAGGTATTGCGCATAACTTTGAACATGCGGCGCATTGACTTCTAACTTTGATTTACCTTCTGTACTGGTAGCTTCAAAGCCATTGATTCCACCACGGTAGCGTGCAACAGACGGGTCGTTTAACGAAACGATATAACGTTCTGTCGGCTCCATCATGGCGAAGGAGAACATTCTTGATTGTGCACTAAACGCACCGGGTTCTGCTTTAGGTGTTTGTTTAATCGTTTTTTCGATCACCGGACGTTCTGCTTTTACTGCATTGGTTGTCACGTTTGATTGAGCAAACGATTGGCTCGATATAATGGCCGTACCTAGGGTCACAGCGAGTATCGCCGAACGTAAACCAGTACGAACAACATCATGAGTTCTGGAATGACTCATTTTTATTTCCTTCTTTTGAGGTTGCCCCTTCTTAATATCACGGCAAATGGCCAATTTTTGGGCGCGACGAATCCACCGCCTACCGAGGTAAGGTAATGAATGGTTTCGTATGCACGTACTATTTGATGAGGCTTTATTATTTAGTTGACTCAGTCATGCTCACCGGATAGGTGGGACTTTGACTGGACTGTTGGGACTGGAGTAGGTTGAATGAATACTTTGCAGGGCTTGCAACTATTCAGCGAATCCGAAATCTCCCATATATCGGGTATGAAGATTATCTCTTCATCACGCTAAGTTAAGTTGTTTACCTACTATGAACAAGTAAACTATGAATGATGACGCATTTTTTGCCAAATACATCACAAAAATTATTAATATCCTATAACATTGATGACTGACTTTTCTAATGATCGCTACCAATTAAATAGTCCATTGACCTTCTCTATTTCAGTAAATACTGGCACCATTCACTTTCATTTTTGTGTGTGAGCTATCAAGTTGAATTTAGTCTTCACCAAGGCGTCATCTATTGATGCTCAAGCCTTAGCCGCTCTGCGTATGACGGCTATGCAACCTAGCTTAGAAGTCATTGGTCGTTTCGACCCTAAACGAGCTCAAAAACGTTTTTTCGATACCTTTCAACCGCTCCATACTTGGCTCATTAAAGATAATAATGCTTTGGTTGGATTCTATGCTTTGCTTGAACAAGATGACCATCTTTATTTAGACCATTTATATGTTCAGCCAAACCAACAAGGCAAAGGTATCGGTTCTGCCGTTATTCATCGTGTATTGGTGCGCAGCCAGCAATTGAATTTACCGGTTAAAGTTGGCGCACTTAAAGAAAGCGCCGCTAATGATTTTTACCGCGCCAAGGGCTTTGTGCTAACCCATAGCGAACAATGGGACAATTACTATCAATACAGTCCGGTCGCTCCCAGCTCTATAACCTTGGCTTTAACAAATCCGAAAAGCCCAACCAATGTTGGTGCTGTGATGCGCGCTGCGGGCTGCTTTCAAGCCAGTAAAGTTTTATATACCGGTAACCGATTCGACATTGCAGCTAAGTTTCAGACCGATACAAAAAAAGTCAGCAGCCGCATTGCGCTAGAGAAAGTGGATAGCTTTTTTGATGATGTACCGCCAGAGGTCAAAGTAGTTTGTGTTGACCTAGTTGAAGGCGCCATTCCTTTAATGGATTTTGAACACCCACCACACGCGATTTATGTTTTTGGTCCTGAAGACAGCTCAATCAGCCAAGAAGATATTTCTCAGGCCGATGCGGTGGTGTACATACCCACCATTGGTTGCTTAAATTTAGCGGCAACGGTTAACGTCTTGCTATACGATCGCTTGGCAAAAAATACCCAGGTTGATCGTTCAAATGAGCTCATCATTCGCTCAAGAGACCGAAACAATAAAACCCGTGTAGTTTAAGTTTTCGAGAAACGCTCTGGGTCTTTATGGTACAGCTCAATACAATTTGCGCAGATACAAGCCTTTTGCTTTAGAGACTCAGGAACCATGGCGAGCAGTTGCTCAGGTACTTCGACCCTATTACACCAGCAGTTAAGTGGTGCTCTTACTTGGCAATTATTTGTTTCTAAGCAAAACGGACACTGTAGTTCAGCGACTTTAATCTCTAACAAACGACACCTCCTGATCTGTTAATACTCGATAGTCTCCTGGGCTAAGTGACGGATCAAGTTTGATGGGACCTATGGCGGTTCGATGAATACTTAAGACAGGGTTTCTAAAACGTCCAAACATGCGTTTAATTTGATGATAACGCCCTTCTGTGAGTTTGACCTGCGCATGACAGGCACTTAACCGATTCAATTCCGCTGGCGCGGTGGTTAGGTTTTCATATTCAAAATAGATACCCTGCTCAAAAGCTTGCACGCAGTCATCGGAAATTGGGTCACGTACCGTGACTTGATAAGCTTTCTCAAAGCCCGTTGCGGCATCACTGAGCAACTGACTCCAGCGACCATCGTTTGTTAACAATAATAAACCCGTTGAGTTTTTATCAAGCCGCCCCGCGATATGTAGTTCGGCTTTATAGGGTTTATCAATTAAATCTAGAGCCGTTGCTTGCTCATCGACCGTCGCACTGACAACACCGGCAGGCTTATGCAGCATGACGTAACGACGCTGACGTTGCTGAAGTATCTTGCCATCACAGACGATATGAGAGAACTCATCAATCGGATGTTGCGGATCATTAATGGCAGTGCCATCAACAAGCACCACCCTTGCAGCCAATAACCGCTGAACTTGTTTTTTACTGCGTTGAAGCCGCTGACTTAAATAGCGATCAAGCCGGAATCGTTTTGAATTCATATAATATTAGAACCGTGTTAGTCGTCAGCATTCGTGAGTATTAGCCCATAAGTATAACTGACTTACTAAAAACCAGCCTTATAACGGTTAACTCAGCCCTATACTAGCTCCATCCCTAATTAGACCTTTCGCAACTGGCAAAGCCCATGCTTTCAATTACTCTATCTATTTGACAGTTATCTAATGCAGTCACGATATAAGCCTGATTGAACTCGACTTCACCCCAACCTATTTAGAAGGTGCCAAATGAAAATATCAATGAAATTAACACTTGCAATGGGGCTACTGCTGGCATTATTGATTTCTGGAATAGCAGTACTCGCCAAATCAATATCAAATACCGAGTACGTCTCAAGCACCCAGGTCTCAGAGTTGAATGAACAACTTCTAAATGCTGTTGCACTTTCAAAAAAAGCAGCTGAAGTACCCATTGCCGTCGAAGCATTTGAAGGCATTGCAGCTATGGAGCAGCAATTGTCAGATATTCGTTACAACTATATTTTTGCATCACTGGCCTTGATAGCCGATAACGAAACTCTGGCTAACGATCAAATCTCTGCACTAATACCTGAATTGACCGATTGGATTAACAAATACTCCTCAGATCCAGAATCAGACTTAAAGCTCATATTAGAGTCACTTGACTATATGAAGCTCTATGGTGAAAAGATGTTTGATTCATTTATATCGAACGCGACTGGCCAGGGGACATCCATGGCTAATGGACTTCAAACTCAGTCAAATATTATTAGCGATTTACTGAATAAACTCGGCGCCAATGCAAAGGCAGAGCTCACAAGCTCAGTTGGAACAATGATCGAGGCGACAGAACAAACCCGGTTATCAACTGAAAAGACTGTTGCGGGGAGCCAGGCAATTCAAACAGACATGTCTGCACTCTCAAAATTGCTTACTATTACAGGTATTATTGTAATTTTAAGCACCGCTGGTATTAGTGCTTACATCAGTAAATTACTGAAAACAGCAACCGACCAAGTTATTAAGACTGTTAGTCAAATTTCAAGCAATAAAGACTTGACCATGCGGATAAACCGCCAAAATAAGGATGAATTAGGACATATTGCGCATGATTTTGACGCCATGATGGCATCTTTTTCAGAAATTGTTAGCCGCGTTCGCATTGTTTCAGATGACCTAAATAATGAAACCCATGATATGAGCAAACAGGTTGCTGAGTTGAATAGTTTATTAATCGAGCAACAAGAAGCGATTGATAATATTTCAGCGGCGATTACAGAAATGAGTTCTTCTGCCGATGAAGTTGCTCAAAACGTAGTAGCAACAGCAGATACTGCTCGCGATGCCGTCGTTATTGGGGATGAAGGCGTAAATATTGTTAATCAAACGGTTCAAACGATCACGTTACTCAACGACCATCTAAATGAAACTGGCGAGTCTATCAATGAGCTGGTACTTGATATTAAAGGGATCTCAGAAGTCCTATCAATTATCCAAGCAATTCAAGAACAAACTAACTTACTGGCACTAAACGCCGCAATCGAGGCTGCACGTGCAGGTGAACAAGGTCGAGGCTTTGCCGTTGTTGCCGATGAAGTTCGCAGCTTAGCCAGCAAAACAAAAACCAGTGTTGAGTCGATCGCGCAAACTATTAATCGTTTACAGGCTCGCTCTGGTGTCGTTGTAGATAAGACTCAAGAAGCACATCAATCTGCCGAGAAAAGCATGGAACAAGCAAGACAAACGGGTTTATCAATCGAGAAAATTGGCAACGCTATCAGAGATATAATGAACAAAGCCGATGTCATTGCGGTTGCAGCTAACCAGCAAACAGCAACCTCACATGACATTGCCACTCAAATACACCGTGTCTCTGAGAGTGCGACAAATATTGCTGTGCATGCTAATGACAATAAACGTAGCGGGGAAAATGTTTCGAAACACGCCAATGAACTAAAACAGACCGTTGCCATATTTAAAGTATAGAGGTTTAGTTTCGCGAATCAGATTGTAAGTATTCGCGCTTACCCTAACAAGGCTTACTTTTTCGTGAAAACCAAAACCAACCATGATAGCGTAAGCCTATTATTTAATAATAGTAGGCTTAGTTGTTATGCACTGCGCACAAAAATATCTCAATGAACTTAATCATGATTACCTTGCCGTTCATCGTTCAAAAGAAGACCTTTACTGGACAACCCATATGGGGACCAGTAATGATCATAACGCTTCTGCAAAGGCTGAAAAGAAATGGCTAAGTTTTATTAGTGATCGCTCTCGTTTAGAGCAAATAAACGCCTTGCTTGAAGATCTAAAAGCCGAACCTGCAAGCTCGGAGCGCGACGCAATCATGACGGGTTTAACAGGCTGGCTTGCACTGTTTAAGGCCAACGTACTGGAGTCAGACGAGGCTATTGCCTTAAAAGACCAGCTCATCAAAGCAGAATCCCAATTATTCGAAAAGCGCCAAGCTTACAGCATGCGCTTTATCAATGAGCAAGGTGAACCAGAAGAAGGCACAACGCCTGTCATGTCGGCTAATATTGCTAGCCATACTAATGAACAGGTACGCCAAAGCTCTCATCAAGCATTATTAGAATTGGAGCAATGGGTTCTGGACAAAGGTTTTATAGAAATTATCAAGCTTCGTAATAAGTTTGCCAAAGCCATCGGCTATGAAAGCTTTTTCGACTATGCGGTAGTTAAGAATGAACAGATGACCGCTGACGAGCTGTTTGTCATCTTGGAAGACTTTGAACAACGTACGCGTGACCGCTGCATGAGTAGCTTACAAGAATTGGCAGATACAAAAGGCCGTAAGGCCCTTAAACCTTATAACTTAAAATACACCTACAGTGGCGATTCCACTGCCCTACTCGACCCCTATACCTCTTTTGATCAGTCATTAAAGCAATGGGTGCAATCGTTCAGTCGTTTAGGTATTGAGTATTCTGGTGCGAAACTCACCTTAGATTTACTCAACCGTAAAGGCAAGTATGCGAACGGATTTTGCCATGCACCGGTGCCTGCCTTTTATGACCAAGACACTTGGATACCAGCCGAAGTTAACTTCACCAGTTTGGCAGAACCTGGGCAAATCGGCAGTGGCTACGTTGCCTTAGAAACGCTCTTCCACGAAGGTGGGCACGCTGCACACTTTGCGAACACGAAAATGAATGCACCTTGTTTTTCTCAAGAGTTTGCGCCGTCTTCCATGGCGTTTGCAGAAACGCAATCTATGTTTTTAGACAGTTTAATCCGCGATGGCGACTGGCTTAAAACCTACGCCATAGATGCCCAGGGCCATGCCATTCCAGATGACATCATTCAAAAGCGTATTGCGGAGAAGCAGCCTTTCCTCGCCTTAGAAGAACGCGGAATTTTAGCCGTGCCCTATTTTGAACGCGCACTTTATTCAATGGATGATGACGAGCTAACCGCTGAAAACATTACCGAACTCGCCCGCGATACAGAAATGATGATTATGGGCTTACCAGTCTCACCGCGCCCATTAATCACGTTGCCCCATATTTTATCAGACCAATCGGCGTGCGCTTATCATGGTTACCTCATGGCTGATATGGCGGTGTATCAGACTCGGGCTTACTTCATAGAGAGATTTGGTTACTTAACCGATAACCCAGAAATAGGGCCACTACTCGCTGAGCATTACTGGAAACCGGGTAACAGCATTAGCCACGATGATTCTATCCGCGCATTAACGGGCGAGGGTTTTAACGCTAAATATTTAGCCGAAGAGTGCAACCTCAGTGTTGCAGAGGCTTGGGAAAGAGAATCCAAGAGCATGGCTGAAGCGGCGTTAAGAGTTCAACCAAGTGTTAAGTCACTGAATGCCAATATCGCCATTGCCGATGGTAATGAGATACTCGCAAGCAATGACCAGTCAGATGAGCATATGTTTGAAAGTTTTTCTAGTTATGTGACTCTGAAAAGCCAAGCAAAGTAAGCATAATTTGTGATGCGAACAAATAGGATGCACTCAATAACTGCATCCTATTTCTTTAATCAGCCAAGGCTAAATTCACCGCCACATCCGCGTGTATATCCGTGGTATCGTAAAGCTTAATATCGGTATGGCTCTGGTTCACAAGCAAAACAATTTCTGTACAACCCTCAATAATACACTGGGCGCCTTGCTCGGCTAAGCCGTCTATTATTCTTAGAAATTCGACTCGTGAATTTTCTTCAACCTTGCCTAAACATAGCTCGTCATAAATTACTCGGTGAATAAGCTCTCTGTCAGCTTTATTCGGCGTAATCACATCAAGACCGTATTGATCTTTTAATCGGCCGACATAAAAATCATCTTCCATTGAGAATTTCGTGCCCAAAAAACCAACTTTATTATGACCATCCGCAATTATGCGTTCAGCGGTTGCATCGGCTAAGTGCAATAAAGGTATGTCAACTGCGGCAATAACTTCCGGCGCAACCTTGTGCATGGTGTTTGTACAGATCAGCAGAAAATCTGCACCGGCTCGTTCAATATTTTGCGCACACTCTATTAAGACATTGGCCGTACCTTGCCAATCGCCCGCATGCTGCATCTCCATTACGCCATGGAAATCAACACTTTCAAGGATTAACTTCGCCGAATGATGCCCGCCTAAGTGATGTTTAACAGCTTCGTTTATTTTTCGATAATAGAGCTCAGTCGATTCCCAGCTCATACCGCCAATGAGGCCAATTTTTTTCATAACATATCCTTATTTAAAAACGCGAACGTTCAATTTGAAATTTCACTGTGCTCTATTGTGTAATTAGAAGATCCGCGAAAACAAATCCATCCCGCGCCACGGTTTCCCCTACTTCTATGCTAATGCAAGATTTAAACATAGGTCCTGCAAACACAAAGCTATGAAATTCACCGTTTTCACCACAAGGGTCCACACCCTCGGGCAAATCATCTAAGAAGGATTGGTCATACTCCCGACCAGCAAAACTGGCGTCTAACTTTTTCGGATCAATGCAGGTAATGATCGCACGTAGACCACTGTTAACTATTTCGCTTGCTAAACCCTTCGTGTCACGCATCCATAATGGGAAGATCGGCGCAATGCCGGTCCCTTGCAGGTTATCAATACGGTACTGGCGAATATCTTCCAAATACAAGTCACCAAAGCTCAAATATTCAATACCGTCAACACGCAGTTGCTCTGTCGCTTGAGACATGATTTCCGTGTATTGCTCATTAGAACATGGATAGGGTATTTCGATTATCTTCAGAGGTAACGCTAGCTGCTCAGCTTGGGCTCTTAATAACTCTAACCGCACGGCGTGCATAGCCGTTCTTTGGTGTTCACCATTAACCGTACATAAAATGCCTTCTAACTTAACCGTTGGGTCACTCTGCAATTGATAAGTAGCCCAGGCGGAATCTTTGCCCGTACTCCAAGATATAAAGGTACGCTTTGCCATTGTCTACACAAACTCATATTAGTTAAAGTTGCTAATCTACAGGACGGGGTGTTCAAACGAAATAGAAAGTTGAGTTAAGAGAAAGGCGACCCACTGCTAGTAAGGCGCTCCATAATCTAATCAAATCTGTTAAACTATGGCCTGAAACAGTCATTAGGTTTACTAGTATGTCTTTCGCATCATTCGGATTAAAACCAGAACTCTTAAAAGCCATTGAAGCAAAGGGCTATCTTGAGCCGACCCCCATCCAAAGCGCGGCGATTCCCGCTATTTTAGACCACAAAGATGTCATGGCCGGCGCACAAACGGGCACTGGTAAAACTGCGGCCTTTGCTTTACCGATATTACAGCATCTCACCAATCCCAGTACACCGAATGCGAAGGTTCAAGCGCTGGTCTTAACCCCGACTCGCGAATTAGCCCAACAAGTCAGTCAAAGCTTTCAACACTATGGCCAGCACTTACCACATCGAACTGTGGTCGCTTATGGCGGAGTGAGCATTAATAACCAATTGTCGGCTATTGAGCAAGGTGTGGATATCATCGTTGCAACACCGGGTCGTCTACTCGATCTCATATCACGTAAAGCCATTGATCTAAGTGAGGTCTCTTTTTTGGTCTTAGACGAAGCAGATCGAATGCTGGACATGGGTTTTATTGACGATATCAAACGTATTCTCAGGTCTGTACCTACGAGTCGCCAAACCCTGTTATTTTCAGCTACCTTTGACGATGCTATTTTCAAACTCAGTCAACAGCTGTTAAATGATCCGACGCACATAGAAGTCGACCCTCGTAATGCCGCAGCAAGCCAAGTTGAACAAATCGCTTATGAAGTTGATAAAAACCGTAAGCGTGAAATTACTTCATTTTTAATTGGTTCCAATAACTGGAAGCAGGTACTTATATTTACGCGCACTAAAAAAGGCGCCGATGATCTCGCCAAAGAAATGTGTAAAGACGGATTAAAAACTCAATCTATTCATGGCGATAAATCTCAAGGCGCTCGCGAGCGTGCACTCGAAGATTTTAAAAACGGTACCATTCGCGCATTAGTCGCAACCGATGTGGCTTCGCGTGGCTTAGATATTCAGCAACTTAAATACGTTATTAATTATGAGTTACCGCACAACGCTGAAGATTACATTCACCGTATTGGCCGAACCGGACGCGCTGGCGAAACAGGCAAAGCTATTACGCTACTCAGTGCTGATGAAAAATGGCTACTCGATGAAGTTCATAAAATACTGGATACTCGCTTGCTGCAACAATGGCTGCCTGGTTTCGAGCCCAGTTTAGATCAAGACTTTACTGCCTCTAAATCTAAAGGTAAAAACACGCGACGCAAACCTTCAGGCTCACGCTCAAGACGACGCTGAGTCGGCTCTAAAGCTTCGTTGGCATTCTACAAGTGCTTACAAATCTGTATTGCTTGTGATCGGTGACTAATATCCAATTTACGATATAGCCGGCGTATGTGGCTTTTAACCGTAGAAATGGCTATATGCATGCTGGCAGATATTTCATCATTGGTTAAGCCTTCGCCAATAAAAAGTAACACTTGGCATTCTTTTGCTGTCACTAAATCTTCAGGGTTAGCGTATTGTTCATTGAGGGTTTGTAATAGCTCATCCCCTTTTGAGAGTGTTTCTCTTTCTTTTTGCGACGCTGTGCCGAACCAAACATGCCAGTCGAGCCAACTTCGCGAACCCTCTTTGCTATCTAGGAGACAGAAGGACTGACTTAACCATAACGATTGCATGGGCTT
The DNA here is from genome assembly GCF_046710285.1 of Reinekea sp. Lineage (GTDB taxonomy): Bacteria > Pseudomonadota > Gammaproteobacteria > Pseudomonadales > Natronospirillaceae > Reinekea. Next base: position 161,950 of record NZ_JBKEGY010000003.1, read on the forward strand.
AAAGTCTGCCATCATATCCAATATACCTAACCAGTGCTGCTCGCCAACCGAATCGTTTTGCCATATTGCCAGCAATAGCTTAGCTTTAAACCACTGAAATTTTAGACCTTTTTTATCAGCCTGTACGACCAACCTAGTTAATCGATTAATCGCAGCCGATTTATCACCCGATAAGTATTGAACAATGGCATAAACTCGTTGGTAGTGTTGGTAAAAATGGTTGTTTGGTTCCTTGGCTAAAACACGCTCCTGCCAACCATAAACAGGTTTAAAATCAAGAACATCAAGCTGTTCACAGGCCAGCAAAAATTCATAACCGTAGGCTAGCCAGTCGGTATGGAACTTGTGTTGCTGCATCTGATAGTTAACTTGGAATGCTAAACCTCGCACAATATTATACTGGCCTCGCCACAAGGCAATAAAGCCTCGAAGCACATGAACATTAAGTAAGCCATAGTCACCTAACGGTTCCATTATTTTTTCACTCATTTGAAGTAATCGCTCAGCTTGCTTCAAATCACCTTGCTCAATGAGCAAACGTGCTCGACTGCGATATAGAAACTCCATATGTAATAAATTATCTATACAGGCATCACGAGCCATTTCCATGGTATTTTTTTGAGTTTGGAGTGCTTGAGATAGTTCGCCTTGGGCAGTCAACACATCTGACATTAAACACATGGACCACAGACGTTGTTGAAATAAACGATGGTTAAACGCCAGTTTTTCAGCTTCATTTAACATCTGCTTTGCTTTGTCTAAATCACCTCGACACAATGCACTTTGACCTAAAACGGAATAAGCCGCCGTTCGAGAAATATAACTTTCAGGCTTTAGATGGGAGATGGCCTTTTTTGCTAGTGTAAAGCCCCGCTCAAAGTCTTCTGAATTAACTGATGCCTGTGCTTGAGCCACAGCCTGCTCTGCCCATAAATCGTCTGAGGATGGATGATCTTCCGCCTGAATGTTTTGATTTGGTAATAAAAATTTTACTTCATCTTCTCGATATGTAGCCAATAACAACCAAGATTTCAGCAGCGCCAATGTTGGCTCATCGGAACTTTTTATTCTAACTACACTGGAGAATAATTTAGTTAACGTATTGAACTGGCCATTTTTGTATAAGCCAAAACCTACGCGTTTGAGTACCATCAAAAGATGCGGTTCACTTTTTAAAGTTAAGGCGAGCTGTATTGCCTCAATGTTCATCCCGCAATCTAGATAAGCATCAATTGCTTTAAAGCGATTACTAACAGCCCGCTCAGGATATTCCTGTTCTAGCTTAGTCAAGACAGCACCTCGAAATACCGCCTGGAATTGGTACCAACGTATCTCACCTTCAACGTGGCTAATAAAAAGCTGACGGTGTTCAAGCTCCGCAATTAGATCATCGCTTTGCCTATGATCTAAAAAAGTATCACAAAGTGACGCTGTGAATTTCTTGAAAATGCAAATATCCAATAAAAAAATTTTTATTCTCTCTGGCTGCTGTTCAAAAACCTCAAAAACAACGTATTCTTTTACATCATTCATGCTCTGGCCGATACGACTTGCAGCATGCAATAGCTGCTCCTGCGTGCGTACGCCGAGCGTAACCAATTGCAGTGCGGCTGGCCAACCGCCTGTACGTTGAAACAACTCATTGTGCGCTTCTTGGCTCAATGGAAAGTCAAGGTTATTTAGAAGGAATTCTTTCGTTTCGTCTAAGTTAAAAGCAAGTTGGGTAGCACCAATTTCTAACAATTGACCTCTTACCCGAAAACTTGATAAAGAAACGGGTAATTCATGTTGGCAACACAGAATGACATGCAATTGATTAGGTAACAGCTTCAACCAATGCCGTATGACAGAAATAATTTCTTTATTTGAAATTTCCTGAAGGTCATCCAACACCAAGAAAAAATGTTGATCCACTTGCGCGACTTCCATCATCGCCTTAGCCATCAAATTGTGTAGATCTGCATGTTCTTGTTGCTGAACTAAGGCTAAACTTTGCGGACAACCCTCATTACTGGCCAGGTGCAATGCACTAATGAGATGGTTTACAAACACACTCGTATCGTTGTCATTAATATCAAGCGAGTACCAACCAAAGGGTAGTTTATTTTTTTGCAGCCAATTTGCCACGACTGTGCTTTTACCAAAACCAGCGGGCGAAATAAGGCTGGTTAATGGCAAGAACTTGCTCTGGTGCAAAAGCTCAAATAAGCGTGGGCGCTCAATTAATTTATGGTTAATCGATGGACAAATAAGCTTATAAGGTTGAACCCAGGGCCTCTGATTATTGTTATTGGGCAGAGTCATCTGTTTCTTCACATTTTTGGAAGATGTAGGTCATTTTATAGATGATAAGAACTAAGATAACAGTGGCAAAAAGCTCACAGGGGGATAAATAGATATATTAGGTGGATAACAATTTGACCACTATTGGAAAACAGGGGCCCTTAGGCCCCAAAGAGAGGAGGTTTACTTAAAAGGAGCCGATTATTGCACTGCTATTATTGCGCTGAAAAACGTTCACTTGCCCACATTGAGCAAAGTGGTTGCCTGAGCTGTAAGGCGTGCCCGATTGTGACACATCTCCTTCCCATGCTGGGCCATTTGAAATATAAGATTTTAGTTCAAACCAACCATTAACAGTTGCACTGCAATCCATCTCTACATCGAGCATCCAGTAATGATCGCCGTAGTTATTCAAAGGTTCATAGCCATATCCATTTGCGGCGACCGTTGCACTACTACCAGAATTATTGGTTGTCCAATCCAATGCTGTGCCCACTGCGCCACTTCCTTGAGCAGCTTCAATACCATACCAATCTAAATATTGATCGCCACCTTTCCAGCCATTAGTTGTGTTATTGCGAAGGTTGTTGTGTCGAATTGGAATGGCGCACTCATAGTTAGACGCATCACAGTTTTTTCCTAAGTTAGCATTTGCATAACCATGATCTAAGCCACCACGAATAAACATATCTTGGCCAACATTGGTCGTGCCAAACATAAAGATGACCGTTCGTTGCCAATCACTGTTGGTATCCTCTACAAGGAACTGATTGATAAACTGTTCATATCGGTAATTGCCCGTGCCACCCGCAACGTGATTAATGCGTAACACGGTCATGCCAGAATAAGAGGCATGAGTGAATGCATTGACGATATTATCCCAACCGCCACCATAGGTGACCCCACCAGATAATGCATTCTCGCCTTTTATGCTGACGCCCTGAGCCGCGGCTTCATTGGCCACCCAAAATACCAGCGATTTCGCAAGGGATTGACCACCACCATTAGGATCATCATTCATTTCTAACGCCGTAAAGTGAAGTACGACATCTCTTGGGTGATTGTTATAAGAGGCTGCAACGCCAACGATGTCTGCATAACCATATCCGGTCGATACCGAATTGACATTGACATCGCTTGGAATCAAACCTGCCGCCATTTCTGCACTGCGCTTGGTGTTATCCGTAGCAGACATTTTCCAATGGATACCCGGAATTTTAAAACCCAACTCAACATTGGCGAAGGCGCCATCAAATGCAAGAATAGCGTTGTCCATCATTCGATAACCATGGTCCATTAACGAATCGTGGTACCAGCGAATAAAATCACGCCCATAGGCCGTGTTATTTTGCTCTCCATTATTAATAAAGGCACCGGCATTAGACGGCGGGTTAATGTCATTAGCACTGTTTAGAGTAAACCCCCATTGATTACTGGCATTGGCAACACTGCCGTATTTAGCCACCACCCAATTGCGAAAATCTTGTTTTGCTGGCTCGCTGTAGGCTTGAAACCCACCACGAGTTGGGTAGCCCGTTAAATTACCATCATGGCTATTATAAGATGGATAACGCAGCTCGCCTGCGGGACCCATCGAGATATTAACTTCATCGATCACATTGGCTTTCGCGGCATAATGCGATTCGAACTCCTCCATAAATTCTTTGTACTCGGACAGCACATAGCTGTCGCGCCACAATGAAACTGTTTCAATCGATTCATTGCCGTATTCGCTCTTATATTTTAAATCACTGGCGCTCACGCCTTGGCCAGTGTACTTATTCCAGATCCAGCTAGGGATAGGAATATTGCAGTCATCGCCAACATTGCCACCGCACTGGTGAAAAGACATGATGGGGATAATATGAAGCCCTGCATTTTCAATTTTCTGAAAGATGCTGTCGTAGTAGCTCCAATCAAATTGCTGATCACCATTTGCTTCAACTTTACCCCACCAAACATCAACTGAAACACCTGTGACACCGATGCTCTTTACCGACGAAAGCTGGTTTTCAAATTCACTCCAGTTATTCACTTCTAATGGCGCCATGACTGCTGCGCTGGTTGCATTATCGGCCCAAGCTGTTGCTGCCATGACCATGGTCATGGCCAATGCGACCTGTTTAATTTGTGATTTCATGATTCAGCCCTTTTACTCTATTTTTGTTGTTAATTTAGCTTTTTTATCATTGATCAGTGTCCTTAAAGTATCCCTGATTGTCTTCCTCCCTTGGGGGCGTAATTTAGCCTAAAGTTGCTATAAGCCTTATATATCAATGGCTATCAAACGAAAAATAAGTCTATCGTCGTATTTTAACGCCGTTAACAGCAATAGGTTTAACTCCGGTTAGGAGGAAGACAGGCACACTCAACTACATATACTCATAGCACCCAATAACAATAATGAAATGAGGCTATTAAATGAAAAACCGTAAACTGATATTAATACTCAGTTGGATCGTTGCCACCAGTGCGTCTGCGCAATGGGAGTTTAGAGGCACGCCCAATCAATGGACCACAAGCACAATGGCTAGCCAAGACAATGTGAACTACTGCACAGAGCAGCAGTTTAATACAGGCGATGCAGGTGGCGGACCCCGATTCAAAATTGATCGCTATGGTGATTGGTCTGAAAGCTACCCAAACCAAGATTACAACGTTAATTCAAACACGGCTTATAAAGTGTGTATCAACGCACTTAATACGCAAATTTCTATCTCTGAAATTAACCTACCGACGACGACAATAAATAAGCTGGGCGCTGAATACGACAATGCAGGAACGACCTTTTCTATTTGGTCTCCTGATCATACCAATGTAGCGCTCGTTCTAAATGGCGTTGAATACAGCATGCCTAAAGCCTCCAATCAACAAGGCTATACCGATGTTTACGCAGTTCGGGTTGCCGGTGATCATCACCTAAAGCCCTACGCGTTCAAGGTAAATGGAAACATTGTCAGGGACCCCTATGGAAAAATGGCGGTACCCAACCAAGACGTCAATATTGTCATGGACATGTCTCGTACAGACTTAGCACAAGGTTGGGCACCCAGACCGGTCTTAATTGAACGTGAAGACGCCATCATTTATGAAATGCATGTACGTGATTTCACCATTGATCCAACATCGGGCGTAGCCAGCATAAAGCGCGGTAAGTTTCTCGGTATGGTTGAACAAGGAACCCAGTACCAAGGCGCTGCAACGGGCCTAGACCATTTAAAAGAGCTCGGGGTGACCCACATACAAATACTGCCGTTTTATGATTTTGCATCCTGTCCTGATTTAAATGACACCCAATGCTATAACTGGGGTTATGACCCTAGAAATTTCAACGTGCCAGAGGAACGTTATTCAATATCACAAGACTACGAACAGCGAGTTCGCGAACTGAAAGTCATGATTGATGAATTTCACAAAGCTGGCATACGCGTCATCATGGACGTTGTTTACAACCATACCTTTGATTTTGAAATGTTCGAAAATATTTCCACAAGTTACTATACCCCGACAGATTTAAGTGGCACTGGCAATTCAATTGATGCCAGCGTTCCAATGGTCGGTCGAATGATTCAAGACTCGCTTGAATATTGGACTAAAGAATACAACTTAGACGGTTTCCGCTTTGATCTAGTCGGCATATTCGACCATCAAGATTTTGGTGATTGGGGCCGATACTTGAATGCAACCTTTAGTGATCGAAACTTACTTATTTATGGTGAGCCATGGAATGGCTATGCATCGGACCCGCGTGAAACCGACCGAGTTCGTTTAGGCACCATCGCACGACAACAAAGTGCCCACGTAGGGGTGTTTAACCCGAAATTCCGTGAAGCGATTAAAGGCGCGAACGATAGCGGCTATGGCGGTGGCTTTGCTTTTAATCAAGGTGATGTTTGGGCAATGGACTTCGGCAGTCGGGCTGGCAGCCGGTTTAACAACAACCCTTACCAAGTCATTGACGCTTGGGACCCAATGTTTACCACCGATCCAGAGCAAACTATTAATTATACGTCAGCACACGACAACCTAACCTTAAGAGATAAAATTCTGCAGTGGGCGGACCTAAACGGAATTTCTCGCCAAAGTAGCTATCTAAAGCGCATACAGAACTATGCTAATGGAATGGTATTGACGTCTCAAGGTATTCCCTTCTTACATGGGGGAGTAGAACTCTTGCGCGATAAAAATGGCGACCACAATTCTTATCGTTCATCTGACGCTGTCAATAAAATTGATTGGTCTTGGAAAATCACCAATGCCGATACCTCCGAATATCACAAAGACCTCATTGCCTTACGTAAAGCGCACCCAGGTTTACGAATGAATACTTGGCATGAAATCAACAACAATGTCACCACCATACGATACGCCAATGATGTACTGGTCACCGACATAAATGCAGCTGCCAACGGCGATAGCTGGCAACGTATTTTAGTCATCTATGCCTCAGGGGGTGATTTCAATTATCCTTTACCAAGCGGAAACTGGTATGTCGCTGTTGAGAAGAACGCGCCGAAAAATGGCAGCCATAGACAAGTATCAGGAGCAGTCGATATTGAAGGAACAGCAGTAACCGTCTTGTATCAGCCGTAGTGGCACTGTGATTTTTGCCGGTCGGCATCCTTCCGCCGGCAGAAATCACAATATTCATTTTATTAGTTTAAAGTCGTTGCAACGTCTACTAGTCTACGAATTTCTATGGCAATAGACTCATTCACATCATAGTTTTTTTCTAGCCAATTCAGTTGCGCAAGTGCCGACTCAGGTGTTTTTTCGTAGCCTTGTGCAAAGTCGATTAAATCGCTTTCAACTTCTTTGATACGAAACTCTATGCGCCGATCAGGCATATATTGATCAGACTGGTCATTGGACTCTGGGTCCCTAAGATGAATTAAATCGACTAATCGATCTAACGAAAAGCTTTGAACGAACCTCATTGCTGAGAGTTTTTCTCCTCGGCAATATCGACCTAACCCTACATACAAGTTAGTCAGTGATTCTCCTATGATCCAATCAGTATTTTCATTTATTTCATAAATACCAGCGGAATTCGTTGGCTCAAGACAACGGCAATCAAAATTAATATCCGACCAGATAACTTGTCCGCGAGCGAAAGGTATTGAGGGCAGTTCACCCGGTTCAAAGACAGCAAACTCGCAAAATATACCATCACTAAAAAGAAATTTATGTCCGTCTACTGTATTTTTTAAACTATAGCCTTTAGCCTCTATACTCGTTAACCATTGCAAATCGTCAATGAAAGCTTGTTTATAGCCTTCTTTGGCTATAACGAAGAAATCAAGGTCTGAATATTCATCTAACCTTGAACGCTCAATACCGGCAGACCCTAATCCGAGCAAAGCGTAAGCACGGCCAGATCGATGAATCGTATCGGCAATCTCGTTAAGCCGTTTTTCTAGTTTTTTTGGTGTAACCATTCGTTTACTCTCTTTTTCTTACAACACTAGCAGCATTGAAACAATGCTAGACAGTGGAAATTGCCCTAGTTTGGCACAGACTAGCCAGAAGTCATTTCTACAACCTTGCATACGAATTAATTCTTGCAATCTTCCTCAGTGTAAACTAGTGTACTAGCAACCTAATACACTATGGAAGATAAGGATATGATTCAACTTGCTCAGCTAGGCTTTGATTACGGACCAAAAGCCGTCGTCTTTAATGGCTTAACATTGAATATTCCACAAGGCAGGAGTGTCGGCGTTCTCGGTGCGAATGGCGTCGGTAAGACGACTCTTATTAAGCTGATATCTGGCATGGTAAGCCCAACGCAAGGCAGTGTTAGCGTATTAGGAAGCAATCCACGTCTACGTCCACTGGCGCTGTATCAGCAAATGTATGTTGTCCCTGAGGAATCAACATTGCCTTCTATTTCAGCGCTTAAGTACATTCAAAGCTTCAGTGTTTTTTATCCTGCCTTCAACCATGCTCTGTGTACAAAGATGCTGGAACAATTTAGCGTGGATTTGCATAAGTCACTGCAAAAAATGTCATTAGGGCAAAAGAAAAAATTCATCGTCTCTTTCGCTTTAGCGACAGGCTGCCAATTAATCTTAATGGATGAGCCGACCAACGGTTTAGATATCCCCTCAAAGGCACTGTTTCGTGAAATTGTTATTGAGCACCAAAGAGAAGACCAAACGCTGCTTATTTGTACTCACCAAGTAAAAGACCTAGAAAGCATTATCGATTCGGTAGTTATGATGAATGAAGCACATGCGTTATGGATCGACTTAGGTGAGCTGCCAAGGTTTGTTTCTCAAGTTTCGGGCGCTCAAAGTGATACACAGGTTTTGTACTCTGAGAAGCGACTTGGAGCTGATATATCACTAATTAAAGGAACTACCCAACAACCTACCGATATTGATTTAGAGATACTCTTTAACACTTTCCACACTAACTACAGTGGCCTAAATGATGCCATTTCGACAGGGGCCACGCGATGAATGCCATGACTGTATACCAATTGATTCTAGCGAAACAATCTCAACAACCTTTTAGGCTTGCTCGCGATGTAAGCCTTGCGATGATTATTTCTATCATGGTGATTATCTTTGCGACGGCTGTTTCTGATAGTAAAATATCTAGCCTCTTTCCTATTTTTACGGTGGCAATGCTCATCGTCGCCATTGGCGAAATAGGCAGTCATACCTTTAACGAGTATAAAGAAAAAGGCAATGCTTACGTTTGGCTCATGCTACCCGCAACGACACTTGAAAAATGGCTCAGTAACTTTGTTATGAGCTTCTTCATAATTCCAGTGGTATTTATTTTAGTGTTCAGTGCCTCTTCATTAATCGCCAAGCTATTAATCGCTATGTTGGGTTGGCCGGTAGAGGCTAGCTTATTCAACCCGATTAGTACAGATGGCTGGTCACTGCTAAAAGGTTATTGGTTAATACATCCTTTATATTTTTTTGGTGCAATTTATTTTAAGAATCGAGTCGTTATGAAAACGACAGCCGCTATGTTTATCTTAATCATTCTGTGGTTTATCTATACGGCGTTTATTGCAGACCTATTAATATCCGCTCAAGTTGAATCGTCGCTTGAATTTTTTGAAAGTCAGTTCAACCATTCTGAGACTTATATAAAGTTTGGCCCGCTGATTATCGAAGAAGAAAACATACGACTGACCTCTCCCATACTTGGAAGGTTGCTTGGCACTGCGATCATGATTGGCTACTTCAGTTACTTCTGGAGCCTTTCCTTGCTGCGTTTTAGGGAGCTGGAATTATGAATGAGTTCGATTCCACCAGTGCAATTTACTTGCAAGTGGCCGATTTAATGTCAGAAAAAATACTCGCTGGCGAGTGGCTACCGCTTGAAAGAGTCCCCTCGGTTAGAGAGGTTGCAAGCTTGGTAAAAGTCAACCCGAATACAGTGATGAGATCTTTTGCTCACTTACAGGACAATGCAATAATTTTTAATAAAAGGGGTGTCGGTTATTTTGTTTCACAGGACGGTGTTGAGAAGATTATACATCATAAAAAATCAGAATTTATAGACTTAAAACTGCCTAAAGTATTTCGTGAAGCAGATGTTCTGTCTATTACGCCGGAAGAATTAGCTAGGTTTTATGAACAATACATAAAGGAATCATCATGAGTACATTTACACTGAAACTAAAGAGAATGTCCTTAACCTCTCGAATTCTACTGTCAACTATAGGTGTTTGGTTCACTGGCACCACGCTAGTATTATTATGGCTAAGGATGAACTGGCAACCATTCTTGAATTGGCTGATTGGCTAAGAAACAACGATTAAAAGGAAAGGTTAATGACACAAGTTAACTTACGAATTTGTATCGCACTACTTGCTTTTGTTGTTATTGGGGCTGTTTCCCGATAATCAAGTTGAGGCTTGAGAGCACCTTAACAAGGAATCTCTGCTAAACTGGGGTTTAGTGAATTACATGAGGACTTATTATGAGACTATTTATTACAAGTATGTTGATTGTTTTAAGCTCAGCCATTTTCTCTGAGCCACTTAAGAATTTGGTGTTAATCAATGACGGTCTAGATGTAGAGAACAGTGAGAACATCTCTGATGACTACATTCGCTTAACCCTTCTCGAGCCTAGCTACCAAAGTGCATCATCCATAAAACTATCGATTGAAGTCTGGCTCGGCCCTGACATGGTCATACTCAATTCTAAGGAATCTCTTAAAGTTCAGGCCCCTCGAGATTCAAGCCAGCGCATTCAGTTTATCAGCGCATTGCTGGCTTTAGAAATAAGTCTTTAAAAATAAACGTTGGTCTCTTAACTAACACCAGAGTTAATGATCGGCTCACGAGGCTTTGGCTGCTCAACTGGAATACTGACAGTAAAGGTAGACCCAACTCCTTCAATACTAGAAACCTCAATCCTCCCATTGTGACGATCAATAATGGATCGTGTAATCGCAAGTCCTATCCCCGTACCTTTGCCAACAGCCTTAGTGGTATAGAATGGGTCAAATATTTTCCTCAAGACTTGTTGACTCATTCCTTTTCCCGTATCCGAAATGCTTATAATAAATAGCTTATCGGCCACTTCCGTTTTAATTGTAATTTTTCCAAATGAGTCAATTGCATGGCAGGCATTAACTATAATATTAACAAACACTTGACCCAATTGAGTGTGTATACATTCAACGGTCGTGTTGCTTTCGAACTCAAAGACGACATCTGCTTTATATTTAATTTCATTGCGTAACAGATTTACCGATGACTTGAGCATATGATTGATATCGGCTGGTTCAAATATCAATTCTCCTGTGTGGGAATACTCTTTAAGGTCCTTCACAATATCGCGTACTCTGCCTAACCCTTCTTTTGACTCTAAAGTAAGATCATTCAAGTTAGTCAAATACTCATCCAAATGAGAACGGGCAGACCAGGTTGCTATTAATAGTGTTCCTGCACCCGTCGGATCCGCTTCGCAGTGCGACTTTAATGCTTCAAACTCTTCATTAATTTTCTCAATGTACCGACTCACTAAATTCATATTAGATGAGATGAAACCAATGGGATTATTGATTTCATGTGCCACCCCTGCGGCAAGTTGCCCTAAAGCCGCTAACTTTTCAGATTGTATGAGTTGATTTTGTGCTGACTCGATCCTATCAAGTTGGTCGCTTAGTCGTAGTTGTATAGAGATACGATTTAATAAAATTTCAGGGTGCACAGGCTTAGTTACGAAATCTATCGCGCCGCAGGAAAGCAATTCTGATTCCACGGCTCTTTCGCTGTCCGCGGTTAATATCATGACTGGAATGGATTTATTAGAAAAGTATTTCACTACATCACGACCAGATTTTCCTTTCATATGTAGATCAGACAATACAATCGCCCATCGTGATCCGGATTCATATGCATTAAAAATATCGTCTGCGGATTCAAACAATGAGACAACATAGTGTCCTGCTAGTATCTTCTCAATCACCAATCGATTTGAACGCTGATCATCGACAACGGCTACTTTAATTTTCAACAATCACCTCCTTTGGGAACAATAAACTGAACTCGGTACCCTCACCTAAAACACTGCTAACGGTGATGTACCCATTAACCATCTTCAACAGGTTCTCGCTGAGTGCAAGCCCTAAACCGACACCTTCACCCACAGGTTTCGTTGTATAAAAGGCATTAAAAACTTGTGGTAACCCTGCTACTGAAATTCCAATACCATTATCAGAAACACTGACGCCAAAGTGGTTCGTATTTTTAAAGAAGGTGATGAATATTTTTGCGCTTCCTTTTTCTTTTACTGCGTAAATAGCATTTCTAACGACATTATCTAAAGCTAAAGTAAAAACCTGTAGAGGAAGTGAAACTGAGAATGGCTCATTAGGCAATACTAATTCAATATACTCAGAACCTGCCTCTAAGCTCATTAAATAGAATTCAATAGAGTTTTTAACATCAAATATTTGCGGCTCTTCGTCAGCTAGTTTATTAAGCGGCTGCAATAGAGATACGATATCTGACACTCTATCTAAACCTTCTACAGATTCATCAATAACGTTATCGATTTCTCGCAACATCTCCCTTGGTTTTTTTATACTGTCTAAACCCAGACCCTCAATAGATTGCAGAACTTTTGAACTGACTTTACCTATATATGATAAATTACTCTTTATAAAACTAATTGGGTTATTAATTTCATGCGCAACACCCGCAGTAAAGTGAGAGAGCGCGTTCGCTCTTTCGGTAACGCTTAATTCCGTACGCATACGGGTAAGGTGATCGACTGTATCTTGTAGCTCTTTCGTTTTCTGATACACCTGTAATTCTAGGGTGTCATTAAACCGATATAGCTCTAGCTCCGTTTTCTTCCGTATATACCATTGGCCAAATATTGTTCCAAAAACAGCAATAACACCTTTAAGTTGTGAGTTGATTGACTGTCCAGTAATCAAATTATCACTGGTAAACCAGCCTATTGGCTTGTCTCCGTGCCAAAGAGAAATAACAGCTGTCCAACCTATGCCCACTTTCGAGGTATAGTGAGACAAATAGGTCCCTTCTTTAACGATTAACGCCCCTTTTTGATTAAGGGACTCTTGCATCTCTATATCTGAACTCAGTTCGGCTTCAAAATCATGCTCATCATTTAACTCTCCGAGCTTGTCAGTCCCCCATGAACCTAAGATTTTACTTCCATCTTCTGAAATCAATAGAATACCCGCCCGGTCAAGGCAGAGTAGGTTCAATGACAAAAGTACTGCTTGCATACAAATGTCATCTAACGATTCGCATTTTGCAAAGGCATATTCAGTTTCAGACAGCAGCCAATGGATATCTATTGCCTTTATATCTGTCGATTTTTGCTCCACTAGCGCTCCATAAATAGGTATTTATGCACTTACTACAACTCTAGCAGAGAAATCAATTAGCAATGAAAATCTTTGCTAAAATGAGTGCAAAGTCTATACTAAAATTCAACAAGTCAATTTTGCAAGCATGAGGATTTATGACTCAAATACTTGTCGTAGATGATGAAACAAACGTTGCCAAATCGGTGATGCGGTTGTTAGAGGAACAAAACTTTAAGGTCTTCACCGCATCCAATGGTCAAACAGCTTTAGAAACGCTTGCTCATGAAAAAGAAATAAGTATCGTTATTTCTGACCAGCGAATGCCCCTGATGACAGGTGCTGAGCTCTTCCAAAAGATGAAAGATACGCACCCTCAGATCAAGCGAATTCTGCTCACAGGTTACACAGAAATGGAGACTCTTCGTAATGCTATTAATCAAGGATCTATTTTTAGATTGTTGCTAAAACCCTGGGATGACAATGAACTCATCGCATGCATTGAAGATGCGCAAACTTCTTTCAATTTAGAAGCTGAAAATCAGGCAATTAGAGATCAGCTTACTCAGGTCAACATCACCTTGGAGCGATCTTTCACTCGGAAAAGTCGTGAACTAAGTATGAACATTCAATCGCTTGAGCGTTATGAAAAAATCATAGAACAGTTACCCATTGGTATTGTTTGTTTAAGTGCAGACGGTATGGTTATTCTAACTAATCAACAATTTATTTCAGACTTCAATTTGGTAAATGCCGTCGAAGGGATGCCCTATAACAGAGTACTGCCAGAACCTATTCATCCATTTATAGAAAACTTTAAAAATGGGCATCATGAATCACTGGAGTATCAGAATAAAAAAATTCACGTTTCTTTTAATGTGTTACGAGACGAAAAGGTTGTTTTTGGTAAAGTAATCTCAATAAGGGTAGAATCTCGATGAATGTCGACGTGCGTTTAGCGGTAGGAAAAGTAACCTCCCTCGCAGTAATTAATGGCCGAGGGGGCATATTATTACCCGCCGGTTTTGAGTTATCAGAAAAAATAGTTACGGCATTAATCAAGCAAGGCATAGAATCAGTAGAGGTATTTGATACTTCTGAAAACGAAGCATTAAACGTTTTAAACGAAAGAAAAATCAAGCACATACTCTCTCTTTTCGAGATACACAATGCACCCAAAATGGACGAGCTAAGAGAATGTCTGATCAACCAAATCAAGAACTCATAGCTTGGTTGACAAGCTTAAAAGAGCTCGATCAAACGAAAATTATCAATGCAAAGTCTCAAGCACTGTTAGATGAACTAAGTAGCAGCGACTTAAATATTGAGAAAGTCAGCGAACTGTTATCGGCAGAACCTATGTTGTGTGCCAAAATATTGATGATAGCGAACAGTCCATTTTTTGGTTTTGCTCGTGAAATAGAACGCATTGAAGAAGCCATTGTTATTATTGGTGGAAAAACACTCAAATCACTAATCTATACTGGCACCCTATTAACAAGCACAAGCAACCGTGCCGTACTACCTTATATAAAACACAGTTTAACGACCGCTTTATTTAGTAGAGCTATTGCCGAGCTCATTGGTATGGATGAAGACAACGCGTACCTTGCAGGATTGCTCCATTTACTTCCGGTTATTTCCAATTATCACGAAAAGCTAGAAGGTCACCTCTCTGAACAATTATTACAAAAGGCATCCTCAATCTTGTTGGTTAAAATTGGGCTTCCTGCCTCAATTTGCCATACCATAAGTAATCTGTTCGAACGCCACCCAGACAACGATCACACTATGCTTTTAAAAATTGCTTATACCATGTCAATCATTATTAGCGTTGAAAGCAGCCCTTTTAAGAAAATATCTAACATCGAGCCTGAGCTAGTCTCACTCGAAATAGACTCGATGGATTTAGCTAAACTGTGTGAAAGAGTTGAATCTGAACAAAACAGTATATTTAGATTATTAGGTTAATTTATGACTGAGCAATCAATTGAAAATGTCAAAATTCTGTTCGTGGATGATGAAGAAAACATCCTTAAGACACTCAAACGGTTAATGAGCTTTGAAGAATATGAATGCTTTTTTGCCGCTAGCGGGAAAGCAGGTTTGGATATAATGCAGTCTACGCCTATTGATATCATTATCTCAGATATGCGTATGCCGGAAATGAACGGGGATGTATTTCTTGCTCAAGCCAAACAGTTACAGCCAAATTCAATGAGATTTATCCTTTCTGGATACTCTGACTTTAGCTCTATGATCAAAGCACTCAACGAAGGAGGCGTTCATCAGTTTATATCTAAGCCTTGGGACGATGAGGCCTTGTTACAAAAAATTCAAGAAGCGGCAAGCTCTGTTCGGATTCGTAGTGAAAGAGATCGATTGAGGGTATTAACAGATAAACAGACCGAAATGCTAAAAACTATTAATCAAACCTTGGAAGCTAAGGTTAAAGCACGTACCAGCGAGTTAGAACAAACTTCCGATATGCTCGATCTAAGCTTTCAAGAGCTTAAATCAAACTATAGCGTATTCATTGACGTCATCGCTCAAGTACTGCAACTACGCTCGGTTGCGCCAAAAGACTACCTAAACGATTTATCGGACACCGCGAAGGCATTAGCAAAAGTAAAGGGCATGAGTGAAGAGGAGCAGGATTTTGTTTTTAAAGCAGCAAAGCTTCATGAATTAGGAAAGATCAGGATTCCCGATAACATTCTCAAGAAACCGTTGATAAAAATGACCGCTGCCGAACTAAAGGAGTATAAGACATATCCAATGCAGGGCTACTCATTGTTAGCGAGTTTAGACAACCTCGGAGAGGTGGCGAACTATATAAAAGCACATTGCGAACATTTTAATGGCAAAGGTTTTCCAAATCGTTTAAGCGAAGACAAAATACCTCTCGGTTCACGAATTATTTCTATTTGCATGTATTATTTTATGTTTCGCAATGGCCTCATTGACGGCAATAGCCATGATGGTGAAGAAAGTGAAAAGTTTATCCGTACAAAAGCGGGCCAATGGGTTGACCCTGATTTACTTGAGGCATTCTTAGAATGTGCAGAGCAAGAGCTCTCTAAAAAAGGGCAATTCGAAAGCCGTATTGGATTATCTCAAGCTGAACCAGGAATTATTTTATCACGTGATTTGTTTAATATCCGTGGTGTCATCATGCTGACCAAGGGAACCACCATTTCTCTCAAAACGCTCGAAAAGCTACGGTACATAGCGGAAAAAGACTTAACAGACTATGTGCTCTATGTTGACAGCCAAAATACACTCTCCGCTGCTGAAGAATAAAAGTCGAATTAAGATTCCCAGGGGTTATGAATATCCAATGCTTTGGCCCATTGCAAAAAAATATTAATGGGCATTGGCTTTGCAATACCATAGCCTTGCATCACATGGCAACCAGAGAGTTCAAGCAAGTCAGCTTGCTGCTTTGTCTCTACACCTTCCGCAATAAGATCTCTACTATATACCTTAGATATTTCACAGACAGCTTGTACCAGAGACCTTGTCTTTTCATCGGTTAACAGAGTATTAATAAAGCTACGGTCAATTTTTACGCTCTTTACTGGGAGTAAATTAAAGACACTCAATGAACTGTAACCTGTTCCGAAATCATCAAGAGAGAACTTAATTCCATACTTTGATACTTCTTCGATCAAACGAGTAACCTTATCAATATTATCGAGTGCATCTGATTCTAATATTTCAAAATCCAATCTTGAAATAAGGGCAGGCGAGCTCGCAGACAACCGTGTTGACAACCAATCTCGAAAGCTATCGCTTTGTAGACTGGCAGGCGTGAGGTTTACGCCAATCCGTATTAGATTAGATAAGCCATCTAATATACCTTCTTCGAGATTCATCAAGGTTTGGTCTACCACCCAACGATCCAATTTTTCTAATGCCGAAGGGTCTTTAACGATATTTAGAAATTCATCTGGTAGTACTAAGCCTAACGTTGGGCTTTGCCAGCGAACCAGTATTTCAATTCCAAATATTGATTTATTATTAACATCAAACTGTGGCTGGGCATAAAGCACTAACTCGTTGTTATCAACAGCGGAGACTAAATTGCTTTTAGCGACATAGCTCTTTTTCTTTTTCTCTTCCTTTTCTTGAGAAAAGAAAATACATTGCGCTTGCCCATCAGTTTTTGCCATATTCATGGCATGACCAGCATTTCTAACTAATTTCTCAGCGTTAACATCAGAATCTGGGTAGCTGGCAACACCTATACTGCAGGTTATACTTATGTCTTTACCCAAGATTGGCATAGGTTCGATTATTTTTACAAGCAACCGCTCAACAAATTCTTGAATATCGAATTGAGGTTCTAAGTCGCGCAGCACAATCACAAAATCATCACCGCCAAAGCGGGCAATGGAATCAGCATGGCGAATGCTACTTTTTAAACGTTTGGCCAGTATTTTTATAATCTCGTCGCCGGCCTTATCACCTTCTTGCTTATTAATGTGGGTTAAGTTATCGATATCCAAATAAAGTACTGCTACATGTAAGTTATGGCGCTCTGCATAATTGAGCGATTGCTCGAGGCGGTCAATGAGTATGGTTCTTGAAGGCAGCGCTGTTAAGAAATCTAGGTTTACCGCTTTTTCCTCTTCTAAAGTCAGATCGACGGCACGGCTAATTTCGCTGAATATAGCGATGTAGTTTTTACTTCCAATCTGATCACTATCGACACCTGTAATTGTCACTTGCTCTGTGAATAGCTCGCCACTTTTCTTTCGGTTAACAATTTGTCCTGACCATCGGTTGTCATTTTTTAATGAGCGCCAAAAGGTCTGATAAAACTCTTTATTGTGCGCACCCGATGAGAGTACATTTGGATTTTTACCAATAATTTCTTCACGGCTATAACCTGTTATTTTGCTAAAGGCCGGATTGACATCAATTATTTCAGGCGTGTCATTAGTTATAGAAACCGCTTCAGAGGTATTTAGAAATAGCTCTCTATATAGCCCTAAGGTCGATTTATATTTTTGCTCTTCAATCGCGTCAAAGAATAAAATGACTGTTTTTTTGTTTTTATCATATTCACATTTATAAATTTCTAAATGCTGGCTGTTATAGCGACCCTCTGAACTCACAAATGTGATGTCCTGCATGTTCTGTTGATAATCACCTTGTATAAGTATGCTCAGTTCATGATCAGCCAACGCAGTTATATTGCGCTTCGCATCTAACAGATTAATGGGTAGGTCGGTAAATACCGTTTGCAATATTTTTATGGCGTTTAAGCCTATCTTTCGTTGTATGTTAGGGCTAGCTGCTACGACAATGCCTTGCTTATCCAGCACGATAAACGCGATATTATTCGAGCGCAAAACTTGATCATAGATGATGGTTTCGTTGGTAGATTCAGAGTCAGACATGGTCACATACAAATATATTGAATACTCTAAAACTAGTCTACGTTTTAGTTGCCGTCAATGTAACAGGCGTCTTATTGCTGTCTACTTTTGACAACAGCCCATACGTACACGATGAGTACGTATGGGTCATTTTTACTTTAGAGTGAGCATCATACTCATGGGCGTTTCCAGATAGCTTTTCCAGCAGTTGCTGAAGCGGGCAATCGTACCGCCATCTAGCACTCGATGATCACCAGACCAGCTGGTTTGAATAATTTCCCGTGCGACTACTTCGCCTGCACTGTTAAAGCGAGGTAATGACTGAATGCGTCCAATACCAACGATGGCAACTTCAGGGGCATTCACAATTGGCGTGGTAATAGTTCCACCAATAGAACCAATGTTCGAAATTGTAACCGTGCCGCCTTTAAGATCTGCTGGTGATAGTCGGCCTGCTCTACCCGCTTGGGTCAGGCGCTTAATCTCTTGCGAAATTTCAGCTAACGACAAGCGATTCACGGCTTTAATATTTGGCACCATTAAGCCCATCGGCGAGTCGACGGCCATGCCGATATTATGGTCCGCAAATTGATGAATTTCATCACCGGCTTCATTTACCTGACTATTCACAATAGGGTATTGGCTTAAGGCCAATGAGAGACTTTTGACCAATATCGCCATTAACGTGAGCTTTTGCTCACTCTCTTCGTTTAATTTATTCAGAGTTTTACGAAACTCATTCGCGGCGGTTATATCCACTTCTTCCGCAAAAGTGAAATGCGGAATAGTTGAAACACTGTGCAGCATTTGTTTCGCCATCAACGCGCGAATACCTTTTATTGGAATGACTTCCATTGAGTTTTCAGACGATGCTTTTAAAGGTGCGCCGCTAACGTTTGAAGAAGGCACGGTGTCGTTGACTATATTTAGCATATCTTCTTTCAGTACCCGCCCATTAGGGCCGGTTCCTGAAACGTCATTCAAATCAATTTTTTGTTCACGAGCAATGCGCCGAACAGCCGGTGTTGCTAATACTTGGCGGCGGCTTGTTGGTTCGACTTTAATTGATTGCGTCACCTCGGTTACTTTGCTCGGTTTCGCTTCGATCGTTTCTACAATCACTTCGCTGGTCGCTGCGCCATCGGAACTAATTTCAATCTGAAAAAGAGGTGCATGTACTTTAGCAATCTCACCTTCTTTTACGTAATGCTTAACCAAGACACCCGCATGTTTAGCAGGAATTTGCACTAAGGCTTTATCGGTTTGTACATCTGCAATGGCTTGGTCTTCTTCAATAGTGTCACCTTCTTGAGCGAGCCATTCAACCAATTCACACTCTACGATGCCTTCGCCAATATCCGGTAAAATAAAATCTTCTTTCATGTCCGGCTCCTTAATAATTTATACTGAGTTTAATGGCTTCGAATACTTTACTGGCATCTGGAATGTATTCTGTCTCATGTGATAGTGGGTATGGAACATCCATTCCGCAGACACGTAAGATAGGTGATTCTAGCGACAAGAAAGCTTGCTCTTGAACTGTCGCGGCGACTTCCGCGCCGAAACCGCTGGTTAATGTCGCCTCGTGGGAAATAATTAGTCGACCTGTTTTCTTAACCGAGTTAACAATGGTCTCCACATCCCAAGGGACGATGGTGCGTAAGTCGACTATCTCACAGGAAATGCCTTGTTCTTGAGCTAGCGCTGCGGCTTCAGTAATAATTTCCATCTGTGCGCCCCAGGCGAGCAAGGTTATATCTGTTCCTTCCTCTACGACTTCAGCGACACCCAAGGGAATTTCATAATCGGTTTCAGGTACTTCACCCACCGATGCTCGATACAATCGCTTTGGCTCAAAAAATAGCACCGGGTTTTCATCGCGAATAGACGCCAACAGCAAACCCTTTGCTTGATATGGGTCTCTTGGCACAACGACTTTTAGGCCAGGCGTGTGTGCAAAGTAGGCTTCTGGTGACTGTGAATGATAATGCGCGCCTTTAATGCCACCACCGTACGGAGAGCGAATAGTAAGACCACCCACATTAAACTCGTTACCACTACGGTAACGAAACTTGGCCGTCTCATTGACTATTTGGTCAAACGCCGGAAAAATGTAATCGGCGAATTGAATTTCAGCTATTGCTTTGAACCCATTCGCCGCCAGACCATTTGCAAAACCAATAATGCCTTGCTCCACCAGCGGGGTATTGAACACGCGATCTTCGCCAAATTTTTCTTGCAGGTGACTGGTGGCTCGAAATACACCACCAAAGTGACCGACATCTTCACCGAAGCATACAACCGTTTGGTCTGCGTGCATGGCCGTTTCAAGTGCGCTGTTAATTGCCTGAAGGAGATTTATTTTACTCATGAGTCTAACCTCCCTGATGTTTTCGGATAAGCCGCAGAATACTTACGGATGTGATCTTTTAAATCAGCAAGCTGGCGCTTCAAGTGTGGTGTTGGCACATCAAATACATCGGTAATAATGTCATCAATTTTGTTAACCAAGCGTTTTTCTGCTGCTTTCATTTGCGCGAGTATTTCTTCACGGTACTGCGCATACAATTTGTTTTCTTGTGCATCGTCCCACCAGCCTTTTTTGGTTAGCCAGTGCTTATAGCGCAACACAGGGTCTTTCGTGGCCCACTTGGCTTCCTCTTCCTTCGATCGGTAGCCGGTTGGATCATCTGAGGTTGAGTGTGCCCCTAAACGATAGCTCATTGCTTCAATTAACACCGGAGCGTTATGCGCAACTGCGTAGTCTCGAGCAGCTTTGGTGGCGGCATAAACGGCGAGTAAATCATTACCATCAATACGAATGGTTTTGATGCCATAACCAACACCACGGCTTGCAATGCCATCACCTTTATACTGTTCAGAAGCAGGTGTCGATATTGCGTAGCCATTATTACGGCAGAAAAAGATAGTCGGGCAATTCAGTACGGCCGCCATATTTAGGCCGGCGTGGAAATCACCTTCACTGGCAGCACCTTCTCCAAAGTAACAAATAGTACAACCTGAGTTACCCTGCAATTTCTGGCCATAGGCATAACCTGCCGCTTGCGGTATTTGTGTTCCTAAAGGCGACGATATTGTCATGTAATTGAGCTCATTGGAGCCGTAATGAATAGGCATCTGCCGACCTTTGCCTAAATCGCGTTCATTAGAGAAACACTGATCCATAAACTGCTCAGTTGTGAAACCGCGGTACCGTAAGGTGCCTTGCTCTCGATATTGTGCAAAAACCATATCTTGTGCTTCTAAAGCGGCAGCAGAGCCGATAGAAGCGGCTTCTTCACCTAAGCAAGGCATGTAAAAAGATATTCGGCCTTGGCGCTGAGCATTAACCATGCGCTCGTCAAAGACTCGAATAAACACTAAGTCACGATAAATTTTTAACGCAAATTCTTGCGATAGTTCAGGCTCGACGGCCTTGGGGTACAAGGTTCCGTTTTGTTTTAAAACTTTAAATATTGGTATATCTAAAGCATCGCCTGAGATGAACGTAGGCTTATGAATGGTCTGACTCATAATACCCTCCTCTCGTTGTTATTTTAATTAGTGGTGGTCAATCCAAGTAGCATTCGCACAATCTTAGACAACCTCTTACGAAACGAACTCTCTTTATTATTTTTTATTTTTATCATGTCTTTAGTTTTTTATGTCATCACTCTGAGCGTAGTCTACTCAGTCAATGGCTTACATTTCACTTCGCCAGTTTGGCGAACGTTTCTCAAGAAAAGCCGACAACCCTTCTTGACCTTCTTCGGATACCCGTTGGTTAGCAATTCGCCAAGCAAGGTTATCCATCAGTTCTTCATCTACAGGCCGCGCATTTACATCACGGATCAGTTTTTTAATTTTTCGATGCGAGGCCGGGCCACCTTGCAAGAGATGAGTCACAATGCTCTCTAGCTGCGAATTTAGCTCTGCTTGGCTCGCAACTTCATGAACTAAACCTAATGCCATTGCTTTGGCGGCGCTGAACCTTTCGCCTGTTAACATGTAACGATTAGCTTGCCTTGCGCCCATCGCATTGACGACAAAGGGTGATATGGTTGCTGGGCTTAAACCAAGGCGAGTTTCTGACAGTGCAAAAAATGCCTTCTCTTCGGCGATGACGATATCGGCACAAGCGGCTAAGCCCACACCGCCCCCCATAACCGCACCTTGGACCACGGCAATAACCGGCTTTCGGCAATGAGCCACATTGTACATAAGACTCGCCAAGTCTTTTGCATCTTTTACGTTGTCATCTGTGGATAAATCTTTCATGCTGAGCATCCAGCTGAGGTCTGCGCCGGCACTAAAGTTTTTGCCTTCACCACGCAATACCACTGCCCGCAAGTCATCTGAGTTATGCGCCATAAGCACACTTTCATTTAGTTGCTCAATAAGTTCCGAATTAAATGCATTTGAAACCTCTGGGCGACTCAAGGTTAAGGTTAACACTTGGTTATTTTGCTCGGTCTTTAAACTCATAACGTTTTACTTTTACCTGCTTATGATGGATTAGTTTACGGCCAAGCCTGTCATCTAAATTTGATCAGCTATAACGTTTTTCTATATCGCGTGCAATGATCATTTTTTGTATATCACTGGTGCCTTCGTATATTTTGGCGACTCGAACATCGCGATATATTTGTTCAATTGGAAAATCATTTAGGTAGCCGTAGCCACCCAAAACCTGCATGGCTTCAGATACCACTTTTTCGGCCATTTCACTGGCAAATAATTTAGCCATGGCCGCTTCTCGCAATGCTGGCTCGGCCTGATCTTTTTTACGCGCAGCTAGCCACACTAGCTGGCGAGCAGCTTCTATTTGCGTTTCCATATCGGCTAAGCGAAACGCCACGGCTTGATGCTCCATTAATGCCTTATCAAAGCTCTGTCGTTCTTGCGCATATTGAGCTGCAATATCAAACGCGGCCTGTGCCATACCAACACACTGTGCCGCTATCCCGATTCGTCCTCCTTCTAAGTTGGCCAGTGCGATCGCATAGCCCTGGCCGACCTTGCCCAATAAGGCATTTTCGGGCAGCTGTACATCCGCAAAGTGCAGCTGTGCGGTATCTGAGGCGCGCTGACCCATTTTCTTTTCAATATTGGTTACTTGAAAACCTTCTGCATTGGCCGGGACTAAAAAGGCGCTCATGCCTTTTTTACCTAATGCAGGGTCAGTGACCGCAAACACAATAGCGACGTCACATATGGAGCCGTTGGTAATAAATTGTTTGGTACCCGACAAAATCCAACCTTGGTCATTTTTGCTGGCACGAGTGGTTAAAGCTGCGGCATCTGAACCGGCTTGTGGTTCAGTTAAGCAAAAAGCACCTAACTTTACGCCTGTCGCTAGGTCTTCAAGCCAATCTGACTGCTGCTGCTTGGTCCCAAACGCACAAATAGGACCACAAACAACTGAGTTCATCACCGAGGTAATCGTCGATAAGGCACCATCACCTTTGGCAATTTCTTCAACCACAAGCGCTAGTGATAGATATCCGGCGTCGCTGCCCCCCATACTTTCGGGCACTAACATACCGTAAAAGCCCATTTCGCCGAGACTGCGGATAGCCTCGGTGGGAATGATACTGCTTTGATCCCAGCCTGCGCTTTGGGGTTTTAAAACGTTTTGAGCAAAATCTTTAGCTGCATCTCGCATCATGCGCTGGGTGTCATTCAATTCGAACACGGTAAGCCCCTTTTAATACGACAAGCTGAGCATAGATCAGAATTTGTACTCACGATAATTATTGAGCGAATATTGTTTAACTCTGACCTAGACGTCTTATCGACAATATTTTTGTTATGTTCGCTAGGCTAAATCAGCTTTACGTTAACGTCAATTCAGCGTGAAATTTGATTTGTCAGTTATTGTGTACGGCGTTGGGAAATGGCCTGAATATGGCGTCATGCAGGGAAGGAAGAGACAAGGGCATTGGGCGCCCTTATCTGATGATTGCAATTAACTTTAGTGCTTCAACGCTACCGAAGCCACCCTAAACTGACATGGCTTCTGTTAAGTCTTCGTCAAATTCACTAGGGTCTAGCACCAAAGCTTCTTCTTCTGAGTTTGGAAAAGCAGCCAATACCAAGTTGTCTTCGGTTAGACCTTGCGTCCAACGCGACTGCCAAACGTCTAATGCAATTGCTTCTGGCGTACAATTTTTCCAATCACCATTCACCCACTTTTGAGCAGTCTCTTTATGTGGCCAAATGGGCAAGCAATCACCGTCATCGCTGTTTAGTAACACAAAACCTTGGCTGTCGGATAAAATCCAAACTTGTTGTTGCTCAACAGCGGTTTCAACTAGGTAGTCATAGCGCTCTTGAGAATCAAGATTCTCTAAATGCTCAAAATTGGTCGCGTCAGTCATGTTGCCGTCTTCATTTACAAAATTAGCCCCACAGTGTGAGGCGTCACAATTCAAAGGTCGAGTATTTTTGCGCAAAACAGTAGAAATTAACGGCTCACTCAAAATGTTTCAATGCGCTTCTTGCTAAAACTTATAGCCAATTACCTCATCGATTCTATTGAGGACGATATGACCCAGCGCCAGCAAGTCATCACTGGGTTGAATTAAATCGGGTATTTGAACAACCGTCATACCTGCAGCATGGGCCGCCTTTACCCCGTTTTCAGAGTCTTCAAAAGCTAAACAGTGTTTGGACTCAAAGTTCAGCTTATGCGCTGCTCGCAAAAATATATCGGGTTTCGGCTTACTATTTTCGACCTGATCTCCACCGACAAGTATTTGAAAATAATCGTATATGCCAGCAGCTGTTAGCTTATAGATTGCACCTGCCGTCTTTGAAGATGTCGCGACTGCCATCGGCATGTTCATTTGTTTCAAAGTTGCCAGTAGGTTCTCAACACCAGGCATGAGCGGTATCGGACGCTCAGTGACCAATTCGAGATAACGCTTTTGCCACACTTCATCGAAAACTTCAGGCTCTATCTGCCCCGCAAAACCCTCGCGTAAAACTACCTTGGCGAGTTGAGCATTGGCTCCGATGAGTTTTTGGAATACATCGGGGCTATCGGGCAGTTGAAAATGGGTACAGGCAGCTTCAAAACTTACCAGTGCAAGCCTTTCACTGTCCAATAACAAACCATCCATATCGAAAACTACGGCTTGAAACCGATCCACAGGTACTGTCCTTTACTATTGATATTTACAGGCATAGTAGCAGAGCCCACCATAGTTAGCAGCCAATAGGCGTTCAATAAGCAAGCCCTTGAAGCTACCAGCGCACAGAGCCACAAATAAAAACAAGAAACTTACCAGCAACTATTGATAATCATTCTCAATTAATATTTAATACCCTCCACAAATGATAACCATTATCAATAGAGAGAGCGTATGAAAAAACTTTTGATCACCCCGCTGCTTATATGCGGGCTCGCCCAAGCAGATATAACCACTCCTCAAGTCGTCAACGGATATGCCGATTTAGCCCTAACAACGTACACCGATGCACATGCAACAGCACTCGCATTGCATAGCCAGTTAGAAGCCTTAGTAAAAGACCCTTCGCAGCAAACTTTGAACAACGCCAAAACTGCGTGGATTGCAGCGCGACCTTCTTATCAGCAATCAGAAGTATTTCGCTTTGGTAACAGCATCGTTGATGACTGGGAAGGTCAACTTAACGCTTGGCCTCTTGATGAAGGTTTAATTGATTATGTCAACTCTGATAGTTACGAGCATGAGCTAGGCAATGAAGGTAGCACGGCAAATATCATTGCCAATAAAAAAGTTGGCGATCTTAAGGTTTCTCGCTTATCGGCAAAAACGTTAGCAAATCTGAACGAATTCGGCGGTTCTGAAGCGAATGTCGCGACTGGCTATCACGCTATTGAGTTTTTGTTGTGGGGCCAAGACCTGAATGGTCATGAAGCCGGAGCGGGCAATCGTCCATGGACAGATTACGCGAAAGGCGACCAATGCAGTGACGGTAACTGCAAGCGCCGAGGTAAGTACTTACTCGCTGCCAGCGACCTACTCATTGATGACTTGGAGTATATGGTTGGCCAATGGACACCCGGTGAAGACAACTACCGTGCTGAGCTTGTCGCTCTCGAATCTAAAGAAGCATTGAATAAAATGTTGTTTGGCATGGGCTCATTATCGTTAGGCGAACTCGCTGGAGAACGTATAAAAGTTGCGTTAACGGCAAACTCAACTGAAGATGAGCACGATTGTTTTTCAGATAACACCCACAACTCACATTATTATAACGCCCAGGGCATCGCCAATGTGTTTTATGGCCGTTACGAAAGTGCCAACGGTCAATCACTTTCGGTACCGAGCTTGCGCGACTACTTTGCTAGCCAAGGTAACTACCAATTGGTTAGCGACGCTGATGCAGCTTTTGGCAAAACTCAGATGAGCTTAACTCAAGTCGTAAAAAGTGCTGAGCAAGGCGTTGCCTTTGATCAACTTATTGCCCCTGGTAATAGTCAAGGCAAAGCACTGCTCACAACGGTTATTGGTGATCTAGTCAATCAGACACAGGTAATCGAGAACATGGCTCAAGCATTAGAGTTGTCGCAATTATCTCCTGACGACGCTGGACATGAATTTTAACAAACATCTTTTAAAACCATCGGGTTTACTGTTAACAGCGGCTGTTTATTCAGTCGCTGTTTTCGCACAACTGCCCTTAACCGGCGGCCAGACGACCACGAAGCAATCTGGTCGTACGGCATTTAGCCAACCCGCACCTAACTTACCGTTAATCGATAAAGTAGACTTTAGCGTCGGCAACTCCTTCTTTCGTAACCCTTGGGTCATTGCCCCCAGCTCAACCACGGCTCGTGATGGACTCGGCCCATTGTTTAACGCAAACAGTTGTGAGAGTTGTCATTTTCGAGACGGTCGTGGTCATGCGCCAATTAATGCCGAAGACTCAGCAACGTCAATGTTAATTCGCCTTTCTATTCCACCAATCACCGATGAGCAAAAAGCACATCAGCATCGATTTGGACCCATAGGTGAACCTACCTATGGCGATCAATTTCAAGATGGCGCGGTACCTTCAATGGCTGCTGAAGGCAAAATTAAGGTTACTTGGACTCAGGAAATTTTCGAATACCCCGATGGCAACAAAGTAACGCTGCGCAAACCTGACTTTGAACTCAGCGCATTAGCTTATCGCGCACTGCAACCGCAGACGCAACAATCGGCACGCATCGCACCACAAATGATCGGCTTAGGGCTGTTGGAACAAATTGCCGAGCAAGATATTCTTGCTAACGCAGATGAAGATGATTTAAATGAAGATGGTATTTCAGGCAAGGCCAATTGGGTTTGGGATGTCAGCTCACAAACAACAAAACTAGGCCGCTTTGGTTGGAAAGCCGGTCTGCCGAGTTTGCAACAACAAAATGCCAGCGCTTTTAACGGTGATTTAGGTATTACCAGCGGCCTCTTTCCGACCGATCAGTGCACCGATGCTCAGACAAAATGCCTTGTCGCCCCCAATGGCGATACGGGAGATGAAAAGGAATTACAAACCGATGTTCTTGCCGCGGTGACCTTTTATACACGTCACATAGCAGTACCCAAACAACGTGATCATTCAAACCCAATCGTCATTGCAGGTGAGCAATTGTTTACCGACATTGGCTGTGTCAATTGCCATACAGCAAAATTCACAACACCTAAACTGAGTGACTTACCCGCCCTGTCTGAACAAACTTTTCATCCGTTTAGCGATTTATTGCTACATGATATGGGGCCGAATTTGGCTGACAATCGTGAGGAATTTTTAGCGAATGGGCAAGAATGGCGAACCCCGCCGCTTTGGGGTACAGGCTATGCATTAGAAGTGAGCGAGCAAGTTGCATTGCTGCACGACGGTCGCGCTCAAAGTGTCGAAGAAGCTATTTTGTGGCACGGCGGCGAGGCAGAAACAATTCGACTGCGCTTTGTAAATCTGATAAAACGCCAACGTGAAGCAATCATTGCTTTTGTAAATTCACTCTAAGGTTTCCTATTATGCAACATTCTAAAAAATTAACTGGAAAATACATCATCAAAACCATCGGCGTTATGATGCTGCTTGCTATGGCTGTGAGTGAAGCGCAACCAAAACGCTACGACCTGAAAGTCATGACTGAATATGCATCCTCTGTTGAGGCGCTACGAGATTCTTTGGAGCACAGCTGCCGAACTAAAGGCGATTTTGAGGAAGTGAAACTTTGGCAAGAATCGGCGCAGAAGTGGTTCATGGTAAAAGGCTTAGGCTTACCCGCTGTTGAATTTATGCAACTCGATCACAAAGTTATTTTTTGGCCAGACTCTAAAGACCGACTAAAAAACCAAGTCGAGACAGCCGTACAGAAAACACCAGACCAGCATGCACCCGAAACACTACCAGCTTCAGTTCTTAGCTTGTCTGCCATTGAATATTTAATTACTCAGACACACTCAGATGAATATTGCGATTGGTTAACGCTTATTGCGCGACAGCAGGTCCTGACTGCAGATAAGATTGTTAGCTTACAACAGTACTATGAGTTTGCTACCTTTGAAAAAGTGACCGCGTTACATGCCAGTATTTTGTTATCGCACAGTCAACTTAAAGAGGTGCTATCTAACCCTAACAAAGCAAATTGGTTTCTTGCTCCTGCATGGCGCTCTGAATCAGGCTGGTTAATCACACAAGCATTAGCGAGTCAAGTTATTGAACTATCCTTAACCCTAGAAACCAATAGCAAAGAACTCGTTGATGCCCGCAAGCTATTGCAAGCCGTACTCGAACGCTCTGAGCCTTTAGAGTTAGAGAGCCTAGTGGAATATGATGCAAAGCTGGTTGCGTTAGCAAGCTACGTTGAACAAGTGTTAGCCCCTTCATTAGATGTTTACTTGGGGTTTAACAACTTCGATGGCGATTAACCGACGTAAGTTTCTAGGTAACGTATCAGCACTCACACTGGCAAACCTTTTTCTTCCTAAGTCGCTGGCTAATTTACCAACGGCTAATTCAGAGCATATTATTGGCACCAGCCGACTCGATGAACAGCACTTTACAGTGAGTTCAATAGACTTAGATGGGCGTTTGAACTGGCAACTATTATTGCCCAGTAGAGGTCATGACGTCTGCTGTCATGATAACAAACCCATTGCCGCTGTCATTGCCCGCAGACCCGATCGCTATATTATTTTATTTGATCCAGTGACCGGCGTTGCTCTGCAAGAGTTAACCGTAGATGCAAACCTAAAGTTAAACGGCCACGCCTGTTGGGTTGGCGATAAACTTATTGTCACCGCGAGTGATCGTGTTAGTTCTAAAATGTGTTTATTAGTCTATTCACTTCACGATTCTTTATTGGAACTTACGACGATAAAGCACTTTGAATATTTTGGCCCGCACGAAATAATATCAGCCAATTCTGAAATATGGGTAGCTGTTGGTGGCTTAAAGACACAAGGTAGAGACGTTACCAACAAGCAAACTTTAGAATCTTTCTTGCTGCGTTTAACGACACAACTCGATATTATCGAAGAACACCCAGCGCCTTTTGCTAGTGTCAGCTTACGACATCTAGCTATAGATGATCAGAACCAAGTGTTTATTGCCGGCCAGTTTCAATTAGACCCTAATGATTCTCCGCCACTTCTTTATGCCTTAAGAAATAAACAGCTATTACCATTTGAAACTGAGCCTGCACTATGGTCTCAAGTCAACGGCTATATCGGCAGTATTATATGCGTCGAAAACAATGTCGTTGCTTCAAGTCCAAGGTCACATTGGCTGGGTTGGTTTGATAGCAACACCTTAACACAACAAAAGAGCTTCATGAGTGCAGATGTTTGCGCTTTGGCCAATACCAACCAAGGGCTCGTTGCTGGCGCGGGTACCGGCAGACTTTATATGCAAGGCCGGTTAATTTCATCAAAAGTCCGATGGGATAACCACTTCATGAGTTACTTGATCAATTCTGAAAAGCCTGCCAAGATCAACTAAATTAAAAATAACGTTAGTTGAGCCTTAAACGATGATCTTACCCATTAACGACTCTGGCTGCGGCTGGTTAAATATTATTGAACCACGCACGGCCTTTGCAAGGTTAGATAAATCTATTAGCTGTGATTGGCTTATCATCGGCGCCGGTTACACCGGTTTATCAGCGGCTCGACAACTAGCGAAACTAAGACCTAACGACCATATTATTGTACTCGAAGCACAGCAAGCTGCTGAAGGAGCCAGTGCACGCAACTCAGGCTATCTAGTTGATTCTACGTTAAACGATGGGCACCTTTCTGCTGACGATTTAAACCAGTACCAACAAAAATATGATCTTAATCTGAAAGCGCTAAAACAAGTTAAAAAATTTGTTTCAGAATATAACGTTGATTGTGATTGGCAAGAGACTGGTAAATTCCATGCAACCGCTCTCGAAAAAAACAAAACAAAACTCTCTCAATTTCATCAAACACTCTCTGACTGCGGTATTTCCAGTACAGTTGTCGAAGGAGATGACTTAGCTCGCCGTTTGGGCACAAATTTTTATCGCATGGCCGTACACACCCAAGGCGGTGTGATGCTTCAGCCCGCTAAACTCGCGCGCGCTATGATTACGGCATTGCCAAGCAATGTCACTCTTTTTGAAAACAGCCCGGTTCGTCATATTCAACATAACGATACGATTGTCACTGTTACAACGACTAACGGCCAAGTGAAGAGCCATAAATTATTAATGTGCACCAATGGTTTCTTACCTTCCCTAAGTATACAAAAAGATAGAGCATTTCCGCTTTCACTTACCGCCAGCTTAACTCGACAGCTCACAGAGAGTGAGTATTCTGAATTGGGAGCACCGGACCCTTGGGGTTTATTATCAGCTCAAGCGATGGGGGCGACAGTGCGCCTGACTGCCGATAAACGCATTATGATTCGAAATACGGCTGAAGCCGTGTATGGGATTAATTTAACTGCAAGAGACATTCAAAAAAGGGTCAGCACTCATCAGCAAGGCTTGATTAGCCGATTCCCTTCACTACCGAAAGATATCATCGAACACAGCTGGGCAGGAGTCACATGCGTCAGCGGAAATTCCGCTAATATTTTCACACAGTTATCTAAGAATAGTTGGGCCGCCGGTTGCTACAATGGCGGCGGAATTGGGCTAGCGACTCACTTTGGCGAGCAGCTTGCATTCTTAGCCACAGGTGAAGACTCAGCAGATATTCAACAAATTATGCAACGACCAAAGCCAAATTGGCTACCGCCGAACCCTGCATTGCGCTGGGGAGTCAAAATGCGTTTAGCGAAAGACCGCATACTAGCCAAGCAAGAGCGTTAATTTATTTAGACGAATTTTGACAGCGCTTGATGCCAAATTTGCATTTTTATTTCTGGTTTCATAGCGGCATAAGCAGGGCTCGTTGACGGCAACGATACAACCTCTATGCCGTCAAAGGCGCTTGAAGAAGAAAATACTTTTTTAAAACTTGTAGTCGCTTTCCCGCCATTCAAAAATATGGCTTTAAGCGATGGATACGCCTGTGCAAATTTATCAATTGAGTTCACAACTTGGCTCGAACTTACAATTGCACTGTCCAAGCTGCCTTTTCGTTCGGCCTGGCCAAGTACATCCCACAATGCAACATTGTTGCCCAACAAACTCTCTAACCTTTGTAAATAAGGTGCGTCCACATCAAAACCAAAGTAGCTACTCATAATAAGCCAAAATGCATTCCGCGGGTGAGCGTAATACTGCTGCGCGTTGAGCGACGCTATACCAGGTATGGAGCCTAAAACTAATATTTTAGGCGCACTCCCTTGCTCGGCAGCAAACGATTGAATCGGCATGCTGATCAATTTCTAGAGTGGAATTAAATTGGCGTATTGGAGCATTAATACCCGCTCTTTTCCTTCATCAAACGCGACCGTTACCCTAGTTTGAGCGCCACCGCCTTCTGCATTAATAATGGTGCCTTCACCAAACATGGTGTGCTCAACTCGCTGTCCCATAGATAAGCCAGCATCTTCAACCGCCATGTTTTGTTGCAAACCAAAATTAACGGGTCGCGACACTTGCGATCGCAATCTGACTTCACTTAAAAATTCATCAGGTATTTCACGAACAAAGCGCGACAGACTGTTAAAGGTTTCACTACCGTATAGTCGGCGACTTTCAGCATAAGTAAGCGTTAACTCACACTTGGCACGGGTAATTCCCACATAAGCCAGACGGCGCTCTTCTTGAATGCCGCCTATGTCATCCATAGACATTTTATGCGGGAATAAGTTTTCTTCCATACCGGCTAAAAATACATGGTCGAACTCCAAACCTTTCGCACTGTGCAAGGTCATTAGGTTTACGCTGTCTTCGAACTCATCGGCTTGTCCATCTCCGGCATCTAACGAGGCTTCACCTAAAAACTGTGCGAGCATCTCAGCTGTGGTATCTACATCTATTTCAGTGGTAAAGCTTTGTGCTGCGGTTATTAGTTCGTTTAGGTTTTCAATTCGAGTTCGGCCTTTTTCACCTTTTTCTTTTTCATGATATTCGATCATGCCTGATGCATTGTTAACAAATTTAACAATATCGCCTAAGTCGTCTTGCTCTTGAACTTCGGTTTCAATATCAGCGATTAATTGCAAAAAGTTTTTTAGCGCATTGCCAGCTCGTGCCGTGAACACTCCATTATCTAATGCCAGCTCGGCGGCCTGCCACAATGAGCAGCCTTGATCACGTGCAAATAACCGTAGAGTTTCAATGGTTTTGTTACCAATACCACGAGGCGGCACATTTATAATCCGCTCCATGGAGGCATCGTCTAAGCGATTAACGACTAAACGCAAATAGGCCACGGCGTTGCGAATTTCCATGCGCTCATAGAAACGCACGCCACCGTATATACGATATGGCACTTGCACTTGTATTAGAGCCTCTTCAAGCACTCGCGATTGTGCGTTTGAACGATACAATAATGCGATTTCACTTGGGTTGGTTGAGCCATCAATTAGGCGTTTCATTTCATCGGCAATAAAGCGTGCTTCATCTTGCTCGTTAAAGCCTGCGTACAGGCGTATGGGCTGACCATCATCGCCTTCCGTCCATAGCTTTTTACCTAGCCGGCCGCTGTTGTTTTCTATCACGGCGTTAGCCGCGTTTAGAATGTTGGCAGTTGAGCGATAGTTTTGCTCTAAGCGAACCACTTCGACATCATGTTGAGTTTGAGAAAAGTTTTGGATGTTTTCAACTTTAGCGCCACGCCAACCGTAAATAGATTGGTCATCATCACCTACAATGGTCAAACTGAGCTTTTCGCCTACTAACACTTGCAACCAAGCGTATTGAATTTCGTTAATATCTTGAAACTCATCGACTAATACATGGGTAAAGCGATCTTGATAGTGCGCCAAAACGTCGGGTTGGTTTAGCCATAACTCATGAGCACGCAACAACAGCTCACCAAAATCAACTAAGCCCCCTTGCTGGCAAAGCTCTTCATAACGAAGATAGATATCTCGGAGCGTTTCTTGATACCAATCGCCTTGGGTTTGTACATATTCGGCACGTCTGCCTTCGTCTTTTTGACCATTAATAAACCATTGCGCTTGCTTTGGCTGTATTCGATCATCGGCAATGTTCATTTCAGCCATGATTCGCTTAACCAACCGCAGCTGGTCATCGGAATCCATCACGGTAAAGTTTTGCGGTAAATTCGCTTGCTGCCAGTGGGCTTTGAGTAAGCGATGGGCAAGGCCATGGAAAGTGCCGACCCATAAGCCATAAGAGGGCGTCTCTAGCAGTTCTTCGATACGACCTTTCATTTCTCGGGCCGCCTTATTGGTAAACGTGACCGCTAATACACTAAATGGCGATGCCAAGCCTGCCGCGACAAGCCAACCAATGCGGTGGGTAAGTACCCGAGTTTTACCTGATCCGGCACCGGCAAGAACCAAAAGATGTCGAGAGTCGCTAGTAACCGCTGCTTTTTGCTCAGCATTAAGCAAATCAAGTTGCAGTGAATTCATCTGTAAAGCCTACTGTATATAAAAACAGGCTAAGTTTATCAGAACATAATAAAAAAGGCTTGGGTCTAACACTGCTGTCCCATAAATATCTCAGACCTTACGCGGGGTTGCAGCCCACTGCTTGAAATTCCGGTCGCTCGGGATGCCGCCCAATAAACCCGTCCATGGGGGCTTGATTGAAACATCCATGTTTCAAACACCCGAATTTCAATCAATGGGCCGCTTCTAAACTATGGGATAACAGTGTTGGGTCTAAAGTTTTTTAAAGAAATGCAGGAAAAGCGCCCCACTTCCGAAAAAAAACATTAAAAGGAACTATAATAGCTACACAAGTCCAATAAGATGAAAAAGATGTACTCCGAAAGTGAGACCCTCAGGCAAAGACGCCTACAACTTCTAATGAATAATGCACCAAGCTTTTGGGTTACCTGCATAGGGCTAAGCTTAGTTACGGCTATGATTCATTTGATCGATCAGACCTATACAAATTTTTGGTCTGCATTAATGCTCGTTATCGTTTCGGTGACTGGTTATATATCGGCCCTTTATAGCCGTCGGTACATACGTCGAAACCCATTATGGAGCCCTCTGCTACTGCTTTCAGCATTAGTGCTATGCAATAGCGTACTTTGGGGCCTCTTTTCCCGCCATGGAACTATTTTCAACACTTTTTCGATTATAATCTGTGTTGCCGCCAGTCTCAGCCTCTTTACCCATGGTCGTTTATTGATTGCGGCAATGATCCCTGCAACTCTAATCCCTCTACCATTTTTGTATATTGCTGACTTCGCGTTTCTTACCGAGGTTAATCTCCCTATTATTATCCTCGTCTATCTTGTTGCGTATCAACGTCATAAATTTGGACTGTATAACATTCGTAGCGACTTTGAATCGACTCGTTTAAACCGATTAATGACAGACAATCAAGCTGAGCTTAAAGCAACCATCGACCAGCGTACCGCACAATTGGAAGAAGTGAATAACCGTCTGCAAATGGAAGTTGAGTTAAGGAGAAATGTAAACAAAGCACTAATAGAAAGTGAAGAGCAACTTAACTTGGCACTGGAGGCCTCTGGAATTGGCTTCTGGGATTGGGATATACCGACTCGTAAAATTTATCATTCTGATGCTGAACGGCTTTTCGAAAGCAGCGATACCTTAGGTGAGGAACCCTTCGATTTATTTGATCACATTGTTCCATCAGACATCAAAATAGTCCGCAAGGCCATGACTCGTTATTTACGTGGAAATTCAGATTACTATTCAGCACGGTATCGCATAGAAACTGCCAAGACCAAAAGCCTAAGATGGATAGAAGACATAGGTAAAATTAGTGAGCGTGACGCTGACGGTAAAGCTATTCGGTTAATGGGGACTCGGCGTGACATCAGTAAAGATATGCAGTTACAAGAAGACTTAAGCTTATCGGCTAGCTTGTTTAACACAAACCCTGATGGCGTTTTCATTCTCGACGGCGAACATAACTTCCGTACTTGTAACCGAGCGTTTTGCGAGGTGTTTCATCGCCAAAAAGGAGAGCTTATTGGCGATTCTCTATTTCAAGTGATCCGTACAGAACAACAAAATCGTATTATTCAAGGCATTGAAAACAACGGACGATGGGAGGGGGATATAGTCGCCGCACGAGGCAAGAATGAACGATTTCCAATTACCTTAACGTTGACGGCTGTTAAACGAGAAGATGAGACAATATCCCATTATCTAGGAATTTGCAGAGATCAGTCAGACTCAGGAAAAACCAAGCACGAGTTTGACTACAACGGAAACTACGACAAACTCACCGGGCTGTTTAATCGAAGTTATTTCCACCAGGTGTTAGATCAGTTTCATGAGCATCGTCCTTTGCAAGCGAACCACTACGCCGTTTGTGTGCTCAACCTTGATCGGTTCAAAACAATTAATGAAAGCCTTGGTATTGAAGTGGGCGACCAGCTATTAACCGATTTAGCCGCTCGATTAAATAATCTACAAGAGCCGACTCGGCAAGTTTCGCGCTTGAGCAGCGATGAATTCGCACTCATCATAGAGTATGAAGACGATCAAGATCATCTTTTGCATGTACTGAACGCCATTCAAGGAGACATCACTCGCCCATTTTTGGTCAACGAGCATGAATTAATTGTAACGGCTAGCATTGGCGTTTGCGTTATTTCTGAATCTAACCTCAGTCAAATGATGAATCACGCCATTGCTGCAATGAATCAAGCTCGCTACCAAGGTGGTAACAACTTCCAGTTTTATCATCAAAAATTGGCCACTTCCCCGCTCGAACGATTGCAGCTCGAAAAGTCATTACGTAAGGCCATCTCTAACCAAGAATTCTCCGTCGACTACCAACCGAAACTTAATTTACATACCGGCATTATTGACTCTGTGGAAGCGTTGGTACGTTGGCGCCATCCACATAAGGGCCTACTTGACCCACAAGAGTTCATCCCTCTAGCTGAGGAAACGGGCCTAATTTCAGCCATCGGGGAACAAGTACTCAACAAAGCATGCATGGAAGCTGCTACTTGGCGAGAGCGTGGCTTTGGTGACATTTCGGTATCTGTAAACCTATCTAGCCATCAAATTAGACGTACTGACTTATATGATGTGATTCAAAGTGCCCTGAAAACTTCTCAGCTTCCTGCAGAATATTTAGAGCTTGAGCTGACCGAAAGCATGTTAATGGAAGACATCAGTCACGCCCAAGATTTTTTAAACCAACTCAGGTCATTAGGTGTGCGCTTAGCTTTAGATGATTTTGGCACTGGCTACTCTTCTTTGAGCTATTTAAAACGCTTACCAATTGATACGTTGAAAATTGACAGATCTTTCATTGCGGAAACTCGTGATGGTACAAAGAGTCCGATTGTCGAAGCGATTATGGCGATGGCAGACAGCCTAAACTTAAGCGTTGTTGCCGAGGGGGTTGAAACGCAGGGTCAGCTTGAATACTTAAGGACACTTGCTTGCGATTACGCTCAAGGCTTTATCATCAGTAGAGCGTTACCTGCATCGGAAATCCTAACGCTTATTAGGCACTCTAATATGCAAGTACTTAATCAAAGCCCAGAGTCAGTGCATTAATGCACTGATAAACCTCTTGACGCGCCCTTTTTCAGCTTAGCTTATACATTGGCGCGACACTTGCTTATTAATAGGCGACTCAGTGCCTAGCCATTTTGAAGAACCTTATTCACAGCTACGATGAAGTTCACAGAATTGTCATTCTATTTGGCTAAACTTAATGAGTTGCTGAGATATTTCAGAGCACTTGGTTTTACAACACATAAAAATAATACGGCAGTTGCCATCATAGGAGCCATTTATATGTCTACAAACCTTTTTAAACTTGAACTGGAAAACATTGAAGACTCTATCCTACATAAACCTGCCGATGGCAGCCAAAACAAGCGCAATGAAAACCATCGCAGACTCGCTGCACGCCGCGCAATCGAAGACCATCTAGAACAGCAAAAAATGCGTACTGAATATCACGATTTAGAATTAGACGTATTTAACTAGAACTTTACTCCAAAAAAGGCCGCTAAAGCGGCCTTTTTTGATATTTGCACTGTTACTTTACCCTACGCAGCTGTTACCTTCTGTTACTATTTCTCTACCTGCCGTTTAAACTGCAGACAATCCCTCATCTATATACTGATCTTTTAGCTTGCTATAATTTATTGCTGAGTATTTAAAAAAGCTAAGCTCCTTGGCGGTCAACGCCCTAGCTTGCTTGGCTGGTGAACCCTTATACATGTATCCTGAAGCCAGCTTTTTACCAGGCGGAACGAGAGCTCCTGCGGCCAAAACTACTTTGTCTTCAATCACGGCCCCATCTAACACAGTAGCACCAATGCCAATCAACACCTCATTGCCAACGGTACAACCATGAAGGCAAGCCTGATGCCCTATTGTGACATCTTCGCCTATAACCAACGGATAGCCATCTACGTTGTAGTCGCTGGCATGAGTAATATGCAAAACCGCACCATCTTGGACCGAAGTTCGTGCCCCTACGCTGATACTGTGCATATCGCCACGAATAATTGCACCAGGCCACACCGATACATCGTCTCCTAAAGTAACATCTCCAATAATAAAGCTTTTTTCAGAAACC
The DNA here is from genome assembly GCF_046710285.1 of Reinekea sp. GTDB lineage: Bacteria > Pseudomonadota > Gammaproteobacteria > Pseudomonadales > Natronospirillaceae > Reinekea. The sequence continues at coordinate 200,569 of NZ_JBKEGY010000003.1, forward strand.
ATGACTCGCTGCCCTATAATAGGCTGGTGTCCGCCAAGAGAATGAATGGCCATGCTCACCTCAATTATCTGTTTGTGTTTAAAAAATTTACCACAGTCGCATAGCAAAACACATGATTCATTCGATGTGCTCAACCATTATTTAGTAAATTGACGCATTAATGAGCGAATTATTCTTAATTAAACTAAAATCAAACAATTCATACCAAGGTCGTTTATAATCTGGCCAATTGGTTAACATTCGACTTAGGGTTTTCGATATGACAGATAAAGTATTCATCAGCTCTCAAGAGCTTTTACTGGACTCCTTTCGACTAGCGCATCAAGTGCTAGAAGATGGCTTCCGGCCAGATTTCATCATTGGTATTTGGCGAGGAGGCGCACCGATCGGTATCGCCGTGCAAGAATATTTTGACTTTAAAGGTATCGAAACAGATCACATTGCGGTTCGCACATCGTCTTATTACGGAATAGGCCAGCAGTCTAAAGAAATAAAAGTGCATGGCCTACACTATTTAATTGAACACGCCAATGCAGAAGACTCTCTGCTCATTGTTGATGATGTGTTCGACTCAGGCCGCAGTGTTGATGCTTTAATCAAGCAAATTCGTCAACAATCTCGCTTAAACACGCCACAAGATATTCGCGTTGCCTGCCCTTGGTATAAACCCAAAAATTCACAAGTTGATATCGTTCCAGATTATTTTATTCGCAAAAGTGAAGACTGGTTGGTATTTCCCCATGAGTTATCTGGCCTAACGCCAGAAGAGCTGATCGAAGGCAAGCAAGAGTTAAAAGCCATTCAAGATTTATTGGTGTAATTTCTCTTTCTAAACATAGGCCCGAAATCCACTTCGGGCCTATAAATCACCTAGTAAACCAGTATTATCGTATCAGCCTTATCCTCAGACTCGAAGCACAGCATCAACCATCGCTAGAAAACCCCTCCTTCCAACTACAAACTCTTAACTTCAGCTCAACCTTTAACACCGCCTGAGGTTAAACCGCCGACTAGGAATTTCTGTGCAATTAGGAACACCACTGTAATAGGGATACCTGCCAATACAGCAGCGGCAGCAAAGTCGCCCCACAATAGATTTTGTGCTTGAATATATTGCTGTGATCCTACTGCCAAAGTCATTTTATTAATATCACTAATCAATACCGCTGCAAGAGGGTATTCATTGACGATCCCGATAAAGGCTAGAATAAAAACCACGGCTAAAATGGGTACGCTCAAGGGTAGTAATATCTTATAAAAGGTTTGCCAAGGCGTAGCGCCATCAATAGAAGCAGACTCCTCCATGGCTGGATCAATGGTATCAAAGTAGCCAATAATCAAGAATATATTCAACGCCATGCCACCCATGTAACCAAAGATTAAGGCTGAATGGGTATTTAAAGCCAAGAAATCGATAAAAGTACCGAGCTTGTCAAAGATAAGATAGAGTGCAACTAAAAAGAGTGTGTTTGGAAACATCTGTATCACCAACAAACTCTTTAACATCTGATCTTTACCGGTAAAGCCCAACCGCCCGAACGCATATGCACCGGTTGTAGAAAACAACAGTATCAAGAACCCGGTAATGGCGGCCACTTTGACTGTGTTCATCAACCAAGTTAAAACAGGGAATCGAGGAGTTGCCACATAAGCATCACCGTATTGTAAAGTTGTGCGCGCTGCCCCTTCTGGGAGTTTTGGCACCTCTAGCTGACCTGATATTGTTCCGTTTGGAGAAGTAAAATGAACGTCTGAATCATACTTGTCTCTGTTTTCTTCAAAATCTAAGACAATTTTTTGATAATCATAGAAGCCGCGCTGGTCCATTCCTTCGATTATTATTTTATCGCCGACAGGGCCTAAAAATGAAACGGCAAGGTAGCTGGTTATCGGGTAACTATCCTCATCAAACTTAGCATTCGCTTCAATACTCCAAGAACCATCGGCATTAAAGGTTACATCACCAAGACCATTATTAAACTCAACTTGTTCAACACCATCCAAGTCTTTTTTAAGAGGGTTCATACCAGTGTAGTTTTGCTCTAACGCTAATGCCCAATGCTCTAAGGTTGGGTTAGAGGGTATTAACATATTCACTGGGTCAACCAAGGTCTGGCCGCTTCGGAACGAGATTGATATGACATACAACAGTGGGTATATCACAAAAAATAAGAACGCCAATAAAATGATATGTACGCCGACTACGCGGGCGAAAAACGATTTAGATTTAACCATTAGTATTCTCCCGTTGCTTATTTCTGATTACCGATTTCAACTTTTAAAGCCTTCAAATAGAAGACCGCCATAATACCGATCATGACAAAGATGAACGTCGAAATGGTTGCTCCGAGCGCGTAATCTTGAGTGTCCCCTAAGAATGCAAGTCGGTATGAATAGTTCACTAATAGATCTGTACCACCGGCGGGCGGATTCGAGGCTAACATTAGCGGCTGCCCTTTGGTTAACAGTTGAATTAATACAAAGTTGTTAAAGTTAAATGCAAAAGATGCAATTAAAAGCGGTAACAACGGCTTGATAATAAGCGGCAATGTAATCTTGAAAAAGTTGACTAGCGGGTTTGCACCTTCAAGACTCGACGCTTCATATAAGTCTTTCGGTATAGACTGCAACATCCCCAAGCACAGAATAAACATATAGGGATAACCCAAATACAAGTTTACAAGTAAAATTTTTGTTTTAGACATAGTGATGTCGGTATCCCAGGCTACTTGGAATTGAAATAGGACATCGAGCGCGTGGTTGATTTGACCGAAATTTTGGTTAAACAACGCTTTAAAAATTAACATCAAAATAAAGCCAGGTACGGAGTAAGGCAAGATCAATAGTAACTGATAAATGCCTCGGCCTTTAATGGGCTCCCACTGGACAAAGCTAGCTAAGGTAATGCCAATCATGAACGTCGCTGCAACAGAGAACAGTGAGAAAAAGATAGTCCAGGTAAAAATAGAGATAAATGGCTTTAGCATGTCGGAGTCGGTAACAACTCGGATATAGTTATCTAAGCCGATATTAACTTGAAACCCTGGAGAGACGTACTCGCCATCTTCCTTTTCAAAAAAACCGGTCTCATGATTCGCGGTGACAACTACACCCGTCTCTTGGTTTTCCAAGACCCCGTTGGAGCGCTCAAGCCAGAGCGGGTACATTTCTGAGTACTCTCGTAATTTCGATTTTGCCAACATGGTACCGTCCGGCAATTCAAGTTCAATGTCCGCAAGCGGTTGGCGATAGGTGATAATTGCTTTACGCTCTGCTTCTTCTAAGGTTGGCTCAGACAATATTTGATTTAATGACACAACCATTTTTTCAGTATTATCCAGTGGCAGCGCTTTTGAACTCAGGTATAGGCTACCGTCGTTGCTTTCTAGGCCTAACCGAAACATGTCGCCATCTTCATAAATAGTAAGGCCAAATGAGGTACTGCCTTCTGCAATATAAGTTTGCTGTAAAAAATAATTTTCAGCTTGCGAATAGGCCAACAAGTGAAGATTAGATTTATTGGTGAAGGTCAATCCTAAGGTATACATAATTGGCAGGAGAATAAAAAATGACACGCCAACTAAAGAAGGGAAAATATACCGCCAAACGTAAGCTCTATCAGAGGTAAATACAAAAGCAAAGGCGCAAGTAAAGATGAGCATAACGCCGGCAAAAAGCATTTCTCCTTTGGCATACATTAAAAACGTAATGTATAAGAAAAACACAGACAGTACGCTTACAAAGCCATACTGAACTACTAATTTCCATCTCTCTTGGGCCTGAGCTTCAGGCACCATCGGGATGGCGTTTGCATTCGCCATATTACATCCTCGTGTATTTAGTTCAATATTCTAGTTCATGTAGCGTAAGGAAAAAACGCGCTAATGAGAGGGTTGAGTTTTGTCAAAACACTCTAAACCCTGCTCATACTCTACCAGCGGTGGAAAACTGACTCCACCCCCACTCAACTCATTAAATATAGCCGACTATAACGACAAAGGGGCTTATAGTTTTCACTATAAGCCCCTTTATTTATCTATTTGCTCTTTTATCAGAAAAAGAGCGCCAGATTTTGCATGCTAACTACTTAGTGATACGAGTCGCTGCATCATTCAAAGCATCTTCAACCGTTTGACGACCTTGAGTGATTGCCGACAACGCTGCTTCCATGTTACTCCAGAAAGCACCCATTTCAGGGATGTTTGGCATTGGCTCACTTGTAGTCCAGATCTTATAAGCATCTGCAATACGTGCATTTTCTTTACCAATGGTCTTCATAAAGTCTTTATGCGTTACCGCGCCTAATGCGCGATCATCGTTAACCATGGTTAAACCATCTTCTGTCAACAAGTAGCTTTCGATGAACTCAACGGCTAGCTCTTTGTTTGGAGAAGAAGCATTGATTGCAGCAGAAAGGACACCAGTAAATGCTGCTGGCTTACCTTTGCCGATTTTCGGATAAGGTGCTAATTCAAAGTCGATACCGGCTTTTTCATAGTCAGCCCAAGCCCATGGTCCGTTAATAACACAAGCAACTTCGCCTGCTTTAAATGCGGCGTCAAAGACACCATAGTCAACGCCACCAGGCATAATGCCATCGTCGATTAGGTCTTTAATCATTTGCGCGCCGGCCATTGCACCGGCATTGTTTACGCCAGTCACCTTACCGTTATAAGAACCGTCTACTTGTTCAAACGCAAAACCACCTTCAGCAGTTAAGAAGCCGTATGTAAAGTAGGTGTTATTGTAATCCCACATTAACGTCTTTTTGCCTTGTGCTGCTAGTTCTGGTGCTGCTTTTCTCACATCGTCAATGCTAGCAAATGGCTTTTTAACAATGTCGGTATTACAGATTAAAGTAGGACCTTCAACGTTAATTGGATAACCAAAAATTTGGCCGTTGTAAGTCGTCGCGCCCCAGAATGAATCATCTAAGGCTTTCATAACGTCTTTGCCAGGGTTAACTGGAGAAATAAGACCCGATTTAGCCCACTCACCGAAACGGTCATGTGCCCAAATAAAGACATCCGGCCCTTTACCAATAGCGGCTTCTTGCTGGAACTTACCTGTTGCATCTTCTGGCGTTTCTACCTTAACAGCTACGCCCGTGTCGCTTGCAAATGTATCACCAACAAGTTGTAAGCCGTTATAGCCCTTATCGGAGTTGATCCAAATTGTTAGGCTGCCTTCTTCCCAAGCCATTGCTTGAGTGCCCATTGTTGCACCAGCAATCGCTAATGCAGTAACAAGTGTTTTTTTCATCATAGTAGTAGTGTCCTATCTTATTGTTGTAGAGAGCTAAAGAGTTACGTCAGTACAGCGCCTAAACTAACGCCTTCGGTTGCCTTGTCCAAGGCCTTATTTCTCATTCTGAGGTAAAATCCACCTATTCTGACCTAGGGTTCCGATAGGGGTCTACCATCCAACTTAACTTTGGTTGCCAGCAAAGTTAAACTTTAGCACTTAACAAATGAATTAAAGCTGAACAGCTCTACATCCAGTATAGGCGAACATAATGCAATAAGGAGGAAAACCCGAATAATCGGGCTTTAAGAGATTGGATGCGAAAATAAAATGTTAATCATCATCTAAAAAAGAGTAACGAGATTGCATTTGATAGGCTGCAAGAAAAGCCAATAGTGCTCCCAGTGCGCACAACACAGAGTCTCTAATTATTCCGTTATCTACAAATACCATTGCAGTTCCTAATAAGGTACATGCAATGACAACAATTAGTAAAAACAGCCACTTCATATTACTCTCCTTAGACTGGTGTCAGTGCGACTTGCACCCACAGTGGAAACCAGTCTAGCTCAAGAATTTAGTGATATCTGTCACAAAAACAATTCAACACGAATTGACGGTTTATTGACTTTCATTAGCTAAGCTTAAAGCTATCCACCTTGTCTTTAAGCTGTTCGCTTATCTCTCTCAGCTCTGTTGCAGCGCCTTCCCGTTTCAACGCATTCTCAGATAGATCTGCTACCTGAGTCGCTATTCGTGTAATGGATTCATCTATGCCATTTGCCACAGAAGACTGCTCACTAGTCGCGTCGGCAATTTGACCATTGAACTCACTCATTTGATCCACAACTTCTGCAACATTGCCAATAGCAGTTTGTACTTGCCGAATTTGCTCCATGTTTTCAACACTACTCATTTTTGAAGTTTCCATTTCAGAAACCGCTTGCTGCACGCCTGCTTGTAGCTTTTGCACGGTGTCTTGAATTTCGATCGTTGATTGATTTGTGCGACTTGCAAGGCTGCGAACTTCATCTGCAACCACCGCAAAACCCCGCCCCTGCTCACCTGCACGAGCAGCTTCAATTGCTGCATTAAGTGCGAGTAAGTTGGTTTGTTCCGATATCGCACTAATTACAGCCAACACGGCACCAATTTCTTCCGTGTTTTTAGCCAAATTATTAATCACATCGGCTGAATGAGAAATACGATCAGCTAAAGCGCCTAAGCTATCAACACTGACATTCATTGCACGGCGTCCACTCTCCGTACTTTCACGTGCAGTGACCGCGAGCGCTGATGCTGACTCTGTATTGGCTTTAATATTTGCAGCTGAAGCGGACATTTCGTTGGTTGCAGCGGCGACCATATCCGTCTCCTGCTGCTGCAAAGTAATGCTTTTGGAAAGCTCACTACTTCCTACCCGAGCTGTTTCTGAAATATCTATCAGAGCATGTGCACTGACGGCCATAGCCTCGATTGTTTTCTGAAATTTAGCGATCATTGAGTCAAACGCTGTTGCAATGGTGCCTAATTCGTCGCTACGTTCATATTCAGTGCGTAAGGCGAGGTTATTGGTAGATTCAATGCGCTGAATCACCAAGGTCAATTGTTGAATTGGTTTTAACAGCCCGCGTAAAAACACAACGCCCATTAAAACACCAATAATTATGATGCCTAAGCTCGCCATGACCGATGCATTCGATACCGCTACCACTTCTTTTCGGATCGCTTCGGCTGCTGCAAAAACGGAGTCGCCTGCGGCTTTGATATTACCAGACGCGTTAACAATATCATTCATTGAGTTGGCCTGTTCCGCGACATACTCAGAGCGTAACTGGTTGAGCAATACCAGCACTTTATCTGCCTGCTCCTTAGCACCGTCGCCCATCGACTTGCCCATTGAAACGGAGTTGGTTTCAAACATAGTGAACATTCGCTCCGCATACAACTTGAAGGTCTCTGCTTCTTCTCGGACTGCAGCGAAAACCTCTGCGTTTTTTGCGTCTTGTTGCTCCATAATATCTAGATGGGTTAGTAATTGTTGATGAATATCTCTTCCTGACTCAACCGAATCAATGATGAGGGTCAATGAACCCTGAAAGTACCAATAAGTGGCTTCGTTGAGAAAGTTTATGGCTTCATTGATCTTATTGACCCGCTCAATATCTTCTTGCTGCGCGGAGATCAATGCCAACTGCTGTTCAGTTAGGTTGGATTGCTCTGTAATCAAAACAACTTGAGTATCTACTTGTGGGTTTAGGCCACGAATTGACAGCGTTAAGTAGGAGTTGGCAATAAAAACGATCACGCAAAAGGTCGTGATCAATAAAATGGTACGTGCTTTTATCGACAGTCCAAGTTTACCCTTATCGTTTTGATTAACTGTACTTACCATGAAATGAACCTCTTACAGGAGAAATATGCATTAGCTTTAGCCTAGCAGCATTTTTATAGGTCGCTGTAAGGCTAAATGACGCTAGAAAATCGTCATCTACAAATGGAGTATCGGCCAAAGATTGAGATTCTGAAGAAACTAGTATTGCTGCAGGCGAGCTTTAACTTCGAGCTGAGTGTGAGGCAAGCCAATTAATAGCCACAGCTCACCTTTAGGGCTAACTCGGCTACGAACAACCCTGGCTTCTCGGGAGAGGTATTTTTGCAACCAAACCAACGCTTCCGCTTGTTCTTTAGGGTCGAAAAACCACTGTTGTGACCATTCACTGCTCCACGCAAAGACCTGATCTTGGTATACATGACGGATACGCTCATCAACACTGGCATCGGATAACGGAGATTGCCGCAACTGAGTAATCGGATAACCCATGAGCGTAGGGTCACATATAAAGGCAGGCGCAGGTGTTCGAGTACTATCTGGATAAACGCAACGCGTTAATTCAGTATTGAGAGAGCGCGAACCGCAGGCAACAAAAAGGCCACTCATTGTGCACATAAACACAAATTTAGCGGCCTGTTTTATAGTCGTTATTGGCATAACATTCCTAGTGCTGTTGAAAAGCACTCGGCTTTTCTCGCGATTAAAAAAGTATTCTAGCGCGAATAGTACCATTAACCGCGAGCACTTTCTCTAGCGCCTTTGTTGAGCAATCTGCTGCTACATCGATAACAACATAGCCGATTTGATCAGAGGTTTGTAAGTACTGCCCTATGATATTGATATTATTATCAGAGAATACTCGGTTAATTTCTGATAACACGCCCGGTATATTTTTATGAACATGCAAGATACGATGAGCGCTTGGGTGCGAAGGTAATGCAACTTCTGGGAAGTTAACCGCTGATAATGTAGTGCCGTTATCAGAGTATGTTGCTAGTTTTTCAGCAACCTCGATGCCAATATTTACCTGAGCTTCTAACGTCGACCCACCAATGTGAGGCGTTAGTATGACATTATCGAACTCACGCAACGGCGATACAAATTCTTCACTATTAGAACGGGGCTCTACTGGGAAAACATCTATTGCGGCACCAATTAACCGTTCACTTCTTAATGCTTCTGCTAAATCGTCTATCTCTACCACTGTTCCGCGAGCCGCGTTAATAAACACACTGCCTTGCTTCATTTGGTTAAACTGTGCCTTAGCCATCATCCACTTAGTCGACGCTGTTTCTGGCACATGTAATGACACGATATCGGCTTTGTTTAACAAATCATTCAACGAGCCCGCTTGCTTAGCATTGCCCATCGGTAACTTTGTCACGATATCGTAGAACATGACTTCCATGCCGAGACCTTCAGCTAAAACGCCTAACTGCGTGCCAATGCTGCCATACCCGACTATGCCTAATGTCTTGCCGCGAATTTCGAAGCTGTTTTCTGCTGATTTTTTCCAGCCACCGACATGACAAGCGGCATTTTTTTCAGGGATTCCACGTAACAATAAAATGGCTTCTGCTAAGACCAGCTCGGCAACAGAGCGAGTGTTAGAAAAAGGTGCATTGAAAACGGCAACGCCACGCGCAGCGGCGGCTTTTAGATCTACTTGGTTGGTGCCAATACAGAAACAACCTACGGCAACGAGCTTTTCTGCTGCTTCAAAAACAGATTCCGTTAGCTGAGTTCGAGATCGAATGCCGATAAAGTGAACATTTTTGATTTTTTCAATCAACTCCTCTTCAGGCAAGGAGCCCTTGAGCAATTCAATGTTAGTATATCCGGCGTTGGTTAAGGTATCTAAGGCGCTTTGGTGAACGCCCTCTAATAATAAAATACGAATTTTGCTTTTATCGAGGGATGTCTTGTTCATCTTTGGGCTCTGCATAAGGTGGCTGAAATGGATGCCCGCGGATAGTACCACAGGCTCATGTCAAATTTTTAGCCAATTTTGCAATGTTGTGATGCAATTTCACTGACCGTCTTTGGTCAACAGCGTGTTGTATTGATTTGGTCGTCGGTCCCTGAATAAGCCCCACTCTTCACGCATTGCGCTAATTGCGGTGAAGTCATATTGTACGCAACGATAGCCCGTTTCCGTTCTATCCATTCCCTCAACAATGGCTCCGGTCTCGTCGGTCATGAATGAACAACCATAAAAATCTATAGAGGTATCATCTATAACTTCTTCACCAACGCGGTTACTGGCGATAACAGGCATTATATTTGCCGCAGCATGCCCTTGTTGAGTGCGCTGCCAATGCCCGCTTGAGTCAATATTCACATCGTAAGGCTCTGATCCAATTGCCGTAGGATAAAGCAAGATATCTGCACCCATTAATGCCATAGCACGTGCCGTCTCAGGGAACCATTGATCCCAACAAATACCAACGCCAATTCGGCCATATCTTGTTGACCAGACCTTAAAACCCGTGTCTCCTGGCGTAAAATAGAACTTTTCGGTATAGCCCGGACCATCTGGAATGTGGGTTTTACGGTAAACACCCAGTATTGAGCCGTCGGCATCAATCATCGCTACGGAGTTATAAGACACCTGACCACTGCGTTCAAAAAAACTGATCGGCAGGACGACACTGAGCTCCTTGGCGATGGCTCGAAAATGGTTGACGGCTAGGTTATGGTCTATCGAGGTGGCAAATCTTCGATATTCTTCCTTTTGATGCTGGCAAAAATACATTCGTTCAAACAGTTCTGGCAACAAAATCACCTTGGCCCCATCTGCCGCCGCCTGTCGAACCAACGTTTCTGCACGGGCAATGTTGTCGTGTACATCCCAGCTGCAGGACATTTGAGTAATAGCGACGGTCGTAGTGGTCATGGTAATTCTCGTTTAAAAAGAAGCAAAGAGTATATCAAGGCCTTAATTGTTACAGCCAGTATATTCAGTATTGTTCAGTCTTCGACCTAAGGTTATTGCCGCCTAGCCCCCTATGTCGTTATACTTGCCGCCATTATTAAACTTGCTGACATGAATAAGACGGACAAATACATGAAAAAACTGCTAATTTTGATCACCACATTGACCGCAAGCTTGGTGTTTGCTGAGTATAAGAGCTACGAAGATGAAGTAGCAGAGCGTTTAACACCAGCAGGTAACGTCTGTATTCAGGGCGAAGTTTGTGAAACGGCCTCTGTCACCGCTAGCGCTGCCGATACCGGCCCGAAAAGTGGCGACCAAGTTTACACCACGGCTTGCGCCGCTTGCCATGGTACTGGTGTATTAAATGCGCCTAAACTGGGCAGCGCTGAAGATTGGGCACCTCGTCAAGCCAAAGGCTTAGACACACTATATGACCATGCAATTAATGGCTTTAATACTATGCCAGCTCGTGGTGGTAACTCTGCATTATCTGATGATGAAGTTAAAGCAGCCGTTGATCACATGTTGTCTTCACTTTAAAAGTAAAGCTCTAATTTTTAACATCGAACGAGGGTAGCACTGAGCATTGCTGCCCTTTTTTATACCTAACTCTCCAGCTTTATCGGCAAAACTAATCGAACTGTCGTTCCTTCGTCGAGACTTGAAATGAGCACGACTGTACCCTCCAAAACATCGACGACCATTCGATTAACAATATTTAAGCCGAGTCCGCTGCCCCCTTTACCCAATTTCGTTGTAAAAAATGGATCAAACGCACGCTTTACATGATCCGCAGACATACCAATACCGTTATCACTTATCTCAAGCAGAATTTCCCGTTCAGAAGAGCGCTCTCCTCGAATGTTAATATCAATGGAAGCGCGGCCATCCATGCCATGGTTCACTGCATTAGTTATAACATTGGTCAGAACCTGCATTAGCCCACCAGGCTTAGAGTCCATGGTTATTTTCGAGTCAATATTTAGCTGGATATAAACAGGTAAACGCCGCACTGTAGGGCCAAGGGTGACGACGACTTCCTCTATGACTTGTTTTAAGTTGAACACGCGTTGTTGAGAGCTCGTCTGATCTACCGCAACCTGCTTAAATGACTGGATAAGTTCTTTGGCCCGCTCAAGATTGCGATAACTCATCTCAGTGGTCTCTGATACTTCAGCTAAGAAACTATCAAGACGCGATTTTGTAACCTTACCTGCCTGAAAATCTTTTAAAAATGAATCAATAATATACCGTTGAGAAGATACCGCTACTTTACTGTTGCCTATTGGGGTGTTGAGTTCGTGTGCAATTCCTGCAACTAAACTTCCTAAAGAGGCTAGTTTTTCCGCCTGGACTAATTGATCCATCGTTGTTTCAAGCTGTAATACGCTTTCACTTAATTCAGTATTAGTCGATTCGTATTCTGCTGTTCGTTGCTTCACTCGGTCTTCAAGTTCAAGAGTGAGGGTTTCGTAATCCCTCTCGCGCTGCTCAACCTGGTTCGCCATGGTGTTTATTTGTGACGATAGTAAATTGACCTCTTGAATTTTACTGGTAATCGTTGAGCCTTTATAACTGCCCGCGCTGATATCTAAAGTTAACTGTTTTAACTTTTCAAACGGGGTACTTAGTTGTTTTGCAGACCTATACGAAAAGTAGACGGTTAATAAGCTGGCAAGCAAAGTGACCGACAGCCATATAATTATGGTATTGCGAACAAGCGCGTTAAAACTAACAATGGGTTCGATTACAGCAGCCTGCCAAGGAATTCCGTCCATAGGTACAATCGAAGCCTGATAATCTACTTGCTGCCAAGAAAACTGCCCTCCGCGAACTTGGTCGTTTCTTTGCGTAAATAGCGGATCAAAACCCATGTTAATTTGCTGCAAACTCATTTCTATATCTGGATGGGCTATTATATTCGCTTGTGCATCCAATATAATGACTTGCTGTGCACCTAAGCTCATTCTTTGTACTATTTCAGGTAATCGGTTTATTTCAAATTCGGCCACCAACGTTGTAGAGTTTATTGGCATTTTTAACGCCACCACTCGATTGCCGGTAATAGGGGACACAAATATATTAGACCAACTGGTCAATCTAGATTGCGATTCACCACCCCATAATCTATTAAACGAGATATCTAAACCTATAAAGAGCTGGCGAGAACTTGCTTGGGTCGAAGGTAGGCCAATGGCGGTAATTTGGCTCTCTTTATTGGCGATGTAGACAGTAGAGAACATATTTGAACTTTGCACAAAGCCGGTTAACTGCGTTGACAAATCAGCGTAATTTTTTGAATTAGCGGAAATATCATAGGCAATGAGCTTTAAGTGTTCTTCAGCACCTTCGAGCACGGTTTCAACTTGATTAGATACGGAATAAGCTAATCGCTCCTGATGGCCTTGTAAGTTTGCGCTAATAGTAGGTACCACAAAGACCACAATAACGAACGCTGCAACAATAACGGCAATAAGTGTTGTCTTCATTTGTTGCGACAATAATTCAATAAAGAGTGTTCGTGTTTTGGATATCATTTAATAGCGTCTATGGTTATAAACTGTCCATTTCTTATTTGCGTAAGGGTCAAAAACCCAGCACCCACCTCATCGCCATATTGATTGAGTTCAACATCGGCGAGCACGGTACTAAAGGTTCCGCGACTAATAAGCTCAGCTTTTATTTCTGGACCATCGCGGCTTGTTTGTAATACATCTATGGCAATTAATGTGGCGTTATATGCCATGAGTGCAGGAAACCCAAGCTCGCTTTGGAAGCGAGTTTTAAAGGTGTTTGCTAAGGTTATCATGCGTGGGTCATTACTGCCCTGATCTATGTATCGATTCACATAGATACCATCCGAATTACCACCTAGCAGTTCGATAAGTTGGTCAGTGCCGGCCCATTCACTCGCCCCTATGATGCCTTCATAATCTATACTTTTAAGCTGCTGAATCAATACTGCGGTATCGACAGAGTTAGTAATCAATAACAGCAGCTGGCTATCAATGCTCTTGAGTTCATTGACGACCGCGAGCAGCGACGCTCTATCTTCCGTCTCTTCGTAACGTATTACGCGTTGTTCTTGTAACCCTAGCTTCAGGGCATCGCTTAGAAACTCGTTACGCCAGCCTTCGGTATAAGCACTGTTACTAGTATTGACAATAATAGTGTAATTACGAACCCCTTTCGCGTGCATAGCCTTAGCAAAGTAATCGGTCGCGTAACTTAGATCAGAAGCCGTTCGAAAAAAATAATCATCAAGGTTACTAACTTCGGTTGTGGTGATTGTCGTTCCGATCGTCGGAATTTGAGCTGCATTTATCATGTCAATCATATTAACTGCCATAACGCTCATACCCGGTCCGATGATTATATCTACCTGCTCATCAATCAACGTCTGCGTTACTGCACGAACTCGCTCAATGGTTTGATGATTATTCACTGCAATCAATTCAATTGGCTGGCCAAACAAACCTCCGCGAGCATTCTGTTCTTCAATCGCTAACATAGCGCCATTACGAGATGAAAGCGCAACATCCGATCTGGAGCCTGACAACCCCGCAATAAAGCCAATTTTAGCCGGCTCAGGTTTTGAGCAACTAGTTAATGCAAGAAAGGCCAGCATTAATGAGATTAAGATAGGATTCATCCAAACAGTCCTTTGGATATAAGCATTAGTTGACAGAAGTGTAGCCTAATATCTTAGGTTGTCGACGTGGTTTGCGAGCAAGCGAGCTGGAAGATACTGGAGCAGAAATCTATGGTTCCGCATCATCATAGTCAACAATATACCCATTTAAGAATATAGCCCATGTTAAGTATCTTTAAGCACCATGTGTGTCGCTTTGTTTTCAAGTTGGGTCAATTACGCAATGCTTACGATTGAATTGGGATTCAACAATTGGCTGATAATCAATATCGGTAGCCATGCTTTGTTTTCTAACCAGAGACATAGTAGCTTTTAAATCAAGCTGACAAGACGCTGCGAGACTCAATACTTTCCCAGCCAGCTTGGGAGTACTATAGGATGTACCGACCTTAACGTTTCCATTTGATACAATGTGTGAATAGCCAGAATAGGATATAAAATGATCACGAATGGTTTCACTTACTCCCAGATAAGCAGATTGCGCGCCATTATTTTTTTTAGTATCCGATAGCTAAAGTCTGAGTCTACCAATCCAATTTTTAACTCATTGGAAAAGCAACCACTGCAAAGCACCAGTAAAAAAATATGAATTTTCATTGAGAGTTTATCTACATTTTAAAATGAAATTTCGTGCTGCTTTTACAAACGCCAAGGGCTATTGGTCCAATAGCCCTTTATTAAAACTATTTGTGTTACCTAGGGGTGGTGAACTGCAACCACTTTTTTACCACTTAATAACCTAGCAAGTAAGTCATTCACTTGCTCAGTTGTGACAGTGGCAAGTATCGCCTCACCATTATCATAATCTGTAATATCGCCACCTAAAAATAGAATGCCGGTCAGATTATTCAAAATACCTGTATTGGTGGCGAGGTTTTGTTTTTCTGATTCCGCAACACGATGAGTTGCTTCCGAAACCTCCTGGTCCGTCAACGGGGTTTCTATCAGTTTTTGCAAGGTGTCATCCAATGCGGTTAGGGCTTCTTGTTCACGAGCTGGGTCTGTACTCATGTGAATTTGCAACTGCCACTGCTGTTGATCAAAAGTCTGAATCCCTTGATAAACCGCCGTTCCGTAAGTGAGGCCAGAGTCTTCGCGTATCGCTTTATGTAAGCGTTTATCTACGGCTTGAATCATCACTTCCGACGCTAAGTAACGTTGCAAGTCAACGGGTAATTCTGACTGTGCAAAAAGGTAGGTGATATCGGTTTTTTCTTCAGCCTGACCCGCAACGCGGATAAATCGACTCTCTGTGGTGATTGGCCCCAAACTTCTGCTGACACTTGGTCCAAGCAATGGCAAACCTGCCAAATAAGTCTTTAACGCGGGAGCGACTTGCTCTGGCGTTACATCACCCACAATAGCCACAATAACCCCCTGATTATCCTTTAGAATCGACTCTTGCACGGCAATAAGGTCAGCGCTTGTAACCGCAGCAATATCGTCAGGGCTAAAATAAACATAACGAGGATCTTCAACGCCATATACCGCCGCTAAGAACTGCTTTTCAAATTCATACGAAGGGGTTGCTTGGTATTGTGTACTATGCTCCACACTGCTGTTTAAGGTTAGAGCGATCATTTGCTCGTTCAATGCAATATCGGTCAATGAACCTGAGGTTAGCTTTAACATCTGGCTTAACTGGTTTGCTTGACCGGAAAATTCGACCCCGCTAGCGTTTTCATCAATAAAGACATTGTAACCAATGCCATCAAGATCTAATTTATCGAAAAAATCTTGGCCACTTCGGCCTTCAAGCCCTGAACGAAAACGGACTTCACCCCATTGCTCCGATGCTGCAATTAAGTCATTACTCATTTGGCGATTACCACCAAATACCATGGTTTGGGTATAGACACGGCTCGGTTCAATGTCGCTTTGCTTAAGAACGACAGTAATGCCATTCTCTAGCGCCCAAATAAACAAACCTTCATCTTCTGTTAGGTCAAATTCTTGGCTAATGGAGCCTAGGAATTCGTAATTGAGTTCTCCTACCGCTGCAGAAGTTTCAACAGGCGCACTTACTTCTTTTTGCCAAGCCTCCGCGTATATTGCGGACCAGTCTTGCGTCTCGGGTGTGATTGTTTTCGGGTGATAAAAAAAGGCGGCTAGGTCTTGTGAGCCGATGGTTTTAGCAATGTACTGATTGATTTTTTCAAGTTTAACGACATCTGCCATTTTTTCCGATTCAATAACCGCAGCATCAATATCTTCAAACGCCATATTTGCGCTTAAAAAATACATCAAATAGTCGGCATGACTCCCGCTATCGACACCTTGCAACCAACTTTGAATATTCTTATTCTGCATAAGAATTTTTTGTTTAGCTGTTGCAAACTCGGAAGCCGTTATACCATATTGTTGTAGGCGGTTAAGCTCTACTGATATATCGTTAAGCGCTTGGTTTTGTTGCCCATCATAAGCTGTCGCCCATACATTTAGGTATTTAGTTTGTTCAAAAAATTCACCTGTTTGAGAGCCTGCATCAATAATGGCGGCCTCTGAAACCTCACCCAATCGTTGTAATCTTGCACTTAATACAGACGTATAGACCTGATCGATAAAATCAATCTCGCGGGCAAGTGGCGTGTCGGAGTCATAACGATGTACAGGCATATATAACTGCCATTGATGGCTTGTGACATTACTGTCGGTGACACCTTTAAAACGAGAACCTTCTATTGCAACGGAACCTAATGCGTAATTGATCTCAGAGGTTGGCTCAGCAGACCATGGCGTAAAAACCGTACTAATTGTTTCAACCGCATCAAAAGCGCCTTCTGGATACACTACAACAAACTCAGCATTGTCTGGGCGGTACCATTTCTGATAATAATCTTTTAGCTGTGCGGCCGTTGCGCTGGCCACAATATCTTTATCGCCAATGGGCAAACGATTCAGCAAATGCGTACCTTGATACAAGTCGTTATATTCTTGCAACCATGACTGCTCTTCAGTACCAAAGCTAGAGCGCCATTCTTCAATCACCACCGGAGCCTCTTTAGAAACTTCCTCTTGAGTAAAGCTAATGGCTGTTGCCCAGTCGTACATCACTTCAAATGCGGTATCAATAAGCTCAGGTTGATCAGCGGGAATGGTAAGTTTATAAACTGTCTCATCAAAAGAGGTATGAGCGTTGATATCGCCACCGAAACTCATGCCTGCTGATTCAAAAAACTCGACGATATCATTTTTTGGAAAACGTTCAGTGCCATTAAAGGCCATGTGCTCAACAAAGTGTGCAAACCCTGATTCAGCATCTGTCTCGACCAATGACCCAGAGCGTATTCGTAAGCGCAACTCTACACGGTCACGAGAACCATTATCGGGTAACGTTTTTACATCCCAGTCTAACCCGTTCGGCAATGAACCACTTTGAATAAGCGGATCAGGCACAGCCTGCCACGCTTGCTCAGTGCTGAATGAAACGCCTTGAGAGCGCTCTGTTGAGTGCGGTGACAGGACACTGCAACCTGCGAGCACAACGACAGACAAGGTAGCGCCAATAAATAGCTTTTTCATTAAGGTTCCTTCTATGATTTTAAAATATGAATAATTTAAATAAATACTTGGATAGGTTAAACGCTGTTATTAGCGAATTAATTCAGTAGAAATATGTTTCGACTAACAATGATAATGGTTACATCATATCCACCTTACATTTATAAATTAAAATATCTTGCACAATTTCTTTATGCGAATAGCGGACGTTAACAAACAGAAAAATAGTTGCAGTCACAATTAAGAACAGGGAAATAATTATGATGGGATAAGACAGTGGGCATTACCATTCCTTTTCAAAAAAAATAAAACATGACAAACTCTATTGTCAGTTCTGAGCGGTCCTTGCTCGATTCGGCGGGCATCTTAGTGAGTTATTGGGATTTTGGCAACAGCTTTATCTAACAGTATTCAATATTGTGATCGAGATCAACGATTAGAAAAAATTAATCAATAACCAACTAATCATCATTATTTAAAACTTAATCAACGGCAACACAATACTTCTCTCAAACTCTCTTATCTTTTTCTCAGCTAAAAAGTGTATTGATAATCTAGTGGGGCTTTCTTTAACAATTTGCCCTATACCTAAGCTTGGGTGAGATATCGTTTGACCGATTAAGGTGTCGTTAGAGTGCCCAAGTGTCCAATCCACTTTCAGAGGCGAGTCTAGGCAGTTGATATAATGTTCAACGCTGGGTCGGTGCATTAATCGTGGTAGGGATATGGTCTGTTGCTGTTCTTCTAGTGCTTGGAACAAGGTCGGTAAGCCTTTAACAAAATCCATTGGTAAAAAGGGTGACTGGGGTTGCTCTGAACTTTCTTTTGGCAGCAATAAAATTAGTTTTTCTTGTGCTCGTGTTATGGCCACATAAAGTAGACGACGTTCACTAGCAAGGGAACTCGGGCTTGCGTGTTCATGTTCAGGTTCATAAGGAAAGAAGCTACCATTAAGCTCAGGGATGATAACAAGCGGCCACTCTCTGCCTTTGGCTTTATGGATAGACGATATTAATACCCCGTCTGCTTTGTTATTACGCTTACGTTGCAAAAGCTCTGCTAGGTGCGCCGTTGCTTCACTGGCGAGCCAATTATTTTGTCTTAAAAATCTTGCAAAGGCTTTGACTGTGGCAATTTGATCATCAACCTGGGCGACGGAAAATGCGTTGTCTTTCAGGGCGTCATAGTAGTCGGTGGCTTGAGTCCAGCCCACTGTTAACTCATAAGCGCTGGCTTTGCCTCGTTCGGCTTTTTCTATCCAACGCGCACGTTCGAGTAACTGCTCTGCCTGATACTTTGACAGTGATTCTGGAATGGCATTGCGCAAAGCCTGGCCCCAGTTTTTAGAATGTGAAACGAGCGATTTCATTAATGTATCAGTCACGGCTTTTTTAACTTTTAAAAATGGCTGCGTTAGCAACGCTTGCCAAGCCGCACGTCTTATTGTCACCGACCAATTTGCAGCCTCGCCGCTGGCCAACTGGAACAGCACTCTGAACGGTTTAAGCTCGTGTCTCTCCAATACCATGGTGTTGTTATCAAGCCGATAGGGGATATTTTCTGCCAGCAGCAGCAACTCTAAACGGACGCTGTTTGACCATAGTCGATTCAGCACCGCTATCTCTGTTAACGGCCTATTTTCTGCCCACAACTTGATACTTTTTAAAGCGGTAGTTGCACTGTCATCACTGACAATCGCTTCAACTTCTGTGTTGGGCGTTGAGCTATGCGAAAAACATTGAGTTCGAGCGTGATCGGCATGGTAGTTACCCGCAATCACCTGATTCGCCAACAAACTTACGCTGTCGCCAAAGCGGAAGGTGTTGCTTAAATGATAGTCTGTTACCGCTTCATATTGCTCAGAAAATTTATGGGTTAGTAAGCTTGGGCGTGAACCGCGAAATTCATAAATGGTTTGGTCCGGATCACCTACGACAATAACTTGCCCCCGTTCGCCATGGAGTACGTCTAACAAGTATTGCTGGGTTGGGTTAATGTCTTGATACTCATCCACAATGATTTCATCCATGTGGGCGGCAAAATGTTTAGCGACATTTGGCTCCCGCTGGAAACGAATGGCTGGTTCGTAAAGCAAGTCACTAAAAGTCAGTTGTTGGCTCTGTGCTCGCCAGTCTTCAAAATGATCAAACGCTTCTATATACAGTTCGCAACTTTTCGGTAGGCCTGATCGTTCAAAGACAATTGAAGGCGATTCTAACGTGCTTTTAACTTGTTCAATGAACGCCACCAGCGGTTCTACCCACTTTTTTTTCCGCGATAGAATGTCTTCGGCTAGGGTTGCATCGGCAATTGAACGCAATATACGCCACAACGCTAATTCAATTTCACTGTCTTTAAGCAGCTCTCGCTTAAAACGTGGCATGTGACCTTGCTCAACTAACCGCTCACAAAGCTTGTAGCCTAAAGAGTGGAAGGTACGAACGTTGGGTAGGCTTCGTTGCATTATACCCGATTGTTCAATTAATCGCCGCTGGAAGTCGAGCTGCGCTGATTTATTGTACATTAGAATCAGCATTCGTTTAGCCGATACACCGGCAGCTAGGCGAGCAAAAACATAGGCCGTTAAGGTCTGTGTTTTACCTGATCCGGCCACGGCTATAATACGGGCATGCCCTGACGGGTGTTGAATAACCTGATTTTGTTCGCTGGTATAGTGCACTTAATTGACATCTGACAAGAAAAAACCAAAAGACAGAATAGCACTTTGGCGACGTGCAACAAACCTTGCTATAGTGAATCATAGCATTACACACAAAGGAGCCTTCACCATGCCTAAAACAGAACTTAAGAGTTTATTTCAACGTTTGCGCGAAAAGCTACCTGAGTCAGAGGCCAGCTCAACGCAACAATTGCTTTTAGCTAAAATTCAATACCATATCCATGAGGAAGGTGAAGAAAACCCAGAAGAACCTTCCTTGCGTGAATCTGTTGAGATATTACTCGATGAAATTGAAGCTGAGCATCCAAAAAGTGCGGCCATTGCCAAAAACATTCTCGAAACACTGGCCTCTATCGGAATTTAGACGCTAGTCTTCCATGCGTCGCGTAGGTTGATCTGGCATTTGCTTGCTGGTTGGCGCACCCAATTCTTTAAGCTTTTCAACTTGGTCGAGCAGGGAACCTCGACCATCTCTTAAGGTTCCCATCGCTTCTTGCCAAGTCGATTGGGTGGCATCTACTTGCTGGCCTACTTTTTCTAACTTTTTAACTAGCACGGTCATTTTGTCGTAAATTTTACCGGCCAGCTGGAACAACATAGAAGCGTTTTCGTTTTGCTTTTCAAGTGCCCACATGGTGGCGACGGTTTTTAACGTAGCTAATAATGTTGAAGGCGTCACTACAATGATGTTGCGATCAAAGCCTTCATTAAATAGGCTTTGATCTGCTTCAAAAGCTGCAACAAAGGCGCTTTCAATGGGCATAAACATTAAAACAAAATCTGGCGCATTTATGCCCGATAACGCTGCGTAGTTTTTATCACTTAGGCTACGAATATGCGTGCGCACTGCCATTACATGCTGTTTTAAGTGGCTTTCTCGGTCAGCCCCTTCCGCAGCGCCAATATAATCATGATAAGCATTTAGGCTGACCTTGCTGTCCACTATAATGTGTTTATTTTCGGGTAGGTAAACGATAAAGTCAGGCCGTTGATTTTGGCCTTGATCGTTTTTAAAGTTTGCTTCACGTTGATATTCGCGGCCTTTTTTCAGGCCGACGCTTTCGAGTATTCGTTCTAACTGCAGCTCACCCCAGTTGCCTTGTAACTTTTTGTCGCCGCGCAAAGCTAAGGTTAAGTCTTCTGCTTGTTTATGCAACTGGCCATTAAGTTCGCGTAAGTGATTTAGCTGTGCCTGCAACATGGCACGACCTTGAGTGTCATGAGTGTGTATGTCGTCGACACGTTTACGAAATTGCTCTAATTGCTTTTCGAATGGCTCGAGCAATGCACTCATGCTGGCTTGCGACTGCTGTCTAAACTGGCTGTTTTTTTGTTCAAATAAGTTATTCGCCAATAGCGCAAACTCTTTTTTGATTTGTGCTTTACTGGCTTCGAGTTCGCGCATTTGAGCCAACTGGCCTTCTAAATTTGCGATAGCTATATGTTTTGTCGTTAAGTCGGCACGCAATTTCGCATGTTCTACTTCAACTTTCTGCTGCCGAAAATGATTCAACAATAGAAAGGTTAATAAGGTAAGCATAATGCCCAAAATAAAGGCAGCGGCGAATAAACTCGGATCCGCAAATAGCCATTCAATCATAGGGTTATTTTCTCAAGCCATTGGGTGAACAAACCGTATTCAGGTTGAGCGCTTACTTCAAAAAACTGATCTTGATAAGTAAATGATAGTTTCCATGCGTGTAAGTAGAGCCTATCCGCTGGCGAGCCAGCATAAAGCTTATCTCCCAGTATCGGGCTGCCAATACTCTTCATAGCCACTCTCAATTGATGCGTCTTGCCAGTCTTGGGTGTCAGTTTAAAGCCACGTACCCCAGGGGATATTGCCTCAGATTCAAAATAAGTCATGGCTGGGTTGTCCTGACTACGCAACAGTTTAAATTGTCCTCGCCGACTAGGCGCCATATCACCTTTTATCCAGCCTTGCTTTTTCTTCGGCTTTTGATCGCTAATGGCCAAGTAGGTTTTAGCTACAGAGCGCGTTGCAAAGGCTTGGCTTAGCTGCTGGTTTGCTTCTCGACTCAGTGCCACAATAAGCACACCAGAAGTAGGTTTATCTAGCCGATGCACAGGAAAGCATGGCTGGTTTAATGTTTTACTGAGCCAAACTAATACACTCGGAGCCTGGTCATCACGTTGTACTGTCCAACCGATTGGTTTATAGACGAAACAGAAGCCATCGTGCTGCTCAATAATATGGGGCACAGTTAAGAGAGCCTTATTTATGTCCATGCGCCCAAATCAACTTCATCGTTTGGATTGATTTCAGTCGCCATAGATTGCCGTAAACGATCAACAGTGACGCCCCAGAAGGTGTTTAAGCTGGCCAATTGATCCAACTCTTCACGTAAGTCTCGGTGTTCAAGAATTAATCTTTGCTTTTGGCCTTCTGTTACAAGTCGCCAATGTATTAACGTATTCTGCCATTCCTCTGGCCCCTGAATACATAACCATTCTAACGCTTGATCGGGAATATCTTCGACAACTTTCATAATCATGGGTGCTGGGCCAGAACTGTTCGATAAACACCAGCTGTCGCCGCCTGAGATACTCACCTCATCAGGCCACCAACTCACTAACCCTTGACGTGTGGTTAAGGCCGTCCAAACTTCGCTAGGAGAAGAGACTGTTTTTATTTCATGATAGAGTGTAGACATAGTATGGTACTTCCAAGCTATTGAGCTATTTCAGTAAAGTTTAACAGAGTATTCTTGATGCGTAACAGTGCGACTTCTAACAATGCATTTACCATGTCACCTGAAGGTTCGTTAAATCACCTGCCTGTCGATTGTTCTGGTTTAGCGCCTGGAGACCCCTTATTTGGTAGGCACATAAAAACAGGTGCGCAGTTGGCATCGAGTTTAGCATTTCAACAGCTAATTACTGAACTTATCACCGACCGAATGATGACCATACGCCACTTTTTGGATCGGTTTGTCATTAGTAATCCTATACATTACAAGGTTCTACTTTGCTTTAGCAAGCGCCTTACCTGTGTTGTGAAAACAGCCATCGAAGGCTTAAATTGGCCAAAGAAGCCGCGAACCTCACTCATACAGTTAATAGAGCACTGGCGAAATACCAACACAATAGTACTGTCAGGCGGCCTAACAACGGGCTCCTTTGGTCAAAACCTCGCCTCTATGTTAGAGCAAGAACTGATAGGAAGCTCGGTCATCCACTCGCCATGGGCCGGCAAAACAGCACTCGTTGGCATGGCTCAAACCGTTAAAAGTTATGAAGATCTATTGGCGATTGATTTTGGCGCAACGGGCGTTAAGCGAGCCGTCGCTTCTCACTATGGCAACCGGCTCAATGAACTCAAGGAAATACCAACTGCATCTTATACCGATATAGACGGAAAAATAGGTAAGCACGGCCTAATAGAAATATTGACACAAACTCGGCGAGAACTCGATCACAGTATGCCCGTGGCTATTAGCATTGCCTGTTATTTAGACGGTGGGCATCCATTTAAGTACGCCTCTGGGATCTATTATCCATTAGAAGCAGATTGTGACAATCTCGCGGAAGCGCTCAATAATCAATGGTTACCGGCTTGCGGGTTTCATGGCTTAGCACTTTTAGAGCACGACAGTACCGCAGCGGGCTTAGCATTTGATTTTACGCACCCTGCGATGATGATTACATTAGGGACCGGCCTCGGCTCTGGGCCATGCCCACAAGTACTAGAATAGACCCACTGCCCTTAAACAAATCGAACACCAAAGCCATCCGTTTGTATTCGTTCAACAATAAGCCGAACGTTTGTTAACTGACCCTTTTTTAACATCTTCGTTTGCAAGCTCATGCCAACATACAGCGCTGGTTCTGAATCCACTACGCTTAGGAATGCGCCCGTGCTCGAAATGTTCCTACAAGAGCATAATATTTGAGAGTTATCATCAGCTATTAACGTCAATGGTATCTCTAATTGCCCAAATCTTGGTGCTCTAGTTGCCGTCAAAGCCTTACCTTAAATAGCAGGGTATAATTAGATTACCTTAACATGATTTCGTATTAAAAGTAGCCTAGATGCCCATATATGGGCATTTCCTGCTTTCAGACTGTTTGCTTTAAATTCTATTATTCTTTTGCTAAAAAGTGACAGATTAGCGTACTTGGCTATACTAGTTTCATGGAAAATATACTCTTACCCACATTTGATAACACGCAACTATGCCAATAGTACTTTATGCATTGGCGGGAGCCTGCCTTTTAGCAATCTTTTATACGTCGCAAATGCTATTACATGCGTCTTTGGCGATCTTTGGCATTAGCATTATCTATCTAGCGTTTAAAAAATCTAAAAAACTGGTTGCTCTTGGTTTTGCTTTAATGATGGCACTCATAATTGTACCGCTATCGAAATGGTACTTGCCTGCTTTGTTGCGCGAATCAACCCACGTTATTGAAGACAAAATCGAAGCTGAGTTTGATGTTGTTATCAGTACATTAAATCAGTTTTTCTTAAATAACTCCGCTGCTTTAGAGTCACTTAGTTTACTAATTGCCAGTGAAGAAAACTTCTCTGAAGAACTTTATCAAGCCTGGATGCAGCAACTATTACCTGAGTATCGCAATAACTACCTAAATATTGCCATTAGTGAAAACCTAATGGCAAAGCATGTCTACCCGATCAATGAAGCAAACTTGTCAGTACTTAACCGTAATTTAGGTGAAACACCTGGAATGGGGTTTATTTATAAAAACGTTCTTGCAAGCCAGCAAGAAGGTATAATTGGCCCCATTGAATTAATCCAGGGGGTACCCGGCATTATCAAGGTCATTCCTGTCCCGAATAGCAATGGCTTTATTATTTCAGGAGTACTGTCTTTGCAGTCGCTAAAAGAGCAACTTCTGAGCTTAGTTCCTGACTCTTCCATGCTATCACTATCTATCACGGGCTTTAGTGAGCCTTTTTTTCTAATTGGTCAAAGACCCACAGAACAAAGTTTACATAAAACCTATCGCGCGCAAAGCATATCGGCCGACATATATCTCCAGTCTGGGCTGCTCGATACAATCGAAAGTCGAGCGACTTTGAAATCACATGGTGCATCGTTTCTTGCTTGGTTACTGCTCACAATCGCTTTAAGTTGGCAGCATTATTCAATTCGACAACGAGACAACCAACGTTTAGCAATTTTGGAAAATGAGCGCGCCCTAATTGAAGCACAACGTCTAGGACAATTAGGGTCTTGGCGCCAGGCTGAGCCAAATGTCTATATGCTATCGGAGCCGCTCCAAAGTTTAATAGACTTACATAAAGAAAAAATATCCTTTGCTGACCTTAGTAGGCTTTTGCACCCAAAAGAAAAAGAACAAGTCCTTAGTGTTTTAGAAGATTTATTCAGTGGTCGCTTAACAACGATATCAACTCAACACCGACTAAAAGTAGCAAAAAAATATCGTTGGTTTGAACACAAAATAGCACGTACTGCTCAAGGCGAACTCAGTGGCATTGTTAGAGATATTCATACCATTAAAAGCCAAGAGCGCCAAGTCGCTAAACTCGAAGCATTCGACCCCTTAACAGGTGCGTCTAATCGTAGTCACTTTCAACAGCTCACCACTCAAAACATTGCAACATGTGAACGCAGAAACACCGCACTTGGCCTAATGATTATTAACGTTGATGACTTTCGGTCCATCAATGAAAAATACAACCAATCCTTTGGCGATGAGTTACTTAAACAAATGGCCATTAGGTTAATTAGTACAATTCGTAAAACAGACTTTGTTGCAAGACTAGGTGGTGATACCTTCGCTATAGCTTTGATCGATGTTGGAACCACCAGTCAATCTGTATTAGCAGTAGAAAATATACTTTCAAAGCTCAAGCAGCCTTACAACCTATCAGCGGAAGTGTATCCTCAGTTTACCGTTGGGGTCGCCTTGTATCCAGATGATGCACTTGATTTTGAAACTCTACTGCAACGCGCAGAACAAACACTGCTTGTCGCTAAATCTAAAAAAAGAGGTCATTATTCTTACTATTCCGCTGAGCTTGATTCACAAACAAACCGCCGTCAACAAATATTAACAAATCTACCTAGTGCGTTAAAAAACGATCACTTATATTTGGTGTTTCAGCCTCGGGTCAGCAGTACAGGTGAGCACTCATCGTTAAGCATGGAGGCACTTGTTCGTTGGCAAGATCCAGAATTAGGTTTTGTTTCTCCTGGTGAATTTATTCCTATTGCTGAGGGAACTAGCTTAATTACTGACATCGGCAGCTGGGTCATGGATGCTGCTTTTGCCACTATGTGTGAATTTAAAGATCAACTGCCAAGAGGCCTGTCAATATCCATAAACTTATCACCTAAGCAACTAGAAGATGAAAATTTAGTAGCTAATATAAAGCAGCTTTTAAAGCGCTATAAAGTTGATGCTAGGCGAATAGAGTTTGAAGTAACCGAACATTCTCTAGCAGTAGAGTCTATAACTGTATTGAACAACATGCGCGAATTAAACGAGATTGGTTTTAAGTTTGCACTGGATGATTTCGGAACAGGTTATTCTAATTTAAGTATGCTGCAATCTTTACCTTTGCACGTGTTAAAAATTGATATGAGCTTTATTCGCAATATAGGGTTTAGCGACAAGTCTAATGAGTTGGTAAGGGCCATTATAGATTTAGGTCATACACTCGGACTACATACTGTTGCAGAAGGTGTTGAAACAATGGAGCAAGTTCTATTTTTGGAGAAGCTCGGCTGCGAGGAGTTACAGGGATACTATTTTTATAAACCAGCACCCATTCAAGAGCTACTCAATAGACTAAGCTGATTTTGTTAATGTACGACTCAATATAAGGGTCGCAGAAACACCTATGATGACGATAGCTATACCCAACCACTGCATACCGCTAACTGTCTGATTCAGTACCCATAGACTCAACAACGCATTAAACAACGGAGCGGTGGTAATCATCAGTCCTGCGATTGTAGCGTTAGATAAGTTGACCGCTGTTATCCAACAAAAATAGGAAACGATTGATGGGAAAATGGCGACAAATACAATTGCCCACAAGATGTCTTTGGTCGGATAGGTCATCGCGCCTGACGAAACTATATCGTAACCCCAAAACGGCAGAATAAACAAGGTTCCTACACCCATAAAAAAGCTCAACATTCCAACTGAACTGATACCTTGAGGCCGCAGTTTCTTAAGTAGTACGGTATAAAATGACCAACTAAGCATAGCAACCACAAGCAGAAGTTCCCCCACACCTGCGCCTGACTCGCCTAGCATTGTCCACTGTCCTTTGGTCACTACCAACAGAGCTCCAAACACGGCAATACTAAATGTCAGCCATTGCGTTAGACTTTGTTTTATACCGCCAAACAAGCTGGATACGATAGCAATAAAAACCGGCAGCATGGCGAGAAACGCACCAACATTTACTGGCTGGGTGTATTCTAATGCCCAGTACTGTAACGTGTTATAGAGCGTTACACTAAGAATGGATAGGCCGACAAGTGGCCAAAAATTGGCTTTATACCAGCTAATTTGTGCAATGATTTTGCTAAGACCAAAAGGTATTAAGATGGCAAAGGCTAACAACCAACGAAATTGAGATAATGTGAATGCAGGTAAGGTAGCAACCACGATTTTACCAACAATGGCATTTGCAGCCCAAAAAAAACTGGCTGTACATGCCAATAAAATAGCCAGTAGCGTTTGCTTATTCATTTTCGCCCTTTACTTAAAACAAAAGCGACCCGTAGGTCGCTTTTTGGTTGAATCCAATGCGTCGAACTAACGCATGATTCTACGTGCTTGCTTGATGGTTCGAAGCTGACCTACTGCTTTCGCTAACTGAACCGCAACCTCGGCAAACTGTTTGTCTGCCGTGCTGTCGGCTAAATGCTGAACAGCAGCTTGTTTCGCTTGTTCGGCTTTCGCCTCATCTAAGTCATCAGCTCGCACCGCTACATCGGCCAAAACCGTTATAACGTTTGGTTGAACCTCAAGATAACCACCATCTACATAGATGATTTCTTCTTTACCATGCTGCTTAATGACTCGGACTGGTCCGGGCACTAAACGAGTTAGTAAAGGAGCGTGACCTGGTTTAATACCAAGCTCGCCCGCTTCACCTTCACACACCAACAATTCGACAAGGCCGTCAAAGACCTTCTCTTCGGCACTGACGATGTCGCAATGTACTGTCATAGCCATGTGTTGTTACCTCCAGTGTGTGATTAACTACGTTTGTTGTGAGCTTCCACAACTTCGTCGATGTTACCTTTCATGTAGAAATCTTGTTCAGCGATATGATCGTACTCGCCGTCCAAGATACCTTTGAAACCACTGATCGTATCTTTTAACGAAACGTATTTACCAGGTGCACCGGTAAAAATTTCAGCAACATGGAAAGGCTGAGACAAGAAACGTTCTATTTTACGAGCACGGCTAACGGTTAATTTATCTTCATCTGATAATTCATCCATACCTAAGATCGCAATGATGTCTTTCAATTCTTTATAGCCTTGAAGAACACCCTGAACATTTCGAGCTACATCATAATGGTCGTGACCAATAACCAATGGATCTAGCTGACGTGACGAAGAATCCAATGGATCAACAGCTGGGTAAATACCCAAAGACGCAATGTCACGGCTCAGTACAACGGTTGCATCTAAGTGAGCAAAGGTTGTTGCTGGCGATGGATCTGTCAAGTCATCGGCAGGTACATATACGGCTTGAACAGAGGTAATAGAACCATCTTTCGTTGACGTAATACGCTCCTGAAGTACACCCATTTCCTCAGCTAACGTAGGCTGATAACCAACCGCTGATGGCATACGACCCAACAATGCAGATACTTCTGTACCCGCCAAAGTATAACGGTAGATGTTATCGACAAAGAACAATACGTCTTTACCTTCATCACGGAATTTTTCCGCCATGGTCAAGCCAGTCAAAGCAACACGCAAGCGGTTACCTGGAGGCTCATTCATCTGACCATAAACCATCGCAACCTTAGATTCGGCTAAGTTATCTAATTTGATAACGCCCGCATCTGACATCTCGTGATAGAAATCGTTACCTTCACGAGTACGCTCACCAACACCGGCAAATACCGATAAGCCAGAGTGCTGAGTTGCAATGTTATTAATCAATTCAAGCATGTTTACAGTTTTACCAACACCGGCACCACCGAATAAACCTACTTTACCACCCTTAGCAAATGGGCAGATTAAATCGATTACTTTAATACCTGTTTCTAAGATATCTTGTGATTGAGACTGTTCAGCGTAAGAGGGCGCTTCACGGTGAATGCCCATCTTTTCTTCAACTTGTATCTCACCACGTTCATCAATTGGGTTACCCAATACATCCATGATGCGACCCAACGTACCCATACCAACCGGTACATGAATCGCTTCACCAGTATTATTTACATCCAGTCCACGCTGTAGACCTTCAGTTGAACCCATTGCAATTGTACGTACAACACCGTCACCCAGCTGCTGCTGAACTTCCAGTGTTAGACCTTTCGCATCGACCATTAGAGCATCGTAAACTCGCGGCACGCTATCGCGTGGGAATTCTACGTCTACAACGGCACCAATGATTTGCGTAATACGTCCGCTACTCATGTTTGTGTCCTCATTTAACCGTTATTGCACCGCCGCAGCGCCGCCAACAATTTCAGAAATTTCTTGAGTAATCGCGGCCTGACGGGCCTTGTTATACTCAAGTTTCAGGTTATCGATCATATCACCAGCGTTGTCGGTGGCGCTCTTCATGGCCATCATTCGAGATGCCTGTTCACACGCACCATTTTCAACGACGCCCTGGTAAACCTGGGCTTCAATGAAACGTGTTAACAATCCATTCAAAAGCGATTCCGCTTCTGGCTCATAGAGATAATCCCATGCGTAACTACGCTTAGTTTCATCTTCAGCCGCTTTCAACGGTAACAACTGGTCAATGTTTGGTTTCTGTACCATGGTGTTTATAAATTGATTATAAACAACATACAGACGGTCAATCTTGCCGCTTTCAAAGTCATCTAACATAACTTTAACGCCGCCGATTAGGTCTTTTACTGTTGGCTTATCGCCAACGTGCGTAATGGTTGCAACTACATCAAACTTACGCGCTTTAAAAAAACCTGTGCCTTTACTACCAATGGCACAAACCTGAGTTTCAACACCTTTTTCCTTCCATTGCGCAGCATTGTTGCTGATTGCTTTGAAAAGGTTGGCGTTCAAACCACCACAGAGACCTCGGTCAGTGGACACTACAATGTAGCCCACTCGTTTTACTTCACGATCTTGCAGATAAACATGCTTATACTCAGTGTTCGCATTTGCTAAGTGGCCAATAACCGCTTGCACTTTTTGTGCATAGGGTTGGCTCAACAGCATACGATCTTGAGCTTTACGCATTTTACTCGCCGCAACTAATTGCATTGCAGAGGTAATTTTACGGGTATTATTAATGCCATTTATCTGCGTTCGTATTTCTTTTCCGATAGCCATAGCATTAGCCTCAGTTAGTGGCCACAAATGTGGCCAGAATCAAATTACCAGCTTTGCGTCGCTTTAAATTTCTCAAAAGCGTCTTTAAATGTGCCAGCGATTTCATCATTCCACTTACCTGATGCAGAAATTTCTTTCATCAAGTCGCCGTGTTCACTGTTCATGTAACCATGAAGAGCGGCTTCAAAAGGCAATACTTGCGCTATTGTAAGCGTATCCAAGTGACCTTCGTTAGCGGCATAAACTGAAACAGCCATTTCAGCAACGCTTAAAGGCGCATACTGATTTTGCTTCATCAATTCTGTTACACGAGCACCGTGGTCTAACTGTGCTTTAGTGGCATCGTCAAGATCAGACGCGAACTGCGAGAATGCTGCTAGTTCACGATACTGAGCTAAGGCGGTACGAATACCACCAGACAATTTCTTAATAATTTTAGTCTGAGCAGAACCACCTACTCGCGATACCGAAATACCGGCATTCATTGCTGGACGTATGCCCGCATTGAATAAATCAGATTCTAAGAAAATCTGACCATCAGTAATCGAAATTACGTTGGTTGGTACGAATGCAGATACGTCACCACCTTGAGTTTCAATGATAGGCAGTGCGGTCAAAGAACCCGTTTTACCTTTCACTTCACCTTTGGTGAATTCTTCTACATATTCTGCGTTCACACGCGATGATCGCTCTAGTAACCGGGAATGCAAATAGAAAACATCACCAGGATAGGCTTCACGACCTGGCGGACGACGTAACAACAATGAGATTTGGCGATAAGCAACAGCTTGCTTAGACAAATCATCATAAATGATCAGAGCATCTTCACCGCGGTCACGGAAGTATTCGCCCATAGAACAACCAGCGTAAGGTGCAATGAACTGCATAGACGCAGGCTCAGAAGCCGAAGCAACAACAACAATGGTATATTCCAATGCGCCATGCTCTTCTAACTTACGAACGACGTTAGCAATGGTGGAGCGCTTTTGCCCAATCGCAACATAGACACATTTAATGCCCGTGCCTTTTTGCGCTAAGATCGCATCGATCGCCATAGCTGACTTACCAGTTTGACGGTCACCAATAATCAACTCACGCTGACCACGGCCGATTGGCACCATCGCGTCAACAGCTTTATAGCCTGTCTGCAATGGCTGATCGACTGAAAGACGCGCGATAACACCTGGTGCAACTTTTTCAATTGGATCGGTCATTTTAGCGTTAATGTCGCCTTTACCGTCAATTGCGTTGCCCAAAGAGTCTACTACGCGGCCTAATAATTCAGGACCAACTGGGACTTCTAGGATGCGGCCGGTACATTTACAAGTTTGACCTTCGGCCAACATCTTGTATTCACCTAATACGATAGCACCAACAGAGTCTTGCTCTAAGTTAAGTGCCATACCGAAAGCGCCGCCTTCGAATTCGATCATTTCGCCGTACATTACATCGGCTAGACCGTGGATACGTACAATACCGTCAGATACACCGACGATAGTACCTTCATTTTGTGCTTTAGAACCGGTATCGAGTTTCGCGATACGATCCTTAATAATGTCACTGATTTCTGAAGGATTCAGTTGCTGCATGCGTTTTCCCTCATTAGGAATTCATTGCGTCAGCGAGTTTCGACAATTTTCCGCGTACGGAGTCGTCGATAACCAGATCGCCAGCTTTGATGATGACGCCGCCAATTAAGGCAGGGTCGATTTCAACTGTCAGAGTTACTTCGCGATCGAATTTCTTCGCGAGTTTATCTGACAACGTTTTTTGCTGAGCGTCGCTGAGTGAAAAGGCACTCTTAACGAGCACACGGGCACTTTTTTCATGTTCTGCTTTAAGCAGTTCAAATTGCTCACTGATCACTTCTAACAAAGGAAAACGATTATTTTCTGCTAATACATCTAACAGATTTTTTGCCCCTTCGTTACAGTCACCACCGGCAATAGCTGCAAGTGTGTTCGCTTTTTCAGATGCCGTTATCGACGGGTTACCAATAAATTGGTGCACTTCGTCGGTGCCAATTATTGCGCCAAGCGTTGCTAAAGCAGTAGACCAGGCGTCTAAATCCCCAGTCTCTAGTGCTGCATTAAATGCAGCCTTCGCGTAAGGTCGGGCGAGCGTACTTAATTCTGCCATGTTCCCATCTCCTTACAGCGTAGCTGCTAGCTTGTCCAACAATTCGCTGTGTTTCTTCTCGTCGACTTCAGACTGAAGAATTTTTTCAGCGCCCGCTAACGTAAGTTCAGAAATTTTCGCACGTAATTCTTCACGCGCTATATTACGTTCCTTTTCTACGTCAGATGCGGCACCCGCGACGATGCGCTTAGCTGTGGCTTCTGCCTCAACTTTTGCTTCATCGACAATACCGGTTGCGCGACGATTTGCTTGTTCAATGATCTCTGCAGCTGAAGCTTTCGCTTCGCTAATTTTGCTAGCAGCATCGTGTTGAGCAAGCTCTAAGTTTTTCGTGGCTCGGCTAGCTGCGTCTAAGCCTTCGGCAATTTTCTTTTGTCGGCTCTGCATGGCTGCCATAATTGGCGGCCATATGAATTTCGCGCAGAGTAAGACAAAGATAGCGAAGACGACGATCTGGCCAATAAAAGTTGCGTTAAAATTCACGCCTTCACCTCGTTGTTAGTTTGTGAAAAGTCTTCACCCAATGGTGAGGATTAGCCCGCAACAACGAAGATCAGGTACATCGCAATACCAACACCAATAATTGGAATCGCATCGATCAAACCAGCAACGATGAAGAACTTAGTTTGTAGGCTCGGTCCTAATTCAGGTTGACGAGCAGTAGATTCAAGTAATTTACTTCCCAACATGCCAATACCGATTGCTGCACCGATTGCGCCGATACCGATAATGAATGCTGCTGCTAAAAATACCATTCCCATGTCTAGATTTTCCATGTACTTCTCCTAGTTTCTATAAATACCAAGTTTTGTGTTTTAAGTAAGGGTTTAACCCAGTTTGCCTATTTTTACGATGATGCCATAAAAACAGACGAATTCTTTAATGATCTTCATGCGCCTGAGACAGATAAACGATCGTTAAAACCATAAAAATAAATGCTTGCAACGGTATGACCAACAAGTGGAAAGCAGCCCAAGCCAATTGCATGACGCCACCTAACATACCAATAATCAACCCGCCGCCGAACATCAATGCGATCAGAATGAAGATGATTTCTGCAGCATACAAGTTTCCGAATAATCGTAAGCCAAGAGAGAAGGGTTTAGCGATCAAACCAACCAACTCAAGCGGCAAGTTGATCCAAAACAACCATGGCGTATTAAAAGGCGTCAACGACAGTTCTTTCAGGAAGCCCACGCCTTTAACTTTAAATGAATAATAAATCATTAGTATAAAGACGAACGTCGCCGTACCTAAAGTAATATTAGGATCAGTCGATGGGACAATCTTCATGTACTTAACACCCATGAGCTCGAGCGTATAAGGAACTAAATCGACCGGGAGGATGTCCATCAAATTCGATAAGAACACCCAACAAAATACAGTTAATGCAATCGGCGCTATCCAAGGATTAGAGCGACCATGGAAAACATCACGTACGTTGCCTTCAACAAACTCAATGATCACTTCGATGAAGTTTTGCATGCCCGTTGGAACGCCGTCGGTCATTCTCCGAGCAACACGCCAAAAGAGCAGTAAAAATACTGCACCTAACCCAATTGACCACAACATACTGTCAACATGTATAGCCATGAAGCCCATTTCAGCCGCTTCTGAACCACAATGCGCCAAACCCCAAGAAGCCTTCTCTGCTACAGAACCGTCACAGAGCGTAGCCCCTGCTTCGAGTTTACCGTAGGTCAAGTTCGTCAAATGGTGCTGAATGTATTCAGCCGAATTTGCGTAACCGCCTTCGCTTGCCATAAATTTAAAACCCCTTAATTGTCGAATTCGCCTTACGGCGCTCTTTTAACTAAAACTGGTAGCAGCAGCGACCCTAATGTAAGTAGGCCAAAAACACTGGCGTAGAGCACAGCTGCATTAAATTCTTTTACTGTAACGGCGACTGCCGTCGTGGCTGAGATAACGATCAACCACTTGCCCCACATCGCTATTGCGGTGGATGACAAAACCAAATTCGTATCAGGCGACCCAAAGTACTTTAAAGCGCTTCTGTTATAAAACGCTTGCCCGCTTATAGCAATCAACCCTCCGACCAATACCGCAAAGCCGTTAAGTATGCTAAAGAGACCGACAATCAAAACAAATACCAGCATAACCACAGCCTGAACACCTAATACTTGGTGAGCAACCGGACGTTTAATTTGTTGAATCGGTCTATCTTTAAAGTATGGCATCAACACTTTTTTTATTCACAGGCGCTTTGGTGCCAAAATCGAGCGCAGAGTATATTGGGTTCGTTGATCCGCATCAACTAAGTTAGCAATTTCGACTGTAACTAATGTAAATACCACTCAACACTCACAGTGTTCGAATTACTTTACATGCGCTAGGATCCCATCTAGCTCATCTAGGCTTGTGTATTTAATAGTCAACGAGCCTTTTCCGCCTGCACCGTGCTTAATTTGCACAGATGCGCCTAAACGCTTTTCTAGCATCCCTTCCAAACGTTTGATATTCGCATCATTTGTCATGACATTCTTGGCTGCATCGTTACCTTTTGGTGCATTAGTCTGTCGGACCAAGGCTTCGGTTTGGCGAACTGTTAAACCCTTTGCAACTACTTGACGCGCCGCTTCAACCTGCTTTTCGCCAGATAAGCCCAGCAATGCCCTAGCATGCCCCATCTCTAGATCACCGTGCTCGAGCATCCGCCGAACATCTACCTCAAGACTTATCAGCCTTAATAAATTGGTCACCGTTACGCGTGATTTGCCAATAGCTTCAGCAACTTCGGCTTGAGTCAATTCAAATTCTTTTTGTAAGCGCTGTAACGCAAACGCCTCTTCCATTGGATTAAGGTTTTCGCGCTGAATATTTTCAATTAGTGCCATTGCAATGGCATCTTCATCTGACACGTCACGTATAACAGCAGGTATTTTTTCCAAACCCGCCATTTGAGAGGCACGCCATCGACGCTCACCGGCAATCAATTCGTAAGATTGTGGTCCAATAGGTCGCACTACCACGGGCTGCATAACACCTTGCGCTCGAATAGAGCTGGCAAGTTCTTCTAGCGCCTCTGGCGACATATCTCTTCGCGGCTGGTATGTGCCTCGCTGCAACCATTCAATAGGCAACTCTTTCAAGCCACCGTCTTTTATGGTCTCAACAGGCTGCTCTGCCAACTCGACTACTTCTTTGCGCTTAGTAATAAGAGCGTCTAAGCCTTTCCCTAAGCCTCTTCTTTTGGCTGACATGTTTCTACCCTATTGTTTTGTCGGTTTCGAGTACGGTTTCTATGTTGGCTTTTTCACCTTCTTCTCGCCGCACTAACTCACCTGCTAACGCTAGGTAAGCCTTTGCACCACTAGACTGGCGGTCATAGGCTAGCGCTGGTAGGCCGTAACTTGGCGCCTCCGCCAAGCGAACATTTCTAGGTATAACCGCACTGAATACTTTTTCACCAAAATGCTCTATCAATTGCTCTGAGACATCGTTGGTTAAGCTGTTTCGAGGATCGTACATGGTACGCAATAATCCGCCGATGGCTAACGACGGATTTATGACTTTTTGAATACGGTTAATCGTGTCCAATAGTGCTGCTAATCCTTCTAGCGCGTAGTACTCGCATTGCATAGGAATCAAGACTTTATGGGCCGCACATAAGGCGTTCACCGTCAGCATGTTCAATGAAGGTGGGCAATCGATAAAAATATAATCGTAATTCTGTTTAACTTCGGCTAACGCATACTGCAGACGGTGTTCTTTCATTTTGAAGTCAATTAATTCAACTTCTGCAGCGGTTAGATCACCATTTGCAGGCAAAATGTCATAGCCAGCGTCATCAGAATGTACAATGGCTTCCTGACAATCACATTTGCCCGTCAAAACGTCATAGGCTGACAGCTCTAAGTCTGATTTATCAACTCCACTGCCCATGGTCGCATTGCCTTGCGGGTCGAGATCGACCACCAGAACTCTGCGTTTCATGGCCACTAAAGATGCTGGCAGGTTAATCGCCGTAGTGGTTTTACCTACACCGCCTTTCTGATTCGTTATTGCGAATATTTGACTCAAAACGCTTCCTAAATATGGGCTTTACTAATTATTATCGAATACCCAGCTCTATCATGTGCCGCTCGCCATCGTTGCCTGGTACTTTAAGGGGCGTAACGGCGATGACATTTATATCTTCGGGCAATTGGGCTAGCTCATCTACTGGGTTTTGTCCTTTCATCGCTATAAAGCGACCGTCTTTGGCTAACAAGTGACGGGAGAAGCCTACCATATCTGACAGCGTTGCAAAGGCTCTAGATGTGATCTGGTTAAAATCTTGGCCAGGTTTCCAGCTTTCTAGGCGATGAAGAACAACATTTGCATTGCTGACGCCGAGCTCCATTTTAACTTGGCTCAAGAATCGTGTCTTTTTACCATTGCTGTCAAGCATAAACACAGGCAGTTCTGGGTAAATTAACGCGATGATCATACCTGGCAAACCCGGCCCCGTTCCAACATCAAGTAAGTTTGTTGGCTTTACAAAAGGCACGATACTTAAACTGTCAAGCAAATGGCGTGCGATCATCTGGGCGGGGTCACGTACGCTGGTCAAGTTATAGGCTTTATTCCATTTCACTAGCATTTGGTGATATGCCAATAGCCGATCTATTTGCACCGAGCTAAGGTCTATATCGAGCACCTTCAAGCCGCGTTCTAATTGCTGTTGGTATTCTTGACTCATGCGCTTTGCTTACTGGCGTTGTGTTTCTTAATATGAATATAAAGCATCGAAATAGCTGCGGGTGTAACTCCCTGAATGCGCGAAGCCTGAGCCAGTGTTTCTGGCTGAACATGCTTTAACTTCTGCTTAACTTCGTTTGAAAGCCCACCAACGCTATCTATATCTAAAGTTTCCGGCAGCTTGGTATTTTCATGTCGCCGCATACTTTCAATTTCATCTTGCTGGCGGCTGATATAACCTTCGTATTTCGCGGCTATTTCAACTTGCTCTGCTGCGTCAACAGCTAAAGGAGTTTCTGGTGCAGAGGCTTGGGCAATGTCGCCATAATTAAGCTCAGGGCGCTTTAATAAATCGGCTAAACTGAATTCTTTTTTCAGTGGCTGGGGTAATTTCTCAGAGAGCTTAGACGCTTGCTCTGATGCCGCCTGCACAAAGGTTGTACGTAAACGAGCCTGTTCTCGCACAATAGAATCTTGCTTTTCGCTAAAAGCCTGCCAGCGAGCATCATCGACCAAACCTAAGTTACGCCCTGTTTCAGTCAAACGCGCATCGGCATTATCTTCTCGTAACAGCAAGCGGTGCTCTGCGCGGCTGGTAAACATACGATAAGGCTCTAACGTACCCATAGTTATAAGATCATCGACTAACACGCCAATGTAAGCTTCATCACGACGCGGATACCAAGTATCTAAGCCCTGTGCTTTTCGCGCAGCGTTTAAACCCGCCAATAAACCTTGAGCACCCGCTTCTTCATACCCGGTTGTGCCGTTGATTTGTCCAGCAAAAAATAGGTTTTCGATATATTTGGTTTCTAACGAATGCTTCAGGTCTTGCGGATTGAAATAATCATATTCAATGGCATAACCTGGGCGCGTAATGTGCGCGTTTTCAAAACCTTTCATGGTGCGAATAAACTGCACTTGAACGTCAAACGGTAAACTGGTTGAAATGCCATTTGGGTATAACTCGTATGTGCTTAAGCCCTCCGGCTCAACAAATATTTGATGACTGTTCTTGTCAGCGAAACGAGTAACCTTATCTTCAATAGACGGGCAGTAACGTGGCCCAATACCTTCAATCTCACCGGCAAACATTGGCGATTTATCCAAGTTATTACGGATAATATCGTGAGTTTCTTCACTGGTATTGGTTATATAACAGCTGACCTGCTCTGGATGCTGCTCAACAGTGCCCATATAAGACATGACTGGTAACTTTTCATCACCCGGCTGCTCTATCATTTGACTAAAGTCGACCGAGCGAGCATCAATACGGGCTGGTGTGCCGGTTTTTAGGCGTCCGACATTGAATGGCAGCTCACGTAAACGCTCAGACAAAGACGTACTCGGCCCGTCGCCCATTCGGCCACCTGAGTAATTTTGCATGCCGACGTGTATTTTCCCACCTAGGAAGGTGCCGGCCGTTAAGACAACAGATTTAGCGCGAATTCGAATACCGGTCTGGGTAACCACACCGACAACTTTATCGCTTTCTAAAATGAGGTCATCTGCGCCTTGCGAAAATATCTCTAGGTTTTCTTGGTGTTCAACGATGTGACGTATCGCCGCTTTATACAAGGCACGGTCGGCTTGCGCGCGCGTTGCTCGCACTGCAGGCCCTTTGCGAGAGTTCAATACTCGCCATTGAATACCTGCATAATCTGTAGCCGTAGCCATAGCGCCGCCAAGTGCGTCTATTTCCTTGACCAGGTGGCTCTTGCCGATACCGCCAATTGCTGGGTTACAGGACATAACGCCGACAGTTTCAATATTATGGGTCAATAGCAGAGTTTGACTGCCAGCACGCGCCGCTGCTAATGCCGCCTCTGTTCCTGCATGCCCGCCACCAATGACGATTACGTCGTACTGCTTTGGAAAATCCACCACATACCTCAACTTATTAGAGCTGATCAAATATCAGCCAACACCACACCAAAAGGGTGCGCGATTATACGTGGTTTTATGACCCTATGCTATACAGCGATGTAGCAATTTCCTCCGCTTTCAAAAAAGCGGTCTATACTCAGCTTAAACTGCAGTAACCATAGGTAAATTGATATGCATCGCACCGTTCGAGCCCATATTTCAGGGCTAATCTTCTTGTTTATTTCCACTTTCACCCTAGCGGAAGGCAATCTGCTGTTAGTAACGGATTTATCCGATGAAAACCTAAATTTCCGCCCAGATTTACGGCTAATCGCCACAAATGCTATCAATCGGTTACAGGATTACACCGTCGCCAACGCCAAAACACAGGTTCGACCTAATAGCGAAGAAGCTATTGCCGCCATGCTCGACGCTGCAGAAAAGGCAAAATTGAATGCGCTGGCCGTCGTCACCCTTTATACACCGAAAAAACGCCAAGCAACGGTAACCGTTTCACTATACAGCGTTTCAACCGGCGAACTCATTATTCAACGAGCCTTATCTTTTAAATTTAAAGAGTTAACCGCACTGCTCGCTCAACTCGAATACGAACTCCCACTCATGCTCAAACGAGAATTTCGCGAACTGGGTTCCGTTGTAAAAATAACCTCTGATCAACTTTACTTTGATCTTGGCAAAAACGCCGGCGTGGAAGTTGGCCAAGTATTTCGGATTTTCCGCCGCGGTGCCGAAATCAAAGATCGCAGCGGCGAAAGCTTTGGCTTTATAGATGACCAAACCGGCATTGTTGAAGTAACTGAAGTAAGTTCAATTTACGCGATAGCCGATATACGCTTGGGCCGCTTAAGCATTAAAG
This sequence comes from Reinekea sp., assembly GCF_046710285.1. GTDB lineage: Bacteria > Pseudomonadota > Gammaproteobacteria > Pseudomonadales > Natronospirillaceae > Reinekea. The sequence continues at coordinate 241,019 of NZ_JBKEGY010000003.1, forward strand.
CCAATGACTGGGTCGAGCTCGCCGGCGATGATGTTCAGATACGTGGACAGGTTTTATCGAAGTTAGATGAACAAGTCGCCGTAAACATTGGACGAAAGGCCGGCGTAACCCCTGGCGCCTACTTTGCAGTTTATAAAGACATCAAAAAAATCGATGATGAGCAGTCGTTCCGCGAAATTATTGGTCGTATTCGAATCACCGAGGCAGATGCAAACAGCGCCCGCGGGGAAATTGCCCGCTCCGATCACTATCGCTTAGCCAAAGCACTAATTGAAGAAGGCGATTACATTGATGAAGTGAGTTACTTGCATCGCAACCAAATTTTATTCAGTCAAACCAGTTTTGGTGTACTTGGTGAAACCGATTCAAAATGGTCGCTCGGGTTAAACGTTGAATCGTCGTTTAGTACCGATATGTCTTTTCGTTTCAAAGGTAGCTATGGTGATAATTGGTACCTAAGCGCCGGCTTAAACAGCGCGATGAACCACGCTGAAAGCTTCCGTTATGGATTAGACATTATGTACGGAGCCGATGGCTTTGGAACCTATATGTTTACCGATGCAAACCTACCCACACCTTTAGATAAATACATTTTATTTGCTATTGAAGCGGGTTACTTATTGGGCGCCAATGAAGATGTAGAAGGTTTAAGTGTTGGGCTTAATGCGAAAATCGGCATGGGCAGTTTGTTTTAATACCGCCTGAAACCTTAAAAAGCCAGAGCCTAATACTCTGGTTTTTTTATTCTTCCTCAATTTCTATTTTGTCAAAAATAGCGGCACTTTTAGTGATGAACTCTTGATCGGTCAACCTTGGTTGGTACGGCATAACCCATGAAGAGAATCGATCGGTAACCGTAGGGCGCATTTTGGTAAACTCCTGGTCATCTGCCAAACTCTGAATGACACTGTAGGCAAAGACTAACGTTGAAAACGAAAACACTGTCAGCAAGCGAACGCCTCGTTTTTCAACAAACAAATTAAACGTGAAAATCCAACCACCTAAGAGCATGAATACAAACAGCGCCAATGCATCTAGCACCCACTTTTCCTGCCAAAACCCTAGGTTGAAGTAAATTATATCGAATAGCATCGAAGAACCGTCTGTAATCAATACGAACGCACAAACATTAAAAACGTTTTGCAAAAAACACCACTGATGCCGAATTGCCTTAGCCACTAGACTAAAAGCAGAAATGACAAACAGAAGTGCTGCGCCAATTTGGAACAAGCTCATCAAATGATCTGAAAAGGTTGTCGCAACAATAGAATCGGCGTACTGATCGTACATGAGCGTAAAAACCGTCAATGCCACTAACATTGCTAACGAGATTGGACGTTTAGCCAACTTACTTAACTTATGCTCAGTAATTTTCTTAACCGGCGGTGCCATTGGCAACTTAGAATCTACAAGTCGTATTCGGCTCTGACCGATACTGAGTTCATCACCGGAGTTTATATCCAGTATCGATTGTGCACCTTTTACAGGTGAGGTTTTACGATGAATTTCTGTGCCATTGGTTGAGCCTTGATCAACCACTCTGAAGGTTCCATCATCGTTCACTGAAATGTTTAGATGAACTTCATCCAAGAACGCATCAGAAAGCGTAAGGTGATTTTCGTAGCCTCGCCCTATATTGATTGATTCATCTTCAAAACGATAGAACTGCTCAATCTCGCCTCTTTTATTGAGTATTTCAATTACTATGGCCATTTGACATCTCCAGTAAAAGACTCAAGAAATGCGAGTGCAGATGATTCGCTGACACCGGATACGGTCACATGGCTGACCAAAGCAAACTGTCCTCGCTTGGCAACTCTGAAGTAAAGCATATCGTGCAGCTGTTGGAATTTAGTGTAGCGGCGAACACAGAAAAAAGATTTTGCGATATCACTGGTTAGGCCATCGTCACCTATTTGAGTGAAGTCTTCACTGCATTGGTAGTTTGACACATCGGTATAGCTTACGTAGTTGTCGGCGCGCCAATCCATCTTTTGTTGTAAGAACCGATCAAACTGAACACGTGAAAGTTCACGCCCATCGTACCAATAAAACTGATAGCCTAAGCTGCCTGTAGTCATTTGGCCACTGATGTAAATATTATCAGTCAGCGAGCAACCCTTGGTCACTTCTACCACTAAGTAATCCTCGTCTTCATCGCGCGATGAGCGGCCCCAACAAGACACCAAGCCTTTGATATCACCTAGTACTTGAGCGTCGCCAAGCGTATCGGTTTCTCGAGGTAAGGTTAAAAAGTCTTCCAGCAATTGTGCTTGGCTTTCCAGTAATTGTGCTTCGGCACGCGCCAACATTTGCTCCGGCGCGATCACTTCTCGCCGTGTTATAAATTCAGCTAATTTTTTTGCCGGCACTAAAAAGCTAACTTGGTTACCAGAGGTGGCTACGTTAATGCCCGTGAGCTCACCTTGCGCATCAAATACTGGCCCTCCACTCATACCTGGGTTAATGGAGCCTGAGAAATGAATGCGGTGATAGTAAGCGTTGTCCGCCAAACCGTTATAAGTACCTGGCACCACAGTCATACCCAAGTCATGCGGGTTACCAACCGAAAATATGACGGTGCCCTGTATTGGCTCTTGCGGTGCAATCAAAATTGGTTCGCCTAACGCTTTATCCGCTTTGAGCAGTGCTAAGTCATTCACTATGTCAAAGTCGACAACGTCCACCGGCAGCGCATCACCTATTTCTGGTACGATCATAATTTTGTATTTATCTGGCTTTGCCACAAAAGCAGAAATAACATGATAGTTTGTCGCGACAGTAAATTGATCGGCAACGATAAAGCCAGAGCCAATAGAGGTACGACTATCAGACTCGATATCAACCACTTTAATTTGGTAAATACGACTACGGTACTCTTTAAAAATACTTTCCGCCGTATACGCAAACAGTGAATTTGATACGCCAAGTACCAGCGCTAACACGATAACTCGTGACCACCTTGCCATAAAATATCCTTTGCTATTCTTCTTCAGTTTCTTGATACAGCTCGAAGAGCGTTTTAAGTGCTTCTTGGGCTTTTCCATTGAGTGAGTCTGCAGGAAACTCTAGTTTTTCGTTAGCAACGCCAGGCTCGATATTGGTCAATATTCGAAGGGCTTGGTAAACATGCGTAACGGCCCAAATGGTAAAGGTACCGGCTTTAACAGCGGCAACAACTTCGGGGGCTAGCATAAGGTGTTTGATATTATCAGCAGGGATGATAACGCCGTGCTCACCGGCCAAGCCACGCAGCTCGCAAAGTTTAAAGAAGCCTTCTATTTTTTCATTCACGCCGCCTATTGCTTGCACTTCACCGAGCTGATTCATAGAGCCGGTAATGGCGATGCTTTGCTTAATCGGAACTTGCGCTATCGCGGAGATTAGTGAGCAATATTCTGCAACGGTGGCACTGTCGCCGTCGATGTAACCGTAGCTTTGTTCCATCGCTATATGTGCAGACAATGTTAATGGGAAGCGACGGCCAAATTCATGCCCTAAAAAGCCTCCTAGAATCATAACACCTTTACTGTGCAACGATTGACCAAGCTCAACTTCACGCTCAATGTCGACAACTCCTTTGCCACCAACATGAACGGTAGATGTAATGCGCGCAGGCGAGCCAAAGCGGCTTTCGCCAATTTCCATCACCGTCAATCCATTGATGCAGCCAACACGTTCGCCTTGGGTATCAATTAAAATAGTGCCTTCTTCAATTTCACTGAGCATTTGATCCGCTATGCGACCATTGCGATATTCTGCAGCTTCAAGTGCTTGATGAATATGGTGCTCTGTAATGCGGGCTACTTTTTCATGGCCACATATAAAATCGGCTTCTGCAAATACCTTAAAGACTCGAACAATTTGAGCAGATAAGCGCTGCTGATGTTCAGCTTCGCGCAAACTAAATTCTATTAGCCGTTCTAACGCATTACGGGTAAGTGGTTTAAAGTTTTTTTCTTCACCATAATCTTTAATGCGCAGTATTAAATTATCGACGGTATTTCGCGAACGCGGAATAAAACTATCGAAATCGACCGGCACACGGAATAGTTCCATGAACTCAGGGTCCCACTCTTGCAACTGATAATAAATATCTCGTGAGCCAAGTAAAATAACCTTCACGTCTAAGTCTATCGACTCTGGGCTTAACGTCACCGAGTGCATTAAAGTTGCATCAGAAAACGGCATTTCCATTTTTAACTCTTTTGCTTTCAATGCTAGTTTTAGCGCATCGTAAGCAAAAGGTTCTTGGAGTAATTTTTCGGCATCTAAAATCAAATAACCGCCATTCGCCTTTAATAAACTACCTGCACGAATAAGCTGAAAGTTGGTAATAGGTATTCCTTGATTGGTGGTATATTCAATACGGCCAAACAGGTTCTGATAAGTCGGCAGCATTTCATAGACAACGGGCGCGCCTGCATCTACTTCATGCTGTACCATTAGATTTGGTTTTAACCAACGCGCTATGGTTGCACGACGTTCTTGATCGGAGACCGTGTCTGTAATTGATTCATCAATAAATAAGTCAATTATTAATTTCGGTAGGTGCTCTTCAATTTCCTGAATAAAACGCACGACCGATGGCAAGTTTTGGTTTTGTTCTTCTAAGTTTTTTAACAACGGCTTTATAGATTGTTGAACCGTTGTTAAATTTAACTGACGATATTCTTCGGAGCTTTTACGTCGCCAAGTTGGCAGTTCGAGTACCTGCTCATTTAAAAATTCTTCAATATCGTTGATTCGCTCTTGAAATGAGGTTCGCAGAACTTCTGGCAACTGAGCGAACTCAGTATCATCTAAGGCTTTGCCTTCGACTACCGGCAATAGCATGACTGACCCGCCGTCTGCGATAACGGCTATTTCTTTTTCATTTGCAAAACGCTCCACCACTTTAAGGGCGGCGTCGTAGCGTTGATTAAAGGCTTTATCTATGGCGGTTCTTTTGCGCTGATAAGTTGGGTTTTCAAATGACGCTGGAAACGTGTCCATTAAGTCGTCTATAAACTGATCAACTCGCTCTTTTAACTCATTGCCGTGGCCTGCTGGCATTTCTAGCGCATAAGGTTCGCGTGTGGTTTCAAAATTATTGATATAGGCCCATTCGGTCGGTGTTTGCTGCGAATCCGCTAATTCTTTAACGTATTTTGAAACCAAAGAATTCCGCCCTGTCCCCGTTTCACCCATAACATAAAGGTTATAGCCACTGCCACGCATAGCGATGCCAAATTCTAATGATTTTTTGGCTCTTGGCTGGCCAAGAAAGCTAGATTTGCCTTTGACTTCGGCGGTGGTTTCAATGTTGAGGTAACTCAGATCTACATGGGCGCGCAGCGCATCGGGCGCAAGTGGGGTAACCTTTTCTGTCATGTCTAACTCTACTCTGATATCAATGGCTTACAGTATGGCACAGGTTGTTGTTTGAAGGCATGCTCTGAAGGGGTTACTATTTAATTTCTTTGAGTTTTTCGGGTGTTTTGTGGCTGGGTTTATTGCGGTTTGCGGGCTGAGTTAATTGTGGCTTGGTGGCTGAGTTCGCCAGTGTGCGTTAGCCTGTCTGTGGGGCGCCGTTAATACGTCCATGTAGGCTTGGAGACGGCATCCATGCCGTCTAACACCCACTGACAGGCTAACGCACACCGGCTTAGGTTCCTTTTAAAGTTTAGTTTTGCCTAGTGGGTCACACTCTTGAGTCATGAAGCTCTACTTTGTACTGTTCAAATTGAAAGCTATTGAGAACCTTGTTATCTTCTCAAGACTACAAACCCCACTAGCTCAAGGAATTACAACATGAAACTTAGCACTCTGTTTCTTGCTATTACTACAGTTTCTCTATCGACAGCTCAGGCAAGCTCTTTTCTAGCCCAAGACCCTGTAGAAGCCGTTGCAGACAAAAACACCGCCTTTGATAACCCAGCTTATTTGGCTCAAACAGCAAATCAGATCACCTTTGCTGACAGCGATAACATTGGCTATGTATTTAATGCTTTTGGTCAAAAAATGGCTGTACATGTCGGAGCTGAACCTTCTTTATATGCACCAAATACTGCGTTAGGTACAAATCCAGATAGCTATACTCTTAATAACGATCGAATGGGTTTAGATAACTTTAAAACAATCGACGACCAAATTGATTTATTTTGGGTTGGTAACATGAGCTTTGGTTCTTTAGGTGTTCGTGCTAGCGCTGGAAGTAATGGTAGCTCAGGACAGTGGACTGCTGATTTCCTAAATAATGGTGCTCCTACGTTCAACGGTGCAGATGGAACAGCAATTAATGCTCAGGCAGACGGCACCTATAATAGCTATGCATTACCTAGCTCAGGTTCAACTAGCCTTGTAACGGGCACCGTAACAGATTCTTTATCGGTTTCTAAAAACGAGAAACAAGTAAAAGCAGGCTTTTATTCATTAACCGCTGGTGTTCAATTGAATGATCTACCATTAGATGCAACGTTCAGTTTAAATTTACCTAGCTATTCAACATCATCGAGCTTTAGCTATGTTGAGTCTCAGACAGATACCGCTGGCCCAACAACCTTAGATAAAATCACTGCAGACTACTCTGAATCAGTAGGAAAAACGGGCGGCCTATCAATCAGTACAACTGGACGGTACAAACTTGAAGATACCCTCCACGTAACAAGCGGATTGATGATCCATAATGAAACGGTCTCTGCAGAATACGATGTTAGTTTTACAGAGGTAAACGATACAGATACCTCAACAGCTGCGTTAGATTCCAATGAAACGTGGACCTATAAAGAAAGCCAACTCTCTGAATCTTCTACCTTTGCAATGATGGCAGGTCTTGATTACCAGACTGTAGCCAACAACGTCATTTTCAGGGCACAACCTTCACTGCTTTTCGTTAAAAATAAAACCGAAAGTAGTGAAAAAGTTGGTTCAGATACCTATGTAGACGCTTTAGATGCAAACAATAACGTGACAGACCCAACAGGCACAAACAACTCTAGTTTCGTTCAAAGCAACACTACAATCAGCCTGCCTGTAAACTTATCGGTAGAGTATGCGGCTTCTGAAAGATGGACATGGCGTGGTGGTGCTTCTGCAGCCATATTGACGCACACCAAAGAAGAGCAAACAGAAACTGTTTATAAGGTTGATGTTGCTGGGACAGGGTATGAAAAAGACTATGAAACTAAAACACAAGAGGATCTTAACCTGCTGATTGGAAGCTCTGTCGCAATGAACCTAGGATTCACCTATGCACCATTACCAAACATTACACTTGACAGTGCAATAAATACCAGTGGTGCGCTTCAGAACTGGAGAGCAGATTTCGGCTTAACTTATAAATACTAAGTCACAGCCAGCTTAAATCACGGAAGCCATGAAACGTCCCCTGATAATTAGACATATTAATTACAGGGGTCTTTTTTATGTCTAAACAAAACCTAAACCGAAAACGGGTACGCAATCGCCTCATGATGCTCATAGCCTTCAACGCTGAAGTCATCCATGGTCACCCAAGTTTCCAAATCTTTTAATGATTTAATGTCTGGGTTAATAATTAGCTTCGGGGATGCAAGCGGCTTGCGTTTTAGTTGTACATCACGCATCAACTCTAATTGATCTTCATAAATATGAGCATTCACTATTTTATGGTAGCCCTTACCCGGTTTTAGGCCGGTTATCTGCGCCATTATGGCTAAGAAGAAAAACACCTGAACTTGGTTGAAGTTTAGACCCAGTGGGACATCGCAAGAACGCTGATAGCTGGTTAGCGAGAGCGTGTCTCCTAGTAGACTGAATGTGTGTGTGTGCATACATGGTCTTAGACAACCCATGTGAAATTCACCGGGGTTGTAAAAGCTTAAAATTTCACCGCGATCATCAATGCCTTTGCTGAGGTTATCGACTATTTTTTTCAGTTGATCTACTGCGCCACCATCGGGCTTTGCCCAGGCTCTACCTTGTACGCCGTAGACGCGTCCCATGTCGTCGTCGCCTTTTCGGTGTTCGTTGGCGAGCCATGCGCTGTTTTCATTCGCATTGGCATCCCAGGTTTTAGCACCTAGTTTGCGAAAGTCCGCAGCGTTGTCGTAGCCTCGAATGTAGCCTAAAAACTCGGCTATTGCGGCTTTATAGAAGCTTTTACGTGTGGTGATTAACGGGAATGCGTTGTTGGCGACATCGTATTCTAAATCGGCGTTTATGATAGTTAAACAACGTTTACCGGTGCGGTCGTTTTCCACCCAGTGACCTTCATCGATGATGCGCTGACATAAATCTAAATACTGCTTCATTTTTTAGCCGCCTTTTTTTTCTTAGCTTGTGCTTTCTTTGCTGGTTTAGATTCTACGACGGGTGCGCTTTCAAAGATGGGGTTTTTATAGGCCAAAGCCATTAATACAATCCCAACCACAATCATCGGCAAGCTCAACAGCATACCTTGTGTAAAGTAACCGCCTAACAGATAGCCGATATGCTCGTCTGGCTGCCTAAAGAATTCGGCTGCGGTGCGGAATACACCATAGCCAATCATGAACATGGCCGAAACCGCCATTCTGGGTCGTGGTTTTGAACTGAACCACCACATGAGAACCAGCAACAAGAAACCTTCGCCCATCATTTGGTAGAGCTGCGATGGGTGACGTGTTAAACCGTCACCGATTTGCGGGAAAATCATGCCCCAGGCTACATCGGTTTCTCGACCCCAGAGTTCACCATTTAAAAAGTTACCAAAACGGCCAAAGAAAATGCCGGGTGGAACCAACGGAGCCACAAAATCACCAACCGCGAACCAAGCTTTATTAGTGTGCTTAGCAAATAAAATAACCGCAACCGCAACACCTAAAAAACCACCGTGGAACGACATACCGCCTTCCCAGATTTTGAATAGGTACAGTGGGTTATTGAAAAACAAATCAAGGTGATAAAACAGAACGTAGCCGACCCGCCCACCCAAGATGATACCCATGACAATATAAAACAATAGGTCTTTAACCTGATCAGGGGTAAAGAGTCGCCATGCATCCTTGGCTGCACGCCAGATACCTAAGTATTGCCCCGCCATAAAACCAGCTAAGTACATTAACCCGTACCAGTGGACCGATAGTGGCCCTAAACTGAATGCGACTGGATCAAATTGAGGGTGAATCATGGCAATTCCTTAGTGTAAAAACGCCGCCACTATAGCAAATCATAGCCTTGGTGCCACGAGAGTCTTAGTCGGCTCAAAGTAAATCCGCTTGCTTAGGCGCTTTTGGGTAATACTTCTCTTCACATTGCGTTATGAGGGTAAATACGCGGGTGTCTTTATAGGGCATTTTCATGAAACCGCCGATACCAAGACCTTTGATGTCTGATACCGCCACTAAAATACGGTCTAAACAGGCTTTAAATTCTTGCTCACGCGAAGGGTCTAGTAATCGATAGTAATTGTGTATTTTTAGGTTTTTCTCTAAGGCTTCAAAGATAATACAACCGGTATGATGGATAGTATCGAGGTGTCGAATATTTGCCATGATCGATTCTGGCAGCTCTAAATGCTCATCTGGGTCTCGCCCATCTTCAAAGTAGGAGTGCATTTTTTCATTGAGCTTCCCCTCAGGTGCCGGGGTAATGGTATAAGCCAGCGATTTTCGTTTGGGTACCACGAATGGTTGATCCTGACTTACCCTATCTACGTGTAAGGTATCGCGCGCATCATAGAGCACGGCTTTGAATGTGCCATTGCGAGTCATTGCTCGCGCTAGCGTCACCATGTGATTCAACGATTGCACAAACGACCGACGCATGGGTTTATCAAACAGGTTAAACGCCGATGATATTTGTACTTCATTATCTAACCAGCGCACTGTAATACCGCCAACAACAGGGAAGCGCCCGAGCCGTGATACCGCCGCAACGAAGGCTTTTTCCGTTTCGCCCATACCCTGTAAATAGTTTTTGTAATACTTATCGAGCTGTTCATCTTCAATGTCATCGACATTAATGTCTGGGTGCTGCTCTCTTAAAAACGATTTGCGCGAGCTGTACACAACGGTATCAATAGGCTTATAGGCATCACCGATCCATACAGGAATCAATGGTCGCTCTTCTGGCTCAACTAGATCTGGTAGTACCAAGTTTTTTAAGCGACTCATATTTGCTAAAAAATAGTCCGCAGCTTGGTTACGCATTGCAAGCTCTGGCGACATCATGCTGTTGAGGACGCGTGCAAATTCAATGGGCAAACCAAGAGATAAGGGCGTGACTACTTGAGAAGCAAAACGAGCCCCTTGGCTCGATGCCAACGCATATAACGTCGCAGCCGTACCCTGTTCATCGAAGCGCGGTGACGATAAAGCACCACTCATTTGCTGGCTACCAATAAAATATACATCACCCAGTTTACTGTTGGTGTTTTGCATATCACTCGACATCAAATCCATAACACTGATCGACAAAAACTGGCCATGGATATCAGTTTGGGCAAACACCGACGACCCCCAATCAATTAACTGGATAGTCTCGGTAAATGGATCAAAAACAATATTCGATGGCTTAATATCGCCGTGGACCACTGGCGCTAGCAAACCATCTTTATTCACATAGGTCCGCATGTATTCCAACAGCTCAGCCAACTGCGAGGCTATGCTCACCACCACTCGCGGTGTTAATGCGCCTTTTTCTAGCCCCCAGTGATCTAAGTCACGCCCTGGGGCTCGCGTCATCACCAAAATACGCTGCTTACCGACTCGCACGTAATCAATCACTTTCGGGATAGATGGGTGATCCAAAAGTGACTGTAAATAGCTCTCTTCTTCTAGCTTATCTTGCACATGCTGGGGCAGATTAACCCGCGAAAACTTAAACACAAGCTCAGAGCCAAACGGCGTAGTGCCACCAAAGACAAAACCAAAGGCGCCCTTACCAATTAGCTCAATATTCAAATACCCCAAGCGCTCCAATTGCCGAATACACAAGTGTATCCACGCCTTTAGCTTTGCCGCGTCACGATGGGAGAGCAAATAGATGCTTTGCTCTTCAGGGATGTAGAAGTGTTTAAGGTTATGTTCCATGCGGTTAAAGTAATGGGGAATGAGGAAAGCTGCAAGGGAAAACCAGTTCAAGGCTTTCCAACTAACTCCCACTAAATGCACCCCTTTTAAACTCCATCCTTTCAGTTAAATAGATTTCCTTATACTAAATAAATCAAATTGGAGATACCTATGAAAAACATTTTAGTGACAGGATTAAACGGCCGTATTGCACCTTTCCTAAAAGAAGCGCTAGAAAACATGGAGGTTAACGTTGTACCATTTGATCGTTCGGTCACCAACATTGAAGACCGAGAGGCTCAAATTTCACTCATTCAGCAGCATAGTGTTGATGGAGTCTTCCACTTGGCCACAGGCTCGGAAAATTGGGTAGGCACCTTGGCTGGCATCGCCAAGAAACTGAATATTCCTTTTTTATTCACCAGCACTGAAAGCGTATTTGAACCCAGCAGTATAGGGCCGTTTACTCCAGACAGGCTACCGGATGCAACAGGCGACTACGGTCGTTATAAAATAGCCTGTGAAAAGGCAGCGTTAGAAGCGAACCCTGATGCCATCATCGCTCGATTAGGCTGGCAGATGTTCGATACCTTTGATGCCGACAACCTACTAACTCACGTCCGCGATATGCACGACGAAAAAGGGTTTCTCTATGCCAGCACTAAATGGCGCCCAGCGGTAGCCTATGTACGACATACCATGCATTGCCTTTGCGATTTAATGAGTGCAGCAGTACCCGGCATCTTCCATGTAGGCGGCAATGAAAATGCGCTTACGTTTTACGACATCGTCACCTTGATCAATAAAAAATATCAATTGCAGTGGGATATTCGTGAAGGGGATGACCCTGAACGAGATGGCCGAATCCTCGATGCGCGCGTACCCTGTGGATTGTTATCAGACAGCCTGATGGAAACGCTGTGACTTATATACTGTAAACTGAAATAATTCATTACCTAACAATTTGACAAATTAGTAGCCGTTTCAAAGCGAATAAATTCCATTTCCGTTGATTTATATAATTCAGTTTCTATGGCTATTTCTGTACTGGCTATAGCTTTAATGGCCTTTAACCAAAACTCCCTTGCACCCGTGTTATCTGGAAGCACTCTGGTCATCCACTTTCCTGGATGCTTAGATACCGTTAGTTGAAACGCCTGAACACCAATGCCTTTCCGTTTGTATTTTCGCAAAATAAAGAACTGCCCCATATCGAAGCACTCCTTGTCTTCTGGGTACTTTCTAACCAAAGAAAAACCAGCAATTTCACCGCCCGCTTTAATTAAATAAGGAAAATGATTTGGTTTAGTCCAATAGTCACGTAATCCAGTTACCGAGTCATCTACCTCAAATGTTCCGTCATCATAAGGTGGCCAACCCGTGTATTCAGACATATCGTATATGTAGTACTGAAATAGTTTCTGTACATATTCATAATTTTCAGCTTGCACTAGTGTAACTATCATATATTCCTTAACGCCCGTTTAAGCAGACAATATTGTTGGTTAGAGTATGCCGTGAAGCGGAACCTGCCCCAACTGTTTTTGTTCCGTTAAAAGTGATGTTTATACACTTCCTTGAGATTCAACAACCAAGATTCGTGCTTCTCCACGAGGGTGCGCAACATGTTCAGTTCCAATAGAGGCGTAAAATATATCACCTGTTTTGAGCAGCGCAGATTGCTCAACCCCATTTTCTTTAAATAGCATTTCGACAGTACCGTCCAAAACAACAAACACTTCTTCGCCATCATTTATATGCCATTTATATGGCTGATCAGTCCAATGTAAGCGTGTTGTAATGCCGTTCATATTTGCGATGTCTTTTGCACCCCAAGCAAGCTCAGATTTGAATTCTTTACTTCTAATTATTTCCATGAAACTTCCAAATGATTATTAGCCTATATGATTTTTTAGATGCTGAGCTAGCCCTGACCAGACTTATCTCTTTTCGTTGTTTGCTTACTACCTAGTGTGGCGCCAACTCCCGCACCAATAGCAATACAGATAGAAATCCAGAGCCCTAGATCTTCCGTTAATTGACCAACAACTACACCAGCTACAACACCAATGCTCACGCCAATCCCTATAGCCTTCTCTCTATTGAGAACTTGTTTAGTTAGTTTTTCTTTAGTCATGTTTTAATCCTTGGTGGTAACTAAGGTTGTCCACAACCGCTAGTAGAAGGGGTAGCGAGTCGAAGGCCTCACAGCAATGCCGTGGTTTTAAGGACCTGAGTTACAACTTTTTGTTAGCACTAGACGCGTTCAAGAGCTTCGTGAGGTTCTGGCGGAACTTTTATCACTATAGCATCTCCGGCGCTCACGACACCGCCCTCTACTACAATTGCCATAATGCCCGCTTTTCGAATTAAGTTCCCATCACTGTCGAAATCAAGGACTGCTTTTGTAAGTCCCTTTTGATAATAATCTAACTGAGCACATGGATTTCTCAATCCTGTTACTTTCAACACAACTTCTGCGCCTACATACAAAAGTGTATCTTTTGGTAAGGATAGTAAATCAATACCACTAGTTAAAATATTTTCACCAATAATTCCTGCATTAACTTCAAATCCAGCCTCTTTAAGCTCATAAAGAAGTTCTAAGTGGACTAAATGCACTTGGCGCAAATTTGGTTGAGTTGGATCTGCTTTCACCCTGGAACGATGTTTAACCGTAGTACCACAATGAGCATCACCATCGATACCAAGACCTTTCAGAAAAGTTAGAGAGGCAAAGGTTTCCTTAGAAAATTTGTGTTCAGAGTCCTTGCTGAGTGCAACTACTTTCATAAATTTCCTCGTGGTGCTAACGCTAAGTGCAGGGTCCGCAATCACCGGAACCGAGGCCCCATGGCACGGATTATAATGTATATATCTACGCAATTACTGTATATCGACCAGACGATACTTTTATAGGCTCAGGAAATCCTTTACCTAAAACCTTGAGTCCGTGGGAATTCAAACCTTCGCTATTCTCGAAGCCTAAATTTACTACATTTTTGAAGTGGTCGTACGACTCCCAAACCACCGTATTAATGTACTTTATAGCACCATCGTTTTCTCTATCTATAGACTTAAAGAATGTTGAACTGACAAAACCATCTTGCTTTCGAAAATAGGAAACATACTCATCCCTAACGTTCTCTGCTGTTTTTTCCATTCCGCTAGGAACAGTAATCGTATTTATAACGTGAACTTGGCTCATTTTCCTATTTCCTACGATGAACGCTTTCAGCAGTTGCGCTGATTTTTCCGCGTCGACTACCTGTACTTGTTCATTTTTACCAATGCAAGGAACCAGTTTCCATGCATAGATAGTCTCGATTCTTTATTTTCTTATTAATGATTAGGTCGCTAATTAGACCAGCGGATCTCTCCGGTGTCATATGTGCATCTTTCGATGCCATATTAGTTAATAAACGACCTGGATGAATGGCAGCTACATCTACACCAACTTATTCTAAATCATCAGCTAAACATAGTGTAAGCATGTTTTGGGCTGCCTTACTAATTCGGTAAGAATAAGAACAACCGCTTCCCTTTGCGGCTCCTGCGGCTTGCATACTCAATGAGCCTCGTCGAGAGCTGATGTTTATGACTAGCCCCTTTTCTCCTTTCTTTAAGGATTGGTAAGCACCTTTAACTGTTGAGAACACGCCTACACAATTGGTTTCAAAAACCTTAGAAATCTGTTCCGCAGTAGCCGTTTTTATGCTTGGGCCTTTACTACCAGATCCAGCATTGTTTATAAGTACGTCTACAGAGTAATCACCTAACCACTTACTTAAATTGCCTTCATGTTCAAGGCTACGAATGTCAGAAATTAGGATTTTTGCTTCAGGAAATTCAGATTTCAAATCAGCAGCAGACTCGGTACTTCGGACTATTAAGAGTAAACTCCACTTGTGATTGGAAAACGAACGTGTAAGTTCTCGACCTAGACCCTTTGCTGCTCCTGTAATTAAAACACTTGGCACTTATTGTCACCTTTGAAATGAACGCTTCACTCACCGGAATTTTGGGAGCGAAGCGAGTAAAATTTCCGCGTGCAGTGATTTGTATGATCCATTTATTAGTTATTCACACACATTCATACATTCGATAAAGTAAAGCCCAAACCTGCCCACCAGGTTTTCAGTTCAGTAGATCGGTGCAGCGT
>NZ_JBKEGY010000004.1:0-198447 GCF_046710285.1 Reinekea sp.
TTGATTAATACTCTTCATCTATTGGCGATAGAACTTGAATTTTAGTAACTTTAACAATATGAGGCTCTTACATGCAGTTAGATATAAAGCACTGGGCCATGCTCAAGGCCATTGATGAAACAGAAACGTTGCGTCAAGCAGCCTATCTGCTGAATATTACGCAATCGGCATTAAGCCATCGTTTAGCTGAAGCTGAAAAGCGCTTAGGGGGGTTAATATTTGAAAGGGAAGGCCGCAGGTTAAGACAAACGCCCGCCGGAAGAGCATTAACGCAAACAGCCAATCAAATTATCCCTACACTGCAACGTGCTGAGTTTGATTTTCAGCAGTTGACGGCGAATAAAACGACCGTTGTTCGTTTTGGTGTCGCAGCCTACAGTTGTTATTACTGGTTGCCGGCTTTTTTGAATCAATTGTCTAAACAAGAGCCGGGCATTCAATTGGAATTGGTGGCATCTGCCACTCAATATCCTTTACAGAGCCTTCAAGATGGTACGGTCGATGTTGTCCTAGCGCCTGGGCATTTACCTGTGCCGGGAATTGACGCCATTCCCGTTTTTGATGATGAACTGGTTCTAGTAACGCCGATTAAGCATAAACTGACGAACAAAAAATTTATTGAAGCCCGAGACCTAGAAGGTGAAGATTACCTAACATATAGTAAATCGGCGCAACCTGGGTTCGAATATGAACGTTTTATTCGGCCTTCAGAGGTAGTGCCTCATTTGGTGACGGTTGTTGAAGTAACAGACGCTATTATCGAGTTAATCGCTGCGGGGTTTGGCGTCAGTATTCTTTCTAAGTGGGCTGTTCAGTCTGCGGTTAAAAACCAGCGTATTAGTGTGATGAGTTTAGGTGAGCATAAGCTTGTTTTGGGTTGGTCTGCACTGGTTCGAAAGTCAGAACCTAGCCAATCTGCTGCAAGGGTTGTTTCACAAAATTTGTCTGAATGGTTTGAGATTTAACTCGTCAATTCGAAAGAAAAACAGATGACTACCTCCCATAACTAAAACTTTGCTTAATAACCAATATTGCATGGCTGTCATAAATAATTCTTTTGATTGACTTATTTGATTCACAATTCTTAACCATAGTCTTTAGCACAACTTAGAGATTAGAGTTTTGTAATTGATATGTCGAAAAAAGTGATTTTGGTGGTGCTAGATGGCCTTAATTATGTAACAGCAAAAAACTGCATGGGTTTTTTGTCTGGCTTAATTGAGCAAAAAATAGCAACGCTATACCGTGTACCTTGTGAGTTACCTTCTATGTCTAGGCCGCTTTATGAAGCCATCTTGACCGGAGTGGCGCCAGTACATAGCGGTATTGTAAATAATCATATTGTTCGCAATTCTAATCAGCACAGTGTTTTTAGCTTGGCCCGAGATTCAGGGCTGACCACTGCGGCCGCCGCTTATCATTGGTTTAGTGAGCTCTATAATCGCAGCCCTTACGATGCGGTACGAGATCGTTTTACGAACGACTCAACTCAGATGATTCAGAACGCCATTTTCTATTCTCAAGACACTTATCCCGATAGTCATTTGTATCTCGATGCCGAATGGCTTCGGCGTACTTATGACCCTGATTTTCTTCTCGTACATCCGATGAATATCGATGACGCAGGTCACCGTGCTGGTTTAGACAGTGCGCATTACCGAAATACAGCCCGCCATTCAGACTTCCATTTATCTAACTATTTATTGCCGTGGATTGAGGCAGACTACCAAGTAATGGTGACGGCTGATCACGGAATGAATAACGATAAAAGTCACGGCGGCACGTTGATTGAAGAGCGTGATGTCCCCTTGTATGTCATTGGCGACGGCTTTACTCACGATGAGAGTGCCGTGCCTGGCCAGCTTGAAATCTGTGGAACTGTGTGTGAGCTGCTGGGTATAAAAAATCATGGAAAACCTATCGCTGACAAATTACTAGTCGATGAGATCAGCTTATGACGTTAGCCATTTATGATTTAGATGAGACGTTATTGGCGGGTGATAGTTGCACGTTATTCTGTGAATATTTAGTTGAGATTGGTTTAGCCGATGACGACTTTATACAGCGTGATGCTCAAATGATGACGCGCTATGAAGAACAAACCTTAGACCTAAATGACTATATCCGCTTCTTAGTTGAACCCGTACTGCAACTAAAAACCACAGATATTGATCTACTAATGCCGAGGTTTCTTGACCAGTATATTGTTCCTAACTTATATCCGGAAGCCATCCAGATGCTTGTGCAACATAAGCAGCAAGGTTTACGCCAGGTGATTATTTCTGCGACCGTTGAATTTATTGTCAATACTATTGCCAAGCAATTAGGTATTGATGATGTTCTAGCGATTCAGCTTCACGTGAATAATCAACGGTACACCGGTGAAGTGTCCGGTATACCAACCTTTCGAGAAGGTAAAGTCGAACGTCTAATGAATTGGATGGCAGAGCAACGAGAAACATTAGAGGGAGCGCTGTTTTACAGCGATTCGATCAACGACCTACCTTTACTCGAAAAAATAGAATTTCCAATAGCTACAAATCCCGATCAACCGCTTATAGAAATTGCGATTAAGCGTAATTGGCCAGTAGTCCAATGGACTGCGCCAAATGTTAACGACGTACAGTGAACTTAAAGTCAACCTTAGAACGATAGGAGCAATACATGTCTAAATACATCATCGCAGGTGCAATCGCACTGGTAGCGGGTAACGCAATGGCAGCATGTCCGGCTTTAACTGGACCTGATCAAGGCGGTGCTTACCCTCATTTGTTTGAAAAAACAGAATTTGAGAATTTGCAAAGCTGTACATTGAGCTTCAGTGAAAACCCTGCCATCGGTCAATTAAATAGCTTAATTGCCGGTAACCCAGCATTACTGCCCTTAGCGCAACGTTTGCCACAAGAGCCATTGATCATCGCGCCTTATGAAAGCATTGGTCAATATGGCGGGGTTTTAAACGGTATATCAAAGGCTACAGAGTCAGGCACATCTGATTTATTGTCTGTTCGTCACGTGAACTTAGTGCGTTTTAGTGATGACTTAGCAACAGTCGTTCCAAATGTTGCGAAGTCTTGGGGCTGGAATGCTGACTTTACCGTGTTAAAGGTGAATCTACGAAAAGGCCATAAATGGTCGGATGGGTCTGCTTTCACCGCTGAAGATATTGCTTTTTGGTACAACAATATTTTGATGGATAACAATGTCATTGAAAAGCCGAAAGATCGATTTTTATCTGCTGGTAAAGCCGTTAAAGTTGAAGCGTTAAGTGACACAACGGTTCAGTTTACTATGAATGAACCGGCGCCAGGTTATCTTGATAATTTTGCTCAAGATTATGCTCAACCATTTCTTCCTAAGCATCTGTTAGAGAATTTTCACCCAGAGTTCAATGCCGATGCCGATAAGCTAGCGAAGTCCTTAGGCTTTGATAACGGTTATGCCCTTATAAATTTCTATTACGGTCAATCTGACTGGAAAGATATTCCAACGCCATTGTTGAAGGATGCCGCTGCGGCAGAACGTTTAGTTGAAGCGGGCTTTACCGCAATTATGCCGACTCTTGAATCTTACTTGGTTGTTGAGGAGTCGCTAGAGAAACGTCGTTTAGTTGCTAACCCATATTTCTACCAAACAGATACGGCGGGTAATCAGCTACCCTATATCAACGAAATTAATGAAGTGTATATCGGTGATGAAGACATTCAAACGGCTAAGTTAATTGCTGGTGAAGTTGACTACAAAGCACAAGCTGTGAACTTACCGCAAGCCCCTGTTTTATTGGAAAACAAAGACTTAGGTAAATATGAAGTGTATTTGCGTCCAACCATTGCACAGACCACCATTGCATTTAACTTAACGGATAAAGACTTAGAGAAGCGTGCGATATTTAATGACGTTAAGTTCCGCCGTGCTATGTCAATTGCCATGGATCGTGATCAGATTAACGAAATAGCTTATTTCGGACTGGGTGCACCCACTCAATATACTGGCTTTGATGCAGACACAACGCCATTTATTACAGAAAAACAAAAAACCAGTTGGATTCAATTCGATCAAAAAGCAGCTCGTAAGTTATTAGATAAAGCAGGCGTTAAAGATCAAGACGGTGATGGTTTCCGAGATTTACCTTCGGGTAAAAAGTTCGAACTTAACATTCAGTATGCGACGCAGGGTACACCTTCTGAAGTGGTAGAAATTATTGCTAAAAGTTGGACCGATGTTGGTGTTAAAACCACGATTAAAGAAGTGACCTCTGATGAATACCGTAACTCTCAAAGCGCGAATGATTTAAGTGTTCTAAGTTGGGTAATGGGTCGTCCGTTAACTAACATTGCAAGTAATATTGAAACCTTAGTCCCTCCGTACGGTAGTTTCTTTGACCTTCGTACCGGTATGTTGTGGTCACAATATCTTGATAGCAATGGCGCCGAAGGTGTAGCGCCGCCTGCTACGGTTGCTGAAATGAAAAAGTTAACTGATCGTTTTGTTACGTTAAAAGCGGGTAGTGATGAGTCTAATAAGCTTGGCGTAAAAATAGCCGATAGAGTGATTGATGACTTGTTTATTATGGGCACCGTGAAGGCGGTATCTCCTGTCTACCGTAGCAATGCGCTCGCAAACTTCGAAGTGCCAAAAACATCTTCTTATGAGTTCTATCGTATGTATCCATACCTACCAGCACAATGGTATTTCAAAAATTAGTATTGATTGAAGGCTTAAGGAGGAGGGCATTTGTCCTCCTCTATTTTTGGTTTCAGTTTACTAATCAAATACTCATTTTGGGCATTCGATTAGTAAATCAACTTATTCAATAAGTTTAAAATCGGAGATTTATCGTGGTCTTTCAGTTTTTATCAAACACTTGGTTGCTATGGGTCCTGCTCAGTATTGGTGGTGTGCTCTGGTGGAATGGACGCGACAGCCAGTACTTTAGATATGTGCTTAATCGTTACTTGTTGGCTCTGGTGGCTTTATTTCTGGTTAGCGCCATTGTGTTTTCTCTAATGGAAGTTCTGCCGGGCGATTGTGCTGAAAAGTACATTGCCTACAAAAACACCCAAGGCGAAATGATTACCGAAGCCGATATTCAAGCTGAACGAGTTCGAATGGGGTTAGATAAGTCGCTCCCTGAACGTTGGGGGCGATGGGTAACTAATCTTACCTTACGGGGCGATATGGGTTTTAGTTGTGCTAAGCGCCAATCGGTTAATTTGGCATTAGGCGATCGGTTTTGGATGAGCTTTATGTTCTGCATCGCGGCGTTAATTTTTTCTTATGTCATAGCCGTCCCGTTCGGGATCTTATCTGCCTTTACGATCAACAAACCTTGGATTGACAAAAATCCGCAACATACCAAGTTTCAACAGTTTAGAAGTACTGCTCTTTTGAGTTTGCAAAAATCTCTCGATTTGCTACTGCGTATTGTCAGTTATCTTGGGTTAGCGCTGCCTAACTTTTTATTGGCATTGACCATTATTTTACTTTACGTATTTGCCGGAAAGCCTATGCCCACTGGTTTGTTTTCTGACCAATGGGCAAATGTTCCTTGGTTTAGTACGCATGGCTTTGAACTCGGAAAGCTGTATGACTTTTTGAGCCATATTTGGTTGCCTATATTTGTCATTGGTTGGTCGGCAACGGCTTTGCAGTTGCAAACGGTGCGAGCATTGGTGGTCGATGAATCAAATAAACTCTATGTCGATGCTGCCCGTGCAAGAGGGGTTGATGGTGTCGCGCTTTGGGCCGGATACCCGGTACGCCATTCGATCAGCCCTTTATTTAACTCGGTCGGATTCGATTTTCAGCGAATTTTTAACGACTTACCTATTGTAGCGATTGTTATTGGCCTTACAGATTCTGCAGCCCTATTAATTGAAGCCTTATCTATGACTAATGATCAGGAGTTAGCTGCGGGCATTTTATTTTTAGTTGCTTTAGTTGTCGTCAGTATGAATTTTATAACCGATATTATACTAGCAGCAGTCGATCCTCGAGTGCGTAAAAGTGTACTGGGGAATGGGTGATGAACGTGTTAATTGAACGCTTTAGACGCAAACCAAAAAATCAAGATAATGATGAGTCTTACTACACTGCAGGTCAACTCGCGCTGATTAAATCGCGTTTTAAGAAAAAAACTTCAGGTGTGGCTGCCGCGTGGATTCTCGGAGTCTTATTATTGATGGGTTTCTTTGCGCCGTTTTTCTCGCCTTCAGATCCAACGATTCGCGGCATAGACAGTGAATACCGACGCGGCTCGCCACAAGGTGTTTATTTTTGGGATGAAAACGGATTCTCAATAAGGCCGTTTACTTATACCTATAAAAAAGTGGATAGCAAAATAGATCTTAAATCTCTCGCAGGAGGCGGTCTTGCTGCTTTAGATGCGTTAACTGCCAGCGGTGCATTATCATCATCTAATCAAAACAAGTTCGAGGTGAACGAAACAGAGCGACGTTATATTAAGTTTTTTATTAAAGGTTGGGATTATAGTGTCATTAATCTAAATACCGTTGGTTTGAAATTAGATATACGCTGGGATCGACACTTATTTGGAGTTGAGCAAGGCCAGATACATTTGATGGGTACGGATGAAGATGGCAAAGATATTTTTAGTCGCACACTGCATGCTATTTGGGTCACCATAAGCATTGCCATAGTTGCGTTGATTGTGAAACTGTTTGTGTCTTTGCTGGTCGGTGGCACCAGTGGTTATTTTGGTGGCCGAGTGGACACAATTCTAATGAGCTTAACCGAGGCGGTACGAGTGATTCCGCCTATTCCTATTTACCTTGCCTGCGCAGTAGCCCTTGCTCAGATCGATTTAACTGCCGTGCAACGGTACTTTGCCATCGCCGTCGTCATTGGCGCGCTTGATTTTGCTGCCCTTGCCCGACGGTTACGTACACACATTCTGACTGAGCGGAATCAAGATTACGTGTTAGCTGCACAACTTTGCGGTTCAAGCACAACTCGCATTATTTGGCGCCATATGATTCCGAGTTTTACCAGCTATATCATTGTTGATACCTTGATTAATTTTCCCTACGTTATTTTAGCGGAAACGAGCCTCAGTTTTCTTGGTTTAGGGTTAACTGAACCCGTAAACAGTTTAGGTGTTTTACTTCAGAAGGCACAAGACCCGGATATTCAACAAAATATGGTTTGGCAATTTTTCCCAGTGTTGGTTTTTGTATTCCTAATTATGGCGTTTGTATTTATAGGTGATGCGCTACGTGATGCCGCAGACCCTTACTCGGAGAAGAAATAATGTCGACGACTCCTAATTTATTAGAACTTCGAAACCTAACGATAGATTTTCATACCGATGAAGGTATGTTGCGTGCAGTGGACAACCTAAACCTGAGCATTCGTCCAGGTGAGGTAATGGGTTTAGTAGGAGAAAGCGGTTCCGGAAAATCAATAACGGCTAAAAGTATTATGCGCCTTGCGCCAGGCAACGCCGTTGTTCAAAGTCCTAGTCAAATTATCTTGAATCACAATGATCAACATGTGCAAGTGCTCAAATTAAAAAATAAAGATCTAGGGTTGGTCCGAGGTGGCGCAGTATCTATGATCTTTCAAGAACCGATGGCTAGCTTTGCACCGGCTATTAGGATCAGTGATCAAATTATTCAAACCATGCAGATTCACTTGGGCTATGACAAGCAGCAAGCGCGTCGCGCGGGTATCGAGTTATTTGAGCGTGTAGGTATTGTTGATCCTGCTAAGCGTTTTGAACAGTATGTTTTTGAGCTTTCAGGCGGGATGCGTCAACGCGCCATGATTGCCATGGCGCTGTCGACCAAACCGAAATTATTGATAGCCGATGAACCTACCACCGCATTAGATGTCACTATTCAAGCGCAAGTTTTAGAGCTCATGATGGAACTGCGTGAACAAATGGGCATGTCTATGCTCTTTATCACGCATGACTTAGGTGTGGTGTCTAAAATTGCTGATAATGTCACGGTGATGCAGCGGGGTAAGGTTGTTGAAGCTGGTTCATCCGAGCAGGTTCTGTTCAGCCCTCAACACAGTTATACAAAACGACTACTGGATGCGTTACCGCACCTTGAAAATTTACCCGAGGCGCCTGAACATACGCCAGCCCCGTTATTGTCTATTCGAGATTTATCAATTAGTTACCCTAGCTCGGCTAACAATCGGAAAGCGGAATGCTTTAAAGCTGTCAATAATGTCAGTTTAGATTTACCCGAAGGGCAGATTATTGGCTTGGTGGGTGAAAGTGGTTCGGGTAAAACGTCTTTAGGCAAGGCAATACTCGGGGCTGCGCCTATTAGTTCTGGTGAAGTTGAATATTATCACACTAAGAAAAAAGTGAAGTTTGGGGCAACGAAAGCGGTTAAACGTAAACGTTTAGCACGTACAGCTCAGTTGGTATTCCAAGACCCATACAGTTCGTTAAACCCTCGTATGACGGTTAGAGATATTATTGCCGAGCCACTTGAAGCAATGAAACTAACCAAGTCTCGTGCAGAAACTGATCAAAGAGTAATTGAAGTTGCTAAACGATGTCATCTTGATGTGACTCATTTACGCCGTTTTCCTCATGCGTTTTCTGGTGGACAGCGGCAACGAATTAGCATTGCGAGAGCATTGGTTTGTGAACCGAAATTCATTGTTGCCGATGAGTCGGTCGCTGCATTAGATGTATCAATTCAAGCGGAAATTCTGAACTTATTAAAAGAACTAAAAAATGAACTTGGATTGACTATTTTATTCATTTCTCATGATCTTAGTGTTATTGCAAACCTATGTGATTGGGTTTGTGTCATGCGAACAGGTGAGTTGTTAGAGCAAGGAACGGTAAGACAAATATTTCTTGATCCCCAGCAGCCTTATACGCAGAAACTCGTATCGTCGATCCCTTTACTTAATTCGACGCAG
The DNA here is from genome assembly GCF_046710285.1 of Reinekea sp. GTDB lineage: Bacteria > Pseudomonadota > Gammaproteobacteria > Pseudomonadales > Natronospirillaceae > Reinekea. The sequence goes on from NZ_JBKEGY010000004.1 coordinate 8,911, forward strand.
GGGCGGCTTCAAATGAAAGCAGCTGCGGTTGGGTAATGTGTGAGCTTATTATTAAAGTTCTCGTATCGCTATGAAACTAAACAGTATGGATTATTCGATGGCTGAAATACGGTCATTTAATGCAACGTTACAGGCAGGCAGCTTTACCCGCGCAGCTGAATTGTTGGGTGTAAGTCAACCCGCCATAACTGCTCAAATCCGTAAGCTGGAATCTCGTTTTGACGATCCATTATTAGAGCGGTTTAGTCGAGGGGTTCGAGCAACAGACCTTGGTAATCAGCTGCACCAAATTACCCGTCAGTATCACGACTTAGACATGGCGATAGAGGTTTTATCTAATCCCACCTTGAGTCCAGATAATATTACACTGAAAATTGCCAACGCTTCATCAATTATTTTTATGCCACTCATTGCAGAATTCAGTCGAAGGTATCCATTGGCGACACTTAAAATTCGTTCGGTTACGACCTCTGAATGCCAATCTTTAGTCCTTAATCGAGAGGCAGATATTGGTCTGTTTCCGTTAACTCATGAGAGTAGTCAGCTTTCACAGCTGGCATTTTCTTCGCATAAATTGGTTGCTTTACTGCGTCCAGATCACGTCTTGGCAAGCCGACGTTGTATCTCGTTAAAGGAATTATCAGCTCACACTTTAATTTTCTATAAGCCAGAATCCCGCACACAACAATTGTTAGAAGAAATGCTTGTTCGTCATCAACTTAAAATAACCAGCAATGTCATCGTAGATTCACGTTTAGATATGTCAGAGGCGGTGTTTAATGGGTTGGGCTTAGGGTTTGCGTTGGAGCAAGATCTTCGCCCTGATCCTCGGCTAATTAAACTCCCCATTTCCGAAGCAATCGATGAAGTGATAGAGCATGTTGTTTGGATGAAAAACCGTCGTACGCTGCCGGGCATTCGTGAATTTATTATGTTCGCGTTAGAGCAGCGTAGCGTAATGTTATCAAAAGAAAAAATATGTAACTTTCAAAAGGTCAACAGGAGCCAAAATGAAACAAATTGAGACAGCAGTACAACCTTGGTTGTTAACCCCAGGGCCTATTAATACCAGCATGAGTGTGAAACAAGAAATGCTACATGATTGGGGCTCTTGGGATGATGATTTTAAAGTGTTAACCAAAATAGTCTGTGATCAATTGGTACGTTTTGTAGATGATCAGGATGCGTTTGTGTGTATACCCATGCAAGGCAGTGGCACTTTTGCTGTTGAAGCAACGTTAGGCACATTAATAGATCCGAACAGCAATTCTTTGGTGCTGATTAATGGTGCTTATGGTCAACGTATGACCAAGATACTCGACTATATGGGTCGTCGCTATGTGACTCTAGATAAAGGTGATTATGAACCACCGCGCGGTGAAGAGGTCGCTGGCATTTTGGAGCAGAACCCAGATATTGACCAAGTACTGGTAGTTCATTGTGAAACCAGTTCTGGGATTTTGAATCCATTGGCTGAAATAGCCGAAGTTGTTGAGCGTAAAGGTCGACGTTTAATTATTGATTCAATGAGTGCCTTCGGTGCGGTTGAATTAAATTGCAAAACTGCTCGTTTTGATGCCGTGATATCTTCGGCCAATAAGTGTTTTGAAGGCGTACCCGGATTCGGCTTTGTGCTCGTACGTAAGACCATGCTGGATGAATGCAAAGGCAACGCGCATTCGTTGAGTCTAGATTTATATGATCAATGGCAATATTTAGAAAAAACAGGACAATGGCGCTTTACGCCGCCCACACATATTGTTGCAGCCTTTAATCAAGCATTAAAGGAACATAAAGAAGAAGGAGGCATCGCTGGTCGGTTCGCGCGCTATAGTCGAAATCAGCAACGACTTGTCACGGGTATGCGTGCGATTGGTTTTAAAACCTTACTGGCGGATCAATGGTTATCTCCCATCATCGTCACGTTCTTCTCACCCAATCATGCAAACTTTAACTTTCAACGCTTTTACGATTTATTAAAAGCACATAACTTTATTATCTATCCAGGTAAATTGACCCAGGCAGAAAGCTTTAGAGTTGGGTGTATTGGGCAATTGTTTGACGAGCAAATAGATGGACTCCTCGAAGCAATGTCAGCTGTTTTAAAAGAAATGAATATTCCAGATGGTAATCCAAACCGTTAACGACAAGTAACCAGCGATTTTCACGCTGCTAAGGGAAAATTATGTACCGTTATGAACGACAATATGTAGGTCCATTGCAAGCGATAATTATGGACTGGGCCGGCACCACCGTCGACTTTGGGTCAATGGCGCCGATTCGTGCTTTTCAAGCTTTGTTTGCCAGCCATGGGGTGCCCATTTCTGAGCAAGAGGCTCGTGAGCCAATGGGTGTTGAAAAACGCGAGCATATTCGCCAGCTTTGCGCCATGCCTCGTATTCAATCCGCATGGCTTGACGCAAAGAATAGTGCGACAACCCAAGACGATATCGACTCGATGTACGATGAATTTGTGCCATTACAGATTGCAGCTATTGCAGAAACAGCGGTATTGATCCCTGGCCTTTTAGACACCTTGGCGTGGGCAAATAACAAAGGCATCAATGTAGGGGCGAATACAGGTTACGCTGATATAATGATTGAAGGCTTACTTGAGCGTGCGGCGTCACAAGGTTACACACCAGACTCAAATGTTTGCGCAACTCAAGTACCTAAAGGCCGACCATACCCGTATATGGCAATGATGAATGCCATAGAATTGGGTGTTGAGAATCTCTGCGCTTGCGTAAAAATAGATGATACCTTAACAGGTATAGATGAAGGTTTAAACGCAGGTATGTGGACTATCGGAGTTGCGATCAGCGGTAATGAAGTCGGCATGAGCATGGATGATTGGAATAGCCTGAATGAAGCGAAGCAATCTGAACTTCGTTTAAAGGCGCATCAGCGTTTTCGTTCTGCCGGAGCTCATTATGTTGTTGATACTATTGCCGATGTTGTGCCCGTGCTTGAAAGTATTGAGCTGCGTCTTGCTTCGGGTGAAAAGCCTTAAATTTTAATGAATATGCATTCACACTTTCTTTTGCGGCTATTTACTAGCCGTTTTTAGGCTCTTGTTGTGCCAAAGAAGCGAAAAGTATCAATCTAGGTTCTTCTAATCAATCTTGCTAAATAATTTGGTTATTCTGGCTAATTTTATGTCTATGTTGCTCATAGCGCGCCATTTCAAGCCAGTTTAACATTGGCACGATCTTCGCTTATGAAAATTAACTTTAAGAAACCTTATTTACCAAGGACAATGGATCAATAAACTTTCGATCTACGGTCATTTCAGATCTTCCGATATTGTCAATGGGTCTTTCTTATATCAAAAATAAAAGGCATTAATATGAAATTTTGGCAAAAATCGGTTGCGATTGTGATAATTTTTCTTGCAACTTCGGGCGCAATCGCGCTTATGAAAAGTAGCTCTGATACAGGTTTAACAGAAACTAGAATTGAATCAACCACACCCGTGCAAACACTGCGCCTTAGTTTGCAGCCGCATCAGGCAGAAATACGATTATTGGGGAAAGTTGAGCCCGAGCAAACTAGAAATGTAGCTTCTGAGCTCTCAGCTGAAGTGATTTCTGTGAATGTAAAGGCAGGGGATTATTTTGAGCACGGGGATTTGCTGCTCACACTCGATGCTTTCCATGTAACGCTTTCTGTGGCGCAAGCCAAAGCAGATATCGCAGACATAGAAACTCGCATTGCTCTACATAACGCTCAGCAAAACTTAACTACTCAAGCAATAAAGGTAGAAAGCTCCCAGTTGGCGTTACTAGTAGAGCGGTTAAAACAACAACGCGCTGTCAATGCTTCACAACAAACCTTAGCTGATTTAGAACAGCAAATAGCGCGTCAAAACTTAGCGGTCATGCAGGCAAAGGTTTCACTAACCTCAGCACCTCTGACGTTAAAGCAACTTCAGTTACAACGAGAGAAGTTAGAGTTGGCATTAAGCAGTGCAGAAAATCAGCTGTCCAAAGCGTCAGTATTTGCACCCTTTGCCGGGCAAGTGGCCTCATTGGAGACTAGTGAAGGCCAAACAGTCAATCCAGGCAGTGCTCTAATGACTCTGGTCTCGAATGAAAATATGCGTGTTAAAACGTCTTTGCCGTTACATTTGGCGTCCGTACGAAAAGGACTTGTGGGCTTTGCCGGTCAACAGTTTAAAAAATCCAAGGTTGCATTCAGTTACGGTGACGCACAGTTACTTCCTGGTACTGCAGGTTTAAACAGTTGGTTTAGTTTGGAAGATGACGAGCAATGGATTACTGGAGAAATAGTAGAGCTTGTCCTAGAAACTCCATCTCAAGTGAATACGCTAAAAATTCCAGTGAGCGCATTGTTTCAAGATAAATGGATTTATTCCGTTGATGAGGAACAACGGTTATCCTCTATTGAGGTAGCGCTTCTTGGTCGAGTTCGTGAAGACAATAAAGATTGGTTAATTGTTGCGCCGTCAGTAAGTGAGTTTCCTGAATCGAGAATATTAGTAACTCGGTTAAAAAATCCAACGTCAGGGCTAAAAATATTTGAACGAGGTATTGACCCAGCGCCCGAGGACGAAAGTAAAGAAGTAGAAGAAACCCAAGCACAGCAAGATAGTGAGTCTGACCAATGAGAACAATTAATGATCGTGGCTTACTTGCCTATTTTAGCCAACATCGTGTGGCATCCAATTTAGTGATGATAATGGTTCTTTTGGCTGGCCTCGTTGCGTTAAAACAACTTCATACCCAACTTATGCCAGATTTAACCATACCCGCTGTACAGGTTGATACGAGTTGGCCGGAAACCAGTGTTCGTACTGTGGAAAAATCTTTAACAACCCCTCTTGAGTCGGGTTTGCGTAATCTAAAAGGTGTGGAAGAGGCATGGAGTTGGTCAAGCGCAGGCTCTAGTTCAATCTACCTGCGTTATAAGATGAATGTAAACCCTGAAGATGCACTCGAAGAGGTCAATCGGTTTGTGGCCAATTTTAGGCTTCCGGAAGGTGCCGAGAAACCAAAAGCGAAAGCCGACGAATTTTCTGAAGAAGTTTTTTCTATTTTGTTGTCTACGGAAGGGCCGGTCACCGAACTACGTCCATTAGTTCAGCAATTTAAAAATGATTTACTTGGCCGAGGCATTGCTTCAATAGATGTTGCAGGTTTTCCGATTGAAGAAATTAAAGTTGAAACACAGAGTTATGAACTTGTTCAACGTAATCTTACCATTGATGAGCTTGCGCAAGGTATCGCGCTCGCAAATCAAAATAGCCGCGGTGGAGTACTTCGATCAAATACCACGTCTATTGCCGTATCGACTGAGAATGATATTGATTCGATTGATGCATATGGAGCGATTAGCCTCAATAATTACGCACCTGTGGATAGTTTTAGTTCAGTCGTTCGCGAAAATACAGACGGCATACGGGAGTATGTATTAGAAGAAAAATCCGCAGTCCGCCTTATGATTTATAGGTCTGATGAAATAGATAGCTTGAATACCAGTGATATTATTAGGCAATGGATTGCCGAAATAGAGCCTAACTTACCCAAAGGTGTCGAATTAACCGTATGGTGGGATTTATCTGAAATTGTCCAAGGTAACCTCGATATGTTAATAAGTAATGGGTTAGTTGGATTACTTCTAGTCGTTGTTATTTTATTTTTGTTTCTAAATAGGCAAGTAGCTTGGTGGAGTGCTGTGGGAATTCCTGTTTCTATTGCCGGAACATTTATGCTGCTCTTTGGGAGCGGCGGCACAATTAACTTTTTATCTGTGTTTGCGTTTTTAATGGCGCTAGGAATCATTGTTGATGATGCCATTGTGGTGGGTGAGGAAACCGTAACTCAAATAGAAAAAGGTAAGTCAGCAAGAGAAGCCTCTTTGATTGCAGCAAAACGAATGTTTGCCCCGATTATTGCTAGCTCATTGACAACTATTGCAGCATTTTTCCCTTTGCTGTTGTTGCCTGGTCCTTTTGGTGAAATGCTACGTCCTGTTCCGGTGGTGATTATTGCCGTTATTATCGCTTCACTTATAGAGTGCTTTCTTGTCTTACCAGCTCATTTGAATCACAGCTTGTCTAAACGTTCGAAAGTGAGAAGTGTATTTCGAATAAAAATGGATAACGGCTTTAACAGTTTCAAAGAAAATTACTACCGTCCATTTGTGACCAAAGCTATTCATAATCGCGCCATATCGGTATCTCTCGCGGTAGCACTGTGTGTGATTGCTTATGCGATGCCAATCATGGGAACCGTACCGTTTTCCCCAGAGTTAGAGATCGAAGATAATATGGTGACGGCATGGGTTGAATTCCATGAGGGCACGAGCTCAACCGTTATTGATGACTATACTCGCGAATTAAAAGAATCGCTGGAAAAAACAAATATCGTGTTTTCTAGTGAAGGTAACCCAATTGTGCTGCAAGTTTACGAGATTTTTAGTGCAGAAGAAGGGTTTACTCAAGTACAAGCAAGATTAATTGATCGAGATGATAGAGCTGTTTCAAATTCAGACTTTTTGAAAGAGTGGGGGTCTCATATTGACTCGGGTCCAGAAGTCAAAAAAGTCTCTATTAATCAAGACAGTTCATCCGCTTCGCAAGGTAGTCGAATTAGTTTCTTTTTGGCGGGGCGAGAGTTAGATAACCTAGTTCAGGCAACTGAGGCATTGAAACGGAAATTACAGTCTTATGACTACTTAAGCGACGTTAAGGATGATTTACCAAGTGGCAATGATGAAATTATTTTTCACCTTAATGCCATCGGAAAACGAACAGGGTTAACCGAAGCAATGGTGGCTAATCAGCTGCGACAGGCATTAGTGGGTAGTCAAGCAGAACAAATTAATCAGAACGATGCCAACATTAATGTTGTTGTTCGTTTAACTCAAAATTTATACCAGTCAAGTGCAGGCTTACAAGATATCCCTATTAAAACACCAAACAATGAGCTGATCCGCTTTGGTGATATTGCTGACATTCAAAGCCGCAAAGGGGTCGGTACGCTTTTCCACGATAATGGACAGTTGGGTGTGCGCGTCAGTGCCGCCTTGCTTGATGAAAATGCCAATGCCAGTAAGTTATCTAAACAAATATTGCAAGATGATGTTACTCCGCTACTAAGGCAGTACGGTCTACAGGCTGAAATTCAAGGCAGCGCACGTGACATCGATGAAATGATCGGTAACCTTCAACTAGCCGCGCTGGCGAGTATTGGGCTCATCTACTTTATCCTTGTTTGGGTTTTTAGTAGTTATACCTGGCCGTTAGCCGTTATGGCCGCAATACCATTTGGCTTAACCGGTGCTATTTTGGGGCATTGGTTTTTAGGTATGAATTTGACCTTCTTGTCTTTTTTCGGACTGTTCGGTCTTTCGGGTATCATTATTAATGACTCAATCATTTTGATTAATCGTTATCAAGAGTTACGAGAGGAAGGATTAGATGTTAATGCAGCAATAATTGATGCTAGTTGCCAACGTTTGCGGGCTGTACTGCTGACATCAATTACCACCGTTGGCGGGCTTATCCCTTTGTTGTTATCTAACTCTATTCAAGCGCAACTTGTTCAAAGCATGGCGGCATCTTTGGCCTTTGGTATTACCTACGGCACTGTGTTGGTATTACTTGTGATTCCTTGTTTGCTGACTTACATCGAGAGTGGACTTGTAAGAGTAGAGCGATTTAAGCTCTGGTTGAAAGCGCGGGTGGCCTAAAGCATCTGCGTGGTTTAAAGATGGCGACCTATTTGGATCATTGTCATTGCTTTAATGGTTAGGCTGACTCGATTATTAACTTCCATCCTTCTAAATAAATTTTCTACGTGTTTTTTTACCGTTCCCTCACTGATATTGAAGGCCAATGCAATTTGTTTATTTGACTTTCCGCGTGCAATTAACGCCAATACATCGCCTTCTCTCGGTGTAATGCCAAGCACTTGATATTGTTCTGTAATGATACCCATGTAAGTTTCTACCATGGGTCGATTCTCTGTTTCGCTATGGTTGTCCTTTTGCAATATCCTGTAAAAAGGGAATACGCAGCGTGCGACATGATTTAACAGACTCCGTTCGTTTTCTGTAAAACCCCATGTTGCGCGGTTAACAGACAGGCCGGTAACGTAGCCATTCTCGACGAAACCGACGGAAAGTTGATCCTCAGTGTGTAGGTGTTTGTACAAATACTGGTAGAGCTCAAGGTTCTGGAATTCCGACCGGGTAAGAAAGTCAGATATGCTTTGTGCATTCGCGTTACCGGAATGAACCGCCCTAGCGATGACTGGGTGCTGAGATGCATATCGGTTAAATAGTTGGATAGATTCGTTAACGTCTACGTCTTTGTCACTGATATCAACCACTGTGGCGGTCGCGGTTGTAGTGGTAAATAAATCCGACTTCAGTTCTGTCCAAGCACAGGATGACGACTCCACCATTGCCCCTACACCATATACAACGCATTGCCTAAGAGCCTGAGCGTTTGGTGCGTTATGGGCTTCTTCAATTAGCAGCAAAACTTGCTGAAGTTGAGTTGCAGTCAGTGTGCTTTGCAAAACCTTACCTCTGAATATTGAGTGTTGAAAATGCTTGAGCATACGTATTAAGACGTATTGTCCGGCTGCCGTTAGCGCCTTATTCTCTAAAGGTACTAAAAATATTAAACAAGATAACAAACAATCAGATTTTATATGATTAACACGTTCAATATCAGATCAAAGTGAATAATTGTGACCAAGTCGGACTATTAAACGTCATCTATAGCCTAGATATTTGGTCATAGTCGTCAGTCGTCGTTAATCAAATAAACAGCAGATCAGCAACGGATCATTAAGGAATGACGATTATGATTAACTCGCTTTCTGGTAATTCCATTAAATTAGAGGCTATTTTAAATAACCTCCTACTCCTAATCGTAGTCACAGTCAGTGGACTGACTTTCGCGGCAACGCCTCCTGAATTTGAAATGCCTTTCAATTTACCGATGGCACCCAATACCCGCGTTGTCGATGTTGCCCAATACTCTGTTGGCGATATACAAGAGGCGAATGGGTCACTTGCTACCAAAGATACTGCTAGGAACGTCTTAAAATTTTATCAGGAAGAACTTGAAGCAGCTGGCTTTCACATTTTTAGTAGAACCGATAAAGAAAGTCGAATTAGCTTTGCAGCCAAACGCGGAGAGGGTGATTATTTTAGCCTCTCCAGTAGTACCAAAAGTTACCTAGATGTGGAAGAAGGTGAAACTGAACTGCGCATCATTGTACGTTATGCGCCTTAACTGAATAGACATCGGTTTCAAGCCTGACTAACGCTGACGAAGGACGTCGTAACATTTAAAGGAAATAAATTATGTATAGACTTAAAGTGCTAATTAGACCGCTATTGATGGCCACAGCATTGTTCGGCCTTTTGGCTTGTGGCGGTAGCGGCAATGAAGATAGTTCCTCCGCAAGCAATGATGCAACCTTAGCGCAGCTAACTTTCTCCGCTGGTATGATCAGCCCTGAGTTTGCACCGGATACTACTGACTATACCGTTATTACGGGAAAAGCCTTCAGCACATTGACCGCAACACCCACTCAAGCTAACGCCACGGTTACGATTAACGAAACCCCATCCTCTGGGCCAGCAAGCAGCCCAATTGAACTCGATGCAGGTGAAACAGAAGTCACTGTGACTGTCACCGCGCCAGATGGAACCAGCAGCCAAGTTTATACCGTCATATTAGCTCGGGTTATCTCGTTAGAGCTACTCGACCCCACACCTGGCGCGAATGATAAATTCGGTTATCAGGTGGTCATACTAGGTAATGGCAATATTGTTGTCAGTGATTCGCAGGATTCCAGTCGATTTGCCAATAATGGCGCTGTTCATTTGTACAGTCCATTGTCATCCACGCCCATTGGCAGTGTTTATGGTGACGCAGGAGGGGATCAGCTCGGATCTACCCGTATTACTGCGCTGCCTAATAGCCATTATGTTGTTACTTCAGCAATTGATAACGAAAACGGTGTCGTCGACGTTGGCTCAGTACGGTTAGTTGATGGCCGTTCAGGAATGCAAATTGGTAGCACGTTAGCAGGGCATGTAGCATATGACTATTTAGGCTCTAGTAGTATTACTGCGCTGAGTAATAATTATTACGTTGTTGCCTCAGCAGACGAAGACGTAAATGGTATCGCCAATGCAGGCTCGGTTCGGTTGATGAATGGCAATACCGGTATTCAAATAGGAAGCATAATCGCAGGGAATACAACCAACGATTCTTTAGGTTTTGACAGTGTAACCGAACTCCCAAATGGCAACTATGTTATCGCCTCCGCATATGATGATGAAAACGGCATCGTTGATGCAGGTTCTGTGCGCTTGGTAGATGGCCTTACTGGAGAACAAATAGGAAGTATGTTAACGGGTGATGCGCTTGCTGACCGTTTAGGGGGAAGTAGTATTACAGCCTTGCCCAATGGCCATTATGTGATTGCCTCTAGGCGTGATGATGAAAACGGTGTCGTCGATGCAGGATCAGTTCGTTTGGTTAACGGTAGTACAGGAGAGCAAATAGGCAATGCGTTAGTGGGGAATGTTGAAGGGGATGCTATAGGGGCTAGCGGTGTCACAGCCTTGCCCAATAGTAATTATGTAGTTGCCTCTAGTAGTGATGACGAAAACGGTGTTGTCAATGCGGGTTCAGTGCGTTTGTTCGATGGCAGTACAGGAGAGCAAATAGGCAATGCGATATCGGGGGATGTTGAAAATGATTATCTAGGGGCTAGCGGTGTCACAGCTTTACCCAATGGCAATTATGTAGTTGCCTCTAGGTATGATGATGAAAACGGTGTCGTCGATGCAGGATCAGTTCGTTTGGTTAATGGTAGTACCGGAATCCAAATAGGCAGTACATTAGCAGGGGATACCGAAGATGATTACTTAGGGTTTAGCGACATTATAGCCTTGCCCAATAATCATTATGTTATCGCTTCTGCATACGAAGATGAAAATGGCATTGTTAACGCTGGCACAGTTCGGTTGGTTGATGGAAATACGGGCTTACAGATAGGCAGTGCATTGGCTGGGGATGTAACGGATGATCGTTTTGGCTTTGGTGGCGTTACGTTGCTCTCCAATGGCCATTATGTGATCGCCTCAACAGAATACGATGATGAAAACGGCATTACAGATGCAGGCTCCGTTCGGTTAGTAGATGGTGACAGTGGTTTGCAAATTGGCAGTACATTAGCCGGGGATGATGACTTTGATAATTTGGGCTTCAGTGGTATTACGGCACTGCCGAATGGCAATTATGTCATTGCTTCAGCAGTTGATAGCCATAACGGAATCTCTAGTGCTGGTTCAGTGTTGCTGGTGGATGGCAATACAGGTGCGCAATTAGGCAACGCCATCACCGGCACCTTTGTAAGTGATATGAGAAACGTTCACATCACTCACCCCGAACACGATGCATATTATATCGTGGCCCAGCCATTTGCGGATAAAAGCGGTCAGGTAGATGCCGGAATGGTTCGTATGGTTGTTCCATAATTCATAATATTTTTTATTAAAAAAATATGTAACAGAAATTAAAAATAAATTTATTTAAAGGAGACAAGGAATGTTAACTCATCAAAGTAAATTAATAACGGGTCTACTGTTTATGATAACGGCCATTTTACTTGCCTGTTCTGGCGGCGGAGGTGCCGATGACGATGGCGGTAGCCCACCATCCTCCTCCTTTATTTTAACCGATCCAACCCCCGGAGATGATGATAGTTTCGGATCTCAGGTTGTGATTCTTGGTAATGGCAATATTGTGATTACCGATCCAGGTGACTCTTCAGTAGACGACGGTAATAATGGTGCTGTTCATCTATATGAAACAGAAACCCATGCATTGATCGGCAGTATTTACGGGGACTCCAATAATGACCGACTAGGATCCGGTGGTATATCGGCATTAGGCAATAACTTTATTATTATTTCACCGCAGGACGATAACGGCACTGAATTAAACGTCGGTTCAGTTCGCTTAATAAATGGTATAACCGGCGAGCAGATTAATGCAGTGGTTGGAAATGATGCAAGCGATCAACTTGGTTCAGATGGTGTCACCTTATTGGCCAATGATAATTACGTAATAATATCACCGGCCGAGCGTAACAGTGGGCTTGCCAATGCTGGCTCAGTCCGGTTAATCGATGGCAGTACTGGCTTGCAAACTAGCGCTCTATTTGGCGACCAATCCAATGATGCCATTGGGTCTGACGGCGTCACAGTTTTAGATAATGGCAACTACGTTGTCGTGTCATCCGCAGATAATAATGGACTGATAAGCAATGCCGGCTCAGTCCGACTAATGAACGGCATCACCGGTGTACAAATTAGCGTACTGGAAGGCGATGCAGCTAACCTTGCTTTGGGAGGTAGTGGTGTTAAAGCTCTGAGCAATAACAATTACGTTGTCGCTTCACCCAATGATTCGGCGGGTGGTTTGATATCATCCGGTTCCGTCCGGCTATTTAACGGCAGCACAGGTGCGCAAATTAATGCGCTATTGGGTGATGAAACAGGCGATCGATTTGGTAGTGAAGTTTTTACACTCACAAATGATAATTACGTCATTCTTTCGCCTGATGACAATGACGGAGCTCTCAACAATGTCGGCTCTATCGGCCTAGTAAATGGTACGACGGGTGTTCTCATTAATGACTTTATGGGTAATGCCAGCGAAGATTCCCTAGGCTTGCGTCGAACTGGAATTACGTTAGCGCAAAAAAAGGCAGGCACTGCATTGAGTAATAATAACTTCGTCGTTGTTTCAACATTTGATGACGATGGATTGAATGACGATTCTGGTTCGGTACGGTTGTTTAATGGCGATACAGGCGTACAAATTAATGTTTTATACGGAGATCAAACTGAAGACCAACTCGGCAGTGAAGGCGTGACAGCCTTACCTAATGGTCATTATGTAGTTGGCTCCGCACTAGATGATGATGGCGTTACTGTCGATGTAGGCTCAGTACGGCTCATGAACGGCTCTACTGGCGATGCTATTGGTACGGTACTCTACGGTGATCAAGCAGAAGATCATGTCGCCAGTGATGCCATTGTTGCCTTAGCTAACAATAATTACGTGGTTGCGTCTCCCGAAGACGATAATGGCGTAATAGAGGATGCAGGTTCCGTGCGTTTAGTTAACGGTAGCACGGGCGTGCAAATCAGTGAGTTGTTAGGTGATCAAATGGATGATCGCCTTGCCGATAACTTATTGCGAGGGGGTTCAGGCATTGTTGCTTTAGGTAATAGCAACTACGTAATTTTATCGCGATTTGACGACGAAGGCGGCATTATAAATGCAGGTACCGCACGCCTAATGAATGGCGTCACCGGAACGCAAATAAATAATTTGGCAGGTTCTACTTTCTCGGATTTAGCATCCGGTAGTGTTGATCCAAATGTAACCGCTCCAGATGACGGCAGTTTCTACTTGCTCGCTGCGCCAAGATGGGATAACAACGGTGATAGCGATGCTGGGTTTGTACATTTAATTACACCCTAAATCTTAAAACGTGGCGTGACATAAGCATAGTTTCAATCAAAGCAGCCAACAGGGCTGCTTTTTTTAAACTGCGTTATAAGGTCGGAGGTACAAATGAATTCATGTGTTATTTTTAAAACTATCGGCCATTAGGTTTTTGCCAATAGGTAAGTGTTCGCCAAAGCCACTCTAGTGGTCCATAGCGAAAACTCTCCAACCATAAGGGTGACCATGTAAGCTGTAATGCCCAAATGCATAAGACAATGAGTAGTTGTTGCCAACGCTCAACTGAGCCGAATAAGCCTAAGCCAAAACCATAAAATATAAAGGTACAAATTATTGATTGGCTTATATAGTTGGTAAATGCCATTCGGCCAACATAGGCTAAGCGTTTAGTGACGGCAGCAAACCATTGTTTTTGAACAACCAGTGCAAGCAGTTGGGCATAGCCAATTGCTACAAACACACTGCCAATATAGTTAAATTGCATGCCTCTGAATTGAGAGTAAGAAAATGCCCAGTCATGCTGGAAGTTAAAAAATAACCCATAGATGGTAAATGAAAAACCAATCAGCAAGTTAACTAAACCTTTTTTTAATAAATCACTCGGTGCATAGCGCCCAGTAAATAACCCTTGCTTATAGAGTGCCATGCCAATCAGCATTAACCCGCCTACGCGCCCCAAACCATAATAAAGTACGCCAAAGGTTTGCATGAACCATGCATTTTCAGTTCTCAGTGAGAACTGTTGCGACCAAACCCCCGTCATTGATAACAGTTTACTGCTTGTTTCTTCGCGAGTGGGTGCCCAGTCGGTTGCCATGTCGGCAACTTCATCAGGGGTCATGTAGTTTAAGCTAACTTGGATTAACTCAGTGAAGCCCCAGCCAATTGTTAGAAAAATAATGCCAACAATCCAAAGTGTTTTGATGGTTCTGTTGCGAAATGAGTAAAACACAAAGCCGCAGGCCGCATACATAAAGAGAATATCACCTGACCAAATTAAATGGCCATGAATAAAACCAAACAGCAAAAGCCAAAACATGCGCCGTGCATGGGTAGCGAACGCTTTGTTGCCACGGGCGACAAGGTTGTCACTGAATACTAAGATACCCACGCCAAAAAGCATGGAAAACAACGCCATAAATTTTGAATCAAATAGTAAATGCGAGACCATCCAAACCAACTTATTAATGCCGTTGAAATCGCCATAAGCTGTTGGGTTGGTGTAGGCCGCTTCAGGCATTGCAAAAGATTGAATGTTCATTACAAGAATACCCAGCAGGGCGAAACCCCGTATGATGTCTAGGCTTTGAATGCGGGTGTTTGATGTTTCTGCCAAATGTGAGTTCACTTAAGTTCCTTTTTGGTTTAGCTCGCGGTATTGTAACACTCCATGCTGTCAAGATGACTAAGTTGCTTTGTTATTGTGAACAGCAACACAAGTATTTGTCCTTACTTCATTGAGCAAAATTAGAGAATGTGAATGTACACACCAAACAGTTTAAAAATGAATGACATAAAAGAACAGCATGACTTTATAGATGAATTTGGCTTTGGGTTAATTATATCGTCTTCGCTTAATGGCACGCATATCCCCTTTGTTCTGCATCGAGAAGAGGGTGAATATGGCACACTATACGCGCATTGCGCGAAAGCAAACCCGCATTGGAAAGAACTTGATCAATCTGAAGTTCTAATTGTTTTCAGTGGTCCGCACAGTTATATCTCGCCTAGCTGGTATGCCAAGGCGCCCGGCGTCCCTACTTGGAATTACGCGGCGGTACATGGCTACGGAATAGTCTCTTTGTTAAACAATAAAGAAACACTCGATACAGTAGAAGAAGTGGTTGAAAAGTATGAACCGGGCTTGTTGGTTGAGCGAGATATTATAACCGATGACTATAGAGATAAATTATTGGGTGCCATAGTGGGTTTTAAAATTGAGCTGACAAAAATAGAAGGCAAATTAAAACTCGGCCAACAGCGCTCGAATGAAGATCAGCAGGGCGTCTACAGTGCGCTTTCAAACTCTACTGGTTTAGATCAGCAGGCATTAGCCGATTATATGAAAAAGCTTAATTTAGGGTTAGGCGCTTCTTAAACGTGCTCTCTATTGCGAGCCAGCTACAAACTATGTGACTTAATTGCTGTCATCTAAATGACTTTGCCTTACGTATAACAAGAAAAAGGGAATAGTGAACGATGATGAATCCTATGCAAAATCTTCCCAGCGCCAAGCACGCGCTGATTGTTGCCATTGTCAGTGCAGGGTTGTTGACCTTGGCTATCCACCTGTTACGGCCATTTGCTGTTTCACCGGCGTTATTGCCTGATGCGGGTGCTGCATGGTATTACTGGAAGTTACCCAACCCCGATTTTATGAGCCGCTTTACCGCTTGGGGTGGTTATATATTGCATCAGGTCTTCATGTGGGGGCTTATTCTCTATGCCCAGCGTAGCGGTTTAAAGTACTCTAAGAAATTACACCCGCTTAACTACCTAGCTTTGCTAGGTACCCTAGGTTTTATTATCTTGCATTGGGTGCAGAGCGCTATTTGGTACGACGGCTTAGCACAAGACACCTCGGTCTTCAGTTCGCAGGGTTCGGTCATTGTGTTGTTGGTGATGGTGTTGGTCATGGAGAACAACCGGCGTGGTCTGTTCTGGGGCAAAAAAATACCGATGATGGATGAACCTGGGCGTGTCTTTAAACGCTATCACGGTTATGTTTTTGCTTGGGCGACTATTTATACCTTTTGGTTCCACCCGATGGAAAATTCTTCCGGCCATTTAGTTGGTTTTTTCTATATGTTTTTGCTGATGACGCAAGGTGCGTTGATGTTTACCAATATGCACGTCAATAAATACTGGAAAGCCACGCTAGAAGTGTTTGTGCTGTTCCATGGTACGGCGGTGGCGTTTATGTTGGGTCAAGAAATTTGGCCCATGTTCTTTTTCGGGTTCTTTGGCATGTTTATCATTACTCAAATGCATGGTCTGGGTTTAAAAGAACACACCAAGTGGTTTTTCTTAGCGGTTTATCTAATCGCCATGGTGGTCATATATTCTGACCGAGGTTTTGGCATGATTAATGAAATCGTTCGCATTCCGTTTATCGAATACTTGTTGGCATTTGTATTTGCCTGTGTAACTTGGTTTGCATTAAAACTGGTGGGCGGTGTTAAAAAACGCAGAATAAGTACTCGAGCTTAACGATTAATCAGGGAACCTTTATGAATAATTATCAAGATTTCTTCGCAACGCTGAACAAAGCCAAAGCGTTAGGGGAGTCTATGTTAGAAGTCTGCATTACCGATACCGATGGCTCTAGCTATCGTAAATCTGGTGCACGAATGTTGATCAGTGCGAATGGTGAAATGACCGGTTTAGTCACCGGAGGTTGCTTAGAAGGCGAGCTTACATCCATTGCACCTGAGTTATTGCGCACTAAAAAAAGCCAAGTACTTGAATATGATATGCGTACCATGGACCCTAACCTGTGCGTATTTGGTCCGGGTTGCAATGGTCGAGTGCGCGTGCGTATTAATTGCCTACACCCAGAGAATAACTACGGTGTCCTCGCGCAAATGCAAAACCATTTCCCCGATGCCGTGCAGCTGTTAACGGCAATTGATGACAGTGGCGATTACGCAATTCGTTGTGGTGATGCTTTGCACTCACAAGGCACTTTGCCAAAACAAGTCGATAGCCTGTTGGCAGATGCACAAAGCCAGCCAGCATTGCTTAACTTAGAGGGTCGAGATTACTTACTAGAACATATTCGCCCTGCAAAACGGCTGACGTTACTCGGTGCCTCCTCCGATGCGCGGTTATTAGCGGTTATGGCTCGGCAAATGGGTTTTTATGTGCAGTTGCTCGATGAACGTGATGTTTATATCACGGAAGGACAAGCTAAAGGCTTGTTAGTCTCAAACTTTGAGCAGGCTGCATTTACGGTTTCTAGTAGCGATGCCATTGTGATCATGAGCCATGATTTTGATCGCGATATTAAGGCATTGCCGATCGCTTTATCAAGCAATGCTGACTACATAGGTTTATTAGGCCCTGCAGATAGGCGTAATCGATTGTTAGCAAAAGCCGAACTCAGCCATGATCAATTCGCAGACCGCTTGTTTAGCCCTGCTGGGTTAGATATAGGGGCAGATTCATCCGATCAAATTGTGTTGTCGGTACTAGCAGAAATGATGGCAACCTTAAATAACCGCAGTGGTCTGCCTTTACGAGAAAAGCAGGGCAGTATTCATGGCTAAACTTGCCATCGGCATATTGGCAGCAGGCTGCTCTAAACGCTTAGGTCGCGCTAAACAACTGGTAAACGCCGGTGGCATCAGTTTATTGCAACGGCAAGTGAACACAGCGGTTGCCACTGGGTTGCCGGTAACGGTTGTCTTATCTGATCAAGATGAAGCCATGCAAATGCGTGAACAGCTTACTGTACCCACCTTAACCAACCAGCGTTGGGCTAGTGGAATGGCGTCGTCAATAAAGTGCGTGGTTAATAATGTTCAAGCAGATGCCTGGCTGTTGCTAACAGTCGATCAATACCGGCTCGATACTCAGCATTTGAACCGCATGATCGGTCATTGGCAGGGTCGCGAAACTACAACTACTATTGTTGCCTCGGTCTATGATTCAATCATAGGTGTACCGGCACTTATTCCTTCGTACTATAAAAATGAGCTGAATAATTTAACCGGTGATCAAGGGGCAGGGCGAATGATTCGCCAAGTTCAGGCTGAAAGCCCACATTTAGTTATCGAACTAGAAAACCAAGAATTACGTTTTGATGTAGACACAGTGGATGACTTGCTAGCATTGAAACATTACTTTCAACGACCTAACCCTGGGGTGCAAAACTAATGTTTAATCTCACCGTCAATGCCAAAGCGTATCAAGCCGATGTTGAAGCCGATACACCACTACTCTGGGTCATAAGAGAATCCTTAGGCTTAACCGGCACTAAATTCGGCTGTGGCTTAGCGCAGTGTGGTGCGTGCACTATGTTGATCAATGGCGAGCCAACACGCACCTGTGTTTATCCTGTGTCTGCATTACCCGCCGGGGCAGAAGTGACCACCATTGAAGGGGTTACCGAGTTAACTGAGGCACCCGCTGGCGAGACCGGCGTGCAACATTGGCACCCGGTACAGCAGGCGTGGCTAGATGAACAAGTGCCACAGTGTGGCTATTGTCAGTCAGGGCAAATATTAACGGCCGTGGCGTTGTTAAATAAAAACCCACAGCCATCCGAAGAAGATATTGAAAATGCGATGATCAATATTTGTCGATGTGGTACTTATCCTAGAATACGAACAGCTGTACACCGCGCTGCACAATTAATGCAGGAGGCTAATTCATGAGTGATGTTAATCTTAGTCGTCGTCAGTTCATCCAAACCTCAGTCGCCGTTGCCGGCGTAGGTTTAATTGTGGGCTGCTCCTCTAAAAATGAAGTAGTGATGCTGCATTCTAATGAAGCACCCGATACTCAGCTGAACGCTTGGGTGCACATTGCAGCGGAAGGCACTGTCACCATCACCGTACCAAGCGTTGAAATGGGCCAGGGTGTTAAAACCAGTATGGCCATGCTCATTGCTGATGAAATGGATGCCGATTGGGAATCTGTAAAAGTGCTGATCGCTCCTTGGAATGCACAGTTTAATAACAGTGCCATGCGCATGCAGATAACAGGTGGCAGTACCAGTATTTCTAGTTTTTGGTTACCCATGCGACAAGTCGGCGCTGTTGCACGTCACGCGATGTTGGCCGCGGCTGCAAGCAAGTGGAATGTTGCTGTGGAGCAATTACGCACAGAAAATGGTCAGGTGATCAATGGCGCAGAATCTATTAGTTACAGCGAATTGGCGGAAGTAGCCGCAACCCTGAGTATCGATGTCGATGATGTGACGCTTAAGCAAGCAGACCAGTTCAGACTCATAGGCAAGGCAGTACCAAGAATAGACGGCGTTGAAAAAGTAACTGGCCAAGCTGAATTTGGCATTGATGTTAATGTTCCCAATATGTTGATTGGCACCGTTGCCCAAGCGCCGGTGTTTGGTGGCCAACTGGTCTCAATGAACGCAGATGCCGCCATGGCGGTTAACGGCGTAACCAATATTGTTGAAGTGCCCAATGGTGTTGCGGTTGTTGCCACTTCTTACTGGCAAGCGAAGAAAGGCTTGGCCGCATTGGCACCGCAGTTTAATGAAGGTGATGAACCGCTTATGTCAAATGCAGACATTAGCCAGCGACTCAACGAAGAACTAGACGATATTAAAGTAAAGCGCCCGAAAGAAGCAAAAAAGCTAGTTGAACTTGCTTATGAGGTTCCTTATTTAGCGCACGCGACCATGGAACCGATGACCTGTACTGCACACGTACAAGCTGACAGCTGTGATATTTGGGTTCCTTCGCAAAGCCAAAGCCAAACCGGCGCCATTGCCGAGGACTTAACCGGCTTAAAGCAAGACAATATTTTTGTCCACACCACATACTTAGGCGGAGGCTTTGGCCGCCGTGGCGAATCCGACTTTGTCGCACAGGCGGTTATTTTATCGCAAGCGGTAGGAAAGCCAGTGAAAGTTATTTGGTCTCGTGAAGAAGATACTCAGCATGATTTTTATCGACCCGCCACCGTAGCACGTTTCCAAATTGGTTTAGATGATAACAACCATATCATGCATTGGGGTGCGCAGAGTGCATCGAGCTCAATTTTGAAACGCCTCATTAAAGCAGGCATGCCCGGCTTCTTACGTTGGGTACCGGTTACTAAAATTATCGGAGATCCGGTCGCCGAAGAGGGCATGAAGCATGTAAGCTACGTTGAAGAGCCCGACTATGAAAATAAAATAGTGCCACTGCCTGTTCCAGTAGGGTTCTGGCGATCGGTCGGTCATTCCAGTAATGGTTTTTTTGTAGAGAGCGCCATGGATGAAGTTGCGATAGCCGCTGGCGCAGACCCATACCAGTTCCGGCGTGATCATTTAACCGATCCACGTGAAATTGCCGTGGCAGAAAAAATTAAATCTTTAGCTAGCTGGGGCAATGTAACCAATGGGCGAGTGCAAGGTATTTCTATTCATAAATCTTTCGGCACTTATATCGCTCAAGTTGTTGAACTTAGCGTTGCTGAGAACAAAGAAATTACGCTGCATAAAATTACCAGCGTTCTCGATTGTGGCGTTGTGGTTAACCCAGATACCGTAAAAGCACAAATAGAAGGCGGCATTATTTTTGGACTAACCGCCGTAGCCAATGGCGATATCACCATCGACCGTGGACGGGTGATGCAAAGTAATTTTCACGATTATCAAATGTTAACGCTCGACCAAATACCAGAGATAGTGGTGGAAATAATACCTTCGGCAGAAGCACCATCGGGTATTGGTGAACCAGGAACACCGCCTATCGCGGCCGCAATAACCAATGCAATTTACCAAGCTAACGGTGAGCGAATTCGAAACTTACCGATAGCAAAGCACGGTTATAAAGTTATTCGGGCATCTGCGTGAATGATTAAAAGTCCAGCTTATCCGTGACGGTTCTTAAAAGGGTTTTTAGTTCAGCGGTATCTAGGCCGCCTGGGTATTCTTCAAAGTAATACTCAATGCGGCCTTTAACGTTTTCCAGCTCTAACAACTTAGTCTCCGTTGTTTCCGCTTTTTCGTAGTCATCCCAAGCTTGTATCACCCAGTCATACTGCTCCCTAGCTTTGGTTTCAATTTCTTTTTGAGTCCAATGGGCAAGAAGCGCCAATAACTCTGGGTTGCCAGGGTATGCGGTGAGTACTTTCTCGATAGACCAAGTGGCATTGGTGGCGGTAATGTCTGATCCAACCTTGTAGCCGGCAATAAAGCCCGCAAGTGGGCTTGAAAGTGCGACCGCATGTAGAGAGTTATTACCCCAACCCGTATCAATTAGTAAAATTCTATCTGCTGGTATAGCCTCTTTGAATGTAATCTTAGTTTGATCATCGCTCAGAGGTGAAATTTGAGGGCTAACTCTAAAGGTTTGGCCTGGTGAGGCCAGTGGGCGAGTTTCAATATTTATATAATTGGGCAGAATGTCTGGCTGATACACAATAAGTTCCAAGCCATCAGAGCTTGGGGTCAACACTGTCAGCTCCCCATAGTATTCAAAGTCCATCCGGTAATGGTTATATACATCGGCTGCAATGTAGCCTTGATCGGTTTTTACGTATACACCGTAGTTTTCTAGCTTAATTTCTTCTGCAGTAACAATGCTCACCATCATCGTAAAAGTGAGACTAATCTGAAGGATCCTCTTTAAAGCTGTCATGTAGTGTCCGTTAAAGTAGATGAATGGGTCAATGCATTGAACAAGTCTCTGTAGTTTACAGAGATTGCTTTCAGTGGGAAGCCTTTAACTTTAGATAAATTCCAGATATTCACTTATATTTCAACGTTGATAATTGCCTTGAACAGCATACACTGCATACATTATATGAACTTGGTAATGACTTAAAATAATGGATTTTACAGAAATTAATGCCGATATGATCGGTGAAGAGAAAGGCAAGCTAAACGCCTACATACAGAAGCACCGTACCGCCATGCTGACTGTTATGTTTACCGATATTGAAGGTTATACCGAGCTGACAGAGCGTAAAGGGGATTCTTACGTCGCCAAACTCCGGCAATATCATGATGAACTCTTGAAAACAATCATCGAGGAAAACGGCTCAGGCATGGTCGTGAAGTTTATCGGTGATGCCGTTATGGCTGTTTTTTCTGAGCCATCAACGGGGGTGAAAAGAGCGGTCGATATTCAACTCGCTTTAGAAAAGTTCAATAGAGAGCATGCAGAATTCGAAGATATTTCTGTCCGCATTGGCTTGCATGTTGGGCAAATAGCCGTTGAAGATGATGTTCAATTAGATATTTTTGGTCGGCATGTTAATCGCGCGGCTCGAGTGGAATCTTTAGCGACAGGCGGGCAAATTTTAGCAACTTACCCCGTTTGGGACAGTGCAAAAGGTTGGCTTGATGCGTCTGATGATATTAAGTGTATCAGTCACGGTGGCTATCTATTAAAGGGTATACCAGAGGCAATTGAAATTTTTGAAATTTATTTGCCGGAACTCACAAAGCCTGCGGCACCTGCAAAAGGTAAGGTGAAAAGTCGCTCACCGTTAATGAAATGGGTCAACCTAGCCTTATTGATACTTGTTGTTGGGTATTTGGGTTTTTCTTTCTTAAAAGGCGAGTCGTTATTAATTAATACGGCGGTTACACAGAATTTATATTTGAATGGCGAGTTATTGAATTTATCTACGGCCAATGACAAAGGAAACCGTACTGTTGAAAACGAAATAGCGCCAGGCGTTTACCAATTGAGTTACAAAAGCTCGAGTCAACTTGCTTACATGGCGACGGTAGAGGTAGGCAAAGGACAAACCATAATAAAGCCCGACTTTACCGAGCTATCGTTGCCGAGCTTAAAGCTAAGAAACGATGCCTCTAAAGTTAATAATTCAACGCAAGGCGAGTTTAGTTTTATAACGACCACTGGCGTTGAATATCAAGGTCAATGGGCACTTAAGATCGAATCAATTGTCTTAGATGGTTCAAGCGTACAGCACACAGTATCTTGGCAACTGATAACGTCTTTACCTAACGCGATTACTACTCAAGGGCTAGAGCGCTTTAGCCATGACCTAGTTGATGATATGCGTCCATTTGAAACGATGGAGTTAACCTCAAATGACGGCATTAGGCTCGTTTTAACTGGGTTCACTGCAAATAAATTAATAGAGACGGAATTAAGATGGGAGTTTGAAGGCTAACTATTTTGACAGCAGTTATTGCTTTGAATTCACAATTAGCCACCTAGATTAAATAAAAAAACCGCCACAGAGGCGGTTTATCTATCCGAAGGAATTAGCTAGTCGTGCAGTGGAACTTCCTTCGCTTTAAAGAAAATAATATAGAACACTGGAACCGCGATTAAGGTCAGTAATGTTGCAAAGCCTAAACCAAAGCTAATTACAACGGCCATGTCTTTAAAGAACGGATCGAATAACAACGGTGCTAAACCCAGTATGGTGGTGAGAGCGGCCATAAAAACAGGGCGCAAACGGCTAACGGCGGCATCGAAGACGGCGCGGAAATGTTCTTTGCCTTCTCGTATTTCTACATTCACCTGATCGATCAACACGATACCATTTTTTATCACCATGCCCGATAAACTCAAGAACCCTAAAAAGCCCATAAAGCCGAAGGGTACATTCAGCAGCAATAAGCCCATGGCAATACCAATCATCGTTAACGGAATGCACAACCAAACCACCAGTGTTTCTTTAACCGAGTTAAACAGCAATAACGTAATGATAAACATAAACAAATAACCCATCGGCATTATTTTGATCATGTTGTTTTGTGCATCATTCGAAATTTCATATTCGCCCGCGTACTCAAGTGAATAGCCAGGTGGAACTTCAATGGCATCTATTGCTGGTTGGGCTCGTTTAAACAAATCGTCGGTGTTAAACGGACTGTGTAAATGAGGGTCTGCTTGTACCGTAATGGTTCGCTGACGGTCACGCCTTTCTATCGATGGATTCTCCCAAATAATATCAAAACCAAGGGTGACCTCTGTTAGGTATACATATCGACCGTTACTGAATATTTGTATATCCTTTAAGTGATCGACACTGCTGCGTTCATTTTCAGGTACGGTCATCACAATAGGTAATAACTTATGGCCATCACGGAATGATCCGACGGTTTGGCCTTGTAAATGCGTCAGTAAAGCTTTGTCGTATTCCTTTTTAGATATGCCCAGCTCCGATGCTTTTTCAGCATTGAAAATAGGTTGCAATACCTTGACGGGGTTTTTCCAATCGTCACGTATCGAGTCAATATTTGGATCAGATCGCCAAACTGTTTTAACCTGTTCGGTTAGCTCACGCAGTACTTTTGCATCGGGTCCTGAGACACGAATCGCTAGTTTAGCGCCACCAGGTCCGAGTTGCATTTTACGCAAGGCAAACTCTGCATTGGGTTGCTCTTTGCGCATGTACTGATCTATCTCGACCATGATCGGATCAATGTCTTCACGCTGTTGTAACCGTACGACCATTTGAGCATTGGCGTAGCCGGTTTCCAATGCTTGGTAGGTTAATATAAAACGCGGTAACCCTTGGTTGATGGTCGTGGTAACGAATTCCACTCGATTGTCGGCGGTTAAACGATCTTCTAATATTTTTATTTGCTGTGCGGTCGATTCGATCTTGGTTGCAACTGGGTAACGAACATCAATAAAAAACATAGGTGCCGCTGATGAAGGGAAAAAGGCTTGCTTTACCTGCGTGAATGCGACACCTGCCGTACTAAGTGCAAGCACTAAAACGGTGACAGTGACCCAGCGGTGGCGCATGGCAATCAATAGTATGCGCTTGTAAACAGTAAATATTACACCGCGATAAGGGTCTGTAGGTTCTTCACCTTCTTGAGTAATTTCATCTTTAAAAAACAGATGGCAAAAGAAAGGTGTTAGAGAAACAGCGGTAAACCAACTGATTGATAAACTAATGAGCAGCACCCAAAACAGAGAGCCAACAAATTCACCAATGCTGTCAGGTGATAAACCCATGGGCGCGAATGCGGTAATGGCAATGACGGTAGCGCCTAATAGCGGCCACTGAGTTTGCTTTACAACGGCGCTGGCGGCTTGAAGGCGTGTTTTACCTTGTTTAAGGCCAATTAGAATCCCTTCGGTGACCACTATAGCGTTGTCGACCAGCATCCCCAGAGCAATGATTAAGCCGCCCAAGGAAATACGCTGAAGGGTAATGCCCACTAGGTCCATGACAATAAAGGTTCCTAGAATGGTAATGGCTAAGATCATGCCAATGAGGATGCCAGATTTAATGCCCATAAATACCAGCAAAACTAATATAACAATTACCACCGCTTGCAGCAGGCTGTACATAAATCCGTTTACAGCTTGTTCAACTTCATCGCCTTGGAAATAGATTGATTCAATATCAACACCAACGGGCACAAAGCTCATTGATTCTTGCAGTTTAGCGCGAACATTTTTGCCTATTTCAACGACGTTCTCTCCGGGTAAGAAAGACAGGCCCAGAGCAATAGAAGGTTTGCCGTTATAGTGAATAATGTGATTAGAAGGTTCGTTGTAAGCACGGCGAATGGTCGCAATATCTTTTAGTTTTACGGTTTGGCCGGTTTGTGCACTGGTGATGGTCAATAGACCCAGTGCTTCTATCGAACTAAACTCACCTGTAGGTGTTAAACGAATTAATTCATCGCCTACATTCACAAAGCCGGAGTTAGAAACGATGTTTTGTTCGCTGAGTAAACCCGCAATTTGTTCAACAGGGATGCCCATTGAAATTATATTCTTACTGGGTATTTCAATGTGAACCTGCTCTTGCTGCACACCTGAAATAGCCACTTTTGAAATGCCTTCAACCAAAGCGAGTTGTTTACTTAAATCATTGGCGATGGTATTGAGTTCGCGATAATCATAGTCGCCAGGCACGGCAGAGGTTAATGCATAAAGAACGCCGTAAACATCGCTGAAGTCATCAATAACCATCGGGGCTTCTGCGCCTGGTGGTAACTGTACTTCAATGTCCTTTAACTTTTTCCGTACCTCATCCCAAACTTGACCGAGTTTTTCAGCCCGTATGGTATCTTTCATCTCCACTTGCAGCTTAGAAAGGCCTGCATTTGAAGTCGACATAATGTGTTTTACATAAGGCAAATTCTGCATTTCTTTTTCAAGCAAGTAGGTTACTTCGTTTTCTACCTGCTCTGGAGTCGCGCCGGGGTACTGGGTAATAATGTTAACTTGTTTAATAGAGAACTCTGGGTCTTCTAAGCGGCCTAAGTTTAAAAACGCTAATACCCCACCGACCAAGAGTATGAGCGTGACCATCCAGCTGGTGACATGTTTTTCGATAAAATAACGTGCGATATCCATGGTTATTCTCCAGTCCAGACTTTAATCGCCTGGCCATCAGAGAGTTGTTGTACGCCGGCTTCTACAATTATGTTACCTGGCTGTAGGCCTTCGGAAATGCTAATAAAACCATCATATAACTCGCCCATGATGATTGCAGTTTTGCTCACCTTGTCACCTTGAACCTTCCAGACCCAGTTTTGATTATTGCTTTGAAAGACCGCATGGCTAGGGACCAATATAGTGACGTCTTTATTAAGGTCAGATAAATTCACGAAGACATTTGCGTCCATACCCGGGAATAAATTGCCTTTGTTTTGCTGTGGCGTCGCCATGGTGAGAGTGAGATTAAAACTGCGAGTTGAGCGATCAGAATCGGCACTGAAACTCTTGAACTGCGCATCAAAAAGCTGGTCTGTTAGAGTATTAACACTGACTTTTGCCTTAATATCGGAAGGGTCACCGTTATAACGTCGAATAAGATCACTGGGCACTTGGAACTTAACATCAAAGTTGTCAGTTGAGTGCAAGGTGACCACCGTATGAGCGGCATTGATAAAGTCGTATCTATCGGCATTGACGCGAACGACGGTTCCGCTGATGGGAGCAAAAATACGGGTATTATCTAATTGATTCTGGCTTTGCTGCAAAGCAACCTTGGCTTTATCTAGGTTTGATTTTGCGTTGTCATAGTCGGCTTGCGTGGCAATATTTTTTTGCCTAGAAGACTCAACGCGATCAAACGATACCTTAGCGAGGGTGAAGTTGGCTTGGGCTTGGGCTACATTGAGCTTAAAGTCGATATCGTCAATGGTGAAGAGCAAATCACCAGCAGTAACCTCATCACCAGGGTGGACCAAACGTTGCGTAACCTGTCCAGATACCTTAGCCGAAATGTTAGCAACTTCAGAGGCTTCTATCACCGCAGGAAAACGGCGCACGTTCTCGGTATCAACGGCACTGACTTCATACACCTTAACAGGCTGTGGTTGCACGGCGACAGACTCAGGCTCTGGACCACAGGCGCTGATTGCTAAGCTAATCAGTATGGGCATAGCCATTGTAAGGATGGGTTTTAAGTTTTTCATCTAGTCGCTCTCCAGAGGCTAAATTGTGTTGAAATTACGATACATATGTATTGGAAGTGGCAATGTAATGATATAATCGGCTCAATCAATGACCAATTTTAGAAATGAGACACAGGGCCCAATTTTGTATCGGAACAGTACAGATAAGCGTGTAAAGCAAACCTCCGCCAAGCTTTTTGACTCTATAGGTCACTTGCTTGAGTCAAAAAAGTTCGATGATATTGGCATTAAAGAGATTAGTGCGTTGGCGGGTATTGGCCGGGCGACTTTTTACCGTAACTTTGATTACGTTGAGGATGTCCTAAAGCTTAGGTTAGATGAAGAGTTTATAGCCTTGAGTACGCAGGTAGAACCCTCACGCCACAACTCATTAGTTAACCTGGAGCCTTTTTTTGCATTTTGGATCAACAACTCAGAAATTTTGCAGATTCTGATTAAAGCCGATAAATGGAGTATTTTTACGTCTAAATTTAATGCGGAGGCACAAGGCCCTATCATTGAACTCTCAATGCATATCAAGCATGACCCTAGATTTGACGAATATTTACACACCATTTTGAGTGGTATTATTACGTCAACGTTGCAAACTTGGGTGGCAAGAGGCATGCAAGAAACATCTCAAGAGCTGTGTCAAATGATTGATTTGCCTTTCAAAATATATTCGACAAACTCGCCCGTTATGGCAAAGCAGTGAGCTTAACGGTTTGTGCAATCAACACCATATTGCCAGCAAAACTTCATTGGATAACTTATGCTTGAAACAAACAATATTATTGCTTACCAAGG
The DNA here is from genome assembly GCF_046710285.1 of Reinekea sp. Classification (GTDB taxonomy): domain Bacteria; phylum Pseudomonadota; class Gammaproteobacteria; order Pseudomonadales; family Natronospirillaceae; genus Reinekea. Next base: position 37,287 of record NZ_JBKEGY010000004.1, read on the forward strand.
GCTAGAAGGTGCTTATTCGCATTTATCTTGTCGTCATGTGTACCCAAATATGCAAGCAGTGGCTTGTGCTACCTTTGCCGAAGCCATGTTTATGGTTGAACGGGGCGACGCCAAACTTGCCATGATCCCGTTAGAAAACTCAACTGCTGGCCGAGTAGAAGAAATGTATCGGCTTATGCCAAAAACTCACCTGCATATTATTGGTGAACATTATGAAGCGGTGAATCATTGCTTGCTGGCCATTAAAGGCACTTGCCTTGAACAGCTAACAACCGTGACCTCTCACCCACAAGCACTCGCCCAATGCGACCAAAATATCAAACAATTAAACTTAACCCCGGTGGCCGGATACGACACCGCAGGCATTGCCAGTGAGGTTTCAAAAAGTGATGATGTCAGCCGAGGGGCGATAGCCTCTAGCCTAGCTGCCGAGCTATACAATTTAGATATACTGCAAGAAAACTTCCAAGATGTAACCGGTAATACCACACGTTTTCTTATCCTTTCAAAAGAAGTAGGTTTGGCCGACTACCAAGAAAATGTTAGCTACATTACATCGCTTTTTTTTACCGTGCGTAATATACCAGCGGCTTTGTATAAGGCCCTAGGTGGCTTTGCGACGAATGGTATCAACATGGTGAAACTTGAAAGCTACATGGGCAGCGGCGCACCCAATGGCAGTGCGTTTCACTTAGATATAGAAGGTCATCCTGATGAACGAATGATGCAATATGCGTTACAAGAATTGGGCTTTTTTACCCAAGAACTGCGTATATTGGGTGCATACCCTGCGCATTCATTTCGAGCATCGAACCGGGCTTTACCTGAATAATAGATGGGCTCTTGCATAGCGTTTAGCAGAATCTAAAGTCGTTCATGCTGGTCTGGGGATAGTTTGATTTGATTTTTACCATTGGATTTTGCTTGATACAGTGCACGATCTGCTTCTTTAATTGAATCTTCAAGACTCTCTCTTGATGAACAATCAGCAACACCGACACTAAACGAGATTGGTACAGGTGAGCCCTCATATTCTATCTGAGGGTCTTGGCCCATGGCCTGAAATCGAGCAATGGCTTCTTCTGCATCAGCGACGCTTGTCATTGGAAAGAACGCAAGAAATTCCTCGCCTCCCCAGCGCGCCAGTAAAGTGTGATTTCTAAAAGTTTCTTTCATGGATAATGCGAAAGCCTTGAGCACATTATCTCCAGCGTCGTGGCCGTAGGTGTCATTTACTATTTTAAAATCATCCAAATCAAAAATAGCGACTGTACAGGGTAAGTTTTGTCGATTGGCCAAAGAAATTAAAGAATGAACATGCTTAAAAAAGAAACGTCTGTTCTTTAGCCCGGTGAGCCAATCAATTTCTGATAAATCTGAAATACTTTGAATGAGCTGTAAGTTTAATGATGAAACAGAGGCTAAGAGAAAACCAAGTAACAAGGTGGTTGTCAAAACTAGAAAAGACAAAGCGACGAAGGCAGCAGGGATCTCTGGTGTGTACATGACAACATAGACAATAAATAGTAGTACAGTTATTACCCAGATGACAGTTAATGACCTTTGAGCGCTATTATTTTCCTGCCAATTTCTAATCCCCACAAAAATGGAAGCTAGAGAAAAGTACATGAGTAAAATTTGAGAAGATCGGCCTCGTAGCCATTTAGTTTCAGGTTCATTAAATATAAGCAGGCTGGTCAGTGCAATTATCAATATTAGTGTGATAAATATATTTCTATTTAAACGAATAGCACTTTTATTGTCAGAAAAGTTAGATTCATAAATTTGATAGATAAAGCAGGTTGTTAATGCATTGCTAATAATTGAAAAAACTAAAGCAGATGTGCCGGTGGTTATTCCTGATAATGCGATGGTAGTGGTCACTAGCAATGACAGTAACATTGCGTTGCGAGCTTGGATAAGCAGTGTATTGTTAACTTTCTTTATTCGTCTATCTAGCACAGTTAGGTGATATAAGCCGAGAAACGCAACATTTAGTGTTACGAGCACGGGTATGAATAGCATCAATTCAGTAATAGTTAGGGACGATATAAAATTAAATACCATTATACGGCCAGTAAAAGTGGGACTAGAATTAATAATCTAGCACAAAAAATAGACAGTAAATGAGTTATTCGACAATTTAACGGTCTCAAGGTTATTTGAGGTTCAGAGACTCGTACGCCTTAAGGTCCTACAACGGGTACATCAAGGCCGTCTTTCACGCTCTCCATCACCACAAAGCTGTGCGTTTGCTGTACGCCCGGCAAGTTCGATATTTTATTCCCTAGTACACTACGAAAGTGGTAAATGTCTTTTGTGTGTACCTTTAATAAGTAATCAAAGTTACCGGCAACCATGTGACAGCCAAATACCTCAGGTATTTTTTGAATACGGCTATTAAATTCTGCGAGATCTGCGTCTGTTGTGCTCGTAAGGAGTACTTGAACAAAGGTGATGTGGTCAGAGCCCATCGCAACTAGATCAAGCTCAGCATGGTAACCACGAATAATGCCAGCTTTTTCAAGTTGCTTAACTCTTTCTGAGCAAGGCGTTTTGGTGAGACTTACGCGTTTCGCCAACTCTACAATGGTTAAACGGCTGTTTGCTTGTAACTCTTCCAAGATTTTTAAATCTATGCGATCAGGTTGGTACGCCATGGCTAGTCTTATTTCCTATTAAAGGGTGTCCCTACAGGCAAATAGACTACATTATCTAAAAAATAAGTGCCATTTCCTTTAATAAATAGGTGAATATTGACCTAAGTCACAATACAAAATTATCTATCACTTTTTAGGTAGGTTTTTTTGGAACAAAAGCGCGGGTGCTTTCCACAGCTTGGGTGATTTAAAGGTTCCAATAAAAACGCTGACAACTATTATAAAATAAATGTCAGAACAAAAATAAAAATCGGAGAGAACAGTCTATGTTGATGTACAGCCAGTTCGGAATATATTTAATTATGATGCTGGGGATCGGCTATTACGCGATGTCCAAAACCAAGGACAATGCCGGATTCATTATCGGCGGTCGATCTTTAGGGCCCGCTACGACGGCCATAAGTGCCGGTGCTTCAGATATGAGTGGTTGGTTACTATTAGGTTTGCCGGGTGCCGTATTTGCCGGTGGCCTAAGTGAAGGCTTGTGGATTTCACTGGGTCTTGCCATTGGTGCTTATACTAACTGGATCGTTGTTGCTGCAAAACTTAGAACCTTTAGTGAGCAACTGGGTGCGGTGACACTGCCTACTTATTTAGGTAATCGTTTTGAAGATAAATCTGGAATGCTTAAATTGGTTTCTGCCATAGTTATTCTATTTTTCTTTACGCTTTATGTGGCTTCAGGCTTGAAAGGCGGAACTTTGTTGTTCGCCCATTCATTTGGTGCCAGTGAACAAGTATCTTTGCTTGTGACGACGTTAGTGGTTGTGTCTTATACATTCTTAGGCGGCTACTTAGCGGTTTCTTGGACTGACTTAGTCCAAGGTATTTTAATGTTTTTTGCACTCACTTTTTGTGCGTTATTAGGCTACTTCGCCATTGCCGGTTCACCGGTTGATATTGCCGCAGTTAATCCTAAAGCATTTGAATGGAAAACAGGGTCATTGCTCACCGGTATTTCTCTCATGGCATGGGGCTTCGGCTATTTTGGCCAACCACATATCCTAGCTCGATTCTTCGGTATCAAGAGTGTTAATGACGTACCTGCTGCACGTAGAATTGGTATGTCGTGGATGGTTGTCGTATTGATTTTGTCTACTTGCATTGGGCTTATTGGTATTGGCTATGCTGAATTACATTCTTTACCTGGTGTCACGGGTGAAGGTGGCAGCAGCGAGCGTATTTTCTTAGCACTCACCAGTGCGTTATTCAGCCCCTGGATCAGTGGTATCGTACTTGCTGCCGTATTGGCAGCAGTAATGTCAACGGCAGATTCTCAGTTGTTAGTTTTGAGCTCTGCATTAACGGAAGATATCCCATTATTTGAAGATACGTCTGAAGAGAAGAAAGCTTGGATTAGCCGTTTTGGTGTTGTTGGTTTCGCTTTATTGGCTTATATCATTGCAGCAAATGATACCGGTACTATTTTAGGTATGGTGGGCTATGCATGGAGCGGCTTTGGTGCAGCATTTGGCCCATTAGTGATCTTGTCTGTGGTCTGGAGAGATACGACAAAAGCGGGTGCCGTTGCAGGTATTGTGATTGGTGCATTGTCTACTTTTATCTTCAAAAACTATGTCTCTTTTGAAGGCCATTACTTGTATGAGTTATTGCCAAGTTTCATTATTGCATTCATCGCGATTGTTGTAGTGAGTAAAGCAACAGCGAAGCCAAGTGAAGCACTTTTGAATAAGTTGAAAATCTAGCACATCTGTTTTAAAAACCTACTGAATGCACAGCCGACCTAGATTGTGCATTCAGCGATTGATTTGAAGTATCTATAGCAATACCCATTGCAGTAACAGTAAACGCGTTAAGTCTTTAGGACATGAATTTGGGCCTCAGGACTTTTTCGCCTAGTGAAAATTTATATTCAGGTGACGACGATGAACCTTGTTGAACTAAAACAGCAAATATCCACCAAACGATTCAACTCAGAAACCGATGCCATTTCGCATCTTATGCAAGCAAATACCTTTGATGCTGTGCAACGCAAGAAAGCCTTTGAAAGGGCGTCGGGTTATGTTCAGGCGATAAGAGCGGATGCAAAACCAGGTTTGATGGAATTGTTTTTAGCCGAATATGGTTTGTCGACCAATGAAGGTGTGGCGTTGATGTGTTTAGCAGAAGCCTACTTACGTACACCCGATACATTATCATTAGATGCATTGATACGAGATAAAATTGGCACCGGTAATTGGACCGGTCATCGCGGGACGTCTAGTTCGATGCTGGTTAATGCGTCCACTTGGGCGCTCATGTTGACGGGCCGCGTTTTTAAAGATCAAAAAGTAGGCGATAGAGCATTGTCAGATATTATGCTCGATACTATTAGCCGTTTGGGTGAATCTGTCACTCAAAAAGCTATCAAAGAAGCCATGAAAATACTGGGTAAGCAGTTTGTATTGGGCCGCGATATCGACGAAGCCCTAACGCAATCGAAAAAAGGTAACCAAGCAAAATATCGCTATTCATTTGACATGCTCGGTGAAGCAGCCAGAACAGCAAACGATGCTGACAAATACTTTAAAGCCTACGAAAAAGCCATCACCGCGATTGCAAAACAAGCCAAGTCAGATTCTATTCACGATAACTCGGGCATCTCGGTAAAACTTTCCGCTTTACACCCTCGGTATGAATATGTTCAGCGTCATCAAGTGATGGTAGAGCTAGTGGCCAGCGTTAAAAAACTAGCCGTTCAGGCGTGCGAAGCCAATATTGGTTTTACTATTGACGCGGAAGAAGCAGACCGCCTTGAATTATCTCTTGATGTCATTGAAGCCGTGTTAAGTGACCCAATATTCGAAGGTTGGGACGGCTTTGGCATTGTAGTACAAGGCTATTCAAAGCAAGCACCCTTAGTCATTGAATTTTTAGCGGAACTGGCCAAGAGTTTAAATCGTCGAATTACCGTGCGGCTAGTGAAAGGCGCTTATTGGGATTACGAAATAAAACAAGCGCAAATTTTAGGGCTAGAGAATTACCCCGTTTATACCCGTAAAGTATCAACAGATGTTTCATATTTATGTTGCGCGCAGTTATTGCTAAATTCAACCGATGTCATTTACCCACAGTTTGCCACGCATAATGCCCACACCACGGCCGCGATTCTAGAAATGGCGCAACCGGGGCAAGCATTTGAATTTCAACGATTGCATGGCATGGGTGAAGCACTGCATCGATTAATATTGGAAGACAGCAATGTACCTTGCAGAATTTATGCCCCCGTTGGTGTACATAAAGACTTGCTAGCATACTTGGTAAGACGCTTGCTCGAAAACGGCGCGAATAGTTCTTTTGTTAATAAGCTGTTAGATGAGAAAACTCCGATAGCAGATTTAATATTAGATCCGATGGATGCATTGGCAGCGTTGAAAAACATCGCCAACGCTAATATTCCATTACCACCCCAGCTTTATGGTGACAGCCGGTTAAACTCCAAAGGTTTAAATTTAAATTTACCGCTACACGCGACTGCAGTAGATGTAGAGATGAATAAATTCAAACATAACCAGTGGCATGCTCAGTCTACTATTGTGGGTACAAGCAGCATTGCACCTGCTCAGCTGGTATTCTCTCCCGCGGATCATACAGTTCAGGTAGGTGAGGTGATAGAAGCCGATGCAGATATGATTCAAAAAGCATTTAGCCATGCGCAAGACAGTATTCAAGCTTGGTCAGATATGGGTGTTAATGAGCGTGCGAATATTTTAGAAAAAATTGCTGACCTATATGAAGAGTATGAACTCGAATTGATGGCAATGGCAACTTTAGAAGCGGGTAAGTCACGCTTAGATGGGCTGTTGGAAGTTCGTGAGGCTGTCGATTTTTGCCGTTTTTATGCAGCAGAAGCCAGAAGACAGTTAGGCGGACAAAGCACAAAGGGCATTGGCCCTGTGGTGTGTATTTCTCCTTGGAATTTCCCAGTCGCCATTTTCACGGGGCAAGTTGTTGCGGCGTTGGTTTGTGGTAATCCGGTACTGGCAAAACCTGCGGAGCAAACGGCATTAATCGCTGCGCGAGCCGTTGAATTAATGTATCAGGCCGGTGTACCTAAAGGCGTTTTACAGCTAGTGATCGGTAAAGGTTCAACGGTGGGTTCTGCTCTGACGAGCAACGAAAATATTAAAGGCGTTTGCTTTACCGGTTCAACGGCCACTGCCAAACTAATAGACCAAACTGTGGCCGCCAATGCTGGCCCCGATTGCCGTTTAATCGCTGAGACTGGCGGTTTAAATACCATGATTGTTGATTCAACCGCGCTATTAGAGCAGGCAGTGCGAGACATAGTTGCCTCAGCCTTTCAAAGTGCAGGCCAGCGTTGTTCTGCATTAAGAATATTATGCGTACAAGAAGAAATAGAAGCGTCTTTATTAGAAATGCTTGAAGGCGCTGCTAATGAATTGGTAATTGGTGACCCATGGCATGAAGCCACGGACGTTGGCCCTGTGATAGACGAAGCCGCTAAACATACCATTGATACGCACTGCGAACAGATGACAGAAAAGGGTCGGCTGTTGTTTAAAGTTCAGGTGCCAGATGAATTAGCGGGCGGAAGCTTTGTTTCACCTATTGCATTTAAATTGAATACATTAGACGAGCTTAAACAAGAAATATTTGGCCCGGTGCTGCATGTTTATAGCTTCAAAGCCAAGCATCTTGATAAATTAGTGCAAGACATTAACGCCAGTGGTTATGGTTTGACCATGGGCGTTTATAGTCGAGTTAACTCTCGCGTTGCGCGTGTTTGCAAAGCTGCTCATGTGGGTAATATGTATGTTAACCGCAACCAAATTGGCGCGGTCGTGGGGGTACAACCCTTTGGTGGTGAAGGCCTTTCAGGTACCGGACCAAAAGCCGGAGGCCCGAATTACTTGCGTCGTTTTTATCAGCATGCACAGCAGCCACCTAGTGCGTTTGCAGTTGTTAATAGTTCAGCACTAGTTGAAAGTAGTGCGCTTAAGCGCTTGCGTAATGCCAGCAGTAGTCAGGCTGTATTGAAACAGTGGCAAGATGTTGAGCTACGACACAATATACTGGGTGCGGTTTTAGGGTATTTGCCTGAATCGTTGGCCGTTGTAGCACAGCAAGCACTTAATACAGATGCAGAGGTGTCTTTTGAACCGGAAATGTTAGTCGGCCCAACAGGTGAAACGAATCAGCTGTCTAATTATGGTCGTGGCAAGGTATTGTGTCTTGGTGGTGGAGAAGACGACCATGCCTTTGTGACTCAGGTATTCCGTAGCTTAAACTTAGGTAATCTCGTTGAAGTGACTGGTTTAAGCAACCTAACGTCGATCCAAGCAATACTCTATGCACTTAGCAAAGCAAACGTGAAAGGCTTAATTTCTGTTACTGAGCAAAAAGCTGAACAAGCCCTAGCAGAATCAGACATGAGTTTAGTGTTATTCGATGGTGATTTAGCCACACGGACAGCGTGGCGTAAAATACTCGCTGCACGTGCCGGTGCCCGAGTCGCATTAGAAAGCTCAACCACAGGTGATGAAATGCTCACCATTGAACGAGTGATTAGCACAGATACCACAGCCGCAGGCGGAAACGCTTCGTTATTGGCCTTAGGGGAGAGCTAGTTCAAGGCTGTCGCTATTGAATGTTACGGGCTATCGTTTTTGACGAGTCTGTAACGTTTACATGCTCTTGATGACTTGTTGCTACACAACAGTAATCAATGTCTGCAGAATGGTTTACAATGGCGGCCTCATAAAAATCTAGGATTCACAGCATGGCAGTAATACGTTGGTTTTTGGGCTTAATTATTTTGGCTTACGAAAAGCTTGCAAGCCCAAAAGGTGTACAGCGAGACGAAGCTCACCAAGCGCAGATAGATGAAGAAGCGAAAGGTTTGATCTTGTACCAATATAAAGCATGTCCATTTTGCTTGAAGGTACGTTTAGCGATGAAACGCCAGTCATTGAACGTCGAAACTCGTGATGCTAAGCGCAGCGAAAGTGCTCGTGAAGAGCTTATGGCCGGTGGTGGCTTATTAAAAGTGCCTTGTTTGAAAATAGTTGAAAGCAACGGAACAGAAACTTGGATGTATGAGTCTTCTGACATAATCGCTTATTTAGAAAAACGTTTTGACGCGCCAATGGCGGCATAAACTTACAACATATAGAAAGACCCGCTTTTAAGGCGGGTTTTTTATTTTAAGGAGTCTCGATGAATAGTATTAATCCTAAAAAACTACTCCATAGTAAGTGGACTGCGAAAAACCCTCACAATAAAGAAAAACACTTTATCGTTAATGATATAGAGTTCGATGAAGAAGGCGTGGTGGTTTTCTGTTCTATCGAAGCAGTATTGACTAAGCGTGTAATACCTTTAACGTGGCAAGATCTAAAAAATGATGACGTTTGGGTCTTTGGTTGGCAGTAACTTAACGTGCGAAGCATAGTAGCATTGTGCAATTAGACGATAAGTTCAAATAGTGACAAAAATTTGTGAATACTCACCCAATAAGGGTTGCATACATGACTAAAAAATATCTTCTCATCCTTTTTCTTCTGTCTGGACTGTACACCTTTATTGGTTTTTTGAGCTTGCCGAAGGCCCCTAACATCCCAGGCCTTGCCGATTTATTGGGTTGGGGGTTTATTGGGCCTCTTATTTCAATAGGTCTTATTTGGTTCTTTACAAGGAAGGTCATTGCCCAAAAGGCGCAACGGCTTTGGGTTTCAAGTCTTTTTAGTGCCTATTTTGCCTTAACGGGTTACCTCGCTCTCTATTATATAGTGGGTGTGTGGTATACCATCTAAATTGCGTTTGATAATCATTATCATTTGTGAGATTATAAGTCTATACTTTAGATTTATAATGGATGATACATGTCACAACCTTCCTTTAGAGAATTAACCGTCGTTCAGTCTCAAAGACTCACAGAAAACATGCATCGGGTGACGTTTGAAAACCCCAGTCTTGCAGATTTTCCAATTGATGCAGACGGTCGATATTTTAAACTGCTATTCCACCCTGAAACGGGCAAGGCAATTCGCCAAACTCAAGAGCTTAACGAGTTAGACGGCAAGCGCCCAACGTTAAGAACCTATACGGTACGACATTTTGATGCCAGTAATTTACGTATGGATGTTGATTTTGTTATTCATGGTGAAGGAGCGAACTCCGGTCCAGCGTCCAGCTGGGCGAACGGCTCTCAGGTCGGCGATTCAATTTTGATGGGCGGTCCTGGCCCAGCCAAGTTTGTGAATACCAATGCAGATTGGGTGTTTTTAGTAGGAGACATGACGGCGTTGCCTGCAATTGCTGCCAATTTAGAACAATTAGCTAACACGGCCAAGGGTGTCGCGGTTATACAAGTAAAATGTGCTGCAGATAAACTCGACTTACAAAAACCCGAAGGGATTGATGTTGTTTGGGTGGTGGACCCTGATAATCTAGTGTCCGTGGTGAAACATCAACCTTGGCGATCCGGCACTGCATCCGTTTGGGTGGCTTGTGAATTTACCTCTATGCGCGCACTTCGAGACTACTTTAAAGTAGAGCGTGAAACACCTAAAGACTTACTCTACATTTCCAGCTATTGGAAGCAAGGCATTAACGAAGAAGAGCATAAAATTGTTAAGAAGCAAGATTCGGGAATATAGCATGCAATGAAAGTAGATATTTACACGATATGACTAGAATCAATTACAGATCAAAGTAGAATTGCTACCGAAATACCCGTTGACACTTCAAGGGGTATTCTATACTTTAGCTTTTTCTAATATGAGAATGTTATTGATATCTTAGGCATTCTCTAGCCCAACTAGGAGCTGCCTGTGTCCGATACCCTGCTCGAACTCTCCCGATTGCAATTTGCTCTCACCGCGATGTACCACTTTATATTTGTTCCATTAACCATTGGCATGACCTTTATGTTGGCGATTATGGAATCGCTGTATGTCATGACCCAAAAGCAAGTCTACAAAGACATGACTCAGTTTTGGGGTAAGTTGTTTGGTATTAACTTTGCCCTTGGTGTTGCCACGGGCTTAACGATGGAATTCCAGTTCGGTATGAACTGGTCCTATTATTCGCATTATGTCGGCGATATTTTTGGAGCGCCGCTTGCCATTGAAGCATTAATGGCGTTTTTCTTAGAATCGACGATGGTTGGTTTGTTTTTCTTCGGTTGGGATCGGCTATCACAAGTAAAACACTTAATTGTGACTTGGCTGGTGGCGATTGGCTCAAGTTTATCTGCGCTGTGGATATTAATTGCCAATGGCTGGATGCAACACCCAGTTGGCTCAACGTTGAACCTTGAAACAATGCGTATGGAAATGACTAACTTTGCAGAGGTAATCTTCAACCCAGTGGCCCAAGTGAAGTTTGTTCATACGGTCTCGGCTGGTACCACCACTGCGGCGGTTTTTGTTTTAGCAATCTCCTCGTGGTATTTATTAAAGGGCCGACACGTTGCATTTGCACGACGCTCTTTTGCTATTGCAGCCAGCTTTGGTTTAGCTTCGGTTTTATCCGTGATCGTTTTGGGCGATGAAAGTGGTTACGAACTAGGCGATGTTCAAAAAATCAAACTGGCCGCTATAGAATCGGAATGGGAAACGCACGAGCCTCCGACATCGTTTACGATTGTTGGCATCCCAAATCAAGAAGAACAAACCACCGACTACGCCATAAAAGTGCCGTGGATGATGGGACTTATTGCTACTCGTTCAATCACAGAGCCCGTAATTGGCCTAAAAGATTTACGGACAGAAAACCGAGAGAGCATTGTCTCTGGGTTAGTCGCTTACAACTTGCTAGACAAAGTTCGCGCAGACCTAGCCAGTGAAGCAGAAGTGACACTGTTTAACCAGCACATAGATGACTTAGGCTATGCCTTGTTGTTAGAGCCTTTTACGAACGATATGACTGCGCCAACTGAAGCTGCAATAGACAGAGCCGCAGACTATAGTATTCCGCCTGTCGCGCCGTTGTTTTGGAGCTTCCGAATTATGGTAGGCAGTGGCTTCTTTATGTTAGCGGTGTTTGCATATGCGTTTTGGGTGAGTGCTCGGCATAGAATTACCAAACCGCGCTGGTTCTTAAAAGTTGTGTTATTTACCTTACCATTGCCTTGGATTGCTTCAGAAGCGGGCTGGTTTATTGCTGAATACGGTCGTCAGCCTTGGGCGATTGCTGAAATATTGCCAGTGCATACCGCTGTGTCGAATTTGTCAGTCTCCGATGTGGTTATTTCTCTCACCGCCATTACATTATTTTATACCGTGATGTTTATTCTCGGTATGTATCTGATGATTCGATTCTCTAAAAAAGGACCCTATAGCGACAACGAAACTAAAGCAGCAGAAGCAATCACTGAACAGGAGATACTCTAATGTTAGATTATGAAACCCTTCGCATTATTTGGTGGCTGCTCATTGGTGTTTTACTGATTGGCTTTGCCATTACAGATGGTTTTGATTTAGGTGTTGGGGCGTTACTGACCTTAGTTGGTAAAACCGATAACGACCGTCGAATCATGATAAACACCATTGGACCCCATTGGGATGGCAACCAAGTTTGGTTGGTCACCGCAGGCGGCGCTATTTTTGCAGCCTTCCCAATGATTTATGCAACCGCTTTTTCCAGCTTTTATCTGGCGTTAATGCTGACCTTAGCGGCTTTATGGATGCGCCCCTTAGGGTTTGATTTCCGCAGTAAACTGGAAAATCCAAAGTGGCGTAAGAGTTGGGACTGGGCGTTATTTTTTGGAGGCATCGTACCGGCGCTTGTTTTTGGTATTGCCTTTGGCAACTTACTGCAGGGTATGCCATTCCAGTTTGACGACATGCTAAAGGTCACTTATACGGGTAACTTTTTTACCTTGCTTAACCCATTCGCCATCTTAACAGGTTTGGTTAGTGTCGCGATGTTACTCATGCATGGTTCTGTTTGGTTGCAGTTGAAAACCGATAGCGTCATTCATGAGCGTGCTGAGAAAGTAGCAACGAAATTAGGTATTGTAACTTCTGTACTGTTTGTTATTGGTGGGCTTTGGATAGCCTTTGGAATTGATGGTTACCACATTACTTCAACCGTTATCACCGATGGTGCATCAAACCCTCTGACTAAAAATGTCAGTGTTAGTGCGGGTGGCTGGCTGCTTAACTACCAATTATACCCATGGATGATACTCGCACCGGTCGTCGGTGTGGTATCGCCTCTTATTGTTGCCTTGCTGAGTTTTCGCAAGCGCGGTGGTTGGGCATTTGTTGCCAGCGCATTAAGTCTTGCAGGAATAATTTTAACCGCAGGCTTCGCCATGTTTCCATTTTTGGTGCCAAGCTCAAGCTTCCCTGCGATGTCGCTCACAATTTGGGATTCATCGAGCAGTCAGCTTACGTTAAATATTATGTTTTACGTTGCCATGTTATTTGTCCCGATAGTTCTTGGCTATACCCTTTGGGGGTTCTGGACAATGCGCGGACGCATAAAAGCAAAACACATAGAAGCTGGCAGTAGCCACGCAATTTATTAAAGGAGCCAACGTATGTGGTATTTCACTTGGATTTTAGGCGTACTTCTGGCGTGTAGTTTTGGCATTATCAATGCCATGTGGCTAGAGATGACAGAAGACCTTGATCGAGCAAAAGACGCCGATGATATCGACGGATAATGTCTGAATCTCGCGACTCAACGCTGAACCTACTGTCAGCCTTTGAACCTAAGCTGCGTTTATCTCGCAGCTTTTACGTCTTTTTTAATATAGCCGCAACTGTTTGCCTTTGGGTTTGGTTTTATTTTGCCTCTGGCTGGCTGGTGGCTTATGTTATTGATGATGTTACAAATGCCCACTACTTTAAAATGAGCTTAGTATTGATGCTGGCTCATGCGGTGTTGCGTTTTTGGGCTGTGCGGCAGCGAGTTGGCTTAGCTCAGCAAGTGGCTAATCTATTTTATGACCGATTCTTTGATGAACTAATGGCTAAGCGATGGGCGTTAATACGTAGCAAGCCGTTGACGGCATGGCAAGATGTCACTTTTCGTCACTTACCCGCTATAGAAAAATACTTAATAGATTACCGCGCACAAATGCAGCTTTTAGTAGTGATTCCGTTCAGTGTCTTAGTCGCAGTCTTTCCTTTTAGTTGGCTAACAGGCCTCACGCTCTTAGTGACGTTACCGCTTATTCCACTGTTTATGTGGCTGGTCGGAACCGGTACCGCAACAATGCAAAGCAAGCATATGCTGGCGCTGAATAGATTGGGTTCTTTTTTTGCGGATCGCATTCAAGGCCAACGAACCGTGCGCCTTGCATCGGCACAATCTTCACAATTAACCGCTTTTGAAAAAGTTAGCGAGCAGCACAACAAACGAATGGCAGAAGTCATTCGCATTGCTTTTTTGTCGGGATCGGTTCTAGATTTTTTTGCAACAGTGTCCGTTGCCATTGTTGCGGTGTTTATTGGCTTTGCACTGTTAGGTGAAATTACCTTTGGATTTCAAGGCGGAACCCCAAGCTTGCATCATGGCTTATTCTTACTGTTAATAGCACCGGCTTTTTTTAACGAATTTAAAGTGTTGGGCAAACTCTATCACGTGAAAGCAGAAGCGAGTGCAAGTAGCGAGCAATGGCACCATGCCTTGCAATGGCAACCAAGTGAGAATGGGAGCCAAAAAAGCCGAATAAATTTTCAGCAACTTCAGCTGACGAACGTTGAAGTTCAAGGTTTTGAAGGGGATACACTGGTTAGCGCTGACAGCTTAAATTTACAACAGGGTGATAGGGTACAACTTAATGGTGCATCGGGCAGCGGTAAAACGGTGTTGTTTGATGCGCTAGCAGGGTTGCGACAGACTTCAGGAAATATCGTATTAAACAGTCAAACGGTGGCATCACTCAGTGCATTGCAAACAAGCGTTTTCTACTTAGAACAACAGCCGGTGTTTTTCGCCGGAACGGTACGTGATAACTTGAGCTTAGGCGAAGTTGATGACACTAAAATTATCCAAGCCATTAATGACATTGGTTTAGGGCAATGGTTAAAAAGTCAGCCCGCGGGGCTTAATACGCCTTTGGATGAACACACCAATTTGTCTGGTGGCCAAAAACAAAAGCTGGCCTTAGCGCGCATTATTATTTTTGATGTACCTCTCGTATTACTCGATGAACCCTTTGCACATTTAACCGAGCATGAACAAGATGAACTGTTCGAAGTGTTAGTTAAGGTGACTCAACCCCGTACCTCTATTTGGATTAGCCATCGGGCAATGCCTACTCAAGCATTCAATAAGCAATGGTGGTTGTCTGAACAAGGGCATTTAAGCGAGACTGAGTTATGAAAATGTGGCAACAAAAATTTTTGAGTCTCCTATTGTTTATAATCAATATGCTTTCGCAATTGTCATTGCTTTTTTTCTCTGGCTGGTTCATTGCAGCCTGTGCTATAGCGGGTCACGCAGGGGTGTTAGCGGGCTTCAACTACATGGTGCCTGCGGCAGTTATTCGTTTTTTTGCCTTGGCACGTATCTCTTCAGGCTATTTTGAAAAGTACTTGTCTCATCTGTTGTTGCTACGCATCCTAAAAAACCTTCGCGCGAATGTATTAGGTGCTATTTTCTATAAACAAAAGAACTTAACCCAAAGTGAAACAGGGCAAGCACTGCAGCAGCAAACTGAACAAATAGCGGCACGCTGGAGTACAGTTACCTCACCCACGGTCAGCGCGTTATCGGTTGCCATGGCCATCGGCTTATTGTTTGCACTTTGGTGGCCCAAGCTATTAGTTAGCTGGGTAGCCCTATGCTTAGTTTCTGCCGTGTTATTGGTCGGGTTTTCATGGTTGCACAAAAATGCAATAGTGCGAGAGTTCAATCAACAACACACCTATTTGAATCAGCAACGGCAGTGGCTGCATGTTTCTACTTTGTGGCACTTCACGCAATCAGCTTTTTCACACCAGGCTATTCAAACACAAGCGAAGATCACAGCGCGCCAACGTATTCAGGCTGACACTGTCGAACGAGCAGCGGAACATGCAATTACATTGGTTGCGTTGGTGTTCACCTCAGTATTATTCTTCCAGCTTGAGGCTATTGAAAATGCATCGTATTGGGTGGTTGCCTTCATGATTTTATTATCAGCACGAGATTGGTTACAACCGCTGATGCAAGCACAATTTGCTCAGAATAGGCTCACGCAAACCTCTCAGCATTTATTTGCAAGTACATCTGAACTCGCGAAGCCAAAAATTGAAACGCAAAGTAAGTTTGATTTTATTTTTAGCTCCCTAAAACTACAAAGCTTTGCCTGGACACGGGGTAAGCATGAAGGGCCAGCGCTCACCGCGAGTTTTCCAGCAACAGGATTGTTCCGAATTGATGCACCAACCGGCGTCGGAAAATCAAGCCTGTTCGACGCAATGACAGGTGAGCTAAGCTACAGCGGGCAAATAACCGTCAACGATCAAAGCCTAGAATTATTGACCACATCACAACGACAGTCTTTGTTTCATTATGTGCAGCAACACGAACATGTGTTTTCAGCTACATTAGCCGAGAACTTAAAATTGGCTAGCCCAGAGGTTAGCAACGACGATTTACTTCAAGCATTAGAATGGGCCGAACTTTCGCACTGGGCCAAACCAGAGCGCTTGAATACTTGGCTAGGCACCCAAGGCTTGCCTGTGTCAGGTGGCGAAAAAAAGCGCCTCTTCCTAGCGCGCGCTTATTTATCAACAGCGCCGATTCTATTACTCGATGAGCCCTTCGAAGGGTTAGATGAGGCAACCAGTCAACGGTTAGTGATAAAGCTAACTAGCTTAAGCCAAACAAAGTTATTGTTATTGGTGAGTCATTTAAAGCCCGTTGGGTTGATGCTTAACGAGACATATCAGCTGAACGTGGTCGAGGCTTAAATAACCCAGCCAATAAAAAAGCCACCGTATTACTACGATGGCTTTAACTCTAATTAATAAAACAACATTTTTTATTAACTAGTCGATCGTCGGGTTCTGCATTTTGGTGCGAATTCTTCGCCCGAATATCATTGGCAGTATTAAACCTGCTGCTGCGATGATCCAAATGCTAATGGCTAATGGGCTCTGCCAGAAAACTAACCAGTTGCCATCTGAAATAACCATGGCGTGTGCTAGGTTCTTTTCCATTTCAGGTCCAAGTAGCATCCCTAAGATAATAGGCACCAATGGAATCTCTAGCTTACGGAATAAGTATCCCGCTATACCAAAGGCGACCATGAACTTTAAGTCAAACGGGCTGTGGCTTATCGAATAAATACCAACAAACGCCACCATGGTGACAATAGGTAATAGGAAGTGAGTCGGCACAGAGAGTAGCTTAACAAACACACCGATCAGTGGAATGTTTAACACTAGCAGTAAAAAGTTACCGATCAACAAAGCAGCAATTACCCCCCAAACCACATCAGCGTGTTGCGTAAACATGAGTGGGCCGGGTGTTATGTTTAATGAGATCAACATAGCCAGCAAAACAGCGGTAGTCCCACTTCCAGGCACGCCTAACGTCAACATTGGAACTAAAGCACCCGATGAGGCACCGTTGTTACCGGCTTCAGGGGCTGCTACCCCGCGTTCATCACCTTCGCCAAACTTGCCATCTTTACCGACAACTTTTTTCTCAATGGTATAACTAACAAAGCTACCCAATGAAGCACCCGCGCCAGGCAATACACCGGCAATAAAGCCAATAAAGCCGCCACGAATGGTTGTTGGAATGAGCTTAAATATTTGTTTAAAGGTTAGGTTAAGCTTACCGACAATAATCTTTTTACCGGGGCCTTTTGCTTTATTTTCAATAAACAAGAGCAGCTCAGAAATAGCGAATAAGCCTACGATCGCTAATATGAAGTCGATACCTTCAAAGAGTTTTAACTGCCCAAAAGTATAGCGTTGAATACCTGTTGAGATATCCATGCCGACTGTCGAAATCATCAGGCCAATTACCGCAGCAATTATTGTCTTTGTCGGGTTTTTACCGGTAATGCCACCTAAGGTTGCAAAGGCAAGCACGAACAAAGCAAAATATTCCGCAGGACCAAAGGTTAATGCAAACCGAGCCAACACGGGAGCTAAAAAGATTAAGCCGATGGTGCCTAATAAACCACCTACAAATGAGGCGATGGCCGAAATCGCTAAAGCTTCTGCCGCCTTACCTTGCTGGGCCATGGGATAACCATCTAAGCAGGTCATCATTGCCGGTTCATCACCAGGAATGTTAAGCAAAATAGACGAAATACGTCCACCGTACATCGCACCTGCGTAAACAGATGTCAGAAGAATAAGGGCTGTTTCAACTGGCAATGCCAATGAAAAGGCTAACGGTATTAAAATTGCGACACCGTTGGCAGGACCTAAGCCCGGTAATGCCCCGATTAACGTACCGACGAATGCACCAATGAGGGCATACATCAGGTTGGTCGGGGTTAACGCGACAGCAAAGCCATCGAGTAAAAATTGAAAAGTTTCCACTAGCTCATCTCCAACAAACCTAACGGTAAGGGTAAATCGAGTAAATTGTTAAATAGTAGAAAAACGCCTATGGCTGCGCAAAGCGCAATCAGTGCGGACATTTTAACGCTACCGCCCATGCGCCAAGCTAAAAAGGTCACCGTAGCCAAAGTGCTGAGAATAAAGCCCAGTGGCTCCAACAATACTGCGTAAGCAATCAGCGCAATGATGGCATAACCAATTTCTAATAAAGTTTTACCTTTAGGCCAAACACTATTTGGCTCAGGTTTAAACATCAATGCGATACTTGAAAGCAATAACGCTACTGAAAGTATCATTGGAAAAGTATCTGGTCCTACTGCTTCATGGCTGCCAAATGGTTCTGGCCACTGTTGTGACGCCCAGCCATAGGCTAGGGCGATCACGAACAGGAACAGGCCAAAGAGCCGATCCCCGTTTAAAGTCATTTTAATAAACCGATTTCACGTGAAAGTTGCTCAATGTCTGCTACTTGCTGTGTAACAAACGCTTCAAATTCATCCGCCTTAGGGTGGAAAGGTATTAGGCCGTTTTTCGCCATAACAGCTTTCCACTCATCAGAAGAATAGAGTGTATCGATTGCATCTACCCAGTATTTCTGAGCGGCTTTATCGGCACCTTTAGGCATGTAGAATCCGCGCCAGTTTGGCCCAAGTGCTTCAATACCTTGCTCACGAGCAGTCGGAATGGTGCTGAATTTACCCGGTAAACGCTCTTCTGCTAACACTGCAATAATGCGTAAATCACCTGATTCCCAGAAACCTGCTGCTTCAGAGATGTCGCCAGTAAAAGCATCAACGTGACCACCAACTACTTGAGTGATTGCTTCACCGCCATTGTTGTATGACAAGTAAGGGATTTGTGGAAGGTTTGATACGCCTGCTGCTTTCGCTGCAATCAATACTTTCAAGTGATCCCAACCGCCGTTTGCAGAACCGCCAGAAAACTTAACTGAACGTGGGTCTGCAGCTGCTGCTGCCATTAAGCTTTTTAGATCTTGGTATTTAGAGTTTTTGCTGACGGCAATAACACCGTAGTCAGCGCCTAAAGCACCGACCCACTTAACCATGCTTGCGTCCATACCCGCGAACTGCTGTTGAGCTAATCGAGTTGTGGTTGCTGTAGAAGCCGCAACTAATAGCTGATCGTCGCTGCCGCGCTTGCCAAGAACGTGAGCAAAAGCAACACCGCCGCCTGCGCCTGCCATGTTAGTCGTTTGTACTGCTGCAGGGACTAAGTTTAATTCTTCCAGTACGTTACCCACGCTACGACAGGTAAAATCCCAACCGCCACCTGGGTTTGCCGGTGCGATACAGTCAACTTTACCTGAAGGTTCCCAAGCAGAGGCAAGCGTTGCCGATAAACCTAGAACGGTTGCTAATGCTACTTTGAGTGTACGTTTCTTTTTCATTGTAGTTCCTCATTATTTTTATAATTGCCTGTTGATCAGGTTGGTAAAGATTACTTCGAGAAAACTACGATCCAAAGCTTATGGGCTTAGTGGGCTTTAAGAACCAATTGTCCATTTTGTTCATAAAGTTCACGGGGTATTTTGAGGTGGTTTTTGGTAAGCTAGTTAATAAGTCAAATAACAATAAAAAGTGAATCAATGAACGGCTTTAGTCTATTTAAGGTACGCAAGCTGCAGTTGGGTACCCGTCTCATGTGGTCTATGAGTTTTATCTCCTTGTTGCAAGCGGCACTGATCGGCGGTTTTGCTTGGGTGAATTTATCTGTTTCTTTAGATCGTGAGATTGGTCAGCGTGCCTTAAGTGTGGCTAAAACCATAGCTTCTGCGCCTTCCATTATCCATGGCATCGAAGGCAACAACTTAGTATTGTTGAATCAACTGGCTAAAGACTTAGCAGAAACCAATGATGCCTTGTTCATTGTATTAGGTGATAAAAACAGTATTCGATTGGCGCACCCCAATCCTGCAAAACTGGGATTGTCGATGGCTGATGATGATGGCGATACTGGGGAAGTTGCCTTGCTGCAAGGCCGAGCCTATATTGATAAAGCCCAGGGCAGTTTAGGGTACTCAACGCGCGGTAAAGCACCCATTTATGATCAGATTGGTGAGAATATTATTGGTATTGTGTCGGTCGGGTATTCGTTATCGCAGGTGCAGTCGACAATTCGGACCTATTCTACTTGGCTAACGTTGGTTTTAGTGGCCGCTATTTTAGGCAGTGTCGTTGCGGCAATCGTTATTGCACGGCGCTTGAAACGAGAAATTTTTGGTTTAGAACCTGAAGAAATAGCGCGCAAATTTCAAGAGCAAGAAGCCACGTTACAATCTGTGGTTGAAGGTATTATTGCGATAAACCGCGATGGTATCATCACGACATTTAACCGGCGCGCGATCGAAACCTTAGGCCTAGATAGAGGCACGCAACTAGAAGGCTTGCATATTGAGCAAGTACTTCCAGATACCAAGTTGGTCGAGTTGATGACCCAAGGTGTCCCACAATTTGATTTAGAAGTTTGGTTGCAAGATAAACAGCTTGTTGTTAACCGCTTACCGGTTACCTTTGAAGGTCAAATCATAGGCGCGGTATCGAGTTTTAGGTCGCGCGATGAAGTTGATGCGATCAGTCAGCAATTGACCAAAATTGAACAATATGCCGACACCTTACGCAGCCAAGCGCATGAATATTCTAATAAATTGCACACCATCGCGGGGCTTATACAGTTAGATGCGAAGCAAGACGCCTTAGCCTTAATTGGCCGCGAAGCTCAAGATCATCAAGCGCTTATTACCTTATTGGTGAGAGCCACACCTAACCCTGTGATCGCCGGTTGCCTATTGGGCAAATTTAACCGTGCTAAAGAGATGGGTCTAAGTCTGCGTATAGACAACGAAAGCGAGCTTGCAGACTTACCAAAAAATATTACCCAAGATCAGTTGGCATCCATTCTGGGTAACATAATTGATAATGCGTTAGAAGCAACACTAGGTTTTAGAGGGCCTGGTGGTGAAGTGAGAGTTAGCTTTACTGATATTGGTCAAGACGTAATTATTGAGGTTCAAGACGAAGGGCCTGGTGTTCCGGCAGATATTAAAGACTTAATATTCACCAAGGGTTACAGCAGTAAGTCGGGTCGAGAGCATGGCATTGGTTTGTATTTAATTGCAAATATCATCCAGCAGTGTCAAGGTCATATCGATATAGAAAACCTTGATTCAAATGGTTCTCGATTCATCTTATACTTACCAAAAATAATGGGCGCGAAGCAGTCATGATTCTATTGAAAATTGCCATCATTGAAGATGACCCCAAAATTGCCGAAATTCAAAAAAGATTTTTGGAGCGCATTGAAAACGTCGAGCTAGTCGGCATTGCACACAGTGTTGAAGATGCAACTACCATTATAGAGGTATTTCAGCCGCATTTAGTCTTACTAGATGTCTATTTACCTGATGGTAACGGGCTCGAACTGCTGCGCCAATGGCGAGCAGAAAACTCACCGCTCGATGTTATTTTAATTACCGCAGCAAAAGAAGTAGATACTCTGCGTAGTGCACTGCGTTCAGGCGTGTTTGAATACATCTTGAAACCACTGGTGTTTGAGCGTTTAGAAGAGGCGATTAAAAACTATCAACACCACTTAGAACGTTTAAATAGTTTAAATTCTTTGCAGCAAGATCAACTCGACTCTTTGATCTCTAACGCTGAAAGAAAACCGAAATCGACCACCCGGTTACCAAAGGGCATAGACGCACTGACGCTCGATAAAGTCAGAGATATTTTGAATTTAAATCAAGATTTTAATGCTGAAGAAGTTGGCCAGAATATTGGCGCGTCGCGCACCACTGCAAGACGTTACTTAGAGTTTTTAGTTGGCACTAATGAGGCCATTGCTGAAATTAGCTATGGCCAAGTGGGTCGTCCTGAGCGCCGCTATAAGGGCGCTCGGTAATTCCTATTTAACTAGGCTGCGGCTAGTTGTTCCTTGTGCTTCGCTTCAAGCTCGTCACCTTGCGTTAGTAAATATTCAAAGGCCGCTAAACTTGCTTTGGCGCCTTCACCCATAGAAACAATGATCTGTTTATAAGGGACGGTTGTTACATCGCCGCACGCGTAGATACCTTCGGTTGAGGTATGGCATTTTTCATCGATGATGATTTCACCAAAAGGTGTTTTATCGACTAGGTCACCTAAGAAACCACTGTTTGGAACCAAGCCAATTTGCACGAACACACCTGCTAAGTTAACGCGTTTGGTTTCATCGGTTGCTCGATCAATATAATCTATCGCAGACACCTTACCTGATGATGCTATGACTTCTTTAGTTGCAACGTTCTTTAATATAGTAATGTTGTCTTTCGCTTGAGCTTTATCGACCAGTACTTTGTCTGCTTTTAATCCTGGCATAAATTCAAATACTGTCACCGACTTTACTATGCCGGCCAAATCTAAAGCGGCCTCTATACCGGAGTTACCACCGCCGACTACAGCAATGTCTTTGCCCTTGAAAAAAGGCCCGTCGCAATGAGGACAATAAGCCACGCCATTACCAATGTTTTCCTTTTCGCCAGGAATACCAAGTTCACGCCATTTGGCTCCTGTAGCCACTATGACGACTTTGGTTTGTATTACCTCACCTGAGCTGAGCATGATGGTTTTTATGTCACCTGGAATAACCTCGGATACCGTTAAAAATTCTTTAACGGTAATGTCGTATTCTTTCATGTGGGCGTGTAGTGATTTCGAAAGCTCAGGCCCTGTTGTTTGGATCGTAGAAATAAAGTTTTCAATGCCCATAGTGTCTTTTACCTGACCACCAATTCGGTCTGCGATCAAGGTTACTTTTAAGCCTTTACGGGCGCTGTAAATTGCCGCGCTAACGCCGGCAGGGCCACCGCCAATAACGGTTACATCTTGCAGGGGTAACGTCGATTCACTTTTTACGGGTGCTTCACTATGCTGCATTAATTTTTCAATAAGTTGTGCCGCATCGACTTTGCCGTTAGCAAATAACTCGCCATTTAAATACACACTCGGTACGCCTTGAATATCGCGCTCGGCAATCAGCTCAGGGTAAAGGCCGCCGTCAATCATCTCACTGCTAATGTTTGGGTTGATAATGGCAAATTGGTTGAGGGCTTGCACAACGTCTGGGCAGTTGTGGCAACTTAAGCTCACAAATACTTCAAATTTGAATTCACCCGTGACGTGAGCAACAATACTTTTAATACTGTCATCGAGTTTTAAATCGGTACCTGAGGCATGTAAAACGGCCAAAATTAATGAGTTAAATTCATGGCCACTTGGGATACCCGAAAAGCGGATACCCGTATCAACTCCGTCTGCTTCTATTAAAAAGCTAAGGGGGCTGCGTAAAAGGCCATCGGTTTCTTGTTCAATGAGTTCTAGGTTATTACTGACACTGGCTATTTCCGATAGGAATTTAACCAGCTCATCGCGCTTATCATGCTTGCCTGTTTGAAGAACAAAGTTGACGCGCTTTTTCATGGTAGCGGTATAACTTTTTACCGCTTGTAAAATATCATTTGTTAACACAACAGTGCTCCTTAATTTATTAAGTCATTAACGAGAGGCATCAAGGTACAGCTGTCTCATAAATATTTCACAGCTTAGCCGCGTTCAGCGGCCCATCGCTTGAAATTTCGGTCGCCATAAACCCATCCATGGGGGCTTGGTTGAAACATTCATGTTTCAAACACCCGAATTCCAAGCAATGGACCGCTTCTAAACTATGGGACAGCAATGGCACCAAGGGTGCCCCCGTTTTTGTATTTGCTAGGTTGCTTAGATTTTTCCAACTAGGTCAAGAGACGGAGCCAGAGTGGCTTCACCTTCTTTCCACGCTGCTGGGCAAACTTCACCTGGGTGATCGGCAACATATTGTGCAGCTTTAATTTTGCGCAATACGTCTTGTGCATCTCGGCCAATACCTTCAGCAGTGATTTCCATGGCTTGAATGGTGCCTTCTGGGTCAACGATAAAGGTGGCGCGATCTGCTAAGCCTTGGCCAGGACGCATAACTTCAAAGTTACGAGTAATGTCACCGGTAGGGTCGCCAATCATGGTGTATTCAATTTTACCAATAGTATCTGACGAGCCATGCCATGCTTTGTGGGTGAAATGGGTGTCGGTTGATACCGAATAAATTTCAACACCACGCTTTTGGAATTCCTCATAGTGATCTGCTAAATCACCAAGCTCTGTTGGGCACACAAATGTGAAATCTGCTGGGTAGAAGAAGAATACTGACCACTTACCTTGAGTGTCTTTTTCTGACACTTCAATGAATTCGCCGTTTTTGAATGCAGTTGCGTTGAAAGGTTTAATCTGAGTATTAATAAGTGCCATGGTGGCCTCCGTTGTTTCTAATTTGGGTTTGTCTTACTGACTGAAGCCAGTTTAAGCGAAGTAGGAAGTTTGTTAAAATTGATTGAGTGGAAGATAATGATCTAATAAATAGATCGTAGATTGATGGAGGAATTTTCATGATTTCAACGAAACAGCTCTATTACGCATTGGCCGTGGAAAAAACTCTGCATTTTAAAAGAGCCGCAGAAGCTTGTAATATCAGTCAGTCAGCACTCAGTACGGCCCTCGCCACACTGGAGCAGCAGCTTGGCTTCAATATTTTTGAACGCGATAATAAAAAAGTACTGGTGACTCCGCAGGGTAAAGACGTGCTGGTCAGAGCGCAGCGCATCATGGCTGAATTAGATGAATTAGAATTTATTGCTGAAAATCAGCAGATGCCGCTGACTTACCCTATAACTATCGGTGTTATACCGACCATTGCACCATTTTTATTACCTAAGGTCTTTCCTCATTTAAATGAACAATACCCAGCAGCCAAACTCAATATTGTCGAGGAACAATCGCATGTCTTAGTGGAGATGGTCAGGCGCGGCGAAATAGACACTGCGATTATTGCCATGCCTTACCCGTGCGATGGGTTACTGAGTATGGAGTTCTGGCAAGAGGACTTTTACTGGGTGGCATTAAAGGGAGAGCAGTTTACCGACCAGGCGGAGGTTACCAGTTATGAGTTGAGCTCAAGTCATTTGATGTTGCTCAAAGAAGGGCATTGTTTGAAAGATCACGCTTTGGCGGCTTGTCGTTTACCCCCTCAATCGGCTAATCATGGTTTTGGTGCGACCAGTTTAAACACCTTGGTGCAAATGGTCCTTGGTCGAATGGGCACCACTTTAATACCTGAGATGGCGCTTAAATCACTCATCGCTCAGAATAGCGAATTGTCAGCAATTCACTTAAATGAACCTGGTCCGCATCGGCGTTTGGCCTTCATTATTCGGCCAAATTACACTCGTATGCGCAGCATTGAGGCATTAGTAACGTTGCTAAAACAATCTTTGATTTAACAGTGTAAACCGGCTGAAGTCTTTGGTGAGGCATAATCGCTATTAAGTTGTACATAGGGTTTAACAGTCCGTGTTAGTATGGCCTTTACAAAGTAAGCAACACAACCACAATAGGATCGTTATGAGTATTCAAGATATCGCCGTGAGTAACGGACAAAAGAAAAGCCTTTTAAAAGCTATTAACGATGACAGTATTGCGCTGCAAGAAGACGAAGGTGATTTAATTATAAATACCCAAGCTTATATCGCTAAATATCCTAAGTTAGCAGAGTCACCTGTATATCAAATAGTTGAAAACGAAACCTTGGATATTGATGCCGAATATTGGGTATTTAGCTAGCGCATTAAAACTCGTTCGGTTTAATGACATACTCTTGGTACTATGAATTCTATACATTAATAATAAGTAGAAACAGAATGTCAGAAAATCTCAGTGTGAAAGTTGAATACAAGGGCGCACTTGCTTTTGTCTCCTTAAACCGTCCCGAAAAGCATAACGGTTTGAACCGTGATATGTTTGAAGCGTTAGTGAGCACGGCTAAGTCCATTAGAACAAATCGATCAATCCGAGCGGTCATCTTATCAGGCGCAGGGCCTTCATTTAGTGCGGGCCTTGATTTTGCCTATCTGACGAAAAACCCAAGCATGATCCCGAGGTTCTTTTTGAAACTACCGTGGCGCAAAGAGAACATGTTTCAGCGTGCGGCATTAGTTTGGCAGCAATTACCTATCCCTGTTATCGCGGCGATACATGGCAACTGTTTTGGCGGCGCCATGCAAATAGCCTTAGCTTGTGATTACCGTATTTCGACGCCAGACGCGAAGTTTTCAATTATGGAAATGAAATGGGGTTTAATTCCTGATATGAGCGGTATGGTGCATCTTTCACGCTTAACCTCTTTAGATATCGCACAAGAGCTGACCATGACTGGCCGAGTGTTTAGCGCCGATGAAGGCAAAGAGTACAATCTTGTTAGTAAAATTAGCAATGACCCGGTAGCAACGGCCACTGAATTAGCTGGTCTTATTGCACAGCAAAGCCCAGACGCGGTAGCGGCAGCCAAGTACTTGTTCAAGAAAACTTGGAAAAAAGGTGAGCGCTCAGCATTGTTATGGGAGCGACTCGTACAGTTACGACTTTTAGGTCGCAAGAACCAAATGATAGCGCTTAAAAACGGCACTAAAAGCGATGGTGAAAAGCGAGAGTTCTTAACTAGAACTTCGTTCAAGTGATCATACTGAACAGCTAGGTTTTTTTAAAATAACAGGAAGTTTCAAATCTAACCGCTATGCTTATTCGTAATCATGTTAATAGAGCTAGCGGTCATGAAAAAATTAACCATCCAATTGAAATTAACGATAGGTACGGTATTTGCCGTACTTATTATGCAAGTGATCACCGGTGTGATTGGCTTCCAACAATCTAAAACGTTACTAGAAAATACCGTCCAATATGAAATTAACACAGCGGGCCAGACCCTGGTACGTTCGATCGACGCTTGGCAGTCTTCAAAACTTGCTGTCCTAAATTCTACAGGACAGTTTACAACTTCCTCCCAGCTAAATGATGTTTTACTTCAAGGCGCCCAGGCTGGTGGCTTTCTTTATATGTATCTAGGCTCTGAACAAGGCAAGATGATCATTCAGCCTTTTGTAGACCTACCCGCAGATTACGACCCAAGGACCCGGCCATGGTATCAAGATGCAGTAAAATCGAGTGATCCTATCCTTACTGCACCTTATGTCGATGCCGCGAGCGGTGAGTTGGTAATGTCTTTTGCACAAGCGGTAAGCAACGGTGTTATCGCTTCAGATATTGCCATGACAGACGTGGTAAACAGTGTTGTTAATCTTGAGTTTGGTGAAACCGGGCAAGCGATGCTTGTGGACGCTAGCAATAATGTTCTTGTTCATAAAAATATTGAGTTAATAGGCAAAAGTATCGATGAAATTTTCCAAGGAGGTAAGGTAACGGATGAGATTTCAGAGGTCACTAATTCTGGGCAGGCTATGCTGGTAGCGGGCTATGCGATTAAAGACACTCCATGGCGAGTTATAATAAGCATTCAGAAATCTGATGCATTGTCTGGACTAAGCCAGCTCATTGTACAAACCTTATTGCTATCCGTTATTACGTTGGTTGTAGTTGCAGTCGTGTTAATTATTATGATTAAAGTATCACTCGCTCCACTTGCTAATTTAGCGAAATCTATGCGTGATATAGCCTCGGGCGATGCAGATTTAACTCGGCGCATACCTGTGACAAGTGAAGATGAATTAGGTCAGTTAAGTCGCTATTTTAATAACTTCATCGAGTCGATTCATTCGATGGTCATTCAAGTCATTGATTCGGCTGCACAAATGCAAGTATTGTCAAAAGAATCTCATCAGGTTTCAACAGAGAATAACAATCAAGTTCATCAGCAGCAAAGTGAGATCGCTCAAGTAGCCGCCGCCATTCACGAAATGTCTGCTATTGCTGCTTCAGTAGCAGAGAATGCTGCTCATACCGCCGAGGCTGCAGAAAACGCTCAAAAAGAAACCCAAGCCAGCGAAAATAATGCTAATCAAAACAAAGCCCAAATGGGTGAGCTTACGCATGAGATAGATACGACAACTGACGTAATTGATAAGTTAAATCAACATGCACAACAAATTGCGACCATTTTAGCGACAATTCAAGGTATTGCGGAGCAAACGAATTTATTGGCATTAAACGCTGCAATCGAAGCTGCGCGTGCGGGAGAGCAAGGTAGAGGTTTTGCGGTGGTTGCGGATGAAGTGAGGGCGCTATCTGGGCGCACCCATGAGGCTACGGGTGAAATACAAACTATGATAGAAGCTCTGAAAACTCAAACGCAAGCTGCAGTTTCTCAAATGGGTCGAGCTAAATCATTGGTAGAGAACACAATGGAAGCGGCAAATAAGGTTTCTGTCAGTCAAGCGAATATTAATTTAGTGATCCAAGGAATTAAAGATCAAGCCTTGAGCATATCTTCTTCTTCACAAGAGCAGAATTTAGCAACAGATGAAATTAATCGTATTACCCAAGCAATCCAAGAAGCAGCACATGAGTTAGCTTCTAACGTAACCGCAGCGCACCAACAAGCTGAGGAACTCGATGCTTTGGGTCTAGCAGTGCAAGCACAATTGACTCGTTTTAGAACCTAACTGTTAAAAAACCGATAAATGGGCACGATAGTGATTAACAGGACAACTGCTATCAGTGCCCAATAGGTGATGACCATAACAGGGCTTTTACTTAACAACTGCCAAAAGCTAGGCACTCTTCCTGCATCAAGATCTTCCTGAAATTGTGCTCGCATATTTTGGCTATGCAACACTTGAAAGTCATCAATTAGCGCTCGTGCTTTTAGCTTGTCTTGATCTTCTTTTACCCATAAGGCCGCAATAGAAATGCCCCAGCGTCCAGCATCTGTTTCATAAAAATCAATATCGTTTTCTAACAGTAATGCACGAACTAAATCTGCTTCATGCTCTGGAACGTTATTTAATCTAAATACAATACTAGCCATGTGGTTCTCTTCTTGAGTCAAAAAAAAGGGCGTATTGGATGAATACGCCCTCGAGCCATTTGCTAAAACTACTTACTCTGATTTAGCGATATGTACATCCATTTGCGGGAATGGAATTGAGATGCCGGCTTCATCAAAGCTTAGTTTAACCTTCTCTTGCATGTCCCAATATAGGCCCCAGTAATCAGCGGAGTTTACCCACGGGCGAACTATGAAATTTACAGAGCTATCAGCCAACTCAGAAACAGCAATAACCGGTGCCGGTTCACTAAGTACGCGCTCATCCTTGCTGATGATATCTTGTAGTAGCTCTTTCGCTTTCTTTAGATCACTGTCATAGCCAATACCAAAAACCATATCTACACGACGTGTCGCGCGCGCTGAGAAGTTAGTAATGTTGCCACCATAGATGTTGCCATTTGGGATAATAACCTCTTTGTTATCACCTGTTCGCATGAGAGTAGAGAAGATAGAGATCTTTTCAATCACACCTGTAGCGCCGCCAGCTTCTACGAAGTCGCCTGCTTTGAAAGGGCGGAATAAAATTAACATCACGCCTGACGCAAAGTTTTGCAGTGAGTCTTTTAATGCTAAACCTACAGCGATACCTGCGGCACCGAGTAAGGCAACTAGTGACGTTGTATCGACACCTAATTGACCTAAGGCAGCAATAATGACGAATAAAATCAGCACCGATCGAACGATGCCGACGACAAAGTCGATTAAAATGGCTTCAACGCTCGCGCGAATCATGACCTTTTGTACTAAGGTGGCAATAAATCGAGCGATCATGCGACCGATATAAAATATGGCCAGGGCGAGTACTAAGCTTAAAATGTTAGTTTGTAGCCATTCAATCGCCGTATTAGCGATACCAGTAACGAGATTTTGTAAATCCATGATTCATTCCTTAGGTAAGATGGATTAGAGAGTATTCCATGTTCGCCTTACTTTATCGTAGATCAGGCGAGAATCAAGGAATCTGTGTTCAGTTTTGCAGCTAAAATAGAGTCGTTCCTCTGCGGGCTGTGCTAAAATAGCCCATTATAATGTAAATTTTGAGACGATCTTGACTGAACCAGTATCTTTTGCCGATTTAGGCTTAAATGAGCGCTTATTAAAAGCACTCGATAAAAACGATTTCACCACGCCCATGCCTGTTCAGGTAGCGACTATTCCACCTGCCTTATATGGGCAAGATTTAATGGTGAGTGCTAAAACCGGAAGTGGCAAAACGGCTGCGTTTGTATTGCCTATACTTGACCGACTATTGCAGAAATCTCCTCGTAATACGGGCACAAGAGCCTTAATTTTGGTGCCAACTCGTGAGCTGGCGAAGCAGGTTTTTAAACAGATCAAGATGCTATCGTCTTATACTAAGTTGCAGACCGGCTTAATTATTGGTGGTGAAGACTATAACTACCAAAAAGTTATTTTAAGAGATAACCCAGAAATCATTATTGGCACACCAGGCCGTATCATTGAGCATATGGATAAAGGCGCAACCGATTTCGCTGATCTTGAAGTACTGGTGTTAGACGAAGCCGACCGTATGTTAGATATGGGCTTTACGGAAGACGTGCTTAGTATTGTCGAGCAATGCGATATCGAACGACAAACTCTATTTTTCTCGGCCACCCTTAAGCAACGCCAAATCATTAAAGTAGGCGAGCAGGTGCTTACTAACCCTGAGAAAATTATTCTTGAGACCGTTCGTGACGAAAATAAAGCCATTCACCAACAATATGTGTTGGCTGATGATGATCGCCATAAAGAACGTATTTTGTTGTGGTTGTTAGCCAACGAAAGCTTTGAAAAGGCCCTAGTATTCACTAATAGTCGAGAGTCTACCGCACGGTTAGGGCAGTTTATCAGTGGGCACACCGGAAACTCCGCCTTTATTCATGGCGAGCTAGATCAGAAGGAACGTACTTCTATTATGCAATCATTCCGCACGGGAAATACCAAAGTGTTGGTTGCTACCGATGTTGCTTCACGTGGGCTTGATATATCGGGTGTTGATTTAGTGATTAACTTCCATATGGCACGTAACGGCGATGATTATGTTCACCGCATTGGCCGAACAGGCCGAGCTGGGGCAACGGGTTTGGCAATTTCTTTGATTTCTCACAATGAGTGGAATTTGAAAGCAGGTATTTCAAAGTACATCAAAGTGGAATTAGAGCATCGTAAAATAAAAGAAGTTGAGGGTACTTACAAAGGCCCTAAAAAAGTGAAAGCCAGTGGTAAAGCGGCCAGCACCAAGAAAAAAGTTAAACTAAGCCCGAAAAAGCTTAAACTGAAAGAAAAGGCAAAGTTGAAGGCTAAGCCAAAAGGTAAGGGCCCAAAAACCCCACAGCAAAGTAAAGACAAGCAACCAGAGCGTGCAGCTCAAAGCGATGGCTTTGGAACCATAAAGAAGAAAAAGCAACCGTTTGTAGAGTAATGAATACGTTTTGATAGCGATCATAGCCTGAAAATATCAAGTCTATAGGCAAACTATGGCTTGATTCTTTTTCAACAGTCGCCATTCTATACACAAATTAAAAATCACCTGTTCAGGGGTTCTCATTATGAGCAATCAACATCATTCGTTAATTATTCTCGGTTCGGGACCTGCGGGTTACACGGCCGCAATTTATGCCGCGCGCGCCAACTTAAAGCCGGTGGTTATCACTGGGATGGAAATGGGTGGTCAGCTGACGACCACAACTGAAGTCGAGAACTGGCCTGGTGGCCATGCCGAACTTCAAGGTCCAGAGCTTATGGAAGACATGAAGGCGCATGCAGAGCGTTTCGATACTAATATTATCTTTGATCATATAAACACCACCGATTTATCTAAAAAGCCTTATACCTTAACCGGTGATCAAGGTACCTATACCTGTGATGCATTAATTATTTGTACGGGTGCGAGTGCTCGATACCTTGGGCTAGAGAGTGAAGAAGCTTTTAAAGGCAAGGGTGTTTCTGCCTGTGCAACATGCGATGGTTTTTTCTATCGCAATAAAGAGGTTTGTGTTGTCGGTGGCGGGAATACTGCGGTTGAAGAAGCATTATATTTAGCCAACATCGCAAGCAAAGTACATGTCATTCATCGCCGTGATAGTTTCCGCAGTGAAAAGATATTAGCAGACCGATTGATGGCCAAAGCTGCTGAAGGTAAGGTCGAATTGCACTGGAACAGCACGCTTGATGAAGTTTTAGGTGATAACATGGGCGTTACCGGTGTACGCATAGAAAGCACTGAAGATGGTAGCAAAAAAGAAATCGACTTGCACGGTTGCTTTATTGCCATTGGACATTCACCCAATACCGGTATCTTTGCAGATCAACTAGAAATGAAAGATGGCTATATTAAGGTGAAATCAGGCACAGAGGGTGGCGCAACCTCGACCAGTGTTGAAGGTGTATTTGCCGCAGGCGACGTCATGGATCATATTTATCGCCAAGCAATAACATCCGCGGGCACTGGCTGTATGGCTGCACTTGATGCTGAAAAGTATTTGGATAATTTAGCCGACGTACAATAGTGGCAAACTAGACAGTGCTAGACATGGGTCTAGCATTTCTTTTTACTTAGGCTTTTGATTTAATGTTTCAAGGCCAGCTTCGATTGCATCGAGATGGTTAATCCATTCACTTTTGTGACTGACGAAAATTTGAAACTTGGTTTCTAAAAATGTTGTTTCACTAAATAAGAACTCGTCACGAGCCTTTAGTTTGTCCAGAATAGGCATCAGAGTGAGTGGAAAATCTATTAGGCCGTCTGCTCGATTCGCAAGCAAAAACCGGATTTGTTGCTCATCCGTTTTGACGTATTCAGTCGGTATACCAATTGAGCTAACATTCTCTTCATACCAGCCATTACCATGAGTAGATACCAAGGTTAAGCCGAGCTGCTTAATATCATTGAGTGTTTCTATTTTTCGTATTTGCGCGCTTTGCGGATGGTTTTTAGAGTACATTAAATTAAAGGTGATACTGAAAAACTTGCCAGTGACCGGAGTGGAGTAGGTAAGGCGATCTTCAGTGCCTAAGGTTATCAGGATGTCGGCTTTGCCCAAACGAACATCCGATTGGGCTCTTTTCCAAGGTTGGCGCGTAATAATCAGCTCAGTATCAAGAATGTCAATGAAAAGCTCTTCGACTAGTTCCTGCCAGATGCCTTTATACTCTCCGTTTGAGTCTTGATAAAAGATTGGAAACCATTCCTGGTCGCTGTTTGCATAGACGACTTTGTCGGGCAGAGAGTTACCGCCCGCCAATGAGCTGAACGCCACGAACAACAGAGTTAACAATAATGATTTCATTTTAGCCCCCAAGTTAGTACGCGCAGATGTGACGGTGGTTGTACATTACTTTGGCAAATTTACGTTAACCTCCAGTATAGAGTAGTTTCCATCATCGTTTAGATCAATTTGTAATTGATCGTGTTCGATCTCAACGTATTTACGGATTACATCTAAAATTTCATTTTGCAGGGCAGGCAAGTAGTCTGGCGCGTTACGAGCATTACGCTCATGCGCGACGATGACCTTTAAGCGCTCTTTCGCAAATGAAGCGGTATTTTCTTTTTTATCTCGGCTGAAAAAATCTTTTAGTGCCATCATGTTAGCCTCCAAATACTCGCTTTAAAAACCCTTTACGCTGAGCTTCAAGGAATCGGTGTGGTCTATCTTCGCCAAGTAAGCGAGCAACAGTGTCTTCATAGGCCTGGCCTGCATCACTTTTGTCGTCCAGGATAACAGGAACACCTTTGTTTGATGCATTTAGAACCGCTTGGCTTTCGGGAATGACACCTAGTAGTTTTACAGCCAAAATCTCTTCGATATCGGCTATGTTTAACATTTCGCCGCGCTCAACACGTACTGGATCAAAGCGGGTAATTAATAGATGTTCAGTAATCGGGTCAAGGTTTTGTTCTGCACGATGACTCTTTGATTGCAGGATACCCAGAATACGATCGCTATCTCGCACTGAAGAAACCTCGGGGTTGGTCACAACAATGGCGGTATCAGCAAAATGCATAGCCATTTGAGCGCCGTGTTCGATCCCAGCTGGAGAATCGCAGATGATGTATTCGAAGTCTTTACTGAGGTCGTCGAGGACTTTTTTAACGCCTTCTTTGGTGAGTGCGTCTTTGTCGCGTGTTTGCGAAGCTGGTAAAATAAACAGGTTTTCACAGCGCTTGTCTTTAATGAGCGCCTGTTTAAGAGTTGCGTCACCTTGTACCACGTTTACAAAATCGTAAACGACTCGGCGCTCACAATTCATAATAATATCGAGGTTGCGTAAGCCGATATCAAAATCTAATACAGCGGTTTTATGACCTTTAAGTGCTAAACCCATGCTAATAGCTGCGCTAGTAGTGGTTTTGCCAACACCGCCTTTACCCGAGGTAACCACAATGATCTTAGCCAAAAGAATATCCTTTTAATGTGAAAACTAAATAATAGGTCTTAGATTAAAGCAACTAAGCGACCTGTTCAAATGCGTACTAAATATAATCAATGTTTAGCTTTTGCTCGTCGAGATAACAACGAGCCCCCCCATCTCCCTTCGGGAAGTCATCCTGTACTAAATAATTGCCGGCGATGGCAATCAATTCTGCTTGCATGACTTGGCAAACGATTTCACTGCTGGTCAGACCTTGAGCGCCGGCGATGGCGCGGCCACGTAATGCGCCCATAATATGGATGTTGCCGTCAGCGATGACTTCAGCACCAGCACTGACTTGGCTGGTGATTAACAAGTTAGCATCCTTCGCATAAACTTGTTGCCCTGAGCGTATCGGTGTTGAAATGACTTTGGTTTGTACAATAGCGGGTTGTGTTTCTTTTGGTGATGAAGTTTTTCTAGTCGCTTTTGCTTCAACCCAGGCAAACCCGGCCGTGTTCGCAAGTGCTTGATGCTCAGTGGAGGTGCTGGTCAGTGCGAATGGGACTAAGCCTTTTTCACGGCAAACATTGATACGATCTTGCAGTAATTGATCTGAAAAATCTGCAGGGCATTCGCTGATATCCAAAATGCTCGGCGCGGACTTAAAAAGTGCCGGTGCTTGAGCAATGGCTGTATCAAGTTGAGTTGAAAATGCATCTATGGTGTCATTAGTTACATTGATTTGATGGCTACTGACTAACCGAGAGCGCAATTTCAATGGTTGTTTGGGTTTTGCTGCTTGGCTCATTTATGCTCTTCCATAAATTTAACAAGCGCGATTTCACGCTTTTTTTGCTTGTTCTTTTCATCATAAATAGTAGGTTCTTTGGCGCGGCTTTCACAGTCTTCAATTGGGCAGCGCTCACAGGTTTCATTAACGTGCACGCTAGGCACCGCTTCATCAGCCCAAAACTTTGCTTTAGATTTAAAGTTGTCGTCGATGAGAAAGCCAAGGGTCATACCGGTATTTGTACTGTCACCGAGCGATTTTTCACGGACTACCGCTACGTTAAAAAAGGTCTTAGTTTGGTGTGTAAATGTACTGCGCTGGGCTAAAACACTTACGTTGCCTTCGCCAATTGCTTCAGTATCTAGTTGTTGTAAACCGGCTATTGCAGCCCAGCGGCGACAATGGTGCTCACCAGGGCCAATACCTCGTGGTATAAATACATTGGTTAGGTTTAATTCTTTGGTAATTCGGAATACGTCGGAGCCAACCGGGTGATTGATACGCATATAATGCATTTTAGTGACGCCAAAGTGTGTCGGCATAACCTGTGAGAGCCGATACAAGAACATCTCGGGTGTTGCGTCATATTCACCCATCAGCTTGGCTAGCGCAGGGCCATCGAAACGGCTGTTTTCAAGCCACATGCCGATGTCTTTAATTATACGCTTTTCAGGTATTAATAGTGCACCTGCAAAGTAAGACACCTTGAAGTGATTGATGACCTGATCAAAGGTTTCTACTTTTATCCAAGATGATGTTTTAGCTCGCTCTTTTAGGCGTAAAATGCGGTATCCAATTTCACGGGCCAAGACAAATTTCTTTTGTTGTTGCATTAGTTGAGAGTTAATCCAAAGCTTACGCGGACTTGGATTGATAGAGCGCAAAGATTGTAAATCTGGATGTTTGGAAAAATCGTCATATTCGACGGTGCATTGAAACTCATCACGAAGTATCGATTCTAACCAAGATTGACTGACGCCACTGGTGAGTGGAATACGATTTTGGTTGCGAAAGTCATTAGCGACCGCTTCAAGCTCTTCAAAGTAATTTAGATGCATTTTTTGGTAGGAACGTAGTGAAGCCAGTAAAAAATGCTCAACGTTCATATCGTAACCACGACTGATTTCTAATAAAGTGCGCACAAATGCACCGGCTTTGCTTGGAGAGTCGTTGACGAGGTCAAATACATCAGACAAGCCAATGCCGAATTGTTGCAGAGGGAAATCTTTCAGAATTGGCGAGTTTAATAACGCAGACAATGGGTTAAGCTCGTCATCAAGTTGCAATGACACCAGTTCATCAAAGGTCCTATTTAGGCCTTGTGCTAATTGAATGATTTTTTCTGGCTTGGGGTATTTCTTACCTTTTTCGATTTCACTTAGATAAGACACAGACATATTGGTCCGTTCAGCCAATTGCTTTAAAGAGTAACCCTCGGTCAGTCTAAACTGCTTTAGTTTGACACCAAGTATAAATCTTAGACTTTCGCTATTAATTTCCATTACAAACCTAGTTTCGCCAGTAGCGAATGAATTTTAGTTAGCTTGATCGCTAATGACAATCGAAATAAGCTTTTAAACTGAGCATTGTTGAGATAAATACCTCTAAACGTAAGTTCCATTCGATTTCTTGAAGTCCAATTAGCGAATTTACTCTAATAGCGAAATTACGCTAATTAAAGAAGTACGCAATAAAGGGTGGATTTGCAGGGGAGGTTGATGTATCTTATTGCTGTTCCCCTTGGAACCAGGTGAAAACCTGTAAGCATGGTTGTGCGTTGTATTTTTTGACAGGAGTGATCTATTGATCACTCCTTTTTTTTTGATAGTCACAAATAGGTGGCTGAAAGTTAAAGTGACTCAGCGCACGCTTAGACATTAGTCTCCTAGTAATCGAAGCGATATTTGCTAAGATAATGGTTCCAGGTTGGAGCGCACATCAAGGCAGTTGTGCGTAATGCATTAATATCAAGGATAAGATTCAATGGATAAAGTTAACCGTTCTCGGCGCATTCATTTCTTGGCTCAATTTGTTCCTACAGAGCTCGACCCTAAAGTAGGTGTGTATTTTGGCGAGCACGTTCTGCGTGTCAATGCACAGATGTGTCTGGTGGTAAATTTAGAAGGCGAGGTTGGAATACGTGCGTTGCACCCAGCCTTGGTGTCGGAGCTTTCAATCGTTTGTGGCGATAAACACTGGATTGCTCATGGTCGAGTTTATGAGCAGTGGTTCTTGTTACCGGAATCGATCTCATTAAGTGATAGGCGCATAGGGCAATGGATCAGCAGCTCCGCGACAGAGGTGTATCGACAGTCGCAATTTGGTCCAGTAGTCAATGTGCGCTCAAATAATGCAAATTAAGTTATGCAATAGCCGCAAACGCGACCGTGATCGTAAATAGCAAGCAGGTAATGCCGCCAGGTCTTGGCACATAAAGGCTTAGCTGTAGTGCTTTCCATAGGATGCGAACTAGGGCGCTACATAAGAGCCCTAGGCATAGGCTCGCTATTCCAGCAGAGGCACTGACTTGGTCAGTCCATATTAGGCTTATAATAAACGTCAGCATAAAGCCGAAAGACACCAAATAACCTGGCCAGCGTTTAAGGCCATGTAAGCTGTTGCTGTAAAGGTTAGCAATAAACGCAATTAAATAGATGAGGGAGGACGTTGCACCTAAGTGTGTGAACTCTTTTTCTATTGGTGCATATGCTTCTATGGCGGCTGCGGCTAGCGATAAAACTGCGAATACTGACATTGTAATAAAAGCTAAGCTCACTTTTTTGCTTAGAATCAACCAAAATGTAATTGAGCTGATTAAGATAAGGACTAAGCTTTCGTGGTTCATTTTTGCGATATAGCTCCAAAACTGAGTCATCTGATATGTTTGCCAATCAATTGACCACTGGTGAAACTCCAAATCTCTTTCAAGGGGTGCCTGAAAATAAATTATGGTGAATATAATGACTGACAGAAGAGCAAGGTTGCTCGATTGAATGGGCCAGCGGTCAGCTTGGTCTCGGGTCAGCCAGCCCCTAATTAACATCTGCTCGGGGTGGGTGTGGTGGTAAATCACAAGGGCGGCGGTGGCTATGCTCATAATTGACAGGACAAAGATCATCAGTGAGCGATCCGCGAGCGGTTGTAGCTGCCACAAATCGGCTAATTCGCCAGTATAGTAGCCCGGTAGTAAGTAAACGGGGGCCCACATAAATACAGTAAGTAAGCTTAACGGAATAAAGCGACTGGGCGCCATACCTAGCGCGCCCGTTAGTAGCGGAATTATAGGTCGTAAAGGCCCTAAAAAACGTCCAATTATAACGCTGAGCCAGCCCCACTTTTCAATAAACCAAGCACCTTGGTCTATCCAGTTTTTATGCTTAGCGAACCATGTACCTTCAAATAGATGAAACTTCAGTTTGTTGCCAATGGCATAGCTTAATAGGTCGCCTGTTGCGGCACCTATTCCACCATAAAATAAAACCAATGCAATGTGGATGTTTGCGTTGTTAGCGAGCGCAGCTAAAGAAAATAGCAATACGATGCCTGGCACAATAATGCCAACCACAGCTAAGGACTCTAAAAACGCAGCCAAGGCGATGCCAGCTAAAATGAGCCAAGGAGAGTTTGTAAGCCATTCCATTAAGTAAGAACCATAAAATAGACCCTAAAGTGGGTAAAAAATTGGTCAAATTCGTAACTGGCGGTGTTTTACTCCTTTTTATCCTCTATAGCAACGTGGAGTCTGCATTCGTGTGCAGGTATACTGGAGCTTCTTATGAGTGTAGTAGATTTATGACCATGAATGTTTCTGAATATATGACCAAGCTCGGACAACAAGCCCGAGATGCGTCACGGCATTTAGCCAATTGTGAAACTGCGCAAAAAAATAGCGCACTTGTCGCGATGGCTCAAGCCATCGATGAGAGCCGCGAGCAGTTAAAACAAGCCAACCAACTCGATTTAGATGCAGGGGAAGCAAAGGGTTTAACACCTGCAATGCTAGACCGATTGGCACTGACGGATGCTCGTATCGACTCCATGATTGAGGGTTTAAAACAGGTTGCTGGCTTAGCAGACCCTGTTGGTGGCATTACAGAAATGGAATATCGTCCAAGTGGGATTCAAATTGGTAAAATGCGAGTCCCATTAGGGGTGATCGGAATCATTTATGAATCGCGTCCGAATGTGACCATAGAAGCCGCTAGTTTATGCTTGAAATCTGGTAATGCGGTTATTCTACGAGGCGGCAGCGAAGCGATTCACTCAAACACTGCCTTAGCCTTGTGTATTCGTACCGGTTTAGATGCCGCCATGCTCCCAGCAACGTCAGTACAGGTGGTTGAAATAACCGATCGCGAAGCCGTTCATCAGCTGATTACTATGCCTGAATTTGTCGATGTTATTGTGCCTCGCGGCGGTAAAAGCCTCATTGAACGAATCAGTGCAGATGCAAAAGTTCCAGTGATTAAACACTTAGACGGTAACTGCCATGTCTATATTGATATCGATGCCGATCTCGACAAAGCTTACCCAATCGCCGTAAATGCCAAGACACGTCGTTATGGGGTGTGTAACGCGATGGAGACTTTGCTTGTTCATGTTGATAAAGCGCAAGAGTGCTTGCCAATATTAGCCAGATTATTCTCAGAAAAAGGCGTAGAACTACGGGGTTGTGAGTTGACGCAAGACTTGATCGACTGTAACGCCGCTACAGAAGAAGATTGGTTTTTAGAGTATATCGCGCCAGTTTTGGCCATAAAGGTGGTTGAATCTTTTGATGCTGCGGTCGCACATATCAACCAATACGGCAGTCACCATACAGATTCTATCGTCACTGAAAACTATACCTCGGCTCGCAAGTTTCTGCGTGCTGTCGATTCATCATCGGTGATGATTAACACCTCAACGGCCTTTGCAGATGGTTTTGAATACGGTCTTGGTGCTGAAATTGGCATTTCAACAGATAAGTTACATGCTCGTGGACCGGTCGGCCTAATTGGCTTAACGTCACAAAAATACGTCGTATTTGGTGATGGGCATATTCGTGAATCCTAGCTCTGCTGAGTGCTTGTATGGCGGTACCTTCGATCCGTTTCACAATGGCCATGAAGCAATATGTCATCATATATTAGCAAAAACAAAGTCAAGGGAGTCTGTGTTGCGTATCATTCCCTGTTCGCAACCAGCCTTGAAGCAACAAGCTCAGGCGTCAAATTTAGATAGGTTGGCTATGCTGGAGAAGTGGCGAGATACTCAGCCAGCTGCGAGCAGAATACTAATTGATGATATAGAAATGATTAGTGACCGGATCAGTTATACTGCTGAAACAATCATTGAGTTAAAAAAACAAGATGTGGTGCCAGTTAAACGGATCTGGGTTTTGGGTACCGATGCGTTTAACTCATTGAGTCAATGGCATCAGGTGAGCACTTTAGTATCAACACTGAACTTTTGGGTTATCAATCGGGCTGGAGAGAAAGAATTAAACAACAAACTGGGGTTGACGAAGCTGGCGAGTCATTCGCAATTATGGAGCGCAGCCTCGGGTTCATTTTGGTTTGATCAAACGATAGATATGCCAGTGGCCTCTTCGGCTATACGGCAGAACATTAATCGGCAGCCTGTACCCGTTCCTAAGGTCATTGCTGACTATATTGAAAAACACGAACTTTATATGGCTTAGGCCTGGTTCTAATTTACGGAAATAAAACATGAAAAATGCACACGACAGTGACCTATTAAATAGCGTCGTTGAAGCGTTAGAAAATATTAAAGCTACCGAAATCCAAGTCATAGATGTACGTGATAAAACCGATTTGATGGACACGCTTGTCATTGCCTCTGGTACCTCTACTCGACACATCGCTGCCGTTGTTACAACAGTAGCTGAAAGCTTAAAAAAGCAAGGTTACGTCAGCCATCACCAAGAAGGTCAAGCAGGTTCAGACTGGGTATTACTCGACTTTACCGACTTGGTTTTACACGTAATGTTACCTGAAGCCCGTAAAGCCTATGATCTTGAGGCACTTTGGTCTGGACTTACACCTGACTCGGTTTAAGGTATGAAGATTCGTGTATTGGCGGTTGGTCCAAAAATGCCTAAATGGGTAAGTGATGGCGCTGGCGACTATTTAAAACGTATGCCACGAGACATTCCCATTGAGTTTGTGGCTTTAGCGCTGGGGGCACGCGGGAAAAGTGCGAGTACCGAAATAGCAATCGCGCAAGAAGGCGATACTATGCTGGCCCATATAAAGCCTGAAGACCATGTCGTCGCCCTAGATTTAGCAGGTAAAGCATGGTCAACTGTAGAATTATCTGAGCAATTACAACAATGGCGTGAGCAGGCTCGCAATTTGGTGCTTCTTATAGGGGGGCCTGATGGTTTGGATCCTCGCTGTTTAGCGAGAGCAAATCAAAAGTGGTGTTTATCAAATTTAACCCTGCCTCACCCTTTGGTTAGAGTGTTGTTATCTGAGCAACTATATCGCGCTTGGAGCATCACTCAAAATCATCCGTATCATAAATAACTATGCCTACATTTGCTTCGTTAAATAATAAAGAAGTCGAGCAACGTTTGTTTAGGGGGCGGATGAATTTCGCCTTCTTTATTGTTTCATTCGTGTTGCTCTTATTGCTATCACGTTTTTTTTACTTACAAATATTAGATCATGAAAAGTATGACTCGCTTTCTGATAGAAACCGCTTAGAGGTTTTACCTATTGCACCCATTAGAGGGCTAATTTATGACCGAAATGGTGAGTTGCTCGCTAAAAATTTACCCAGTCATACTTTAAGCATTGTAATCGAACGAACAGATGATGTTGATGAG
Organism: Reinekea sp.; assembly: GCF_046710285.1. Lineage (GTDB taxonomy): Bacteria > Pseudomonadota > Gammaproteobacteria > Pseudomonadales > Natronospirillaceae > Reinekea. Next base: position 79,344 of record NZ_JBKEGY010000004.1, read on the forward strand.
CTTATTGATAAGCTGAAGACACTGGTTAATCTCACAGACGATCAAGTTTTGCGGTTTTATCAACGCTTAACCCAGCAACGCAGACCATTCGACCCTGTACCATTAAAGATAAAACTCACTGAGCATGAAATAGCGGTTTTAGCGGCAGAGCGTTTTTTCTTAGAAGGCGTGCAGGTCGAAGCTGAATTAATCCGACAGTATCCTGAATCTGAGGCGTTTGCTCATGTCATTGGCTTTGTTGGACGAATAAATACCGACGAACTCGAAAATTTAGATTCAGGTGCTTATGCGGGTATTCGTTTTATTGGTAAGCAGGGCGTTGAACGAGAATATGAGGCTGAGTTATTAGGTCAGGCTGGCTATCAACGCGTAGAAACCAACGCACGTGGTCGTATAATTAATATCATCGAAAAGAAAGCGCCAGTGCCCGGGGCAAATATTCATTTGCATTTAGACAGTGAATTGCAGCGTTATGCTTATGAGCTGTTAGAGGGGAAGAAAGGTGCCATTGTTGCCATCGAGCCAGAGACTGGCGGAATTTTAGCGATGGTGAGTCGACCTAGCTATGATCCGAACTTATATGTGACTGGCTTCCCAACTGCCCTATATAACGAATTGCGTGATTCACCTGATAAGCCGTTTTTGAATCGCACCATTCGAGGTCAATACCCGCCTGCGTCTACGCTTAAGCCTTTTATTGGCCTAGCCGCGGTTAACGAAGGTGTTATTAACTGGAACACCAAGTATAAATCTACCGGCTCTTTTCAGCTGCCAAATGATGAACGATTGTATCGAGATTGGAAAACCGGCGGTCATGGTTTAGTGGATATGGAGGATGCTATTGCAGAATCTGTTGATACTTATTTTTATGATATTGCCTATCGACTCACACTTGAGCCAATTCACGATATGTTGGCAAAGTTTGGCTTCGGTCAGGAAACAAGTTGGGATGTGTATAACCCGTTTACAGGGATTAATCCAACTCGAGACTGGAAAAAAGATCGACATCGTTTTTCATGGTATGCCGGGGATACGGTTAACTTAGGTATTGGTCAGGGCTATATGCTAGCAACCCCGATGCAACTCGCTATTGCAACAGCGGTTCTTGCCGAAAAGGGGAAGTGGACACTTCCACGATTAATTCTACACAGTAACAATGAATCATTAATGGAGTTACCTGAACAGGCATTACCTGATATTACACTTAACGATGAAGCACATTGGGATAAAATGAATAAAGCTATGATGGAAGTTATGTACGGTACCAAAGGTACGGCAAGGCGTGCGGGCTACCAATCGGCTTATAACATAGCTGGCAAGTCAGGAACCGCTCAGCTCGCACAAATTCAGCGCGATGAAAATGGCGAAGCATTGGGCGATGTGCCGGACCACTTGAAAGATCACGCATTATTCATTGCCTTTGCGCCCGTTGAAGATCCAAAAATTGCTATTGCGGTCGTCGTCGAAAACGGCGGTGGCGGTAGTTCGGTTGCAGCGCCGATGGTTAGGCAGCTCATGGATGAATATCTTTTAAGAGAGAAACCTAATGCTCAATGATTTTGTTAGGCATGATGCAGATAAAACTTTCTCAAGAAAAGCGTCGTTTTGGTATCGGATGCATATCGACCCTATGTTACTGCTAGGCCTAAGTGTTTTATCTTTTCTTGGCTTGTTCATACTGTATAGCGCATCAGGTGGCGATATGGGTGCGGTGATTCGACAGGGTGTGCGATTGCTTGTTGGCGTTACTGGGATGGTCATTATTGCCCAATTTGACCCAAGGTTTTTTCAGCAATGGGGTGGCGTTGCATTCGTTTTTGGTTTGGGATTACTGGTAGCCGTATTGGTGATGGGCGCAGGTGCAAAAGGTGCTCAGCGTTGGCTTGAAATTCCGGGGCTGTTTCGATTTCAACCGTCAGAGTTGATGAAACTAGCTGTGCCAATTATTATGTCTTGGTACATTTCTCGTTATGGCGTCCCGCCTAAGTTTAAACATATTCTTGGTTCGGCCATTATTCTCTTTTTACCTGTATTGCTGATATTAAAACAGCCTGACTTGGGCACCTCCTTACTCATAGCGGCTTCGGGCGTTTTTGTGATTTTTTTAGCGGGCTTGAGCTGGAAAATTATAGCCGGTGCGGGTGTGCTCGCATTAGGATCTCTACCTGCAATGTGGCTATTCGTTATGCGAGACTATCAAAAGCAACGAGTGCTCACTTTCTTAAACCCAGAGTCCGATCCACTCGGAGCAGGGTGGAATATCATTCAGTCTAAAACAGCGATAGGATCGGGTGGCCTGCAAGGTAAAGGTTTTTTGTCAGGCACCCAGTCGCAGTTAGATTTTTTACCTGAGAGTCACACAGATTTTATAATTGCGGTATTAAGTGAAGAGTTTGGTTTTATAGGTGTTTTAGTGTTGATGCTAGTTTATGCCTTTATCATTTTTCGCTGTATGGTGATCTCAATGAATGCTAGAGATAACTTTTCACGTTTGTTAGCGGGCTCTCTGTCATTAACATTTTTTATCTACATCTTCGTCAATATTGGTATGGTAAGTGGTCTATTGCCGGTAGTGGGTGTACCACTGCCGCTGGTGAGTTACGGCGGAACCTCAATTGTGACCTTGTTGGCGAGTTTTGGAATTTTGATGTCAATTAGCACGCATCACCATAAATAGTTGTTTTTAGTAACGGTAAAGATTATCGCCATTCAGTAATACAGGGGCTATGGTATGGTCATTGTAATATTTATTTTGTATCAGGGTATTTTAACAATGAAAACAGTGTTTTTAGGATTAGTTTTTGTCATTAGTGTGGCGCATGCAGAAAACTTTAATGGCTTTCCACGTACTGAAATAATTTCCGATATCTTAGTCGATGAGCATGGCTTTGAGCGTAGCGAAGTCGAACGCTGGATGAGTGAAGGCAAGTATCGACAGGCTTCTGTGACAAATCTATCTGCACCTGCTGAGAAGCAAAAAAGCTATACGCAATACAAGCCGATGTTTGTAACCAAAGAAATGGTTCGCAATGGTCAAGCATTTGCTAAAAAATATCAGAGCGACCTTAAGAGTGCCGAAGAAAAATATGGTGTTCCCAGTAGTATTATAACGGCCATCATTGGTATTGAAACGCGATATGGCGAATCTCGTGGTCGATACCGAACCTTTGACTCCCTCGGTAGTTTAGCCGTGACGGAAGGCCGTCGGGCAGATTATTTTCAGCGAGAGTGGATTCGCTATTTGTTGATTATGCGTGATCAAAAAATGGACCCGTTAGAAACCAAAGGCTCTTACGCGGGTGCCATGGGCTATCCTCAATTTATGCCAACTAGCTACGTCGCCTATGCGGTAGACCATGATGGCGATGGTGATATTGATATTTGGAATGATGTTATTGATTCCATTGGTTCAGTCGCCAACTACTTAAAAGAAAATGGCTGGCAACGCAATGGAGCCATCTATACAGCGGTCATTTCAGCCCAGGAGTCGGATCAGATTAAGTTGAATAACTTTGACCGCGACAGAACACTCAAGCAGCTTGAAGCGCAAGGGTGGACGCCAAAATTCAGAGGCAAAGATGATGATTTAGTTTTTCCTGTGCGCCTCGAAGGTGTCGATGGCCCAGAATATTGGCTAGGCTATAAAAACTTTTGGGTGGTATCGCGTTATAATCGTTCGTTTTCTTATACAATGGCGGTGGTTCAATTGGCCGACGCAATATCAACTAGTGAGTAAATTGAGGTGAGTGTGAATAGGTTCCTCCCGTTTTCAATGTTTGTCGCCACGCTGTTTTTGGTGGGGTGTTCTAGTCAGTATGTGTCTCATGATGCTATGAGCGAGGTCAGCAATGCAGGCCGTTATAGTCTAAAACAAGACAAAGGCCCCGATAGTCCAATGGCCGCAAGTGATATTAATACGACGACGCCACGTAAAGAACCCCTTAGCAGACACGGTAATAAAAGCCCTTATACGGTAAACGGTAAGCAATATAGTATTATGGCCAGTTCGGTTGGCTTTGAAGAAGAAGGCTTAGCTTCTTGGTATGGGCAAAAATTCCACGGACACAGCACGTCGAATGGTGAAACCTTCGATATGTATAAAATTAGTGCGGCACACAAAACCTTACCTTTACCTACCTGGGTGCGAGTTACGAATTTAGATAACGGCATTTCTATTGATGTTCGAGTGAATGACCGTGGACCTTTCCACGGTGGACGTGTTATCGATCTCTCTTACGCTGGAGCAGTAAAATTAGGCTATGTCGATAAGGGTACTGCTCGAGTGAAGGTTGAGGTTTTAGAAGGTGAGTCTCTCGATCAATCTGTCTATTTCGTGCAAGTGGGTGCTTTTAGCTCGAAAGATTCTGCTCAAAATTTACAGCAACGGCTTAAATCTGAAGTGAATGAAAAGGTAGGGGTATACAAAGATGCCTATTATCGTGTTCGTATTGGGCCGGTAAAATATGACCAAGCGATCACCTTGCAGCAAAAATATACGGGGCAAGAGTTCGGTAAACCATTATTAGTTGCCAAGCCTTAAAAATAGCATAAGACAGTCAGTCATATCCCTACCACTGGTAGGGTGTAAAATTTAATATCGCTGCTACAATAGCTGCGATTTTTGTATTCAAGCGAAGGCATTATTAGCTTCGTTTTTTAATTGGTGAAGTTAAGGAGTATTTGTGAGTTTTCATCTTCGAATGAAGCGTATTGGTCTAGTGGGTTTGTGTTCAGTATTATCTATGGTTATCGCTGAACCCCTAATTCCCGCTGCCCCTCAGTTGGCTGCTACATCCTATATTTTGATGGATGCTGAAACTAAGCAAATTTTGGTTGCAGTGAACGAACATGAGCAGTTGCCGCCAGCGAGCTTAACTAAGCTAATGACGAGTTATATCGCTGAACGTGAAATTATTGAAGGTCGTATGTCGCTGACAGATGAAACTCTGGTCAGTGAAAAAGCATGGCGTATGCCAGGCTCTCGAATGTTTATTCAAGAAGGTAAGCTTGTCAGTTTAGAAGACTTGTTGCGCGGAATTATTATTCCATCTGGTAATGATGCATCTGTCGCTATGGCAGAGCATGTAGCCGGTACTGAAGATCTGTTTGTTCAATTAATGAACAAATATGCGCAGAAATTGGGGATGCAAAATACCATATTTGCAAACTCATCTGGTTTGCCGCCAAAAGATGGTATGCCGCACCATTCTACCGCCTATGACTTAGCGCAGTTATCACGAGCCATTATTTACGATAACGCCGAATTCTATCCTCTGTATTCTGAACGCAGTTTTAAATATGGCCCAGTCGCACCCCAGCCAAACCGTAATCGGTTGTTAGGCACTAATCCTGATGTTGATGGGTTGAAAACAGGCCATACAGATGCAGCTGGCTATTGCTTGGCGGCATCAGCTAAGCGAGATGGGATGCGCTTAATTAGTGTGGTCATGGGCGCGCGCTCAGAAGACTCTCGGGCGCAAGAAACACAAAAGTTACTGACTTATGGTTTCCGCTTTTTCCGCACTGTCGATGTTCATGAGGCAGGCGAAACACTCTATACCTCTCGAATTTGGGGTGGCGCAGAAAAAGAAATTTCTATGGGTCTTGCCGATGATTTAAAGCTGACCATCGCTCGTGGTGCAGAAGAGACATTAAAAACAGAGATTAACATTGAATCTGTGATCAAAGCCCCCATTGAAAAAGGTCAAGTCATGGGTGAAATGATTGTGTCGGTAGGCGGTAAAGAGGTTTCTCGTCACAAAGTTGTTGCCTTAACAGAGATAAAGCAAGCGGGCTTCTTTGCTCGTATTTGGGATCTAATATTACTATTTTTCTCAAACATATTTTCAGGTTGAAACAATGCAAGTAACTGATATCAACAGCGATAAAGCACCAAAGATAGTATTTCCCTGTGCCGATTACATGATTAAGGTCGTCGGCGATGAAACGCCACTGTACCGAGGTTTTGTTGCCAGTGTGCTTACGAAATTTGATAGTCGAGTAACGCCGAGTTCTTTTACCGAGCAACCTAGTAAAAACGGACGTTTCGTGAGTCTGACCGTTAGAATGCATATAGAAAAAGAAGCCGATCTTGCCAGCCTATTTGAAGAGCTAAAAAACAACTCTATGGTAAAAATGGTTCTTTAACGGTGAGTGAGTTACCGGTAATTATTCGAGATTTAGGCCAGGTTTCATATCTTGAAACCTGGCAGCAGATGCAAAACTTCACGTTAGAGCGCGATGAAACAACAGTTGATGAAATTTGGTTGCTCGAGCATGAACCTGTTTTCACTCAGGGCCAAGCGGGCAAAGCAGAGCATATACTGAACCCGGGAGATATCCCTATCGTAAAAGTCGATCGGGGTGGTCAAGTGACTTATCACGGACCAGGACAATTAGTTGCCTATGTGCTGTTAGATATGACTCGAATTGGCTCTGACGTTCGTAAGCTGGTTAGTGCGCTAGAGGCGAGTATTGTTAATACACTTGCTCACTATGATGTTAAGTCAGCACCGAAAGCCGATGCTCCTGGTGTTTATGTGGAAGAGCGGAAAATATGCTCACTTGGCTTAAGAATTAAAAAGGGTAAAAGTTTTCACGGGCTGGCACTCAATATCAATATGGATCTAGAGCCATTTCTACGCATTAACCCTTGTGGTTACGCAGGACTAGAAATGACGCAACTTAATGAATTTACAGCAACCCCTGACATGGCTCTTATTAAACAACAATGGGTCGATGAATTTTGCCAGGTACTTGCCATGCAACCAAAGTGGGATACTCAATGACTGATACAGCATCAAAACCGGCAAAGCCTAAAAAGCAGCAAGGCGTTAAATTACGTGGCGCGGATAAAACAGATCGTATTCCGATTAAAATTATCCCTACTGAAAAAATGTTGAAAAAGCCAGAGTGGATTCGAGTTCGCATTCCGGCATCTCCTGAAGTTGCCAACATTAAGAAAAAACTACGTGATCATAGCCTTCATTCGGTTTGCGAAGAGGCGAATTGCCCAAACCTTGGTGAGTGTTTCAGCCACGGTACCGCAACGTTTATGATCATGGGCGATATTTGCACGCGCCGTTGTCCGTTTTGTGATGTTGCACATGGACGTCCAAATGCACTTAATGAGAAAGAGCCTGAAGAACTCGCTAAAGCCATTGGCGAAATGGGCTTAAAGTATGTCGTTATTACTTCTGTAGACCGCGATGATTTGCGTGATGGTGGCGCTCAACACATTGCCGATTGTGTCGCGGCTGTACGTAAACATTCTCCAGGTATTGTCATTGAAACTTTGGTGCCAGATTTCCGCGGCCGATTAGAAGTTGCCGTTGATATTATGGAGACTGATTCACCCGATGTTTTTAACCATAATTTAGAAACCGTACCGTCATTATATAAAAAAGTACGTCCTGGCGCCGATTATCAACATTCGCTTGACCTGCTAAAAGCAATGAAAGAGCGCAAGCCTGAGATCAAAACCAAATCTGGCTTAATGGTCGGCGTAGGTGAAACCATCGAAGAAGTTAAAGATGTGATGCGTGATTTATACGCACACAAAGTCGATATGGTTACTATAGGTCAATATTTGCAGCCTTCGAAGCACCACTTGGCGTTAGAGCGTTTTGTTCATCCTGATGAGTTTAAAGAGCTTGAAGTATTTGGTATGGAACTTGGGTTCGAAAACGTTGCCTCTGGGCCGCTGGTTCGTTCAAGTTATCATGCTGACTTGCAAGCTAAAGGCGAACAAGTAGGGTAGTTAATGCAGTTGCTTGACTGAATTAAACAAAAAACCGCGTAGAATATACGCGGTTTTTTTGTTGTATAGACCTTATCAATAGATAAGGTCTGATCCAGTAAGTTTATAGAGCTGGCACAACGGTTAATATTGCAGGCGTTGTGCTGATCGCAAAGTACTCTGGGCGGTACATGTCTTCAACCATGCTGTTCGGAAAGCTATAGGTGCCAGGCGTAACGGCTCTAACTAAATAAAACAGCTTGGTGTCTGTCCAAGTAGATAAGTTCACACCAGCCACGTAGCGGTCATCTCTATACTCTTCATAAACAACTTGATAACTGCGGAAGTAGTTCCCGACGTTGTCGCCGTCGATTTCTATTTCATCTAAATTAACCGATGCATTGAGTAGGTTTTGGTTTTCAAGTTCAAAACCAGCCGGTAACAAGTCTACCAACAGTGCTTCTGGGTAACGCAGTTCTTCGCTGCGTAAAGTGATCTTGGCAATGAATAAATCGCCCGAGGTCACTGGATCAGTAAAGTCGACTCGATTGCCATTTAGGTCATAGAAATTTCTATTGATTCTCATGCCTGCTGAGGCCGTTTCTGGGGCTTCTGCCGATACGCCATTCCAAGCAATGTTGGCGTAAACCTTTTTATCCTTGGCATCAATAGACGTAATCGAGTTGAGCTGAGTACCGTTGATTAAGGTGTTGAATGGGGTTGTTTGGTTGATGGCCTGATTAAAATCAGTGGTGACCAACGACGCCTGCCAAGTTGCACCAGATTCCGCATAAAACTTACCCACTTTCGCCAAGGCTATTCGCTCTTGAGTGCTGAACCAGCGTCGAGTTTGTAGTGCTGTTTCCAGTTGAGAAGGTTGGTTGCCATAGTCGAAGCCGTGCTCCATAGCCAATGCTAACGTTAAAGCTGTATCGCGCACGGGTGATCCATAATCTGCATAGTAAAATTGTCCAGTTCGCGACTGAGACAAAGACTCTAAGGCAGCTTCATCAGCACGCTGATCATCTCCTAGTAGTTTTAAGGCGACGGCTAAATGCATCCAAGGTAAGCTCGACTGAGTTACTTTTTCGCTTTGCAGCGTGCCGTAGAGGCGACGAACATCACTTAAGTTGGCTTGGTTTGCTTTGGCTAATACCATCGCGGCATAAGACCGATACGCTATCTGATAGTAGTTGGCATCGTCTGACCAAATGTCATCATTGGTGTTGCCCTTGAGCATTTTAGTTAAGTACTTAAGGGCATTGTTGATTCTATCTGTATCAACACTGTAGCCAATATTACGAGCATCGACTAACAACTCGGTTGCATAAACCGAACCCCACATAGAAGTTTGAGAGCTGTTATTCCAATAGCCAAAACCGCCATCATTTTTTTGCTTCGTCAATATCTGATCAACACCTTTTTTAATTTGTGCTAAGCGGAATGATTCAGAAAAAGGCTCTTTAAAACGAGTGTTAAAAGCGGCTTCTAAATTAAGCGCGTCAAAGGCGGCTTGATCAATCAAAATCCACGGGTAAGTTGAACTGGTGGTTTGCTCTAAGCAGCCATAAGGGTAGCTTAACAAGTACTCTAGATGACTGCTAAAGTTGATGGCTGGCCTATCAGATAAGGTGACCTGAGCGGAAACAGTTGTTTCTATTAAATTAGAAATATCAATATTGGGTGCCCATGATTGTTGAGCGTCGATAACTTCACGAACAATGTTGGTCTGAATTGGATAAGGTGCGCGCGTGCCAATAGTCCATTGCCTCGTGGTATGAATATCGTCACCGTTGCTGATGTCGATAGCAATGGTACCAACACCGTTATAATCTACCGCTTGGATAGGAACTCGCAGGCTATGTTTCTGTTTATCGTCGAATGATTGAGTTAAATGGAAATCGTTCGCGGTAACCGAGCCAGTGACATGAATGTTGATGTCTAGCTGTTGTTCGCTGCCCGATAAATTATGCACGTCTAATGTGAGTTCAGAAGAATCACCCATGGCTAAGAATCGAGGCATGGATAATTGAGTGACGAGTTTATCGGCAATAGTAGTTTCTTGTTCTGCACTGCCTACGGTTTCATCTGACCAAACGACGGCCATCCATTTGACGCGACCGTTGAATGCAGGGATATCAAATTCAAACTCCGCTTTGCCATTGATCACTTCAACAGGCTTAGAGAAGTAAGAAATAATTTGTACGTCAGTCTTAGGTTTATCACCACCTCGACTGAGTTGATCATCGGTATCATCAAAACCGCCGCCAAAGCTTTGTGCGTAAGTTTTATAACCCAAGTTATTGATGATGTTACCGTACATATCATAATACTGAGTTTCAAAACGTTTGGCTGAATAGAAAAATGACTCAGGCTCTGGTCGCTTAAATCGGGTGATGTTCAGAACACCTAAATCAACTAGCGCCATAGTCGCCCAAACTTTTTGCCCTTCGGCCACGCTAACATTATTGACGATTAACTCTGCACGCGCGATTTTATTAGGCTCAATTTTCTCAGCGGCATTGATGGAAACATCAAATACGCTATTGCTACGTTGTACGGGTAAATGGCTAATACCTAACGCACGTTGAGGCGCCACTTCATCGACTTGGTCGGCGGGAGAAATCACCATGATCGATACATAATAGTCGTGTCGATCCCAGTTAGGATCCACATTTAGTTCAATGTGGTTAAGACCTTGGTTGGCTGTGAACTTATGAGAATGAGCAATGCCATTGGTGTTTTCAACTTGCAGCGTAGCTTGGCCAGCGGTTGCGCTGTTAAATTGGATTTTAGCGGTAGAGCCCGGTTCGTAGTGATCTTGGTCTAAAACAATATCAATCACTTCTGGACGCATAGAAGCCGTACCAGAGTTTTGCCAGCTGTATTGAGTTCTAAAAGGGTGAACGGTCTTCATGCCTGAAGCTGAAGTAACTTCGAGCTCATAATCACCCCATTGCAATGGCAATTCGATATCAATACCGTTTGTTGGAATAGTCAACTTTTGCGAGAATGCAACATAGACATCGGCGTTGTAGCGCCAATTCCAACCGTTGTCATTGTCATAGAACCAATAATAATCACGCGATTTACGCACCAACGAAATCGAAACTTGATCTTCTTGTGCTATGCCATCGCTATCAACGCTGATCAGATTAAATTTAGCTTTTTGATCTGCTTTAGGTCGTTCTTTGAATGCCCGTTTAACACCCACGTACTGCGCATTCGTATTGGGTAATTGAATGACAGATTGGCTGCGCGTAATAGGGCGGCCGCCTTGCTCAAACACACTAGCTGTTACGCGGTAATTCAATGGAATGCCTAGCTCAGACCATAAGTCTGGAATTTCAAGTTCACCATAACCAAGCTTATCGAGATTGATATCACCAAGTTGTTGAGTTTGACGCTGTATTGATTTAGTCGGGTCACTAAAGCTGTAGTCTTGCCATTGCTCAAATAAATTAGTGGCCGCGGTAACGGTGACAATACCATTGGCTCGATTGCCATCAGCAGGTGCGCCGTATAGGTAATCGGCTTGGATAGGCACCGTTGCTGTATCTGGCTCAAGATAACGATATTTTTCATATTCGCCATCATAAAACTCAAGAGCAAGACGTTCAGGCAAAAACTCTTCAACTTTGAAAGTGTAATCGCCTTGATACAATTGGCTGTTCGGTAACACAAATGACCAATCACCCGTCGGGGCACTGTCACCTAATTCGAATTCAAATAAATAATGGCCGTCATTGTTTGCGCGCCAAGTGAAGTTCTTAACTTTTGAACCACGAGAGTCATACAAGGCAGCCGGCATAGGGGGAGTTTTGGTGGTGATGCCGTCATAGTTTTTTAAGATCATGTTGATCTCGACGGTTTCACCTGGGCGATATAAGTCTCTAGGGCCGTAGATGAATGGTTGCAGTTCTTGATGGCGTGTAGGGCTGTTGCCATAAGAAGATAAATCGAGTTGATTGCTTTCGGTTCGAATAAAGCTCACTTGGTCATTGTACTGGGCAACAATTAGATTTGGTTTCATGTTCGAATTAAGGCGATGTTCGCCTGATACATCTGTAAAACCATTTTGATGTTGCTGAGTATTGTTGCCATTGCCACGCCAGTAATAGGTTAGCTCGACATCTTTTGTTGGTTTACCCGTTGTTAAGTTATGACTTAAGACCTGTATTTCATCTTTGTAGAATCTCGCGTGTAAACCGATATCAGAACGGGTGAAAAATAACGTGTCGTGTTGATAATCGTATTGTCCTGGCTTACGCAGTACCGCAACGTAGATGCCATCGCTATGTTTGTTTAGAGCAGGGCTTAGGTCTAAGTTAAGTGTCGTGCGGGTATGCTTTTGAAGATCAAAGTCATAATGCGCTGTGTGCACCAGCTCTGCCCAGCTATTTAACCGAGTTAAATCATCGTAATAAATACGGCCATTGTAAAATGTATCTGCTAAAAATTTGTCACGTTGCTCATCGCGGACTCGGAAAACATCGAGTTCAACGGCATTCATGTTGACCGCAGTGATGGGGATTTCATTTTGCTGTTTGCCAGATAGGTACTGACCTGACTGCGCAAAAGAAGCGGACGGTATAAGTTGCTTTGTGTTGACTGTCCAGTTGTTAGAGCGGAGCTTTACATTGCCTATTGTTAGGTCTCTAACATCAAATAGGTTGCCGTTTTTTGAGGTAACACGGTCATCAATAATGACGCGATATTTTGTATTAGGCTCAACGAAGGGTAAAGTCCAGCTGTAGCCTTCATCTAAGGTTAACCAATTGCTGCCGTTCTCAAGTTCAGGAATGACCTTGACGAAGTTGGCTAAATCAACTGACTCATTGACCGCTTCGGTAAAACGAATAATTAGGGCGGGTGCATTGTCATAACTCGACTCAGCAACCTTTGAAGCATAAAAGTCAGCAAAGCTCGAACTTGCCATTATTAAGCCGACGAGCGTAACAACTGCCAGCGCAGTCCTTTTCAACATGGTGGTTTCCTTTTAAACGTTATAAAACTGGCTGTTAGTTTAGCCGTATAATATAAATTTTCTATGACCTTAGCGGAATTATTAACCTCAAGGCGACGCTTGCGAAAAAACGTCTAGGGTGCGCCTTGCCATAAGTCCATTACGGTCAGTCACGATCAGTTCATATTGATTTTGAGCTTGGGCAATAAAGGTAAACGAACTCGCCGAGTTGTTGGCTAGTTGTCCATTTAGGTACCAATTGTACGGTGTTTGACCGCCTTGGGCAAAAACCTTGACGGCTTTTTTAGTTTGGCTTGAAATCATCAAGGCATCACCCTCTTCAATGCCCGAGAGCCTTAATGGTAAGCGGTTAACATCCATAAGTTGATTCGGACAACGAGAGTCAAACGCTGGGATTTTTGTCGTAGATTGGAAAGCAGGCGGCAACCAAGGCTGTAGCTGAGAAGGCCATAATGACACCGCTTTATCAACGCTTTGAACTTCACAACCAAAAGGTACGCTAAGGCCAGAGTCAATGGCAACCCGAATGGTTTGTTCTGAGGCATTAAAGGCTTGGTCTTCTTTACGGGTCGTCATCCATGTATGAGGAATGGTTGCATTGACTATCCAAGCAGAGTGCTGAACATCGCAAGGTAAGTCAGTTTTGACTCGACCACTTGGCCAACAGATTTCAACTTCTTTTACCGAGTCCGGTTTACGCGGTGTTAACGAAGTTCTAGGCAGCATACTCGCTAGTTGCATTAATAACGGCACCGCCGTTTGACGACCGTGATGGGCAGCGATGGGTTGGCCATCTGGACGTCCGACCCAAACCCCTAGGGTGTATTGTTCAGAAACCCCTATGGCCCAAGAGTCTCGATTACCGTAGCTGGTTCCTGTTTTGATGGCAAGGCCTTTTGGCGCGTTGTCTGCGGTCAGAAGTATTTTCCGGATCGTCCATGCTGCACCTGGGCTGAGTAAGCGACTTGAGGCTGCAGAGCGATCTGAATCAATATAAACAGGCGTTACGGCAACACCATCATTGCCTAACGCAGAATAAAGACTAACCAGTGATTCCAAGTTAGTACCTAAGCCACCTAAACCTATAGATAAAGTAGGTGGCTCGGCAGTCGGTAATTGTAAGTTGGCGCCTGATTGTTGTAGAGCTAAGTAGAGGTAAGCGGGACCCAGCCTTTCAAGTACTTGAACGACTGGAATATTCAGGCTTTTCTGCAAGGCTAAGGCAACGGTGACCGGACCACGAAATCCACCGTTAAAATTTTGTGGCTGGTAATCGGCAAACTGCAACGGAACATCCATCAATAAGCTATGGCTGTGGATGAGCCCTTGGTCAATGGCTAGACCATAAATAAATGGCTTGAGTGTCGAGCCAGGTGAGCGAATGGCTTGAACCATATCGACATAGCCGTCACGCAGCGGGTTACTAAAATCAGCACTGCCGACGTAAACTTTTACCGCACCTGTTTTGTTATCCATGATGAGTGTGGCGGCTGAAGCTGCATCATCAATACCTTGTACGTAGTCATACAGCCTTTGCTGCGCGACGCTTTGCCAGCTCAAATCAATATGGGTTTTGATTAACGGCTGCTCGGAATTTAATGTTAACCGCCGAGCTAGAATAGGCGCATTTTGATAGCGCTCGATATTAACAGCCTGAATCGTTTCCATTTTTGCATCAAGTACAGTATCAGCTGTCCAAACGCCTAATGTTTCCAGTCTATCTAGCAGTTTATCGCGCGCTAAGGTTGCGGCTTCTGGATGTCGATCTGGGCGGTAGCGTGATGGCGCTTGAGGTAAAACGGCTAACAAAGCTGCCTGAGCATGGGTTAGGCTTTTTGCATCGTAGCCAAAATAAGACAACGACGCCGCATGCACCCCTTCGATGGTGCCACCGAAAGGCGCGTGATTTAAATAGAAGGTCAGGATTTCATCTTTGCTGAAATGCAATTCTAATTGCAGTGCACGAACCACTTCTTTGAATTTACCAATAAGTGTGCGTTTTTCTGGGTATTGAATCCGCGCGACTTGCATTGTAAGCGTTGAACCACCGGAGACGATGCGACCATTGGCTAGCCATTGCCAAAGCGCACGCGTGAGCGCAACTGGGTTGATACCAGGGTGATGATAGAAATACCTGTCTTCATAATTTAGCAGCGCTTCAATGTAGAGCGGCGATACCTCATTGACTGTGACAGGGTAGCGCCAAACGCCAGAGGCATCTGGGAAGGCTCGCAATGGCGTGCCGTTGTCAGCTAAAATTATTTGGCTAACATGCTTTGGTTGTAAATGGACAGGTGCGATGGTATCTGTGATTAAAAAGCCAATCACGATAGTAAACAAGAAAGAAATAAAACCAAGCAATAGTGGATGGCGGCGAAAGATACGCTGCCAAAATTTAAGAATACTCACAGTGGCTTGGTTATTTTTTTCTTCATTCACGACATCAGACAGTCTTGAGGCTCACTTGATTAATGCGGTCACGCAGTGTTTTTGCTTCTTGCGCAGCTGCTTCAGCAAAGTTGTCAGCTTGTGATGCATATAAAATATGTCGAGAAGAATTAATCATCAAACCTTGGCCATTGGCAAAGCTACCGTTTTGAACGGTCGACTCTAAATCACCCCCTTGAGCACCAATACCGGGGACTAAAAACGGCAGGTCAGGAGCGGCGGCTCTTATGCTCGCCATTTCTTCTGCTGCAGTCGCGCCAACGACTAAGCTGATGTTGCCATGTTCATTCCAGAGCTGCTGGGCTTTTCGTGCAACATGTATGAACAGAGGTTCGCCATCGATTAATTGGTTTTGGAACTCCCCCGCAGATGGGTTTGAAGTTCGGCAAAGTACAATAACACCTCGGTCTTGGTATTGAGCAAATGGCAATACGGTATCGCTGCCCATATAAGGGTTTACGGTGACGGCATCGGCTGCATAGTGCTCAAAGGCTTCGCGTGCGTACATGGTCGCAGTACTGCCAATATCGCCACGCTTAGAATCGAGAATCACTGGGACATTCGGGTGTTGTTGTTTAATGTAGTTTATCGTTTGTTTTAGTTGTTGCTCGGCTGCTTCTGCGGCGTAGTGAGCAAACTGCGGTTTGAAACAACAGGCAAAGGATGCTGTGGCGTCAATAATAGCTTTGTTGAATTCGAAAATCGCGTCAGGCTGACCTGAGAATGATGTTGGAAAGCGATCAATAAAAGGATCGAGTCCGACACAAACTTGGGTGCCTGACTGCCAACGTAGGCGTATAGAATCGATAAAATTCAAATGAGAGCTCCAACGTAAATTCGCCCAGCATGATGGGGCTGTAGGCCAATATTGTCAACTGGTCAACGATTTTAAGTAGACCTTTGAATTGCGCTGAATATTGTACAAACGTTGTTTGTTTTCAGGTAATTCAGCAACCGTTGCTGAGCGAAAGCCTCGCTCTAAGAACCAATGTTCTGTTTGTGTTGTGAGTACAAAAATCTGAGCTATTTTTGCTTTTCTGGCTTCACGTTCTGCCGCTTTGAGAAGCGCGTCCCCTCTACCGCCTTTTTGGTAGTCGGGATGCACGGCAATGCTCGCTACTTCAGCAATATTGTCGGAAAGCGGGAAAAACGCAGCACAGCCAATGATCATTCCATCACGTTCGTTGACTAAGTAATGCTCAATATCGCTTTCTATTTTTTCTTGATCGCGTTTGATCAAAATCTGTTTGTCTTCGAGTGGCTTTAATAACGCAGAGATGCCAGATACGTCGGTAATGCGTGCTTTACGGAACGTGTCGTAATGGTCACGAGCAATTAAGGTGCCCACGCCGTCACGGGTAAATAACTCACTAAGTATAGCGCCATCTTCATTACCGTCGATAAGGTGACAGCGAGGAATTCCTGCTTGACTGGCTTTAAGCGCAACTTGTAATTCCAATACGCCTCTGCTGTTAGGGTCGAGCTTACTGGTGGCTTCTTCTAATGCCTCGATGCTGATTTCTTTTTGTCCATCGGTTAAGTCATGGGTATTATCGCCAACGATAACGACTTTGTCGGCATTGAGTTGCTGGGCGACATCGACGACCAATGACTCAGGTGATAAAAATAAAACATCGCCTGTAATACTATATCCAATAGGGGGAATTAACACCAAGGTCTGGTTGTCTAAGTGCTCTCGAATGGCTAAATGATTAATACGACGAACTCGGCCTTGTGCCATTAAGTCGATACCATCGACGACACCGGCTGGACGTGCAGAAATAAAATTACCGCTAACAACTTTGACATTAGCACCGTGCATGGGCGAGTTGGTCAAGCCTTGGCTGAACATGGCTTCCATGGTGTAACGACGCTGGCCAATTTCAGCGGTAATATTACGCATTTCGTCAGGGTCTATTTGAACATTAGGCGATGGATTCGACTGTTCCTGATGGGCATCAAACAAGACCACTAGGCGTAAGCCTAAACTGTTTAGAAGCGCCATATCACTAACAATCGCCGCCAACCGAGCTTGATCTAACACCTTGCTGCGCAGCCACAGTACAGTGGTCTTACCGCGATAAGCATGGATATAAGGTGCGCTGAGTCTGAAGCTGGTGACGAAGTCCATTTAATACTCTTTAAGTTCAATAATAGAAACAATGACGACTGTATTAAAAGGTAGAAACAAATGCGAGGTTTTTTGTGGAATCGGGAGGGTTTTATTACCCTTTACCGTTTAATTAGTAACACGGAGCTACGCTTAAACGATAAAAGGTAAGGATGATTACAAAACTTTAGAAAAACGCTGGGACGTTTGCTCGTTAAAGTAAGCATCAAAGGCTAATAAAATAGGACGTAATAATAATCGCCCAAGCGGACGAACGGTGACTACATCTTCATTAATGGTAACGAGGTCATCTTTTGATAGTTCGATCATGCGTTGCCATTCTGCATCGAAATATTCAACTGCGTTAATATTAAATTTTTCTGATAACTCCGTTAAAGACAAGCGGCCTTGGCATGCCAGTTGGCCAATGACCCATTGGCGAATTTTATCATCATCGTTTAAGAAAATACCGCGTTTAATGGCGAGTTGCTTTTTCTCAATGAGGGCTTCGTATGGGGCGACTTCGTGATGGTTCTGCAAGTAAGCTCCATTAATTTGGCTAATACCAGAGACCCCTAATGCGAGCATATCGGTTTCGGCATGAGTGGAATAACCTTGGAAATTACGCTGTAAAGTGCCTGCTTCTAGTGCCTTACTGAGCTCATCGGTTGGTTTAGCAAAATGATCCATGCCGATGTAAATGTAGCCTTCTTTTTGTAATAGTTCGATGCTATCACGTAAAATAGTGAGTTTTTCATCTGCGATGGGAACGGTTTTTGGATCAATCCGACGTTGTGGCTTAAAACGCTCTGGTAAGTGTGCATAGTTATAGAGACTAATGCGGTCAGGGCTGAGCTGCAGAGTTTTTTTCCATGATTCTATAAAGCTAGCTGATGTTTGTTTTGGCAGTCCACAAATTAAGTCAAAGTTAATTGAGGTATAGCCAAGTTCACGAGCTCTATTTACTTTTTCTTCAACCAATTCAAAAGACTGTACTCGGTTAATTGCAACTTGCGTGTCATGGTTAAAATCTTGAACGCCAAAGCTCACTCGGTTAAAGCCACGACTACGTAATAATAGCAGCATGTCATCACTGGTTTCACGAGGATCGAGCTCAATAGAAAATTCCCCCGGATGTACTTCAGGGTCCCACTCAAAATAGATTGAAATCAAATCGAGTAGGCGAGTCATTTGAGCAATGGTTAAAAAAGTTGGTGTTCCACCACCCAAATGTAACTGGGTGATGGGTCTTTGGCCGAAATTATGGGCTTGAATAGCCATCTCGCGTTCAAGCATATCTAGGTATTTATCAGGGCGCTCGCGATCTTTGGTGGCGATTTTATTACATGCGCAGTAAAAACAAATGTGCTCACAAAACGGAATATGAATATAAAGTGATAACGCAGAGACATTGGTAATTTGCTGGCTTAAATGCCCTTCGACCTCAATGGGTTGCAATGTAGTAAATTGTACAGCCGTTGGGTATGAGGTATAGCGGGGGGCGTTTATATCGTATTTGCGAATTAACTCTTCATCCCAAGGCACATACCATTGATTTGGTTGTGTCATCAGTTGTCTCCAGTATCACTGCTTTAATGTTAAGGGACTTTAACGAAGGCTTTGTTTTTGAGGTTGATTCAGGTCAATGCAATATAAGGTAAGCAAAGAAAGGTGGTAGCTAAATGGCTTAGCTACCTACAAAGGAGTAAAACGGCTTAGTTTCCGTCGGTAAAGAATTCGCGGGACCCGTAGACGACCATGGTTTTACCTTTAACCGAGACTAAACCTTGCTCTTCTAAGCCCTTTAATACTCGACCAACCATTTCACGTGAGCAGCCAACAATACGACCAATTTCTTGTCGCGTGATCTTAATTTGCATGCCGTCTGGGTGAGTCATCGCATCTGGCTGTTTACAGAGATCAAGTAGGGTGCGAGCTACACGACCAGTAACGTCTAAAAAGGCTAAATCGCCTACCTTACGAGTGGTGTTTCGAAGGCGAGTCGCCATTTGTTCACCAATAAAGTACAGCATTCGGCCATCGTTATGGGTGATTTCTCGGAATTTAGAATAAGATATTTCTGCAACTTCGCATTCTGTCTTGGTTTTAACCCAAGCAGAGCGTGAATTCATTGAGTCAAAGAGGCCCATCTCACCAAAGAAATCCCCCGCATTCAGATAAGCCATGATCATTTCGCGACCATCATCTTCTTCAATAATGACGGAAACAGTCCCTTTAATAATATAGTAAAGAGAATCGCTTTTATCGCCAGCGTAAATCAAGGTAGTCTTAGATGGGTAACGACGACGGTGACACTGAGATAAGAAATAATCTAAATGTTTATGTTCGAGAGTATTAGTGACCATTCGTAATGAATTCCAATTCTTTAATTAGCAAGCCATAAAACTAATGTATTAAGACTGATTTGTGCTAAAACGGTTATTTCAAAGCATTATGCGGCATAATAAAGAGTCTGACCATGCCCAATCACTGGATGTTTGACGCACTTCCCGTTTTTAGTGAAAGTTCGTAAAAACCCAGTAGATACAAGTGTAGTTAGGTTTAACATAAATGCATGTTTTAATACAGTGAAAAAGCCGAGCGACTCTAGATTTACGTCAAGTAAACGGCTGTTATTAATTTTCTTAGGAGCAATCATGAAAGCAGAACTTAATTGGGCCGGAGACAAAGCCTTTTCGTATACGACGAATAGCGGCTTCGAGGGATTTCTAGATGGCGCAGCCAAAGATGGCGACAACGCTAAGGGCCCAAGTCCAATGGAGATGATTCTTTGTGGCTTAGGTGGCTGCTCCTCTTATGACGTGGTTAATATTTTAAAGAAAAGTCGCCAAGACGTAATCGACTGTAAAACCGAATTACAAGCAGAGCGAGCCGAAACGGTGCCAGCCGTCTTTACCAAGATACATCTACATTTCACCGTTTCTGGTCACAACCTTAAGCCTGTTCAAGTTGAGCGAGCGGTAAAACTATCGGCTGAAAAGTATTGCAGTGCATCCATTATGTTGGAACGTGGCGGCGTTGAGATAAGTCACAGTCATACGATTATTGAATTGGCATAACAACTGAATTTAGCTTAAAGTTGGATTTAATGCGGATTTCTGTGCGTTTGAGGGCTTTTTTATGTCAGTTTTCCACGTAGAATGTGGTTAACTTATAGATATAACCCGTGGTCAGATAGAAGGTGGCACTGAGCCATCGACTGTTTTGACAATAATTATAAAAATCGTCATTTAAAGAGCTGTAGTCATGTCACAAGAAATTGAATTAAAGTTATCGATCACTGCAGACGCGATCAACAATTTCAAAGCGGTTCCGGTGCTGCAAGGGATAGACAGTGATATATCGGCCCTAGAAAATACCTATTTTGATACGCCTGAATTAGCACTGACAAGCCAGGGCACGGCACTTCGCATCCGTAAGCTACCCGTTGGCTACGTTCAAACCTTGAAATCAAAGGGACATAATGTCGGTGGATTGCACAAGCGTGATGAATGGGAATATCCGATACAGGGACCTAGCCTCGATTTAAGTCTATTTCCTGCCAAAGCGTTACCTGAAAGCGTCGATGTAACCATGTTGACTCCACTGTTTAAAACAGACTTCCAACGCACTCGTTGGATGGTGAACTTTGGTCAGTCTCTGATAGAGCTGGTGCTCGATCAGGGTGTCATCAGCGTTGGCGACAAAACCGATACAATTTCTGAGTTAGAATTAGAGCTTAAAAATGGTGATATAAATGATTTATTGGAGTTATCACTAGAAATTAGTAAATCTGTGGCGATCATGCCATCAGATATTTCTAAAGCAGAGCGAGGTTACCGTTTATATCAAGATCATTCTGATGTTGCAGTGGCTTTACCGAATATCGTGCCACAGCAAAGCATGGAAAGTGCGTTTTGTGCGCTGTTTGGTTATGAACTAGAAAAAATTCAACGTTACTGGCAAGGTTACTGGTCAACAGGAGAATGGAAGTACTTAAATCATGTGCTATTAACATTAGGCAATTTAGATGCGCAGGTTGAATGGTTTCAAGATCTTATTCCAGAAGATCAGCAATTTTACGTAAAAGCCCAAATACATTGGATTGAACAGTCATTGAAACCCATTTTGTCGTGGTGGCCAGCCTGCTTTGAACTGTCTCAACATGCATTGGAAGACCCTGCAAATCTTGCGATCAGCTTGCAGCAAAGCAAAGCCAAAAGAGCCTTATCGGCAATAACCGTGCTACAAGAAAACCCGCTGTTGGGGCATAGAATGCTGTCATTAACGGCATGGTTGCATCGGCGTGAGTGGCGCCAAGAACAAACAGTTCAACAACGCGCTAAAGCAGAATTAGCCATAGTCGACGGATTAGATCGTTATTTATCGAAAGCCATGAATGCAGTGCAAATGGATTGTTTTGCCGGCAGCGTGAGCAATGCGTTGGCGCAAACACCTGCGGTTCATCGCTTATTAATGCTATGTCGTTATTTTGATCACTTTTATGGTAAAGAATTGGGTGAGTTACGTGCCCCACTAGAAGCATTAGAAGATAATTTATCCCGCTTGTCTGCGATGGAAGTCATGGCTCGATTAAAAGATTGGATAAATGATTTGCCACTAGAAGAGCAAGCCAGTGTGCATAGTTGGGCTCGCAGTAAACCAGTCTTGCTACGCGACATAAAGCAGTTAGCGGGACGTCTATTTCGCAATGCAGATGAAATAGAGGTTCATGCTTGAAGTTACTGTCGGGGTTGTTACGTGTAGATGAGTTACTCGATAACTTACTAACTTCGGGCCGAATCAGCGAAAAAACGTTCGAATCGGCTCGGACTAAATCTCGATCAGCAGATCTGCACAGTGTTAATCAGCTAGATGCAATGCAGTTAGAAGATGCTAAAGATCCCAGTAAAAAACTAACCGCGGCTGCAATTTACGAATGGTTAGGTGAGTCTTTGGGTATGCCTTATGTTCATATCGACCCACTTAAAGTTGATGTCGAGTCAATCGCCTCAATCATGTCGTTTGAATACGCTAAGCGCTATCATTTACTTCCACTTAAGCAAACTGACACCACCGTACAAATTGCCACCAGTGAACCTATGGTTACCGGTTGGGAAGAAACCATAGAGCAAGTGACCCGCCGCAAAATTGAAAAAGTGTTAGCGGTTCCTCAAGACATTGAACGTTATGGTTTAGAGTTTTATGCCTTAAATCGCTCAGTGAGCGGTGCTAAAGGCAAAGGGCGTAGCCAAGGCATAGGAAACTTCGAACAACTCATTGAGTTAGGTAGTTTAAAGTCACCTGATGCCAATGATGAACACATTGTTAATATTGTTGACTGGTTGTTTCAGTATGCTTTTGATCAAAGAGCGTCCGATATCCACATTGAACCTCGACGAGAGCATTCTCATATAAGGTTTCGTATTGATGGCATTTTACATACGGTCTATCAATTACCCATTCAAGTGGGTCAGGCCGTTGTTAGCCGGTTAAAAATTCTTGGTCGAATGAACATAGCCGAAAAGCGCAAGCCGCTAGATGGCCGAGTAAAAACTAAAACCCCCGATGGGCAAGAAATTGAATTACGTTTATCAACGTTACCGACAGCGTTTGGTGAAAAGTTGGTTATGCGTATTTTTGATCCTGAAGTACTGCTTAAGACTTTTGACCAGCTAGGCTTACTTGATGAAGATTTGCAACATTGGCAATCTATGATCAAGCAACCCAATGGCATTATTTTGGTCACAGGGCCGACCGGGTCGGGTAAAACGACAACGCTTTATTCCACGTTAAAAAGTTTAGCAACTTCAGAGGTCAACGTTTGCACTATTGAAGACCCAATTGAAATGATTGAACCCGCCTTTAACCAAATGCAAATCCAAGGCAATATAGATTTAACGTTTTCTTCGGGGATCAAAGCGTTAATGCGGCAAGACCCCGATATTATTATGATTGGTGAGATACGTGACCTTGAAACCGCTCAAATGGCAATTCAAGCCGCGTTGACAGGTCATTTAGTGTTGTCTACGGTTCACACCAATGATGCGCCTTCGGCGGTGACACGGCTGCTAGACTTGGGCGTACCCGGTTATTTAATTAAATCCACGCTATTGGGTGTGATGGCACAACGTTTAGTTCGTACATTGTGTCCTCATTGCAAAGCCGAAGAAACCCTCGAAGACCGCACATGGCAACAACTCGTTAAGCCTTGGAGTGCTAAAAAACCGGCTAAAGTGTATGGGCCTGTGGGTTGTTTAGAATGCAGAAATACCGGGTTTTTAGGCCGCTCAGGGGTCTATGAAAGTTTTGAAATGAGCGACACTTTGGCTGATCTAATTTATGATGGTTGCGACCCACAAACCCTTCGTAAGCATGCCATTAAAGAAGGGATGTTAAGCTTAAGGCTCTCTGGTGCACGAAAAATAGCCGCTGGTTTAACAACGGCTGATGAGATTTTGAGAGTTACGCCAGATACACGCTAAATTCGGTAGGTTGTTTTGGTCATGACTTGAGAAATAGCCGTCATGAAAGACTTAACGGCACTCGGAAAAACAGTGCCGCCAGCGTCTAGTGCCGATTGCGCATGTCTAGCTTCATCTTCTAGCATTTGCTCAATAATCAAACTAGAGCGTGGGTCTTGTTCTTGTATTTGATGCAAATGATCTTCTAAGTGCATGCTAACCTGATCTTCAGTCGCAGCGACAAACCCCAGCGACCATTTATCTCCCGCTAAGCCCGCCGCAGCACCCATTCCATAAGACAATCCATAAAATAATGGGTTTAGTAAGCTAGTTCGCGCATTTAACTCTTTAAGTCGAGCTTCACACCAAGCTAGGTGGTCAAGTTCTTCTTCTGCAGCTAAGTCCATTTTTTCACGAATATCGGGCAACTTGGCGGTTAGTGATTGACCTTGATAGAGCGCTTGGGCGCAAACCTCTCCGGTATGATTTATTCGCATTAAACCCGCAATATGATTACGCATATCCTCTGATAGATCGCTGATCTCATCAAGACCTGGGCGCTGGGCTTTGGCATTCACTGCCCCTGGCGTAAGAGTTTTCAGAGCGTTATCTAAATGGCTTATGAACCGATCAGAAAAAGTGAGATTTCTTAACATTTCTAGCCTCTTTGTTTTTAAGTATTTCAGCGTGTGCCAAGTTGAGCGTATCTCTTAAAGCTCGAGCAGAAACGGGTTTAGAGAGCACGTATTTAATACCCGTATCTTTCTCGTTAACTTGGCTGGCGACTTCATCAGCGCCAGACATCATCACCACAACAATGTCTCTATTTAAACTAGAGTCTTGGCGAATACGTTGAACTAATTCGACACCTGACATGGATGGCATATTTTGATCAACAATGAGGATATCAATAGGCTCACCCTTATGATATTCATTGTGTAAATTGGCCAGAGCTGATTGACCATTGCTCATGCTTAGTACCGTCATTCGCCAACTTTGTGCCACATGTTCAATCACCTTGCGGCAGGTTAAGTTGTCGTCAACTACCATTAAACGAAACTTATCAAGCGGTAAGCTGGGTTGTTGCATAGTTGATTCAGACGCCGGAACCTCGGTGAGTGGAATGTCTAGCCAAACCGTTGTACCCATACGCAGCTCACTGCTCAAGGTAAGTTGGCCACCCAAAATACCAACTAAGTATTTACTAATTGGCAAACCAATATGTACATCGGAGGAGTGGTTAATGTTGTCTTGATTCGGAAATACAAACAACTGGCTTCTGGCATCTTTGGAAATACCAGGCCCTGTGTCAGTAATGCTAAAGCGAATACGGTTTTGTTGCCAAGGTTTTATCTGAATTAAGATTTCACCATGCTCGGTGTATTGAATGGCATTTTCAACAACGTTAGAAAGCACTTGGCCGATAATGTGGGCATTACCACGATAGTAAGTTGGTATTTCAGGCATGATGTCAAGAACCAGTTCCACACCTTTGTTGTGCGCTACTCGAGAAAATGGCTGTAACGTATCTTCAATTAAATCGTAGAGATCAAATTCACCTTCGCTGTCAGGTATGCGGTTTAATCCAATGCGTATCAAGTTTTGTAGCTGATCTGCTTCACGCAAAAGTGAGTAGCCAGCAGCCTGTACCGTATTAATGTATTCCTGTTGATGAGCGGAAAGCGTAGTGTCTTGTAATAGTTCGGTCATACCCAAAACGCCGTTAATGGGACCGCGAATATCGTGGTTGATTTTACGTAGTAGCGGCCAGTGCATATTAGGCATATTCATACCTTCAACCGCAACTCGGTCCAATCTATGGCTAGAAATTATCCAAGCCGACCACAAAGTACTGGCCACGGCTAACATAGAGGTGATTCTGAGAATAAAAAACGTTGTTTCACTGAGTAGAAATATCCCAGACATCACTAGTGTGGTGGTTGAAAAGTAGATTGCTAGGTTAAAAAATCCAAAAATTAGCATGCGTTCAGTTTGGCTCTTGGGCTGATTGATAATCCAAAACAACCCAATCATGACTGTCGCGACAGGCGCAACAATAGCTTGTGCGGCTAAAAAATTTTGTAATATCACAGCAAATACAGCAAAAACGCCCAATAAATAGGCAAACAACTTTAGAGCGTCTTTTATCCAAGTAATATGCCTTTCACTACGAATTTCGGAGATGAGCCGAGCATAGGTGCCGAGAATAATAAAGGCGCCGACATTCTCAGCGCGAATTTCAATAAACGTCCAGTTTGGAAACCAAGTTGACATAATTCCTGTCCAACCTGAAATACTCAGTATAAAGCCAACGTTCAGTGCCATACCCCAAAAGCTCACCATTGTTCGAAATTTTATCAGGCTAAAAAGAGCGACAATGCTCATGATGAATAAAAATGAGATGGTTGAAATATGAAACAATAAAGTTGAAGACAGGTGTGTAATTGCAATTTTTTCATTGCTTAATTTAAGTTTTAAATTGGCGGGCTCTGCACTTTTTATGAATAAAATGAGTTCGTGGTGCCCTGGGTAAAGTTCAATCGGAAAAACATAGTTGCCAAGAGGGAAGGGCCTGTCTTCATAGGCAATGCTTGAACCAGTGCTTTGCCGCTTAAAAACATCATAAGGATGGCTGACATAAAGATCGGCCCTATCAATGTGTGGACCATCTAAAGTTAAATGAAGTTTTTGTATTTTTCCTGTGTTGTTAGCTAGGCGGATTCGTAACCAAGTCGGCTCTTGGAGTATTCCTCGGCGCAAATATTCGTTATGAACGGGTGTGAATTTATTTTCGAAAGTAGATTGCTGCACCTGAACATAAGAAAAGGCTTCGTTCGGGTCACTAAAGTAATCACTATATTCAGATATATTGTGATCAATGTTCCCTTGACTGATTTGGAAGGTATTGGCCCAAGTTGGCAGTGCAAAGTACGTAAATAACAACAATGCTAAAACTATCGAACGCATCATGACAAACTAACCGGAAGAAAGTAACCGACAGTATAACTAAAAATGGGTGGGCAAAATACACCATAAAATAGGCCACAGTGTTGCAACAGCTCTATTTTATGGTGCCTAAGTCCAATTAGCGATTTATGGCTTTATGGCCTATATCGGTTCTGAAGTAGACTTCATCCCATTGGATCGCACTGACGCCTTGGTAAGCACGCTCTTGAGCTTCGGCTACTGTATTTCCTAATGCAGTTACACATAAAACACGACCGCCATTGGTTACAGTAACACCAGCGTCAGTTTTAGCCGTTCCCGCTTGAAAAACCTTAGCGCCGGTTAATTCTGCTTCAGGAATGCCGGTGATTCGCTTACCGTTTTCATAATCAAATGGATAACCGCCCGCGGCCATAACAACACCCACGGCAGCCCGTTCATCCCACTGCGCATCCATTGTTGACAATTCACCATTCACAGCAGCAATACACAAGGCGGCTAAATCGGATTGTAAACGCATCATAATAGGTTGGGTTTCAGGGTCGCCGAAGCGACAATTATATTCCAAAACATAAGGTGTGTTGTCTGCTCCAACCATAATGCCGGCATATAAGAAGCCACGATAGCGATTACCTTCAGCTTTCATACCTTTAACGGTTGGGTGAATGACTTCGTTCATGATTCGGTCGTGAATTTCTGGTGTGACAACAGGAGCAGGGGAGTAAGCACCCATTCCTCCGGTATTTGGACCTAAATCACCGTTATCACGAGCTTTGTGATCTTGCGAGGTAGCAAGTGTTAGCACGTCTTCACCATCAACCATGACGATGAAGCTGGCTTCTTCGCCTGTTAAAAACTGTTCAACGACAACACGGGCACCGGCATCACCGAATTTGTTACCCGAGAGCATATCTTTCACTGCAGTTATGGCTTCTGCATTGGTTTGCGCCAAAATAACGCCTTTGCCCGCTGCTAAGCCATCGGCTTTAACAACGATGGGCGCGCCTTTTTCTTCAATATAAGCAATAGCAGGCTGTTCTTCGGTAAATACGCCGTAGAAGGCTGTTGGTATATTATGACGAGCCAAAAAGTCTTTAGTGAAGGCTTTAGAACCTTCTAATTGCGCAGCAGCCTTAGTTGGGCCGAAAACGGTGAGCCCTACTTCTTCAAATGCATCAACCACGCCTTCTACCAAGGGTGCTTCAGGGCCAACGATGGTCAGATTAATTTGGTTTTTCTGTGCAAACTCAATTAATGCAGGGAAATCAGTTGCGCTGATATCGACATTGACCACGCCGGGCTCGCTTTCAGTGCCAGCATTACCTGGTGCAACAAACACCTTATCGACGTTTGGAGATTGGATCGTTTTCCAGGCAAGGGCGTGTTCACGGCCGCCATTGCCTAAGATTAGTACATTCATTATTACATTCCTTATTAATGACGGAAATGACGCATACCGGTAAAGACCATGGCGATACCGTGCTCATCTGCAGCGGCAATGACTTCATCGTCACGCATGCTACCTCCTGGCTGAATGACAGCGGTAACACCTATCTCTGCAGCTTGATCTAAGCTGTCGCGGAACGGTAAAAAGGCTTCAGATGCCATTGCAGAACCTGCGATATCTATATTTTCATCTTTTGCTTTAATGTTTGCAATTATGGCGCTGTAAACTCGGCTCATTTGTCCTGCGCCGATGCCCGTACTGAGGCCATCTTTTGCATACACAATTGCATTCGATTTAACAAATTTAGCGACTTTCCAAGCAAACATCAGATCTTGGATTTGAGTGGCCGTAGGCTGCACCTTGGTAACAATTTTTAAATCTGATTCAGTGACCATACCTAAGTCACGATCTTGCAGTAATAAACCGCCATTGACGCGCTTGTAATCTAAGGCAGGAACTCGGTTTGTCCATTGGCCACATGCGAGTAGTCGAACATTGGGCTTTTGAGCCACAATTGCGGCCGCTTCAGCACTGACAGACGGAGCGATAATAACTTCAACAAACTGCTTACCTATAATTGCATTGGCAGCATCGGTATCCAGCTCACGGTTAAAGGCAATTATGCCACCGAAAGCCGATGTCGTATCAACAGAAAGAGCACGTTGATAGGCTTCTGTTAGGTTTTTACCGGTTGCGACGCCGCATGGATTAGCATGCTTAACAATGACGCATGCCGGCTCATCAAAGCTTTTTACACACTCTAAAGCTGCATCGGTATCGGCAATGTTATTAAAGCTAAGGGCTTTGCCTTGTAAGGTTGTAATAGTTGAGATACCCGGCTCAACGACACCCTCTTCAACATAGAATGCCGCTTTTTGGTGTGGATTTTCTCCGTAGCGCATAATGTCTTTTAACTTAAACTGGCTGTTGAACGTGTCGGGGAATTCACGTCGTGCTGGAGTGGCATTCGATTCGGTTTCCGCAGGAATGGTGCCTAAGTAATTGGCGATCATACCATCGTATTTAGCTGTGTGTTCAAAGGCTAAACGCGCTAAATTGAAGCGGGTTGCTTGAGTTAAACCACCCAGTTCGTCCCATTGCGCCAATAATTCAGAGTAGGAAGACGAGTTAACGACAATGGCGACATCTTTATGGTTCTTAGCTGCAGAACGAACCATGGTTGGGCCTCCAATATCGATATTTTCAATTGCATCCGCCAAGATGCAGTCTTCTTTTGCAATGGTTTCTGCAAAAGGGTAAAGATTAACAATGACCATATCGATCGGCTCAATATTATGCTGCGTCATAACATCTTCATCTTGACCGCGGCGACCTAGAATACCGCCATGAATTAACGGGTGCAGTGTTTTAACTCGGCCATCCATCATTTCAGGAAAACCAGTAATATCAGAAACTTCGGTGACTGGAATATCATGTTGGCTCAATAGCTTAAACGTACCCCCAGTTGAGATAAGGCGAACACCGCGCTGGTGTAACTCACGTGCAAAATCAACAATGCCGGCTTTATCTGAGACGCTGATAAGCGCTCGCTTAGGGGTCACTACGTTAACAGGTTGGGTCATTTTGTCCTCGAAATATAGTTTCTGAGTAGTCGGTCAATAAGTTAGGGTGCTATAAACAACAAAGGCGACCGAAGTCGCCTTTGTGCTGTGCTTTAAAGTAAGCCGTATTGCTTTAGCTTTTTGCGCAGTGTGCCTCGATTGAGGCCCAAAACATGAGACGCTTTGGTTTGATTGTCCCGGCAGTAACGCATAACCGCTTCAAGCATAGGGGCTTCAACTTCCGTTAATACCATCTGGTGCACGTTACAAACGTCTTGACCGTCTAAATGTGCGAAATAATTGCGCATCGCTATTTCTACGCTGTCACGCAGAGTTTGTGGGTTCTCGCTGGCAGCGTGCAGTTGAAGTGATTCATGTGTTTCTGTTGTTGGCGCAACAATTTCGATAGTCATGCAGCAGTATCCTTAGATGTTTCTAGATGTTCAAAAATTGTATCGATGGCTAGCAACTGCTCGGACGCAGTCTCTAACCGATTAAGTTGTTTCATTGCACTTGGGTCGGCCTGATGAGCCTTTAAATACCAACCTAAATGTTTTCGGGCGATTCGAACGCCCATATATTCGCCATAAAACTCATGCAATGCTGTGAGGTGACCACTTAACATTGTATAAACTTCGCTTGGCTTAGGGTCTGGAATAAGAATACCTGACTCTAAATAATGATTGATGCGGTTGAATATCCAAGGGTTACCTTGAGCCGCTCGACCAATCATGACACCGTCTACGTTGGTGTCTGTAACCACTTGTTTGGCTTTTTCTGGCGAATCTATATCGCCATTCGCAAGCACCGGTATAGATAAGGCGCTTTTAACTTGTGCAATGGTGTTATATTCCGCATCACCCTTATAGCCTTCGTCACGCGTTCTACCGTGAATGGCCAGCATCTGTATGCCCAGATCTTCTGCCATTCTTGCTATCGTTAGTGCGTTTTTGCTCTGAGTGCACCAACCAGTTCTAATCTTTAAGGTTACCGGTACATCTACCGCTGCAACGACAGCGGTTAAAATTTCTTTAACCAGCGCTTCATCTTTCATTAGGGCCGAGCCAGCGGCTCTATTGCAGACCTTTTTAGCAGGACAGCCCATATTAATGTCAATAATCTGAGCACCTATCTGGACATTTTGTGCCGCGGCATGTGCAAGCATGCTCGCTTCGCCGCCGGCAATTTGAATGCTGATAGGCTCGGCCTCGCCGTCATGGTTTAAGCGCCAACGAGATTTATTCGTTTTCCACAGCCGAGTATCACTGGTAACCATTTCTGAAACGACTAAACCAGCACCTTGAGCTTTGCAGAGCTTGCGAAACGGTTGATCCGTCACGCCCGCCATGGGTGCTAATACGGTAGGTTGACTTATTTGATAAGGGCCAATGCTAAACACGTATGATCGTTTATTTTTTGCTCAACTCAAGGGCGCGGAATAATAGCGAGTCTTGGCCCTGATTGAAAGCTTGAGAAGCAGAAAGAGTGGTTTTTTTTGCGCTTTTTTGTTCACCGTTGCCACAAGGCTTCGGTGAACAGTGTTTCAGTAGAATTATTTAAATTTCAATAGCTTAGCACTACTTTATTAGTGCCTACTGAGAAATTGGGTTTAAAATTAACTGGTAGTTAACGGCGCTCTTAGCCGGTGCTTTTATTGGGATAGAGACATAAACTCGAGTGTTCAAAGGCATTGTCATTACACCGGTCATTTCGCCTTTTAAATAATCAGTTGGCAAAAAGCTTTGGTCAGCGACTACTTTACCGTTCACGTCAGAGTACTGTAGCAGGATTTCTGGGAAAGGTTGCTTAAACGGAGCACGGTTAGTGAGCACAATATCGACCATTTTAATATCTTTAAGTGCCGTGTTCTTATGATCTCGAACAATTACTGAGGTCCGGATTTGCTCGACATCGACCTGATCAGGTAATTCGCACCCAATAACATCGCATGCTTGGGCGTATAGACCCCGCCATTGATCCATTCGGGCGTAGGTATCTCGCTGTAACCATGCAAATTGCGCAAATAGTATGACAATGAATAGGGCAACGACAAGCCATCCAAGCGGGCGTAAACGACTTAGGCGCTCCTCAAAGTGAAAATCTAGGTCGAGCTCTTGGCTGGCTTGATTGACCACTTGTGAGGCGCTTGTAGGCCTTTGAGTATTGCCAGACTCTAAGTCGACAAATAGGGCAGAGCGTTTCATCGCTGCATTGTGTGCTTCTGATTGGCTCTGTTTAGTTGAAACATTGCGCGATTCGAAAACGGCAGGCTTCTTTAGTGATACATTTTCTTTTTCGATCTCTTCGAGCATGGACTCAGCCCAGCTCTCGTCTTCATCATCTTCGTCTTCAGCGAATAGTTCTTTATTTAACGAATGCGTTTCGGATTGAAAATGATCAACTTTCTTTTGTGGCGGGTTTGAGTTATTCAGATTTAAAAAGCTATCTGATAGCTCACCGAGGCCGTCGTTTTGCTCATCTTCATCGAATAATTCGTCATCGTCACTGTCGGCGGCAAATAAGAATTCATCATCATCGTCATCAGCAGCAAATAAGAATTCTGCGTCATCATCGGTATCGGTAGGAAACCGGCTGGTGTCTTGTTTGGGTGGCGCTTTGCGCATAGGTGCTGGGTTAGGCCTAGGTTTAACGGCAGGTTTTGCAGTCGGCCTTGGTACTGGCGATTTGGGTGCTGTCGGTTTTGGAATAGCGGGTTTAGGCGCTGTTCTTTTTGCGACCGGGGCTGCTTTTCCTGCCGTTTGTGACGGTATAGAGGTGGTGACGACATGGTTGCGCGCGCTAAATACTTGCAGGCAGGCACCACAACGCACAGAGCCATTAGCCACGGCTAACTGTTCTGTCCTCACTCGAAATGAGGTGCCACAATGTGGGCATTGGGTTATGAATGATTCTGCCATTTTATATCGTATCCTTCGCGTCCATGACGAACATTATCCTATAAAAATCCGAAGCTTAGCGCACGAACTTTAAGAAAGCTCTAAGATTAACCCATTGTCGGTAGGCTGAAAACCTTTCGATTGGCGTTTTCGGCCACTTAAACGCACCCAGCCGTCTAATTCACTGATCGGATCAAAGCTAATCCAGCGTTCGTAGGCGTCAACCACGCTCACGGCTTGGTGTGACAAAATGCCCGAGAGCACTAGCGGTGCATCGGGTTTTAGGCGATGACAAATGGCTTCGGCCATGTCGCATAATGGCCCAGCTAAGATGTTTGCTACGACGACATCATATTGCTCGGCTAGTTCGCTTATTTCGGTGGTTACGCGGAAAAGCTCTGTCGCTAAGTTGTTTGTTTGTGCGTTATTTTCTGTTGCAGTAATGGCTTGTGGGTCAATATCAATGCCATCCATATGATTAGCGCCCAACAACAACGCTGATAACCCTAAAATGCCTGAGCCACAGCCATAATCTAGTACAGTCTCATCGCCTTTGATATGGTCGTTTAACCATTGCAGGCATAAAAAAGTAGTAGGGTGTGTACCCGTGCCAAAGGCTAAACCTGGATCAAGCCGTAAGTTAACTGCTTCTTGATCGGGTGCATCACGCCAAGAAGGGACTATCCACAAGCGATCGCCACAGGCGATGGGTTGGAAGTTATCCATCCATTCGCGTTCCCAATCTTTGTCTTCCAGTATCTCAGTACTGATCTCGCCGGTTTTAAGCTGTTCAGATTCTATAAGTTGCTGAAGTGTTTCTACGAGCTGTTGCGCATCGACATCTTCCTCAAACAGCCCTTGCAGTGTGGTATGTTCCCACAACGGCGTTGTGCCCCGAATAGGCTCAAAAACCGGCTGGTCGTCGGTGTCTATCAGCGTTACCGCCGTACAACCCGCCAGTAACATCGCGTCTTCAAGTACTTCGGTATATTTCGGCATTGTTGGAATTTTGATCTGTAACCAAGGCATAACAACTGCTCATAAAAAATTTTCGGCTATTGTACTAGAAAAAAACAATTGATACCGCACGGTATTTTTAGGGCGGTTTTAGGCTGCGGGCTTTGGGTAAGTTCAAAAAAATGGGCGGGGGGAAAGCTGCAAGTTTATTGCTGCCAGTTGTAAGTAAAATAGGTGCAAAGCAAGTATTGGTAGTGGTTTTATATATAAGTTCTCCTGATTATGATTTTTGCCCGCAGCCCGCAGCCCGCAGCCCGCAGCCCGCAGCCCGCAGCCCGCAGCCCACACAAACAACGCTAGAGAGGTCAATTCCTATTGCTCGGTCGCTTTTCGTGCCTCCTTGCACCGCTAAACTTCGGCATCCATGCCTCAGATTCCCGAGCAATAGAAATTAACCACCCAAGCTCACCACAGCACCGCTTTGAACCTCTCACTGACAGCTGGCCGCTGAAAGCTTGCAGCTTTTTTAAACTGTCTTTTTCCTAACCCTCCTAACCCCATCAAGCCCCAACATAACCACGGCCATCACAATAAACAGATAAGTTGGCAATTGATTGGCTTCCAGGCGCTCCCCTAAAGCCCAACCGACGATGAAGACTAATACCGGTTCTAGATAGCTCATTAGGCCAAACATACTCATAGTGAGTCGGCGTGAGGCCAATAGGAACAGTAGCATGGGTACTGCGCCTGCCACGCCAAGACCGATATAAAAAATTAACGGTGGTTGTACAAAGTCGACATTTGCGGGAATGCTTGGGCCAAAATATAGATAAGCTAGGGCAATGGGCAGTAAGAAGAAGTTATCAAGTGAAAACGCGATATGGCTGGGCAAAGGGTAATGCCGTCGTAAAACAAAATACAGCGGGTATCCCAATGCAACGACTAAAACTATCCATGACAGACCATCTGTCATGATGTAGGCGTAGGCGACACCTAACCCTGCTAGACAAACGGCTATCCATTGCAGTGTATTGAGAGAATCGCTGTAAAAGAAACGACCTATGAGTACTAATACTAAGGGAAGAGAAAAGTAACCAAGTGCAAGTGGAAGGGTAAACCCATTTGCCGGAGCCCAAAGAAACAACCAAAACTGTAAGCCGACGAGCATTGAACCGAGCATGACGCGCGGCCATGCACGCCAATCTTTTAAGTGGTAAAACAGTAAGGGCAGTTGACGAGCTACGCTAAGGGCAAAAACCATCAGCACGGTACTCCAAATTATTCTATGAGCGGCAAATTCATTGCCGCTATATTCAGTCACCGGATATAAATGAACGTACCAAGGCAGTAGGGCGAACAAACAAGACGCAATAATTGAGCTCACTAGCCCGATATAGGGTGAAGGGTTTGGATTGGAAGAAAGCATGCTAAGTTACAGACCCATAGGTAAACACGACTTTTAGATAGTTCGTGAAGGTTGAGGTTGCATCCAAACAGTCGTTGGTAATGCAGGCAAGTTGGTTATTGAAGGTAGTTAAATCTAACTGTGAGCCTTGGTGCATCATTGTGAAGCCAACCTTTTGAAGAATCCAGTTATACACTAATTTTCCTTGCTTTGTCCGTCAATTCAACAAACCAATACTGTAATAAATTTTTCATTAAACTTAGTGTGACTTTAGGTGTTTTTAGGCATATTCTGACCTTATGGTTAAGTATCTGGTCGATACTTCAACTAGTCTTTATTGCCTAAAAAGTACTAATTAATTATAAAAATAGGACCTCTCATGTATAAAAAATCTATCTTTATGTTCTCGGTTTTGACCACTGCAGTAAGCGTTGTCAGCTTTGCTGCTACCGTTGACCTGCGGGTGTTGGAAACCACGGACCTTCATACCAATATTATGGATTACAATTATTACGCTGGAAAAGTAGACCCGACGATTGGTCTTGCTCGTACTGCCTCACTTATCCATGAATCCGCAGCGCAAAGTAAAAACTATGTTTTGGTCGACAATGGTGATTTGTTGCAAGGTAGCCCAATGGGCGACTATATGGCGAAAGTTGGGCTAACGGAAGGCCAGGTTCATCCGGCCTATAAAGCCATGAATCAGCTTGGTTACAGCGTTGGTAATATTGGCAATCACGAGTTTAACTATGGTTTGGATTTTTTAAGAAATTCTATTTCTGGTGCCGATTTTCAGTACATTAATGCCAACGTTTATTGCGCAGATGCTAATGGCTGTTGGAATGGTGTTAAAAATGGTGAGCATTTATTTACTCCATATGTTATCGAGGAAAAAACAGTAGTCGACCGAGCTGGAAATAAGCATGTAGTGAAAATTGGTTATATTGGCTTTGTACCTCCTCAGATACTACTGTGGGACAAGCAAAACCTCGAAGGTAAGGTAACCGCAGCTGATATTTTAGAAACGGCTAAAAAATATGTGCCTGAAATGAAAGATAAGGGAGCCGACATTATTGTCGCAATTCCACACTCTGGAATCGGTTCTTCGGAAAACCCAGGAGACCCGATGGCAGAAAATGCTACTTATTCGCTAACGCGAGTTAAAGGTATTGATGCAATCATGTTCGGGCACAGTCACTCTGTTTTCCCGTCCGCTCGCTATGCCGACCTACCTAATACCGATGTTGAGAAGGGTCTCCTTAATGGCGTTGCTTCGGTTATGCCAGGACGTTGGGGTGATAACTTAGGTATTGTGGATTTAACCTTGGAAGGCTCTACAGGTAATTGGAAGGTAACCGATGCGCAAACGAAGTCTCTACCAATTTTCGACGGTAAAAACAAAACGCCTTTAGTTGAGGCTGATGCGAACATTCGTGAATCTGTTGCAACTGAGCATGAGGGTACACTGGCTTTCGTTAATGAGCCTATCGGTGTTGCTGCTGCAAATATGTATAGCTTTTTGACCTTGGTTCAAGATGATCCTAGCGTTCAAATTGTGTCTGATGCACAAATTGCAAACGTTACCGCTAAGTTACCAGCTAATCTTGCGCACCTGCCTGTGTTATCGGCTTCTGCTCCGTTTAAAGCAGGTGGACGTCACAGCACTACCAGTGATACGGATCAGTATGTTCAAGTTAGTAAAGGTGAATTGACCTTTAAGAATGCTGCAGACTTGTACTTGTATCCTAATACTATGGTTGCAGTTAAAGCCACAGGTGCGGAGTTGAAAGATTGGCTTGAATGTTCGGCGAATCAATTTAACCAAATTGACCCTAAGTCAACAGAAGCTCAAAACCTGATTAACTTTAACCACCCAACTTATAACTTTGATGTTATCGATGGCTTAACTTATCAGTTTGATGTAACGGCTCCGACTAAATTTGACCGTGATTGTAAGGTGGTGAACGCCGATGCTTCTCGAGTTGTTAACCTTAGCTTTAAAGATGCTAATGGTAAGGTATTCTCAGGTAATGATTTCTTTAAGAAAGAATTCATAGTTGCTTCAAATAACTACCGTGCGTTTGGTGGTAAGTTTGCAGGTACCGGATCTGAACATGTTATTTTGGAACTTCCCGATACAAACCGCGAAGCGCTAGCAGCCTATATTACTCAAACCTCGAAGTTGAATGTCGCCACT
Source organism: Reinekea sp. (assembly GCF_046710285.1). Lineage (GTDB taxonomy): Bacteria > Pseudomonadota > Gammaproteobacteria > Pseudomonadales > Natronospirillaceae > Reinekea. The sequence goes on from NZ_JBKEGY010000004.1 coordinate 116,502, forward strand.
GGCAAATATGAAGGCAAAGTAAACCCAAGTGCAGATCACAACTGGACGTTTAAGACGATTGAAACAAACGTTAAATTAGATGTTCGCTTTAAAACTCAAGACAGTGAAAAAGCAGCAGCGTTTATTGAAGAAAATCAAAAGCGTAAAATGTCCAAAGTAGACACCGATGAGTTAGGTTTTGCCGTTTATCAAATAGACTTAGCAAACTAACCTCGCAAAAATAAAGCCAACCCTAAATGGGTTGGCTTTCTAGTTATAAATCCAAAGCTAAATTTTTGAAGCTTGAAGCTTGTAACTCAAAAATTGCAGCTTTAAAAACCCTTTAATCGTGAAAGTGACAAGCCACTTCATGAAGATCTGCTACATCAATGAGCTCTGGCTTTTTCTGAGCACATAAATCTTGTGCTTTAGGGCAGCGCGTTCGAAATACACAACCAGAAGGTGGGTTCATTGGAGAGGGCAAATCGCCTTCTAAAATAATTACCTTTTTGTTGCGTTCAATTTCAGGGTCGGGCACGGGCACGGCAGAGATTAGCGCTTGAGTGTACGGATGCCGTGGTGTTTTGTAGAGCTGTTCGCTGGTGGTGATTTCGCAAACATTCCCTAAATAAAGCACCATGACTCGAGTACTAATGTGTTGAACAATGCTAAGGTCGTGGGCAATAAATATGAGCGATAAGCCCATGTCCTTTTGCAGTTCCATTAGCAAGTTAATAATTTGCGCTTGAATGGATACATCTAGTGCTGAAACGGGCTCATCACAAATGATTAATTTCGGCTCTAAGATAAGTGCACGGGCAATACCAATACGCTGACACTGGCCACCTGAGAATTCATGCGGGTAGCGGTTAATCTGGTTAGGTAATAAGCCAACCTTGATTAACATTTCTTTCACTCGCTGCTTTCGTTGCGCTGAGTTTAAATCTGGGTGATGTGTTTTAAGAGGTTCAGAAATAATATCGCCAATCGTCATACGCGGGTTTAAGGACGCGAGTGGATCTTGGAATATCATCTGTAAATCACGGCGGGCCGCTTTCATCTCGCGCTTGCTTGCACTGAGAAGATCTTTGCCGAGCCACATTACCTTGCCAGCTTCGGCCGGTACCATTTTAATAACGGCACGGGCCAGTGTGCTTTTTCCGCAACCAGATTCACCAACAATACCTAAAGTTTCGCTTGCGTATAAATCGAAACTTACGCCGTCAACAGCTTTCAGTACACCTGGTTTTGTCCATGGCATAGCGTTTGGAGGGTAAATATCAAAGTAAACTTTGAGATCATCTACTGATAACAGTTTTTCTTTTTGCGCCGTCATTAGATTTCCTCCACAGGTTTGTGGCAAGCACGTAAGCGCGTACCATCAAAATTGACTAGGGCTGCTGGTTCGTTGTGACATTGATCCATCGCATGAGCACAGCGTGGAGAAAATGGACAACCTTTCGGCATATTCATCATATTCGGTGGATTACCAGGAATCGTGTTTAGCTCAGCACCAATGTGATCCAAACGAGGGATCGCGGATAATAAGCCTTTGGTGTAAGGGTGCGATGGTGATTTGAACAGATCATCGGTCTGGGCGTATTCCATTACCTTACCCCCGTACATGACCAACGTATCTTCACAGCTACCTGCGACTACGCCAAGATCGTGAGTAATGAGGATAATTGCGGTTCCGAAATCTTTTTGCAGATCAGCAAGTAAGTCCATGATCTGCGCCTGAACTGTGACATCGAGAGCCGTTGTTGGCTCATCAGCAATGAGAAGCTCAGGTCGGCATAGTAATGCCATTGCGATCATAACGCGCTGACGCATACCACCTGAAAATTCATGTGGGTAAAGGTGAATACGCGAGGCGGCTTCAGGAATGCGAACGGCATCTAGCATACGAATCGATTCTGCAAGCGCCTCTTGTCTATTCATACCCTTATGCAGAATGAGTACTTCCATCAGTTGTTCACTGACTTTCAGATAGGGATTCAATGACGTCATTGGGTCTTGGAAAATCATGGCAATTTTTTGCGCACGAATTTTATTCAAGCCTTGTTCAGGAAGGTTTAAAATTTCCAGACCATCAAACTTAACACTGCCTGTTGCCCAGCCGTTTTGAGCTAGTAATCCCATTATGGAGAATACCGTTTGGCTCTTACCGGAGCCAGATTCACCCACAATACCGAGTGTTTTGCCTTTTTCTAAATTAAACGTGACCCCGTTAACCGCACTGACAATACCATCACCAGTTTGGAACTGAACGCCGAGATCCTTAACTTCTAATAAACTCATAATTCGCTCCTGGTTATCGGTCTTTCGGATCTAGCGCATCGCGCAAGCCGTCGCCTATGAAGAACATGCTGAACAGTGTGATGACAAAGAAGAATAATGGAAACCCTATTTGCCATAACGTGCCGTACTGCATAGATTTAGCGCCCGCACTGATTAGCGCACCCCAAGAGGTGTCTGGCTCTTGAACACCTAAACCAAGGAAGGAAATAAAGGATTCCGTGAGAATCAAGCCCGGAACCAGCAGTGATGCATACACAATAACGATACCAATTAAATTCGGTACGATGTGACGCAAAATAATGGTGAAGTTTGAAACCCCAGCTGCAATCGCGGCTTCAATATATTCTTTGTTTTTAATCGATAAAGTCTGCCCTCGGACGATACGTGACATATCAAGCCAAGAAATAAGACCGATACCCACAAAGAGTAAGTTTAAGGATCGACCAAAAACAACGAGCAATAAGATTAAAACAAACATATAGGGGATCGACATAAATATATCAACTAAGCGCATCATGGCATTATCTACACGGCCACCTATATAGCCCGCGGTTGCGCCATAAAGCGTTCCAACTACAACAGCAACAATGGAGCCAATGATGCCGACTTTTAATGAGATGCTGGTACCTTGGATAACCCGTGAATAAAGGTCGCGACCAAGATCATCGGTGCCGAAATAGTGACCCGTTTCGAACGAAGGCGCGCCAAGTTGCTTAACTTGACCCAGAACCGACCAGTCAATTTCTTCATTAGACCATTGCGCAAAGCTAGGTCCAACTAGGGTGAAAATTAATATAAGCGCTAAGGTGATAACACCACCAACCGCGGCCTTATTGTGGGAAAAACGTTTCGCCGCGTCACGCCAAAGTGAACGACCTTCGATCTCTTCCGCGTCTAAGATATTCTCAGCGAGTTCTTCTACTTTTTTAGAGTTAACAATCATTTTTTAACCTCACTGTCTTAATAACGAATTTTAGGGTCTATCCATGCGTATAGAATATCTACCAGCATGTTAAGTAAGACAGTTAAGGTCCCAATTAGAATGGTAATACCCATGATCGTAGAATAGTCACGGTTCAAAGCACCGTTAACAAACAACACGCCAATACCGCCGGTGCTGAAGTACATGTCAATAATAACCGAGCCCGTGATCATGCCAACAAATGCAGGGCCCATATAAGAAAGTACAGGAAGTAGGGCAGGCTTTAATGCGTGCTTCATAATAATGCGGGAGTAAGGAACCCCTTTTGCTTTAGCCGTACGGATAAAGTTGGAATTAAGGACTTCAAGCATTGAGGATCGAGTAATACGAGCAATAGTGGCCATGTAGCTTGTTGACAGCGCTATCACAGGCATGATGATGAATTGCGGTTTCCCACCTTCCCAACCACCGCCGGGCAGCCAGCCTAAGTAAAGAGTGAACAACAGCACCAATAAGGGGGCCATAACAAAGTTGGGTAGTACTTGTGCGGTGAAGGTAAAACTGAGCGCCGCGTAGTCTTTCCAATTATTGTGGTTGAGTGCAGCGACGACACCGAGAGTTACACCAAATAGGACGGCGACTAAGGCAGAAATAGAGCCATAGGTCAGAGTCACAGGGAAACCATCGGAAATTAGATCGTTGACTGAGCGGTCTTTATATCGAAATGACGGCCCGAAATCGAAATCGACGACAATGTCGCGTACGTAATCGAACATTTGATAATACAGCGGCTTATCTAAACCATACTTGGCGTTGATATTGGCTTCTACCTGAGGGGGCAGTTTACGCTCAGAAGTGAATGGTCCTCCTGGAGCGCTGTGCATCAATATAAATGAAGCTATTATAAGTATTAGCAGCGTTGGAATTGCGGTTAGCAAACGCTTTACTATGAAACTGAACATAGCGGTGTCCTGTTTTTATCTATACGAAAGGCAGAATTTTAGCCTGTTCATTGATGATTAGCGACCCTTAAAAAGCATTAATAAAGTGAGCCAAATCAATCGCTTAGCGAAAAATGTAATCATACCTTTACAAATGATAGTCGGCTACTTTTGTAGTTTCGAAAATTATTTGCATGGCGTCTTTTTGATTATATCTATAACAAAAAAAACACCGCCGGGGTTACCGACGATGTTTAGAGTTAAAGCAATTTAACGCTTACTTAGCAACTTTATATAAGTTCCGCGCGTACCAGTTTTGCTCAACGTTATTTACCGGCCAGCCTTTAACATTGCTCTTAAGCAAAATGTTACCAGCATAGTGATAAACAGGGATGATTGGCATTTCTTCGGCTAATATTTGCTCAACCGCAGTATAGTTAGCACTTGGATCAGCTTGTGTTTTAGCTTCGTCCATTAAGCGATCGACTTCTGGGTTGTTGTATTTGCCATCGTTGTAACCTGAGTTAGAGCGAACTAAATCAAGGAATGTAGATGCTTCGTTGTAGTCACCACACCATGCGCCACGTGCAAGTGCAAAGTTCTGGTTGCCACGCTCTTCTAAGAATGTTTTCCATTCCATGTTATTCAGAACAGCTTCAACACCTAGTTTAGTTTTCCACATTTGAGAAATCGCAGTTGCGATTTGCTTGTGGCCTTCTGAAGTGTTGTAAAGCATGTCGAATGTTAGTGGGTTAGAAGCACTGTAACCAGCCTCAGCTAACAACTCTTTCGCTTTTTCATCACGTTCTGCTTGAGTCATTTGGCCGAACTCAACAGGCGGTACAGTGAAGCTAGCGGTTGCGGCAGGTGTGAATGTGTAAGCTTCAGGCTGGCCACCTTGTAGTACTTGCTCTGTAATAACTTTACGATCAATGGCATACGCAAGTGCTTGGCGAACACGAACGTCTTTAAACTCTTCTGGTCCAGATTCACTTAAGTTGAAGGTGTAGTAGTAGTTACACAAACGTGGATAAGCTAAAGCTTCGCCAGGGAATTCTTCTTGAAGTGACTTGAATTGACCAGTAGGAACAGAGTTCATTAGATCAAATTCATTTGCTTTCCAGCGAATTAGACCTTGGTTTTCGTCAGGTACAACGATTGAAACAATTTTTTCAAGAATTGTCGCATCATTGTTCCAGTATTGGTCGTTACGCTCCAATACAGCGCGTTCGTTAACTACGTGCTCAGATAACGTGTAAGCACCGTTCGAAACCATATTTTCAGGTTTAGTCCACTCAGAACCAAATTTCTCAACAGTCGCCTGATGTGTAGGGAACGTAGTGGTATGAACTACCATCATTGGGAAGTAAGGTAGAGAGTCGGTTAGTTCAACTTGTAACGTGTAATCGTCAACTGCCGTTACGCCTAATGAGTCAACTTCTGCTTCGCCGGCAATAATTTGCGGGGCATTTTTGATAGACATCAACTCAACGAACCAAGCATAAGGAGATGCTGTTTCAGGGTTGGCAGCACGCTTCCATCCGTAAACGAAATCTTTAGCAGTAACTGGATCGCCATTGCTCCACTTAGCGTCTTTACGTAAGTAGAAGGTGTAAGTCATTTTGTCTTCAGATGCTTCAAAGCGTTCAGCAACACCAGGAACTAAGTTGCCATCTTCATCTTGGTTCAATAAACCTTCAAAAAGGTTACGAACGTGCTCTGAACCAGATACATCTTCAACAATTTGTGGGTCGAATGAACTATGCTCGTCTAGTGCCCAATAAGTGAAAGTCTGATCAGCGGCAAGTGTTTCGCCTGTTACTGGGTGTGTTGGACCAGATTTAGCTTCTGGGGCTGCAGTTGTTGCAGTCGCAGCTGTTTCATCGTCAGATGAACAGCCGACCAAGAAAACAGCAGAAGAAACTAGCGCAGCAGCCAGCGTTTTAGTAAATGGTTTCATGAGTGATCCTCTTATTATGTTTTTTTATAACTTCTTGTAGAAGCTTTTTGCTTTTCATTGTTTGGAGCGAATATCTGCTCCGCAAAAGGGTCGATATTAGATACTGGTAAGGAGTTTAAACCTTACAAAAAGCGTACCAAGTTGAAGCATATTGACCTGTTTGCCTAATATTTCAGCGCTTTCAGTTGTTTTTTTGTCCAAACGTTCAAAAAAACGGCCAAGAGGCTGGTAGCGGTTATGGTTAATTCGCTAATTGGTGATGAAACTTCCCATATCTTGGTTAAAACTTCAACGTACTTTTTCATTTTTTGCATCATGCTGTTAGACTTTTAGTGTATTGACTCCCTGACAGCGCACTCAAAACTCGCACAAATGCGCTAAGTTAGGGCGTTAATATTATTGTTGTTCTGTGCAGAGTTAGCTTGCTAACGCGCTGATCAAATTCGTTAATTCACGTTGTAAAGCCGCTTCACTGCCAAGATTAACTTCTATTAGTCGACGTAGGTGAGTCGCCGAATCTAGCTCTAGTTTGGTGATATTCACACCAAAGGTTTGGGTTTCGGTATCTATGTAGGCAACTTGGGCACTTAATTGTATGCTGAAATCACTTTCATCAGGCTTTACTGTGATTTCACAGTCGGTGCTCTGAGCGGGCATGTGCGCCTGCTCTGCTAAAGCTATAAGGGCGCCTTTTAGGCTAATGTCTCTTAACGACCCCTGAATTACCGAGTCTTTGCCAATAGTTACGTGAACAGTTGCCTCAAAAGGTATGCGTTGGAATCGTCGTTTATCGTCTTTCATAACAACTTCCTTAGTTGCCAACATTGAATTTACTATAGAGTGGTCTTATAAAGGGTGCAAACCACAAAGGGGAAAACTATGACTAAGTTGGCAAGCTTGCTTGACGATATAGATGTAATACCAGATAGAGCAACTGCAATGCAGCTTGATTATCACCATAGTGTGTTTCAGATAGACATGCGGCACGTACCTGAAAATGCTCAACAAATTTGGCTTGCAGCGGGCTGTTTTTGGGGTGTTGAACGTCTTTTTTGGCAGTTAGAAGGTGTGCTGAATACGGCAGTAGGCTACGCGGGTGGCAAAACAAAAAATCCATCTTACTATGATGTTTGTTCGGGCCGAACGGGGCACACTGAGATTGTTCAGGTTGTGTTTCAACCAGATCAAATCTCACTAGCACAATTACTTAAAGTGTTTTGGGAGGCGCATGACCCAACTCAGGGCATGAAGCAAGGCAACGACATAGGCACACAATATCGTTCTGCAATTTATGCGAGTGAAGCTTTGTTAGCTGAGATTGAGGGCTCTAAGGCTCGATACCAAACGCAATTGACAGCGCAAGGTTTTGGTGAAATTACGACTGAAATTAATACAGAGCAGCCTTTTTATTTTGCTGAAGAAGAGCATCAGCAGTATTTATTTAAAAATCCAGCTGGCTATTGTGGTCTAAAGGGGACGGGTGCTGTATGTCCGATTTAACCGCAGAGGCTTGGTCGTTAGCGGCCGTTGCCCAATTAAGGGGTATTGAGCAGCGTTGTGCCGATGAAGATCTATTTTGTGTTGGGTACTTGATACCGCAAGTTGAATTAGTCGAAATTAAGTTCAGCGGCCAAGATGCACAGGCAAGTCTATGGCGTGATCGATTATCTGATTTTGTCCATGGCAATAGTGTAGCCGACGGGCTAGAAGCGAATGATGTGCAAACGGTTGAAAACCTAATAGCCCAGCTATAAGAAATTAAGATCAACCCAAGGTCGTCGGGTTGATCTTAAGAAAGTTACTAATTTCGTTCGAATCTCTCATTTAGAGAGTTAAATAAATGGTCTCAATGAGTTCACCGTTTAACTGATGTATTTGACCTCCAAGCATAGACTTGAGTGTTTGGTAGGCTTCAGTTTCGTGCACTAGCGGAAAGTAATCAGCGTTAGTGATAAACAACCGAAAATCATCTGGTCGAGCTTGCCAAAAAGCACGATATACTTGTCCTTTGTCGCCAGCGGAAACCATCTGCTGCTCTAAATCTGGTGCCACTTCTTCCCATAAACCCGCAACAATTTCTTGCTTATTTTTAAAGTAATAGTAAATAGAAGGTGCGGCACAGCCAGTCTCAGCGGCGATTTTACGCAACGAAAGCTTGTTGATACCCTGTTCGGTTAGAACTTTACGGGCAGATTCTAATATATTTTCTTTCTTGATCATGATCCGTCTACTTCTTTAACTAATAACACCGTTTTAAAAACCTAGCAGTGGAATCGACTTTGCGCTAATTTCATTTGGTAAATTTTGTAACCGAGTGTTAATTGTTAAACCTAGAGCACAGCTTTAGTGGGAAATAGTTGCATGGATTGTGAATGGGTCTATAGTTCCTAAAAGATTATATTTTTATGTAAACATCGATGTTTGAGGTATTTTGAATGGCCACTATTTTAGTTGTAGACGATTCACCGAGCCAAATTGCGCATTTCACCAAAATTCTAGAAGCCAATGGGTTCGATTGTATTGTGGCCGAAGATGGCGCGTCGGGCGTTGCGCTTGCTAAAAGTGCACAACCTGATTTAATCCTAATGGATGTCGTGATGCCCGAGTTAAATGGCTTTCAAGCCACTCGCAAGCTTACACATGACCCATCTACCAAGCATATCCCGGTTATTTTAGCGACAACCAAAGACCAAGAGACAGATCGGGTCTGGGGGCAGCGTCAAGGTGCAAAAGCGTTTTTGGTAAAGCCAGTAGAGGAAGTCGAGTTGTTGAAGGTGTTATCAGATTTTCTCTAGCACTATTTTAGTAGTAGTTATGTCGGGCTGCTTCGAGAGTGCTAAAAACACTCAGTAGCCCGTTCATGATTGTTTTTTCATGGTAAGACTCAACTGAAGACAAGCTTTTTTCAACAGCTTGTAGAATCGAAATATCTCCATCACTCCCCGACAGGCGGTTAATTGTCCGCTGTTCATCAACTCCAATGATGCCGTAATCAAATAGAGACTGAGCAATTGGGCTAATGGTTGCCGATGTGTCTAAGTTTTTTTCATAGGTTTGGGCGATCCATTGATAAATTGTGCGTTTATCACTGATGTTGACATTGAGATCAGTATCAAGCTTTTCGTCTGCTTTCGAGTCATTAACAGCTTTCGGCTGTTCAGTTCCCGCTACCCAGCCTGCTAAATTCTCATGGCGTTGATAGGATTGAACTGCATTTGTACTGATGTCCATTTTCTTTCCGCTTTTTATGTCTGACTTTAGTATCAGCAAGGGTTGTGCCGAAAGTTCTCGCTTAGACAAAAAAAATCCCCGCCGAAGCGAGGATTCTTTTCAAACAATTACTACAGGTACGTTTAACTATCTCGGAAGTTACGCTCTTTCATTTCTTGGCGCTGCTTCTCTTCTGCACATAAAGTGGCCGTAGGGCGCAGTAATAAACGCATAATGCCGATTTCTTCGCCAGTGACCTCACAGTAGCCAAAGTCATTTCTATCAATGCGCTTTATTGCTTGATCAATTTTTGGCAATAACTTGGTTTGACGGTCCAAAAACCGCAAAGCCATTCGACGCTCTTCTTCGATGGAGGCTTTATCTAGCTCGTCGGGTTCATTTTCAAAACTCGCGAGTTGCGCACGCGCAGCGGCTAACGATTCACGGACTTCTTTTGCTTGTTCGTCCAACAGACTACGAAAGAACTCAAGTTGAGCTTCGTTCATGTAATCGTCTTCTGGTGCGGCTAACATTTGTTCACGTGTCAGCATAGCGTTCTTCCCATTTCAGCGATTCGCTTTCTAAAAAGTGTAGATGAGACACTTTAAAGTGACAAATTCGGTTTATAAAATCTGGATCTTTTTAGTAGTTTACCCTCTATACGGTATAGGGAAACTGGCCTAAGTCAACTATCAGTCGTCAAAGGACCGCGCATCATATATCATTGATTCTTATGTGAAAACAGATATTAACGATGAATTTATTTCATTTTGTCATTCTTAGCTATTTATCGTCTACGGAGAAGTTATGGAGCGCGTTTATCGTCTGGTTATGTCTAGTCCAGATCGAGTAGGAATAGTTGCACGGGTATCCAGTTTTTTAGCCCAATATAACGGCAGTATTTTAGAGGCAAACCACCATGCCGATTTAGAGCAGGGCTGGTTTTTTATGCGAAACGAAATTAAAGCGAGTTCTTTGCCATTTAGTGCAGAGAAGCTGGCTGAAATGTTTGCTCCAATTGCACGCGACCTAGATATGGAGTTTGAAGTCACAGATACCGAGCTTAAAAAGCGTATTGTTTTGATGTGCAGCCGTGATAGCCATTGCTTGGCAGATATCCTCAATCGTTGGCATAGTGGTGATTTACCTTGCGATATACCTTGCGTTATCTCTAACCACAATGATTTACGCGGGTTAGTAGAATGGCACGGCATTCCGTTTTTCCATGTTCCGGTTGACCCTGGCGACAAAGCACCGCATTTTGCGGAAGTAGAGCGAATAGTGGCCGAACATAAAGCCGATGCGATTGTGTTAGCACGTTACATGCAAATTTTACCCGAAGCTTTGTGTACCGCAATGCCGAATAAAGTTATTAATATTCACCATAGTTTCTTGCCTTCTTTTATTGGCGCACGACCTTATCACCAAGCACAAGAGCGTGGTGTTAAGCTGATCGGAGCAACCTGTCATTACGTGACCAGCGATTTAGATGCTGGCCCAATTATCGACCAAGACGTTGTGCGAATATCGCACCGAGACTCAGTCGGAGATATGGTGCGCTTAGGCAAAGACTGTGAAAAGTCGGTTTTAGCGCGAGGCTTACGCTGGCATCTTGAAGACCGTGTCTTGGTACATGGTAATAAAACTGTGGTCTTTTCTTAACTATTTATCAGAGTTATTCATGTTTAAATATTATTGTAGAGTGTCTGGGGTGGCCATTGCCCTGAGTGCAACAATGCCTGTTTTGGCGATAGAAGCGCAGCCAACAGGTCAATTTCAAATACAAGCGGCTTATGTTTCAGAAGCTGTAGAAGCGCAGCACTGGCTGTTGCAGATGCCGAATGCACATATCGGGGTAACCGCCGTAGAATCGATGCCCAATGGTACCTTTACGGCGCATTGGCGGGCGGGCTTTGAGCCTTTTAGTGATGAGCTCGAATTAGATCAACAGCAAGTTTTTGTGAATTGGCAGCAGGGTGTTTTTTCGTTATGGGGTGGCCAGTTACGGTCATTAGAAGCCACATTTCTTGAAGCGGATCCCATGTCGGTGCTTTCTGTAGAGCGGGGCGGTTTGGCGGTTGCAAAGCATATTTTAGAGACCGAAAACAAAGCCATACGGGCCGATTTTCAATCGGGTGAGGCATTGGTGTTTTCTGGGCAGTTGGTGATGGACGAAAACCAAGACGATGCTACCTGGAGCTTAGCGGCAGTGGTGCAGTCGCCAGAGGGGTCGTTTGCAACGACCTATCGGAAAACCGATGCAGATGAGAATCAATGGGGCACTAAAGTTCGTTGGGTTAGCGGGACAGCCGCGCTCGTGGCGGCCACGGTATTTCAAGATGAAATCTTAGCTTGGGACCTCGGAGTGCAATTCCAAGGTGCTAGATCAGTGACTTTTGTGAATTACGCTGTCGATGGTGAAGACGATGGCCTCTGGCGTGTCGGTATTCATCAGATGCTAACAGCGTCGTTGGTGAATTTCTCTGAAATAGTTTGGGATGCAAATAACGATTTGCAATGGTCTACCGGCTTTCAGTTAAGCTTCTAATCATAAATGCCCGTAAAAATAGGTACATTTGCCTCAGGCAGTTGGTCGAGTCGTTCTGGCTCGATCACATCGCCTTCTTTAGGGAAGGCTTTCTTCATTGTGTCGTAATAACGCCGAATGTTCGCCACATACACCACGGGCTCATTGCCACGGGCGTAACCATAGGTTGTCCAAGGGTAATAGGTCTTTAATGCCAATTTAGGTAAGCTTTGGCGTACATCGATCCAAATATCCGGGTTGCCACCCTCAATTTCAGTAATCTTACGAGCATCTTCAACGTGGCCTCCGCCGACGTTGTATGAGGCCAAAGCAAACCAAGTGCGGTCAGGGTCGGTAATTTGCTGCGGCACTCGGTCGATCAAACTTCGTAAGTATCGGCTCCCAGCATCAATAGATTGTTGTGGATTAGAGCGATTGGTGATGCCCATATCTCTTGCTGTCGCTTGCGTCACCATCATGATGCCGCGCACTCCGGTTGGCGACACTGCATTCGATCGCCAATGGCTTTCTTGATAAGCAACGGATGCCAACAAGCGCCAATCGAGCTGGTTTTCTGCCGCGTACTCAACAAACCAATCCATGTAAATGGGCAGACGAGACACAATGTGACGTCCAAAGGTTCTATTATCGACAAAATCAAATTCACGAGCATGGCCAAAATGCCGGTCGATCATTTGGACCATGAGTCCTGAGTCTTGGATATTGCGAATGGCAGTATCAACCTTCCGGCGAATTGAGCCGTCGTGTGTGTTGCGAAATAAGATACTGATCTCTTTCGAAGCGCTGTCTACTGGCGTGAAATATAAATCGGGGAAGACAGTCTGTTGTAATTGGAAGTCGCGTTCATCTAACAGCACTAAATCAAGCGTGTCTATATCGACGAGAGTCATCAGTTCGGCACTCAAACGGCCTGGTTCGTATTGAATTTCAATGTTGGGGTATAGTTGCGCGAGCGAACTGGCCGGAGCGGCATGAGCAGCAGGATCTAAAATGCCGCCGACTAATGAGTCTTCGGTATCGAAGCGCTGTTTTTTTCGCACTATGCCTAAATTGGTAACGAAATAAGGAATGCTTTTTTGCCACAAATCGGAGGGATTACTCGTGCCCGTAATTGCCATGTCAACGGCGCCTACTTCCAACGCGCGATATAAGTCATCTAAATTTCGCACCGCAAATGTTGACACAGAAACACCAAGTTGAGTTTCAATTTCTGACAATACATCGTACTCAAAGCCTGAAAACTCCTGACCAATAGGCCAGAATACACCTTCGCTTTCACGTACCGCGACGATTATTTTATCTCGGTCAACAACTTGATCCCAATCGGAACGCCACTCAAAGCCTTTAACTATTGCATAGGTTCCCGCAGCCATGGCGAGGGCTACAGCCATAAGGCGAAAGATTGTTTGAATAGGATTTACAAAATAAAAGCGCATCTGGGTTTTTTACTGCCTCATTAACTGCCATTTTAGATAGAAATCTATTACTATACCGCCGATTTTCAGACCCCATCAATCCCAACTGTCCGGACAGGTTTATTTGATGCTGACGCTTCGTGGTAATACTGCACTATCTCAATTTCGCCGTGAAAAATTAACGGCCCAACTTCAATCCATCGTTCCAGAGATTTTAGACTGTTATGCCGAGTTTGTGCATTTCGCTGAAATCCACGAACCGCTGACCGATTACGAGCAGCAGGTGCTTGATCAACTCTTACACTATGGGCCTAGCGCTGCGGGTAATGAAGTTGATGGTATCTCTGTTTGGGTGACGCCGCGCCAAGGGACTATTTCACCTTGGTCTACGAAGGCTACCGATATTGCGCATAATAGCGCCTTATCTAAAGTTAAGCGACTTGAGCGTGGTGTTCGCTATGTACTTAACGCTGCCGAACCCTTGAGCGAGAGCCAAGTTAAGCTAGCCTCTGCGGCGTTGTTTGACCGCATGACGGAGTCGGTCTATTTCACCGATCCTTCTGCTGACACTTTATTTACTCAGCATGATCCTGCGCCGTTAACTATTGTTGATGTTCTAGAGGGCGGTCACGCTGCTTTAGAATCGGCTAATCAATCGTTAGGGTTGGCACTGGCAGCAGATGAAATAGATTATTTGGTTAAGTCGTATATTGCACTCAACCGTAATCCGACTGATGTCGAATTAATGATGTTCGCGCAAGCTAACTCAGAACACTGCCGACATAAAATATTTAACGCCAGTTGGGTGATCGATGGTGAGGAATCACCTTGGTCACTCTTCAAAATGATCAAAAACACCTATGCGAACAATAGTGAAGGTGTGTTGTCGGCTTATAAAGACAACGCGGCGGTTTTCGCCGGCTTCAATGGCAAGCGTTTTTACACCAATGATCAACATGAATACGGCTACAACGAAGAAAATATTCATATTTTATTCAAAGTTGAAACTCACAACCATCCTACGGCTATCGCACCTTTTGCCGGTGCAGCGACAGGTTCGGGTGGTGAAATTCGCGATGAAGGCGCAACCGGCACGGGTGGCAAGCCAAAAGCAGGTTTAGCGGGCTTTACCGTTTCAGATTTACGCATACCAGGCTTTGAACAACCTTGGGAAAGCTACTACGGCAAACCTAGCCGGATTGTCAGTGCGCTCGATATTATGATTGAGGGGCCATTAGGTGGCGCGGCATTTAACAACGAATTTGGTCGGCCAAACTTAGTGGGTTATTTCCGCACTTATGAGTTATCAGCAGCCGGTGCCAATGGCACGGAAGTGCGCGGTTACCATAAGCCGATTATGATTGCCGGTGGTTATGGCAACATTAAGGAAGAGCACGTAGAAAAGGCGTGGGACAACATTCCCGTTGGCGCTCAGTTAATTGTACTCGGCGGCCCTGCCATGCAAATTGGCCTTGGCGGCGGTGCAGCAAGCTCTGTTGACAGTGCCGAAGGCAATGAAGATTTAGATTTCGCATCGGTTCAGCGTGGTAACCCAGAAATGGAACGTCGTTGCCAAGAAGTGATCGACCGCTGCTGGGAGTTGGGCGAAAATAGCCCAATCGCCTTTATTCATGATGTAGGCGCCGGTGGCTTATCAAATGCTATGCCTGAGCTGGTTGCCGATGGCGGCCGTGGCGGTAAGTTCGAGCTACGCGATATTCCGAATGATGAACCCGGTATGTCGCCATTAGCGGTTTGGTCAAACGAATCTCAAGAGCGTTATGTCTTAGCCGTTACGCCGGAGCAAATGCCTGTTTTCGAAGCTATCTGCAAACGAGAGCGCTGCCCTTATGCTGTGATTGGTGAAGCCAATGATGGCAATGATTTAGTCGTCAGTGATTCACATTTTAACAATAACGCAGTCGATATGCCGCTTGATGTTCTGTTAGGCAAACCGCCTAAAATGCTGCGCGCCTTTGATCGTGTTGAGTTTAAAAAAGATAGTTTCAGCACGCACAACCTCGATTTAAATGAGTCAATTGAGCGTGTCTTAAGATTACCTGCAGTCGCTAGCAAAAGCTTCTTGATTACCATTGGTGACCGTTCTATTACCGGTATGGTTGCGCGTGATCAAATGGTAGGCCCATGGCAAATTCCAGTTGCTAACGCGGCGGTCACAACTACGGGTTATGAGTCTTACACGGGTGAGTCAATGGCAATGGGTGAACGTACGCCAGTCGCCTTAATTAACCCTGCCGCTTCGGGCCGTTTGGCTGTCGCCGAAACCTTAACCAACTTGGCGTCTACCTACATCGGTGCAATGAAAAATGTTCGATTGTCGGCAAACTGGATGGCTGCGGCAGGTCACCCAGGTGAAGATGAAGCACTTTACGATACGGTAAAAGCTGTTGGTTTAGAGTTGTGCCCTGCGTTAGATTTAACCATTCCAGTCGGCAAAGATTCAATGTCGATGCGCACCACTTGGCAAGAAAACGGTAAAGAAAAATCGGTAACATCTCCTTTAAGCTTAATAGTAACAGGTGCTGCACCGGTTCTAGATGTGCGCTTAACGGTAACGCCGGAAATTAAAACCAATGAAGGTGCATCCGATTTAATTCTGATTGACCTTGGTAAAGGCCAAAACCGTTTAGCGGGCAGTGCATTAGCGCAGGTGTATCGCAAAGTAGGTGATGTTGCCCCCGACGTTGATGACGCAGAAGATTTAAAAGCGTTTTGGGCGGTAATTCAGGGTTTGATTCAAGATCAAAAACTGTTGGCCTACCACGACCGTTCAGACGGTGGTGTATTTGTGACTTTGACCGAGATGGCTTTTGCAGGCCGAACCGGTATTGATATCGTGACAGATCGTTTTACTGAAAAAGATGTCATTGCTGCTCTATTCAGTGAAGAGCTCGGAGCGGTGATTCAGGTTAAACAATCTGAAACTGAAGATGTGTTGGCGCAATTTAATGCGGCAGGCTTGGCCGATTGCGTGAACGTTATTGGCCAGCCAAATGATGACGATTTAGTGCGAGTCATTGCCAATAATGATGAGTTGTACGTGAAGCCACGCACCGATTTATTGCGTATGTGGAGCGAGACAAGTTACCGCATTCAAGCGATGCGTGATAACGAACGTTGCGCTAAGCAAGAATTCGATTTATTACTCGATGCTAATAACCCAGGCTTACACGCTAAGTTAAGCTTCGATCCTTCCGACAATATTGCTGCACCTTTAATTGCTTCAGGCGTACGTCCTAAAATGGCTATTTTGCGTGAGCAAGGTGTTAACGGCCAAATTGAAATGGCGGCGGCTTTTGATCGCGCGGGTTTCGATTCGGTTGATGTGCACATGAGCGATATTTTAACCGGCAAAGTTAGCTTGGCAGATTTTAATGGCTTGGTGGCTTGTGGCGGTTTCTCTTACGGTGACGTTCTTGGCGCCGGTGAAGGTTGGGCAAAATCTATTTTGTTTAACGAAGGGGCGAAACAACAGTTTACTGAGTTCTTTGCCGATAAAAATAAGTTTGCACTGGGTGTTTGTAACGGTTGTCAGATGCTTTCAAACTTGCGTTCAATTATTGATGGCACGGAACATTGGCCGCACTTTGTGCGTAACCAATCTGAGCAGTTTGAAGCCCGTGCGGCGATGGTAGAAATACCGGAGTCTCCGTCAATTTTCTTGGCGGGCATGGCCGGGTCTCGACTACCAATTGCGGTTGCTCATGGTGAGGGTCTGGCTGAATACAAAGACCAAGCGCATTTAGAGTTGGCGGCGCAAAGTGGTTTGGTTGCTTTACGTTATGTTGATAACTACGGCAAGGTGACGGAACAATACCCATCGAACCCGAACGGGTCGGCTTTGGGTATGAATGGTTTCACCACACCTGATGGTCGCATTACGATTATGATGCCACACCCTGAACGTGTGTTCCGTTCGGTGACTAACTCGTGGGCGCCACAAGAGTGGGAAGAAGACGGCGCTTGGATGCGCATGTTCCGCAACGCTCGCGCTTGGGTTAAGTAACAAAAACGTGGCTGATTTCTTGCTGGTTTTCGTCGTCACCTTTGCGGTGATCGGCGGCGTCGCTCTCGCGATGGCCTTCGGCAAAACACCCGTATATCAGCCCGATATAGAAGACCTTCAATCTATCTTAACTCGATTGCTAGAAGGTCAACTCCCTCCCCATGAATGGCAGTTTTTCATCGACATGCCCATTCGCCACAACGAAGACCTCGATGCAATTCGCCTGCAATGCCAAAAAATAAATGAACTCTATGCTCTAAGAATACGCAACGAAACCCTACGCTTCAGAGAAGAAGGCGAAATTAAACTCCGCTTCATCTTATCCAAACTAGAACAAGCCGGCAGCCGCAGCTTTTAGTCTAATGTAGGAGCGCTCGAAGCAAAGCGAAGACGCGAATGCCTTAACCACATCCGCAGCTCTAAGCCAAAACTCCGCTTGGATGGTCAATTCCCATTGCTCGGTCGCTTTCCGTGCCTCCATGCACCGCTAAACATCGGCATCCAAGCCTCAGATTCCCGAGCAATAGAAATTAACCACCCAAGCTCACTACGGTACCGTTTTATTTTTTAACTCGTAGCCCGCAGCCTAAAACAATTTTAAACCCTTGCATAAAATGCCTGACTAAGTTTACTCTCGGATAATGGTTCCATAATCTTAGTTTGACAAAAAGAGATCGTAATTTTAATGAAGATTAGACCACTCTTAAAACATGACCTCGTAGAAACCATTGAGGTAATCAAAGAGTCTTTCGATATTTCTGTGAAACCATCGTGGTCGCAAGACGCGATAGAGACTTTTTACCAAAATGATCTCAATATCGACAAGTTAGGATCGTTGATTGATAACGACAATATTTGTTTGAAATATAGTAAAGGTAGGACTATTGCAGGTGTGCTTTTATTTTCATCCAAAAGAAAACTAGCATATTTATTCGTAGCTCCACGGGAATATGGAAAGGGTATAGCTAAACAGTTGTTTGATGCTGCAAAATTAGAGGTAGACGATTTAGTTGACTACATTGAGCTAACCTCAACAGAAAATGCAGTTCCCGCTTATGAAAAACTAGGTTTCAAAAAATCAGCCAGTGCTTTTGTTTTTAATGATTGTACATTTCAGCCGATGGTATATTGGATGGGGTATTGCCGATTAACTAAATCTGTTGATTTTTTACGTTCTTAAATTCTAAACTCGTAAAAATCGGCATAGGGTTTATCCGATCTAGTACCTATATTTTGCCAACCTAAAGTTTCGTAAAAAGCCTTCGCATTTCTATTATTCTTTCCAACACTGAGTAATATAGAGCAGCCCAGAACTGCACTTATCTTAAAAATCGTCTCTCCACTGCATTTCGAAGACTCCTACAAATTCAATTTTCAGCTCAGGCCTTCTTTTGACCTTACCCGCAGGCAAAAAAAAGCTACACCCCGTCCCCAGAGTGCCGCCTTTATCACTTGCTTGCAGCTTAAAAAACTATTGCGCCGTCAATCCACCATCAATCACAAACTCGGAACCTGTTGAGTAGCTAGACTCATCCGACGCTAAGAATAAAACCATGTTGGTCACTTCTTCAGGCTGTGCGATGCGTTTCATTGGAATGAATTTCGCGAATGCTTCTACAGCATCTTTTGTGTCGCCTTGCATTATCATCGGGGTTGCTATGACACCGGGGTGTACTGAGTTTACTCGAATGCCGAACGGTGCGCATTCAAGGGCAGCTGCTTTAGACATACCGCGTACTGCAAACTTAGAATCGGTATAACCAATCGCGCCGCCTACTAAACCATTCATCGATGATATGTTGATGATTGAGCCTGCTTTTGCTTCTTTCATTGCCGGAATAACAGCTTTCATGCCTAAGAAAACAGATAATTGATTTATATCAAGGATGCGTCGGTATTCTTCTGCGGTCATGTCTAGAATAGATTTAGCCATGGTAATACCGGCGTTATTTACTAAAACTTCAACAGGGCCAAAACGCTCTTCAGTTTGTTTGATTACGTTTACCCAATCAGCTTCTGAGGTAACGTCTTGTTTAATAAACAACGCGTTCTCACCCAGTTCTTTGGCTAAGGCTTGGCCTTTTTCTTCATTAAGGTCAGTTAAAACGACTTTGGCGCCTTCTTTTATGAGTCGACGTGCATGCGTTTCGCCCATACCCTGTGCTGAGCCGGTCACAACGATTACTTTATCTTGTACTCGATACATTTTGATTCCTCCATCACGTGTTGAACGCCATACTGCTTTCAAAAGCGTTATATTAGTAAGATCAATAGTACCATTCAGGTCTATTGATAGTAGCTAATCCAAAGGTATTTCCCGCTAACTAGATGTAAATCAATTTACCAACCAATTATTACTATAGAGTGTTGCGGTCGTGACCGCTCTCTGATCATATCCCAGCCAAAAACACCGCCTGAGCGGTTAATTCCCATTTCTCGGTCGCATTACGTGCCTCCATGCACCGCTAAACCTCGGCATCCATACTCACCACGAAACCATTTTGATTTTTTAACTCGTAGCCCTCAGCTCGCAGCCTTAAACAATGGTTCAACCACCCAAGCTCACCAATGCGCCGTTTTTATCATTACTGACCGCTGGCAGCTGAAAACTTACAGCTTTTTAGCCTTAAACCCTTTGCCAATCACCAGATAACTAAACCGTGTAGGCTTGGCGTGCCTGTTCAGTAAAAGAGTTACAACTTCCTTGATAAAAACACTGTACCGAATTCGCAAGATAGCCATCTGTAGGTTAGGATTAACAGATCATTGTGTGGGGTTGTTTCGTTGAAGAAATTATTAGGTGTTTTGTTGCTACTACCTTTGCTTGCGATTGCCGAGCTGGAGCCTGTTGATTCGCGAGGGATAGCGCCGCGTATAATTAATGGGACGGCGGCAGGTGCTACTGAACATGAGTATTTTGTTTCATTGTTGAATGTTTATGATTGGCAATCAGATAAATTCTACACAGGGCCAGGGTTGAGCGGGGACTTTAGCTGGAATCCTTTTTGCGGTGCAAGCTACATTGGCAGTGGAAAGGTTATTACGGCGGCTCATTGTGTGAATGGGTATCGTTCGAACTCTAGTCTTTATTTGCTCGTTGGTAATTATTCGAACCTTAATTCGACTGGTAATACAGGAATGCAATATGAGTATTGCAAGAATACACCAAGCTATACTGGGCGTTCTCCTAATAATCAGTGCATCGGTTTAAATTCGAATAATATGGAAACATATGGAGAATATAAACGAACAGGTAAAATAATTTATACTGGTGTAGATGATGAAAATACTGTTATAGAAGTGCCTGTGAAGGATATTCAAATACACCCTCTATATAACACAAGAAATCTTCAATTCGATATCGCAATAATCACGTTGCCGACGATTATAAATAATTTAGCATTAGCTTTACCTAGTATGGATTTGTTTGATTACTTGGCTAGAAATAGCTCAGCAAAGAATGTACAGGTAATTGGTCATGGTGACACCATTAGTGATACTAACCGTAGTACTTTTTCAGCAAGTGCGACGTTGCTTAATGTAAATCTCACTCCGCGAACAAGTGAAGAATGTTTGAGATCAAATATTGGTGGTATCTACAATCAATTTACTATGATTTGCGCTGGTGATCCAGGTTATGATTCTTGTCAAGGAGACAGTGGCGGTCCGTTGATTGACCCGGTTACGGATACTTTATTAGGTGTTGTTAGTTGGGGGGCTTCTCAATGCGGAATAGACAGTACCAATGCCTATGGAGTTTATACCGACATTTATAATCTACGTGATTGGATTGAAACAGGTAATCTTGAACTTAATTTAGACGCTAATACAAAGCGTTTGGCTAATGGTCAAGTACACCGACTAGGCACTGGATCAATGCCCATACTATTGCTGTTCGCACTTTCTAGCATACTAATAACAGGCCGCAAGCGAGGTTAATATGAAAGCAACGTTGATTGCCATTGCATTAGTGTTGATAACGGGTTGCAGTGTGCTACCCGGTCGTGATTATTCGGTTCCTTTGTTGTTTAATCCAACAGTATTTAATGATCGATTAGAAGCGTCAGTTATGTCAAATGGTTGCACATCGGCAGCGGATTTTTATTTGGTTGTGAGTGAAGGTGATGTGACCTTGCGGCAAATTAACCCGGATTTATGCCGTGCGGCACCTTCGCTTATTCGTTTGTCGTTCAACTACGGTTTTAGCGATAAAGTTTATAAACTTAAAAATAAAGTGCGTTACATGAATCGTGTTCAAGTACGTTAAATTTTGTAAGCCTAAATCGAAAAGTATCTTAATTCAGGGGAGGGTTGGCTGTAACGCCAGTATTGATCAAAGCTCGATTGCAGGTTTTTCACGGTGGTTTTGTCATCGGGATGAGCAAAACCTATGAATTGATCAGGCTTTTGCTTCACTACTAAACCGCTGCGATCTACCAATATATATTCATATTTTAACGGTTCTTTTTCTAAAATTTCTTCTTCGATGATGCGTGCTTCAATGCGTGATAGCTTTTTAATTAAAGGTATTAATGGGTGGTTTGCACTCAGTGCACTGCGAGTCTCGCCTACTAGCAATCGTATGCGTGCACGTCTATTCGTTAAAATAAACTGCTTCAATGCATCTATCACTGCTTCTTGGCCTAACCAAGATAATGCTAAATCATGGCTGATGATATTGATGCTGCGTATTGCGGTTGGGATAATTTCTGTCGAGTGCGTGATGAATTCATCCACATTGCTGAGCCGAATCACGCCAGTATTTAAATCGGTCGTCGGCTGCTCTGTCAGCTTTTCCATTTTAACAGTCTCTTAATGCATAAAAATAACGGGTCAAACCTTAACCTTAACCCGGTAGTTTTTCAAACTGACTGATATCGTTAAGAATGTTATCCCAATTGCCTTTGCTGTCGGTAAAGAGATGAGCTTGAGGTGTTATCTCAATATCGGTGTCTAAGCAACCGGCGGGAGCAACGACGATATCTCTAGCTTCATTACGAATAGGAACCAGTGAACTGCAGTTAGAGCAAAAGTTACGGGCAAAGTTGGTATCGGGGTGATGGTAAAAGCTCAGTTTATCTTCACCGCTGAGCCATGTTAATTTGGCGCCCGGCGCAAATAAGTTAGCGCAATGAGCAGAGCCAGATGTTTTTTGGCATCGGCTGCAATGACATAAGAAAAACTTCTTAAATTCGCCTGTTATTTCAAATGTAACGGCGCCACATAAGCAAGACCCTGAGTATATTTGTGTCATCTGATAATCTCCTGTGAGTAAGATAACTATAAACCTATCACTATTTAGATAGAGGCTCTATCGTTATTTATCACTATTGAAATTGACTTGACTGGTCATTAAGGCTTCAAGCGGATGATTAGTTTTAAATGAATATTCTGTAAACTTTCTGGTTTAGTCTAGATTATGCCGATAGTCTGAAACGCTTAAATCCCATGATTTTGGTTAATATTAGGAGTTACGTTCTATGCGGTTTTGGTGCTTACTTATGATGTTTGGTTTGTTTAGTTCTCAAGCCAGCGGCGTAGACTTGACCGCGATGGATGCAACAGCTCAGAGTTTTGCCAATATAAAAACAGTACAAGTTGCTCATAATGGCGAAGTTGTTTGGTCTAAGGCCTATAACAATGCCGACATCGAAGCGGTTACTAACATTAAGTCAGCATCAAAATCGGTTATGTCTGCCATTGTAGGTATTGCTATTGAACGTGGCGTACTGGAGGGAGTAAGCCAATCTGTTGCGTTGTTGTTGAGTGATGATTTACCGGCAAGCCCAGACGCCCAATTAAATGACATAACTATTGGCCATTTATTGTCTATGCAAGCTGGGTTAGAGCGAACCTCAGGTCGAAACTACGGCCGATGGGTCACCAGTAGCGATTGGGTAAAAACAGCCCTTGCTTGGCCTTTTGTCGAGGAGGTGGGCGGTAAAATGCAATATTCAACCGGTAATACCCATCTGTTATCTGCAATAATTATGTCGCAAAGTGAAGAACACACCTATCGTTTGGCAAATAAATGGCTGCAAGGTTCTGGCGTGCGAATACAAAGCTGGGAGACTGACCCTCAGGGTATTCCAATGGGGGGTAATCAGGTGGGCATGACACCGCGGTCATTGCTAGCCTTTGGTGAGCTCTACCGTAGGGGTGGTATAACAGAAGCGGGTCAGCGCATCATTACGCAACAGTGGATAGAGCAAAGCTGGACACCTAGAACGGAATCACGTTTTCATCGCGGCCAATATGGCTATGGCTGGTTTATTGAGCCTTTTGGGGGTGTGGAAGGCTATTACGGCTGGGGTTATGGTGGACAGATGATCTATGTGTTGCCCGAACTTAACTTAACCATTGCGATCACTTCGCAAGAGAACTTACCTTCTGGACGAACAGGTTATCGAGATTTACTACACGATATGGTCAGTAACGATATTGTACCGGTGTTTAAATTGGTGAATTAATTATGAAACAGTATTTATTAACCATTGAACCGCCTATGATGATTAACCATGTTCACTAAATTTTTAGCAGAACAAACAACTTGTGCAACGCAAGTGCGAGATTTTATCGAATGGCATCAAGGCGTTAAACATTTTGGGTTTTGGGCAATTGAAGTCACCGCTTCAGATTGCTTGACTAAGATAAAAGACCATCAAGCTCGCTTATCTAAATACTTGCATCAAGACTATTTACGCCAGCCTCATATCACTTTGGCGACAGCTGGATTGATTTCAAATCAGAATAATCAAAACGTGAGAGTTGCTAAACAAATTGAACAGCTAGAGCGCGTTAAACTTTCACCCTTTACGATACAGTTATCTGGTTGTGATAGCTTTTCAGTGTGTCCTTATCTTGGTGTGCGCGATCGGAGTGGTCAGTTAAATACCTTGCGTGAACCGTTAAAAGGGGCCCCTGAGCACGAAGTGAGTGACTATACACCTCATGTGACGCTCGGCTTCTATGATAAGGCATACGAAACAAAAGAAATTGTAGAGCGTATCTCTGAGTTGCCCTCTAATGATGTTGAATTCACCGTGAATGAAATAATATACGCTCAGTATGAAACGAACGAAGTGCAAGGACCATACAAGGTATTACATCGCCTTAAGCTACAAGACAAGCCTCAATAGCCAACCCGTTAAGACCGCATAGTCACTTCATCTATCGAATCGCGAATGGACAAGTAACTGTTTAAGCGTCGAGCCAATAATTGCCCTTCATCTACTGCCAGTTTAACTGCACACTTTGGCTCATGCGTATGAGTACAGTTATTGAATTTACAATATTGGGCATGATCGGTGACGTCTGGGAAGCCTTTGTCTAAATCGTCTTCGGTGATGTGCCATAAGCCAAATTCACGTATGCCTGGGCTGTCGATGAGTTGGCCGCCGCTGGGAATATGATAAATTTTTGCGGTGGTGGTGGTGTGCCTGCCTTTGCCGGTGGCTTCGGATATTTCACCTATTCGAATATCTTCACCCGGCAATAATGCAGCAATAATGGACGATTTCCCCACCCCCGACTGTCCAACAAACACCGAGTTACCATCCGCTACCAAGGTTTTAATGGCTTGAAGCTCTTCATTGCTGTTAATGCTGGCAATCAGCGTTTCGCAGCCTAAGGCTTCGTATTGGCTTAATTCGGTGAGCATTTCAGGTGCTTGGTCGATTAAATCGTGCTTATTCAGCAGGATGACTGGTTGAATATCATCGTGTGCCGTAGCCACCAAGTAGCGATCAATTAGGTTCACCGGCGTGCGTGGTGAAGGGCAGGCAACAATAATAATGCGATCGACATTGGCGGCAACCGGGCGCAACTTACCGCGATAATCGGGCCGAGTCAGAATTGACTTGCGCTCTTTCAAAGCGACAATCACACCTTGGCTTTCGCCTTTTTCATCGGCATGCCAGATAACTTCATCACCCGTGACCAATACCGGTAAATTACTGCGTACTGAGCAACGGGTTATATTGCCTTGTGCATCTTCGATGTCGAGTGTCGCACCGAAGTGAGCGATAACTAACCCGTCAAGCGCCTCACTCAGGTTGTCTGAGGCTAGAGTTTGTTCAATTTTCTCGTGTTTCCTTTCAGCACGCGCCAGTCGTTCTTGCTGAACTTTATCGATTCGAAACTGCTGTTGACGTGATAGTTTTCGTTTACTCATGCGCGCTCTAGGTTGAGATCAGTTATAATGAACTACAGTCTACCGTTTCAAACCCAAAAGGTTGAGTTTAATGGATAAAAAAACCAATTTAATCTGGATTGACTTGGAAATGACGGGTTTAAACCCCGAAACCGATCAAATCTTAGAAATAGCCACACTAGTGACCGACAAAGACCTCAATATCATTGCCGAAGGTCCTTCGTTGGTGATTCATCAGCCCGACAGTGTGTTAGAGGCGATGGACGAATGGTGTACCACTCATCATGGCGCATCAGGCCTAACGGCTAAAGTACAACAAAGCACCATCAGCGTAGAGCAAGCCACCCAAGAAACCTTGGCCTTTGTTGAGCAATGGGTAGAACGCGGTTGTTCACCGTTATGTGGCAACTCTATCTGGCAAGATCGCCGCTTTATGATTAAATACATGGCTGAACTTGATGGCTATTGCCATTACCGCAATATCGACGTCAGCACCTTAAAAGAGCTCGCCGCTCGCTGGCACCCAGAATTACTCAATGGCTTCAAAAAGAAAGGCAGCCACCGCGCACTGGATGACATTATTGAGTCTATTGAAGAGCTTAAGTTTTATCGTGAGAACTTTATTACCTTGCCGTAGTTCTGCGTAGGTCTTGTGTTAATAACATCGAGTTGCCACCATCAATTGTTTGTTAAAGGCGATTTATGGTGCGGCAACGCCTGAGTTCGTTTGCTAGAGCGGACTGCTAACAACCTAGGTTTCAAGCCTGTCAGCTCAACTTGAGCCCCCAGTTATTCTTAGCCATTATTTAACGGCCGAACTGAATTTAGCAATTCAAACTCAAGGGTATTGAAACAGCGGCTTTCTTGTTGCCTTGATATAAAGGTGCCTATGACACGAGGTGTTTCAGAGAAAGACTACACGTAAGCGATTGACATGTTTATACATGGGATATGTTGTTCATGTACGTTTCGTATATGGTTTGAATAATGGGTATCGTAAAAATATCAGATGAATTGCATGATGAAATTAGAAAATCTAGCAGTGTCATGTCTCGATCAATCAATTCACAAGCAGAATTCTGGATAAAAATGGGGATGCTTGCAGAGTTGAATCCAACCCTGACTTTTCATGAAATTATGAAGAGACAGCTTTTAAAGGAAGTTTTAACCATTTCGGAGGCGATCGATGAATAAGACAATGATCAAAACTGAAGCTGAAATAAATTTTATGAGAGAGTCTGGAAAGCTTTTAGCTCAAGTTTTTAAAATGTTAGATTCGTTTATATACGAAGGTATAACAACGATGGAAATCGACACTCAAGTAGAAACTTATATTGTTGATGTTTTAAAGTCCCGTCCTGCAAGTAAAGGGCAATATGGCTATCAGTATTGTCTTAATTCGTCCGTTAACGATGTCGTGTGTCATGGTGTCCCGTCAACCTACAAGTTAAAATCAAAAGATATCGTTAATATAGATATCACCTTAGAAAAAAATGGGTTTATTAGTGACTCAAGTAAAATGTATGTATTGAGTACTGCTAGCCCTGAAGCTAAACAGTTAGTAAAAACGACTTATGAGGCAATGTGGCAAGGAATTAAAACAGTAAAACCAAAGGCTAGGTTGGGCGATATAGGACATGCTATCCAAAAACATGCTGAATCGGCAGGCTACAGTATAGTGCGTGAATATTGCGGCCATGGCATTGGTAGAGAAATGCATGAAGATCCACAAGTGCTTCATTATGGACAGCCTAACTCAGGATTGACTCTTGAGGAAGGGATGATCTTTACCATCGAACCTATGATCAACCAAGGTAGGCATAAAATTAAAACCAAAAAAGATGGCTGGACAGTTATTACTAAGGATAAGAAGCTTTCTGCTCAATGGGAACATACTATCTTGGTGACCAGAACAGGTTATGAAGTCTTAACGCTTCGAGAGGAAGAAGTTTCCATCTAACTCTTTGCGCAAACCGAGAATATATGGTTTTCAGGCGCCCTTTTTTGTGTGTCTTCTCCACATGAAACGTACGAATTAGGAAGCCAATAAAAGTTAATTAACTGTTAATTTATTTTTTTATGCCTCAAAGGCTGTGATGGAACATTTTGATCGCTATGGCTTGATAGAATTT
The DNA here is from genome assembly GCF_046710285.1 of Reinekea sp. Lineage (GTDB taxonomy): Bacteria > Pseudomonadota > Gammaproteobacteria > Pseudomonadales > Natronospirillaceae > Reinekea. The sequence goes on from NZ_JBKEGY010000004.1 coordinate 144,089, forward strand.
AAAGAAATTAATGAATCATCACAAACATTTAAATTGATTATTTGTAAAAAAACTATTTAATCTATTATGTGAAGTTTGTTGGAGAAGCCGCTAATAAACTAAAAATCAATTCGACCGATGCAGGTATAGGTTGCATGGCACTCGCACCAGAAAGCACATGAGAGGTAATTAAGGAAGATTACTTGGTGCACTCCAATGTTTAGGAGACTGACCGTACATGCGTTTAAATTCTCGGCTGAACTGAGAGGAACTTTCGTAACCAACTTTGCTCGCTGCCTCGCTTAGATTCATCCAGGCTCGTCTAAAACATCTTTAATTAATCAAAAAGCAGGCTTAATGACAAGACTTGCTTGGTCTTTGATGACGGTAACACCTTTGGTGTAATCTGCTGAGAAAGGCTCGTATCCAGAAGTTATGTGTGCCACAGAAAATAATCTTGAGCAGCGGGCTTATTATGGACCAACAGGTTTCATGCATTTTGGTGGGCCTGTAGGTGAATGCAAATTAGATCCTATTGCTCATGATCGACAGGTGATCGAAAAACTATGGTCGCTGTCGGAAAAAGAAACTTCTCTAACTTGGTCATTTTAGAGCAATTGGATATAGACGAGAGTATGCTGCGTATTAAAAGTGATGTTCATTCAATTGGAGCTGTTAAGTTGATAACCGCATGGGGGATTAAAACATGGACATTTTGAAAGTTGCGACAAGCTGGGCAAAAGCTGAAGTTTTTTCAACGCCGTTTTTTTATACTTTTTGGGGTTATGTTTATTTTAGCCAGCGCAGGGTTTTGGAACCTAGGGAAAACCGATATTGCAAAAGCCTATATTATACCTACCTTGGTGGCAGGCGCGCTTTTAACAATCATCGGGCTAGGTTTGTTTTTTACGAATAAAGCAAGAATTGTGGAGTTCGAAAAGGCATATAACCAGGACCCTTCGGCTTTTGTGAGTGCAGAAATTGCCCGAGCCGAAAGTACTTTAAACGAATACAAAACCATTGTATTTAAAGCCGTGCCATTCATTATTGCCGCTTGTGCCTTGATTATTGTCTTTAGTGATGCCCCTGTTTGGCGTGCAAGTGTGATCACAACGATTGCCATGCTGGTCGTCATATTGTTGATTGACGGTACAGCTCATGCCAGAGTTGAGGCTTATTATGAGCAATTAATATCAGTAGAAAGGTCTCAAACCTGACTGTATAGCCGTCCCAAATGCCCCTGAAAATGCTCTAAAAATAGACGTGTTTTTAACGGCAGTTGGCGGCTTTTGTAGATAACGCTGAGCTGATCAGCCAGTGGTTTTTCTTTAAACGTTAAAGGCGCTAATGCGCCACGTCGTATGTAAGGTTCTGCAACATAAACTGGTAAGCGTACAATGCCTAAACCACGAATCGCCGCTTGCAGGCGCATGTCGGGACTGTTTAACGTGAGTCGACCCGATACGTCAATGGCATCAATTGAGTCTTGGTTGCGAAACAACCATTGGTGTTCGCCGCCTTGTAAAATGCAGGGGCTTTGCGATAGCTCTTTCAGTTGAATGGGTGCTTTTTTTGCGCAGTGTGCCGCAATGTAAAGGCCTTGAGGAATACTCATCAACGAGCGAGCAATCCAGTCGCTGTCGGGTAGGGCGTGCTGGTGCAGTACAAAGTGAATATCAATATCGTTTTGTAAGTTCGGTGTCACGCCATTGTATTGTGTGCCGCAAAATTGCACTTGAGGGTAGGCCTGTAAAAACTCAGTGATTAATTCAGACATGGTTTCGGTGAACAGTTCTTGTGGCCAGAGAATTCTAAGCATGCCTTTTGGTTCGCGAGCAAAGGCATTTACTTCTTCGCCTATTTCTTTGAGTTCTTCAATATAGGGGGCTGAACGGGAATAGAGTGCTTGCCCAGCCTCAGTCAACTCGAGACGTCGTGTTGTACGTTCCATGAGTTTTACACCAATTTGCTGTTCTAGCACCGACAACTGCCTTGATATGGTCGATTTTGGCTTGTTGAGTTTTTCGGCGGCTTTGGTGATTGAACCCTGGTTAATGGTCTCAATAAAAAGAGCTAAGTTATCTAATTCCATGATTTTTCTTCGATTGTGCCATTTATGGAACAGTATAGGCGCATTTTGCCGTCTAGTGCAGTGCTATTTTGCCCGTTAGACTGGCTGCATTAAATCAAAGGAGATTAGAAAATGTCGAATGTAACGATGATTGATGCGGTTAAATTTAAAGATCAAGTCGAGCAAGGTTCTGGTTTATCTCTGGTCGACTTTTATGCCGATTGGTGTGGCCCTTGTAAGATGATTGCACCAGTTTTGGATACATTGAGTAGTGAATACGAAGGCAAGGTGTCTATCGTTAAGCTTAATGCCGATGACCATCCTGAAGTGTTATCTAAGTACGGTGTACGTGGCCTACCCACTTTAATGATGTTTAAAGATGGTAAGCCAATTGATGTTGCTGTCGGTGCTCAGCCAGGGTCCGCATTGAAGCAGTTTATTGAGAAAAGTTTATAACAAGGCTTAAGGGCACTTGATTACTCAAGCGCCCATTTTTTTAGCTGGTGCGAACTAGAAGCTTTCGGTAGTAACGAATAAAAAACGCAGTTGCTAATAAGCAAGCTGAGATATCGGCAATAGGAAACGCAAACCAAATGCCATCTATGCCTAAATACTTCGGTAAAATAATCACTAAGGGTATTAGAAAAATATAGACCCGAGCACTGGAGGCAAAGAGCGCCATGCGCGCGTGCCCTGTTGCTTGGAAATAACCGGTGATCATAAAAGTGACGCCAGCTAAAGAAAACCCAAGGAAAATAACCCGCGCAATTTCTGCGGATTTAGCAAGTAGTACAGGATCACTGGTAAACAGGCTTAAAAACAGCTCTGGCTGAAATACCATTAAGGCGCTAACCGAAATACAAATCACTGACGAAGCAACCAGCCCCATGTTGACAGTCTTTCTTACTCGTTCAAAGTTTTGCGCACCATAGTTGTAACCTACAATGGTTTGGAACGCGATCATAATGCCGATCAATGGCAAGATAACAAACATAATGACTCGGCCAACTAAGCCATAAGCACTGATGTAAATATCAGCTGCATCTCCGCCTACGCTTGATAAAGCGTTATTTGCTGTGGCTATCATAAAGCTGGCGCCCGCATGTGAGATGAAAAAGGGTAATCCTAATGCAATAATCCCAACCAATACCTTCCAATCTATCTTCCAGTCTTTAAGTGATAAATGTAACGTGGTTTTACCACGAAAATAAAAGCTAAAGGCTAATAGCATGGCACAGGTTTGAGAGATAACTGTCGCAACGGCGGCACCAGTAACGCCCATGCCAAAGCCAAAAATGAAGACGGCATCGAGAATGATATTTAGAATTGATCCAAGCAACATGGTCATCATCATAAACTGCATTTTGCCTTCGGCGCGCAGCAGGTCATTGAATACCGTCCCAATAATTGCGATAGGTGTGGCAAATAAAATAGGCGTTAGGTAATCGACCGAATACAGCCAGAGCGCTTCGGTTACACCCAGCAACCGTAAAATAGGTTTCATCGCGATCAAAACGATGGCCGCTAAAATAACCGAGAAGAAAATACTAAAGCTTAAGGCGGTTTGCGCGGTATGACGTGCCTCATCGTGTTTTTTCGCGCCCAACTTGCGGGAAACAATAGATGCTGCACCACTGCCTAATACGGCAGCAAAGGCAAATATTAGCATTTGGACAGGGAAGACAATTGAAATGCCGCCAATGGCCAGGCTGCCTACACCACGCGTTACAAAAATGGCATCAACAATGTTGTAGAGGCCATTCACTAACATCCCCATGATAATTGGCAACGACATGGTAATAAAAAGCTTGCCAATAGGGGCCGTGCCGAGTCGATCGGTTTGTGTTGTCATATTAGTCGTGGCCTAAATATTTTGAAGGGTCGCGGATTATAAGGGAGGCAGAGTTTGATGTCTCGGAGAATGAGGTGCAATGCCAAGCTCAGCTGTGTTTTTTATTCGATTTAATGCAAACGATTACATTGTGGTGTGAATGTTTTTGTTTTTATTATTGTTTTTCACTCTAAAAATAAGCTAAAAGGGTATAAAAGGTTATAGATAAAGGGTGTTTTTGTCGTTGACATAGGTCTTGAACAAGGTTTAGCATGAGTTAATCAGGCGTGACCAACTCTAAATATAATAATTGGCCGCTTTTTATTTGCAATTCAATGCAATCGATTACATTTTTGCAGCTCAGTTATCGCAATGCATATTGAGCGCTACTCAGAAAATAAAAACATTTGAGGTTTCAGCTATGAAAAACTTAAAAGGTCCTGCGCTGTTCTTGGCGCAGTTTGCTAGTGATGAAGCGCCCTTTAATTCACTCGATTCTATTGCCAAGTGGGCAGGTGGACTTGGTTTTAAAGGGGTTCAAATGCCATCGTGGGATGCTCGCTTGTTTGATTTAGATAGAGCCGCAAGCGACCTAAGCTATTGCCACGAGGTAAAAGAAAAGTTGGCTAAGTATGGCCTTGAACTCACTGAGTTATCTACGCATTTGCAAGGTCAATTAGTTGCTGTTCACCCCGCTTATGATCAAATGTTTGATGGATTTGCACCTGAAAGTGTTCATGGCAACCCCAAGGCACGTCAAGCTTGGGCCGTAGATCAAATGATGAAAGCCGCTCAAGCCTCTAAGAATTTAGGCTTAACAAACCATGCTTCATTCTCAGGAGCCTTACTTTGGCCGTATATGTACCCTTGGCCACAAAGACCAGCAGGGCTAGTCGAAGCAGGTTTTGAGGAACTTGCTCGTCTTTGGCTACCTATTCTGAATGAGTTTGACCGTTGCGGTGTGAATGTGTGCTACGAAATACACCCTGGCGAAGATTTACATGATGGAGTTACCTTCGAAATGTTTTTAAAGGCAGTGGATAACCATCCAAGAGCCAATATTTTATTCGACCCTTCCCACTTCTTGTTACAGCAACTTGATTATCTCGATTTTATTGATATTTATCGGGACCGTATCAAGATGTTCCATGTCAAAGATGCTGAGTTTAACCCGACTGGCCGCCAGGGCGTTTATGGCGGTTATCAAGGGTGGACTGATCGTGCAGCGCGGTTCCGTTCACTTGGAGATGGTCAAGTAGACTTTAAGAGTATTTTCTCAAAGCTCGCTCAATATGATTTCGATGGCTGGGCTGTGATTGAGTGGGAGTGTTGTTTAAAGCATCCAGAAGCAGGTGCGGAAGAAGGTGTGAAGTTTGTTAATGAGCATATTATTCGAGTAACAGACAAAGCGTTCGATGATTTTGCCGATAGTGGGGTTGATGACGCTGCTAATCGAAAATCACTTGGTTTAGATAGATGGGAGTCGTAAGCCATGTCTAAAAAGTTAAAGCTTGGGATGGTCGGTGGTGGTGAAGGTGCTTTCATTGGTGCTGTTCATCGGATAGCGTCAAGAATTGATGATCGATATGAGTTAGTAGCCGGCGCGTTGTCATCAGATGCCGTTCGCGCTAAGCGCTCGGCACTTGCGTTAGGTATTGATGAGACACGTAGCTATGCCTCGTTTGAAGAAATGGCGAAAGCAGAAGCAGCTCGTGAAGACGGTATTGATGCCGTTTCTATTGTGACGCCGAATCACATGCATTTTCCGGTCGCCAAAGCGTTCTTAGAGCAGGGCATTCACGTTATCTGTGATAAGCCCGTCACTATAGATTTAGCGCAAGCCTTAGAGCTGAAAAAAATCGTTGCGGAATCCGGAAAAATATTTGCCTTAACGCATAACTACACTGGCTACCCATTAGTGCGCCAAGCACGAAAAATGGTTGCCGATGGATTGTTAGGTGATATTCGCTTAGTGCAATCTGAATACATTCAAGATTGGTTAACCGATGCTCAAGAACAAACAGACAACAAGCAAGCACAGTGGCGCACCGATCCTGAAAAAGCTGGGGCAGGAGGCTCGTTGGGTGATATTGGTACTCATGCGTTTAATCTCGCTAGCTTTATTTCAGGCTTAGATGTAACCGAAGTCTCAGCAGAGCTTACCGCTTTCGTGCCTGGCCGTGTACTTGATGATAATGCTCACGTGATGTTGCGTTACGCCAATGGTGCTAAAGGTCTGCTCTGGAGTAGTCAGGTGGCTCCCGGCAATGAAAACGGTTTAAAAGTACGAATCTATGGTGACAAAGGTGGGTTGGAATGGGCCCAAGAAAATCCAAATGAATTATGGTTTTCACCTTTTGGTGAGCCAGTCCAAAAACTAACCCGTGCAGGGCATGGCGTTGGCGAAGTTGCGAATCGAGTTTCGCGTACACCGGCAGGCCATCCAGAAGGTTATCTTGAAGGTTTTGCAAACTTGTACAGTGACGTTGCTGATGCCATTTTGGCTCACAACGAAAACCTGCCCGCACCTGAATTTTCTAACCATATCCCTGGTATTGCGGCGGGTATTGCCGGCATGGAATTCATTGAAAAGGTTGTTCAATCTTCTCGTGATAATGGCGTCTGGACTTCTCTCGATGGGCACAAATAATGGATAGCGTAGCGTTAGACAACCCATATATGCAGATAAAAAGCATAGTAAAAGAATTCTCTGGTGTGCGCGTATTGCACAAGATCACCTTAGATATTTATGAAGGTGAGGTGCTCGGTGTCTTGGGGGAAAATGGTGCTGGTAAGTCAACGTTGTTGAAAATTATCAGTGGCATCTATCGCAAGACACAGGGTGAAATTCTTGTGAAAGGCGTTCATGTTGATATCGATTCAACGCAGGATGCCAAGGACCTTGGCATCGCTATGATCCCACAGGAATTTAATCTAATCAGTAGTTTGAATGTTTTTGAAAATATCTTCTTAGGTAATGAAAAGAAAAAAGGTCTTTTTCTCAATAAATCCAAAATGCGTGAACGAACTAGGGAGCTATTAGATGACCTTGAAACAAGTATTGATCCAGATTCACTGATTGAATCACTCAGTGTGGCGCAAAAACAGATGGTTGAGATTGCCAAGGCGCTCGTTAATGACTCAAAAATCTTAATTATGGATGAACCCACTACGGTATTGACAAATCATGAAGTGAATATCTTGTTTAAACTAGTTGAGCGCTTGAAAGAACGTGGTGTCACAATTCTGTTTATTTCTCACAAGTTGAAAGAAATAAAACGATTGTGTGATCGTTTAGTAATTTTGCGTGATGGTCACCTAATTAGCATTGATGAAGTTGAGGCCATAGATGAGCAAGATATGGCTGAAAAAATGGTCGGACGTGAGCTTAATAAGATCTACCCACCAAAATCAACAGCCAGTGATGAAGTCGTGCTTTCGATTCGAGATTTAAAGATTAAGGACATACTTAAAAATATAAACTTTGAATTGAAAAGAGGTGAAGTATTAGGTTTTGCTGGGTTAATTGGTGCTGGTCGAACAGAAACAGCCGAAGCCATAATGGGCTTGCGCCGAAAAGATTCAGGTTCGATACAGGTAATGGGTCAAGATGTGGTAATTCAAAATGCGGCAGATGCGGTTAAATTGAATTTGGCATATTTATCTGAAGATCGCCAAGGCAAAGGCTTGGTGATGAACTTTGATATACCGGAAAATATTACCCTAATTTCATTAAAATCTTATGTGAAAGGCTTGATTCAGAAAAAGAAAGAAGTCGAAAAATCTAAAGAATATGTTGAACGTTTCGACATTAAGGCGGCGTCGCTAGGTACACATCTTCTGAATTTAAGTGGAGGTAATCAACAAAAGGTCTATTTGTCTAAATGGATGGATACCGAACCTGAGATTTTGATTTTAGATGAGCCCACTCGTGGCATTGATATTAATACTAAAAAGGAAATTTACCACTTTATTCACTCTCTGACTGAAAAAGGTATATCCGTCATTGTGATTTCTTCAGAGCTTGAAGAAATAATTGGTTTATCCAGCCGCGTCATCGTCATGCGATCTGGTGAGATCATGGGTGAGTTAACCGGTGAAGATATTAATGAACAAGAAATTATGTATTACGCCTCTGGTTTAAAGCAAAAAACAGCTTGAGAGAATAAAAAAATGAATACGAAAGTAACAAATGTAAAAAAATCGCCGATGAAGGAAATCTTGCTTAAGTTACCAAGATTTGATTTTGCAACTTATGCACCATTGATCGCTTTGTTGATTCTGATCGCCTTTTCAGCGTTTGCGAGTGAACACTTTCTTGTACCAAGAAACATCACGAACGTACTTCGACAAGTCTCGTATACCGGGATTATTGCACTGGGCATGACCTTTGTGATTATTGCCGGTGGTATAGATTTATCAGTTGGTTCCATGGTCGCACTGGTAGGCACTTTAACTATTTTATTAGTAAATTGGTTAGGTGATGGTTGGTGGCCTGTCGTCTTGGCTATGAGTGCTGCGGTTGTTATCGGAGGTGGGCTAGGTGCGATAAATGGTGTTGTTATTACTAGGGGTCGGGTAGCGGCATTTATTGCAACATTAGCCACTATGTCCATTTTTCGTTCAATTACGCTCTATATTAGTGATGCTGGCGAGGTGGTTTCTACAAATTCGAATTACGCCGATATCGGTGGTGGTTATTTCTTAGGCATACCGTTTCCAGTTTGGACGTTTTTAATCCTAGCGGTTGGCTTTCATATTTTACTTAAACATACGGCCTACGGTCGTCATGTTTGCGCAGTAGGTTCTAACTCAAAAGTTGCTTCATACTCTGCAATTAATGTTCGACGAGTTTATTTTGTGACCTTTGTCATCGCGGGCGCTACGGTAGGTATTGCTTCGGTGCTATTAACCTCACGCTTAAATTCAGTTAGCCCAAGTGATGCAGGCCTATTTTATGAGCTCGATGCGATTGCAGCGGTTGTCATTGGCGGCACAGCGCTATCGGGTGGGCGCGGTACAATTTGGGGCACCGTTATTGGCGCTATCATCTTAGGTATCATTAATAATATGTTGAATTTATTGGGTGTTTCGCCGTACTTACAAGGTACGGTGAAAGGCCTGGTGATCTTGATCGCTGTATTAGCTCAATTTAAAGGTGATCGATAAATGAATTTGCTTTGCTTACAAAGCAAAAAACCAATTGAAGGAAAAGAGAGCTTCAATAGGGTAGTAGTCGGATTGGGATTGTCTCAATCTATTTTAAACCTCAGTGTTCAATTAGAAGGATAACACTTCATGAAGTACAAAAATAAGATCATGAAAATAGTAGCAGCTGCTGCAATGTTAATGACCATAGCAGGCGCTAGTTTTTCCGCAGATAAGTATCGAGTGGGCGTAAGTGTTCCATCTGCAGACCATGGCTGGACAGCCGGATTGCTTTGGTGGGCAAATAAGGCGACTGATGAGCTTTCCAAGAAGCATGATGATGTTGAATTCTTCGTTGTTGCAGCGAGCTCAGGCTCAAAGCAAGTAGGCGACGTTGAAGATCTAATGATTAAAGGCATTGATGCATTGGTTATTCTTCCTCATAACCCTGCAACGTTGCAAAAAGTAATCGAAGAAGCGTTTAATTCTGGGATCTACACAGTCGTTGTTGACCGTGAATTAGGAACCTCTGCTCAGAACCTGTATATTGCGGGAGATAATGCAGGCTTAGGTCGAGTTGGCGCAGAATGGTTAGCCGAAGAAATGAACGGTAAAGGCAATATTGTTGTTATTGAAGGCTTGCAAATACCTATTAATAAACAACGTGTTGACGCCTTCAATGAGGTTATGGCAAACCACTCTAATATTAAAGTTTTAGATTCTCAACCTGGTGACTGGTCTACACAAAAAGCACTAGCTGTCATGGAAAACTTCTTACAAAAGCACCCTAAAATTGATGCAGTGTGGTGCCAAGACGATGACATGTTGAAAGGCGTTATGCAGGCAATCAAGGAATCTGGCCGTACTGATATCAAAACTGTATTAGGTGGTGCAGGCTCTAAAGATATCATTAAAATGGTCATGGACGGAGATGATGTTGTTCGATCTACAGTGACTTACAGCCCGTCGATGGTTGCTGACGGTATCGTCTTTGCTGTTGCTGGTGCAAAAGGTGAATTAGTGGGCAGTCTTTACCATGCACCTTCACGTGTTATCTTGGAAGCTGAATTAGTGACACCAGAGAATGCAAAAGATTTCTACTTCCCAGATGCTGCATTTTAATCATCGGGTTATTTGAAATGCCTCTTGAAACTCGTTAAGTTGTGATATTGACGAGTGATAAAGGTAATGGAGAGGTTGAAGTCTCAGCCTCTCGTTCTTTCTAGGCTATTTTCAGTTTATTGGTGGTGCCTACAAGGATTAATAAGTGCAAGCCACCGTATTTTTTAGAAATTGTTTTTCATGCAGGTCTATATGTTTGAGTTTTTAGTCGTGGTCATAAATAACTTACATTATGAGCCACGTTTTAACGACAAGTCGTTTCAAGGAATAGCGAATTAGTGTGCAATTTAACTACTAAGGTCATTTATGGCCACAGTTAAGGACATCGCAAAAATAGCAGGTGTTTCAACTGCGACCGTTTCGCGTGCACTTTCATCACCAGAAAAAGTAGCAGTCTCAACTCGGAAAAAAGTTGAAGATGCTGCGAAATCAGTAGGCTATTCACCAAATGCAATGGCGAGAAGCTTGCGGACGAACGAAACAAAAACAGTAGTTGTTGTCGTACCAAACCTGTCCAATCCATTTTTTGCGGATATAATTAATGGCATGGAAGATTTTGCACATCGTCGTGGTTATAAAGTTCTAATAGGCGATGCAAATAACGATAACGAACGAACTCAACATTACTTTGATTTAGTCGACAGCAAGCTAGTTGACGGAGTTTTATTGTTAACATCGGAAGTGCCCATTAATTTGCTTGTGGATGAGCAAGGCGATGCTAGATTTCCTATGGTTGTGGCAAGTGAGTATTTTAAAAAAATCAGTTTACCAACAGTTCACATTGATAATGAATATTCAGCTGCAAAAGCCATCGAATACCTCATTGTGATGGGGCATTATAAAATTGCTTGTATATGCGGACCATTGACCAATCCGTTAACGATTGCTCGCCTGCAAGGTCAGCGTAATTGTATGAAAAAATGGAAGCTACCTATTGAGGAAGGTTGGATTGTTGAAGGAGATTTTAACTTCTACGCGGGTTACAGCTTAGGGCAACAGTTATTAATCAGTGAAAATCGACCCACCGCCATTTTCTGCCATAGCGATGAAATGGCCATTGGTGTGTTAAAAGTCGCTAAAGAGATGAATATAGCTGTACCTTCTGAATTAACAGTCGTTGGCTTTGATAATATATTGTACGGTGAGTATTGTGATCCCAAGCTCACGACAGTGCATCAGCCTAGAGGTTTGATAGGCGAAACAGCGATGAAATTGTTGCTAGATATACTCGCGGGTAAAAAGCCAAATCCAGAGATGACCTTGCCTACTCAATTGATCGTGCGTGATAGTTCTGCTCCACCTCCGATTGAACATCGATTGAAAGTTGATCTATAATTGCAACTTATTCTGTGTCAATTCGTTCAACTATTGGAATATCAAAGAGAAGTTTAATAAATTAATCTATGTATACGCTGAAAGATGTTGCTAAACAGGCTGGTGTATCAACTGCCACTGCTTCCCGTGCTTTGTCGAACCCTGACAAAGTTAACGTTGTTACTCGTGAAAAAGTACACGCTGTTGCCAAAAAACTTGGCTATTCTATCAATATTATGGCGCGAAGCTTACGCAAGCAAGAATCTAAAACTATTTTGGTTATCTTGCCTGATATTGGTGATTCCTTCTTTTATGAAATCATCCATGGAATCGAAGCAATCGCTCATAAGGCGGGTTACAGTTTGCTGTTAGGCGATGCACGCAAAAGCCAAGCAAGAACAAGCTCTTTTATGGATTTATTCATTAGTCGACAAGTTGATGGCATTATCTTATTGACAGCGGAGGTCGATATTTCGAGTTTAGCGACACAAAGTGGCAATCGAGAAATGCCGATTGTAATGACTAGTGAATATTTCCCAGGTTCACCTTATAGCGATGTGCAAATAGAAAATGAGCAAAGCGCGGCAAGGGCGGTACAATATTTATGCAATTTAGGGCACAGCTCTATTGCTACTATAACGGGTCCAAGCTCAAGTACTATCAGCTTCGAGCGGCATCTTGGTTACCAGTTGGCACTGAATCGGATGCAATTGCCGCTTAGAGAGGATTATATTTTAGAAGGTAATTTTAGCTTTCAATCTGGCTATGATTTAGGCCGGACACTTTTACTGTCAGAGGATCCACCAACTGCAATTTTTTGTCAAAATGATGCAATGGCAATAGGCGTATTGAACATTGCAAAGGAATTAAATGTAGCTATCCCTTCTCAATTATCAGTTGTTGGTTTTGATAATATTCAATTTGGTGAATATTGCGAACCAGCATTAACCACGGTACAACAGCCAAGGTATGAAATAGGGAAGCGGACTATGAATCTACTTCTTGATCAGTTACATGGCAATAAGGCCATACAACATATTTCTTTCCCCACTCAACTTGTCGTTAGGCATAGCGCAGGGCCGGTTCCGATTTAAAACCTAGAATTCGTTTAATAACCGAGTTTCTACAGCATGCACTTTATCATCGATACTTTGATCTTTATCGGTACGTGTGCCTACTTTGATGGTAGACGAAATACGTACGATGCCTTGCTCATGTAATTGCTCATGACAAGCTTTAATTGCCGCAAACACTTCATCCCACTCGCCATGTAAATTAGTACCGTAACCATGTAAGGCGATTTCAATATCGAATTGCTTCAAAATACGGTGACATTGGGCTATTTCATCTGCAACCGATATTTGGCCGTTGAACGGGATGACGCATAAATCTGCCATGCATTTCATGTTATGACTCCGAAGGTTCTGCGGGCTCTGTTTGTTCAACCCCAGGTAGTGGCCAGCCGCCAAGTGCTTTCCATTTATTCACTATATTGCAGAATAACTCAGCCGTTTTTATAGTGTCGTATTCGGCATTATGGGCTTCTTTATCTGAAAACTCGATACCCGATAGCTCGCAAGCTTTCTTTAAAACGGTTTGGCCATAGGCTAATCCCGATAATGCCGAGGTATCAAAGGTTGAAAACGGGTGAAATGGATTGCGTTTGCTATTCGCTCGGGCAGAGGCTGCCATGACAAAGTTGTGGTCAAAGGTTGCGTTATGGCCCACTAATATGGCGCGCTTACAGCCTGCTTCTTTCATGCCTGTGCGTATCGTCTTAAATATTTCTTTCAATGCTTCAGATTCATCAACGGCTTGGCGGAGAGGGTTGTATGGGTCAATACCGGTAAAATCTAGCGCTGCTTTTTCTAAATTAGCGCCTTCAAACGGCTCTACATTGAAAAACTGTGTTTGATCGGGTGATAGCACACCAAATTCGTCCATTTTTAAGGTAACGGCAGCAATTTCAAGTAAAGCATCGGTCTGGGCGTTAAAGCCGGCGGTTTCGACGTCGATAACAACAGGGTAATAACCGCGAAAACGATGACAAAGCAGGTTTTCTGGTGCAATTTCGGACACAAAGACTCCAAATACGAGATTGACGCAGGCGCTAAAACCTACGGGGTCGCTTATGTTAATGATGGTAGGCCTCTCTGTCCAATAATGAAAATGTTGGCGCATGCTTTGCACTATGAATGATAAGTATGAATGGACTGGATAAAATGCGGCAAAAACACGTAACGAACAGGCGAATATTTTCCTATTTGGCAATTTTAGCCTGCGCCTTTTTATTATCTGGGCTGGCCCCTGCGGTGCAATTTGGCACGGGGTTGACCGATACTGAGTGGCACATGGACGCTAACCAGTACTATTGCAGCTTTTATCAGCCTATCCCTCAATACGGTGTTGCGGTGTTTTTCCATGAAGCTGGAGAGACCTTAGAGTTTTATCTAGAGTCTACCCGCAACTTAATGGCCGAAGGCAGTGCCGCTTTAACGATAGAGGCTCCTCCTTGGCGGTCGAGCGCTTTAACAGACGAGTTAGGCTATACCCGTGTCACTGATAAACATATCCCCATACGGATCGAAACCGCTCGAGCAGGTCGAATGATGGATGAACTGGGTTTGGGCATGGCACCAACCTTGACTCGTAAAGCCAAATTTGGCGATGACCGAGTGCGGGTGCAAGTGTCGCCGGTTAATTTCAAGCAATTCTATAACGACTATCTAGCCTGCCAAGCAGGTTTATTGCCGGTTAATTACCGCCAAATAGAGCGCAGCTCAGTGAGTTTTGCAAATGGCGGAGTCGATCTAAATGCGCGCGCTAAAATACAACTTGACGACATTGTTACTTATTTAAAGGCAGATGACTTGGTCACCGCCATCTATATTGATGCGCACAGTGATAGCGTGGGGAGTCGATACGATAACCGCAGGCTCACAGAGCAAAGGGCTTATAAAGTAACAGACTATTTAGTGAATAGAGGAATAAATGCGGGAATGATATTGACTCGCTACCATGGCGAGCGTTACCCCATTGCGAATAATGATACGGCTGCTGGACGTGCAAAAAACCGCCGAGTGACGGTACAGTTCGATCGTATTGACGATGATCCTAATGACCCGCTTAAAGGTCTACCTAAGTTTGAGGCAAGATAACAATGGTAAAATGGTGGTCTTTAGACAAGCAGCACCCTCAAGGTGTATTTATTGAGTATGGCGAGTTACATTGGTATCGCAACAACGGTGTGCTGACTCGAATTATTATTGATAATCTTAAGCAGGTGAGTGTTTTTACTTACCGCCACCAAATATATTGGCATCTAATTGATCAGCATGAAAATACCGCTACCATTCCAGAAGAAACCATGGGCATGCCTATAATTCGTCAATACCTTTCCAGTTGGCGCGGCTTTGACTACGATAGTTTATTACGCTATAAACCATCATCTGACCCCATACAGCTGTGGCCGAGTCGGGCATTAAAAAGAAGGGCTTAGGCTCAATAAAATTGACATCTGGCAATGTAAGTTAGAACTTACTTTGTTAGAGTGTTTAGTGTCATATACATCAATGAGGAGCAAAAAATGGCCAATGAAGGTTATCACGAACCCATTAATGAAATTTCAGATGAAACTCGCGACATGCACCGAGCTATTAGTTCACTAATGGAAGAGCTAGAAGCTGTTGATTGGTACAACCAGCGAGTTGACGCCTGTAAAGATGAAGACCTAAAAGCTATCTTGATTCACAACCGTGATGAAGAAAAAGAGCACGCAGCTATGGTTCTAGAGTGGATTAGACGTAAAGACTCAACCTTCGATAAAGAACTTAAAGATTACCTCTTTACTGATAAGAAAATTGCCCACGGTTAAATAACTTCTGCTTAAGTTTTATCATTGCTCTGAATGAGTAACCGATAAAAAAAGAGGCATGTTAAGAAATCGTCTTAACATGCCTAAGTAGGGGGTTCTCTAATAGTTAGTTACAAACTACCTTCAAACACTGGGGTTGAAGCGTGTCCGTTTGATTTCTTGCTTTTAAATTTAACGGTAAAATTCTCAATACTGACCAGCATGGCAGGTACAAAAAATAGTATCAGTATAATCCCGTACATCAATCCAAACGCGATAACGGCGGCTAAAGGTATCAAGAACTGCGCATCAAAAGATGTCTCTAAAAGCAATGGACTTAAGCCACCGACAGTGGTTAAGGTTGTCAGTAAAACGGCACGAAAACGCCGAACACTTGCCTCAATAACCGCTTCTTTTATTTCCTTGCCTTGATTGCGTAAATCACGATAAAAACTAACCAATACGATCGAATCATTAATGATAATCCCCGACAGCCCGAAAAGACCGTAAATACTCAGAACGCTAAGCTCCAAACCAAGAACCCAATGCCCTGCAATAGCGCCAGTTAACGCAAATGGAATCGCGCTCATCACCGCAAACGGCCAAGTCCAGCTTTCAAAGACCCAAGCGAGGGCGATGAAAATAAGCAAAGCTCCAAGCATCCCACCAATTTTTACATCGGCAAAAAAGTCATCTTGAGAAGCTTGATCGCCTTCCAGTTCAAGTTTGACATTCGGGTATTTAGCGGTGAGGTTGGCGCGTACCTGAGTATTAATTAACTGATTTACTTCTGTGATGTTAATGGATGAATTTACTTTTTTAGCAGTGATAACTGAGCTTAGTTCACCGTTAACTCGACTCAACTGTTGAATGGAGCGGCCCGAAGTAGGTTGTGCAAGTGCGGATAACGGTCGCAATTCACCATTGCCAACATCGACAGGCATTTGTGCTAAAGAAAACCAATTGTCGGTATCTTTGCCATCAATCCTGAAGACAACGTCAATGTCTTTGCCATCCACTTGCAAGCTTTGCACATTAACGCCATCAACTAAGTCCCGTAATGTCGCTGCTAGGGCTGTTGGGCTAAGTCCAAGTGCCTCAGCATCCGGAGTCAGGGTTAGATTTAATTGTTCTGACCCTAGCGGAATATCGTCTTCGATTTCTATTAAACTATTAAGGGTTAACAATTCTTCCTTCACATAGTCTGTTGCCTGCATAAGTTGATCGATATTTTCATTGACGAGTCTAATACTGATACCATTGCTAGAAGGGCCTTGAGCGCCTTCGACAAAGGTTAGCTCTTTTAAATTCGCAGGGTTAGGTAGTTTCTTGCGCCACGAATCAATAATATCTTGGTTAGTAATGGAGGCATCGCGGTTGGTGACAAATTGAATATATAGGCCGCCATTTTCAACAGCACCTTTGTTGGTTTCAAGCACGATTGTTTCAACCAGTTTTTGATCAACTTCTTCTTCAAACTCTAGAAGTGCCGTCTTTAAGTTTTCCAAATAGCCCTTTACGGTTGCGCTTGATGTGCCTTCTGAGAAATTAGCGGATACCTGAAGTTCCGGTACCTGTATTTCAGGAAAGAATACAAACTTAACGCGACCAGAAGTGACTAAAGTTATCGATAGCACCAGTAAGATAACCACAACGCTAAAGGTTGTAGCACGGTAGTTTACTGCTTTAGTGACCATTGCTCGAATATAGGTTTCACGAAAATGATTAAAGTACTTTTCAAAAGCAACACGGTACTTGCTAGGTTTTTTCACGTCACCTTTTTTAAAGCTGTGCGCTAGGTGACCTGGTAGAATAATAAAGCACTCTATCAGCGAGGCGGCAATAGCCATGATAATAACAATCGGAACACCTTTAGCAAACGCACCAGCGGTACCACCGACAAGTAGCAACGGTAAGAATGCGGCAATCGTTGTTACGGAAGAAGCTAAAACAGCCGGTAACATTTTTTTCGCCGCTTTAATGGCTGCTGTTTCTGCGTCGTCGCCTTGCTCCATATTTGCATAGGCGTTTTCACCCACTACAATAGCGTCGTCAACAATCACTCCGAGTGCAATTAGGAAACCGAGTAAACTGATAACATTTATAGAGTTACCGGTTAATTCCAATAAGATAAAGGTTGCTAAAAAAGAAACTGGGACACCAGCGGCAACCCACCATGCTAAACGATGATTTAAAAACACAAAGAGAACCACTAAGACAACAAGGAATCCACCTAACCCATTCTCCAAAATGATCTTGATTCGTGACCTTACAAAATCATAAGCTTCATTGTAAACGTGAATCGATGCGGACTCTGGTATTTGTGTTTCAAAGTTTGTTTTCCAACCAGCCAAAATCTCAGCCATTTCAAGCGTGTCTTCGCCAGGACCTCGGCTTAACGATAGTTTAACGGCAGGTAAGCCTTGATAATAAATTCTTGTTTCATTTTCGTCGTTTTCATAGCTGACATCGGCGATTTGCTTTAGTGGAATAATACTTTCGCCTATTGACACCGCTTTACGTGCAATTGATTCTGACGACAGGGCCTCATTGCGAATACGGATTTGCGCGGCAACGCCTTCTTCTCCGGTAATACCTGCCGGTGCATTAACATTTTTATTGCTAAGTTGCTGACTAATTACTCTCAAGCCTTTGTTTAAGCTTAATAAGTCATCGACTGCGATAGTTGCTTCAATTCGCTGTGTTGGTAGACCGGTAATGGCTATTTGACTAATGCCAGAAGATTTTAAAGTTTTCTCGGCTCTGTCGGTCAAATTCTGAAGTTCAGCTAAGCTCATATCTGCGTAAAGGAGCACGTCGGCGACGGGGTCTAAAATAGTAAGGGCTTCAATTTCTGAATCACCCACACCAGTAGGCAGTTGTAAGTTTGCTATCGCTTTTTCAATTTCAGTCATCATTTTGCTAACCGATTCTGCTGAATCTTTTAGCGTGACGGTCATTGATGCTCGGCCTTCAATGCTGGTGGTTGATACTCTGTCAACATCTGCGAGATTTAAGATAGCTTGCTCTACAGGTATTGCTAGACCCTCTTGAACATCCTCGGCGCTGGCGCCATCCCATGGAGTACTGACAATAACGACACTGAAGTCGAAATCGGGTAAATACTGTGTGTTTATTCGGTTTAAGCCAACTAAGCCAAGGAATATAACGATAAACATCACGGCGTT
This sequence comes from Reinekea sp., assembly GCF_046710285.1. Taxonomy (GTDB): domain Bacteria; phylum Pseudomonadota; class Gammaproteobacteria; order Pseudomonadales; family Natronospirillaceae; genus Reinekea. Next base: position 162,595 of record NZ_JBKEGY010000004.1, read on the forward strand.
CGGCGCTATGCGGTGTTTTGCGAACGCTTCTAAAATAGAATGCATTGTCATACTCCTAGCGTGAAGCAATCGGGTCAATGGAATTTGCTAAGCGAACTTTTAAGCCTTGAGTCGCATCTTGCAAGCGTGTAACTAATATTTTGTTGTTGTTAATGTCACCTTGTACCAATCGCCAAAGTTCACCGGCTTCTTGGCGGTCACCAATAATACTCACATCAACTCGCTTCAGCTCACTGTCTTCGACAACATAGACATAAGCATTGCTATAGATGGCAGATTCAGGAACGGCGAATGCGTTTGTCTTAGGTAGCTCTAACCAAAGACGGTAATATCGGTTGAGCGTTAATGCCGCACTTGGATCTAGAAGGGAAAATAGTATTCGTAAACTGCCCGCCTCAGCGGTTGGGTCGATGCTCTTGAGCACAACGGGCTTTAGTGAATTATTCGATTCTACATAACCGGTTAGGGGTGTATTTATGATAACGTTTTCGATTGCTTTCGCCGCTACCCAGGCAACTAATTGCTGTTGACGAAGATCAACGAGAGTTAGCAACTCAGCACCAACTGTTACGTTAGCGCCATTTTGGACTTTGATTTTTGAAATTTGGCCAGAAAATGGCGCATTGATAAATGCTTTTTCAAGTGCTGAGCGTGCTTGCGTTATCTGACTGTCTAACTCTGCAAACTGGGCTCGGTATTGCTGCTCTACAGCTTCAAACCGGCTGACCGACAGCTCACGGTTCTGCAGCGAAAGGATTTGATTTTGGAGCGCACGCTCAGAATTTTCAATATCTGCATTTGAAGTCAGGTTTTGGCTTTTTAAATTAGTAAGCCTATTGACACTTCGCTGGGCAATATCCACTAGATTTTGTTCAATGGGCAACGCGGCTTTGTTTGCATCAAACTGCTTTTTTTCTAAGTTGAAACGTGCAGCTAGATCAAGTCTTTTGGACTCAAGCTGGTCAAGTTGGCGCTGCAACGGTGCGGTATCTAAAACGACAAGGCGGGCACCTTTTTCAACTCGATCACCCTCATTGACATCAACTGAAATAATGTCGGTAGCAATTGAGCTGCTAATTTTAACTTGTTGCGCACTTTTGAGCTGGCTATAAAGCAACAATTGTGGCGCGTAAGTGCCTTCTTGTGCATTTAGAGCGGTGATGGTCGGAGCGTCTGCTAATGGATCAATCTCGCTTTGATCAACCGTTGAAATGCTCGATTTCGGTGTTTTAACTAACCAGCCAGCAACAGCCACGCCAATGACAAGTACGATGATGGGGTAAACAATCTTTTGGGCACGAGCATTCATTAATATCTACTCCGATTTTTAAGTACAGTATTTACGTCAGTTGCAAGTAAATAGATGACATAAATTTGATATATATATAAACGAGGTTTGGATTAATAACTTTAGTCGATATAAATTTTATAAATGATGCTATTCAGCCCTTGAAGTATTACAGAAAAGTTTAGATTGTTTTTTGACTTAAAAGAGTAATCAATGCAAAAAAAAAGCGCTAAATTAGCGCCTTTTATCGTAGAGATGGAGGGGGTTTTACGACAATGTTTTCGTTAAATCGTATAGTTCTTGGTTAAAAGGGCGGGTCATGTTTTCGATGGCATCAATAATATCGTGATGAACCAGCTTATTAGACTGAATGCCCACACAACGGCCGCCTTCTCCTTGCAGCAAAAGCTCAACCGCAAAGGCCCCCATTTGACTTGCCATAACACGGTCAAACGCACAAGGTGCTCCGCCACGTTGCGTATGACCAAGAATGGTGGCTCTAGTTTCTAAGCCGGTACGAGATTCAATGCGGCGCGCTAGTGCACTCACATCGGTGACGTGTTCAGTAATGGCTATAATTCCGTGATTCTTGCCTTTTTTGACGTCTGAGCTGATAGCACTAATTAGCTCTTCTTCATCAAACTCTTTTTCTGGGATAACCGTAAATTCAGCACCACCGCCAATAGAGGCTTGAATGGTTAGATCTCCGCAGTAGCGGCCCATAATTTCAACAATAGATATGCGATGATGTGACGAGCAAGTATCACGTAGACGATCAATTGCATCTAACACAGTATTAAGGGCTGAATGAAAGCCAATAGTGTAATCGGTTCCGGTAATATCATTATCGATCGTGCCTGGTAGGCCAATGCACGGAAACCCCATTTCGGTGATCATTTTGGCACCCATGTATGAGCCATCGCCGCCGACCACGACCAACGCTTCAATACCGTGAGCTTCTAGGTTCTTAATGGCCTCTTTTCGTACAGACTCTTCCTTAAATGGCGGGAAGCGCGCCGAACCTAAAAAGGTACCGCCACGGTTGATCATGTTGGATACATCATGGCGCTCAAGTTTTTCAATTCGGTTTTGGTGTAGGCCTAAATAACCGTCACGTACACCGTATACCTCTAAACCTTTGCCTAATGCCGTGCGCACAACTGCGCGCAGTGCCGCGTTCATACCAGGTGCATCACCGCCACTGGTTAAAACACCGATCTTCTTAATCATGGAAGGGTCGCCTTTGCTTTAAGTAATTGTCTGCATTGTATCTCATCGAGCCGCAGAGTATTTGATATGAATTAAGTAAATGTAATTAAACTACATTTTGCCTAGCTTAGTCCATTTTTAGGCGAAAATGCGCATTCTTCCTTAAAGCGTTTCAGAAACGGGCAAAGAAAGTCTAGCTGGCACTAGCTTTGCAATATGGTTAATTGTCGGTGAGTTTTTAGTGTTATTTTGGTAAAGCGTCAAAATGTTGTCTTAGAAGTTGTATTCCCCGATCAAAGTTGTGACGTGGGTCGAAAACATTAGCGGCCAACGTCATTTTATTAACAAGAGGTTAGTCGCGCGAGTACGCTAATGAGTACTAAGCCTCTTCGCTTATAAGGTGAAAATATGACTTCAACAGCTAAGTCGATATTAACGACTAGTTCTCCCGTTCAGGAGAATGCCGTACAGACGTTCAGCTATTCTCGACTTAATCCTAGCCAACAAGTATCCGACATGGATAAATTGCATCGGCTAGCGGCAGCAAACCTTTTAATGGAAGGCGATGTAACACCAGAAAATGCCTTAGCTGCGGTGACCGACTCTGTATTCGATGCCCACCCAAGCACGCACGTAATCTCAATTGCGCACGAAAGTGGTCGTTTGGCAGGTACTTTCTCATTTACGCTCGATAGCGCCGACGGCATGCCCGTTTCTCGACATTTTGAAAGTGAAATCAATAAGTTGCGAGCACAGGGTTCTCTATTGAATGCATGGCGTTTTTCAATGTCACCTCTGTTTCACAGCGCGTTGTTAAGAAAACAATCTTTTGAATATTTTTGGGCTCAAGCAGGTACATTTAATGTGGACACCGTGGTTCTTTATTTTAATGAACGCTTATTGAACTTCTATAAACGTAAAATGATCGGCGAAGTTGTCGGCGCAAAAACGATTAGTTTTGACGGTCACGCTCAGTTACCTGTGCTGCTTTATGCCTGCCCTTTAGACGTTAACTTAGCCAACCAACCTAAACGAAACGGAGGAGTTGCTCATGAATTCGCCTTGGTCATGTGAACAAGCATTCTCGCGTAACGCTGGATTAATTAGTCCTGCAGAGCAGAAGCACTTAATGGATTGCCTAGTTGCAATTCCTGGTTGCGGTGGAATAGGTAGCACCGTAGCAGAAACACTTGCCCGTTTAGGCGTAGGGAAGTTCAGGTTGTGTGACCCCGATACATTCGATATCGCAAATATTAATCGTCAGCTTGGCGCAACGACTTTGAGCATGCATCAAAATAAAGCCGAAGCGGTACGAGATAGGATTCTTATCATTAACCCCGCTGCCGTTGTTGAAATAGTTAGAGAACCTGTATCGCGTGAGAACGCAGATCGATTTGTGTTTGGTTGTGATCTAGTTTTGGATGGTATTGATTTTTATGCGATTGACGCACGACGTGCGTTATTTCAAGCGGCAAAAGATGCACAGCTGCCAGCGATGACCGCAGCCCCTTTAGGTTTTTCCGCTACCTTGCAAGTATATCTACCCAATAAAGGCATGAGCTTTGATGAGTTTTTTGATTTCAGAGTGACAGATACCTACGCCGAACAAATTTTGAAGTTTTTAGTAGGCTTGGCACCAAAAGGGCTTCAGCGTTCTTACATGGATTTATCGTTTGCTGACGGTGAAAAACAAACGGGTCCAAGCTCAATACTCGGCACTCAATTGGCATCAGCAATGATAGGAGGAGAGGCTGTTCGGTTATTACTCAATAGAGGCGGGTCACTGCCGGCACCCTGGTTCCGACAGTTTGATGCCTATAAGCAACAATGGGTGAAACGATACTTATGGGGTGGCAATAAACATCCGCTGCAACGCATTAAGCTCATGGCAGGAAAACAGATGATGCAAAAAATTGGCCTGTGGGATCAGCTGGTTAATGCAGAAGCAAGTTGAATTCAAAAATTGAACTGTAGCAAAACGGGTCAGGTTGTTAGCAGTAATAGCCTGACTGTATCAAAACAATGACGAGCTTCTTCAGTATTAGTAATCACTTCTGGACATAAAGATAACTATTGCCACTTTGGTGGTATTTAGTTACGCGTGATTTCCAACTATCATTACTTCAACTGGAATACGCATTTTGGTTGCTTACTGAACCTCAAAGATAGTAATAGGTTAGTAAGTAATACTCGATTAGACGTTTTGCGTCACACATTTCTAGCTATCTAATATTTGTGTTTTCGCCATACAAAAAAATCCTATGGGAGAAATTAAAATTAATATTACAGATTATGAATCTCTTTTAAAAGCAGCTCATCTGCAAGCTGAACCACAGCGCTTACTGTTCGTTTTCTTAACGGTATCTCTACCAGATGATTATAAAGACGAAGAAAAAGCAAACTTCCAAGCTGGTCAAGGCGGCACATTAGACCCTGTTATGTGCGTTGATAAATCGTTGAAAGAATTAGGCGATTTTTCCGACTTAGTCAAAGAATCAGAGCAGCTTGAGCAACAATGGCAAATAGTATTGGTTGCTTCACTTTCTGGCCACAATGGTGTTGAACCCGACTCCGAGGCTGCCGAACCGTTTCTAACAAAAATGGTGGAGAATGTTCAGCAAGGTGGTGATTTATCAAGTTATATGGCGTTTACCAGAGACGGCGAAACAGTGCGCTTCAACTAAGGTAAGAATTACTTGTTTGAAAGTAGCCTCCACCTATTTATTTAAGAAAAGAGCCACCCATGACCGTTGATCTAAATAGCCGTTACGGCTTATCTGCAGTGCACAGTGAAGTAGTAGATGCTTGCAAACTTATTGGCCCTTGCGATGCCTTGGACATGGGTTGTTCGAATGGTCGCAATACGTTGTATCTAGGGCAGCTTGGGTTTAACGTTGATGCCGTCGATGCGAATCAGGGTGCTATTGATATGTTGCAAAACATTATCAATGAAGAAGGCATGACTAATATTACACCGAACCTGTACGATATTAACCAAGCGAGCTTAGATCAAGACTATGGCTTTATAAACTGTACTGTTACCCTAATGTTTCTCGATCCATCTCGTGTGAATGCTGTCATAGAAGACATGAAGTCCCATACCTTACCAGGCGGCTATAACCTGATTGTTTGCGCAATGAGCACAGAAGAATTCCCCTGCCCAGTCCGATTCCCGTTTACATTGAATACAGGTCAGTTAAGTGAAGAGTATCAAGGCTGGGAGATAATAAAGTATAACGAAGACTTAGGTACCATGCATAACGGAGCGCAGCTGCAGTTTGCAACCTTGCTGGCGCGTAAGCCTAGTGAGTAATGGGAGCGTTTTCAAATAATGACGAAGTGGCAAAGTTGTGACTTATAAAGTGATATTGAAAGGGCACATACTTGTTCCCGCCGCTGACTTAGACCAAGTCAAAGCTGAGCTGGAAAACCATAAAAACTTAACCTTGAAAGAAAGTGGATGTTTGATTTTTCAGGTCACACCTGATGAGCAAGACCCATTTAAATATAATGTATATGAAGAATTTATTAGCCAGGAAGCATTCGACATTCATCAAGCAAGAGTGAAAGCGTCTAGGTGGGGTGAGGTGACTAAAAATGTTGAACGGCATTACTTCATAAAAAATGAATAGAACTCATTTGTTTTAGGGGTGAGCCGCTAAGCGTTAAATGACCCTGTAAGCTGAACGCTTAGCTGACTACTTTCAACTTATTCTCTCTACTAAACCCGCATCTCAATACCGCGGCTCTGCATGTGCTGTTTGGCTTCTAGAATTGAGTATTCACCAAAGTGAAAAATACTCGCTGCTAAAACCGCGTCGGCGTGGCCTTCGAGTACACCATCCGCTAGGTGATCTAAATTACCAACGCCACCGCTGGCGATAACTGGAATATCAACGGCATCGGCAACGGCGCGAGTTAAGGCTAAGTCAAAACCATTTTTTACGCCGTCCTGATCCATACTGGTTAGAAGTATTTCACCTGCACCGTAGTCGGCCATCTTTTTCGCCCATTCAACAGCGTTAATACCGGTCGGGTTGCGACCGCCGTGGGTAAATATTTCCCAATGATCACCAACTTGCTTGGCATCTATCGCGACGACAATGCATTGAGCGCCAAAACGTTCAGAGGCTTGTTTGACGAATTCAGGGTTATGAATGGCCGCACTGTTAATACCAACTTTATCGGCACCGGCATTAAGCATGGCACGGATATCTTCAATCTTACGAATGCCACCACCCACGGTAAGGGGAATAAAAACTTGGCCGGCAATGGCTCTTACCGTGTCGATCATGGTATCGCGGCCTTCATGCGTCGCGGTAATGTCGAGCATGGTAATTTCGTCGGCACCTTGCTCATTATAACGGCGAGCCACTTCGACCGGGTCACCGGCGTCGCGGATATTTAAAAAGTTAACACCTTTGACTACTCGACCTTGGTCTACATCTAAGCAGGGGATAATACGTTTAGCGAGTGGCATTTAGTTGGTCCCGTCCCATTGAGTAAAGTTTTTCAACAGCTGCAAACCAGCATCGGCACTTTTTTCTGGGTGAAATTGCGTCGCAAAAATATTGTCTCGATAAATCATCGCCGCGAAATCAGTGCCGTAATTACAAACGCCAGCGCTGTATTCGTCATGCGCTTCAACAAAGTAGCTGTGGACGAAGTAAAAATGGCTGTCAGAAGCAATGTTATGCCAAATGGGGTGCTCGCTGGTTTTACGCACCTGGTTCCAGCCCATATGCGGCACTTTCATCGGTAAGCCGTGTTTGTCAACCAATCCTGATTTGAAACGGTGAACTCGACCATCAAAATGATTTAAGCAATCGACACCTTGGTTCTCATCGCTGTGCTCCATAAGCGCCTGCATGCCTACGCAAATACCTAGAAATGGCTTGCCGCTAGCAAGGTTCTCAACCACGACTTCATCAACTTTTTGACGTCTAATTTCGGCCATGCAATCTCGAATAGCGCCAACCCCGGGTAAAACCACGTGATCAGCTTCTAAAATGCGTGCACGGTCATTGGTGATTTCTATATTGAAATTAGGGGCGACGCACTCCAAGGCTTTGGCCACGGAGTGTAGGTTACCCATGCCGTAATCAATGATAGTGAGAAGTTTTTGGCTCACAAGCTGCCCTTGGTCGATGGAATAACATCACCCATACGCTCATCAACAGACAAGGCCATGCGAAGTGCGCGTCCGAATGCTTTAAAGATGGTCTCGGCTTGGTGGTGTGAATTTTTACCCTTAAGGTTATCAATGTGCAAGGTCACCAAGGCGTGATTGACAAAACCTTGAAAAAATTCGCCAAACAGATCAACATCGAATGAACCTATACGGCCACGGGTAAATTCACAGTTAAGCTCTAAGCCCGGGCGGCCAGAAAAGTCGATCACGACACGAGACAGCGCTTCATCTAGAGGTACATAGCTGTGGCCATAACGAGTTAGACCTTTTTTATCACCTACCGCCTGTGCGACCGCCATACCAAGCGTAATGCCAACATCTTCTGCGCTGTGGTGATCATCAATATGGGTGTCGCCGTCGCAATGGATATCTAAATCTATTAGGCCGTGGCGTGCTATTTGATCGAGCATATGGTCTAGGAATGGCATACCAGAGTTAAGGGTTGCTTGGCCTGTACCGTCCAAGTTGACTGAAACGTTTATTTTCGTTTCATTGGTATTGCGCTGAACCGTCGCTTGGCGACTCATAGTGATCTCTCTTTAGTCATTTATGTAAAAAGGTGGGCAACTAACTTTGCCTAATTTGATTATATAAGTATGCGCAGCAGCAAACCAGCCCATAGACGAGCCTACATGCTCTCGTTTCTAAGGAAAACTTGATTGATGCCAAAGACTTAGCGGTTTATAAGTGCATACTGAGGGTGTTCTGAGGCTAATTTAGTGGGCTGGATAGGGGATAAAGTTGCAAAGACATCAGTTCTAAATAAGAAGCGAGATACGTTATTCAGTTTGATTAATGATGGCCGGCTCTGTTCAATAGCAAGTAAGGCAAGCCTCTGCTGAAGATTACCTACCTTGTGTTTCGCTGGAATTGATCGTTTTGCCTAGTTATTGCGTTTCAAAAAAGCCGCCCTACAATGGCCCGCGAAATACAATAACTTGGCTCTCCTATAACAATAACACTTAAGTCTGTTTTGCATTTAATGCATCGTAATAGATTGAAAATCGACACAAGTAGGTACGTTTTTTATGCAGTCTTCAATAGAAATGAATACCGATGATGAAACTTTTGCTCGTATACGGCTATACGATTTTACCAAAGGCAAACAAACATTTTACCAGTGGCAGGCTGGTTTGATGCCCGATTTACAAGGTAAAACCGTGTTAGAACTCGGTGCGGGTAATGGTAATTTGTGGCAAGATTTATTGCCGCGATGCGAAAATGCCGAGGTGTTGCTTACCGATATCTCGAAGCTGTATTTGAATAAAGCAAAAGAGATACTGGAGCCTTACGCACAGTCATTAAAGTCACTGAACTATGATGTAATCGACTTTAATCAGCTAGATCTTGGTGAGCAAAAGTTTGATGTCATTATTGCTAATCACAACTTATTCTACGCTGATGACCTCGATGACCTGCTCGCAACACTGAGTCAGCATATTTTGCCAGGTGGAGCCTTAGTGTGTTCAACCGTTGGTACATCGCATTTGCATGAATTAATTGCCATATTACGCAGTATTAACGCTGATTTACCTTGGTCTTCAGAGCAATGGGCTACACAATTTGGGTTGGAAAACGGCTATAGAATGCTCTCTAAATATTTCGACTTTGTTGATCAGTATGAGTTTGACAATAATTTGCACTTGCGATCACAAGAACCCATATTTACCTATCTGCATAAAACCATGAAAGGCGAACTATCAGATTGGGTCGCTGAGCACGAGCAAGAAATCCAAGTCGCGCTTGAAAAAGCACAAACCGATAAAGGCTACATTCGCTTAACTCCCCAATCGGGTTTCTTTGTCGCCCATCTCAATTGACCTATATTGGTGCGCATTAACTACTAATTGTTCTATTTTGGTGCTTTACTTTACTTGTAAAGCGCTGAAATTGTGCGTTAAGACTCTGTTTTCGAGGGATATTTCGAAATTACAGTGCTGGCCTGCTTTTTGCGTTTCAAAAGTAATCAAAAAGGTAGGGTGTACAATTTGTTGGTTCAAGATCGCGCATTTAAACGTATCGTTGAATATCAGTTTACGGCAGTGGCTGTACTAGACAGTGATTTTAATGTTGAGCATGTTAATTCCTCTGCTGAATTACTATTGGTTCGGTCAGCCAAGCAAATAGTCGGTCATTCTTTTCTAGATTTATTCATAGACCCTACTGAAACTAAAGATGTTTTGCATACAGCTGTGAAAGAAGGCGCTTCTGTCTCAGTGCGTTCAGGGACCTGGGTGTTAACGCATAAAGAGCCGGTTACCCTCGATTACATTGTTAGTCCATTTATGGAAAACGATAAGCTGAGTATTATTTTAGAGATGTTGCCAGCAGATCGGGCGATGAAGATAAGCCGAGATGAAGGCTTGCTCGACCAAACTGAAACTAGCCGACATTTAGTGCGCGGCCTTGCCCATGAAATTAAGAACCCTCTGGGAGGTATCAGAGGCGCTGCTCAACTTTTAGCCGCAGAACTACCCAGTGCCGAGTTAAAAGAATACACCCAAGTCATTATTGAGGAAGCTGACCGTTTACGAGCGCTAGTCGATCGTTTATTGGGCTCGAATCAATTACCAAATTTTGCGCCTATGAATATTCATCAAGCTTTAGAGCGTGTTCATGCGTTACTTAAGGCTGAGGCAGGTGGCAGAGTCGAATTTTACCGAGACTACGACCCCAGTATCCCGGATTTTGTCGGTGATGAAGCGCAGCTTATTCAAGTATTTCTAAATATTTGTCGAAATGCTTGGCAGTCGCTAGTTGAAAGTGACCAAGCAGAAGCGACGATCACGCTAAAAACTCGAACCGTACGTCAATTTACTATTCGTCAACAGAGGCACAGAATCGTTGCTCGCATTGATATTACAGATAACGGTCCGGGTATAGAAAAAGACCTACTCGAAAAAATATTTTATCCAATGATCTCCGGCCGAGCCGAAGGCACTGGCTTAGGGTTATCTTTGGTTCAGCAATTGGTGCAACTGCACGGCGGCCTAGTCGAATGCGAAAGCATTCCGGGTCAAACTCAATTTAGTGTCTATATCCCTTTGGAGGAAACGAATGTCTAACCAACCGGTAGTTTGGGTGGTCGATGATGATCGATCAATTCGCTGGGTGCTTGAACGTGCAATGGGTAAGCAAGGCTATGACTGCACTGCTTTTGAAGGTGGTGAAGACTTACTCTCAAGACTTAAAACACGTGTTCCCGATGTCATTATTAGTGATGTGAGAATGGGTGGAATGGATGGCTTAGAGCTATTGTCAAAGATACATGAGGGTCACCCAAATCTACCGGTGATTATCATGACGGCGCACTCAGACCTAGATAGCGCAGTTGCTTCCTTTCAAGGCGGAGCCTTTGAGTATTTACCCAAGCCATTTGACGTTGACGATGCAAGTGCGTTGGTTGCTAGAGCTCTAGAGCACAGTGCGCAGCATAAGCCTACGGTGACAACGAGTGAGACAAAGGCTAACACTGAAATTATTGGTGAAGCACCTGCTATGCAGGAAGTTTTTAGAGCCATTGGTCGGTTAGCCCAAAGTAATATAACCGTGTTAATTAACGGTGAATCAGGTACCGGTAAGGAGCTGGTTGCTCAGGCATTGCACCGCCACAGTCCGCGTAGCCAAGACGCTTTTATTGCGTTAAATATGGCCGCCATTCCTAAAGATTTAATGGAATCCGAGCTGTTTGGTCATGAAAAAGGCGCCTTTACCGGTGCTCAGAACCAACGCCGAGGCCGATTTGAACAAGCCGATGGTGGTACTTTATTTCTTGATGAAATTGGTGATATGCCCTCTGAGACGCAAACACGTTTGTTGAGAGTGTTGTCAGATAGTGAGTTTTATCGAGTCGGTGGCCACTCGCCAGTTAAGGTGAATGTAAGAATTATTGCCGCTACCCATCAAAATCTTGAAAAGCTGGTTGAGCAAGGCCGATTCCGTGAAGATTTGTTTCATCGACTCAATGTGATCCGTATTCATATTCCTAAGCTAAGCGACCGACGTGAAGACATTCCTAAGCTGCTGGAATTCTTCTTGCAAAAAGCAGCAAAAGAATTGGAAGTAGAGGCTAAAACTCTACGAGCAGATACCGAAGCATACTTATCCAAGCTATCTTGGCCTGGCAACGTTCGACAGTTAGAAAATACGTGCCGCTGGATTACTGTAATGGCGTCAGGACATGAAGTATTGATCAATGACCTACCGCCTGAGCTACTTAATGAAGTAAACCCGACTGGGAAAGCGAATGATAACTGGGAGCAATCATTAAAAAATTGGGCTTCACGCGAATTAGAACGAGGGGAAACACGCATATTAGATCAAGCGTTACCTGCTTTTGAAAAGGTGATGATAGAAGCGGCTTTAAAGCAAACCACAGGTCGACGGCGTGATGCTGCCGATTTATTAGGCTGGGGTCGCAATACCTTGACACGTAAAATCAAAGAGTTGGGGTTGGATGACGATGGCGAAGAGTGAATTGCAAGTATTTCACTGGTGATTAGTCGTCATAATTCATAGAATGTCTTGATAAATGAACCAATTCTTCAAGTTATTCGAAACGGGGTACACATGTCCGATATTAAAAAGGTCGTCTTAGCCTATTCAGGTGGTTTAGATACTTCTGTTATTGCGAAATGGATCAGTGAAACTTACAACTGTGAAGTCGTTACATTTACCGCTGACTTGGGTCAAGGTGAAGAAGTAGAGCCGGCTCGCGCCAAAGCGCAAGCGCTCGGTATCAAAGAAATTTATATTGAAGATCTACGCGAAGAGTTTGTGCGTGACTATGTATACCCAATGTTTCGAGCTAACGCTATTTATGAAGGTGAGTATTTACTCGGTACATCAATCGCGCGCCCATTGATTGCTAAACGATTAATCGAAATTGCCAATGAAACCGGTGCCGATGCCATTGCGCACGGTGCAACGGGTAAAGGTAATGACCAAGTTCGTTTTGAACTCGGCGCTTATGCCCTTAAGCCGGGTGTTAAAGTTGTTGCTCCTTGGCGTGAATGGGATCTGACTTCGCGCGAAACCCTAATGGACTATTGTGAAGAGCATGATATCCCGGTTGATTTCAACAAAGCAGGTAAAAAATCACCGTATTCGATGGATGCCAATTTACTGCACATCTCTTATGAGAGTGGCATTTTGGAAGACCCATGGGTTGAAGCAGAAGAAGACATGTGGCGTTGGTCAGTTAGCCCTGAAGCAGCACCCGATGTGCCTACTTATATTGAGCTAACGTACGAAAAGGGCGACATTGTAGCCATAGATGGCAAAGCAATGACGCCGGCCGAAGTCTTAACTTACTTGAATAAAGTAGGTGGCGATAACGGCGTAGGCCGAATAGATATCGTAGAAAACCGTTACGTAGGAATGAAAGCTCGTGGCTGCTATGAAACACCAGGTGGCACAATTATGTTACGTGCACACCGTGCCATTGAATCTATAACGCTTGATCGCGAAGTTGCCCATCTAAAAGACAGCTTAATGCCTAAGTATGCTGAGTTAATTTATAACGGTTACTGGTGGAGTCCTGAACGTAAGATGTTGCAGGAAATGATCGACACTTCACAAGAACATGTAAACGGTGAAGTGCGCTTAAAGCTCTATAAGGGGAATGTTATTGTTGTTGGTCGTCGCTCAGACGATACACTTTTTGATGAAAACATAGCCACCATGGAAGACGATGCTGGTGCTTATGATCAAAAAGACGCGGAAGGCTTTATCAAACTAAACGCGTTACGTCTAAAAATAGCCGCATCAAAAGGGCGCAGTCCGCTTTAATAGAGACTATACTTCCCTTATTACACGGCCTTTCGTGTAGTAGGGGGAGATATGCGTAGCTTCATACGTCATCCGACAGATATACCTATAAACTGCATCTTGCAGGATCATTATTATTGCATTCGCAACGCCTTGCTAGATGTTAGCGCTGGTGGCTTAAGCTTTACGACTGACTATTATTTACCTCCCGGCGAAATTATCCAAGTTAACATTTATATTCAGCAGCCCAGCTTTGAAGCTGATTGCCAAGTTATGTGGTGCAGAAAAGTTGATGGTTATTATCATGTGGGCGTAAAGTTCGAAAGTGAAGCAGAAGCCTTTGGATTTCGCATGGTAGAGCAGGTATGTCACATTGAGCACTATAAGCGGCAAGTACTCAATAAAGAAGGCCGTGAATTAGATGGTCAACAAGCTGCTGAAGAATGGATAGTGAAATATGCTTGTGATTTTCCTCGTTAAACCTCAAATTTAGTAATTATTTTTTGATTTCCCCTATTTAAGCTCACTAATCCTTAACAGGTACCTTGATTCCCTTAAAGCTTGATACGGGTCAATTTTGTTTTTTTATTTCGGTACTAACCTAGATTCAATTGAAATTACTAATAAAGGTACAGCTTATGAAAAACCGTTGGCTCATTGCCGCATCGGCGGTTGGTGTGCACGCTTCCATTGGCTCTGTTTATGCTTTCAGTGTTTTTAAAAAACCGTTAGGTAAGTTAATAGAAACGGCTTCAGATAACGAAATAGCACTGACCTTTAGTTTAGCGATTTTCTTTTTAGGCATGTCAGCAGCCATCATGGGGCACTTTGTGGAGCGTCATGGACCACGTAAAGCAGGAATGCTAGCTGCGACCTTCTTTGGCGGCGGTATGCTACTTGCTGGGCTGGGCGCCTCTATGCAGAACCTTTATATCATTTGGCTCGGATATGGCGTGTTAGGGGGCATTGGCTTAGGCATCGGATATATAACGCCAGTATCGACATTAGTAAAATGGTTTCCAGATAGACGCGGCTTGGCAACGGGTTTAGCTATCATGGGCTTTGGTTTTGGTGCCATGGTTGGTGCGCCAGTTTTTAACTTCATTATTCAAGCCTTCACCGTTGAAGGCGGCGGAATAGCTTACACCTGGTTTATTATGGGTTCGGTTTATTTAGTTGTGATGTTCGCGTCTGCCTCATACCTCGAAAAACCTCCTCAAGGCTGGATGCCAGACTCCATGAAGGCAGCAGTGGAAGCGGGCACTAAAGAAGTTGTTGAAGATTTATCACAGTTAACGGCAAACGAAGCAATTAAAAAAGCACCCTTTTATGGCTTGTGGATAATGATGTTTATCAATATCTCCTGTGGGATAGGAATTATTTACGCAGCGTCACCGTTAGCGCAAGAAACAATTGGGCTTTCCGCTACAGAAGCCGCCGCTGTGGTCGGCTTGATGTCACTATTTAATGGCTTAGGTCGAATTGGCTGGGCGTCGTTGTCTGACATTATAGGGCGTGGCTATACCTATATGGCATTTTTCTTGATTCAGATAGTGGCATTTGTGTTATTGCCAAACATTACATCTGTCATCTTATTTCAAATAGTTCTCTATACCATTTTAACTTGTTATGGCGGTGGTTTTGCAACTCTGCCGGCGTTTATCGGCGATCTATTTGGCACGAAAGAACTTAGTGCAATTCATGGTTACATATTAACAGCCTGGGCAATGGCAGGTTTGGCTGGGCCGCAAATTAATGCATATCTTCATACAACGACAGGCTCTTATGAAGCGACATTGTATATATTTTCGGGTACGTTCATTGTTGCTCTGGCGACTTCGATTGCGATGATTACCTACATTAAAAAAGCTCGAGCTGTGCAACAGCTTGAGTTAACCATGGTATAAAATTCTTCGAAACTTTTTGCTTAAACTAAGGTCGTTGTTGAGTATATTCTAACTGAGCAATGACCATGACCCTTAATTTTCTGCTTCGCCCGTTTTTGTTTTTTCTCATTGGTCTATTTTCGGTGGCCTATTCTGATACTTTCTATAATAAAACCAATCAAAACGTAGCCTTAGATGGCTTCGATACTGTTGAGTATTTCAATCAAAAAACAGCAACAAAAGGTTTTGCTCGTTACCAGGTAACCTATTTAAAAGCTGTTTGGTACTTTTCTACTCAAGAAAATAAAAATATTTTTGAGGCAGATCCAGAAAAATTCATTCCTCAATTCGGCGGGCATTGCGCTAACGGCCTTAGTGATGGACATCTTGTTAGGGCGAACCCAGAGATATTTAGAGTTATTGATGGTCGGCTATATTTATTTTTTTCATGGTGGGGTAAGGCCCAATGGAAATATGATCAACAAGCACAGATTGCGCTGGCTGAAAGCAATTGGGGTGAGTTTTCTTCGAACCTAGATTGATCTTTATATAGGTATACACAACTAAACTTGGCCTAACTTGTGCATTATGTTTTGTGGGGCCTAGGCACAGACTAAATCGTGGTTAATCTCGCACCTTTTTAGAGCTTATTCTTAAAGGTTGACTCGCTTCGCACCTTTATGTAACTTTCCAATTGGAACGGCTGCACTAAGATGCTTTCATTTAAAGGTTCGATTTTATTTTGAAGCGTGCTAGTCTGGCTGGGCAAACAAGCTGATTCTGTTATTACAAATGACAGTTGAAGGAAGTTAATAATAAAAATATGCAGGAGATTCTTATGTTTAAGAAGGCAGTCCTTACCACCCTTGGCGTTGCAATTTCATCTACAATGATGATGTCTACCGCACAAGCCGGTGAAGTTCTAGATGGCGTAAAAGAGAAAGGTTTTTTACAGTGTGGTGTGAGTCAAGGTTTACCAGGCTTCTCAAACTCTGATGAAAATGGAAACTGGACAGGTCTAGACGTTGACATTTGCCGTGCAGTTGCCGCAGCAATTTTCGGCGATGCTACTAAAGTTAAATACACACCTTTATCAGCTAAGGAGCGTTTCACCGCCCTTCAGTCTGGTGAAATCGATATTTTGTCTCGTAACACAACTTGGACGCAAACTCGTGATACTTCTTTAGGTATCAACTTTGCTGGCGTAACTTACTACGACGGTCAAGGTTTCATGGTTCGTAAAGATCTAGGTGTAACCAGTGCTCTTGAGTTAGACGGTGCATCTGTATGTACTAACCAAGGTACCACAACTGAGCTAAACCTAGCTGACTACTTCCGTGCAAACGGTATGGACTTCGAGCCAGTCGTTTTTGAAAAAGCTGACGAAGTTGTAGCAGCCTACGATAGTGGTCGTTGTGATGTTTATACAACCGATGCTTCTGGTCTTGCTGCACAGCGTACTAAGCTTGGTGCACCAAATGATCACATGGTCTTACCTGAAATTATCTCTAAAGAGCCATTAGGGCCTGCAGTTGCACACGGTGATGACCAAATGTTAGACGTTGTTGCATGGACAATTAATGCAACAGTTGAAGCTGAAGAAATGGGTCTAAACTCTTCAAATATTGCTAAGCTAAAAGGCGATGCAAGTGCAACTCCAGCTCAGAAACGTTTCATCGGAGCAGAAGGTTCATTAGGTGCAAACTTAGGTTTGGATGAAGAATGGGCTCTTAATATAGTTAGCCAAGTTGGTAACTATGGTGAAATCTGGACACGTAACGTTCAACCACTTGAATTACCACGTGGTCTTAATACCTTATGGACGAAAGGTGGCATCATGTACGCGCCACCGGTACGCTAATTTATAAAGCGTATTAGATATAACGCTGAGGGCTAGCCCTCAGCGTTTATTTTTTAGAGAGGCTTATTGTAGTTTTGTCTCGTGCTAATAGAGTCAGTAGTATTAAAGGTCATGGAGACTTTGATTTTATTAGTCTGATTTTCGCTTAGATTTAGCGAGCCATAATTATAAAAAGTAATTTGATATACCACCTTTCACTGAGGGAGACTGATTTGTGACTGATCAAATCAAATCGGACGCTCCGGCAAAACCACCATTTTATCGCGATCCTGAAAAACGCGCGCTAATTTTTCAAGGTGTGTTTTTAGCCTTAGTCTTATACGTAATTTATCTTCTCGTTCGAAACACACTAACTAACCTTGACGCACGAGGTATTTCTACCGGCTTCGATTTTTTAAATACCACAACTGGTTTTAAAATTTCTGAAACCTTAATTGAATACAATCAAAGCTCAACCTATATCGATGTGTTCTTTGTTGGTTTATTCAATACCATTTTGGTCTCTGTCGTTGGTATTATCTTTGCGACGATACTCGGTTTTACAATGGGTGTTGCCCGGTTATCCAATAACTGGTTAATTGCGCGTTTAGCTGCAATTTATGTAGATACCTTGAGAAACATTCCGCTATTGCTGCAGTTGTTTTTTTGGTATTTCGCAGTATTACGACCGTTACCGAATCCGAAGCAAGCTTTAGAATTCGGACAAAGTATATTTTTGTCTAACCGTGGTTTGATTATCCCTAAGCCCCTATACCAGGACGGCATTGGATTGGTAGTGGTTGCAGTTGTTATTGCAATACTGTCAATATTTATCCTTCGTCGTTGGGCTCGTAAGCGCCAAGAGGCGACGGGTGAGCAATTTCCTGTTTTGTATACTGCTTTAGGTGTACTTATTGGATTGCCTTTACTCGCGTTTATAGTGACGGGTTTCCCTTTGTCTTGGGAGCTTCCAGTACTCAAGGGCTTCAACTTCCAAGGAGGTATGGTATTAACGCCTGAGTTCTCTTCTTTGGTCTTTGCGCTGTCTGTCTATACATCATCCTTTATCGCTGAAATTGTTCGAGCGGGTATTTTATCGGTTGATCATGGCCAGTCTGAAGCAGCATTTTCATTAGGCATTAAGCCAAGCTGGACTACACGCCTAATTATTGTGCCTCAAGCTCTGCGCGTTATTATTCCGCCATTAACTTCACAATATTTGAATTTAACTAAGAACTCATCATTAGCCGCTGCAATTGCTTATCCTGACTTGGTCGCCGTTTTCGCTGGTACATCATTGAATCAGGTGGGGCAGGCGGTTGAAATTATGGGTATGACACTTGCGGTTTATTTGTTCCTAAGCCTGATTATTTCATATTTCATGAACTGGTATAACGCGCGTAACGCGTTAGTTGAGAGGTAAGGGGCCATTATGACTATTCAAAAATATCCTGTTGGCCAACATCCCAACTTCCCGCCGCCAAGTAACTCTGTTGGCGTTGCTCATTGGTTGAGAGAGAATTTATTCAGTAATTGGATAAATACACTCTTTACCTTTTTTGCGGTCTATTTAATTTTCAAATTACTCCCGCCACTTTTAGATTGGGTCATAATATCTGCCGATTGGCGCGGCGATAGCCGTGATTCATGTTCAAAAGAGGGCGCTTGCTGGGTCTTCATTCGAGTCTGGTTCGACCAGTTAATGTATGGCCGATTCCCAGATGATCAGATATGGCGTATCAACTTCTCCTATATTCTAGGCATTGCAGCGACCATACCGTTATTTATTAATGCTGTGTCTCGGAAAGTGAAGCTAGGACTTATCGGCTTTCTATTGGTTATCTACCCTATCGTTTGCTTCTATCTTTATTACGGTGGTGGTTTTGGCTTGGAAGTTGTAGAGACATCTGTTTGGGGTGGTTTATTCCTGACACTAGTAATTGCTGTGACCGGCATCGTGATGTCGTTGCCAATTGGGATATTATTAGCCCTGGGACGACGTTCAGATATGCCAGTAATAAAGTCTTTCTGTGTTGTCTTTATTGAGTTTTGGCGTGGCATACCTCTGATTACCGTATTATTTATGGCGTCAGTTATGTTTCCATTATTCGTACCTGAAGACATAAGCCCAGATAAACTTTTAAGAGTGCTCGTTGGTGTAACGTTGTTCTCTTCTGCTTATATGGCAGAGGTTGTTCGAGGTGGTTTGCAGGCCATGCCCAAAGGACAATATGAAGCAGCTGCAGCGCTCGGGTTGAACTATTGGAAAAGCACATTGTTGGTGGTTCTCCCGCAAGCACTTAAAATGGTTATTCCAGGTATTGTGAATACGTTTATTGGCTTGTTTAAAGACACCACTTTAGTATTGATTATTGGCTTGTTCGACTTGCTCGGTATGGCTCAAATGGCGGCGACTAACCCTAATTGGTTAGGCTTCACAATTGAAGGCTACGTATTTGCCGCATTTGGTTTCTTTATATTTTGTTTCAGCATGAGTCGCTACTCGCAGCGTTTAGAGCGCATGTTGAATACTGGACATAGCAATTAAGGATTAAGGTCATGACAGAAGCAACTTCTCGTGAACTCTCGGGTGAGACAGTCATCCAAATTGATAAAATGCACAAATGGTATGGTGACTTTCATGTATTGAAAGACATTAACTTACAAGTTAAGAAAGGTGAGCGTATCGTTGTATGTGGTCCTTCAGGTTCAGGTAAGTCAACGATGATTCGTTGTATCAACCGTCTTGAGGAGCATCAGCAAGGTAGTATTATTGTGAATGGCACGGAGCTTACCAGCGATGTGAAGCACATTGAAGAAGTGCGTCGTGAAGTAGGAATGTGTTTCCAGCACTTTAACCTATTTCCGCATTTAACAATTTTAGAAAACCTAACGCTTGCACCTATGTGGGTACGTAAAGTACCTAAAGCAGAAGCAGAAGCTACGGCTATGCTTTACTTAGAGCGTGTTAAAATTCCTGATCAGGCAAATAAATATCCAGGTCAGTTATCTGGTGGTCAGCAACAACGAGTTGCGATTGCTCGTTCACTATGCATGAAGCCTGAAGTCATGCTTTTTGACGAACCAACGTCAGCACTTGACCCAGAAATGATCGCCGAAGTACTAGATGTGATGGTGACATTGGCTGAAGAAGGCATGACGATGATTTGTGTGACCCATGAAATGGGTTTTGCTAAAAAAGTTGCTGACCGAGTTATCTTTATGGATGCAGGTCAGATTATTGAAGAAAATAATCCAACTGACTTCTTTGAGCACCCAGAAAATGATCGTACT
This sequence comes from Reinekea sp., assembly GCF_046710285.1. Classification (GTDB taxonomy): domain Bacteria; phylum Pseudomonadota; class Gammaproteobacteria; order Pseudomonadales; family Natronospirillaceae; genus Reinekea. Next base: position 183,072 of record NZ_JBKEGY010000004.1, read on the forward strand.
AAGTTGTTCTTAAGTCAGATATTAGGACACTAAACTACACCTCACTTTAAAGTAGGTTAGTTCAATAAAAAGCCACGACTGCGTGGCTTTTTTTATTAGCGCAATTAATTTATTAAGCCGATGTTAGCGCATTTAATATCATAGTATACTCATCAGAACTTAGTTAATGTCTCATTCAGAGGATCCACTTATGAAAGCCGTCGGATACCAAGCATCACTGCCCATCGCAGATACACAATCATTGATCGATATAGAGTTGCCCATACCAACTGCTCAGGGCCGTGATATTTTAGTGCGAGTTGAGGCCGTGTCGGTAAACCCAGTAGACACGAAAATTCGCATGCGTACTCCTGCTGAAGAAGACAACTATAAAGTTTTAGGCTTTGATGCAGCTGGTGTTGTCGAAGCGGTTGGTGATGAAGTTAAGTTGTTCAAAAAGGGCGATAAAGTCTGGTATGCAGGTGCTATGAATCGGTCCGGGTCAAATGTTGAGTTTCAGTTGGTTGATGAGCGTTTGGTTGCCGAAAAACCCTTAACTTGCAGCTTTGCAGAGGCAGCAGCATTACCACTAACGTCCATTACTGCATGGGAACTATTGTTTGATCGTTTTGGGCTTAGTAAAGACAGTACCGGAACGCTTCTGATATTAGGTGCATCAGGTGGTGTTGGCTCAATTATGATTCAATTGGCTAAATCACTAACCCAGTTAACGGTTATAGCTTCGGCTTCACGCGCAGAAACTCAAGCATGGGTGACTGAACTTGGTGCAGATCATGTGGTTGATCATAGCAAGAATCTACAAGCAGAGGTTGAAACCTTAGGTTTAGGAAGTATTAATTACATTGCAAGCTTAAATGGAACTGGGCAGCACTTACCTGCTATTGCCGAGCTAATAGCTCCACAAGGCAAGTTCGGCTTGATAGACGATGCTGAGGTAATTGATATCATGCCGTTCAAACGAAAAAGCGCGTCAATTCATTGGGAGTTTATGTTTACGCGTTCATTATTCGAAACCAAAGATATGATTGAACAGCACAAAATATTACGACGAGTTGCAAGCTTGGTTGATTCGAAAAATATAAAGACGACAGCAAATGAAAGTTTAGGGCTGATAAATGCTAAAAACCTTAAAAAAGCCCATGCTTTACTCGAAACGAATACCGCAAAAGGTAAGGTCGTATTAACTGGTTTTGAAGAATAGGTTCTAAGTGCGGTACGGCTAACAATGAATAATAAGTGGGCTCAGGAATAAGGGCCTCTTATTGTTCTGGCTGAACCATACGCTTAAGAACATCTGTCTTCAAAATAAAGTGCTGATAAAGCGCACCCAGAATATGTAAAACTAAAAAACCAACTAACAGAAACTTACCAACCAAGTGCCCTTTTAAAGCGGCCTCCTGACCCAAAAACCAAGCGGCTGAGCCTGAAATAGGCATTAAAATAAGCACACTGTAAAGAATGAGTTTGGTGAGCTTTGCAATAACGACTAGAATCGGGTTTTCGGTTTCTGGCGGCAATGGGGCTCCTTGCTTTAAGCGTACAAAAACGCGAAAAATAGCCAACCCAAAAATAACAAGCCCAAGAACAACGTGCGAGCGGCCTAGAAGGAGTACCGCAGTATTTGGCTCAACACCATCTTTGAGGTGAGTAGCCAGATTGCCGATTCCTTCATGTAAGACTAACTGAATGATAACAAGTATTGCAATGAGCCAATGTATAGCTATTTGAGCTTTAGAGTATCCAGTGTTCGACATAGTTAATCCTTAAATTGATTAATGGAGCCATCTAAATTACTGGTTGTTATATATAATACTCTAGTCTTTAACTAGGGTAGGCTCAAGACCTATTGTGGTGGTTTCTATAAGTAAAGCACTTCCAGCGAGAGGTTCTTCTAGTAATTGCTTGTCAGTAAGTCCTTGCTTAGCTGACGTCACCAATAGTTGGGACAAACTAGGGCCACCAAATGCTAACATAGTCGGCTGGCTGACAGGTAAGTCTATATCCTGTAGTCGTTTGCCCTCTGGTGATATTTGGCACACCTTGCCACTGCCATAAAGCGCAATCCAATAATTACCCGCATGATCTACAGCGGCGCCATCAGGAAATTCATTGGTGTTTTTAAAAGAGTAAAAAAGATGCGGTTCACCCAAACTTTGCTGATTTCTATCATAAGGGTACTTGAGAATTTCTTGCGTTGGCGTGTCGGTAGCATAATACCACTCGCCATTCGGGGAAAAAACCTGGCCATTAATAATGGTGTATTTGTCTCTTAACAATGTTGAGTTTAAAACTCCATTGATCAACTCGAATTGGTATGTGCTTCCGTTAGGTTGACTACCATCACCAATGGTGCCTGCTATAAACCCACCTTCTGGTGTAGAAACGCCATCATTAAAGCGATTATCTGGTACGTTAGTTTCTGGGTTGCCTAAAAATATTTCGTCACCATCAAAGCTTTCTAATAAATATAATCCCTTTGAGCTCGTGAGGATTATATGATTCTTCTCAGTAAAGAAGAAAACGGCAGTTTTAAATGGGAAACGTCGATGACTCAGTATTTCAGATTGAGTGCAATATCGATAAAGCAATCCTTCTATTATGTCGACCCAATACCAAGATTTCTCTTGGCTATTCCATCTTGGGGATTCGCCAAGGGTCATATTGAGTTCTGCAAGCACGCTAATATCTTGATTCATGATAAGGAAACCTCAATACGATAAGTTTGATTTTTTTCTATATGCTTTAAGATATTACCTGTTAGTTGTTTTCCATTTACTTTGATAGCAGCTTCTTCTTCTGTACATTGGCTATTGACTGTTAACTCGATAAAGGCACCGCGGAATTTTTTCTTTGCTGTAAAGTTATGCCAATGTGAAGGAGGTTTAGGGTCGATTAGCAAACCAGCTTTACAGCCGTGCAAACCAACTAATTGTTCGTGTACATTTCTAAGAAACCAAGCCGCTGTGCCGGTATTGAATAACTGACTTGATTTACCCGCAGTGCGAGGATGTTGGTAGTATGCACCACGATAATAGTTAGGAATATAAATAGGTAATTGACCCCGTTGCTTAAGGTCGCTAGATTCGAGGTTTGGAATCATTTTGCGTAGCACATCGTACGCTTTATCTGGCTCGTTAATCGCGTAAAGCGAAGTTGCATAGAATGCACCAGCATGGTTGTAGACTGATCCATTTTCGGCGCTACCAGGGAACTTTTGTGTAACGCGCCCTATATCATCTCGCATTGCTGTAAACGCCGGTGCAAACAACATGGGACCATAGGGTGTTGTAAGTTGTTCGTGAATTGCTTGGTGAATTTTTTCGACTTGTGTCGGAGAGGGAGCGCCACATAAAAACGCCCAACTTTGGGTGTTGAGAAATATTTTTCCTTCTTCATCAGCCTGTGTGCCAAAAGTAACATTATCGTCGGTAATGCCACGTGCATACCAGCTACCTGCCCATAAGTGAGTATTGATAATACTGTTTATTCCATTTGCAGACTCTTGATGTAAGTGGGCCGCTTCTGACGCCTTATAATTAATACAAATATCTGACCAACATTGTAAAGCATAGCTTAATGCTTGAGTAAGCCAACCTGAAACGCCTTTGCCTTTATAACCGACCATATTCATTGGATCACACCAATCACCTTGGGCGATAAAAGATAAACCCCGTTCATCGCGTGCGTTGAGTAGCCACTGCATACTCAATTCTATGTGCTGGTAAACACTTTGTGCATTGTTTGTGTCTGAAAACGCTATTGACTCCTCTAGTATTGAGTAGTCATTAGTCTCATTTAAATAAGCCTGTAGACAGATAACTAGCCAAACACAATGGTCAGTGTGTGGGATTTGGTTTATATATTTTAACTCAGCTTGTTCGGTTAGGAGAATTCCATCAGGCATCTGGCCGTTAGATTTTTGCTGGGAGACTGCTAAACAAAGCGCTTTGCGAGTGTAGTCGGGTTTTAAGTAAACCATACCCATCGCGTCTTGTAAAAAATTACGCGTTTGAGGGTCTGTTGATAAGCGATTGGTATCACCATGGTAAAATACTTGTCTAGGAAGCCAATGATTAACAAAGTTATTTAAGGTTGAATCAGGGCAGTCGATAGTTAAGTTGTCTATGTTTTCTTTTAATAACTTAAGTTTGGTTGTCTTGCGCGCTTCAAAACTTGGTTGATCTAAATATTTTTGACGAATACTCTGAACTTCGTCGATGTCTTTGGCAGGGCCGAATAAAAAGTTTGCGGAGTAACTTTCGGTTGCTGCCAGCGTGATATCAAATTGCATAGCACAAGCGGGTATTTCGTAAAGACAGTCACCTTTATCTAATTGTTCATTTTGCAGGGATTCTGGGTTGTGTAAGCCGGTATCACCCTCAAATGCTTGTTGGCTACATTCCCATGAATTGGGAGCCTTGTCTGAAATAAAAAAGGTAAGGTCTTTATCATTTTGATTTTTGAAATAATCTTCAACTTTTTGGTACGGGGTAATGCAGCTTGCAATAATGGTATTTAGGTTGTCATTATATTGCGCTGACATATTCATCCAAGACGAGTAACCCACCGGGAAATATGGGATTAACGATAAGTTACGCACCTGATTAGAAAGGTTTTTAACTTGAACCTGCCAGATTTCCAATACATCTTCACTGGCTAATGAAAGCGTTAATGTGACTTCAATATCATTTTTGACCAAGCGCCATTGTATATCATCTAGCCCTGGCATAAATTCGAAACTATCTAAAGGCGCTTTTACAGGCTCAAAAGGAGCTGAAAAAAGTTCGCCCGAATCGTTATCACGGATATAAAAAAAGCGTCCAGGATGATGACTGAAATAGGGATGTTCAGGCTGCATAAATGTTTTCGCAGCAAGGGCAGGAACGTGAGCATATTTGGCGGGCTCTGGTTGCATAAATTGCGAAACCGCAAAACCACGGCAAGTGATTTGAAGCATCATTTTAGGGTTCCATAAATACGCTGAAGCATTGGGCATTAATTTGGGGCTAGTAAGCCGGAAGCGTGTGCCATTTTCGATGAATTCAGTCATTTTTAACCTCTATTATTTGAGTAGATGCAATCCAAGGCGGTAAGTATTCGGCAATAAGCCCATTTATAATTTCTTCGGGTTGCAGCCGAATGTCGCAGGTAATGATGTTTTCTTCTTTATTAGGTTCCGGGGGTTCAAGAGTATTGAGTTGGCTATCAAGTAATGACGCTGGCATAAAGTGCTTGCGTGCCATCATGCGTTGCTCAATGAGACTTTTGTCGCCAGCTAAATAAATGAAAACTAAGCCCGGTGAGAGGGCTCGTAATTGCTCGCGGTAACGTTTCTTTAGCGCTGAGCAAGAACAAACAGTGAGTTGTGTTAAACGACTCGTCTCCACGTTTCTGCCGATGATGTTTAACCAGTTTTCTCGGTGCTGATCCGTCAATGGAATGCCTGCCGTCATTGATTCAATGTTTTCAACTGGGTGAAAATCATCCCCTTCAAGAAACTTAGCCTTGTTGAGTCGGTTAACCAATGATTGAGCAATTAAGCTCTTTCCTGTACCAGACACCCCCATCACGATGATGCCTGGTTGTCGTTTTACTGTGATAGGGCTGGTTAACATGGTGATTTAGCTTCTTAAATTATTGAAGTTTTGTTATATTTCAATATCAATGTTAGCGCTAACATTGATATCATGCAAGCAAAGGTAATTAATGAAAAGGGGTGGGCGTTGAAGGAAAAGCAGAAAAACCGACCTAGGCCACATCATAAAACAACCTTAGCGGATGTGGCAGCTCGCGTTGGTGTTAGTTCGATGACTGTCTCGAGAGCGCTTTCGCAACCTGGCAAAGTAAAACCCAAAACGTTAGAAAAAATATTGGTTGCAGTAGAAGAACTTGGTTTTGTTCCGAATCACATGGCCAGTGCCTTAGCGGCGAATCAATCACGTATTATCGGGCTCAGCGTTCCGTCTCTATCTAATCAGGTGTTTATTGATGTGGTCTCGGCAGTGCAAGACTTTTTTCTGCCGAAAGGATACCAGGTAATCATTCATACCTACCACTACTCTGGTGCCCAGGAATACGAAGGTGTACAGATGTTCATGCGGTTGCAGGTTGATGCTGTAATTCTGATTGGCGTTGATCAGTTAATGGAAACACGCAAAATGCTTGAACAAAGTGGCGTTGGAGTAGTCCAATTGATGGATATTACAGCAACACCGCTAAATATTAATATTGGTTTTAGCCAATATCATGCAGGGCGAGCAATAGCAGAGCATTTGTTTGATACAGGTGCATCTAAGTTGGCTTTTATCGGTGCAAGAATGGATTCGAGAACACTGCGGCGCTTATCTGGTTTTAAGGACGTATGTATAGAAAGAGAGGCTTGGTATCCTGCACTGTGTGTCACGACAGCGGACAAGTCTAGCTTGGTTCAGGGGCGCGTATTACTTAAAAAGCTAATAGCAAAGGATGAACCATTTGACTCCATTTTTTGTTGTAACGATGATTTAGCGTTGGGTGTTATTTTTGAATGCACGCGTGCAAATATCTCCATTCCAAGTCAATTTAAGCTTGTCGGATTTAACAACCTTGAATTCGCGCAAGAATCGGTGCCGACACTCACCACGATGGGCACATCACGCTATGATATGGCGACGAAAGGATGTCAGGTTCTCTACGAGCAAATGGAAATTGGCGTAAAGCAAGAGCTTAGTATTGAGTGGCCGATGAAGCTGTATGCTCGAGAAACAACAATGTAGTCAGGTACTGTCATCGGAGTGTAGATTGTAGTAATAGTTTTTTATCAAGGCAGTAACAACGATATCGACAAGCTTGGTTGAAATAATAGAACAATGTTGATCATGATTGCTGTCATTCTGTTTAGCGATAGAGGCTCTAGTCGTCTTTAATGTATCGGCTGCGAAGCCAGTGAGAAACGCAATTCCTAAGTTTGATGGGCGCGATAATTGATGTTTAATGGCTGTTTTAGTGGCTTTAATTTCTTCCTTTATTGTGAGCTTATCTTGACTGCATTGTGTTTTACGTTCCGCGACTAGCATCTGAAGATCGCGATAACCAAGTTGTTTTGTAAGGGGCTTTAAAACTGTACGTTGAGTCATAGCTTAGGCTTTCCTTATTTCAGTGAAAATGTTTTTTAGTTCAACTTAGAGACATTATCTATTTACCTCGATTATTATTTTTTATCATCGTTATTTCTTGTTTTGTCAGGTGCACTTTCGGAATTGGAATTGATAGTCGCTATAATGTCAGACAGACCTGTCTGAATCTGCTCAATACTGGCGACGGGTAGTAAATTTTTTCTGACTCTACGCATGAACTTTTTCAAGATCACAACGATAATGCCTGCTGCGACTAAACCAACGGCAGAAAGCTCAAGAGCATCAAGTTCATATATTTCATGTAACGCCAGTCCAATAAAAATGAATGTGAGTACTACAAAAATAACAATTGTTTGAGCAAATAAAATACTTAACATAAAAAATCGACTAAGACTGGCAACCATTAAATTAGTTTCTGCGTTAAGCAGGTCGCCCAAATTAGAAAGCCACTGGACACCAGAACTCAGTAATATTTTGACGCGCTCAGATACGTTCTCGTCTTCCAGTTGTTCCGAACCTTCAAAGCCTTCGGTGTTAGTCGGTTTTTGAGCCTGAGCATCCATTTTAGAACCTTGTTGAGTGCTATTAGGCATGTGTATTTCCTGTCTGAGTATGTTGGATTACCGCAACGCATTACTAGCGCAACAAGCGTGATGCAATGATCCCAGCAGCAAAAGCAATGCCCACGGATGCGACCGGATTCTCGTTTACATACTCTGTGACGTTTTCAATTATTTCTTCGTTTTTACCTTGTGCTCTTTCTTTCGTATCGGTGATCTTTTCGTTGGTACTTGTAATGGTTTCACGCATCTTTCCTTCGGCATCGCCGACTGTATCGGCAGTGTTGTCGATGGTTTCATGTAACTGGGTGGCTGCTTTATCTGTAATAGGATGAGGCGCTTCCTGTTGACCTTTACTTGCTTTTTTAGTGTTGGCAGTCATTTTTTCTCCTTTCTCTTACTATAATTAGTTCGGTGATTAGGTCTGAATTAGTAAATCTATTATGGAACTAACATAGACTTATAACCCTCGGCTCTCACCGAAAAAAATGTCAGTGTGCCGACTTATTAGTTGTAAGAAGCGTCTTACACACCCTAGGTAATTGGGTTGTAAGAATAGTCCTACAACTTTGTCAGACTAATTTGATTCAATTAACTATGCGTCTGCGTTACTATTGTTGAGACAGGTAATTGAAAATAAATGATAATTACTGGGCAATAGAGCTGTAACAGCGCACTCCATTGACTATGACTCAGGCGCTGATGGAAGTGGAAAAAATCATGATTAGAGTTGTGATTGTCGATGATCATGAGATTGTTCGGCGCGGGTTTGAAGAAATGCTCAGCGAAGATATGTCTATCAACGTGGTTTATAAGGCATCTTCGGGAGCTCAGTTAATAAAGTTCTTAAAAGAAGATGAGTGTGATTTGGTTTTGCTTGATATCGCGCTACCTGATCAAACTGGCATCGATATACTTAGGTACATTCGTCAACGTTATGAATCTTTAGCTGTCTTAATATTAAGTAGCTATCCAGAAGAACGATATGCATTGCCAATGATTCGCAACGGCGCCAATGGATACTTGTGTAAGGATTGCGATCAAGCTGAATTGTTACGCGCAATTCACAGAACGGCCAGTGGCAAACGTTATTTATCGCCTGAAACAGCAGAACTTATGGCCAATGAATTCACTGGCGATAGTGCTAATATTCCTCACCGAGACTTATCAGAACGTGAGCTGCAAGTTTTTCTCCGATTAAGTAAAGGAGAAACGGTATCTGAAATAGCGGAGGGCCTAAGCTTGAGTGTGAAAACTATTAGCACCTACCGTTCTCGTTTAATGGAAAAAATGCACTGTAAAAGTAATGCTGAATTGGCTGCGTACTCAGTGCGTCATGGTTTAATGGGGGACGAGCTTGGAGTTGACTTTGACGCATTGTAGATACCAGCAATGCAGTAGCAACGGCAGTAAAGTAGTAAGAGAGTGAATGTATGAGAAGATTAAAAATAGTATTAGTAGAAGATTCTGTTCTACTCCAAGAAATGGTCACTGAAGTTATCGAGTCAATGCCAAAGACCGAACTTGTAGGTGTTGCAGCGACGGAAGAAGCTGCGCTTTCAACCATTGCTAAAAACCATCCTGACCTGGTTGTCGTTGACTTGCAACTTAAAGAGGGTGATGGTTTGGGCGTGCTCAGAGCGTTATATAGTCAAAGTAAAAAATATGGTGATCCGAAAAAAGTTGTCTTTACCAATAATACATCGAAAGGGTTAAAGAGTCGCTGTGAGGCGTTAGGTATCGAGGGATATTTTGATAAGTCTTACCAGCTAGATGATCTTACTGACTACGTTAGTAGCTTGTCTGCAAGCTCATAATATATCTCTTTATCGTTGTGCTAGTCCCTTTGTTTGCAAATCTTAATTTTCGTTTATTTCGTCAATGGTTTTCAACTTCATGCTTGTATTTACTTTTGTCCCTTGATCAATTATCGAAGTGACATTTAAGACTCCTTCAAACATCGCCGCTCTGGACCGAATACTAACTAAACCATGTGTGCCCGTAGGGCGATTCGATGTATCAAATCCTACGCCATTATCCTCAATATTCATGAATATATGGCCACCTTTTACAATTAAAACCACACTAACTTTCGTTGCTTTTGCATATTTACTAATATTGGTGAGCGACTCTTGGCAAATTCGATAAAGAGCTAGTTCTTGTTCAGTATCTATGTGAGGAAATAAACCTACGAACGACAGATTAAACGTTGTCTCTGGTGCTAATGATTCAAGTTCACTAATCATATCTCGTAATGCTTCTTGTAAACCCAACTCCCTCAAAAGTGGCGGTACGAGGCTTGTTGTGATCTGCCTCTTTAATGCAATACCGCGTTTAAGGTTATCTGAAAGCCGAGACAGTCGATGTGAAAACTTATCCTTGTCTTCATCATTTAGGTTGCGGGCAATCCAAGCACTGTCCATATTAGCAGCGGTGAGCAAAGCACCCAGTTCATCATGGAGTTCTCTAGCAATGCGCGATCTCTCGTTTTCATTCATGCGGGTTAAGTAAGAGGCTAACCCCATCAAATCTTTCGTACGATCTTCGACCATGGCTTCAAGCTTCTGGTGTTTGTTCGCCATCGCTAATGAAAGGTCTCGGTGCAGTTGGTCATTTTTTAATGTTAAATTAAAGAGGAATAAAATAAGTGAAAAAGAAACGGCACTAAGCGAAACCATAATCCATTTAATTCGCTCGATTTGCTTTAGATTATTAGTATGGTTGGATTTAGTGCCCAACACCAGGTTGGTTCGGATTGAGCCTAGCTCTTCTCGCGCATCTTGTATAGCTTGTTTTGCAACATCGACCGCTAGTTTCTGGGTTGATAAATTTCGATCTTCACTAAAGGTAACCCATTGAAGTTTATCGATTACTTGATTGATATCGGTTTTTAATTCAATGATGTCTGAGTGTGTGATAAACCCCTGCCATTTTTTATGAAGAGTCTCTAATTGGTCAGACATTGAGCTAATGTCTCCCTCAAAATTAGCGATTCTCTCAACATCCCCCGTTAAAATGAAATTACTGAATTCAACATCAATTCTAAGCAAAATCATTCTTAGTTCATCGATAGAATCTATGGTTTCATAATCGTCTTGAGTGTTCTCAATGATAACGTTAGTGCGCTCGAAGTAGGTCATTAACATTACTAACAAAAATATTAGTGATGCTGTACTGACTATAAGTAGTAGAACTTTTTTAGAGTAGTTTGAGACTGGTTCTAATGCGCTTTCAGCAGAATTGTTTTCATTCTGGGTATATTTACTATCAGAATCGAGGTTGTCGGTATTCATTGTTGGTAGAACCCTTCATTAGTCATCTATTTAAGTATTATGCAGGATTTCACCTACACGAGAAAGACTAATATGCCGACAGAAATAGCAAAATGGTGTGTTCATAATAAGTATCAACGCGAAACAAGTTAATTTGTTCGCGATAAGTAAGCTAATTTTACTTTTGACTACTAGGAGATAAATATGAAAATGACCGCTTTTAAAACTGCAATGAGTACACTTTTTATTGTTTTAGCGCTTGTTGGCTGTGATGCAACAGACGGCAAAGCAGAGCAAGCAGGTGAAGCAATCGATAACACAGTAGATGATGTTGGCGATGCATTTGACGATGCAGCGGATAGTGTTGGTGATGCCGCTGACGATGTTGAAGATGAGCTAGAAGATGCAACTAACTAATTATCGCTTGATAGACTAATAAATATCATTTATCTGCAAGGAAATAATTATGATTAATCTAGCTGTTACGTTTTTAATTATTGCGATTGTCGCTGCTTTTCTGGGCTTCTCTGGAATTGCTGGTGCCGCTTCAAGTATGGCGTGGGTATTGTTTGTCGTTGGATTGTTATTAGCGATTGTCTTTGCACTCACTGGGCGAAGAAAGCCTTAAAAACATTGACCTTAGTAGGTACTGAGTACAAGCTTATAAGCCAAGGGCAACTTACTAACTGAAGGCTGCTCTTTGGCTTTTAATCAAAGCATCACGAGGTAAGTAGTTTGACTAAAACCGATGGAGAGAACTCAACAAATGACTCGCTTATCGTGAGTGCTAAAGTAACTAAAAGACAGCCCTTAGCTAGCACGCTAAGTTTGAGGTCTCTACAGAAAATACTTACCTTTTCCATCTTAACGTTGGCGTCGTTAGCTGTTTTATATAGTATCTATTATGCTGCGGGAATTCTTATGCCAATAACTTTAAGCATTTTGTTGACACTTATACTGCAGCCTACAGTTCGTTTTCTATCATCATTTAAAATCCCCTCTATACTTTCTGCCGCACTTATTGTTGGATCAATTGTTGGACTGGTGGGTTTTGGTTTCTATAGATTAGCTGTTCCTGCGGCTCAGTGGGTGGAACGTGCGCCTGAATTACTGGGTGTCGCTGAGGCTAAATTCCAACCTTTGCGCGAACCACTTATTAAATTTCAGGAAGTCAAAGATCAAGTAGGAGAGTTATCAATTACTGAAAATGACAATGCCGATGAAAAAGAAAAAGAAAAAGAGGATACTGGATACGTTCAAGCTGGGCTTGATCTTCCTAGTACGTTACAAGCCAGTTCTAGTCTTTTTATTAAAGGTGTGTTTATTGTTATGCTCGTATTTCTTATGTTGGCAAGCGAAGGTAATTACTCACGAAAAATAGTCTCAATTATGCCAACATTTAAAGATAAGCGTCGAGCCGTTGAACTCATTAGTGCCATTCAGAGTTGTATCTCTAAATATCTAGCAACGATCACTATCATTAATCTCGGGGTTGGGGTTGTCACTTCGATTTTAATGTGGACTTTAGCAATGCCTAATCCGCTACTGTGGGGGGTACTGGCAACAACGCTAAACTTTGTGCCCTATATTGGCCCATTAATAACGTGGTTAATCATTGCCTTAGTAAGTTTTTTTAGTTTAGATTCGTTTCATCAAATACTGTTACCCCCGTTTGCGTTTATGGTGGTTACCGGAATCGAAGGCCAACTAGTCACTCCTTTATATACCGGTCGCCAGCTTAAAGTGAGTCCAGTGGCCAACTTTGTGTTTTTGGCGTTCATGGGATGGTTGTGGGGTGTTGTTGGTATGCTGATTGCCATACCGCTTCTCGCGAGTATCAAAATATTGTGTACGCAAATTACATTACTGAATCCAATCGCAATACTTCTGGGGAGTAACGATTAATGAATCCGGTTTTTAAATGGCCTTAAATCCAATAAGGATTTAAGGCTTCTAGTGACCTTACGGGCTTTGTGATTTTAGATCATGTTACTGAGGCCACCCGCGTTGGTGACTTTAGTGTATCCCGCTCGATCGAGCAATGTTTTCGCAACACCCGCGCGCGCGCCTGATAAGCAATAAATCGTTATTTCATCGTTTTTGTCCATGGTGGAGCCATTGCTTAGCTGAATAGCAAGCTGATCGACTGGCATATTAATCGCGCCTGGAGCGTGGCCTTGTTGAAATTCTGCTGGAGACCGAACATCGAGTATATGTTGCATTGGAAAGTCCTTAAAAAAATATAAGATAAATCTATATTAGCATTTACTTATATAAAGTCAATGCCTATTTATAGCCTTTATTCTTAAGCCGTAGCCGTTTAAAAGACTGCGTGACTAAGGTATTCTTATACCCTCTTATATCCGAGCCATTCGCTTGGTCTTTTAATCGTTAACTATGTGAGTTGTTAAATCCATGGAAGCTAGTTACTCCCCCGCAGCAATTGAGCGCAAAATCCAGCAAGTCTGGGATGAAAAGCAGGTCTTTAAGGCCGTTGTCGACAACAACAAAGAAAAGTTCTATTGCCTGTCGATGCTGCCATACCCAAGCGGTGCGCTGCATATGGGGCATGTTCGTAACTACACCATTGGTGATGTCATTAGTCGCTTCCAACGTATGCAAGGCAAAAATGTCATTCAGCCAATTGGTTGGGATGCTTTTGGTATGCCGGCGGAAAACGCAGCGATTCAAAACAACGTTGCGCCTGCGAAATGGACATTTGAAAACATTGATTACATGCGTGACCAGCTTAAGTTGTTAGGTTTTGCCTACGACTGGAGCCGTGAAGTAACGACCTGTAAGCCTGAATACTATAAGTGGGAACAATGGTTCTTTACCCGCTTGATCGAAAAAGACATGGCCTATAAGAAGTCGTCTTTTGTAAACTGGTGCCCAAATGACCTAACTGTACTTGCAAATGAGCAAGTACACGATGGCTGCTGTTGGCGTTGTGATACACCCGTCGTGCGTAAAGAGATGGACCAATGGTTCGTCCGCACTACAGCTTACGCTGAAGAGCTTCTCACAGAATTAGACAACCTTAGAGGTTGGCCTGAAGAAGTCGTTGCCATGCAGCGAAACTGGATAGGTAAGTCGAAGGGAGTAAACCTAAGCTTTGATATCAAAGACAGTGATGAGCAAGTTGAGGTCTACACCACACGTCCTGACACTTTATTTGGCGTAACCTATGTTGCGGTAGCGGCAGGGCACCCTATTGCAGTTGAAGCGGCTAAAGCTAACTCAGAATTATCTGGTTTTATAGATGAATGTAAAACCTCAACTACCTCCGAAGCCGATATGGCCACGATGGAGAAAAAAGGTTGTGCCACGGGTATTATGGCGATACACCCATTGACGGGTAAAGAAGTCCCAGTATGGGCTGCCAACTTTGTGTTGATGGATTACGGTACCGGTGCGGTTATGTCCGTTCCGGGTCACGATCAGCGCGATTACGAATTCGCGAAAAAGTATAATTTAGACATCACTCAAGTAATAGAACCCGAACAAGGCTTTGACAAAGCCTGTGATTTAACCGTAGAAGCCTTTACTGAGAAAGGTGTGTTGGTTAACTCTGGTGATTTCAATGGTCAAAGTTTCGACACCGCTTTTGAAGCAATTTCAAGCGCCTTAGAAAAAATGGGTAAAGGCTCGGTTACCACTAACTACCGTCTACGTGATTGGGGTGTTAGTCGTCAGCGTTATTGGGGAACGCCGGTTCCGGTTGTTTATGTCGATGGTGAAGCTAAACCAGCAGAAGACTTCCCAATTGAATTACCGTACGACGTTGTTTTTGATGGTGCTAACTCGCCGATCAAAAATAACCCAGATTTTGAACAAACAACATGGCGTGGTCAGCCAGCCATTCGTGAGACGGATACCTTTGATACGTTCATGGAATCTAGCTGGTATTTCGCCCGCTACTGCACACCGCATTACGATGAAGGCATGTTAGAGCCGGTCGAAGCGAACTATTGGTTGCCAGTCGATCAATATATCGGCGGCATTGAACACGCGACAATGCACCTTATGTACGCACGCTTTTTCCATAAAGCCTTGCGTGATGAAGGGTTGGTTGAATCCAGTGAGCCATTTACCAATCTTTTATGTCAGGGCATGGTCTTGGCAGAAACCTGGTACAAAATGAACGGTTCCACCCGTGTTTGGGTTTCTCCTGATGATGTTGAGCCAACGAAAGACGACCAAGGCAAAATAATCAGCGGTGTTCAGAAATCGACTGGTGATGCTTTGGTGTATGGTGGTATTGCCAAAATGTCTAAATCTAAGATGAATGGTAAAGACCCACAGGCGGCTATTGATGAATACGGCGCAGATACAGTTCGGTTGTTCTCTATGTTTGCTGCACCTCCAGAGCAAACCTTAGAATGGACCGAATCTGGTGTTCAAGGCTCGAAAAAGTTCCTAGAACGAC
>NZ_JBKEGY010000005.1:0-193744 GCF_046710285.1 Reinekea sp.
AAGTTACTGATAGAAAGCCGCAATGCGCTTGACGAGTTAACACGCATAACAGGTGTGGGTTCTATTTATCCATTCCAACGCTAGTTAAGCTACGGGTTGTTACGGGCCACCCAAAGGGTTTGTTTTTAACAAGTCGTTCAAGCACATCCATGTGTCACTCCACAGCGAGATCCCTCTCGCTGAGGCTTGTTAAAAATAAACCCTTTGGGTAACCCTTATTTCGTGGAGGGGTTATAGCTGTGATTCTAAGTGGGTACAAATTAAGAGCCCACGCACTGATAGACTCTTTCGAAAATAAAGTTTATTCAACAATTCGAGTTGTCACTTGATTTTTGCCCTGCGATTTACTGTCGTAACAGGCAATGTCTGCCTCACGAAGCAGGCGAGAGAAACCTATATTCTTATCTGCTTTAAATACTAAGCCAATGCTACTCGTCACTTTTTGGACTTCATCTTGGCTATTGATCTGACGAGCTATATCAGTGCATATTTCATTGGCAATTCGTTGCGCTATAGATATGTCATCTAACGCAAGAAGAACGACAAATTCATCACCCCCTAAACGTGCAGCGACATCATCATTACGAATGTATGTACGAATAGTGTTGGCGGCGGTAATGAGCGCATCATCTCCAGCTTCATGACCATGGGTATCATTGAGCGACTTAAAGTTATCTAAATCTATAAACATCATCGCCAAACCATGATTAGTAGTTGCGACCATTTGTTCAAATTGCTGCTCGAATTCGCTTCGATTAAATAGGCCAACTAACGGATCATGGGTTGCACGGTATTTCATTGAATAGGTTAGTTCAAAATTCATTTTCATCGTTGAGCAAGTTTGATCAGAAGCTCTCTCAACAACCAGTAGAAATAAGATCATCAAGCCCGACATGACTTTGTAATCGGACTCTGGCTGAAAAAATAGTACCAGCATTGTACTGACAATGATGGTCACAGAAAATAATCGGAACGTGAGTTTATCAACACCATGGGTCGCTACGGCTGCAGAAGTCACACCAACAACAATAAACATGATGATAACCTGGAAGGTAGGCGCGACTTTTACAAAAAATAGGTAAACTAAGGCGGTATAAAGCAGTCCAGATAAAAAGGTTAATATTCGGTAGCTATTTAACCAAAATACATAATCAATATTTTCAGTCTTCTGATGAAACTGATGTAAGTGAATTAAACGCACAAAAGCGAGCAACACGCCGAAGATTATCCAGCTAATATACTTTAGATCAGAAAACACCAGTTCAGCCTGAGAATAGCTAAAGACCATCAAGACAATAATACTGCTTATAATAGAAAAGGCGGCATTCGATAGTAAGAACTGTACTTTAGTTTTTAACAGCCAATGCGACTGCTCATCCAAATTTTTTTCCACAATATTTATATTTATTAGAGCTTAGTGTCAGTTTAGCTCAAATTTTCAATTTGAATAGTAAAGAAAGAGCCAACATTACATTTCGGCTCTTTCTTCCTAATTTTTTACTTTACCTACCCATTAAGGGTGAGTGCATTGCGCTACCCAGCCATTGTCGATATTAAAACAACCATCAGCATCTCGGAAAAGGTCGGCGGTTTGATTGCCTGCGCCATCATTAAATATTAAATTGGCCGCAGCCACACCCTCTTCAAAGGTATAGCTGAACCAACCGTCTCCCAGAGACGTCATCCCAACACCTGGCCAGGCCACCGCGGGGGCTGGTGCAGAGTTCCAATGGTATATATTGATACTCTCAGCCCAACCCGCAGGTTGTTCAAAGTACAGCGTCAACTGAACTTGAGGCAAATCACAGCTCTCAGTCCAAGTGTTACTCGCTATATCGTAGCAACCATCACCTTCTCGATAGAGATTTTCAGTTTGCGTGCCGCTACCGTCATTAAAAATGATATTAGCCGCCGTTGTTCCTTCTGAAAATTCATAGCTGTACCAGCCTTCACCCAAATCTGTCATGGCGATTCCTGGCCACTCTGGGCTCGGTGTTGTCGCTGCCTCCCAAAAATACACATTCACGGTTGACCAGCTATCTGGCTTTTTGAAGTACACTTTAAAACCGGGTTCAACTTCACTGACAAAGTCGGAACTCACCGTTAGTGATTCATCGTACACATAGTTGAAGCTATAGTTTGCCGACTCTACAGCCGATAAATTTATGTTGGCACCCGACGCTATGACGGGTTCTGCAACATCAAGATCTACTTGGCCGTCTACAATCACACGCTCCCAAGACCAATCATCATTGGCAAGCTTAAAGTTGTAACTGCCTGCCGCTAAAGGCAGTGTCGTGGTGTAGCTATTGTCGCCCATATAGGTAAGCGCATCGGTGCTACTCCAACCGTTCATATCGCCTTTAACATAGAGCGTCTCACCAACAGGCCCCAACTCTTGGTCAATAAAGTGCAGAATAACGGGTTGGCCGTCTAGCTCTGTCGATATCAAATAGAAGCTATATAAAGCCGTTTCCGGAAAGTTATGCGTTAAATTGCCTGGGTTAGAGCCAAGAACAAGCCCGTTCGCGGTAACCTGCCCACCAATATTCACCGGCGACCAATTACTATCCGCGTACTTAAACTCAACATCGCCTTGATCAACAACACGCGTAAGTTTATAGGTTTGATTCCCCACATAGGTCATTGCATCTGCACTCCAGCCGTTAAGACCACCGCGCACATTTATATCCTCTCCATAAGGTGCCGGCGCCATTGGGGCTAACGGTAATTCAACTGCAGACAAACCGGTATCGTTGTCTTGGTTATCTACTTTGCCACTGTTATTGATAAATAAGGAGGCATCTAAACCACCCTCGGCATTCTCGCTAGAAAGCGCAACAATGGTTGAACGACCAATCTGCACCGGCTTATCAATGGCAAAGGTATCATCGGTTTTATCGACAAAGTAAAGCAACTGGCTATCACTATCTTCATTCCATGAGAACGAAAAGCTATTGTTTATTGCTCTAATTGGACCTTGTAAGCCACCGTTTTGATCTGCAACATATAAATAATCTCGTTGATTCCCATTTTCGTAATCAACGACGACAGATTCGGGCACTCGGGAGTCTATGACCAATGAAACTTGCTGCTGAGTTGCTTTACTCCGGCCATTCTCAAGCGTGGCGCGAACAATGACATTGGTTCCATCAGCAAGATCATCAGTATGCCAAAACAACTGATAAGGCGCCGTTCGATCCGTTGCTAATAATTCAAAGCTAGAACCATTATTCAAAGAAACCTCAAAGGTGGCTTCGTAGGTTGGCAATATGGTTAACGGCTCCATGAGCTCAAGTGCAATATCAACGCGACCGGCAACGGCCGAACCATCACCAACTCCCTCAATGGTGAACTCAGATTTAGGCGACCACTTTGCTGCCTGAGACGCCTGATAGATGACAAAATCAAAAGGTGCGACATCAATGGTGATATTGCCTGCGTTGTCACGTTTTAATGTATCTTCACCGACAATGGGGAAATATTTTGCTGCACTGGCTTCTAGCGTTAAAGAACGTGAACTGGCTTCAGAGTTAAACACAACCATGTATTCACGCTGGCTTTCATCAACACGAGAGAACGCATACAAACCACCATCCGTTTCAGAATATCGATTAATATGTTCACCATAGCGTAAGCCTTCATGTTGCTTATAAATATCAGCGTACTCAGAAATTGCTACAAACAGCGGGTGCGTGGGGTCAAAATTATCATCCGCAATACTGGCCGCAGAACCAATCAGGTTATTATCGTTATATTCATCAACCAATGAAGGGAACATATCTTCGCGAGCATCTTTATCGCCACCGTCACCGGTAAAGCCCTGCTCATCACCGTAGTAGATGACCGGGATGCCACGAGCAAAAAACATAAACGCATTAAACAATTTTGCGCGCGCTAGCTTTTCATCGTCAGTGGCATTGGGTTGGCTGTTTTGAATAAACATCCCAATACGGCCCATATCGTGATTACCACCGAAGTTCATCAGCAAAGACGCATCTGAATCGGCATCGGAGTAAACATCGTCTTGAGCAAACAAGGTGGCAAGCGCTTGTGAACTGCCATTACCTGCGAATACAGAGCTGGCCGCGCCTTGGATACCGAAATCTAACACCGAGGGTAACTTGCCCACCGTGGTAAATTGGCTCAAATACTGAGGGTTACCATCGTAGACCTCGCCAAACATAAAGAAGTTAGGAATACCTTCGCTTTTTGCATGCTCGATAATCGCAGGCGAGAACTCTTGCCAAAACTCAATATTGACATGCTTCACCGTATCAATACGGAAGCCATCTGGCTTAAACTCCGAGACGATATTTTTAAAAATATCGATCATGCCGGTCACAACTTCAGGCTGATGTGTGTCTAAATCATCAAGGCCGCTAAAATCGCCATATTCAGAGTTTTCACCCGAAAAAGTAGAATCACCCTGATTATTATAGTATTGAGTGTCATTTAGCCAAGCAGGCACCTTAACGTTTTCCATCCCCTCAGGAATAAACGGCGTTAAACCATTACCCGCCGCCTTTTCAGCTAACGAAACATAGCTGCACGGCTCGCCATTACTGGTACCATCGGCGTTATGGCATTCTTCATATTTAATGACATCGGCCGTATGGTTCGTAATGATGTCAAAGTAGACCTTCATGTTTCGATCATGCGCCGCATCGATCAACGACTGCAGATCATCATTACTGCCCAAGTGTGGATCGATCTGGGTGAAATCAAGCGTCCAATAACCGTGATACGCCGCACTATCACCCTGCATAGCCTGATTCTTCAAAATCGGCGTCATCCAAATTGCAGTAATACCTAAATCTTTTAAGTAATCTAAACGAGACTCAAGACCCGCCATATCACCACCGTGATACATGCCCTTATCAAACAGGTCAAAGCCGTGAATCATCTTATCGCCGCCTAGCCCACCCATATCATTACTCAGATCACCATTTTCAAAGCGATCCGGCATAACGAAGTAAAAAACGTCATCACGAACATCGCGTTCTAAGTAAGGGGTTTCGAGAAAACAGCCAGTTAACGCGACAGTAGAGGCTAAAGCACAGCCCACCGCGAGCTTCCGCATCATTGCATTCATATCATCACTCCATCTTTATTGTTTTTAGAAAAGCTATGACCTTGCCGAGACAACATTCCTTCGAGTCAATCCAGCCCAACTTAAGCAGTATAAATTGTAACCAGTTAATGGCATGGTTGAACGTGAGTGGGCAAGGGTTGAAAAGGTGGGGTAGTGGAAAATCGGTTTTGGGCTACGGGCTGCGAGCTTCGGGTAAAGGAAAAACTGATAAACCCGTGAGCTATACCCTGTCAGCGCAGTTTTTCTTGATTTTGCTGAAAGCTGACAGCTTCCGCCGTATCTTTTGACCTTACCCGCAGCCAGCAGCTCGCAGCCTTAAACAAGGCAGTTCAGATGCTGGCGTGGGTGAGGGGGTGAATTTAAAAGTGAATGATTGTTTGAGCGAAGCGAGTTGTTATGGACGGCTGATAAGCTGCAAGTGAAACCGATAGTGGCCATCGCGCCTGCGCAAGCTTCGGTCGCTCCTACGGGTTTGCTATGGGATATTGAGTCTGGGTTTACTTTGTCGTATCAGATGCTGGCGTGGGTGAGGGGGTGAATTTAAAAGTGAATGACTGTTTGAGCGCAGCGAGTTGTTATGAACGGCTTAAATTTACACCGGAATCCAAAAGCCAGCATCGTGCCACCGCATAATAAACACGGTGGCTAACTATCGCGCCTGCGCAAGCTTCGGTCGCTCCTACAGTTTACACCGGAACCCAAAAGCCAGCATCGAGCCACAATAGAATAAAGCTGCAATCAAAAACCCAGAAACAAGTTCAACCTTGTTTCTGGATAAGTGGGCAATTATTTATTTTATTCGCCGTTGTTATTAGGGCCCTCGAGTGAGGATACCGTAAGTAACGATGCCCTCACTTTTTGGCGCGTGATCTTTGTTACGTATTTCTTTGTGAATGTAATCAAGTCCAAGATCTTTGCGCATATGAGCGTTTAAATCGCCAACGTGCATAGTCGGACGCTTGGTTACATTGAATAAAACTTTTATTCGAGCAAAAGCCGTTAGTAAGTTCATTAGTTTTCTCCATTGAGATGAGTAATGAACCGCAAATAAAAAGTGATTTGTAATTTTGGACTTGCAAGATACCAAACCGCTTTTATTCGCGGTTCGGTTTAGCGGTTAAGCTAATTGAATCGCGTTTTTGCTGAATTAATTTCAGGCACGAAGGAGCCCTGACCATTATTTGCGGTCAGCCACATTGCATTGGTGTTTCGATGCATTAAATTCATGTGGTACTACTCCAAGTAACGCGATAATTCGCTGGTATATATGTTGACAAAGCCAACGAGAGATAGAATAACAAGCTGAGCGATTCTGGCAAGCCTTCAACTACAAAAATTTCGAACAATATTAAATTATGTGATCGGTCTTACAATTAATCTGAGCACCGGCTTTAACAAATGAACCTATGACAGATGAATGCTAGGCCTATCGGTAAAAATCACCTCATTGATTGGCACTTGTAATAGCCCAAAACCAACGTAATATCATGCTACACTTTGGGTTTTACTAAGCGGGTGCATTCATGCTGTATACCTACCCTTCCAATAAACTTGAAAACCTTGTTTTGGTGCTCGATGAATTATTGAAAGTTCCTCATGATCAGCCGCTGCAACCCGACACAATACTCGTGCAACACCCTGGTATGCAGCATTGGTTGAGCATGGCGTTAGCTAACTTACCCAGCCGCCAACTGTGCATGAATGCGGTCTATCCATTACCGGTACGTTATTTTTGGGATTTGATCCGCAACATTCTTGGGCCAGATATTGTCCCGGATAGATCAGTTTATAGCCGAGAAATATTAGCTTGGCGTATTTATCATTTGCTGGGTACGCAAGCGATTATTGACCAACCTATCATGGCAGAGCCGACTCGCTATTGGCAAAAGCAACTCAGTAATTCGCAGGCGAATCGCCGTTTTCAACTCAGTGAACAAATAGCTGACTTGTTTGAGCAATACTTAATGTTTCGACCCGACTGGATAGAACAATGGGAAGCGGGTGAAACGCCTCATTGGCAAGCTTACCTGTGGCAACAACTTGTCGCTCAAGATGCAAAGCACCCACTTGTTTTAATGAAAGCCGCCAGCCAAAAAATACAAGTACCTGCTGAACCCCTACCCAGTACTTTCTATGTTTTTGGGATAAACGCCCTCGCACCCATTTGGTTGGAGTTTTTAACTGACGTGACCAACAAAGCGGGCGTTGATATTCACCTGCTCTATTTAAACCCCAGTGATGACTATTGGGACGGCCTTGTATCGGAAAAGCAGCAAGCTAAAGCCCGTGCAAAATGGATTCACCAAGCCTCAGAAGATGAAGAGCTCGCCACGTTAACCGAAGTAGGCAACCCACTACTGTCAAGTTTAGGCCGCCAAGGACAAACCTTTGTTCGTATGTTATCTGATAAAGCCCATTTTGATATTCCCGCCTTTAGCGAACCAGAAGGTGAAACATTTTTATCAAGACTGCAACGCGATATTCTAACCTTGAATGACGCTCGTGAATTACCAATAGCCAATGCGATTGACGATACCATCACCATTGCCAGCGCACACAGTGCCTTCCGTGAAGTCCAAGGCCTGCACGATTGGCTGCTGCACCAATTTAATAACGATGCCAGCTTAACACCCAAAGATGTATTGGTGATGTGCCCGAATGTTGAAGATTACGCACCCTTTGTGCAAGCTGTCTTCGCACGCAGTTTTGCCCAACTTGATGACTCCGTACCACCATTGCCCTGTTCTATTGCTGACCGAAACCTAAAAGATTCGGACCCTACCGTCGCTGCTTTTTTACAATTGTTACAACTACCCGATGCTCGCTTTGAAGTGAACCAATTAATGAGCTGGCTACGTGTTCCCGCGATTGCCGATAAATTTACGCTGTCGGCCAATGATCTCGCTATCATTCAACAATGGTTAGAACTGGCGCACGTCCACTGGGGTTTAAATGCACAGCACAAACAACAATGGGTGAAAGGCGAACAGACAGATCATTTTACTTGGCAACAAGGGCTCGACCGCCTGTTGCTGGGTTTTGCTTACGCCGATGAGAATATCTTTATAAATGACACACTATTGCTGCCTCCGGTAGAAGGCGCGCAGGCACAGCTTTTGGGTAAGCTGATTCAAATTATCGAGCAACTGCAAAATGCACGTGGTGCCTTAGCGAAACCAAGAACACCAACACAATGGCAAAAATACTTAATTGATCAATTACAAATTGCTTTGTTATCAAGCGATGATATTTTTGCTCGCAGCAACCATTACATTTTAACCGCGGTCAATGATTTTACCGAATACGCCAACAAAGCCAACCTTGTCGACGAGTTAATCCCTTTATCTGTCGTGCGCTCCGTGCTCGAAAATGCCTTTGCCAGCGCAGAACAAACCGGTAGCCAATTTATGACCGGCCAAATTACCGTTTGCTCAATGGTACCAATGCGTTCTATTCCGTTTAAAGTGGTCGCCATTTTAGGTTTAAACGATGGTGAGTTCCCACGCGCGCGACCGCCTTTGGGATTTGATTTAATGGCACATACGCCAGCCCGTTTGGGTGACCGGTCTCGACGTGGCGATGACCGCTACTTATTTTTAGAAGCTATTCTGTCTTCGCGACATGCCTTGTATTTAAGCTATCAAGGTTTTGACATCAGTAAAAATGAAGCGCAACCGCCTTCGCTGGTTCTTGATGAGCTAATCGACTACCTAAAGCAAGGTTACCAATTCAGTGAAGACCATATTCATCAATTACCCTTGCAGCCGTATCACTGGCGTAACTACCAAGGCAAGTTCGCTTCCTTTGACCCCAATTGGTTAGCGGTAGCACAGCAGCAAGAAGCTGATGAAAAATCAAACCAGCTAGCCCCAGTTGAACTCGAAAAACAATGGCAGGTGAAACAGTGGATCGCTTATTTTAGCCACCCAGCCAAATACTTTGCTGAGCAACGGTTAGGTTTGTATTTTAATACCTATGATGAAAACAACCTTGAAGATAACGAACCCTTTAGCTTATCGCATTTAGATCGTTACTTTATTCAGGCGCAGACCATCGAACAGGCACTCTTTAACGCTCACGATGACTCTGCTCCAAGTATTTACCAGCTTAAATTAGCAGCTAGCGAAATACCCACACATGCACTCGTGAAAGATGAAATAGCCAACTGGCAACAACAAGCCGTTGAGTTCACAACATTATTGAAAAGCCTTGGCGCAGACACCATTGAAAAGGTTCACCATGTAACAACAACGGACCCTTTTACAGTAAGCGCCGACTTACCCATGACCCGCAGTAAACAACTACTGTTTTGGCGGCTGGCAAATTGTAAAGGCAAAGACTTGGCAACCTTATGGATGAATCACTTGGTCGCCAATAACTTACAACCTACAGAAACAATCGGCTTGTTCCGTGGACCAAAAGATACCTATGAGTTAATTCGTTGCGAACCGTTAACACAATCACCGAATACATTACTCAACCATTTCTATAATTTACTAAAGGCAGGTCACCAAACCGCCTACTTTATTAATGCTGACCTTGCCCTAAGTATATGTCGTGGAAAATTTGATGAACGCAGCTTCGCAAATGATTGGCAAAGCGGATTCAACGCCCAAGGCTATGTTTACGACCCTTATATTTATCACTTTTGGCAGCAGCGACCAAATTTTGAAGCCACTGAACAAGCGGTTCTCGATGCTTATGGCAGCCTGATAGATTGCACATCAATAGAGAAAATTGAAAGCAGCCAGCTCAACGTGGAGGATGTGTAATGGAAATTCTCGATAGCACCACCCTGCCACTGCAAGGCTCACACCTAATAGAAGCAAGTGCAGGCACCGGTAAAACGCATAATATATTACGCATCTATTTGCGTTTACTGGTCGAAAAAAAGCTACCCGTCGATAAAATATTAGTGATGACTTTTACCAAAGCAGCGACCGCTGAACTGCGCAACCGATTGAATCACTTTTTACGTCTAGCCCATGCAACTTGGTTAACCAGTGAAGATATAGACATTAAAGCGCTTAGCCAAAGGGTGCCCGAAAAACAAGCCAAGCTGATACTCGAAAACGCCATACTGCAACTCGATGAAGCAGCTATTTATACCATTCATGGTTTTTGTAAGCGCGCCTTAACCCAACATGCGTTCTTTAGCGGTATTAGCTTTAATGCGAATATGGAAGCCGACACCAGCGAACTAACATTGGCAGCGGCACAAGATTGGTATCGCGAATTTCAATCTGATGATCGCTTTGAAATACTTTATGAAGCCTGGCCTACGCCTCAATCCTTTATCAATCATTGGTCCAATGCCATTCAAGCCAGCGAACCACTGCCCAAGCCGGTAATGCATGACTTAGATCAGCTTGTTCAAGGGCTTGCGACCAGTTGGCAAGATGAACGAACCGCTTTTGATAAACATAACTTGAGCGGTAGTCGTGCAAAGCCGGAAACCAAAGCCCTGAACCAATCTGATATCGATACTCTCGATGCCATTTGTGAGGGCAAACTATCACCGAACCAAGCTTACTTTGCCAGCGATACCGTTAAGCGCTGTTTCAATACCGACAAGAAAAAAATAGCTATGCCAACGGCCATTGCATTGGTGCAAGCCATACAGAGTAACGAGAAAGCAACGTTAATTCTTATCGCCTTAGGCGGCGTCGAGTTTATTCAAGCGCACATTAATAAAAACAAAGACCGACTCGATCAGCTTGATTTTAATGACCTAATTATTCAGCTTAAACAAGGTCTGGTCGGTGACAACGGCGAAGAACTAGCCAAAGCCTTACGTGAACAGTTCCCAGCTGCGTTAGTCGATGAGTTTCAAGACACAGACCCTGATCAGTACACCATTTTAAAAGAAATATATAAGCAAACTGATGAGTCATTTGTTTGTATGATTGGCGACCCTAAACAGGCCATTTATGGTTTCCGGGGTGGGGATGTATTTGCTTATTTACAAGCAGGCCAACATGTTAAGCATCGTTGGACCATGAACACCAACTATCGCTCTAGCCCATCGGTGATTGAAGGCTGTAATAAAATATTTTTAGGCGACCAAGCCGATCTCAATACCGACACCTTTGGCTTTGGTATTGATTATCGTCAAGTATTACCCGCACCGAAAAAAACTAACCCTATTGCTAGTGACGCAAGCACTCGCAGCCCTGTGCAATGGGTAAACTTAGTACCCGACTCTGATAAACCTGCAACTAAGGCCTTTCAATCGGTCATTGCCGATTGGTGTATCGCAGAAATTATCAACCTAGTCAGCACCGTAACGCTTGATACTAAACCGGTTGTTCCGGGTGATATTGCCCTATTGGTTCGCGGCTATCATGAAGCAGAGCTACTGCAAACCAAGTTACAAGCTGCGGGTTTAAATTCGGTTTACCTCAGTGCCCGTGCCAACGTATTGCAGTCTAACGAAGCAGCCTCATTATTCAGTTTGCTCACGGGTATCTGGCAGTTTGAAAACGACCGCAAGTTTATAGCGGCACTGGCCAGTGATTGGATAAAACTCTCTGACTATGAACTCGATCAAATTCAACAAAATGAACACTTTTGGGCAAGGTGGCAAGCGCAGTTTGAACAATGGCGTGAAGATTGGCAGCAACGCGGCCTTATGAGCATGCTGCTGAGTATTATGCAAAAGCATTTTAAGTCGACACAGTCAGATACAGATCGACAATTAACAAATATGATTCACTTGTCAGAGCTGTTGCAACAAGAAAGTAGTCAGTACAAAACACCCGATGCTTTGCTACATTGGTTTAGCCAAGCTCGCGAACAAGAAAGCAGTAGCTATGCACAACAGCTACGCTTAGAAAGCGACGATGACTTAATTAAAATAGTCACCATGCACGGAGCGAAAGGTTTGGAATATCCGATCGTCTTTATTCCTTTTTCTGCTTATCATGCAAAACCTAAAAAAGCACCGGCGCTGTATCGCTACCACGATAGAAGCACATTCGAAGCCAAGCTAACGGTCACCCCAACCGATGAGCAAATTTACTTTACCGCCGAAGAAGATAAAGCCGAACGCATTCGCCTTTTCTATGTCGCCGCTACGCGCGCTATTAATCGGCTGTATGTTTGTGTGGCTTCTTTTGCTTCGTTTTCAGATTCTGCGATCGCCGCAACGTTAAAATGCCAAACGTTCGAAACCGAAGAAATTACTGGTAAAGTTTCAGCCCAACAACATGCGAGCGTGCTTACCGTTAGTGAGCCTGAAGTAATACCTCGCGCCATAGCGACTGAACAAAGCGTACCTACATCAACACCACAAAAATTTAACGGCCATATTGAACGTGATTGGTGGTTAAGCTCTTTCTCTGCGCTCACGCGTCACGTAAATCATAGCGGCCATAGCACGCCCGACCGAGATGACATAGAGAAGGTTGAAACCCGACCCGAAGACTTACCATTACGCTTTCGCTTAACAAAAGGTGCCGAAGCAGGTAACTTATTACACGATGCATTTGAACATGCAGACTTCACCGCACCCGATACCCTATTGCTCTATCAACAAGCGAAAGATCGCTACAGCAGCCTAGCTGAAAGCTTCGAACACGATGAGTTTGCCGACTGGCTGAATGACATGCTCAAAGCACCCTTTACCCATGGCGGCTCATTGGCAGAATTAACCAACGCCCAAACCCTACGAGAAAGTGAGTTTTATTTCCCGATGAAAGGCGCACCCGTTAGTCAACTTGCAGGCATCGTCAGCCAAAACCGAGGCTACGACGTTCAGCTCCCCGATAGACACAAACTCAAAGGCATGATGCATGGCTTTATTGATTTAATTTTTGAATACGAGGGCAAGTACTTCGTTGCCGATTATAAATCAACTCATCTGGGCGATCAGTTAAGTGATTATAGTGTCAGCGCCATGCAACAAAACGTTCAAGATGCCTATTATGATGTGCAGTATTTACTCTACGCATTGGCACTGCACCGCTATTTAAAATTGCGCTTACCTAACTACAGTTTTGAAAAGCATTTTGGTGGCGTGTACTATTTTTATTTGCGCGGCATGAGCGCAACGACTTCAACGGGCGTTTACTTTGATGCGCTATCAAGCGAAATTTTACAAGCACTCGATGCGGTTTTCAGCCACCAGGGCAATGAGGAGCTGATTTAAATGGATACAAGAACCTCACCCTTCCAGCCGATAGACATTGCCTTAGCAAAACGTATCGGTGAATGGCATGACACTGAAGACGCTTTATTGTTGCAAACAGTTTTAGCCACCAGCTTTGCGCTGCAACAAGGGCATACCTGCTTATCACTTGAAGATTGCCTCAGCGAATCACCTTATAACGAGATGAACCAATTTGGTTATGAAGAATTTCCGAAGGTTTCCGAATGGCTCACAAAGCTACAAGCCTTTGACCTCAGTGCAACCGGGACATCGCCTATTGTTTTACACAATAAACGTGTTTACTTGCGTCGATACTTTCAATTTGAAACCGAACTTGTCACGTTTTATGCCCAGCGGCGACTAGAACGCCACACCCTCTCAAACAAACAAGTTAAACAAGCAAGTATTTATTTAGACCAGTACTTCCCTCGCTCTGAGCAAATTGATTGGCAACGTGCCGCCGCAATCAACGCCCTATATTCGTCACTCAATATTATTACTGGCGGACCAGGCACCGGCAAAACCCATACCGTGACTCGAATACTGGCAACGCTTGCTGGCATCTCTGAACAAAAACCGATTATTAAACTCGCCGCGCCCACCGGCAAAGCAGCACAACGCCTAGCAGAATCAATCCGGCAAGCAAAGCAGTCAATGCAGCTGGATATGTTGACCAGTGACGCCATTCCCAATGAAGCCTACACCTTGCATCGATTACTGGGCGTTATTCCCAATTCAATTCACTTTCGTCATAACGAGAACAACCCAATTGACGCTGATATTTTACTAATCGATGAAGCCTCAATGATTGACCTCCCGTTAATGACCCGTCTGGTTCGCGCTATTAAACCCAACACACGACTCATTATTTTAGGCGATGCCGATCAGTTACCTTCAGTGGCCGCAGGCAGTGTATTAACCGATTTAATTGAACGCCCGCACCCTGGTTACAGTGTCGAACGCATTAAGCAGCTAAAAGAACTCGGCATAAATATCGAGAGCCGCCCAGCCACAAGTGAATTAACCTCCCGCAACGACCTAACAGAACTTTCATTCAGCCGTCGCTTTGCTGGCGGCAGTGGCATCGGCAAACTCGCGAGCTGCGTGATCAACGGCGAGGCAAAGCCTAGCATTCAATTATTTGAATCTGAAGATGATTTAGAGTGGCTACCCAATACCCCCATTCAAAAAGTATTGCGCGAATGGACCAGCAAGTATTATCGAGACATAGCCAAACAACCATCACTAGCAGAAGCCTTTGAACAGCTAAAACAATTCCGAATTCTTTGCGCCCATCGCGAAGGCGATTTAGGCGTAGAAGCCATCAATGAGTTCATCCTCAATCTACTCAACCACAATCGAACACCTTTTTACCAAGGCCAGCCGATTATGGTGACGCAAAACCATTACGGCTTAAAACTATTCAATGGCGATATTGGCTTAGTCTGGCCGAACGAACATGGCCAATTAATGGTCTGGTTCGAAGCAGAGAAAGAACCCAGAGCCATAACCCCAGGACGCCTGCCCAGCCATGAAACAGTCTATGCCATGACTATTCATAAAACCCAAGGCTCAGAGTTTTCACACGTTGCCATGGTACTACCAGAAAACACCTCAGCAATCGTCACCCGAGAACTAATTTACACCGGCCTAACTCGAGCCAAAACAGCCTTTACCTTAATGGCTAACGAACTGGTATGGAAAAAAGGCATTACCAGCCAAGTCACCCGCTGGGCAGGTTTATCGAATCGATTAAACATTCACGAGGAAGAAAAATGAAATTCCAATTTGTAGAACAATTCACCGTCCGCGATTACGAATGCGACTCACAAGGCATCGTCAATAATGCGGTCTATCTAAACTACTTAGAGCATGCCCGTCATGTCTTCATGCTAACGAAAGGCGTAGATGTTCCCGCACTGGCAAAACAAGGCCTCGACTTAGTCGTCATACGCGCAGAGCTGGATTACAAAAAATCTTTAGTGAGCAACGACAAGTTTTACGTAGGCATAAACTTCTCAATGAAAGACAGAGTCCGCTTCCAATTTCACCAATCTATATTTCGCAGTCACGATGATGCATTAATGGTCGAAGCCGTTGTGTTAGGAACGGGCGTAAACGAACGCGGCCGCCCGAAAGTACCTAGGGAGATTGTGGAGAAGTTGATGTCTTGAACGAAGGTAAAGCTGTCAGCGAAATGAGGAGATGTTCTGGGCTGCGGGCTGCGGGCTGCGGGTAAAAAAATAACTGACTAAACCCGGGAACCATACTCTGCCAACGTACTATTTCTTTGCTTTTTCTGAAAGCTGACAGCTAACAGCTGAAAGCTTTTTTATCTTTCGCCCTCACCCGCAGCCAGAAGCCCGCAGCCAATAACCGATTTTACTGTCCCCCAAAGCGATACCCTAGGGCAACCCCAAACAAATGGCTGATCGAATTGGCATCCTTCGTTTGACCTATGTGCTTATCGAAACCATAACGTCCAGTTAGAACAATTGTATCAAAAACAACCTTTATGGCTTGGACTTCAACGCCAATACTGTTGGTACTTAATGCTAATAGCTGTTGCCGATACTGACCTAACTTAGCCGTTGCCAAAACCGCATAGCTAACGTCTGAATATTTTTCAGACTCAAAAGAGGCACCCAAACCCATAGCCGCGGCATAAACAGGAGTGGAGAAATCAGGCCACTCGTTTTGCCCTAAGACGGTCAGCTCAGATTGAAAAACTAAACCTTTGCCATCTTGTAAGGGTTTATTCAGAAGGTAGAGCGCATTGTAGCCTTGTAGCGTTTGTGAGGTATCAAATGCATCTTTCGTAAACTGATAAGAAGCCCCAACTGATACGGCCGCAGTTGATTGCGATGTTGAACGCTTGACCACTACCGGCTTTTTAGCTTCAACCTGCGGGGTTGCTCCGGTCGTCTCTTGCTTAGATTCTCCTAGCGCAAATTGATTTAAACATGCACTGGCATTTGCAGATAAAAAGTCACTCAGAACTTTACCGTTATTAGCAGAGAAAGCGGCCAGCTGCTGAGACTTCTTCGCATCGTCAAACCTGCATTGATCTTCAATAACGACTTTCGCTTTTTTAGCATCTATTACCGACAATTGGTAAGTACCACTTGGATAAAAACGCGAGCGTGATTGATCAGGGACCAAGGTAAGCTGCACAAGCCTTACATCCAACACATAACGCCCTTTTTTAAGGGCACGCTGCAAGTAGTCTGGAGATATATTTCGAATCGTACCTTTAGCAATAAAGCGAACTTGATATTTTTTTTGATAGTATTGCGCCAAACTCGAAACAATGGCGCTGCTTGAGTCGGCAAGCGTTATTGACTGAGATAAACTCCTATTACCCTGATGCAGATTAGCGACAGTTGCTTGATCTGCCTCTGGCACTAAACTCAAAACGGTGTTGGCGGAGTTGTTTGCTGTAAACAACAGGCTGAAATCAACCACCTTAGCGCCATTTGAAAGCACAAAGTCTTCACCCGCTAATTTAGCAAGCTTATCACTATTAGATTTATTACCGGTTAGCGCACAGCCTTGAACTAGTATTGTAAAAGCAATGACAACAACTAACTTAGAACTGAATAACTTCAACCATTTACCTTTCACTGATCAACCCCTTAAAAAGTTAGCAGCACAAGGCTTAATTGAATAGAACTAATATCTTCAGAAACGTCTGGGTCAGGGTCAATTGCAATTTCTTTAAACGTTAGCGACTGAAGCGAGACTTCAACTGAAAGTCGCTCTGTAATGCCCTTGCCAAAACCAAGCATGTAGCCAAAGCCCGTTGCCATTTCTGCGGTAGAAAAGCGATTCTTCATTGCTAGGCCAGCGCCAGCTTTTAGGTAGGTATTATAAAAACCAATAGGAGAGTAGGTGGTATTTATGCCAAGTAGCCCCGAGGTGACCACCATTGAACCGGCATCAACATACCAATTATGGCTGACCATAACGGCGACTCTATATTCACTGTTAAAGCTATAGCCGGTAGATAAATGCGTGTGTATCGGCAGAGTGGTCAGCCCACCCGTTAACTGATCGTTTTTAATTTGTTCTTCAATATATATAGGCGACAGACCTATTCCGACGGAATAGCTCGGACCTTGCTGGTCGGCTTTGGCAGTGGGTACAAGCAAAAGAAGTGTTGTAAAAAGGGCTAAACAGACAATCCATGTTTTCATAATAAAGGGCGTTACTTAAGAGTTTCCATTGCCCCATACCCTATTCTCATGCCTATATCACGTCAACCACTGTTTAAAGATTTTCTAAAGCAGTCAGCAATATCATTAAATGTAATTAGCCAGCTTGATAGAAAAGGGAATTATCTTGCAGGTTTTGCACTTGGGCAAGCGAATGATTAACTATGTCGCGTGTGGTTAAACCACATTTACCACATTGTGATGCTGTTCCTAAGATTGCATTGACTTCTCTCAAGCTAGACGCGCCATTAGCAACAACCTGTCTAATTTGGCTATCTGTTACACCGCGGCATAAGCATACGTACATATTGGCAAACCTAAGAAAAGTTAAGATGTACGGATATTAAACCAAATGACACTCATTCTCAATAGAGAATAAGTGTCATTTCAATGAAATCTACAATTGAGACTGAATATAGTTACCAAGCCCAATTTTTTCGATCAACCCAAGCTGCTTTTCTAACCACCAGGCGTGGTCTACTTCAGTATCATCAAGCAGTTTTTCAAGTATTTCACGAGTGTGATAATCTTGCTCTACTTCGCATAACTTAATGGTATCGACAAGCGCAGTGCGAACTTCGTATTCAACTTGAAGGTCATTATTGAGCATATCAGGTACGGTTTGGCCTATCTTAAGGGGTTGCCTTGTAACCATATCGGGGAAGCCCTCCAAAAACAGAATTCGCTCAATAAGTGCCTTTGCATGGCCTTTTTCATCATCAAATTCATGCGAGATACGCTCGTATAGCTTTGTTATGCCCCAGTCCGCATACATCTCAGAGTGTATAAAATATTGATCCATTGCAGTCAATTCTAGAGCTAAGACTGTATTTAACGCCTCGATAATTTTATTATTACCTTTCATATCTGCTCTCCTTCCTAATTTGAAGCCATTTGGGATTGTAAGTAATTTTGAATGCCCGAATGTTGAATTAAATATTGTTGCGATTCTATCCAGTCTACATAGTCTTCCTCATAGCCTAAGATGTCCTCAAGCAGTTCGCGCGAGACATAGTCACCTTCTTGCTCGCATAGGTTGATCGCTGCCTTAAGTGTCACTATATACTCCAATTCGACACTCATATCACAGGCAAGCATTTCCTCGGTATGCTCGCCAATTTTCAATTTTCCCAAGGCTTGTAGGTTCGGCAGCCCCTCTAAAAACAAGATGCGCCCTATCAACGCATCCGCTTGTTTCATGTCTTTAATCGACTTTTTATAAGCCTTTTCATTCAAAGCTT
Source organism: Reinekea sp. (assembly GCF_046710285.1). Taxonomy (GTDB): domain Bacteria; phylum Pseudomonadota; class Gammaproteobacteria; order Pseudomonadales; family Natronospirillaceae; genus Reinekea. The sequence goes on from NZ_JBKEGY010000005.1 coordinate 18,700, forward strand.
CTAAGCCCCAGTTTTTAAACATGCGGGCGTGCAGGAAAAATTGATTTATTGAGGTGAGCTCATTCATCAAAACTCTATTTAATTCTGTAATAACTAAGCGACTGCCTTGCATTTAGACTTCCCCCTTTCATTAATTGCCTCCAAAATAGGCGAATTTAAAGTATTTTACAAAGAATCCGTTGTTTATCACCTTTAAATGATAATGATTGCTGTTTACATTCAATAGGCATTCTCATATTATGCCGTCGATCTTAAGAAACGGCACAGCGGTATGAGCGCGATATATATACAAGTAAAACAGACAACAACAATTGCACATAAACTACGGCGAATAACCTTTTTCAGCCCTGACTTTACAGCCATCCCTGATTTATTTGCTGGGTTACATATCAAGCTTTTCTTCAAAAAAGAGAATCAACCAGCGCTCACGCTGCCAACGAAAGAAAAGGGCCGAGTGCGATGGCCCGAGCCGCATTTGAAGCCAATTGCTCGCACCTATTCTATTTATCACTTTGACGCGCTCAAAAAAGAACTCACTGTCGATTTCGTACTGCATGATGCCGCCGGTCCTGCCTGTGATTTTGCACGCAACGCGAAAATAGGTGATGAAATAGGCTTCGCAGGGCCCGGCCCGGTGAGTCTTGTGAATCGACAATGTGAGCATTTTATCTTTGCGGCCGATTTGTCAGCCCTACCTGCCATTAGCAGTGTGATCGACTCATTAGGCGCGCAGCCTCACCTTCAGGTGTTTTTAGAATTAGAAGAACCAACTTCAGCTGCCGCATTAATCGCTGAGTACCTGCCTAACCACGCCAAAAACATCACGATTACCCAGCAAACATTTATGCCGACAAACACGCTATTAGACACCGTGATGAGCTCAATTACAGCGCTCAAGATTGAGCAAACCAGCATAACCATTGCGGGTGAGCATGAAAGCGTTGTAACACTACGTGATGCAGTCAGACAGCTTGGCGCACCTAAAGATAATGTATACGCCGTTCCCTATTGGCGGCACAACCAAGATGAAGAAACCTACCACCAAACCCGTCACAATGTGATGGACAGCTAATACTGTCAAATCAAAAGGACAAACCTATGTTAATAAATCCAAAAGCCATTTTAATTAGTTGTTGTGCATTAATGACGTACACCGTTGCAGATACATTAATGGATGCACAGGGTAAATTTGAAATAAATAAAACGCCAAAAACTATTGTCACCTTTGACCTAGCGCCGCTTGATACTTTCGATACGCTAGGCGTCAAAGTTACTGGCGTTACTAAGCCACACACCATCGGCTACTTATCTAAATTCAAATCTGATGATTACACCGATGTTGGTAGTTTTTTTGAGCCCGATGTTGAGATGACAGCAGCAATTGAGCCCGACCTAATTGTGTTGGGTCCGAGAACTGCTAATTTTAAAGACCAATTTTCTGACATTGCGCCAACGTTCGATTCTTCTGTTTGGGGCGAAGGGTTTTTAGACCAGTTCTATACCATGACAGAAACACTAGCAACCTTAGTCGATAAAGAAGCCGAAGCACAAGTAAAACTCGACAACATTAAAACTAAGGTAAATGAAATACAAGCAGCCGCACCTTCAGCGGGAACAGTACTCTATATACTAACTAATGGCGGTAAAGTCTCTGCATTCGGTCCTGGCTCACGTTACGGCTGGGTTCATGATGACTTAGGTCTCATTCCAGCAGTCGACGATGTCGAAGAAGCCACTCATGGCGAGCCAATTTCATTTGAATTCATCAAAGACGCGAACCCTGACTGGCTTATTGTTTTAGATCGTGATTCTGCCATTGGTACTGGCGAAGGTGGTGCACAAGCACTACTCGACAATGAAATAATAAAGTCGATGGACCTTTATAAGAACGACCAAATAATTTATGTTGATGGTGTGTCTTGGTATCTAGTTTCTTACGGTCTAACCGCTGTGAACACTGCCGTCAGCCAAATACACAGCGCCATTGTTAAATAGTCGATAAATGTTACGTATAACCTTTGCAGTCTTACTGGTCATAGCGCTGGCTATGATCAGTTTGTTTATAGGTGTCATAGACATTACGGCGAGTGATGAAAACTTTGCCATGCTAACCTTGACGCGCATCCCGAGAACCATTGCCGTCTTACTCACTGGCATGTCGCTCGCTGTTGCCGGTGTTATTATGCAAATACTAGCTCGCAACAAGTTTGTCGAACCAACAACAACCGGCACAGTCGAGTGGGCAACGCTCGGTATTTTGCTGATTATTATCTACGCACCTCACGCTAGTATGATGACCAAACTGATTGTGGCGTCTTTGTTTTCCGTTATCGGCTCCGCAAGTTTTCTATTTTTATTAAGCCGAATAAAATTACGTTCTACTGTCATTGTGCCACTCGTTGGTATTATTTATGGCGGTATCATTTCATCAATTGTGATGTTTATAGCCTTTAAATACGACCTAGTGCAATCCATCTGGACCTGGGTTCAAGGCGACTTTTCGATGATATTAAAAGGTCGTTACGAGCTCCTTTGGATCAGCGCCCTCTTATGTGTTCTCGCTTATATGACCGCTAACCAATTTACCCTTGTCGGTCTCGGTAAAAGCATGTCAACTAACTTGGGGCTGAACTATAAATGGTATATGGCTTGGGGGGTTTTAATAGTCTCGCTGATTTCAGGCATTACCGTGGTAACCGCCGGTATTATTCCGTTTCTGGGTTTGGTTATTCCTAACTTAGTCAGTGCGGTACTTGGAGATAGCTTAAAGAAAACACTACCCTGGATTGCAATACTAGGCGCATTACTGGTACTCGTTTGCGATATAGCCGCCCGTGTTATTCGCTTCCCCTATGAGATTCCTATCGGGATTATCATGGGCGTTATTGGCAGTCTAATCTTTTTATCCTTTATCATGAAAGCCAACAAACGCTATGCATAAACACCCAATGACAATCGGTCAACTCATACGATCGCCGGCGATGCGGCTCCTCTTTCTAATCACGTTATTGATCATTGCTATTGCGTTGTACTTAACGTGGGACATGAAAGCAAGCTTAGCTTTTACTTTAAAATATCGCAGTAAAAAACTAGCGACCCTACTCATTGTTGGAACGGCGGTAGCCATCTCTACCGTTTTATTTCAAACCTTAACGGAGAATAAAATTCTAACGCCGGGTATTATGGGCTTTGATTCATTGTATGTCTTAGTTCAAGGGCTCTTGGTTCTAACGTTGGGAGTTTCTGGGTTCAACTCATTCAACCCCTATGTTAAATGGGTCGCCGAAACCAGTTTAATGATTGCTTGTACGGCTCTACTCTACCGAATGTTCTTTCGGCAAAGTAGTCAATCTTTGCAGTTTTTATTATTGGCAGGGATTGTATTGGGCATTTTATTTAGCAGCGCCAGCGGCCTTGTTTTTAGGCTACTCGATCCGACGGAATTCAGTGTTTTACAAGATTCATTGTTTGCAAGCTTTAGCATGGTCGATCCTACGATGCTGGCTATATCAATTGTCGTCATCGCTACGCTAGTGTTTTATATTTGGCGAAAACATGCCATTTTGGATGTCATGCTGTTAGGGCGTCATTGCGCAACCAACTTAGGCGTTAACCTGAATCGAATGACAAAAGAGCTACTAGTCATCGTGGCGATACTCGTTAGCGTTTCAACCGCCCTTGTTGGGCCGATAACCTTTTTTGGCCTACTGGTTGCTCACCTCGCTTATCGACTAGCCGCTACCTACCAACATAAATTTTTATTACCCTCCGCTGCTTTACTAGGCATGCTGGTATTAGTCGTGGGTGACTTTAGCTTGCAACATATTTTCAGCTTCAGTACTCAGCTGAGTATTATTATTGAATTGTTTGGCGGAATTTGTTTTCTGGCCCTCATTATGTATCGAGAAAAAACATGATAGAACTCAAAAACATTTGTTTGTCTTATGATCGGTCGCCTGTACTAAAAGACATTAACATATCCTTGAAAGATCGCGGCCTAACCTCCATAATCGGCCCAAACGGAGCAGGGAAGTCTTCACTGCTATCCGTTGCTAGCGCTCAAGTAGATGCATCCGAAGGCAGTATTACATTTGATGGACAACCCCTTGCGTCTATTCCAAGAGAAGTATTATCAACGCAATTAGCCTACCTTCGTCAAGACAATCAAATAGGTGCACGCATATCTGTTTTAGACTTAATATGCTTTGGGCGCTTTCCTTATCATCGTGGCCGACCAAGCACAGATGATTGGAAAAAAATTAACGACACTGTAGAGTATTTTCAGCTTGGTGAAATTCAACATCGATATTTGGATCAACTTTCAGGAGGGCAGCGTCAGCGCGCTTTTATTGCCATGGTATGGGCCCAAGACACACAATACATATTCTTAGACGAGCCGCTGAACAATCTAGACATGAAGCACAGCGCCAGCATTATGAAATATCTAAAGCAGGCCAGTTACGATTTTAAAAAGAGCATTGTGGTTGTATTGCACGACATTAATTTTGCCTCGCATTACAGCGATGAGATAATTGCCATGCGCAATGGCCAAATTTACCAATCGGGCACATCGAATACAATCATGAACAGTGAATGCTTATCCCCGCTCTATGACATGCCGATTCAGATGGCGAATGTTGAAAACACGCCAGTGTGTTTATATTTTAAATAAGTAGCTGCACTACAATAGTATGGATCCGATATTAGACATGACTATAGTAGTGCAAACTGGCTCAAAACCGGTTTACTGCAGACTATTCTCATTGTATATAACTGGCATCTTACCTTGCCACTCCTTCCAGACTGCATCATTTGACATAAGCTGAGTCATAAACTCTGCAACGTTAATTCGACTTATAAAATCTGAACTAAATATGGGCCCACGCTGAGCAGATGCGAAAACTTTAATTGGGCTCACTTCAAGCTCATCAATTAACCCTACAGGCCTAACGATACACCATTGCACTTTTTGATCGTTTTGGTTTATTAAATACTCTGCTGCAAGTTCGTTATCGCGATGCGGCGGCAGTATATATCGCAACGCAGTGAGCACGGCTCGATCTGCGCATTTGTTTTGATCTTGGCCATCTGGATGAATAACGCCATTACTCCCCATCAATACAAAGCGGACTGGTTTGTCGACATTGCTCTTCTCTAATGCTAAGCGATACATGCGCTTCACTATATCTAATACTAATCTTCGTGGATGCCCCCAAATACCCTTAGCCGATAAGTTATGACCAAGACAACAACCGATCGCATCGCAGCCTTCCAGCAAGCTTACTAATTCACTATCTGGAATGTCGCCAATACTGCCAATCTTTAACGATAACTCAGGGTGTTCCAATAGCGCTTTAGTCAATAAGCCCTGACTACGTGCAATGGCCACAACTGTGTGTCCTCTTTGCAATAACTGTTGCGCTAAGCGCCGCCCTGTTGCACCTGTAATGCCCGCTATAAATACTTTCATATTCACCTACTTTAGTTGCTTCAAACAATTGAGCAGACTATATTCATACACTAACCAAACAAAAAGACCCCAAAGTGCATGAAAGACATACAAATTGGTATAGGTTGGAACTCCATTGATTTTGATTGGAATCGTGCTAGAACGTTTTTAATCGTTGCGGAAGCGGGTTCTTTGTCTGCAGCGGCGAAGCTCACGGGACAAAACCAACCCACGCTAAGCCGGCAGCTTGCTGCCTTAGAATCTGAACTCAAAATTACACTTTTTGAACGTGTTGGTCGTGGCATACAACTGACCGAAAGTGGTGAACACCTATTGCAATATGTACGCTCAATGGCAGAAGCTGCAGGTCAGTTTTCCTTGAGAGCTTCAGGCCAATCTGAATCTCTCGCGGGAAAAGTTATCATTACTGCGAGTGAAGTGGATGCCGCTTATCGGTTACCGCCTGTCATACAACGAATTAGGAAGTTAGCTCCAGAAATACAGTTGGAAATCTCGGTAACCAATCAAATCGCCAACCTACAACAACGCGAAGCTGACATTGCGATTAGGAACAAACGCCCACAGCAACCAGAATTGATCGCACGGAAACTGACCGAAGAAAGCGTTGGTTTATTTGGTCATGCAAACTATATAGAGCACCTTCAGAAAACAAATTTTACCGATGTTGAAATTATTGGCTTCGAGGATATTCCCGCAATGATTCAAGTTCTCAAAATTTTCGGTTGGCCATTGAGCAAGGAAAATTTTCCTGTGGTCACTCAATTTCAGTGGTTACAAATTCAATTGGCAACGCAAGGTAATGGACTGACTCTATTGCCAGTGGATATTGGCAACCAGATAGGATTAATACAAGTTTTACCAAACTTAGGGGCTATTATGGAGTTGCCACTGTGGCTAGTTAGTCACAGAGAGCTACGCACTAACCCCCGTATTAAGTTTGTATATGACCATATCGCTGAGTTTATTCAGGCCTAGATTTAGAGTAGCCCAACTACCTATTCATTCCTGTATCAATGCGTATTCGCAGTCGCTATTTTACTTATTCAATTGTTTTAATGGTAACACCCGCGTACTCACTCAAACGTGGTACCAACTTATCACCAAGTAACTTTGCTGGCGTCCAAAAACCACCCGGTTGATCGGCTGCTATTTCTGTTGCTAAAACAGTCGCCGCTTGGGTTAACATTTTAGCGGTTGAGCCGTAACCTGGGTCTTGATCGCCATGCACTTCCACTGCGATGCGCTTTCCTGAAGATGTTTTTCCATAATGCACAATCGTAAAATAGCCATCTACCTGCGCTTGCTCTGAAGGGCCCGTTCCGGGTTTCGGCAACACAAATTTTTCCAACACCCAGCGTATAGGGGCAACTGCTGAACCTATGGCGACAAAACCTAAGCCACGTGCCATGTTTTTAGCACGCTTTTTAGCTTTTGACCCTTCGCCCATGTGCATCGCTTCACTGTACATGAAGTTCTCGGGAAATAATGAAGGTAACTGCATTGCACTGCGTAACACTACCTTGGTATTTATGCTTGCCATCATAAACGGTGCTAGCCAACCCTTGGTAACATCGTCTTCTACAACTTTGGTTAGGAATTTCTGTTTGACCTTGGTAAGCGAAGGCGCAATAGCGTATGGGTTCATCAGTGTTTTTCGCAGGTCTTTATCAACTTTGGCTTTTTTCACAATATTAATCATGCTCGCCATGGTGCCGCCCGACAAAGTACCTTGCATTCTATTCACACGCATATCAATTTCGAGGCAAGGCTCACCAAACTTCTCTATTGATTGCTGCTGCAGATAGTAAGCGCCTAAATCTGAAGGTAAGGAATCAAACCCACAACAATGCACAATACAAGCACCGCTGTTTTGCGCCACTGTTTCATATTTCGCCAGCATATCGGCAATAAAGTTTGGCTCACCGGTTAAGTCACAATAGTGAGTACCATTTTCAGCACAGGCTTTGACTAACCGTTCACCGTATTGATCGAAAGGCCCGACTGTTGAAATAACAACATTCGCAGACTGAGCCAACCCTTGCATATCGGCCTCGGTCATTGAGTCGGCCACAATCATTGGCGTATCGAGTTTAAGATTTAGACGTTTGGAAACCTCGGCTTGCACTGAAGTCAATTTAGCAAGTGAACGCCCTGCAACAGCAATGCTAAGCTCTGGAGCATGGTTATTAATGTATTCGGCTAACCGGCGATAAGTTATTTGACCGACAAAACTGGTCGCACCCATTAAAACGATATCGTATTTTTTGCTCATAAGAGTTCTCTGAAGCTGAGGTTGAATTCTAGTTAGGGAGAACAGTGCCAGAAAATACCTGAGGTATCTAGCTAAGAGTCCAAACAACGTGCCATTGCAGGTTTGAGTATGGGTATTTTTGGAATTGTTACGTTGGGGTGGCGGGTGATACGAACAATCGCGTCTTCACTCCGTTTCGAACGCTCCTACATAGAATTCGGCTGCAGCACCGGTTAATATCAATTTTTCTGTAGGAGCCGTCGGAGCAAAGCGGAGAGGCGACAGCTAGCCCGATGAATATCAGGCTAACTCAGTTCTAATCTTTAACCCGAAGCCCGCAGCCAAAAACAGCCCTACTCAACCGTAACCGATTTGGCTAGATTACGAGGCTGATCAACATCGGTCCCTTTGATAATTGCCACGTAATAACTCAACAACTGCAAAGGAATGGTATACAAAATTGGTGCGAGTGCGTCGTCAATGTGGTCTAGCTCAATAAGCTTGAACCCTTCACCCGCTTCAAAGTGTGCGTTCTTATCGGCGAAGACATAGAGCTGGCCGCCGCGTGCGCGCACTTCTTCCATATTGCTGCTTAGCTTTTCTAATAAGTCGTTATTAGGTGCTACAACAATTACCGGCATATCATTATCGATCAACGCTAAGGGTCCGTGCTTGAGTTCGCCTGCTGCGTAGGCTTCTGCATGAATATAGCTAATTTCTTTTAGCTTTAATGCACCTTCCATTGCAATTGGGTACTGTGCGCCGCGACCTAAAAATAAAGCATGGTGTTTATCGGCAAAATCTTCTGCTAGTGCTTCAATGACCGGCTCTAAGGTTAGCGATTGTTGTATCTGCGCTGGTAGTTCACGCAAGCCTTTCACGATTTTAGCTATAACAGATTGATCAACTCCACGATGTTTGGCAATGCTTAGCACCAATAACATCAAACCCACCAGCTGCACGGTAAAGGCTTTACTTGATGCCACGCCAATTTCAACGCCTGCGCGCATCATGTAGGCTAAATCTGATTCACGCACTAAGCTTGAGCCTGGTACGTTACAAATTGCAAGCGTAGAAGCATAACCTTGTGATTTCGCTTTAGTTAATGCCGCCAAGGTATCAGCTGTTTCGCCCGATTGTGAGAGCGTTACGAATAAAGAATTTTTCGGAACTACCGAAGTACGGTAACGGTACTCAGAGGCAATTTCTACCTGACAAGACACCCCCGCAATTTCTTCAAACCAATAGCGCGCCACCATGCCAGAGTTGTAAGAAGTTCCGCAGGCAACAATTTGTACATGATCAATACCAGATAATAACTCGTTGGCACCCGCTCCGAATGTTTCAGTGACAACACCCGTTTCGGTTATACGACCTTCTAAGGTATTGGTGATGGCCGTTGGCTGCTCATGAATTTCTTTCATCATGAAATGTTTGAACGGGCCTTTGTCACCCGCATCATGGGTGACATCACTGACTTTTGCTTCGCGCGTTACTTCTGCATCGTTAATATCAACAATACGAACTGAACGGCGGGTAATTTCAGCAACATCGCCTTCTTCTAAATAAATAAAGTTTTGTGTCACTGGCAACAAGGCCAATTGGTCAGAGGCAATAAAGTTTTCACCAATGCCTAATCCAATCACCAAGGGTGAACCAGAACGTGCAACAACCATACGCGAAGGATCACGACGATCAATCACAACCGTGCCATAGGCACCTTCTAACTGCTTACGTGTTTTTTGCACGGCTTCTAATAGCGAGTCCGAAGTTTGTAACTCAAGCTCAATTAGATGCGCGATCACTTCTGTATCGGTATCTGAAGCAAATACGTAGCCTGCTTCTTGCAGGCGCTTACGCAATGGGCCATGGTTTTCAATAATACCGTTGTGAACAACCGCAATGTTTTCACCCGAAACATGTGGGTGTGCGTTTTTTTCATTCGGCTCGCCATGTGTTGCCCAACGGGTGTGAGCAATACCTGTTCCGCCCAGTACCGGAGTATCTGCAATGGCATTGGTCAATTCACTCACTTTACCCACACGACGAACACGGTTTAATTCTTCACCATTAATAATAGCAATACCGGCTGAATCGTAACCACGGTATTCTAAACGTCGTAACCCTTCGACCAAAATTTCAGCCACATCACGTTGCGCCACTGCGCCAACTATTCCACACATATTTTATATCCTTATTAAATTTATTTAGTCTGCTTGGTCGGCTTTTGCCAATGACTGAGTGTCACTTGGCGCGCTCTACCTACAGTTAACTGATTAGCCGTTGCAGTTTTAGTAATCACAGAACCTGCACCAACAAAAGCACCATCTTCAATCACAACCGGTGCAATGAGTGTTGAGTTAGATCCAACAAAGGCACGCGATCCTATTTGGGTTTTAAATTTATTTACACCATCGTAATTACAGGTGATGGTGCCCGCGCCAATGTTAGATTGTTCACCTATTTCGGTATCACCAATATAGCTCAGGTGATTCACTTTACTGCCGCGGCCAATTTTTGATTTTTTAGTTTCAACGAAATTGCCAACCTTGGTGCCATCGGCTAATTCTGTGCCTGGACGAATACGAGCAAAGGGCCCAATGGTGGCACCTTCACCGATAACTGAATCGTCGATCATGGTGTTCGCTTCAATAACCGTGCCTTCACCAATGGTGGTATTTTTTATAACGCAATTTGGGCCAACTACAACGTTTTGGGCTAAGTTAACCTTGCCTTCAAAAACGCAGTTTACATCGATGATGCAATCTTGCCCTATGGTCAGCTCGCCACGTACGTCTATGCGGTTTGGGTCTAATACGGTGACGCCTTCTTCCATTAAAGACTTGGCAATTTGTAACTGGTGCCAGCGCTCTAATTCGGCCAACTGCAATCGGTTATTAACACCTAAGGTTTCTTCTTCGTGAACTGGGTGAACTGTTTTAACGCTCACGCCTTTCGCAACGGCCATTTCAATAAGATCAGTTAAATAGTACTCGCCTTGGGCGTTGTTGGTTCTTAATAGCGGTAGCCAATCGTGCAGAGCCCATGCAGGTACAGCAATAATGCCGCTGTTCACTTCATTAATTTTCAGCTGTGCTGGGTTGGCATCTTTGTGCTCAACAATGGCGCTGATTAGACCGTGCTGATCACGAACAATGCGGCCATAGCCTGTCGGGTCTTTAACTAAAACAGATAGCAAGCCCATGCTGGTGTCTGATACTTGATTGATCAATGCCTGCAATGTATCTGGTTTAGTTAAAGGCACATCGCCATACAACACCAACACAACACCTTCTTTAGACAAGTTTGGCAGTGCTTGCGCAACCGCATGGCCAGTGCCTAATTGTTCTGCTTGGGTGCAAAATTTGACGCTTTGGTCAGCAAAGTGTTCTTTAACTAACTCTGCACCATGGCCGACAACCATGTTGATGTCATTCGAAAATTGACGCGCAGTATTGACCACATGGGCACAAAGTGGCTGGCCTGCAAGCTTATGCAGCACCTTGGGTAATGATGATTTCATTCGTGAGCCTTGTCCAGCGGCTAACACTACAACACTGACATCCATATCAATCTCCTAATAATGATGAATATAACAAAAAATAAGTTGCAGCATTGTAGTGCCTGAAAATGTGAGTGCAAGACAACTTTTGTCAATATTTTCCTGACGTAAAGCCACCAAATACGACTATTAACCCCAACAATATTTTTGGGTTTAGCCGCTGGCTAGAAAAAACCAACCTTTGCCCTAGAAACTGGGCGTATTTAGCCGATTCACGCGTCAAAATTTAGGTAGGCGCATATTCTTTCAAAATCACTTTGATTCGAACAGCGTATTCGTCACTAAAACGACTAACAACAGCCGCCGCTGCGCCAAAAACCCGCCAAATGGCGCTATTTCGCAACGAAAAGTACCCTTTGAACCCCGTCACACGTCTAAAAGAGGGTTTTACATACCATAGCCTCATCAAATCAAACGAAGAACCATTAGGTAAAACATTATGAACATTCAACTTACTTTATTAGCCTCTGTTTTAACTCTCGCTTTATCGGGCTGCCAAGTTGAAGGATTAGCAACGCAAGGAAATGCAGCCGATGATACAGACACAACGGTAACGGTAACCAAACCAAATTCAAATACGCCTCCGGAAGCTGAGCCAACAGATCCGGACGTTGGAAATAACGACCCAATAGCCACAGCAAGCGTTACCCTGTATTGGTCTGCGCCGCTAGAGCGTGTTAATGGTCAAAGTATGGATATGACTGAAGTCGGTGGCTATGAAATTCGCTACAAGCAAGACAGCGACGACAGCTACACCAACGTGGTTATTGATGACAAATATACAGATCAATACACGTTCATAGACCTTAGCGATGCAGATGCATATCAATTCGAAGTGGCGGTGTTTGATTCAGATGGTATCTATTCAGATTTCGTCATAGCCATGGCGAATTAATCTACAGTATCCAAACGGATGTGCCTCGAAAAACTCGAGGTGCATCACACATCGCCCGCCTGCCTTGTCACACTGTTGAAATAAAGTTCAACTTTTCCCCAAAAAACGAATATCATCACAGTACTGCCCGTAAAATGGGTTAGAATTCATTAGAATTAGTACAGAGGTGCATAACACGTTGTTTAGATTTCTTTCAGCTTTCATTCTTATATCAGCCCTAACCGGGTGCGATGTGAGCGCCTTTGGCACTCAATCGGGTGATGTATCGCTATATTGGCAAGCGCCTACTCAGCGCGCTAACGGCGTTAAAATGGAACTTAGCGATATTGGCGGCTATGAAATTCGTTATAAGCACATTAAAGACAACAGCTACAGTACAATTGTCATTCGTGGCAATGCTCAATCTAACTTTGTAATTTCTAACGTCCCCGTCCCAGAAAACTACGTTTTTGAAGTAGCTGTATTCGATACCAATGGAATATACAGTGACTTTGTAGTAGCTAGGTAATAACCCAAAAATAAAAATACCGACACTTTCTCAATTAAATGTAAAAAAAGCCGTCACTCGTAATGAACATGCCTTCTAGCTGATATATACTCCAACCACTTACATGGATTAAACGTCTTACGTTTTGTAATGAGACCGTATTAATGGATTATTTAACGGTTAGCCAAACAGCCTTTCTTTCTGCTTGTCTAGCAACCCTAATATTATGCTTAATCACGCTTTACCAAGCGCTTAAAGACCCTTGGAAAGGCATTTTATTGATTGGCTTGTTTGGGCAGTTGTTTTGGGCAGCCGCGTTATTTTTTAGTTATTTAAATGAATTTGTTGACCCAACTCGATTACTCATTGCTGAGTATTCACGTTACACCCTATGGTTAGTCACCCTCGGACTATTTATACGCAAACGAGCCGCCTTTCGGCTTTGGCCTAAACAACTCATTGCTCTGTTTGCGACTATTTTGGTGGTTAACGCCATAACGGCGGTTCAAATTCTTTATCCTGGCAGCAATTCCAGCACACTGCTGAACTTATGCTTCTTGTTTTTATCAATGTCTGGGTTAGTGTTAACCGAGCAAGTCATACGCAACTTGAATACCCATCGTTACTTAAAGCTACTTGGCCTATGCCTAGCCCTGTTGTTCATCTTTGATTTATTTGCCTATGGCCATCGGCTCGTTAACGGGTCTATTCCAGCTTATGTCTGGCAAACGCGTGCAGCTTTAGCGCTTGTTGCCTCTATTGCATTAAGCATTGGCAGCTTAATTTTTAAATTACATACATCGACCAGAGCACTGTTTTCAGTGTCACGCCCTGCGGCTTTCTTTTCATCGGCGGCGTTAACCTCAATTATACTGGTACTAATGGGGTCATTGGGGAGCTATTACGTTAAGCAGCAAGGGTTTTTAGCTAGCTACCTGTTTACGTTGTTTTTAATAGTCGGTGTTGCAATTATTATTGCACTGCTAATTTCAAAACAGTTTCGGCAACAGTTCGATGTATTTGTGAGTAAGAATTTCTTTTCTTTAAAGTACGACTACCGCTTAGAATGGCTATCTGCTATTCGCAAACTCAGTGACCTTAACGCAGCCGATGCCGACAACTACTATGCAAAGTTATTAAGGATATTATGCTCCGCACTGAAAGCAAACAAGGGCGCACTCTGGATCAGTAATGGCCAGATGATTACGCTACAAACATCGAACTTATCTTTTGATATCCCGGTCACTGAAATATCGGTTAGCGAACCCTTTGTAAAGGCAATGCTAAAAGATAATTGGATTTTTGTACCTCAGTCACGCACACCCAGTATGGCTGAAAACAATGCCTTACTACCCGATTGGGCAATGGAAAGTGAAAAAATTTGGGCCATTACACCATTGATAGTGCAAATGAAAATGATTGGTTTTGCCATCATTGAGCGCCCATTAGGCAATATAGATATAACCTATGAAGACCGTGATTTAATGACCAACCTATCTACACAGCTTTCAAGCCATATACTACTTCATCAACAAGAAAGCCAAATACTCGAAACTAAACAATTAGAAACTTATGACCGGCTCTCTTCGTTTATCATGCACGATGTCAACAACGTCATTGCACAGCTTGCCCTAATTGGTAAAAACGCTGAAAAACACAAAGATAACCCGGCATTTATTAACGACATGATTAAAACTGTTGATAACTCCGTCTTGCGTATGCGCAACCTCATTCAAAAATTCAACCCAACAAGCTTGTTAAATAATGAATCACTAAGTTTACAAGCCATAGTCATAGACGTTGTAGAGTCTTGCTCAGATAAGAAGCCAGTACCTACACTAGAACTCAATGCTGATATTCAAGTATTAGCTGACAAACAAAAACTGACGCTGTCTATTAAAAACTTAGTCCGCAATGCACAAGAAGCATCGGCCGACGACCAAGACGTAATTGTTAGAATTACCAACAATAAACTACAAATTATAGATTCCGGCGAAGGCATGAGCCAACAATTCATCAACGAAGTATTATTCAAACCTTTCCAAACAACTAAAAGCGAAAACGGCATGGGTATTGGCGCGCATCTTACCAAAAGTTATTTAGAGCATATCGGTGCCACCCTAGACGTAAAAAGTGAACAGAGCAAAGGCAGTTGCTTTACCGTTACCTTTGCAGGAGCAGAACATGACCAGCTTTGATAAAACAATTTTAATCATCGAAGACGATGAAGGCTTACAAAGCCAGTTAAAATGGCATTTCGATGATTTCGATTCAACTATTGTCACCGCTAGTTCATTAACCGAGGCCATTGCTGCCGTGCGTTTGTACGAACCCAGTGTTGTTATTCAAGATTTGGGCTTGCCCCCTGACGAAGAAGGCGTAACAGAAGGTTTTAAATGCATACGAGAAATATTAAGTATAAGGCCAAGTACAAAAATAATAGTACTGACCGGCAAAAACGACCATAGCAACGCATTGCGCTCTATTGAACTGGGCGCCTTTGATTTTTATCTAAAACCTGTCGACACCGACATGCTCGATAAAGTAGTCGCTCAAGCGTTCCGGCTAGCCAAATTAGAGTGGGAAAATAATCAAGAAATACCCGATGCAGAACCTATACAGGGTGTGATTACCGCCGATACCAAAATGAAAAATATTTGCCGCATGGTGCTAAAAATTGCCAGCTCGAATATAACCGCAACACTATTGGGTGAAAGCGGAACAGGCAAAGAAGTATTAGCCCGTGGTATTCATAGCAATAGTGGCCAGGCCGATCAGGAATTCGTCGCCATAAACTGTGCCGCCGTACCCGAAAATTTAATGGAAAGTGAGTTGTTTGGCTATGAAAAAGGTGCTTTTACCGGTGCAGCGAAACAAACCATTGGTAAAATTGAACAAGCTGATGGCGGCACGTTATTTTTAGACGAAATTGGTGATATGCCGCTACAGCTACAAGCCAAGCTACTGCGCTTTTTACAACAGCGTACCATTGAGCGCGTAGGTGGCCGTAAAGAAATACCAGTCAACTTAAGAATTGTGTGCGCCACCAATAAAGATTTAGATGCCATGGTAAAAGAAGGCACCTTCCGCGAAGACTTGTATTACCGTATTTGTGAAATAGAGGTGAAAATACCTCCCTTGCGTGACCGCGGTTCCGATGCGTGCCTTATCGCTAACCATCTAGTCGACAAGCATTCGCAAGGTTACGCAAAGAAATCACTCAAATTAAGCGACGATGCCCTAGTGGCCATTAACGATTATTCATGGCCAGGTAATATTCGCGAGCTTGAAAACAAAATAAAGCGCGCGCTGGTACTCAGCGACGGAAAAATGATTTCAGCATTTGATCTAGATTTGAACATAAACAATGAAGCCCCTAGAGCAGATTTAATAAACCTTAAAGAAGCTCGAAAGCATGCAGAAGTATCGGCCATTACTTCGGCCTTAGAGATTAGCCAGCAAAATGTTTCTGCAGCAGCGAAATTGCTCGGGGTAACCCGGCCAACGTTATACGACATGATGAAAAAGTATAACTTCACAACGGATAATAATTAGAAGGAAGTTTTGATGTACTTTAAGAATATTGGAATTTTATTCGCTTTGACTCTGACGCTAGTTTTGAGCGCCTGTAACTCAGAGAATGCCACTGAAAAAGCAGATGGCTTCATAAAACGAAGTATTGCCTATGAAAAACAAGGCCAATACCGAGCGACGTTAATTGAAATACGCAACGCCATTCAAGCCGAACCTGAAAACTTAGACCACATTCAGCGTTACGCTGAAGTGCTAATAAAGATTGGCAGCGTACTTCAAGCCGAGAGCTTATTAGTAAGCGTGAACAACAGAACCGAGGCACTGAACTTACTATTGGCTAATGCCCTACTTAAACAAGGTAAGTATATTTCTGCCGCTGCTATACTTGGGCAGCTACCCGCTACTGTTGCCGATCAAACGTCAAAAGAACACTTAGAAGCACTTGTCGCCTATTTTTCTGGTGATCAAGCAACGGCGTTCAACAGTTTTAGAGCCCTTGCTGGGCAACAAGACACACCGGTAGACGTTGTATACGAGTTTATAAATTTATTAATTCAAAACCGACAGTTTGCTGAAGCAAAACAATGGTCTGATCAAATTTTAGCGAGCAACCCAAATGACGCAAACGCGCTTTATTACAGTGCAAAACTCGCCTACGAAAGCAATCAGCTTACGGCGGCAGAATCTCTGTTAACTAAAGCCCTCATTCAGCTACGTGAAACCGACGTATTGTTACAAGAGCGAGTACAGGTACTTGAACTACTCTCTACAACTTTAACCGCCTTAGGCCGGTCAACCGAAGCATTTGTGTACCAAAAAATAATTCGTGAAGCCAATCCTGAAGCCTTTGCTGCACAGCAACAATATAAAGATGCATTAGCCGCAGCCAGCCAAGGTGATTTAGCCGCAGCCAAAACTGCCTTTGAAGATATATTAACGCAGTTTCCGAATAACCAACAAGCCGCCTTACTTTTGGGTTTAATTCACCTAGAAGAAGGCGACACTGCAACGGCTGAAGGCTTGTTAAGTGAAAACCTAGACGCAGAAACAGCACCAGTCTCACTCATTCGAGCCACTGCATTGGCGCAATCTGAGCAAGGTAAGTCTGAAGAAGCGCTGGCGGTATTAGAGCGCGCTCTACTGGTAAGACCAGACGACTCAACATTGCTTGCCCTGTTCGGCATTATTTCTATTAATAGCGGTGAAGAGCGTCAAGGTTTAGCTTCCGTTAGCAAGGCCTTACAGTTAGAGCCCGATAGAACTCGCTTACATTTATTGCTCGCTCAATATTATGTAGATCAAGATCAAACAGATTTAGCCTTGGGCCATTTGCGCCAAGCCTATGCTAAAAACCCAAAAGATTGGTCAACCAGCGGTTATTACCTAGCAACCTTACTTGAAAGTAGAGAGCAAGCTGAGGCCGTTAGTGTTCGCGACAGCCTTTATCAACAATTCCCGAATGACCCAGCAAGCTTGTGGCTTGTTGCCATGACAGATTATAAAATGGGTAAGCTAGACAATGCTAAAAGCAATCTAAAAGCGCTGCTAGCCATCGACTCTAAAAATCTCAATGCTCTCAATGCCCTGGCGGGAATGTATCAACAATCAAACGAATATGATATGGCTGCAGACTTCTGGCTAAAAGCCCTGCAAGTTAACCCCGGCAACCCAAGTTACTTACAATCTCTCGTGCAAAATAAAGCACGCACCCACAGTTTTGCTGAGCTTACTGCTTGGATAAGTAAACAAGCGAACACGCACAAAGACATTGCCTTGCCTTTGAACTCAGTTTTGGTTGAGCTTTATGTTAACTCAAAAAACATGGACCAAGCGCAAGCAATTGCCGACCAGTATAAAAATACCGACCAACCTTATGCCCGTGGCATGCAAGCCAACTTATTACGCGGTCATGCTCTTTTAGCTGCAGAGAAGCAAGAGTGGACTGCAGCCGTTGGCCATTTAGACGAAGCACTCAAAATACTTCCGAACGACACCAAACTCACTCTACTGGCTGCGCAATTTGAATTCAGTAACAGCCAAGGTGACCTCGCTTTAACGCGTATCGACGAACTGCTCAAACTAAATGAGCGCAACTATCCAGCCGTGATTGTGAAAACTCAAATCATTGAAAAGTTAGAGAATTTAAGCCAAGCCTTTGGTTATATTGATGACCTCTGGCAAGCCCAGCCTCATGGCGCCATATTAAATGCTTATCTGTATTACTTAAAAAAGGAGCAACCTAATAACGTTGAACGTGAGCTAAAACGCTTAGTCGCCATGGAGCCTAATAACGATAAAGCCCATGTATTAATCGCAGATTCCTATTTATCACAAGGCAAGCATGTGGAAGCCATCGCCTCTTATGAACTGGCATTGGTTAGTAATCCGCAATCGATTCCGGCTTTGAATAACCTAGCTTGGCTACTAAAAGAAAACAAAGTAGACCGAGCATTAGACTACGCAACCAAAGCTGCGCAACTAGCACCAAACTCAGCTAACGTGCTTGATACCTTAGCTTGGGTATTACACTTGCAAGGCAATAAACAGCAAGCGTTAGACGCAATAAACAAAGCACTAACGCTAGAACCAGACAACACCGAGTTACAGCAGCATAAAGCGCAGATTCTGGGGAAATAGGTTTTTTAGTTTGTAGTTAAAAGTTTGTAGTTAGAAGTTTTTAGATTAGAGCTTTAGAGTTAGCACAGTTGGGTTACCTAGCTGTGCTTTTTTATTAGGTTTGCTATGGCGGTTAAATCTTTCTCTTGTACTGAGTCATGTACGGGTAGTGTGAAAAACCGGCTTGCGAAGCTGTTCGCGTTAGGCAGCTTGCTTTCACTGTGCCACATAGAGGTGCGAACCCCATCCACTAATGGTAAGGCAGTAGCGTACATTTTACTGGCACCGTAAGGCTTTAATGCTTTTATTAGGGTTTCTTTTTGCTCTGCAGATTCGCAAACAACTGGGTAGCGCAGTAAACGCCCTCTTCTTTCACTGGTCATGGCTTTAAAACCATTCACCGGGCCTAGGCAATTATCAAGTACCTGTTCTGCCAGCGCAATGCGTTGCTGATATGCCTGCAAATTAACATTGAAAACGGCATGGTTTTCAAATGGAAAACCCGCCAGTTCGGTCAGTTCATGGTACTGAGTATGGCCAAGCTTTAAAAAAGAGAGCTTAGACAACCAGTAATACACATTAGGGTGTGCCAGGCGATTTATTAGCTTAGCTTTCACCCGCCAACGAGTAGAATCACTGCTGGCACTTTTCACCGGTATTTCAACTACCGGTAAAGAAGCTTTTACCGCAACCATGCCCCCACCCAATAAACTCACCGCCTTGCCACGACCAAACGAAAAACAAACGTAATCACTGCTAAAATTGGCTTCGTTGTTTGAACAAGGGAACCACTGAGCGTTATCTTCAATAATAGACACTTGGAGGCAGGTACTCAGTGCAGACCGTATCTCTGCTAAGCGCTCTTTAATACCCATAAAATTAATACAGATAACCGCCAACGTATTAGTCGAAAGCGCACTGGTTAATTCTGCCAAGTTGTAGCTCGGATCATTTTCGGCAATATCAACAATCACAGGCGTATAACCCGCAAATAACGCCGCCGAGATAAGGTCAGGACAGCAATAGCCAGGGATAATCACTTCCGGTTTTGCAATGTTCACGTGCTGCGCTTTTTTATGCAGCAGCGCATACGCTAACGCCGCCGTACCCGATTGCAACCAATGCAAGTTATAACCCGGCCAATTAAGGTTGTGCTGAGTCTCCACACCTGCGGTATGGGTCATTATTTTGCTGCCAGCAGGCGGCAATATTCTTAACATCATCTTGCGGAAGGCTTCCATGTTGTCATGCGGGTGCCGGTTGCGAACTTCAACATCGAGTCCATTAAGGCAATATTGACCTGCACAAAGAAGTAAACCAGTTTAATAGGCCCAACACTTTGTAACTTGGGGCTCAAATGCGCCAACAGCGCCGTCACATAAAACAAAATTTGCCCTACAAGCGCCATTTGATACACCCAACCGTGATGCACCACAAAAGAAGTCACGATCAACAGCGCCATTAAAAACCACGGCACTCCCCAACGCATGAGTTTATGGCTAAAGACTTGCAAAGAGAACAAACCAAATTTGAACGGGTTTAGTACATCTAGGTGGCGCGAAAGCCCGGTAATGCCGCGCAGTACGGTTCTGACCTTGCGCGCATACTCTTTAGAAGGGTCTTTTAAATCTTCATAAAAACCCAGTACATCGGGTGCTGATATACTCTGTTTACCTGCACGGGCGCAATTTAGAGCGGTGTTAAAATCTGAAGGTGAGTGAATATCCCAATCGGCGCAAATTTCAGTACGTGCCGCAAAAAAAGAGCCACTTAAACCTACTAAGCCAGCCAGCTTGCTCTCTTTATTGCGCAGCCACATTTCGTATTTCACGTAAGCGCCTTCACCAGCCACCTCACCCGACTTACTGACAAAACGGTCTTCACTGGATACCGCGCCAATATTTTCATTTTGGAAATGGCCATCCAGCTTGGTTAAGGCATTCGGCTCCATAATGGTGGCTACATCGGAAAATACCAAAACTGAGCCTTTTGCGGCTTTTATGGCCGTGAGCTGAGCGTTCTCTTTACCTAGACGCTCGGTCGCGCGCACAAGCCGCACACCTTTAGATTCGTATTTGCGCACTATGTCATCGGTGCCGTCGTCACTAGAATCGGAAGCGATAATAAGCTCGTATTGGTCTTTATCGAACTCTAAAGATAATAAGTTTTCAAGCTTCTGCTTAATACGATGCTTTTCGTTATAAACGGTCACAATAAGGGAGTAAAAATGCGGGGCTTGTACATCGTCAACAGATTGCGACGGCTTGACTGATTTAGTTAAAAGATGCAAAACAACCGGATAAAAGAAATAGCTATAGAGCGAACAGACTAAAAGGACCCAAAATAGGAAAACCAACATAGTAAACTCCTTGTTACTGAATAAATCCATTTCGAAGGGGTACCCATAAGCCCCCTTCATAAGGCATAATAGCGCAATTATATATAAACACGGATGTTGTTTACATGACTAATTCTAGTCCATTGCAAAGGAAGCGAGTACTCCACGTAATATCTGGCGATTTATGGGCCGGCGCGGAAGCTC
Organism: Reinekea sp.; assembly: GCF_046710285.1. Taxonomy (GTDB): domain Bacteria; phylum Pseudomonadota; class Gammaproteobacteria; order Pseudomonadales; family Natronospirillaceae; genus Reinekea. The sequence goes on from NZ_JBKEGY010000005.1 coordinate 40,057, forward strand.
AAGCCGCCACACTTCTCAAACACCTAAAGCCCTTATGCGATGTTTCTGCCGTGTTGTTAAACGAAGGTGAGCTGGCCAATAGGCTTCGCGGTTACAATATACCCGTAACCATACTAAACGAGAAAACGCTTTCAAGCTGGCGCATATTTCTAGCCCTACGCCAGCACATAAAGCAGCTAAAGCCCGATGTAATTCACACCCACCGACAAAAAGAAAACATACTCGGCGCACTCGCCAATAGCACAACAGTAAAAGCACGCTGCGTACGCACAGTACACGGCGCACCCGAGTTTATCGGCAGCTTTAAAACCCAAATACAGCGCAGCTTCGATAGCTGGGTAGGCAACCACCTACAAGATGTCATCATTGCGGTATCAGATGAGCTAAAAACAAACCTCACAGGCACCTACCCAGAACAAAAAATACAAGTCGTCATGAATGGTGTTGATGTAGAAGAGCTCAAAGCAAACGCAGGCATTACAGATTTTAAAAAAGCAGAACCTGATAAAATACATATTGGTATTATTGGCCGTTTAGTGCCTGTAAAGCGTGTCGATATATTTTTAGAAACTGCGGCGTTGTTTAAAAAAGAGAATAGGACAGAATACCATTTTCATGTAGTGGGTGATGGGCCATTGGAAAACCAGTTAAAAGAACAAGCCACATCGTTAGATATAGATAACATAGTAACCTTTCACGGGCATCGAATTGATGTGCCCAGCTATATAAATTCTTTAGATGCGGTGGTTATGTGTTCTGATCATGAGGGGTTGCCAATGGTGGCGTTAGAAACATTGGCATTGGATAAAAAATTAATAGCTCATGCTATCGGCGGACTGGCAGAGCTAAAAAGCTACGCTCACGTCTTTTTCGTCACTCAAAATACAGCTAATTATTATCACGCTGTAATAACAAAGAAATCGTCGAATATAGTGCACAAAGTATTTACACATACATCAATAGAAACTAGCACTAAAACAAATAGTTTGTATATTTAATTCTGGAGAACAAATGAATAAACCAAAAATCTTAATGCTATCTGACATTACGGGCCTTGGGCCAGACTACCATGTTGGTGATGAAGCAATGGCAGAAGTAGCTATTGACAGATTAAAAGCCCTAGTTGGCGCTGAAAATTTAATACTAGGGTGTGCTAGCCCAGAAAAAGTACCAACTACATATGGTATTAGAGCCTTTTCTTTTTATCACACGCCCTCAAAAGAATTCAAAGCACTACTATTTAAAAAACCTCTTTCATTTTTTAAAGCTATCTTCACTAATATATACCAAGTCATAAAATGCGATAAGGTGGTTATATGTGGAGGCGGCAACATGACAAGTGAATGGCCTGGAGTGTTAGAGGCTCGACTACGACTATTAAAAGTTGCCAATTTTTTCAAAAAGGACGTTTACTTTGTAAGCCAAACAGTTGGTCCATTTACTAACAACCATAGAAAGCAAGTCGATGCAATTTATGCTCCCGCAAAATGGATAGGAGTCAGGGACAAAAACTTTTCGCATACACAAGTTAGTCACAAAGTCAGTTTTGCATTGGACGATGCGTGCTTCCTCGAAAAAAAGCACAATGAGTATACAAAAGACATCAGCAATAAAAACACTAACTATGCCTGTGTAGCGATGAGAAAATTTGGCCCTATGAGTGATGATGACACTCGAAAAATTGGCTCATGTATCCAACAAGTAATTAGTAAAGACAGCCTAAATACAGTTTTCATTCCGCATCACGCCCCAGAAGGCACGGAAGGAGACATTAAACTTATAAATAGCATAGAAGATTTATGGGAGGAAAACACCCTTCATATTGTCAATCCCATTCCATTGGCGTCATCACTTAAAGCACTTACCGCAGACAGCGAGTATGTTATTTCAATGCGCTACCACCAACTAATATTTGCACTATCAATAGGTGTGCCTTGTATTGGTATATATGTTAACGAATACACAAAGGCTAAACTCACGGGCTCATTTGAGTCTCTAGGGCTAGAGCCTCTGGTGACTCATTACAACGACGTAGAATCCAATTTACCCATGCTTGTTCAAAGAGCCAAGGCCAATAGGCATTCCTTTGAAAGTGCAGCAAACTCTTTTTTGCAGAATATGACTGCCGATAGCATGAAACCATATGAGCTCCTTGCAGCAGAGGTATCCTAACTGTGCTTGTTACTAATCATAATGGTGTATTATGTCTGGTTTTTTAGTTCTTTTTCATTGCGAGTCTAACCCTGGATTCGCAGCATCTAGCCATGAGCATACATTTCTCAAAGTCGCACTTCACTTTGTAAAAGAAATGGAACATGTTCATTATGCTTATAAGACGTTAAAAGATGGAATGTCCCCATCGCTTCCCGACGATCTAACTAATGTTATTGAACTCAATACTTCCTCTAATGACCAGAAAGATAAGGACTTCATTTTTCAATATATTAAAAAGCATAACGTTGAATTTGTACTGGGATTCGATCAGCAAGTTGATCGGCCACTTTACAAAGTTATGCGGCAAGCAGGAGTTAAGCACTTTGTATCATACTGGGGTGCTCCTATTAGTTCGATAAATTCGCCACTGAAGCTTATTTTCAAAAAAATAGAGGTTGCGTTAAAAAGCAAAGGGCCAGATCACTATGTATTCCAATCTGATGACATGCGTAAAACAGCATTTCTTGGGCGGGGCATTCCAAAGCATAAAACCTCTGTAATTCGCACTGGAATAGATACTGAAAAATACAAACCCGATATCGCGCAAAGTAACTATGTTTTCGACCAGTTCAATATACCCGCCGAGCGCAAAATAGTGTTTTTCTCAGGCCATATGGAACGACGCAAAGGTGTCCACATTATTTTACAAGCTGCAGATACTCTTATTAACCATACAGGCTTTGGGGATGTTCACTTCCTTATTTTAGGAAATAAACCGGGACAAGAAAAAGCATTTGAAGAGTACTTGTTAGCACCCAACGTCAAAAACCATGTTACTTTCGGAGGTTATAGGAAAGACATTCCCAACCTGTTAAAAGGTGTGTCGGTAGGAATGATTGCATCAACTGGCTGGGATTCATTCCCTATGTCATCTTTAGAGATTGCTGCCACACAAGTTCCTTTATTAGTTTCCGACCTAGACGGGATCAGAGAAACAGTGACAGCCGAAACTGGCCTAAGGTTTACCGCTGGCGACTCTGATGATGCTGCTAAAAAACTAAGAGTCTTGCTCACAGATGATAATCTGAGGGAAAATTTAGGCAGAAATGGGCGTATGCGAGTTATCAGTAATTTTTCTCAACAGAAACAGGCAAATGAGTTGATTGCCGTATTCAAAAACCTAAAGAGCGAACGATAATTGTCTTCATCTAAACAAATTTTTACGCATTCTTCAATTTACGCAATAGGTAATATTAGTAGACAGCTAATTAGCTTTGTCATGCTGCCTATCTATACTAATTACTTAACTCCTGAAGACTATGGTGCGGTCGCCTTACTTATTTTCTTAGTGAGCCTGATAGAAATTATTTTTGGCGGTCAGCTCTTTCAAGCGGTTCCAAAGTATTACCATCAAAGTAAAACAACAGATGAGAAAAGAGCAGTGGTTAGTACAGCGCTGCTTCTAACTACTTTTTTTAGTTCATTTGCATTTATTATTATTGCTGTTTTCCGAGAGCCTACCTCTACATTTTTATTTGGCACCAACAACTACTCGATTTATGTAGGTCTTTTTTCTTCTCTAATTCTATTGCATGCATTTGAGCAATATGGTCTAACCTTTATTCGCATCCTAAAAAAGCCGTGGTTATTTCTTTGGCTAAGCATGGCTAAATTAGTAACCCAGCTTAGCTTGAATATATTACTCATTGTTTATTTTGATCTTGGCCTTCTTGGTATCGTCACTAGCAGCATTATATCTTCAATATTAATTAGCGCTGTACTAGTCGGGTTCATAATCAGAAAATGTGGTTTTGACTTCAACCAAAAAATCGGCAAGACAATGATAAAATTCAGCTGGCCTTTATGGTTATCTGGATTAATTGGCTTATATATCGGTAGCTCTAATCGCTATTTTCTAAGAATTTTTAGTGATCTAACTGAAGTCGGGTTATTTGAACTGGCTGTTAAGTTTTCGGCGATAATATCATCCCTAATATGGCTGCCATTCTCTCAGTATTGGCAGACTGAACGATTTCAGATTGCCAAAACAGATGCGGCTTACACCACATACAATAATGTTTTTAAAAGTGTAAGCGTGCTGCTATTTTCATCTGCAATAGGAATTGCATTGTTTACTCCAATCGTCATCGAGTTCATGAGCTCAGAGCTGTTTCACCCTGCAGCGAAGGCTGTACCCTATTTAGCTTTGGCCGCGGTGTTCGGTTCTCTTACTATTTTCCATAACTTCAGTTTCATTCAAAATGAAAACACTATCGAGATTACTAAGAACAATACCTTTGCTGCGATAATACTGACTTTTTCGATGTTCATATTTGTCCCGACATATGGGTTTGTCGGGGCCGCAATTGGAGCAATGATTACATCTATACTGCATTTTGTTGCGACAGCCTATAGAAGTAGGTTTTATTACGACCTGAAACTTAAATACAATTTTCTATCTATAGCGCTTGCAGGCTACTGGGCTACTATTTTACTGAGTGATTACTTTACACCAACATCCATACTTCATAGTCTATTAGTAAATGCTGTACTATTCGTTGTATCGTCAGGTATTTTTGCTTTTTCAATCTTAAGTCGCAGCAATAAAAGCTTTATTGCAAATAAAATCAGAGGCATATTGGGGTAGTAGACTCTTGGCTAAATTGGGAATATTCCTACTCAACCGAACAAGGTCCATATTAGGTAACACTCTGAGCCAGCTAAATGTGTCAATTTATTGGCTCAAACCATCAATCTGGGGTCTATTATTATACTTGCATCACATTTCCACTGACCTTTCTTTGCGTAGCACTTGTTACTGGCTACAATATAGCGACACCAGTTAAGATGAGCCCGCCAATGAATACTTTTACTGCACCCTCTCTAGTTGTTCTTTCAATATTGCTTATGCCTTCCGCAGGAGCGGTAACACGAATAGCAGGTACTCCAGATTTCTCGTTTACAGATAGTTTTGAGACTGACGCTAAGCCGACTTTTTGGTCCGATTCTACATATGCCTACAGGAACTCGGCTTGCCCAGGATCATCAACATATGGTAACTCTTTATTATTCAAATACTATCCAGATACTCCAGAAAAAAACTCTAGTTTCGCCGAGCAACGGTTCGATATACCCAACTCTGTTCAACTCGAAATTAGCTACTCCATATATGTTCCTGAGAACTATGTTACGTCCACTCGAAATCACAAAAATTTCTTTTTATGGTCAGGAGCGTACGGGGTCTCAAATTCCAACATTTCCTTAGGCAGCGAAAGTTGGCCAAATAGTAACGGAGCATCACCTTCGCTATATATAGGCGAAGATGGAAACAATTATGGACATGCAATGAATAGTTACAAGGAGAATTTATATACCAACAATGCAGGGCAGTGGATCGACGTTCATATTTATGCGGAACTAGCCGATGAAGAAGGAGACTACGGAGTGTTCAACATTTCTAAAAACGGTTACCTGATTAACGGTACCGCACATCCGAACGTCAATGAAAATTATGGAGCACCAGATATATCCAATCAAGTAGCTTACTCCTCAAGAGGGAACTACATTTCGAGTGGCTATTTACTGGGTTGGGCGAATGGAGGCTTTAGTGAACTTACTGAGTTCTGTATCGACAATTTTTCTATAAAGGCTAACGAGACAATCAAAGCTACTGTTGGCCAACCTGAAGTCGCAAGCAAACCAATACTAATTGACAGTTCGGTAATAAAAGTCATAGGCGACTAGGCTGTAAGTTTCACTTTATTTTTAATGGTAATCTGGCGGCAAGCTGCCTAGCCAGACTATCATTTAACTAAATATCATCGTCTTAGACTAGTTTCAAAATATCTCCGCTTTGAATCACCTACTGTAAATCTGTCTATAAAAACTACTGTTATCGATATTGATTCACCAAAATACTTGAACGCCTCTTTCTCAATATAGCGTTGAATGTCAGGATCATTTACACCCTCGACGTCAATAATCAACTGACCTATAACTTCTTGTCTAGCTTTGTAGTTAATTAATATTGACTCTCTTTCGGCAATATTTTTAAAAATATAGTAAATAGTCAGAGCAGGAAACTCTGCTCCGCGACCGATGACTTTGAGGCCTACTCTCCCTTCGATCTCTCGTATTATTCCATGGTTTAATCCACAGCTACAACCGCTGCTGTCAAAGCGCACAGAATCACCCAATCGGTATCTAATAATCGGGAAAGACTTTGACTTCAAATTAGTAACTAAAAGAGCCCCATCGACATCTTCCTCCAAAATCAAATTCTCCTCCATTATGTGCAACTTCCCCTCTACACATTCAAAAGCAATTAGACCTGCTTCCGCAGCACCATATTCTGATACCATTTTGCCACCAAATGCCTTTATAATTTCAGGTTGATAGGCATCAAAGATCATCTCCGATGTCCCCTTTACCATCTTGATAGCCGCAAGACTGGATGAGTTATGAGTATTATAAGTTTTGGCAATTTCATAAATCATCGAAGAATAACCTTCTATATATCGAATACGCTTCCTGTTAGAAAATAGTTCATTGATACTATTAACACTATACGAAAAAAGTCGAGTGCGATTTGATAGCTTATCTAAAAGGCTTACTCTAATCCGTTTTAGCCCTTTAATATCGAAGCCCCAGAAATACAAACTACTCTCCCAAGGCTTAACCCCATACCAATCATAGCATCTCATTTGACTAGCCCTATTGCAGGAATCCCACTCCTCATCGCGAGGAAACTCAAGTGACTCTCCAGAAGTGCCAGACGTCTCTGCCATAAATATTTTTTTAAATCTAAAGTCACTACGAATCAGTTTATTTTTTTCAAGTAGATCTCGTTTTTCTGTGATAGGTAATTTTGATAAATCGGTAAAATCATCGATTTCATTTGGGATAAAGCCGACTTCATCGAATTTTTGACGATAATATGGTGAATAATCATATACAAAAGAAAAGAACTCACGGGCATTATAGTTTTTCACTTCTTTCAACTCATCAGCAGTAAACATCTCCGTTTTTTTTAAGCTCTTATAAATCTTAAATAACGATGGATTTCGAAGCTTAGCGCCCAGAATAAATATTAATTTATAAATCATTTTTAAACCTATCAAAAAACTAGTTTAAGAGTTATTCCTCGGTATATTTCCTAACAGTTCAACACATGAACCAAATTTTTCGCCAATTTTTCTATAGCTATAATATTTATCGATTAAATCAATTCCGTTTTGAGACAATTTCTCCCCTAAGCCCTTCTCATTTATGATTCTATTAATCTGCTTGGCAAACTCTATAGGTGTTGAAGCAAAAAGGACATCCTTCCCATCGGTAACATTTATACCCTCGCAAGCAACAGGATGTGCAACTAAAGGAACACCCATAGCTAATGCATCTAGAACTTTTAGTTTTGTACCGCCACCATCCCGTATTGGACAAACATAAACAGAAGCTTTCTCCATAAATGGAAGTATATCGTCTACGAAACCATGTGCTTTAACGCTCTTATTCGAACTAGCCAATCGACTTAGACCGTTAACGGTACCCCTACCTATTATATCTACTTTAATTTCACCAATACTTTCCGCTATTACAGGATATATGTCACTTGCAAACCATTCCATCGCATCCGCATTCGGATACCAATCGAGGCCGCCGATAAAGATAATGCCTTCAACTTCAGATATGTCATAACACGAAGTACGTTTAAAATAAGACATATCAACCCCATTTGGTATACATTCAGCTTTACATGCTGCGATTTTTTGAAGTCTTTTAGAATCAAGCTCCGAACAAGTTATATTCAGCTGAACACTGGGCGCATACTTTCTCTCAATTCGTTTCATTTTCATAGCTTCCAGAGAGTATATAAGCTTCCCAATAATACCGGCTTTTGATGCCCGACGACTTAACATCTCAGACTCAATATTGTGGTGATTTAAAATCACCGGTAAACCAACGTTAGGTATTGATCTCATTAATCCGACTGTATCAACATAAATTACGTCATAAGAATTCTGGGAAAGAGACTCTTTTATGGCTGCACTAAATATTGGATGACTATAAAAAAGTTCATCATATGCTTTAAATTGAAGGGTTGAACGAATTACATTAATAAATTTATTTAATTTCCGCGCTCTTGCTCCTATTATAGAAATAGACTTAACCGTTACAAACTGATTTAGGGCTGTAGTAACTTCCGCGACTCCTTTTTGCTCAGATTGATAAGTGGATAGCAGAGTGGATTTGCTTGCCAAAGATACGAAATCGATATCGTGGTATTTAGAAAGTTCTCGTAGCATGTTGAAAGACCTTTGAAATGCCCCTCCTTTTGCAGGGTACGGCGAGAAATGGCTCACCCATAATACTTTCATCAAAACTCCTTGTTTTTGAATAAACGCTAGGCAGAATCAACTGCGTAGTTTTTTACTAGACTTCAAATCATGTCTCATTTCTGTCATGCGTTTTATTAACATTTTTAATATTCTTATGCGCTGCCATGACTGCATAAGAAACCCATAAAAATGGGTAGTATGCGACACTTACAAACTGGCCAGCAATAACAAAAGCTAGCACTCCTTTACTTAGACCATCTCTGATATTATCAAAAACTGGATCTTCTTTCTTTTTTGGAATGATACAAAAAATTATAAACAGGCAGTAGATTAATAGAGCGGGTATACCACCATCTGTACCAACTTGTACAAAAATATTATGGGGTAACTCTGCGACACGTTCACCACGTTGGTTAGTAAAGTTAATATCATCAGGGTAAACATCAGTGTAGTAAGGTATAAAGTTATATAGACCAACACCAGTGAATGGATGCTCTTTAATCATCTCTATACCATTTTCCCAGTACAGTAGTCTTTGTACAGATGTGCCATCTTCACCCATATTTGAAAAACGATCTTTTTGCTCGTCTGGCAACAAAAAAAGTAAAGCAGAAAATAAAAACGCAATAATGGCTAATACTTTTGGACTGTAGAGTCGTCTCCAGTAAAAAATAAACAACAATATACCTAATGCCAGCTGGCTACCTCGGCTACTAGCGCCCATTATTGTCATTATCGGTGTGATAAACATAAGAGCCAATATAAACTTTTCCCATCGATTACTGTTCGACCAAAATACCTTAATAAGGTAGAAACCCAGTGCAACAAGCAAAAGCATCTGTATAGCTAGCTCACCAGAGTTTTGAAAATATCCTTGCGGCCCCATTAAGCCCCAGCTAGTAAAACCAAAACCTCGCATAGCCCAATTTTTTGATGTACCGATACTTATTTTTAGCGTACAGAGCAAAAAAATTATTATAAAAATATAGAACCGCTCTCTTGTTGTTACTGTAATAGTTACAACAAAGAATACAATAATCCATTGAAAAAACTGAATATGGTTCTTACTTGACCATTCAGGGTAATAGGCGAAAAATCGAGATAATTCAATTTGAAGAAAAAATAAAACAATGAGTACCGTAGGGTAGTTTATTTTAAAAAATGATTTCTTATCAAGGATGGACAACCCTAACGCACCCAAAATAAACAATTGGGACCAAGGTAAAATATCAATAGCCGGGTAAATAGTTTGTGGGCGAAAGTATTCAAAAAACAAAAAACCACAAGCACACCAAAACGCTGGATGCTCACTCCAAAAATAGCGCCACATGGTTTTTATTTTTAAAAAGTAGAAATCTTCTACTTTAAAATCTTCAGGCTTAGCTTTTGCCATAACGCACCAGAATTTTTGTAAATTCTACAACCAACGCCTCGACCTTTTTAAAAAACACATCATTTGTACAATAAGGGTCGTGAATAAAAGGCTTCTTGTTATTATTACTCATCCCTAATAACACAATAGGAACGTCTACCGCCGTCAAGTGATACATTGCTATATGCTTTGGCTCCATCGCAACAATAACATCTCCTTTTTCTGGGATATATTTAGAAGCTTTGGTTGTATTATGCTTTGTTAAATCCAGTTGAACACTACTGGCAAATTCAATTGCTCTTGGGTCTGCAGGGTCTCCCCCTCTAGTATCTAAGCCAAACGAAATACTATTTACCCCAGCATTTTTTGCTACAACTTCCGCCAACGGGCTTCGGCAAATATTACCGGCGCACACAAATACATATCGGTTAGGTATAAAATCCAAATTATCAATCGAGTACTTATTGTAAAAGCCCAATATCTGCAGCACTTTGTGATAGTAATATTTTAAGAAGCCTTTTTTAGATCCATAGTTGTCATCTAAATAGCTTTCTATAAAACTGGGAAGCCAAATTCTCACTGCTGCTGTTTCTCCAAAGCTATATAGTGCTTACGCAGATTGCGCTGTATTTTTTTATGAGCACTTGCTCGTTAAATTGTGTTTCTACTTTTTGGAATGCTTTATTCACTCGAGCTTCACTGTCTTTAGCTGCGTTTAGTATTGCCGTCGCTAACTGCTCAGGCGAACCTACCTCAACCATAAGCCCGTCAACGTTGGGTTCAATAATTTCTTCTGGGCCGCCACACTGGGTAACAACTATGGGCAGCTTTGCCGCCATGGCCTCTAAGGTAGATATCGAGAAACCTTCTTCTTTTGAAGATAAAGTAAATACATCTAGCTGTGCTAAAAACTCTGGGGTGTTGTCTAAAAAGCCTAAAAAATGAATATGTTTTTCTAGGTTTAATTTGGTAACAAGTTCATCAAGTTCAGTTTGCAAAGGCTTTTTAGAATGCCCTGCTATTAAAAAATGTGTGTTTGGGTTTTCTGCTACAACCAGTGCCGCTGCTTTAATTAGGTTTTGGTAGTCTTTTGCGGGGCGAATATTGCCTATGCTTCCAACTAAGATTGCCTCTTTTGGCCAGCCATATTGCTTTCTGAGTTGGCCGGAATCTTCTACGTTGTAGCGTGCTACGTTAATACCATTATGTATAACGCTGAGTTGTTGTCTGGAAAATAGGTTGCGGTTGGCTAAGTAGTCTGCCAATTGCCCGCTAACTGCTATCACTTTGCGTAAGCCTTTTTTAAGTAGCCAGCGCTTAGTGCCTATAAAGCGTTCATTGGGGTTTACATCAACTTGCCCATGCAAGGTTGCAACAACAGGAGTACCTGTTACTAAACTGAGAATAGCAAACGTTAACGCAGAACCCAATAAGTGCGCTTGCACATACACAACGTTCTCATGTTTTAGCAACTTGGCTAGCTTTAAATAATAAGGAAGTGACAAAAAGCCGTATGGCTTAATAACTTGAAAAGGAATGCTTCTAGCTTGTAATTGGTTTTGTACCCAACCCGGGCCTTTTATGAGTGCTAAATTTTGGTGCCCTTCAATATGCATTTTTTCAGCTAAGTCTAAAAATACAGTCTCAGCCCCACCCGGGCCAGTTGTATCTATAACATGCAGTATTGTAGGTTTTTGCTTAACGCTGGTCATTCCATTGATCCAGTTATTGTAGAACGGGTATTTTACCTACACTAATCTGGCCTGTCTATGAACAAACACCCATATCACTGCTGCACTTCAAAACCTCTATAGTGTAGAATTGCTTTAGTTTTTAGTGAACACCTTATCGAATGGAATCGAAAATGCGCAAAATATTGGTCTTAGATGCCGCTCAACGCAGTGCCCTTGCTGTTACTCGCTCAGTTGGCAAGCTAGATGATGTACATATCACCACGGCCGACAGCACCCCCGAAGCCTTAGCTGGGTATTCCAAATACTCTCAACGTTACATTCAAGTGCCATGCTCTAAAGAGAATGCTATTGGCTTTATAGAATGGGTACAAAATAACTGTCTTGATGGTCAGTTTGATTTAATAATGCCGGTGACTGAAATTACCAGCCAGCTTTTGCTCATGCAAAATTTTAGCTCTGAGCAATTGCCCATGGCTTTCCCAAGCTATAACACGGTGATGCAGCTAGCCGATAAAGCCAATTTAGTGCGCCAAGCCAGTCAAGCAAACATTGCCGTACCAGAAACGCTCTTTTACCAAAACGCTAAAACGCTAGACACCAAAACCGTTAGCTACCCTATTGTGCTCAAGCCTGCGCAATCAAAAATCTATGACCAAAATAAGTGGATAAGCACCACGGTTCGTATTTTACGGTCAGAGCAAGACTTACTCGCTGCATTAGAAGCAGATACCTACCTAACCGAGCACCCCTTCATGTTACAAAGCTTTATACCTGGCCACGGTGCCGGTGTATTTTGCCTTTACCATCATGGTAAGCCGGTAAGCTACTTTGCCCACCAACGCTTACGTGAAAAGCCCCCTGAAGGTGGGGTTTCAGTTTTAAGCCAAAGCGTGGCGGTGCCCGAAAACTTAAAACAAGCCTCAGAAAGCCTACTCTCCAGTGTCAATTGGCATGGTGTGGCCATGGTGGAGTACCGCATTGACCCGCAAGGCAAGGCTTACTTAATGGAAGTGAACACTCGCTTTTGGGGATCGTTGCAGTTAGCCGTAGATGCTGGAGTAAATTTCCCTGCCTTGTTAGTGAAAATGCATTTTGGTGAACCCGTGTGTAAAACAACCCATTTTAAGATAGGTCAAAAGCTGCGTTGGCTTTTGGGAGATGTAGACAGCCTCTATATATTTTTAAAGCGTAAAAATAGTTTGATGCAGAAAATTGCCCGCATTGGGCTGTTTTTAAAGCCTACTTTTTTTAACCAACGGCATGAAGTGAACCGCTTTGGTGATTTTAAACCCGCTTGGTTTGAATTTAAGCTCTACATCAAATCGCTTAAGGGGTAATTTATGATTAATACATTAAAAGCAACCGTAAAAGCTGCCCGTAACTGGGTTAAAGCCAATTACGGGGCACACACTAAAACCATGGACGACCCACGCCTTTGGGTGCTGATGTACCACCGCATTTTGCCAACAACGGACCCTCGGTTTAACTTAGAAGAGCCTGGCATGATAGTCACACCAGAAACCTTTGAAATGCACATTCTTGAACTTAAAAAACACTTTGATTTAATAAGCTTAAGCAGCTGGGTTGCTAAACAGCAAGCAAATGAACCACTGCCCCAAAAAGCTTGCGCCATTACATTTGATGATGGCTGGGCCGATAACTACGAGTTTGCACTGCCCATTCTAAAAAAACATAACATCAGCGCTACTTTGTTTGCCGTTAGCGATAAAATAGGTACTCCATTCCGGTTTTGGCCAAACATTGTCAGTGAGCTCATTGCCTTAAAAGCACCTGAGTTAAACTCGCAACCATTATTGCAGCCAGCGTACCAATTAAGCTTAGAAGCCTTTTCAAAAGAAAAGAACGCCCAATGCATTGATAATTTGAAGCTATATTCAGAGGCTGAAATTTTTGCAGCGCTTAATGCCATTAACTGGCAAAGCCTGTTACAAAACAGCACGCATAGAGCGCTGATGAATTGGCAAGAACTCAAAGAGTGCGATGAATCTGGTTTTATGAAAGTTGAAAGCCATACCTGCACGCATCAGCGGTTAGATAAGGGTTTAAGTACCGAAGCCTTGCAAGTCGAAATTATTAATAGCCGCCAAACATTAGAGTCTAAGCTGGATAAAAGCATTGAGCTTTTCTGCTTCCCCAATGGCGATTACAACCAAGAAGCGCTTAATTTAGTTAAACAAAACTACTTAGCCGCAGTGACCACTAAAAATGGTATTAACTCTTCCAGCAACTTTAATAGGCATGAAATAACACGCATCGCCATTCATGATGATGCCAGCAATAGCCGCATCAAATTTTTAGCTCGGCTTGCTGGTTAGTTTTGCTTTAAAAATAACGGCAACCACGCTTCTTTATTGGCTTGCAGGGCTAGTTTTTCACTTTCGCAATACTGGGTTTGGCAGGTTCGGGTTAAATAAACAAGGGCTACATCGGTGCGGCCATTTAAATACCCCATAAATTGCGCATGTTTTGCGGCCATTGCGGCCACTTCCATGTTACCGGCAATGCGGTAACCCCATACAACCAACCTAGCCTTTGAACCATTTTGGATGACACTAAAAACCAATGGGGTGGCATCAAGCTGAATCACATCTGAATATTGTTTAACTTTGTCGTTGGCTAACACGTTTTGATCGCTCACCAGCTCTTTACCTTGATGTTGAGCGTAATAAGCAAGCTGTGAATACTGCCAAGTGCTACCGTCAATTAATTGGGTTGAATGAGTTATTGCATCCATGCCCGTGTAGTGCGGCAACCAAGCTTCAAACCCTACTTCAGCTTCATATTCTGCATTCACAACTTCGCTCGGCGCTAAGTTATTTTGATAGTTCATATAAAGTGGTAAAGACAACAAAACCAGCACACTTGCCACCAGGGCCGCCAATGGGTTTGCGTTTTTTGTTTGTTGGGTTGGTTTCACTGAATAGTTTTCGGAACTGTTGGTTTTTTCTGGGAAATTGCGTATCAGCATTAAGTAAACAAAAAATATAGCCGCAAAAATGTACCAACCAAAACTACCATGGTCATAAACAAGGCTATTTTGCATTTTGGAATAGTAGGCGATCATAATAAGTGCCGTTACTCGTAGCCAGTTACCCACCACCGCTAGCGCCACCAAAATTAACATGCTTATTACGGCATATTTAGCGGGCAACCGACGGTAAAATGCATTGATGCCTGATAAACTCAGCGCCATCATAAAAAAGGCTAAACCAGAGCAACTGCCGGCTATGACGACCGTTCCGTAGGGCAGCGTAAATGAAAACTCATCGATGTAAGCAGTTATACCTACTAGCCTAACTAAAAAGGTTGAGGCCTCTGTTGTTAAAAATCTCAGCAGCGGGTTCACTAGATCCCAAATTGGAATAGAAAGCGACATCAGCAAAAACACGGGAATTAATCGCAAAGCTAGTCGTATTCCTACAATAGGTAATGCCAGGGTAAAAATAGCGATAGGCCAGGAAACTTGCTGCAGCACTTGAATTTGCGTGGCACCCCCATAACCCCAAAGTACTGCAGGCAGTAAAGCAAACAAGGCATAAGTTTTACGGGGTCGCCAGCTTGCTGATTGCTGGTACATTTGCGTGCAACAATAGTAGAGCGATATTAAAAACAACGGGTAACCATGGGAATAGGCTGCATCCCACTGGGTCCATTTAACATGCAACGATGTTAATGTATCTAGATATAAGCTGAAAGCTAAAGCAGTTATTGCCACCAAAAATAGTAGCATGCTCATGGCAGGCCGATAAACGGGTTTCATAGTGTGGTCCATCACATTAGGCGCTTCTTTCTGAAGGCGAATTCTGTATAATTCGCCCAGTCTACTAAAGAAATTTAATTTAGTCAGCAATCACGGATTGATTAAGCACTCAACTTACGAGTAAGCGCTCTACCCCAGGTAAAATGGAATTATGCCGACACAAGCAAATCTAAAATCTCAAATTAAAGCACTCAAAAAAACCAAGGGCGCTATTTCTAGCCAATTTAAAACGGCAAAAGAGAACCCAAGCCTATTGGCTCAGCTTAAAACACAAATGCAGGCTATAAGTAGCCAGATAGCAGAGCTAGAAACGCAATACAAAGCTCAAATATCTAACCCCAACTCCTCTACAGATGTTGAAAACAATGCGCCTTGCTTTCCTAGCCAGTTTACTGCGCCCGAGCAAGATTTAAACGCCCCCTTTATTATTGAAACCTTAACGCAAGAGCAATGGCCACGCTGGCAACATTTTTGCCAGCAAGCACTGGCGACATCTTTGTGTCACGAAACCACACTCTATGCAGCCATTGAACAAGCATTTGGCCATAAAACCGATATTTTGGTGGCTATATGTGACGGTGAAATTGTAGGTGGACTACCGCTCACAAAATTAAGCAGCCGTTTGTTCGGTACCTTTTTAGTATCTACCCCTTACTTTAATTATGGTGGCCCCCTAACAAGCTACGTGAATGTATTTGAGGCGCTTATTAAGCACAGCAAACAGCTGTTAGATGGCCATAAAGCCTCACACGCAGAAGTTCGTACTACGGTTGCCAACATAGACCTTCCTTTTGCCGATAAAAAAGCTTCAATGATCTTAGCACTACCTAAAACAGCCGAAGAACTCGATGCCAAAGTAGGCAGCAAAGTTAGGGCTCAGGTGAATAAAGCAAATGAACACAACCCTAGCGTTGCTTTTGGACACCATGACTTACTAGATGATTTTTATAAGGTTTTTGCTCGCAACATGCGAGATTTAGGAACCCCAGTTTATTCGAAACAGTGGTTTGCTACCTTGTTAGATCAACTGCAATACAACGCGACCATTATTGTGGCTTACGTGAATAATAAGCCGGTCGGCACTGCTTTTTTAACTGGTCACCGAGATATGCTAGAAGTGCCTTGGGCTTCTACAATAAAAAGCGCCAATGCCATGAACATAAATATGTGGATGTACCGTCAAATATTGGGTTTTGCGATTAAAAAAGGGTTTATGTATTTTGACTTTGGTCGGTCTACTATAGATGCAGGCACTTACAAATTTAAGAAGCAATGGGGTGCTCAACCTGTTGCTCACTATTGGTACTATGCATCAAAAAACGGCAATGACATTGCGCAAACCAACCCAGATAACCCTAAATTTAAGCTATTAATAGCTATTTGGAAACGCCTACCCATTTGGTTTGCAAACCTTATTGGGCCACGGGTTATTAAAAATATACCTTAAAAATTATATTCTTATAATAAATCGCCTAATTTGGTAGTTATTACTTCAAATTGGGTAGTTTATGTGACAGAGTTAGCATACGTTTAAATTGAATTGACGGTTAGAATGTTACGGACAACACTCACGGATCTGACAGTAAGGATACTGGCCAGCCGCCCTATTAGCGCGGTAATGGCACCTTTGCGTGCCAATGTTATTCCTGTATTCATGCTGCACCGTATAGAAAACAAAGACCTCGGTATTTCTGGCCACTCTGTTGAAAGCATTGAAACAGCCCTTCGCTTCATTAACGAGCACGGTTATCAAGGTGTTTCTATTGAGCAAATTAGTGATGCTCTCGCTAATAACATTCCACTACCTAAAAACTCCGTTGCTTTTACCTTAGACGATGGCTTTGCGGAACAAGCCGAAGTTGCCTTACCTCTTTTTGAAAAACATAAAATACCCGTCACGCTTTTCTTAGCCACAGATATGCTAGACAAAAAAAGCTGGTCATGGGATTACAAGCTAGAGTACATAATTCAACACACCAAACATAAACAAGTGAAAACCATTCTTGCAGGCCAACCCTTTACGGCCGATATAGCTAGCTATGACCAAAAGCGTAGCTTTACAAGGAAAATCCGTTGGTTTTTAAAAGCTTATTCCATTGGTGAAACACATAAGTCTGTACAGCACTTGGCGCACAGCTTAGACGTACAGGTGCCTATAGAAGCGCCAGCCCAATACAGATCAATGACTTGGCAGCAAGCCAAACAAGCGGAATCAAATTACGTGCAGTTTGGACCTCATACCTGTGCACACAACGTGCTTTCACAATTAAGCGGCGAAGAAGCCAAGCAAGAAATTGA
The DNA here is from genome assembly GCF_046710285.1 of Reinekea sp. GTDB lineage: Bacteria > Pseudomonadota > Gammaproteobacteria > Pseudomonadales > Natronospirillaceae > Reinekea. Next base: position 57,694 of record NZ_JBKEGY010000005.1, read on the forward strand.
GCGTAGTTGGCAACGCATACAAGAAGAGCTTAGCAATCCATGCCCAGTGTTTTGTTACCCAACAGGCCGCCCTAATGTAGATTTTGGCATGCGTGAAAAACAAATTGTGGCTAACGCGGGGTTTAAATCTGCACTTTCAGCTGAGTCAGGCTACATTGACATTAAAAACAAACATAAAAACGACATATATTCACTAAATCGCTTTGCATTTCCAAATACATTGACCGATTTCAAACAATACTGCAGTTGGATAGAACGCGCTAAAAACTTAGCCTTGTTTCGCTAATCGCCGAAAAATAGAAAGCCGATAACCCATGACCTATCAATTTAAAATTATCGACAACTTAGAACAAAACCCCCAGTTAATTGAACAATGGGCTCAATTACAAGAGGGCTGCTATGACCAAAACTTTTATCACGATTGGCGCTGGAATAATGGTTTAAAAAAGCACCTACTACCCGAGCTTCGCTGGATAGTTTGTCTAAAAAAGGAAGCGCTCATTGCAGTACTACCGTTTGAATATAATCAAGAAACCAACGTAATTTCGCTACCAGTACATTCGCAAATAGATCTTGTTGATTTAGTCATAAAGCCTACACACTGCACGCCCAATTGGTTTAGTTCGTTATTAAGTTTTTTTGATGACAACTTTATAGGTTGGTGCCAATTTAGTATACGACCTGCTTTAGAAAGCTCGGCCATTTTTAAGCTACATACCCAACACCGGGGTTTAAAGCACTTTGATCCCTACTTAAAAAATGCCAGTTTTGATGTATGTGAAAGCATTTCGTTAAAGATGATATCTAAAAAACATTTAAAAAATGTTGGCCGATTACAGCGTAAACTAGAAAAAGAACAGGGCGAGTTGCGCTTTAGCCATGGTATTTACTCTGATCAAGATGTGACTTGTATCTTAGAAATTGAAAATAAAAGTTGGAAAGGCGCTCAAGGCGAGAATACCAGCGTTTTACTCGACCCAAATTTAGAAGCTTTTTACCGCTTTATAGCAGCCGAATTTTCAACCACTGACGATTGCTATTTAAGCCTTTGTAGATTAGGCGATGAAACCATTGCAGGACAATTTGCTTTGCGCAGCAGTAACCGTCTCAGCTTAGTTAAAATCTCTTATGACCCCGACTATCAAAACTACGCGCCTGGTAATATATTGTTGAGCGATACCTTAGCCTATACCGCTCATGGACCTCTTAATGAAGTTAATTTGGTGACCGGCCCCGATTGGGCCGACCGTTGGCATCCTCAAGTACAGATGGTACATTGGTTAACGTTTTATCGGGCCAATACTTCGGGCTATGTTGCGTGGTTAAAAGCACAAACAAAAGATAGTTTTAGACCCATATTGGCCAAGTTTAAAAATAAGGCAGCACACTCATGAATATTCGTTCCATTAGGCCCATTCGAACTTTTATTTTCAGTGGGTTACTTGCTGGCGTATGCCTAGCAACACTTATAGCCTTTGATTACCGCTTTGGCAGTCAGGAAATTGTGTATCAACTTACTTATGGCTCTAAAAAAGAACTACTTATGCAGCTAGTAGAGAACGGGCTTTATATATTTTTTCTTATGTTCGGTACAGCCCTTATTACTCAGCTACTTTACCGAGTTAGCCAAAGTTTGGGCCGCATTACGATATTTTTCAGTTTGATTCTTGCTGTTTTTATATTGCACTACAGCCCCTTATTGGCCATTGTGTTCTGTATTTGCTGGCTACTTAATTTAATGCTTATACGAGGAGCTCGTTTGTGAAAAATTCTAAACTCGCATTAGCTTGTCTCGCGCTGGTTATTATTGCCAACTTCAGTGCAGCTGAGAATAACGCTTTACTGTTTGGTGGCGGCCCGAACCCTCAAAATTCCCAATTTTCAATTGAATCGAATGTTATTTGGTTTGACCAAGTGCTCAAAGAAAGCAATTTCGACAAGGTAATTACTCAGTTTGGCAGCAATAAATCTAATCCATTTGAAATAAGCTACACCGAACCTCAGCAACAAAATAGAAATAACTTATTAGACTTAGTTTTTAATTCTGATACAGATGAGCAAACGCGCTACAGACGCGCCTACATTGGCAGCAACAATCAGCGCACTATGGAAAAGAAAGACTTAGTTGCCACCTTAAACGAGCAAGTAGCTTCATTAACAGACAATGACAGCCTATTTTTAACCTACAGTGGTCATGGTGGTCGCAATCAGGGCGGGTTAAATAACTTTCTTTATTTGTGGAACAACACTGAACTTTCTGTTGTTGAGATGGGCGAAGCTTTTGAACAAGCAGATTCAAACAGCACTATTAGATACGTTTTACCACAGTGCTATTCTGGTGGCTTTAACCGTTTGGCCTTCACAAACTTCAACGCTAAGCAGGGTCTAAAAGTAGGTGCATTGGTTTGTGGCTTTACCGCCGTCGCAGATGATCAACTTTCAGAAGGTTGCACCGAGAGCATTAACACCGAAGATTATCGTGATTACGCCTCATACTTTTATGCTGCCCTCACTGGCAGTAACCGCAACGGCACGCCTGTCACAGAATCTACAGACATTGACCAAGATGGAACAGTATCGCTTAGTGAAGCCCACATATATGCTTACCGTTATGGACGTAGCTCAGACATTCCCCGATCAACCAGCGAAGACTTCCTGTTAGCAAATGAACACTGGAGTGAGCGTTGGTCTTCTGCTTACAGTGCATCATCCGATAACGAGTTCGACCAAACAGCCGCCATATTAGCCTTCGATTTTGAAAGCCAAATAGGCACTCAAAACTTTTTAACGGAAACCGCGCAAAAATTAAAAGCAGCTCAAAATCAAGCTGATGCGGTTCACCGTGAGTTCAAATCTGTAAGCAGTAAAATGAGTCAGGCCCGTGCAGCATTATTGCCGGATCTTGTTTTACGATGGCCACAACTCAACAACGCTAAAACTGAGCAATATCACCAAACACTCAGTGATGAAAAGCTCAATATTAATCAATGGCTTGCCTCGCAAGAAAGCATGTTAACGCTGATACAGTTAGAGAAAGAGCGAGTTGAATTGGTCAATCAAAATATAGATACCATGCGTGAACTGGCAAGATTTCAGCGTATTCAACGAATGTTGAAGTTGAGTCGATTATATAACCGGCTGAAGAACAGTGATAATCAGCAATGGGAAGAGTACCAAACTTTATTAGCTTGTGAGCAGTGGGTTCCGCCAATTCACTAATACTCTGGCTTTTAGTATTTTTTAATATCGAGGTTAGAAATGCTGCGACGAAACGCAATAAAAACGTTAACAGTTTTAGGCTCCTGTCTATCTGCAGCTCCTAACCTATTGGCTTTCTCGCCAAAGTCTAAAAAATTTGATGATAGTCACAATTCAATTGGTTTAGCAGCACTAAACAAATTAGGTCTTGCGTCTGTCGTAGAAGGTATGAATTTCTATACGACCAAGAACAATGAAATTAATTTTAAATTGATAGAAGAGACAAATACTAAACAAGAGCAGAGCGGCGAGCTTATAAATATAGACGGTTGGTGGTTAACCAGAATTGAAGCTATGGTAATTGCTTATAGCTTTGTGGTGCATCGAGGTATCTTATGATTACCGATATAGACAGCATCAAAAAGTTTGGTGAACATCTGTTCGATTTTTGCATTATTGGTGCCGGTGCCGCGGGTATAACCTTAGCGATGGAACTTAAAGATAAAGGGTTTAGTATCGCCTTACTCGAAAGCGGCAATAACCTTCTCGAGTGGGAAACTCAACAACTTTATGAGACCGAAACCACAGGCATCCCTAGACAACCTCAAATAAGCACCCGTTTAAGATTTTTTGGTGGTACAACCAACCACTGGGATGGACGTTGTGGCCCACTTTCTGAATCTGACTTTTCAGAAAGAGATTGGGTGCCACATTCAGGTTGGCCGATTACGCGAACTGAACTTGACCCCTACTACAAGCGCGCTACTCAATACATTGATATTAATTCTGAAAGCTTTGATTACACTTCGCTTAAAGAAAAGAACATACCACTACCCACATTAGGTGATGACTGGAATTTCCATGTTTGGCAGTACAGCGCGCCCACTCGCTTTGGCCTAAAATACGTACAACCCCTTAAAGAAGCGAACAACGTTCATGTGTATTTTAACGCTAACGTAACCAATATACTGCTCAACAATCAAGGGACTGAAGTGTCTACGGTAAAGGTCGCTTCACTTAAGGGTTTTAGTCGTGAGTTAAGGGCCAAAAAATTCATACTCAGTTGCGGTGGTATTGAAAACGCAAGAATTCTGTTAAATGCTAATTCGCAAATGAGTGAAGGGCTTGGAAATCAAAATGACTTAGTCGGTCGTTATTTTATGGAGCATTTACGAACTAAATTAGTGGCTGACGTTACAGGGAACCCCTACGCCCTTAACCAAACGTATAATGAGTACACGTGGCAGAATCGCCGATATTTATTAGGGTTAGAAGCTACGCCTAAGCTCCTACAAGAAAAAGAAATTTTGAATTCAGGCTGCTGGATGGAGTACGTACCTAATACCTACTCACCTACACGTTCATTCACTCATATTGTCGGTGGTAACACGAGCGGTTCTTCATTTTTTTTACACGCGAAAGAAGCGCTAATGGGCGCTCAAGATATCTACTTGAATATTCGGCGCAAGCTAATTGCTCCGGGAGCACCCATGATTGATAAGTCATCAAATACAATAGTCATTGAAACGGAGCAAGCCCCCAACCCTAATAGTAGAATCACACTAACAAACACGATAGATGCACTTGGCCAAGCGGTCGCAAATATCCATTGGGAAGTAACCGGCCTCGATTTAGAAACCTCACGAAAAGCTTCGCTTGCCATTGCACAGAAATTCACAAAAGATCATGGCATTCGTATAAAAACACCTGAGTGGATGAACAATGTAAACGATGACGCAAAGCCCAGCTTTACTGATGTTGCTCACCACATGGGAACAACTCGTATGTCGCGCAACCCTCAACAAGGAGTGGTAGACGCACAGTGCAAAGTATTTGGTATAAATAACTTATATATTGCTGGAAGTTCAGTATTCCCGACCTCTGGCCATGTTAACCCGACAATGACCATCGTAGCACTCGCCATACGACTCTCCGATCACCTTACTTTAAACGGAATAGGCTAATGTTTATTGTCGTAGAGGCTATATTACTTTCTATAGTAGAAATTTTTCTAGTCAAATGGTGCTTTAGATCTTTAAGGATTAACCCTTCAAAATCTCTATTTTTGGGCTTGGCTACATTTATAGTGGCCCTTTATATCGTTCTAAATGTATTAGGATATTCACAGCAATCAAGTTCGTATACGTTTACCTTCCAACTTACCTATCTTAGTTTCTATGCCGCAATTTTAGTGAGTGGACTTAATAAATTAATCTCTCTATGCTACAAAAAAAGTGATGTGGAGAAGCAACGATGAGCGAGCTGTATTTCTCTATCGTCATCCCTTCCTATAACCGTCCAGATTTGGCATTAAGAGCGATCAAGAGTGCGCAAGCAAATATGATTGAGGGAGATGAGCTCTGGATCATTAACGATGGCTCAACAATCGATTATAATGCCGTTTCGGTTTATTGTGATCAGCAAAGTTCATTGCACTATGTATTAGTTGAAAATGGTGGTGTCTCTCATGCTCGCAACATTGGAATCGAAAACGCCAAAAACGCCCATATAGCACTACTAGATGACGATGATGAATGGATAACTGGCCATCTTGCTGCTCATCGTGCTGCATACAAAGCAAACTTATCATTAGTAGCGGCATTTTCTGATTTCTTTAACGGCCCTAATGATGACCAGCTACTGCCAAATGGAATTAGTCGATGGTCTACACATAAAAGGGATCATCGAAATGCTTTGTCATTATTAGAGGTAAGCAGCACCCGCTATTCAGTTTACTATGGGGACTTATATCTTGATCAGCTACAGGCTGATCATATTCTCCCTTCTGCGATGTCATTTAATAAACAGCTGATTGGCAGTGAATTACGATTTGAATTGGGATTGAAACGCAACGAAAGTTGGCTATTTAGTTCTAGTTGCTGCAAAAAAGGCCATGTCGCCTTTGTCGACGCATCACTTGCAATACAGCATGCTCCTGAAATTCATCGAGCAACAAATATAAGCGCAGAAGAGACCATGCTTTCTCGTATCTATGTCATGGAAAAGCTCTGGGGTCGAGATGAAGATTTTCTAATGGGAAACCTAAAAGATTATAATCGCTGGTACTTCAATGACTTTTATGGCGTATTTAGGGGAGCACTCTCAACCCTAAAATTATCTTTGCTTTGGCGTGCGTATCGGATCATGGGCATCAAGAGGTTCTTATTTCTTTCTTTCGAATCATGCATTGCGATACTAAAAGGTAAAAAGCCAATTACTAGAAATTCTTAGTAGTACGTAAATTTCAAAAAATCATAACTTGAAAATATATGTTTATAAAATCACTAATCATAACAGTTCTAATTAAGTATCAAGACGCTTGAATCTAAATCTTTTTATAGCTAGTCTAATTTTTCGTAAAAACTTATCATAACTAAGATACAAAAATTTTAATATTGGGCTTTTTATCCATTTCATCGTATTAATTTTTATATTCTCTACTGCTATTCGCTCCTTATAATTTTTATACTTACCTTGACCTTCAAGAAAGTCAAATAAGTTTACTTTATGGTCTTTAAAAGCACTTTCAAGCACATAACCTATGTGAAGCGTTCCCAGGGAGATCCGCTTGTCGTAATTATCGATAAACCCTATTTGTATATTGTAGACAGCGTTATCAATACGTACATTTATCATGACGGATAGTGGCTTTTTGTCTAATACAAGCATGCTACTGTAGCTAAAATCTAAACTAGAATTTTCAGATACAAGTGACTTCAAGAATAAATAACTTTTTCCACTGAATGCATCATGGCCCCAACGTTGTTGATGCCACCGATTAATCTCTTCAACGTATTCATCGAGATCACTAGGTAACAACCACTTTAATTCAACATGGCCTTTCGATTCTAAGAGCTTTCGTCTATTTAAAAGCTTCAATCTAGTGTGCTTTCCTAAAGATGCACAATATTGTTCAAAATCTCCACTACTATCAATCGCATATGAAGAACCACCATACTCTAATCGCCCATAGCATTTTCTTGCTTCCAACCATTTAGAAACCACACTATTCTCTGCTGACTCATAGTCTATATCTTCACGATACCATTCATCCCACTCAATATGCATATCAATAAAAGATAGGATGCTTTTAACAACCTCCTCCCAAATATCACTTTTCAGAATAAAACTAAGATACTCAGCACGAATTCCTGAGCCTCCTCTGACACTTTTCCCCATGTATTGAAGACAATTCGAGCGCAATAATCCTTTAAAGTATCTAATAGATTCAACATAGAGTGGCGCAATACCGACTAACTTCCCGTCCTGATAGACAGCAATAATATTTAGCTTTGATCTTTCTGTTTTACGTAGCTTCCACCAATTGGCCATCCAATACCAAGACATGAATAAGGGGTCGGCATTCGAGTCATTAAGCAAGTTTTGCCATTCCTGTTCAGCCTGGAAGAATTTCTCTTCACTCCACGCTTCAGTGCGAAGCTTCGTTTCAGGTTTGACAGCCTCACTAATATTCATTTTCAAACTCGCCTGACAAATATAGTGCTGTATCTATTCAATTTGTTCGACGTTAAAAATGAATAAGGCTCCATTCCGTAATAGTACTTCCACCAGTCATCTGGCACATGCCTACGCGCATACTCATGTATTTCTTTAACTCTATAATTAAGCGGCACCATTTTATTCCGCTCGACTAACTTTCCGCGCATGTCTAGTGACATGCCATCTATAAAGACAACCGAGCTCTCTTTTGCCGTTTTAAGGCCATTTTCAAAAGCTTGCTCTGCTTGTTCGTCGTCCAAATGAAATAAAACATTCTGCATTAGGACAATATCGGCTTTGGGGTACATTGCCTCTAAATCATCGGTCACGATATTTGCAGGAAAGAAGGTTATTTTTTCTTTCAGTTCAGGTTTAACAAAATATTCATTGTTCTCACGATTGAACGTTTTGTTAATAAAAGTATCTGTCACACCTAATCCGTGGACTTCTTGTTTTGTATATCGCCCACTTTTGCTACGCGCAATTGTTTCCTCATGCAGATCACAGCAATGAATATGAAAACTCAAGTTTGGAAACCTTGACGCCAGTGTCGATGAAACCGTATACGCTTCGGCGCCGATAGAACCTGCAAGAATGTTAATTTGCAAGGTACTACCTTGGTCTAAGCCTCTTAGTACCTCCATGACCGGCCCGCATAAGGCATCGAGCTGCCCCGGTGACCTGTTAAAGGCGGTATAAGTATGCTTTTGGCTACGCTGAGTTAGCTTGTTGATATTTGCATGTTTTTTCTTGGCAAAGGGAACATATAAAGTGTTGAAGTATAAAACTCTTCGTAAGTCTTTCAGCGCGTTTTTACAAACACCCAAAATTCGTTTTTTTAACTCAGCTTTCTGTAACGGCTTAGCGGCCGATGTCATGATGATGCCACTCTACTATTCCAAGCTAATGGACGTGCCGTATCGGCTACTTGTTCTGCACGAGCCTTTAAAGTAGCAGTGCATACCAAGGTTTCGTGGTGGTGCAGTGTCAAATCTAACTCAACCTCCTCTTTTGAGCTTGTGTTAGTAATCTTTGTAATAACGCCCTTACATTGAAGTGTTTGTTCTGGCAGCACACTGGAAATAACCTTCCATGAAATATTGGTTATAAAGTTATCTACAAAAACTTCGTTCGCATATCTGGAAAAAATATTGCCGATGAGCCCACGTTGAACCAATACATCTGGGTGCCCTTCTTCTTGAGCTGCTTTTGAGTCATAGTGAATTCGATGTCTGTTCCAGGTTACTGCGCTGTACATAAATATTTGGGTTCGACTGAATTCGAAATTGAGGATAGGTAACTCAGTACCTGTTTGCATTTGGTCTGTTACTTTCAAGGCCAGATGATACTTATCTTTTAACATAAGTCGCAATCTCCTTAGCTACTTTTTCACCAAACTGGTTTCTAAAGTATGTCTCTACTTTTACTAAGTATAGTGTTCCACTTCTGCCTTCTTTTTTTTCTATAGAACGAACGCCGGAAGTCACTGTTATTGTATCGCCTTCCAAAACGTACTGACTAAACTCATAGTCACTCGAACCGCCCACGGTTTTGGTCGTGGGGGTATCTGCAAATAGTTCAATTGGGGATAAATCACTCGGTAATTGTGCAACTGGTACACTTTCATAGGCTAAAGATTGGCAAAATAATGTAGGCGCGATCATTAACCCTGGGTCTTCGGTGTTTTTGTTAGCCGACTGATGTTTAACTTCAACATCTCCAGTCGCCTGAGAAAAGCGCATTATGTCTTTCGCTGTAACCTGATAGGTGAACTCTCGAATTGGTTGTATATAGTTTTCCATTAAACCTACTCCATCTACAAATTTAGATATTGGCGAATATGGCTCTTATTTCCTAAATAAAGGTAGTCTCCTTGTACATCCCAATCTGATGGTTTTAATTGATCATCTCCGCCGAGCTGTAACTCTCTTTGTTCCATAAAGTATTCATACTCTTTTACCGATAACCGCTTTCTGCTTTCAAGCTCTTTTGCGGGATTAAACTGCGCTAGCCAATCGTGATACCCAGCAATGGGCTGAATCGATGTCATAGAAGCAGCACAGCCGCTGCCATAGGAGAATAAGCTTATTGGACGGTCTAACGGTAAATTGGGGCTGGTCAATAAATTTATTAACGATAAAAATAGTGACCCTGTATATATATTCCCAACTTCGGCGTTGAGGTTTAACCAGGGTTCTGTTTTTTCTTTAAAGCTGTTGCGGAAGCTTGTAAAGTTTTCAGACTCTTTTGTTATTTCGGTATTAGAATCTACTTCAAAGTGACGCATATGTGCTTTGGTGGCCATCTTCACAAAAGGTACGTGATAAAGGCATGCACTGAATTCTTCTAAATTGGGAAGGTTTGGGCCAGCATCAGCGATTGTTTCAGTCATGGCTTCTAAGTAGCACTGAATTGAGTAATGACCATCGGCGAAAGCTTCTTTGGCATAAAGTGGTCGCCAAAAGTCCATGACATTTTTAGTAAAGTAACCATTGATGTCTCTATTGAATTTAACGAGCTTTGGCGTGTCAGAAACCACCATTGCCACAGCGCCTGCACCTTGTGTTGGCTCTGCTGCAGACCCTACAGCGTAATTAGCGATATCGGCAGCCACTATGAGTGCTTTTCGCCCCTTAGCCCTTCCTGAGGCTATCCAGTCGCCTGAGGAGGTCATTGCGGCCATGGCACCAAAGCACGCATGCTTCGTTTCATAGGTTATACAATTGCTGGGTAAGCCTAATGCTTGGTGTATATACACCGCGACTGGTTTGCTGTGATCGACGCCAGTCTCTGTGCCTACCACCAACGTGCCGATCTCCTCTGGGGAGATATTGAACTTTACTAATGCTTTTTTTGCGGCGTTTATCGCTAGGTAGACGGTGTCTTCGATGGGACTGGCTATAGCCATTTTTTTCTGGCCAAGCCCGATTGTAAATTTTTCTGGCTCGATACCTCGAGCAATGGCGAGATCGCTCAAATCGATGTAATGGCGACTTGTATGAAATGCAATGGCTTCCAATCCAATATCCAAAATCGTACTCCTTTACAATTTGTAGTATGGTCAAATTTGTTTACAACAGATTAAAACCTATACTATTTATTCATACTAGAGCGATGCACTATCGAATGTCAAAACGTTTAGGTGCAACAGTTTTTTATTTACTACGCGCGAATGCCCTAGGTAAATACTCCTCATTTTAACAGGCTAACTTGAGGTTCCTTTGAAACGTTATGAGGTCTAAAGGTTGAGTTTATCTAAGTACATGATTCTTCTAGGAATTTTATTTTTGGCCGCACTAGCATCGCTCGCAGCCTTTGTTATATACATTGAAAGGACGGGCCCGCACTCATACATAATTGATGATATTGAAGGCCAAAAATATTTAGTTACAAGCGAAGGGGAAATTCGATATCAAGCTAATTTAAAGCCTAATTCTGTGCCAGTACTATTTTTACATGGTTTTAATGGCTCTATGAATAATTGGGAGTCGGTCTGGAATACCGTCAGTCATTGCACCAGTTCGGTACGCCTCGATATACCGGGGTTTGGTAAGTCTGAATGGCAAAGTTCCGATTACTCTCTGTCTACTCAAAGTCGTAATTTAATAAATTTTTTACAGGCGCTAGGTATAGAGAAAGTTCATATTGTTGGAACATCCATGGGGGCTAGTTTGGCTGCTTGGTTCAGTGCTTATTATCCTGAATACGTTGTTACAACAACCCTACTTGCCCCTTCTGGTTGGCCAAGATCGATGTCATTGAGTTCTGTTGAAAACTTGATATATCACGAATCGAATTTAAATGCTTTTTTAACAAAAATATCAAACAGTAGTTTGTATCGTACAGTGTTCCCAAATAGTCGGTTATTACAAGCCTTAACTGTTACTCGCTCATATAATGACGAATGGGTAAAAGCGCTCAGTCTAATTCAATCACCAACAAATCTAATTTGGTCAGAATCCGATACTAGAATGCCCATTCAATACCAAGAAAAAATAGCAAACAACATACTAAACAGTCACGTTATGTTGGCCAAAAAAGAGGCCGGTCACGATATACCTGGGAAGGACCCAGAAATTGTTAGCAGTATTTTTTGCCACTAATTAGTCAACAAGGAAATATATTATGAGTTTGTCTAAAAAAGTTTTCTTCCTCAGTGAAGCTTATAAATTGCATGGCTTACCGGGGTTTATACGCACCTTAGCCGCGGGTATTCGATACAAAAACTGCAAGCGCCTAATTCTAGTTGCGCTGAGTAACCCTAGGCGAATAGAAAAAGCAATCACTGCGTCTAAAAATCACGATTTCCATTTTGCCACGCCAAATGAACTCAGAGAAATGAAAGAAATTGATGAATATCAAATTGCCGACATTGATATTGAGCGCGTCGAAAAAGATATAGCGCGTTGTTTGGTCCAATGGGATGGCGATAAACTAACGGGTTATGCTTGGGTCTGGGTCAGCAAGCTTGCTTACATCGATGATGGCGTTTATTTAACCCTCCCAGATGACGCTATCTATAATTATAAAGCCCTTACGCTGCCAGAGTATCGTGGCCTCGCTTTCCAGGGTCTTCGTCACTTAAAACTTTTAGAATTGCTAAAAGGTGAAGGGGTGAACCGGTTATTTGGCTTTGTAGACCATTTTAATATTAGGTCATTACAGGGTGTTAAGAAGAGCGGTTACTCGCCCGTGGGCGAATTGGTGATTCGTAAGACCAATAACCAGGTGACATCGAAGCTCAAGCTTCAAACTGACTTTTGGCCAGGCAAACCAATATAAAACTAAAGTAAATAAATGATAGACCTTTTTTTAACCCAAGTTATAGGATCAAATTTCTATCGAGCTATCTGGCAGTGTTAGCCAATATTCTTTTCTTTTCTTAAAAGGCTTTCGCTTGTTCCAATACCTTAGCCCTAAGTATTGATAGCCAACTTTCTCGCCTGAGCGTATAGAGGGGAAATTATTCCAGTTGACGCTGACAATTAACCCTAACTTTCCATTACATTTTGCGTAGTTCAAACCTTCGCTTACAAATAACCTACGCAAACCTAGACCTCTGTGGTCTGGGTGCAGCCATAAACCATACTCACATATCCAATTATCTGAGAAACAAGCATATAAGCCACCACCATGGTGATATGATTTAAGAGCAAACCAATCGATACCGACTAGAATATCATCACGAAATGCACCAAAGCATATTGCAGTGCCCGCCTTAACCCTATTCGCGTCTTCAATATTTGCTGTGATGACCCTTTCGGTACTTAGTTTTTCTAACTCATCAAAATTTAATTGCTTGATGATGACACTAGTTTCACGGTTATCCGAAAGCTGCATAGCTTCTAGCTTGTATAAACGCTCTATCCTTGTAATTTTTAGCCTAGCAAGCACTGAATTTGCTATTTCAATGAGCAGCGCCATAAACCCGAATGATTTAAACGTTTGGACATAGCTATTCATTAAACTTCTCTTTTTTTGAGGGAGTATAAAAATTTAAGTATTGGGTTTTTAACAACAACAACGCTGACTAACTCACAACTCTGGTTGGCAATTTTTTCTTTGTAATTTGAGTTTTTACCCTCACCTGCCATAAAGTCATAAGTGTTGATTGTAGGGTTTAAAAAAGCTGCTTCAATGGCATAACCAAAGTGAAGGGTACCTAAGGATACCCCTTTCACTAACGACTCTAAAAAACCGCCTTGTAAGTTATAAGTGCGCTCGCCTATTGTTATATCTAACAACAAAGAAACTGGCTTAGTGTCTAACTTTAATACCGATAAATTAACTACATGGCCTTCTTCAGGTAATCGAGTAAGTAATTTTTTGATAAATTCAAGGTTGCTACCTTGGTAGCAAGGCTTTCCCCAACGTTCTTGATGAAAGCTATTTAATAATTCTATAAAGCCATTTATGTTCGGCCATATGTCTTCTATTTCTACGGTGCCTTCTGCGGCCAATCGCTTTCTGCGGTTTACTAGTTTTAAACGCGTATTGCTACCCAGTGCGCTTGTGTAACTTTGAAAAGTGTCCGTTTGTGTATCTACCGAATAGGCAGTAGCTCTATCACGCTCATAAACACTTTGCCCGTTTTGCGTTGCAGAGCTCTTAAGAGCAGTTAGGTGGGGCGAGTTAACGGGTATATCTGCAAGGAGCGCTTCGCTACGGTTCAGTTGTATTAAAGTCGAAAGCCAATCGTCGCTATGCATGGGTGGCTGAAAATACTCGCTGCGTATTGATCTTAAACCTGGCCCACCTTGGCCAAACGGTACCATTGTGGTGATAGGTAAAAACTTTTTTACGCGGTGTTTGGCAAAATATACTTTGTTCGTTTCATCTATTGAAAGCTTAGAAGATGAATTAATGGTGCTCACCCAAGTTTCATGCCAAGCGGAGTACCATGCTTTAGTTTGAAACAGGGTTAGTGCATTATTTTTTTGGAAATACTCATCGCGCTTCAAACTAGGCTCCAACTCACTCACAAGCGATAACTTGCGGCAACTGTCCATGATAAGGGTGATGAGGTTAGTAAATCATCTCGAATGGTCGCCGTTGCAGCCCAGTGCGTACTGAATATCTTTTGAATACCAGCCGATAAGCTCTGGCTATGACTCTCTTCCTCTACTCTATCCATAAATTGTAATGAAAGCTGAGTGCTGGCTGAAAAGCTAAAAATGGTTTGTACGTTCCATTGTTTATAGGTTATTGCAATATTTTGGCTAAAATCGGCAACTTCTGTAAGGCTTTGTGTTTTACCAATGGCGTAGCTTACCGACATGTTGAGTGAGTCGGTTGGTTTAATATTACTCAAACCAATATTGAGTTGATCGGCCTCTACGTATTGTTGTTGCTCAAAAGTTGTTTCTAGGCCAGCTATCTCAAACAAGTCGAGTGTGTCGGTAATGCTTCGGCTAATGCTGGTGCTGAGCATAAAGCGATTATGAGTATAATTATAGGCTGCACTGCCGGTTAGGCTTTCGGTTGTGCTGTCGTTTATCTCAGTTTGGTTCACCGCACTTGATAGTGCAATGCTGTAGCGTGGTGTTTGGAAATTTCGATTTAGATTAATACTGGCGACGCGTTGACCCGAATCTGAAAACTGCAAGCCCGCACCGCCTTGCCAAGACACTCGAGGGCTAGTGCTTAGCAGTAAGCGGTAGTTATATTGTTCGCTGCGGTCACTTACTTGACTATTCTCACTACCGTCTTCAGGGAACTGCTTTACTTCCCGGTACTGAGTCAGTGCGCTCAGTTGATGTTGAAGCGTACGAGATTGAGGGATTGTTACCGATACATTTGCTGAAGCGCTATCGGCAACGGTTAGTAAACCTGTATCTAGCCGATCAGTTTCTTGGTGCCCATAAGAAAGCCCACCAGTTATTAACTCTGCCGGCAGTGACCAAGTGAGTTGGTTCTGGCTCTGCCAAGTATCGGGTATAAAATCAGACTGCGATGCAAAAACAGTTGAAGCACTGCTTTGCACGGTGAAGCGTGGATGCAGATATTTAAAGCTAACGTCAGGGCTCAGCTGAGACTGAACCGGGTCGCCGCTGTTAACTTGCGCACTAATTCCCGCGGCCCATTCCGTTTGTGATAACACCCAAGGGGATAGAGCCATTATAAATACAAACATTGCACACTTGGCTACACGGTCTGTCATGGTGTTAATACCTACTGTTGATATACCACGCCAGAGACATTCTCTGCACCCAAGGCTTCGACGGAATCTTCTATGCTGTCTAAGTTAGATTTACCGTATGGCACTGTTAAAATAGTATGATCAACATACTTTGTTAACACTCTAGCTTCACTGCTTACTAGCACAGGCGGTGCATTGATAACAATAAAGCGTTCTGGGTATCTGTTGCGCAATTCATAAAGCAAGTTTTGCATCTCTTGCGAGGAAAACTGCTCTACGGCTGAAGCGGGGTTGTTGCCTGCTGGGATAACATTAACGCGATCTATGCCCGACGGATAAATAATATCTTCTATTCTCATATTACCGCTTTGCATGTAATCGGTAATACCTTCATCTAGCTCTGATGATACTAATTCGGCTAAATTAGTGCCGTATGGGTTACAATCGACCAACAAAGCAGAAGACTTCACATCTAATGAAAAAGAGATGGCTAGGTTTAATGCAGTTACAATTGAGGAGTCATCGGCATCGACAGAACTAATCATGACGGCAATATTACCCGATTCACCATTGCCAATAAGCTTAATACGCAATTCACGGAACGCATTCAATACTGCACGATTCTTCATTCCTGAATAGACTAGTTTTTTACGTCGCATTTCACTTACCAATATCGGGTTTGGGTTTTTAATATCTTTTACTGAGCCTTTGCTTTCAAATAGGTGCTCGGTTTTCTGCACTTCTTGTAATGCTACTTGAAGAGGGCTAGTTTCTTTGCTTTTCGTAAGCACAGGCTTAGTTTCTGTCGTCGCTTGTCGACTGGCTTTGTTCTTTTCAAATGCTTTAAATAGCTTATTGCTATCCATGAAATCTCCAAATTTTGCGATTTAGCGGCTTAGCCATTCAATAAATTAAGTGCAGGTACCGTAATAAATGCGCTCACATAAAAGCCCAAATAAACAATGATTATTCCGGCAAGAATTAGCAGTGACTTTAAGCTAGCAAGTTCTGTTATGGCACTGTTATACATAGGTATCGAGGTCATAAACTGAATGTGCGGTGGCAGGTTATCAGCCATGTAGCTAGCCGATCTGACTTTGTTGTCTAAAAAAATCATGACAGCAATTACGCCTAACGGAAATAAAAACCCTAGCAGTGGGCCGAGCAATACAAAATGCTCAAGTTGCAGCCCATTTGAATGCAGTGGGTAAGATGCAGGCTCATGTATTTTGTACGTCACTCCCTGACCTTCGATATCGAGTGTCATGGTCAGTCTTGCGCTCTCTCGGCGCTTTAACATGTCTTCGTATACATCTTTGGTGACTGAGTAATCGCGCGTTAGCTCTTTATAAGTGGCTTGCTTGGCTGCTACGGTTTCCGCATTGGCAAGCGAACCTTGCAATAGCCGCTCATTGGTTGAGAGCCGTTGCTTAGCTGCCGTTAAGTTGGCTTTGGTTGTGCTAATTAACTCCTTCAAGGTTGTATGAGCTGGGTTTTCAATGTTCGCATATTCTTTATTTTTGCTCGCTTCTTCTTTTTGCTGCGCTATTTGAGTTTTCAGAGACGCAATTTGGTCATTCAGGCTAACGATATCTGGATGGGTATCTAAGTAGCTTAAGCGAAGTGCAGATAACCGCTGCTCGTAATCTTCTAACTGTCGCTCTTGAAAGCTTTGAGGGCGCTCTCGTTCAATCGCCAAAAACTCAGGCTCTACCGCAAGTTCAGATTCGAAGCTGGATAATTTGGCAGTTAGGTCTTGAATTTCAAACTCTAATATTTGAATATCATTTTTGTATTTTGATACCTGATTGGCCACACCGGCTTCTGTTATTTCTATATTTTGTGAAGAGAATTCTTTAAGTTTTGTTTCTGCTTCTTCTAACTGGCTTTTATAGGTTTCTACCTGCGCGGTAATAAACTCATAGGCACTGGATGATTCTTCACGCTTTTTACGAGCCGTTTCTGCGATAAAAGCCTGAGTTGTTGCGTCGATAACGTTAAATGCAGTGTCTGCAGAGTTGGTAGAATACTGCACGGTTACGTAGTCATTACTGGCTGAAATTCTCATTGCATTACGTAAGCCTGCAATTTTCACATCAGGGTTATCTAGGCCAGCATTGGTTGCAACTGTTCTTAAAATTCGATCTGTAAATATAATATCCCGAGCTTCTTTTGATCGGTCTATTTTGGTGATCTCTGCTTTACCGTCTAGTAAATTACCAATAATGTTGGTGACATCGGCGTACAGCACAACTTTTGACGTGTAGCTTTTTGGCATAACAAAACCGGCAGCAAGTACGACCGATGAAATCAAAATAAACGCGGCGACAATGTAATAGCGATATTTAAGAAATTCTACTTTGAAGGCGTGGAGAACTTCTCTGATGTTGGTTGGATCCATTAAAATTCACCTCGCCAAATTTTCTTCTCAGGAATGGTGATCAAATCTCCAGGCTGTAAAATGTAGTTAGTTTTTACATCGCCCGATTCTAAAATATCATTGACTCGAATAGAGTATTCTTTATAACCCTGCTCTGTTAAGCGGTTTAAAACCGAACGGTTAGCTGCGCCAAATGGGCTAACGCCACCTGCGGCAAGCACTAAGTCCATCACCGTCATGCCTTCAACATAGGCAATTGAAACCGGCTGGTTAACTTGCCCCATGGCCCGTACTCGAAACTGATATGCGGTGCTAACAGGCTGGGTAACTGAAATAGTCACTTCTGGGTTTTTAATCACTTTTTTAAGTGCAGAACCTACCACAGAGGCAAGTTCAGACGGGGTTCGTCCTTCGGAGCGTACATCGCCCATCAGTGGCATGGTAATAAAGCCATCAGGGCGGACTATGGCTTGGCGACTTAATTCTGGGTTACGCCATACATCAACTAACAGCACATCTCCTATGCCAATAACGTAAGGCTGCTGCTTGTAGGTGAGTTCAGGTGCGGTTTTATTAATACTGCCGTTACTGGCACAACCCACTAACAAGGCGACAAATGCAATTGCCAACCAATTAAGATTCTTATAAATGTTCATTATTTAGTGCACTCCCTTGCCGAGCAATACTACTTCCACTGTTTGTATCATAATTAGAAAATCCATCATAAAGCTGTGGTTTTTCGAATAATATAGATCGTATTCTAGCTTTCCTTTGGCATCTTCTACGGATGCACCATAAGGGTAATTTAATTGTGCCCAACCCATCAAACCTGGTTTTACGGCATGGCGGTGCGAATAAAAGGGTATTTTTTCAGACAACTCTTCAACGAACTCTGGCCGCTCAGGGCGCGGGCCAACAAAGCTCATATCGCCTTTTATTACATTATATATTTGTGGGATTTCATCTAGGCGCGTATTTCGGATAAAGGCGCCAACTTTGGTTATTCGAGAGTCGTTAGCGCTAGCCCATACGGCTTTACCGCCTTTTTCTGCATCTTGGCGCATTGATCTAATTTTATAGATTTTGAAGGTCTTGCCATGCAGCCCCACTCTAACTTGTGAATAGAGTATTGGACGCCCAGTTTCAAAGAACACCAGCAATGCGGCCAGCAATACAAATGGCATTAATATTAAGCCAAGTACAATACTGACAAAAATATCAAAAAGACGCTTTATGATTTCACGTGATTTAGACACACTGAAACCATCAGCAAAGATAATCCAAGAAGGGTTAAGCAAACTGAGTTTTACTTGATTAAACTCTCGTTCATAAAAACTAACGGCGTTAATGACATCTACGCCTCCCATTTTACAGCGTATAAGCTCTTCAAGCGGAAATACATAACCATCTGATTTACGACGCTCTTCTTGGGCGACGACAATTTCACTAATGTTATTCTCGACACAAAAGGCCAGCCAATCGTTTGGCTTATCAATGCATTTAGAGGCGCTAACTTCGCGATCTGCCGCTCCAATAAAACCAATCACCTTAACGCCTAAAGTCGCCTTTTCTTTTTCATAGTCACTTTGCAACTGCTTTGCCGATGCACCCGTGCCCACCACTACAATTCGGCGGGTTAACTGCTCTGAGTTCACCAATTTACTGAAAAAGTGCCGTATTGCTAAAGTAAAACCCGTAGAGAGCATAACTACCCAAAATAAATTACTGCCGCCAACGTAAAATACTGGCCAAATTTCAGCAAGAATTGTGAGAGCGAGCGCTCCTAGAAAGCAGTATGCCACTAAAGTTCGGAAAAACATGGCCAAGAAGCCTTCACGCATTAGTGCAAGGTATACGCCCATAGCAAGGGAGCCACAGCTAAGGATAAAGGCATATATTAGCGCGACGACTGGGCTGTACTGAACATGGTCGTCAGGGACGAGATTAAGGAGGCCTTGAATTTTTTCTAAGACATAGAAGCTAAAAAAAAGAATGGCGAATTCAAGCACACCTAAGATGATATAGGGGAGGTGCAAATAATGTTTACGAATACGTATATATGTCAATGCTAGCGATCCTTGCTTTTGGAGTTATCGAGGCCATCCCGCCACTTTTATCCTCTCAGAGAGAGATTGTCATATTTTGCGCTGAACGCATAAAAACTACAAGTCCCAAATGCCGCTTAGCGCATGCAATTCAAATTAAAACAGAGTAGAATCCGCGCAACCCAGCCTCGGAGCTTAATCAATAAGCGTTACCGAGCCGTCATTTTGTTACAGGATGTAAAAATGCACAAAGCCAAGGATTCCGGCCACTCAGTTATTCATGCAATGTCTGTAGATGTTGAAGATTATTTCCATGTTGCCGCGTTCGCAAAGACGGTGAGCCCATCTCAATGGGGCTCAATGCCTTCCCGTGTAGTTAATAACACTAATAGATTACTTGATATTTTTGATGAAAAGGGCATTAAATCTACCTTTTTTGTTTTAGGTTGGGTTGCAGAGCGCGAGCCTGAATTAGTGAAGCGAATTGCCAGTCGAGGCCATGAAATAGCCTCACATGGCTATAGCCATCAGCTTATTTACAGCCAAGCACAAGCGGTTTTTCGTGAAGAAACCTATAAGTCTAAGGCTATTTTAGAAGATATTATTCAACAGCCCATCTACGGGTACCGCGCCGCTAGTTATTCTATTACTAAAAAGTCACTTTGGGCTCTCGATATTTTATCTGAACTGGGCTTCACTTGGGATTCCAGTATTTTCCCTATATATCATGATAACTACGGTATTCCTGATACACCGACTAACCCGTACCAAATTAAACTGCGGAACGGGAAATCGCTAACCGAATTCCCTATTACCGCAGCCAATGCCTTCGGGCTATCTATTCCTGCGGCTGGCGGTGGCTATTTTAGACAATTCCCCTACGCTGTTTTCAAAAAACTCTTCCAAATAGCCAGCAACAATGGCCAAACTCCAAAGATTTTCTATTTACACCCTTGGGAAATAGACCCAGACCAACCGCGCTTTGAAGACGCCAGTTGGTTTTCACGCTTTAGACATTACACAAATTTAGACAAGTGCGAGTCTCGCTTAAACCGGTTAATTGATGATTTTCAGTTTGGTACTATGACTGAAAGCCTTGCTAACTTTGAACAAACAGACACCTTTACCAATATAGACAGTGGTCTCATTAAACTGGTTTAGCCGATCAGCTATTTTGACAACGCTGGCATAATGGATAAAATTGAGCTGCCCGAGTACGAAGTACCTCTTTGGCGCTTAAAGTAAGTAAAATAGGAACAACTATGTACCTCGAACACTTTGGGTTTAAACGCCACCCATTTCGTATGGCACCAGAGGAAGACTTTCTCTACATGAGTCGCCAGCACTCACGTGCCTTTGTTTTTATGGATTCTGCCGTTTGGAGCCCGGAAGGGTTTGTCGTTATCAGTGGCGAAATTGGCTCTGGTAAAACCACTCTTCTCAAGAAAACCATTTCTGATCTACAAGAAAGCGTTCAGCTTTTTCACATTGCCTATACTAATTTGCAAGGTGACGACTTATTTCAGGTCATTATGCAGCAAGCGGGCATTCGTATTGCTGAAGCGAACAAAGTCACCATGCTGTTTGCCATTAATGACCATTTCAAGCATATGGCCGCACGTGGCAAGCCGGTTTTGCTGGCCATAGATGAAGCCCAGAACTTAAGTCATGAAAACTTAGAAGATATTCGCATGTTAGCGGGTATGGAAGGCCCCGACGGCCCTATTCTTCGCGTTATATTGCTGGGGCAGCCAGAGCTTAAAAAGCATATTTCAGACATTCCACAGCTCACTCAGCGTGTAAAGTTATTTTTCCATCTCGAAGGTTTATCACCGGAAGACACCAAGCACTATATTTATCATCGCTTAGCCGTTGCGGGTTTCAATGAAACTAATTTGTTTACCGATGACGTGGTGAGCATGATTCATGAACAGTCTGAAGGCATTCCCCGGTTAATAAACAAAATTTCAGATGGCCTGTTGCTGTGCGCGTTTGCTGAAGATCGCAAAAAGTTACAAGCATCTGATATCGATGAAATACGCGATGACCTACTGGTATCAGATAATAATTTAAAATCGAACACCACCAAATCTTCAGTTGAGCCCACTAAAACAAATACAAACAGTCTAGACAGCGACAATGCCCTCAACCGCATCGCGGATGTACTAGAGCGCTTAGAAGCGAAACTATTTCCAGAAGATAAAACAGAAAGACCTTCAAAAATTAAAATATTTGAAGAAGCTAAGCGTCGGTTGCAAGATAAGAGTTAGCCACAAGAAAAAACTGAGCCTACTTTCTGGCTCAGCCTTTCGGTTTCGAATCAATCATGTCTCGATTTATTGACACCACTAGGCCAATTGATACCTAATTATGCCTTTAATAATGTAACGAGTAGCACTATGGTTAGTTAATAATAGTAATAATTAGGCTACACCATGAAATTGATCTCTTTATTAGGCAACTCGCAAAAACTCGATGGCGGCGCTATGTTTGGCAACGCTCCTAAGGCCATGTGGGAACGCTGGTATGAATGCGATGATCTAAACCGTATTCATTTACAGTGTCGCTGCTTGCTGGTTCAGCACGAAGGCAAAAATATTCTTTTTGAAACCGGTGTCGGTGCGTTTTTTGCGCCTAATATGCGTGAACGCTATGGGGTACAAGAACCACAGCATGTTTTATTAGCGTCACTCGCTGAGCATAAAATAAAACCAGAAGATATTGATATTATTGTCATGAGTCATCTGCATTTTGATCATGCCGGCGGAATGTTAAGCTCGTACAGTGACGATACGCCACCTAAGTTAGTATTTAGCAATGCGCAGGTAATTGTCAGCGAAGCTGCCTGGCA
Source organism: Reinekea sp. (assembly GCF_046710285.1). Taxonomy (GTDB): domain Bacteria; phylum Pseudomonadota; class Gammaproteobacteria; order Pseudomonadales; family Natronospirillaceae; genus Reinekea. Next base: position 80,307 of record NZ_JBKEGY010000005.1, read on the forward strand.
GCGCGCTATCATGCCGCATGCGCGAGACAAAGCTTCTTTTATTCCTGAGCTTAATAAGCTATTAGAAACATCGGGTCGCTTGCACCGAGTTCAAGGCACACGCAGTGAGTTGCTGGGTGATGAGTTTCGCTTCCATTACAGCGACGGCCATACCCCTGGCATGTTACTCACTGAAATTACGTCAGATGAAGGTCCCGTCGTTTTCGCCGCCGATTTAATCCCTGGCACGGCATGGGTACACGTACCTTTAAGCATGGGTTACGATCGCTACCCAGAAATACTCATTGACGAAAAGCGTCGCCTACTGGCCGATTTGAACGCCAGACAAGGCAAGTTATTCTTCACCCACGATCCGTCAATTGCCATGGGTACGGTTCATCTAGGTGATAAAGGGAAGTTTGGTGTCGTGGAGAAGATAGAGACAGTTTAAGTAATTAGATTGCTCTTAAAAGCTGTGTTTTTGCACGACAATATTTAGAACCATATTGACTCTGGGGGTAGAACCCCCAATTAGACTCCTTTTTAATAGCAATGAGCGCTGAAAAAAGTGCATAATACTGCGCCAAAACTATAATGCATGGGCCGCCGACTAGCTCAGCAAACAAGGAGTATCAATGAAAATTGCTATAGCAGGGACTGGCTACGTAGGGCTTTCTAATGCCATGCTACTCGCCCAACATAATGAAGTTGTCGCGATCGATTTAATCGAAGAAAAGGTGAACATGCTTAACAATAAGCAATCACCTATTGAAGATGTAGATATAACCGACTTCCTACAAAATAAAGCACTTAATTTTTCGGCAACACTCGACAAGCATAAGGCATACGCCGATGCAGAGTTTGTCGTTATTGCAACCCCCACCGATTATGATCCTGATACAAACTACTTTAATACTAAAAGTGTAGAGTCAGTAGCGGCTGACGTTACTGCCATCAATCCTCACGCGACAATGATTATAAAGTCAACTGTACCTGTAGGATACACCGAACAATTAGTCAAAAGTACAGGCAATAAAAATATTATTTTTTCTCCGGAGTTTCTACGTGAAGGAAAAGCGCTACATGACAACCTTTACCCGAGTCGCATTATTGTTGGTAAGAAAAGTGAGCGGGCCGAAAAGTTTGCAGCTTTGCTACAACAAGGAGCCGTGAAAAAAGAGATAGCTGTTTTATTTATAAACAGCACTGAAGCTGAAGCGGTAAAGCTATTTTCAAACACCTACTTGGCAATGCGAGTTGCCTATTTTAATGAGCTAGATTCTTACGCTGAAACACATAAACTAGACTCTAAACAAATAATTGAAGGTGTATGTTTAGATCCGCGTATAGGTAACCATTATAACAATCCGAGTTTTGGCTACGGGGGCTACTGCCTTCCAAAAGATGCCAAGCAATTATTGGCTAACTTTCAAGATGTGCCCAACAACATTATTGGCGGCATTGTCGATGCAAACACAACCCGAAAAGATTTCATTGCCAATTCGATCATGAAACGTAATCCAAAAGTAGTGGGTATCTATCGACTTGTTATGAAAAGTGGTTCTGATAACTTCAGAGCTTCAGCTATTCAGGGCGTTATGAAACGCCTAAAAGCAAAAGGCGTAGAAGTAGTTATTTTTGAACCTGCTTTTGAGGAGTCTGAATTTTTCAATTCAAGAGTACTAACAAGCTTGGCTGACTTTAAAGCCATCTCTGAAGTAATTGTTGCCAACCGCCTTTCAGATGATTTAAAAGACGTAACTGACAAAATATACACCAGAGACTTGTTCGGCAGTGATTAGAATTATGAAGCCATATTTTGCACCCCTTTGCTTAAGTAATGAGCAGAGTCTTAAGGTGTATTTAAACTTATAAGCGAGAGTATCTAAACTATGAAAATACTAGTCACGGGAGCCGCAGGGTTTATCGGCAATGAGCTTGCAATAGCGCTATGCAAGAAGGGTCACAAGGTTGTAGGTATTGATAATTTAAATAATTACTACACACCTCAACTAAAAAAAGATAGGCTAGCGCGGCTAAGCTCTCAGCCTCTATTTGAGTTTATCGAAATATCAATTGAAAACCGCGCTGCCATGGAAGGCTTAGAACAAGAACATAAATTTGACCGTATTTACCATTTGGCAGCTCAAGCCGGTGTTCGTTACTCGATTGAAAACCCTGCTGCCTACATCGATAGTAATTTAGTTGGCTTTGGAAACATCTTAGAACTTGCACGAAAACAAAGTGTTCAGCACCTAATTTATGCCTCTTCAAGTTCAGTATATGGCGAGAACAAGGTTCAACCATTTTCCGAACACCATGCTGTAGATCACCCGGTGTCACTGTACGCTGCAACTAAAAAGGCTAATGAAGTGATGGCCCACTCCTATAGCCATTTATACAACATTCCAACGACCGGCCTGCGCTTTTTTACTGTTTACGGCCCATGGGGCCGTCCAGATATGGCCCCATTTTTATTTACAAAAGCCATATTGAGTGACGAGCCAATAAAAGTGTTTAACCAAGGTAATATGCTGCGCGATTTCACCTACATTGACGATATTGTCAACGGTGTGTTACAAAGTGGTGACCTACCACCAATAGAAACCAAACAAGTAGACACTGATAATCAGGAGCAAAAGCGATCTCCTGCAAGCAGCAACGCCCCCTATCGCGTACTAAATATAGGCAATTCAAACCCTGTAAAACTCATGGATTTTATTGAAGCAATTGAAGAAGCCTCAGGCAAACAGGCAGCAAAGAAATACATGGATATGCAGCCTGGCGATGTACCGGTTACTTACGCGAATACAACGCTGCTACAGGAATTAACGGGCTACAACCCAAGTATGGATATTAAAAAAGGCATCTCAAACACCGTAGACTGGTATCGAAAGTACTATCAGATTTGAAAGCTGCAAGTTTTAAGCAAAAAAAACCACGCTATATGCGTGGTTTTTTTATTTGTTGTAACTATGCTTTGCGACGGCGTGCTGCGCCCAAGCCTGCAATGCCTAATGCTAACAAAGCAAACGTAGCAGGTTCTGGAACTTCAGTCAGCGTTACGTTGTCTAGGAACCCGCCTAGCGTATTAGCTGTGCCGAATGCTTCAAAACCTAGGCTCATCTCACTTGCTGTTGCAACTAGCAATGTTGAGAAGTTTGTCCAGCTATTCATATCACTGCGTTGCTCTGAAACAGCCATTACTGGGCTAGAGTTCACATCGAACATAGTTTCCCAATATACGTTTATGCCATTGTCATCGCCGCTGTTGTTAGTACGTGGGCGATACCAGAATGACAACTCGTACAGTCCGCCTGTCGATAAACCATTGAACGACTGAGCCATAAATGAATTGGTTGAACCGTTGCTGCCACGAACACGATGAGAGTCCAATTCTACGTATTGATCGCCGTGCTGTGCGTTAACAACTGTGCCGCTTTGTTGAATTTCAATGCCCGTGCCTGAAACCGTGCCCCAGCCATCAATAGAATCAAATACTTCCCAGCTAGACCCACCATTGTTGTCTACACTATCAAGATCGGGTGTTTCAAATGATCCGTTTGTCATTAGGTCTGCACTAGCTGCCGCTGCGATAGTAAATGCGAAAGCTGCTGCACTTATTTTAAAAATTGTCTTAATGCTCATTGGTAATCCCTTACTGGAAATTAGTCGATAGTGTGTCTATCAATCAGGTGCAAAGCAATTATCAGGCCAATAGATAAGAGCCCAATATATAAGACTATTAGCCCACTTTTGTTAACGAGGTGTAAGTTTTACCGACAATTTTTTGTGATGAATATCACAAAGCATAAACCTTAGATATTTTTTCTATAAATCAGCATATTTTGGTTAAAACCCGACCATTTGAACCAGTTTAATGCTGGAATTCCAGCATGAGCCTGCTGAAAACTGTAAAAAAAGCTGACAGGGGGGGGTGAATAAGCTGCAAGTTTTTAGCTGCAAGTAAGTTCAAATGCGAAAAGGGCAGCCGTTCTCTCCTATCTCTTGACCTTACTTGCAACTCGCAGCTTGAAGCTCGCGGTCGCCCAAAGGGCGACCGTTCTATCTCTATCCTATCCCTCCCCCAACAACCATGCTAAACTACTGTACAAACAACCAGCAGTGATATCCATGCAACGAAAAATAATCCATATTGATTGCGATTGCTTTTATGCGGCGGTTGAAATGCGTGACTTTCCGCATTTGCTGGGCAAGCCCGTAGCGGTGTCGGGTACGAGTTTGCGGGGGGTTTTATCTACCTGCAATTATGAGGCGCGGGCCTTTGGCTTGCACTCTGCCATGCCTACCCACAAAGCGGTGGCTCTATGCCCACATGTCATTCTTCAGCCACATCGCTTTGATGCCTACCGTGAAGCTTCTGAGCGTATTCAGGCTATCTTTTTACAATATACCGATACCATTGAGCCACTCTCGCTCGATGAAGCCTTTTTAGACGTTACCGGCTCAGATCTTTTCTCAGGCAGTGCCACCTTGTTAGCTGAGCATATTCGCCAGCAAATAGAAAAGGAGGTGGGCATTACTGTGTCGGCGGGTATTGCTCCTAATAAATTTTTGGCCAAAATCGCTTCCGATTGGAATAAGCCTAATGGCTCTTTCACGATTAGCCCTGCTCATGTTGAGCGCTTTGTTTATCAGTTGCCGGTTAAGAAAATATTTGGTGTTGGCGCAAAATCTGCCGAACGGCTAAAGCAGTTTGGCATTGAAACCTGCAGTGATTTACATGGTTATTCTGTAACAGAGCTTATTAACCAGTTTGGTAAAAGTGGTTTGCGATTATATGAGCTTAGCCGTGGCATTGACGATCGCCCGGTTAACAATGACCGTACACGTAAGTCATTGAGTATCGAGCATACATTCAATACTAACCTGCCCACTCTAGGTGCTTGCTTAGGTAAGCTGCCCAACCTTTATGAAACACTCATATCGAGATTAAAAAAGAAACAAGATTTAGGCATTCGTAGCTTGTTTATGAAGATAAAGTACGCTGATTTCCGCCAAACCACCATTGAGCGATGCTTACCGTTAGATTCACAAAGTTATCAATCGCTACTGCTATCAGCTTTGAAAGACCACCACCAGCCGGTGCGGCTGATGGGGTTAGGTGTGCGCTTTAAAGACGATGATAAAAACCAACTTAGCTTATTTTGACGAGCGTTGATCACGCATTTGGTCAAACATATCGGCGTTTATTGTACCTTCGACTGGGGTGATTTTTTTATGCAATGCTGTTTTTGATAGCATGTGTGCTGTAATGGGCGCTGTTAAAAATAGAAACAAGGTAATGAGTATTTCTTTAACAGTAATGCCCTCTACTTGCCCTGAAAAAAATATAATAGAACCAATAAGTATTGCACCAATGCCCAAGGTACTGGCTTTAGTGGGTGCATGTAAACGCATATAAAAATCGGGCAACTTGGTAAGGCCAATTGAGCCTATCAATAAAAATGCGCCGCCAATTAATAAAAAAACTGAAGCAATAATTTCATTCATGGTTGCTACCTAACCTATTCAATGATGTCGCCGCGCAGCAAAAACTTGCACACGGCCGATGTACTGACAAAACCCAGCATGGCAATAAACAATGCGCCTTCATAATATAAAGGCGAACCCATATACAGCCCTAGCAATACAATAAGCGCAATGGCGTTAATGTACATGGTGTCGAGCGCTATAATACGGTCTAGCATGTGTGGGCCTTTCATAAAGCGCCACATATTTAACAGAAGTGCAACGCCAACAATGGCACCGACCAACATAACAACGATATTTAACATTGAAATATCTCCTTCAGTGGTGCTTCATACCGGGTCTTAATTAAATTTATGAGTGCTTGCTCATCTTCAATGTGCAAAGCATGAACATACAAGACTTTTCGATCTGCCGATAACTCAGTACTGACTGTGCCTGGTGTTAACGAAATTGTGCTTGCTAACAAAGTAATTGGCAATGGCTCGGCCATATCTAATGGAATGGCAATAAACCCTGGTTTTAACTTTGACGTTTTACCTAGCACTTGCTTGGCCACGGTAAAGTTAGAAACTACGATATCTGAAAGCATGATCAGAAAATATTTAAACGCCTTGCGGTGCTTTTTAACGCGCATACCTTCACGCTGAAAACCTCCAACTACCGCTGGTATTCCAATAGATAAAACCACAGCTAAAAGTATATTCGCCATAGAATAACTGCCGGTGAGTAAAATCCAGATCACGAATAAAAATATGAAGTTAAAGAAACTGGGCCGTTTCATTTTTTTTCTAGTGGCCATGTGAAACTCCCTCACCGTCGTCAATAACTTTCTGAATTACAGCGTTGCTAGTAAATAAATCATCTGCGGCTTTTTCAGTGTAAGCCGTCACAGGGCCAGCGAAGATTGTTAGTACGGGTGTTGCCATTAGTAGCAGCACAATTGCGGCAATTTGAATGGGTGCCGATTTTTCTTTACCGGGTTTATTGCCTGATAAATGCCAAAAGATTGAAGTGCCTGCTCTTGAAAACGCAATTAATGCCATCAAACTTGCGATCAATATTGTCGACCATACCCACAACTGCTCTGTGCCATCAGTTACACTCACCAATATATATGCCTTGCCAATAAAACCAGACAGCGGCGGTAGGCCAACAGCGGCAATTGCACAAAATAAAAATAGTATGCTTAAGATTGGCGCTTGGGCCATGGGCTTTGAAAACACAAAGCGATCTTGCGCTGCGCCACGCTGCGTTGATATTAGATCGGCGAGTAAAAACAATGCCCCTGCAACCAAAGTTGAATGTATTAAGTAATACAGCCCTGCCGACAGTGAATTGCCATCGTTAACAACAAAGCTCAATAACAAAGTACCCACCGATACCAAAACGATATTAGAGGTAAGCATTTTTAATGACGGAGCAGCCAGAACACCGATGGCCGCGAGAATTAACGTGCCTATCGCCATAGGCCATATCCACGGTGTGGCCATATTTGCTAAATCACCGGCACTGTCACCGTATACTGAGCCGAAAACTCGGTAAATACTGTAGATACCTACTTTGGTCATGATCGCAAATAATGCAGCTACCGGCGCCGCTGCCGCCGTATACGTTTTGGTTAACCAAAATTGCAGCGGCAGCATAGCTGATTTGATGCCAAACACTAACAGCAGCAACAGACCACCTGCTTTAGCAAGCGTTTGTTGTTCGTCGGTTAAGTAGGCCATATTATCAGCCATGTCGCCCATGTTGAGCGTACCTAAAGTTCCATACAAGGTACCTAGGGCAATTAAGAAAAACGCAGAACCTACTAAATTGGTGAATACGTAGTGCACACTCGCTGCTGTTTTAGCTTTACCACCGCCATGTAAAAGCAAAGCGTAAGAAGCTATCAACAACACTTCGAAGAATACAAACAGGTTAAACATATCACCGGTCAAGAATGCCCCGTTTATGCCCATTAGCTGAAACATAAACAACGGATAGAAAAAACGACCCGTGCGTTCATCGACAGCCGAGCCATACAATATTGCACAAAATGCTAGAAACGCGGTTAGAGCAACCATCAATGCAGATAAACGATCGGCTAGTAAAATAATACCAAAGGGTGGCTGCCAGCCACCAAGTACATAGACTTGTGTTTGTTGGGAGACAGTATTGATTAATAAAACGGAAATAACCAGCAAAGCTACCGAGCCAATAAAAGCGATCCAGCGCTGTATGACGAGACTATTCGCGATACTCGGCATTAACATGATTACGCCTAAAAATGCAGGGACAATTATTGGCAGTATAGAAATATGGTCCATTAATTACCCTCCCGATTACGATCAGGTAAGTCAGGTTGGTTGCCATCTACATGGTCATTGCCTAAATCACCTCGTGCTCGTATCGCGAGTATCACGGCGAACGCTGTCATCGCAAAGCCAATGACAATAGCGGTTAACACCAATGCTTGTGGTAACGGGTCAGTAATGTTTTCATTTTGTCCTAAAATGGGCGCAGAATTGACCGCTAAGCCACCACTTGAAAATAGGAACAAGTTCACCCCGTAAGACAGCAAGGTAAGGCCAACAACCACCGAGAAAGTCGAGCCTCTTAATATTAAATACACACCGCAACTGGTTAAGATGCCAACACAAAAGGAAAATATTAATTCCATTACAGCTCTCCTTCTTCACGAAGGCGACTTGAGCTTGTCAGCCCGCCTAGATTTGCCAAAATTAACATCACTGCACCAATCACTGTTAAGTAAACCCCTAAATCAAATAACATGGCACTGGCCAATTCAATTTCTCCAATAATTGGGAAGTCGATATAATCATGCCAGCTGGTTAAAAAAGCTTTGCCGAGCAATATTGGCCCTAGACCCGTCGTAAGTGCTATGAGTAAACCGCTACTGATAAAGGTTAGATAATTAATTTTAATTCGGTTATGCATCCATTGTGTACCATGGGCAATGTATTGTTGGATGATGGCGATTGAGGTAATTAGACCCGCGATAAAACCGCCGCCAGGTAAATTGTGACCACGTACAAATATGTACAGAGAAACCATAATCGCTAGCGGTAGAAGTGCTTGTGAAATAACGCTAAACATCATTGGATGTTTATCTTTGGACCAAGGAAGCCCACTGGCACTGGTTGACGGCATAGAAACTCGCATGCCCGCAATAAGCTTATAAATACCAATGGCGGCAATGCCGAGGACGGTAATTTCACCGAGTGTATCGAAACCACGGAAGTCGACCAGAATAACGTTAACGATATTCGTACCACCGCCACCGGTTTTTGCGTTTTCGGTAAAGAACCAAGATATGGTTTCAGTTGATCGCGTCATCAAAGCATAGTTAATGGTACCCACGACACCGCCAATTAAAACGGATATTGAGAGGTCTCTTACTATGCGGCTCGGTGAGGAGTAGTTCACAATCACTTGTGGTAAAAAATGCAACGCAAGTAACAACAAAATAATGGTTACCACTTCAACGGACAATTGCGTGAGGGCAAGGTCGGGTGCGGAATACAATGCAAATGTAATTGAGACGATCAAACCAACAATAGACAGCAACAACAAGGTTAATATTCTAATGTAGTGCCAGGCCACCGTTGCTACTGCAGAAACACATAGCAAAATAGCACCGGATAACATAACTGTATTAGTCGGCAGATGCGGCCTGAGGCCCGCTGTTGTAGTTAACCCCACCATTGGCACTATGGTCATCGCTAGGGCAACCAATACGATGAAAAACAATCCACGTTGCAGTGAGCCATTTTCAAACCAGTTTATAAATCGTCGGAAGTAATCACGCAATTGCTTAACGGCTACGTCAAAAATTTCGCTTTCATTGCGTTCAGGAAAGCGGGATTGAAAACTAAACAAGCTCTCGCGGTTAATATACAACACGGCACCACCGGCCATGGCAATGGCACTCATGAGTAGCGGCATATTGAAGCCATGCCATAGCGCCACATGGAAATCTTCTGGATAGCTACCTACAACTGACATCGAGGCTGCTTTTAGTATACCTCCGATGAAGAAGTCAGGGAAAACACCGACGACAACGCACAAAACAACCAGTATCTCCACCGGTACCCGCATATAGCGCGGCGGCTCATGTGGGATAATGGTCTTACTTTTTATATCATCGCCAAAAAATACATCGTGAATAAAGCGCAATGAATAAGCAACGGCCAGTGCCGCGCCGATAGTTGCAAACACAGGGATCATCCAACTCAGCGAGCCGATTGTGCTTTGCTCTATTGTTTCGGCGAAAAACATTTCTTTTGATAAGAAACCATTGAGTAACGGCACCCCAGCCATCGAAGCAGACGCAACCATAGCCAGTGTTGCAGTGTGCGGCATGTAACGCCATAAACCAGATAAAATACGCATATCGCGTGTGCCGGTTTCATGATCAATAATGCCTGCTGCCATAAACAAAGACGCCTTAAAGATGGCGTGGTTGATGATATGAAAAATCGCCGCAATGGCGGCTAACTCAGAACCCAGTCCGAGCAATAAGGTAATTAAGCCCAAATGGCTGACCGTTGAATAAGCCAACAGCCCTTTTAAATCATGTTTAAACAAGGCGACGTAAGCACCCACTAACAAGGTCATCAACCCGGTCAGTGTGACAATTAAGAACCAAGCTTCAGTACCGGCTAACACAGGGTACATTCTGGCCAATAAAAAGATACCCGCTTTCACCATGGTAGCGGAGTGTAAGTAAGCACTTACGGGTGTGGGTGCCGACATGGCATGGGGCAACCAAAAATGGAACGGAAATTGAGCCGACTTAGTAAAAGCCCCCAAGAGCACTAAAATAAGCATTGGGAAATAGGTGTCGCTGTTGCGCAGTAAGTCGCCGCTGCTTAATACTGCATCAAGGCTGTAAGACCCAACGGTTTGACCAATCAGAATAACGCCACCCAATAGCGCTAAGCCACCGGCACCCGTTACCGCCAGCGCCATACGTGCACCTTTACGGGCCTCGCTTTTATGATGCCAATAACCAATTAACAAGAATGAGGTTAAGCTGGTCAGCTCCCAGAAAAACCACATTTGTAATAAGTTATTCGACAATACAATGCCAAGCATGGCGGTCATAAATAAAAGTAAGTAAGCGTAAAACTGCCCCATCTTATCTTTATCGGATAAATAGTAACGTGCGTATAAAATAACTAGCAGCCCGATGCCTAGAATAAGAAAAGAAAAGAGCATCGCTAAGCCATCTAAACGAAAAGAAAATTCCAAGCCAAGGGCTGGCACCCAGTCTATTGCGAAACGGATTGATTCGCCTGCAAACACCGCGCCCATATTTGCTAATACAATGATCAGCGCCAACGCTGGGAACAAACTCGTTGCACTGGTACAGATATTTCGACCATAGCGGCTTGTTAACAACGGGGCTAAGCTACCAACAAAAGTCAGTAACGGGATCCAATACAAATTCAACACAGTATACTCTCCAAGCATTTTCTTGTGTTTTTGCGCCTAAGCAGGCTTCAAAAATGGCAATAATACGGTATAGCGTAGATGAAAAATTAACATGGTTCGATTGTTTTTTAATAAAATGACTATAACCAGACACACTCAGTCGCTAAGGTTTGACCATCAACAGTGCGTTCTATCCATTCAATGAGGCGCTCAGATTCCTGCTCAACGTCTGTTTTTTGAAAACCAATGACAGTGATCGCTATACGAGCTTTGTCTATCTCAACATAAGGTTCAATGCTTAAGGCTATGTTTACTTGCCCCTTTAAATAGGCACGTAGCACACCCATGGCGCGATGTAATTCAGTGCTATTGGCTACATTTGGAACATAAAGGGCCATCTGGATCAATCGGATGTGTATTTTCACTGTTTTTATCTCTGTTTTTCTGTAAAAGTGATCGGTGTCAGGCTTAAATTACAACTTGGTCATGGGTAAATGTCATCGTTGTGACGGGGCCATTGGAAAGCTATCAAAATTGGTCTAATCTGGGTAGCACTGATCTCATTTTGCTTAATTAGGAAATAACATGTTCAAAAACTTAAAAGCCATTGGTATTACGGACGTTGAAGCGATAGAAAAGTATACAGTTCGCACCGAAGGCAATCATGATGTTTTAAAAGTTTACTATAAGCGCGAAAAAGGCGATATGTTCGCACGCAGCGAAAAATTCAAATACCCACGTCAAAGCAAGCGCGTTAAAGTAGACAGCGGCAGCAACAAATACAATGCAACGTCTGAAATTGCACCAACATTGCGTTATGTCATTGAAGAGCTCGACAAAGTAGCCAATAAAGTTGTCTTAGCCGAGGTTGACCCTAAAACCAGAATTTTGGCCGACCTTCGTCATCTAGAAAAAGTCGTCAATTCCAAAATCAAAGAAATTGAAGCCGATCTCGCAAAGCTTTAGTTTTTAAGATTACTCCATTACCGCGCTCTGATATCATTTAGCTATCTCGCGCGGTTTTTTATGTCCGCCGTACACTCAAACAGAGAAATACTACGTGCTCGACTACCTACTGTTTTCCATCGAAATTTCACTACCTATTGCCATCGTTATTATGCTGGGCATTTGGTTTAAACGCTTAGGCATCATTAACGATGCTTTTACCCAAGCCGGTTCTAGCTTGGTCTTTAAAGTCACCCTGCCTAGCTTGTTGTTTATCAATATTGTTCAAACCAACGCCTCATTGGCCAGTGGCGGCACGCTCATTGCGTTTGCAGCCGCCATGAGTGTGGGTTGGTTTGTAGTGCTCTCTGTCGTCACTTACTGGGTAACTAAGCACCGTGATGAGCGCGGTGTGTTTGTTCAAGGCTCTTTTCGCGGCAACATGGGTATATTGGGCTTAGCCTACGTTTTAAGTGCCTTTGGCCAAGAAGCAGGGGCATTGGCGTCGCTTTATTTGGCGGGCATCACGCTGGTTTATAATATATTGGCGGTGCTAACATTAAACCGCTGGGCTTATCAGCAAGGCGACGACTCTGCGGTAAAATCAACGGTCTACAGTTTAATTAAAAACCCATTAATTATTGCCATCCTCATCGCCTTTAGCTGGCGTGCCACTGGCATTCCCGTGCCTAACTTTGTGATACATTCGGGTGAATATTTGGCTCAGCTCACCCTACCATTGGCTTTGTTGTGCATTGGCGCGAGCTTGTCGTGGAGTGGGTTTATTTCATCGGGGCGCGTGACCCTAATTGCGACAACTTTTAAGTTAGTTTTAATACCCTTTTCTTCGGTTGTTATTGGTCATTACTTAGGTTTTGAGGGGATAGACCTAGGGGTTATGTATTTAATGATGGCCACACCAACAGCCGCAGCGAGTTATATGATGGTGCGCGCAATGGGCGGCAATGCAAATATGGCGGCCAGTATTATTGCGTTTTCAACAGTGATGAGTTTGTTTACAACAAGCATTGGATTGGTCGCGATGAAAGCTTTAAATTGGATATAGAGTACAAGGGAGGCAGTAAAACAATCAGCCAGAGCGCCAACAATAGGCGGTGGCTGATCAAAGACAACGACTAACTAATGACCTCCAGTTTACGAATCTGCTACCCTACTGACAAACGACATATTTTATTTAACAGATGAGATTTTCTAACCCATCCTATGGCCATTAACCGTTTACCTCCCCTTAATGGGCTCAAAGCCTTTGAAGCTGCTGGCCGTACCGGCAGTTTCCAAGGGGCTGCGCGTGAACTTTATGTGACACCTTCTGCGATTAGCCATCAAGTTAAAAGCCTAGAAGAGTTTCTCGGTGCTGACTTGTTTGAGCGTAAAGTCAGACGAATTGAACTGACCCCAGCAGGTAAGGATTACCTAATTGCGGTTTCGCACGCCATTAAGAGCATTGAAATGGCGACCGAAAAGCTAATTTCGGCAAACAGCGTAGAAGAATTAAAGCTGTCGGTTGTTCCAGCGTTTTTGGATCGTTGGCTCATGCCGCGCTTGTCTGACTTCACCCGTCGGCACCCAGAAATAGATTTAGACATATCTAATTCAGGTTCCAATAATGAGCTTGATCACAACGATGTTGATATGGCGGTCTATTTTGGTAATGGAGACTGGCCCGAAGTTGAATGCCAACATTTACGCTCTTCCGTGCTTGTGCCGGTCTGTTCACCCTCATTTTTGGCGCAGAACCCCATTCATGAGCCACGCGACGTTCTAAAATATCGCTTATTGCAGGTTAAAGATCGCCCTGATGAATGGCAAAGTTGGTTCGAACTTTCGAATATAAGCTTTAAACCAGCCCAACGCCTAATGAATATGAGCAGTGGCATGTTGACGGCTCAAGCGGCTCGCAACGGCATGGGCATAGCCTTAACCGACCCCAATCTCACTGCAGAAGAGATAAAACGAGGCACGTTACTCATACCTATTGAGTTGAGCCTTGAGTTGCCAAAGTCTTTTTACCTAGTGCATCGCAAAGATGTTGAGATGACCCGCGCGATGGAAGTTTTCCGTGCTTGGCTAAATCAGCAGATGGGAATTGCGCCTTAAACTGGCGCTCGTTTCCATTTGACGCTATATTTGACGTCAACAAAAAAGAAACTGTCTGATGAATGCACCACAGTACGTTGCCGCCGTAGACTTAGGCTCCAACAGCTTCCATCTCGTTATTATGAAAAACGAGAGCCATGGCCTGACATCCGTTGATTGTCGGCGAGAGCTCGTGCGCCTTGCTGCCGGAGTAGATGGCGGCAAAGTTAACCATGAAACCAAGTCTCGAGCTTTACGCTGTTTATCACACTTTCATGACCATCTAAGTACCTTCTCTTCTATTGCCGTTTCTGCTGTTGGCACCAGTGCCTTTCGCAATTTAGATCAAGATAATGGCTTTTTCGAGCTAGCTAAAGCGACATTAGGTCATGATATCCGCATACTTTCTGGTGAAGATGAAGCTCGCTATATTTATCGTGGTGTTTCTCAAGGCCAACCAGATCAAAAACGATTCGTCATCGACATTGGCGGCGGCAGTACTGAAATGATCTACGGAGAAGGCCGCGAACCTAAGGTGGTTGCCAGTTTAGAGCTGGGTTGCGTTACCTTAACCTCACGCTTTCTCGATTATGACAAGTTGCCGCAAGAACAATTAAACCAGTGCATCAGCTATGTAGACGAACAAATAGCTACCATTGCAAAACGCTTCGAAGGCATCAACTGGGAAGATGCCATGGGCTCTTCTGGCACGATTAAAGCCGTCAGTTGGGCCATGCACAATTTGGGCATTGCTGAAGAAGGCATTATTCGGCGTAAACAATTAGACAGATTACTTCCCGTTTTAACTCAAGCTGAAAACCAACATCAGTTATCACACCTGTTAGAACTCAACCCTCGTCGAATCGCCGTATTTGGCGCCGGTTACATTATTTTGAATCGTTTGTTTCACGGTTTTAATATTGAAGAACTGCGAATTTCAAATAAAGCCATACGAGAAGGCCTGATAGACGAGCTGGTAGCCCCAACCTACACTGTCGATTAACCCGCTTATTCGCTGATACTCACTCAAGGAGATTAACGTGCTGCTCAATTGTGATCTTGGTGAAAGTTACGGTCAATGGCAGCTAGGCAACGATGCCGAAGTGATGCCTCATATCGACATGGCCAACATAGCTTGCGGCTTCCACGCCGGTGACCCTACTACCCTTGCTAACACCATTGCCCTAGCCAAACAGCATCAGGTTAGTATCGGCGCGCACCCTTCTTACCCTGATCTAGCCGGTTTTGGTCGACGCAGCATGAAGCTCACTACCAACGAACTAACTCAACTTATGCATTACCAAATTGCCGCTCTTGAGGGTATGGCTAAATGCCAAAGCATGAGCCTTAGTTATGTTAAGCCACATGGCGCACTTTATAACGACATGATGGCCGATGAACAATTACTTCGCACGTTACTCCAAGCCGTAGCCAGCTACCCCAGCGATTTAAAATTTATGTTGATGAGCACAGCCGCGCACCAAAAACACCGTGAGCTGGCGAACAGCATGGGTATAGAATTGTTATTCGAAGTTTTTGCTGATCGACGCTACACCGAAGCGGGCTTATTAATGCCACGAAGTGAAGTAGGTGCGTTGCTCAATACTGCCGACATGCTAGAGCAGGTGACATTGATTGCCACTAAGCAAAAAGTTATTACCGCTGACGGCTCTTTATTGCAGATACCGATGGATTCATTATGTGTACATGGCGATAACCCAACCGCCGTTGCACAAATTAAACAAATTCGTAAATTGGTGACGCCATGAAACTTGAGGTGGCGTCAGAAAACTCGGTTATTTTATACATTACCGACAAACCAAGCCGTGCAACTATTCGGCAAATGCATTCGTTAAGCGATTTAATTCGCCTTAGCTTAACCGATGTTTTGATCGACCTAGTGCCTTCTTACACCTCTATTTTAATTCACTTTGATCCACTAAAAACCGATCACCGCAGCGTTGGCCAAAAAATAAAGGAACTGCTTCCTTCCCTTAAGGATCACCACAGCCACCAGCTCACCGGTAAATTAGTGCGCTTACCCGTTTATTATGGGGAGGAAGTCGCTCTAGATTTAGAACGCATCGCTCAACACCATAAGCTTAATCCTGAAGAAGTCGTCACGGCTCATTGCCAAAAAATTTATGATGTTTATGCCATTGGCTTTGCGCCGGGTTTTGCTTACCTTGGTGAAGTAGAAAAACACATTGCCATGGCGCGGTTAGAAGCGCCTCGAGCTTCAATACCGGCGGGCTCGGTGGCCATTGCCGATAAACAAACGGCTATTTACCCCGCAGCCACGCCAGGTGGTTGGAATATTATTGGTCGCTGTCCAAGTGTTTTATTTGACCCCGATGCAACCCCAAGCATGCCGTATCAAGTTGGTGATCAGGTTCAATTTATGGCCATCAACCGGCAAGAGTTTTTAGATTTAGGTGGCACACTATGAAGTTATTTAGTGTGTTGCAACCTGGTCCGCTGACTACCTTCCAAGACTTAGGTCGCACTGGGCAAATGGCCCTAGGCCTAACCGAAGGAGGCCCAATGGATGTGCGTAGCTTTGTGATCGCCAATCAATTGGTAAGCAACGATATCAACAAAACCGCCCTAGAGATCACCTTAGGGGGCTTAACGTTGCAGTGTCTTGCGCCCTGCTCTGTTGCGGTGACTGGTGCGTTTAGTCCTGTCTCTATTAACGGTAAGCCACAGTCACTTTGGAAAACGTTAAAGCTTAAACCTAACGACACTCTCGAGATTGGTTTCGCCGCTTTAGGTGCTCGTTCTTACTTGGCGGTAAGTAGCGGCTTTGACGCGCCAGCTTGGTTTGAAAGCTCAGCAACCGTCGTGCGCGAAAATATAGGTAAGCCTCTGGTTAAAGAACAACAATTGAGCGGCCATGAAAGCTATCACTGTGAAGAGCTATCGCTACCCTACTTACAACAGCCTCAGCTAAAAAAACAGGTCGAGCTTCGCTACATTAGAGGCTATCAAGCTAAGCAGTTTCCTGAACTAGCGCATTCGGTATTTACCACTGGCCAATACACCTTAAGCAAACAGATAGATCGAATGGGGTTTCGCTTAGAGGGAGCTGTTATTAATTCAGACTTACGCGAGCTTTATTCTGAAGGTATTGCGCGAGGGGCAATTCAAGTTACTGGCGCTGGCCAACCCATTATTATGATGCGCGACCGTCAGACTATTGGTGGGTACCCTAAGCTAGGTTCTGTTATTAGCCCAGATTTAGACAAGCTAGCGCAATTAACTCAGGGTGCGACGGTAACTTTTGTGCCTATCTCAGCCGATGAGGCAATTAGAATTTATCGCGATTATTGGCAAGCATTGCTCGACCTGCTTTGAACTTTGCAAAGCAAAATTTCTGACACCACGCTGCTCCATAAATACTTCACAGCGTAAATAGGGTTCAGCGGCCTACCGCTTCTAAAGTTAGGAGCTGAAGTGCCTGGCATAAAAAAACCCGAATTAAATTCAGGCTTTTTTTAGGCATTTTAAACAGGTTGATTACTCAACCAAATACTGTTCAATTTGCTCTAGGTCTTTAACCGATAATTGGCCGGCTTCGTTTTTAAGTCTCAATAAGTTCAAAACATAATCATAACGAGAGTTGTTTAAGGCATTTTGTGCACTAAACACAGCAACTTGTGCATTTAGAACTTCTACAATATTACGAGTACCGACATCATAGCCAACTGTGGTTGCCTTCAACGCACTTTCACGTGATTTTAACGCTTGACGCTGCGCCTCTACGTTTTGAGCATCGGCCCGAACGGTTCGGTAGTAGTTGCCGACCATCACTTGCTTAGCACGTTGCTGTGCAATAAGGGCTTGCTCGGCGATGTTGTTATTGATGCCTTTTATTGCGATATCGGCTTCAGTTGCACCGCCGGTGTAGAGAGGTACGCTAATATTAACTCCATAGCTTGCGCTCCAATGAGTTTCATCGCCGTAGTCAGTCGGGATTTTATCGCCAAAGCTATCGTTATATTTAACTGAAATAGAACCCGTCACTGTTGGCAATCTATTTTGTTTTGTGGCATTTAATGCAAGCTGACCGCTTTCAAGGTCTTTCTTGGCTTTCAAAATAGTTGGATGATTTTCTTTTGCGAAGTCGATCCAATCTTGCATGCCTTCAAGCGCTGGTGCTTGAATTGGAAGGTCATCAGATAAGTCCATTGCACCAGAGAAACTTTCACCTGTTGCTATAGATACAGTCTGCATTGCGATATCGTATTGTGCTTGAGTACGAATAAGGGCTACTTTAGATTGATCAAGTGTTGCGCTGGCATCGAGCACATCGGTAATGGTCACTAAACCAACTTCATAACGCTGATTGGTTTGATCATATTGACGCTCAACCGCTTCAACTTGCGCTTTTGCTACAGCTAATGCATCTTGAGCGCGCATAACACTGACGTAGTTTTGAGCAACGTCGACGATTAGCTGCTGCTCTTTTATTTTAGTGGAGATATCAGCGGCAGATGCGTTTACTTTTAATGCATCATACGCACTGAAGGCCGCCAAACTAAAAATAGTTTGTTGCAACGAAATACTGGCGTTGACACTTTGAGCTTCGAAATCGGGAAGAAGCGCATCTTTGCCACTCTCGCTGCCAACTCCATAACCCGCAGAAGCCGAAACCGACGGCAGTAACCGAGCTAAACCACTATCAACGTTAGCTTCTGCAATTTGTTGTTGTAACCGAGTAATCTCAAGCCCTGTATCATTCGAAAGAGCTTGTTTATAGGTGTCTATAATTGATTGAGACGCGCTGGCTACTCCGGTAGCGGCGATCAAACTCAGACAGGCGATCCATTGTTTAGTCAACATGCGTAATTCTCGAAAGTCAGGTAAATTTATAATGTCATTATGGCTGAGCATTATTTGTGAAGCCAGCTCTATACTGAAGCCCCAAAAGTCACAAATAAAGCATTCTATCGCTACATTTACGAAATGATAGCGCATTTAGACTAATATTTTTGTCACTTTCTACTCAGCACAATGATTCATCTTTTGCTAAGATCATCCGCCCAATGCTCAAACCCTTGCACAAGGCTTAACTATGCAGCGCGACACCGATAACTTTGAACACAAGATTTTAGCCAACGAATCGCTGTACAAGGGCTTTTATCAAATGAATAAACTGAGCATTGCTCATCAACGTTTTGAGGGCGGCGAACAGCGTATTGAGCGTGAACTCCTAAATCGGCCTAATGCCGTATGTGTGTTGCTGGTCGACCTTGCTGCCGGTAAGTTTGTCTTCGTTGAGCAGTTTCGCGTTGGCGCTATGCATACACCAAACCCGTGGCTCATTGAGTTAGTGGCTGGCTTGATCGATAAAGACGAAACTCCTGAAGAAGTCGGTCGTCGTGAGGCGATGGAAGAAGCCGGAGTTGAACTAGGCAGAATGGAGTTCATAACCAAGTATTTCCCTTCACCCGGCGGCACTAATGAATGGATATACCTCTATGTCGCCGAAGTCGACAGCCGACAAGCCTCGGGCATTCACGGCTTAGCCGAGGAAGGCGAAGATATTCGCGTGCTGACGCCTTCAATTGACGAAGGCTTAGGTTGGTTAGCAGAGGGTCGTATCAACAATGCGGCCAGTATCATTGCTTGCCAATGGCTACAATTAAATCTAGATCGCCTAAGACTCACGTGGGCATGAAAAAATACATCCCCGATGTCGCTAAACACGCTGCCATGTGTGAAGCAAACTTTGTGCGTTTACAACGTTTGCTGGGTGATGCGACCCAACCGCACTACCACTTTAGCTGGACCGACAGCCAAGACGGCGTAATTGATGTTGCTATAGAGATCATTGAGCGATTTAAATATACAACCACGCTTAAACTCACCAAAACACTCCATTATTTACCCAAGCACGCCAGTTCAGTTGAGCTAATTGTGCGCTTGTATGATGACGCGCGTATGGCGGAGGTCGTCAATCTTGCGCAAGGCGAGCAACTCGCTGGGGTTTATCGCTATCCTAACCATCAAATGTATCAAATTGATGAAAAAGCCCAAGCTAATCATTATTTAGGGGAGTGGCTGAGCCATTTACTTGCCCATGGGATGAGCAAAGAAAGTTGGACTCCAAGCTAAGTTAGGCTAAAGTTAAGAAAACTAGACTATAAATGCTGACTAGATCACGATTTTCGCTGACATTTGTGCGCAATGGATGACATTGCCTATATTGTTTGTGTATAACTATAAATAACCAAACACATGGAATAATGGCCACAATGGAAAAAGCGTTTACGCTGGTCCAAATTACAGACCCCCACCTCCACGCCAGTTCAGAAGGAACTTTGCTGGGGATGAACACCGAGGACAGTCTCAAGCTTATCGTTAAGCGTGTTCAAGAGGAAGTCTCAAACATAGATCTCATCTTAGCCACTGGCGATATTGCCCAAGACAGCAGTGTCGGTGCTTATGAGAACTTTGTGTCTTTTGTCGAACCCCTAAAAGCGCCCATGCGTTGGATTCCCGGTAATCACGATAACCGCGAAAATATGGCAACCGTTGCCCAGGGTACCGACTATGCGAACGCCATTACTGAGCTTGGTAACTGGGTTGTTGTTATGCTCGATTCGGTAGTGCCCAAAAAAGTATACGGTAGCCTTGCCCAAGACCAGCTCGACACTCTCAAGCAAGCTCTCGAACAGTTTACCGACAAATACATACTGATTGCCTTTCATCACCATCCCGTTAGCATGAAAAGCCAGTGGATTGATAAAATAGGCGTTAAAAATTCTGACGAACTCCAGAAAATAATCGCGCCGTATAACAACATTCGTGCAATTGTTTGCGGCCATGTTCATCAAGCCAGCGATGTCGTCATAAACGGTTTTCGATACATCTCCACACCTTCGACCTGCGTTCAATTTTTACCTGAAAGCAAAGATTTTGGTATTGACTCATCTGGCCCTGGCTATCGAACGCTCACGCTCAACCCCAATGGTGAAATAGACACTCATGTTTCCCGCATTGAAGGCGTCGATTTTAAAATCGATTATACCCAGCAAGGCTATTGATTGGTTTAATCCTCAAATAAGCGATCTGCTTTCTACCAATAGCCTGTCGCTCGCTTTTCCGTTATCCTAACCCCCTTGATTTTATTAAGTTTTTTGAAGAGGCAACCTGTCGTATGAGTAAGAACAACTACTCAGCTGAAGCTATTGAAGTACTCAGTGGTTTAGACCCCGTCCGTAAACGTCCGGGCATGTACACTGACACCACACGGCCAAACCATTTAGCTCAAGAAGTGATTGATAACTCAGTCGATGAGGCCATTGGCGGCTATGCCGACCAGATTGACGTGGTGCTTTATAAAGATAACTCCCTCAGCGTCACCGACAACGGCCGTGGTATGCCAGTAGATATCCACCCCGAACATGGTATTCCGGGTGTCGAGCTCATTCTGACTCGCTTACACTCAGGCGGTAAGTTCTCGGGTAAAAACTATCAATTTTCAGGTGGTTTACATGGTGTAGGGGTATCCGTTGTAAACGCCTTATCTACTACGCTCGAAGTCACTGTTAAACGTGACGGCGAATTACATCGCATGGGCTTCCAAAATGGTGATAAAGCCACTGAGATGGAAGTCATTGGCAAATGCCTAAAGAAAGAAACCGGTACAACGCTGCGTTTTAAGCCGGATGAATCTTATTTCGATACCGGAAAGTTTTTAGCAAGTCGATTACGCCATGTATTGAGAGCCAAAGCAGTCTTATGCCCTGGCCTAACTATCAATTTCTTCAATGAAGAAAAAGACGAAAAAGATACTTGGTATTATGAAGACGGCCTAAAAGACTATTTACTCAGCGCCACCCAATTCTATGAAACACTGCCAAATGAACCCTTTATTGGTTCCTTTTCAAGTGAAACCGAAGCGGTCGATTGGGCGATTCAATGGTTACCTGAAGGCGGCGAAGGCATTGGTGAAAGCTATGTCAACTTAATTCCAACTGCGCAAGGTGGTACGCATGTCAATGGTTTACGCCAAGGCTTGCTCGATGCCATGCGTGAGTTTTGTGAATACCGCAGTTTATTACCACGCGGCGTAAAATTAAGCCCAGAAGATATTTGGGACAAGTGTTCGCATGTGTTGTCGTTTAAGATGCAAGATCCGCAGTTTGCTGGCCAGACTAAAGAGCGCTTATCGTCTCGACAAGCCTCTGCTTTTATTTCGGGTGTTGTTAAAGACACCTTCGCCTTATGGTTAAACCAGCACACTGATGTTGCTGAACTATTAGCTGAGCTTTGTATTAGCAATGCCAATGCGCGTATGCGCAAAGCGAAAAAAGTTGCCCGTAAAAAAGTTACCAGTGGTCCTGCTCTACCCGGCAAGCTCGCAGATTGTTCTGGCAACGATGCCATGGCGGGTGAATTATTTTTGGTGGAAGGTGACTCAGCTGGCGGCTCAGCAAAGCAAGCACGTGATCGTGTTACTCAAGCTATTTTGCCACTTCGAGGTAAAATTTTAAACACTTGGGAAGTCGACAGCAGTGAAATTTTAGCCAGCCAAGAAGTTCATAACATTGCCGTTGCTTTAGGCGTAGACCCCGACTCAGATAACATCGACGACCTACGTTACGGCAAGGTATGTATTTTAGCCGATGCCGACTCCGATGGTTTACACATTGCCACGTTATTGTGCGCCCTGTTTGTACGCCATTTCAGAAAACTTGTAGAAACCGGCCACGTATACGTAGCGATGCCGCCATTGTTCCGTATCGATATTGGCAAGGAAGTTTACTACGCACTAGACGATGACGAACGCATTGGAATTTTGAACCGTTTAGAAGCAGAAAAGAAACGCGGTAAAGTTCAAATTCAACGCTTTAAGGGCTTGGGTGAAATGAACCCAATGCAATTACGCGAAACCACAATGGACCCAAACACCCGTCGCCTAGTTCGACTTACCATAGAAGACGGTGACCAAACCGATACCATGGAAATGATGGACATGCTGCTCGCGAAAAAGCGTTCAGGCGATCGTAAATCATGGTTAGAAAGTAAAGGTAATTTGGCCGATATAGAGACTGCGGTTGAGTTGGTTGAGTAATCCTTACAACTTAGTTTATGCCACAGAACAGAGGCCTGATTAGTGAAAATTAACAGGCCTTTATTATCGCAGCATCACTTTGTTTCTCCCTGCTTCCTTGGCCTTATACATTCTATTATCCGCGACTTCTACCACGGTTTCATAGTTTTCGCCATCGGGGCCGACTTCTGAAACGCCTAGACTGGCCCTATAAAACTAAAATTAGAACGGCATAACTTCTAGTCACTTTACCTCACCTAATTGCCAATCATAAATCCTCTAATTAATTAGTATGATTCTTCAAATATTGTGACTGATTTTCAATCAATTGGTTTGAGCAATCCAAGACTAACGACTAAAGTAAATATGACCAACGGCCGATATATCTTCCACGCTAAACAACATTCTGGAACCGCTATGTTCAAATCGATCAAAACGCGAGTGTATGCGCTTGCCTTACTGCCTTTGTTAATTATCGCTATTACAGCGATTTATTTATCGTCTAGCTCGATAAACATGCTTGGTGCAAACGTTCTAAATACAACCGAGGATGCCATTATGGCGGCGGAGCGCAATCGGCTTAAGTCACTGTTAGATTCTGCGTCAAGTCTAATTGAGCCTTACATCGCGATGCCAGGCGATTCAGGGAAAGCAGAAGCAATCGCTCTACTTAAAAACTTTGTTTTCGATGAAGGCATTGGATATATCTATGGTTATGACTATGACGGAACAAGACTCTTATTAGGGCCATCAGAGGCAGGCCTTGGAGAAAGTTTCTGGGACCTTCAAGACCAAACAGATCAATATTTACTTAGAGATATGGTGAAGATAACTAAGGGCAATAAGTCTGGCTTTTACACCTATCATTTTCCTAAACCTGGTGAAGATGAACCGAGTCCTAAGTTTGCTTATGTCGCGGGCATTGATAAATGGAACATGTTACTAGGCTTAGGTCTGTACTTTGATTCTATTGATGGTGTATTAAGTAATATCAATCAAGACCTTTCTACTGCGCAAACCTCAAGCGTTTCCAAAACTACTTTCAGTATTATTTTAGTTATTCTGATCACTGCAATCATCGCCACATTTGCGATTCGGAAAATATTGGTTTCATTAGATAAGCTTGCGGAGTCAGTCGATGGACTCGCCAGTGGCAAGGGCGACTTAACGATGTCATTGCCATTAAGAGGTATCACTGAACTTGATCATATTGCTTCAAGTTTTAATGCATTTATCAACAACCTTGCCGATGACATTAAAATCCTCAAAACGGCTAGTGATGATTTAAAAGCAATGTCTTCTTCTGCCGGCACTGCGCAATTACAACTTTCCAACGAAGTAGAAAGCCAAAGAGAAAACACTCTGCAAGTTGCCGCTGCAATTGAGGAGATGAGTTCGACCGCTTCCGAAATTGCTGGCAATGCAGAAAACACCAGCAACATTGCTGACACGGTTCATGCTGAAATAAACCAAGTGCTGGTGCAGGTAAACACCTCAACGGATCGAATTACAGACTTAAGTAACGTATTGAACAGTGTTGATGGCTCAGTGGGTGAACTTGTCGAAAACGTGCAGGGAATTCACCAAGCCCTAGACGTTATTCAAAGCATATCTGAACAGACTAACTTACTGGCTCTCAATGCGGCGATTGAAGCAGCACGTGCTGGTGAGCAAGGACGAGGCTTCGCAGTGGTTGCAGATGAAGTGAGAACATTGGCCCAGCGAAGCCAACAAAGCACCATTGAAATTGGAGAGATTCTTAATAAGCTGAGTGAAAGCAGCAAACGCTCATCGGAAGAAATGGCAACCACCACTGATAGTCGCAGCGCTGTTATCGAAGCCATGAACACCATTAAGACGCTCGTGGAATCTACGACCAATTCGATCAAGCAGCTCACTGAAATGAATACCATGGTAGCGACTTCTGCCAATGAGCAATCAGCAGTCGCATCTGATATCACAAGAGCGGTTTCTGAGATAGCAACTAGCTCAGAAGAAATCAAGCAGGGTACCGAAGCAACTCAAAACCAATTTATTGAAGTAAGTCGATTAGCTGGAATGGTCGATGAAGTTTCTTCAAGGTTTACGGTTTAGTTAAATTTGCGTTTTAAATATGGTAAAGCCCAATGCTAGGCATTGGGCTTTTGTTTACTAGAACTAAGTTGAAGTTAATTTAGAACAATGATTTGAACAGGGTTGTAAGTCGTTTCAATAAACCCAGTAAGTGCATTTGTATTATGTCCTACAACTTTAACACCGGCACTTGCGTTTGGCGCTGCTGTTTGTACATGCACACCAACATACAATTCTGAACTATTGCTTTGGATATCACCAATATTGAAGTCGCCTTCACCTAAATCGATCGCCTTAATTTTATCATCACCAGCTTCTATGACATAGACAGAATCGTATTGATAATAAGTTGTCCAGTCTCCAGGAGTTTCATAACCCCTATCACTGCCTACAAAGTAGATATCTCCATTTGGTGCGATATCTAAATCCATCAGGTTACCGACTGTTACATTATTGCCACCATCATTGATCACGCCATCTGGAACAACTTCATCAACAGCATAGCCATTTGCAAGGTCAATTGAATAAAGACCACCGGTATATTTTTCAACGGTATCTGAGTTGCCATAGTCGCCGCTAGCGACAACATACAACTTATTATTTAAGTAAGTAATCTCTGACGCATTGCGACCCAGCAGTGCGATTGCTTGAGTACCGTTAGTATTATCAGAATCCGCATCAATGATCGTGTTAGTTGTCGTATTAATAACCACAACTGCAGAGTTATCCTTAGCATTAAAACCATCGAGGCGAGTGAGTACTACAAATAATTTGTTACCGACTATTTCCATGTCAGCCATATGGGGCTTCGTATCCGCACCTGCAGAAAAAGTAGAAAGATCTATTTCATCGATCAAAAAGTCATCTTCAACTTCTGCTAAAGGATTAACCAACCAAAGCATTGGAGAATCTGTTCTTGATATATAAGCTCGATCCTCACTCACGAAAACCATACCCGCTGGGTTGGCACTGCTGTCATCTCCTAACACAGAGTATTCTAAACCGAGAGAAACAACGCTAGTCTCTGAATTTAGTTTCACACTGGTAAGCGTATCGTATTCATATCGACCTAAGCGATAAAAGTTATCACCGTTAACTGCAATGGCGATGTCGGCAGGGTTTGTGGTATGAACTTGCTTTTCAATAACGACATCAGACTCATCTTCCGTATCACCGATAAAAATTACATCACTCGTCCCATAGCCAGGGACCACTGCAGCAACCATCAGATTAGCTTCAAACCCCTCTACCGATGTTGACCCTTCGCTTAATGGATCACAGGCTGACAGTGCTAAGAGTGCACTAATTATTAGTATTTTTTTCACGGTTTTTCTCCAAATTTATGTTCGTAAGTTAAGGTATAAGTTCGGCCCGGTAAAGGCTTACGGCTATAATCGAAATGGGCTCGATCCAGAATATTGTCAACACCAAACGTCAGGCTCGAGTTTTCATGCTGCCAACGCACTTGTGCATTGAGCTGGTGTTTTTCAGGCGCTTGCGTCGAGTTTGCTCGATCAAAATACAGGCCTGCTTCATAAAGGTAATTAAACTGAGTATTCCATTGTTCAGACAGTTGGTAATTTAGGTTATTATTGAGTGAAATCGGGTAGTAACCTGGGACTCGCTTCTGATCGTATGCCTTTAAACTCGAAGTGGCTAAGCTGTAAGAATAAGCCCCTTGGTGCTGAAGCTGAAACCGACCTAACTCTGTGCCTACTTGCCATTCATATCCAACAAACTGAGTGCTATCTAAATTTATATATCTGCCCATTCCTTGTGCGTTATACACTGGTGTCATGGTATTTTTACTGTCACGAACATAGACGCTGGCTTCAAGTTTAACAATGGCTAACTCTGCATATACGGTCAGATCAAATGAGGTCGCAGACTCATCTAAAAGCTCAGAGTTGCCCGAAAAGGCACCTTGATTACCAAAGCGCTCAACTAAATTTGGGACCCGATATGCTTGTTGAGCATTGACTTGCATAAAATAAACCTCGTTACCCACACGCAACCCAGCATTGCCACCGATACTGCTTTTCTGCTCAGTTACATCGCCACTATTATCGGTCAAAGATAACAGTCGGACATTCGACATGAGCGTAACTAGATCAGAATAAAAAACTTCTGCGCCAAGGCTATTGGCGAATTGGGTGCGAGTTGCATTGAGAGTTTCACCCTTATCGGAATCATCAATAATAAATTGATCATAGCTGATAATATTCGCTGCCGTAATCAATCCAAAAGGAGCACTGTAGACCGAGCTATGATTTAGCTGGCCGCTACTCAATGTGTCTTCACTGTCGATTTTATATAAACTCGTTGAGCCATCAGTATTATTAAACAAACCTGTGTCCTCTTCTAAATCGAATCGCAAAGAGGTGTCTATATTGGGTAACCATTGATTCACATTTAGCGTTGCGAGGGCAGATAATTTTTCTTGAGCGTAATAGGCTTTATTCGTTTTCGTATTATGACTATCGGGGAGTTGCTTAACATCTGAGTAGTATGAAACAGCAAAGCCAGCATTACCATTATTGGTTTCTCGAGTCACAGACGCTCCCGCTGCTCGCGAGCTAAACTCGGCATTATTTCTTGTATCAGGGTAATCGTCTAACGAATTATTAGCGGTACCATTATCGTTAATATATTCAAATGCATTGCCGGAGTATTGAAGTGCGGCGTAACCATTTACAATATAACGGCCATATTGCTGATTGACCGTCGCAGACATTCGGCCATGCTCAAAACTCCCCAACTCCAGCAACAGACTGGCCTCATTTTGAGAAGATTTTTTTCGAATAATATTAATCGCGCCACCCGGACTGCCCATGGCTAATTGCCCAGGCGAACTCGATTTATACACTTCAATACGTTCGATATCGGCCAATAGAATACTCTGAACGTTTGATCCACCGCCCCCCGCATTCGATTGCAAAACACCATCAATAAATACTTGAGTTTGCTGACTAGGAGCCCCACGTATGCTTAGACTTGAATAGGCTCCGGTTTCACCAGTGCTTTGTAATTGAATACCTGGGGTAAGTTCTAAAACATCGGCAACGGTGACGTCATTGGCATGAAACTGCTCACTCGATATAACCGATACGGCGGCGTTACTGAATTCTGGGGAGGTTTCATAGGCAGGTGTAATTTCAGAATAAACCACAGGCAACTGGCTTTGCACCGGAAGCGGATCATTTTGTTGTTCTGAAAATAGACTACAGGATAAAAATAGCAATCCTGCAGAAATAAGGAATTTCTGCGACATGCACCCACCGTACTGATAAATGAATCAGGCCGGTATCCGGACTTGAAAAAGCCAGCGAAGCGCTGTTGAATTGAACCCTTCCCGCGTTTGCAGTGGTTAATTTCAATTCAATGGTTTACTCTTTCTCACCGTTGCGGGGGCAGTACTGGACTTGAACCAGTTTCCCGTTTAAACAACTAGGTCACCTGAATTTTGCAGAGAGTATAGAGTGAATCTCGATACAGTCAATCCTTTAGTTACTGAGCCACAGCCCAAAAACCGGGCTATTCTCATCACTATTGGCGTATCAGTCTTGCTGCATATGGTCATATTAAGCCAAAATTTCCTAGAGACTTCACAGGCCGCTAAATCCCATACCAATGAGAAATCCGCCACCCTCTCATTAACTGTTATTAAACCGAGACCTGTCATAGATCGAGACAAATCAGCTCAAGATAATCCAGTGAAATCTGATAGCGAGAGTGCAGAGTACTCCGAGCCCAGTAGAGAAGTTATTACGACTGCGACCAAAAGTATTGCAAGCGCTAGCCCCAAGGTGAAGGTTTCAACACTTAGCGATGAAGCAGTTAAACTCATTGAGCCCAGTGAAGTGATTCACCAAAAGATTCAACAGGCCCTTCCTGAAACACCACTTGAAACTATTGCCAGTGAAGAAAAAGTCACTCCAACGTCAAGTAACGCACAAAAATTAATAAACCATATTGAATCAGTTGAACAAACAGAAACAGAAACAGAAACAGAAACAGAAACAACGACTGCACAACTGATTGAAAAAACAAGTATTATTAAATTTTCCTTACCTCGCTTTAAAGGGAACACACCTATTGCCATCACGCCCACCCTCGCACAGCGTAAACGTCAGTTTGGTCGAGTTATTGTTCGCGGCTACGTGAATGGGCTAGGCAAGCTTGAGCAAACAACGGTATACCAAAGTTCCGGCTATGAAATTCTTGATGATTCTGCCTTAGAGCAAGCAAGTCAATGGCAATATGCGCCTGCTTCTAATGGTTTTGAAGCTTCCGGGCATTGGGTAGAAATACCCATAGAGTTTCGCTAACGACTCACAATCAGCTCTAATAGAGATTTTAAGTTTACAGCCACTGTATATTAACAATAAGGATCTTGAATGGCTTCACTGCAATCCAACATTAAAACGGCACTCAAAAAGAACTTAGCACCTGGTCTAGCGTTGCAAACGCTAGCCCTAAGCATTGCTCTTTGTTATTTTTATGTCCCCTCTACAGAGTGGATCTTTATTGCACTTGGCGATTTAAAAAGCTCACTTAGCTGGAAATATGCAATGATTTCTACCGCGCTTTTTGGCGGCATCATTCCATTTATCTACTTGAAGATGAGTGGACAGATTACAGGAAATCCAACAAAGGTATTTCTCTTCTATGCATTGTTTTGGGCTTATAAAGGCATCGAAATAGATTACCTTTATGCACTGCAGGCTCAATGGTTTGGGGAAGGAAATACAGCGCCGATATTGGCGAAAAAAGTAATCGTCGACCAGTTCGCCTATGGCCCTCTTTGGGCCGCACCGAGTATGGCGATTGCCTTTCTTTGGATGGAGTCTAATTTTAATTTGAAACTATGGCTAACACGTCTAGATCGCGAGCTTTGGTTTATACAAATACCCACGACCTTCGTTACCAATTGTTTAATTTGGTTGCCGGCTGTTACGATTATTTATGCTATGCCAACACAATTACAAATACCGCTATTCAATTTAGTGTTGTGCTTTTTTGTTTTACTGCTTTCAGCCATTAGTGTACGTAAGCAACCCTAAACTTAGGCAGCAGAATAGTCGCCTAAGTTTTTCAACCAAATACCTTTTATTGCGCGCTTAATGACCATGACAGCCTTCGCAGCTTCTTCAACGAGGACCATTGCATAAACCCATACATAACTAAGTTCGAAGTAAAAGGCGGCCAGCATGGCGGCAGGTATCCCTAATGCCCACATGGCGACCATATCAACACCTACGATGTATTTACTGTCGCCACCGGCACGTAAAATGCCGACAATAATCGTCATGTTGAGAACTTTTAACCAAAAACTCAAGCACATGACCCACATCAATTGCATGCTTAACTGATAAAGTGGTTCCGACGGACTAATGAGCCAAGGTAAAAATATAGGGCTGCTGGCAAGCAAAACTAAACCTACAATTAAAGAACCTAAAGGTGCAAAGAAGCTGAATTTACGGGCTAAATATTTTGCCGTATCGAATTTATCTTGGCCTAGGTTCTGGCCAATCAGCACCGAACAGGCCGTTACTAAACCAAAAAATAACGAGTGGTATAAACCTTCAATAGGGCTAATTAAACTCAGTGACGCCAGTGCATCGGTGCCCTTAGCTGAGGCTATGCCATGATAAACAAACGACCCAAAACCCCAGAGGGTAAAGTTAAGCGTTAAGGGCCAAGCAATGGTATAAAACTGCTTGGCGTGTTTAAGCACTTCTTGTTTAGCTTTTAGCAATCGGCCTAGAGATAGTAGGTGGTGGCGTCGTGCGAGAATCCAAAAGAATAAAAGCACTTGAATCAAGCGCGCGATATCACTGGCAATAGCAACACCGCTTGATCCTAGCTCTGGAAAAAACCAAATACCATGAATTAGCACATAATTAAGCGCAATGTTAATAACTATCGCAATGGCTGCCAAAATTAATGGCAGCATGGTTTCGCTACGAGCCCGTAGCGCGCTTTCATAACAGATAAGAATATGTGTTAGAAATAACAGCGGTACCGTAATGCGTAAGTAAGAAGTACCTAGTGCGATAAGGTTCTCATCGTCACTTAGCAATGAAAGCAACTGCTCCGGCATGACGGTAAACAACAACGCCACAGGTAACATCAATACAAGCCCACTCACCATGCCCAACGCAAGTATTCCCTGGCTTGATTGAGTTGAGCCACGCCCATAATATTGCGCAACCAGCACAGATACTGCCGAGCCCAAGCTCGCCATAACCATGACTAATACGAAATGGAGCTTAGCTCCAATACCAATTGCTGCGACTGCTCCCGCGCCAAGCCCCGCCACCATGAATACATCGGACATGCCTAACAACGATATCAATACACTTTGCATTGCAACTGGCAACGCTAGCTTAAGAACTTGGCTTAATAGGGATTGCGGCATAAGCAGCGCCTTTCATGGGGATTATAAAAAGAATGCAGAAGTTTAGGTTTATACTGGAGAAACGCTATGGTTAGAACTATTATTGGCATGTTAAAAACTATCATCCTTCAAGCCACCAAGGAACTAAAACAATGAAGTTTTCAAATCATTTAGAAATTGGTGAAGAATGCTTTGAAATATTTCTAACCAGCGATGTATTGCCTGAAATGACCTTGCATCAAATTCACATGGCGGGTATTGCACATTTAAAGCCACCTTATGTTATCGAACGTACTCAGCTCAATTTGCATACCTTACTTTTTACAACATCAGGGCAAGGTAAGTTAACAACAGAAGCAGGCGAGCAATATATAGAACCCAGTTCTATGACCGTCCTGCCTGCCAGAACCAACTATCGCTTTGAAATAGACGATGATCATTGGGATATGTGTTGGATACTGTTACCGGAAAAAATAAATTGGCAAGCCATTGTTCCCAGCAAAGCCGTTATCAGACCAACTGCACAGGCTTTAAACATATTCCACCTTTGCCATGTGATCGATCAAGAACGGAATCTTGACGGCTCTTTTCGAGAGCAAAGTTTGCAACAACTGGCACGCTATATTGAAATAAACCTCAAAGCGCATCCCACCGAAAAAGAGGACCGCCTCACAGCCGCGTTTAGCCAAGTGAACCAATCGCTACACAAGCCTTGGACCGTCGCAGACATTGCCCACTTAACCTACTATTCGGAACCCCACTTGTATCGGCTCTGTAAAGAACGCTTTGGCAAAAGCCCAAAACAAGTAATCCGTGATTTGCGCATCGATAGAGCCAAGCAATTACTAACACTGACCGATTGGCCTATCACTGAGTTAGCCCAACGGGTTGGCTTTTCCGATGCCTTCAATTTTTCAAATCGCTTTAAAAAAGAAGTTGGCACAAGCCCAAGCGCTTTTCGACTGCTTGAACGAAATATTGCGCATAAGTTGACATAACACAGCGACAACTGTCTGATTCGTGCATAATATACGCCCGTATATTAATTATGGCATCAGCCGAATCGAGGTGTAAGTGCACTATATTGAGAAAATACATCACCATGCCCAAACACGCCCGGACATTAATGCGATTTCACAAAAGCTGGATGATACGTGGCGTCACGTTACTTGGCGCCAACTTTGGCAGCAAGTTGAGCTGACCGCTCGCCAACTGCAAGCAGACGGCGTAGCACAGGGTGACCGTATTGCTATTTTTGCAGACAACTCAATCGAATGGACCATCGTTGATTTTGCCTGTATTTATCTTGGAGCCGTTAGCGTACCGGTTTATGCAACCTCCAGCCCAAATCAGCTGCAATATATACTCGACCACAGTGGCGCCAAAGTGCTGTTTGTCGATGCGAAACTTATTAATACTTTTGTTGAAGCAAAACCGAAGCTTAGCCAAACCATCAATGCAATAAGCTTCGGTTCGACAGAACATAACTTGCCAAGTTTTGAACATTGGCAGCAATCTGGTTCAGTCCGTGTCAAAGCCCTGAGTATTTATAAGCCTAACAAAGAAGATCTATTAACGATCATTTATACCAGCGGTACAACAGGTGACCCAAAAGGCGTGATGCTTAATCATGGAAACCTAATGGCTGTGATTAAAGTACATCTAGAAAGCTTAGACTATTCTGACACTGACCGATCACTTGCAGTGCTGCCGTTAAGCCATGTCTATGAACGGGGCTGGACTTTCGTTACTCTTTATCTTGGAGTCCACAATCACTACCTTGCTAATGTTAATGAATTACAGGCCTCTCTTTTAGACGTTAAACCTCACGTTTTCTGCGCCGTACCCCGAATTTTTGAAAAAATTCACGCTGGCATTTTTGCTAAAGCCAAAAAGGCAGGGGTGGTCAACCTGGCAATTCTCAATTGGGCTAGTTTTCGTGTCTTACGCAACCAGCGACTACTTCAACAAGGTAAAAAACTAGGCGTTTATCGCAAAGCATCCCAAGCTATTGCGGTTAAGTTGGTCGGGAAGAAAATCCAACAAGCACTCGGCGGCAACATTCGTTTTATGCCAAGTGGTGGCGCTTCCTTAGATCCAGAAATCCATGGTTTTTTCTTGGGCCTAGGCGTAAATATCAAACTTGGTTATGGTATGACAGAAACCTTTGCCACCGTCTCCTTTATTCCTGATACTGGGTATAAACTCAACACGGTTGGAAAACCCATTCAAGATATCAGCATTAAAATAGACCCCAAAGAGGGTGAAATTTTGGTCCGCAGCCCATGCATGACATCTGGCTACTACAAAAACCCAGAAGCCACCGCAGAGCTTTTTCAAGATGGCTGGTTAAAAACAGGTGACGCTGGCAGTATTGATGAGCAGGGTAACTTGGTATTCCGTGAACGTCTGAAAGAACTCATGAAAACATCGGGCGGGAAGTACATTGCCCCGCAGCAAATAGAAGGTGTGCTCATTAGAGAGCCGTTATTTGAGCAGGTAGCGGTTATTGCTGATAGCCGTAAGTTTGTTTCGGCACTCATTGTGCCAGCTTGGCAGCTTCTAGAAGAATACGCACAAAGCATTAATATTACTTATACCGATCGTGTCGAACTATTACGACATTCGAGCATCATTGAGCACGTAAAACAGCGTTTAGAATTAGTGCAGCATGAACTTGCGAAATATGAACGTGTAAAGAATTTCACGCTGCTTGTACGTGAATTTTCTATTACCGAAGGAGAAATAACGCCAACGCTAAAGTTACGTAGGAAAGTCATTTCCGCTCGTTTCTCCGAATCCATCGACAAAATGTATGGGTTATAAGACAGACAGACAATGCGGATCGGTCCCAATTAATCACTGGGGCCGATTTTGCTGGCTCGCCTTATATTCACATCTAGGATCTATATTTTCTAGAAACCACTCATAATCATGAGCATGCAATATCCCCAAAAAAGGATGTTTCAAACCCTTCACATTATCAAAACCCTTAAGCGCCTGATAGTAGGGAGTTTCTAGCTGCTCATCCCAGCCTGATACATTAGGTGAGGAGGCGTATGCACCTAAAAAATACTTCACAACAAGCTCTTCGTTAACCTAGACCAAACTGTAATTATTATTTTGACCAATTTAGGACAATATCGTTATGACTCACAATACCGACCACTATATCATTTTCTATCACGGGGGCAGACACTAACCCATACCTTTCAAATAAGCGTGCGCAATATTTGACGTTCATTTCAGGCCGAACACTCACAAATGGTTTAATCATAATTTCATACAGGTTAACGCGCTCGGGTGAGCGATCTGTAGCAATAACCGCATGAGCAATATCTGACAATTGCACCATGCCATATTCATCATGATCATCTCGACGCTTTATAATCACTTTCCGATAGCCTTTATCGTGCATTAATTCCAAGGCTTCAGCGACCGTCATTAAACCATCAACAACTTCAAAGCGTTGATTCATAACTTCTCGGCATGTTAATGAGCCAGCAGTCATATTTTCTCCTCCACTATATCGGATAATTCCTTTATTTGATGAGAAACCCCCAGTGCGTCTTCAACATCAATTTGAAAGACTATTCCAGTGCCGGGTGTCATATCAAAGTGTCCTGTGTCAGCAATAGTTTCTAATATCGTTTTTGCTAGGTGTTCTTCAACTAAGAACAAAATCACATCTCGCTGAGTATCTAAGCTTAAACCTAAGAAGGTTTTCTTTGCTTTTACGCCTTCACCACGAGCATTATTTATAATCGTTGAGCCCGTTGCGCCTGCTTTACGTGCACTTTCTACGACTATATCGGTTTTTGAGTCTTCGACAAACGCAATCAACAGTTTGAAACGCATAGCAGTACCTCTTCTATAAATTGACCGTTGCCGGCATGTTATTACTTAAACGAACTTTCATCTCGCTTAGCTTTAATTTCTGACAGTTTGGCGTAGGCCATCACGGTCATTATTGGGAATAGACTTGCAAACGCAATGAGACCAAAACCATCGATCATTGGATTACGATCCGGAATGGTTTCAGCCAAACCTAATCCGAGTGCAGCAACCAGCGGCACGGTCACAGTAGAAGTTGTCACGCCTCCAGAATCGTAAGCAAGAGGAATAATCATTTTTGGAGTGGTGAGCGTTTGTATGATCACAATGACATAGCCACTGATAATAAACCAATGAATTGGATAACCCATTACTATGCGCCAAGTGCCTAATGAAATGCCGATGGCAACGCCTAATGCAACCGATATGCGTAAGCCCCAAATACCAATCGCACCACCGGAGACTTCTTTGGCTTTGATAGCAACCGCAATCAATGAAGGCTCGGCTATGGTTGTGCTCGCTCCGATAGCAAATGCAAACAGATACACCCAGGCATAAGCTTGCCATTCGATACCTTGGCTCATTTCACCAATAAAACTCGGTGCTGTCAGCTGTGCGGCCATCAGTTTCCCAACTGGAAATAAGGCCCGCTCAAGGCCAACTAAGAAAAAAGATAAACCAATTAATACCAGGAAGAAGCCAAATAATACCTTTGGCATATCGGTTATTTTTTTTCGTATCACCAGTAATTGAAAGCCAAAAATAATACTCACAATTGGAATAACATCAAAAACAGTTTGTTTAATGGTCCTTAACAGCTCAAATAGCAACTCCATCATATCGGTCCACTGTAAATGATATTAATCGCAACACCATAAAGCATCACGAATATGATGGGCGTTAAGGATGCCATTGCGATGAGCCCAAAGCCATCGACCATGGGATTTCGTCCTTTGATAGATGAAGCTAACCCAATACCAAGCGCGGTGACTAATGGAACCGTGATGGTCGAGGTTGTCACGCCACCGCTGTCATAAGCAATACCGATAATTTCTTTTGGCGCAACAAGCGTCGTCAGTACCACTAATACGTAACCGCCGATGATTATGTAATGAATTGGCCAGCCTTTAAGAATTCGCATAACACCGATTAACAAGGCAATGCCGACGCTTAAAGCAACCGTAAGACGCAATCCAAAGGCGTAGCTTCCTTTGGCCTCCTCGCTATTGGGAATCATACCGCCAACACCCGCAACTTCGGCAGCCTCTGCAGCCACGGCAATCAAGGCCGGCTCAGCCACTGTTGTGCTAAAACCCAACGCAAAGGCAAAGCACAACAACCAAAACAAACTTCCTTTGACGGCAAAGGCACGAGCCATAGACTCGCCGATAGGAAATAAGCCCAGTTCGAGACCCTGAATGAAGATCGTTAGGCCAAACACAACAAATAAAGCACCAACGATTAAGTTCAAAACATCGGGTAAGGGTTGCTGAAGCACTAAAAACTGAAAGAATAGAATGACGATGACAATCGGGAGTAAATCACGAAAACTGTTGAACATGTTTCTCAAAAAACCAATCATCCGCTAAGGGGTCTCTCTCTCTCGTTTATATAAAAGTAATCACTAACTAACTCGGACGTTTTAAAGCCGTAATCTCGCCAAGCGACGCAAAATTGTCTCCGCCTAATCTCGAGATAGGGTCAAGATTAGTCGAATCGATAGTAAAGGGCGTATCGGTCAGCAGCGCATCGTTTACATAGAGATGCTTGACCTTTAAATAAATAACAGCTTGCGGCCCATTTCCGACCAAATGAATATCATGATAGCGACACGCCATCGCAATAGGTGCCGCTTTTATGCGTGGTAGCGCGAAGTTATCCTCTGCCACTAGCGTGTGCTCAATGTTGTTTAACTCTGACTCACCCGCGGCCAAATCGCGCGCGGTTTCATTCACTGAATCCATAAGACCAGTATTCGCGATATGGATGACACAATGGTGACGCATATCAATATTCTTCCAAGTATCTTTCTTAGTTCCATCTCGCTTATGCCCTACTGCAATCATCAGGATCGCGGGGTCACACGACACA
This sequence comes from Reinekea sp., assembly GCF_046710285.1. Classification (GTDB taxonomy): domain Bacteria; phylum Pseudomonadota; class Gammaproteobacteria; order Pseudomonadales; family Natronospirillaceae; genus Reinekea. Next base: position 117,722 of record NZ_JBKEGY010000005.1, read on the forward strand.
ACACTAAAATACGAAAAAGGCGCCACATTTAAGCTGCCATCTTCATTTTCGGTTAACACCCAGGCGATAGGTCTAGGCACGACGGCGTGAGTCAATAATCGATATATTTGTGGTTTTTCTAAGTCGGCAAGGTCAAAACGCATGTTGATCACCCATTAAGTTGCATGAAAAGAGTATAAGGCAATGTCGGGCCCATGACTAAAGGTTGCGTATATTGCTACCAAGAGACACTTATACGCTACTTTTAATATTTTTATTTATTATTAAGCTATAAATAAAATACTATTGCGATATCAACATTAGGAGCACACTGATGCTATACAACTATAAGAACCGTCACGTTACGCCTCGACCAGACAAAGAACTTCGTTTAGAAAATGGTCGTTTTGGCGGCTACTGCTCATTATTTTTAGGCGGCTTAAGTTTGCTTGCTGTTTTGGCTTATTTATTTCCTTCTTATTTGACTACCACTGAACTGCGTGCCGTATACGATGCTAGCAGCTTACAAAGTCTATTAAAGTACGGCATGTGGTTATCGCTTGGGTTTGGTATCTCGAACTTTATTATCAACAAGAAGAAGCGCCTAGGCTTTGCTGGTGCATCTCTTACCTTAATTGCTATGGGCTTAGGTGGCTATGTGGTTCCTGTTGGGCCAGTTGCACCCAAACCACTCTCATTAGGAGTAGATTGGCTCATTATTGCGCTTTTAGGCTCTATCGTAATTTTCACCACGCTTGAGAAGTTATTCCCGAAGTACCGCGACCAAGTTATTCTGCGCGACGAATGGAAAACAGATTTCTTCTATTTTTGTGTCAATCACCTCCTCATCTCAATTATTTTATTGGTGGGTAACTATACGGTGAGTTACTTCGATTGGGTGGCCAATGAAGCCGTACATCAATATGTACAGGCCCTGCCAATTGCAGTCCAAGTTTTACTGCTAGTGATATGTGCTGACTTTGTCTTGTATTGGGAGCATCGTTTATTCCACGAAAACAGTAAACTTTGGCCTTTCCATGCTGTTCATCACTCTGTTGAAACTATGGACTGGTTAGCGGGCTCTCGCTCTCATGTTGTACAAACCTTTGTAGAACGCAGTATGGTTTTGGTAATGTTGCATTTGCTTGGTGCTGACAAAGCCGCATTAGATATTTATGTGCTCATTGCCGCAATTCAAGCCATTGTTATTCACTGTAACTTAAAGCTGCATTGGGGACCTTTAAAGTACCTTATTGTTACGCCGCAATTTCACCATTGGCACCATAGCTCAGAAGCCCCAGCTATTGACACCAATTACGCTGCGCATACCACATTGTTTGATTGGCTGTTTGGCACCTACCACATGCCTAAAGGGGTTTGGCCGGCAGTATATGGCACAACTCGCCCACTACCGCGCGGTTTCTTTAACCAGTTTTGGTATCCGTTTCGTAAGTTCTTCAACTAATACAAACTAGGCGCTTTGAAGTCAGTGGCTACATAGCTTGTTATGAAAAGTTGACTGAACAAAAAGCGCATTAACCGTTATACTCTGTGAATTCTAATTAAAACGGCTCTTTTACTACTAAAGAGCAAACACAGAGGTAAAGGTTCGTTGAAGAATTTCGCACTATTGATAAATCCGCAGGCAAATGGCGCTTACTTTAAAGATACGTTACTTGTTGCGAGCGCTGAGTTTCAAGCCGTTTTTGGTGAGCAAACTCTTGAGCATCGAGTCATAGGTAACTTACAGTTTTTAGTTGCTTCTCTTGATGAGTCACTACTAACTCAAGTACTGCGGCTGTCATTCGTCCTAGGTGTTTTTGAGATCGATGGTGACCAATTTATCCCTATTGATGTTGCCAGTAAGTACAACCTTCACGAAGATTTCGTTTTTGGATCTAAGTACCGAGGTAAAACCAATGAACATTTAACTCAGCTATTGCTGAATGTCGGATTATCTTACTTACCTAAAGGTACTGAACAGCCAACCTTACTAGACCCGATGTGTGGTCGTGGTACAACCATGCTTTGGGCTATGCGCTATGGTTTAAGCGCTAAAGGTATTGAGCAAGATGTAAAGGCCATTGAAGATCTTCGTCAAGGGCTTAAGAAATGGACCAAGCTGCATCGCCAACGTCATAAAATGATGGAAGGATTTATAGGCAAAGCAAACAAAAAAGGCTTGGGGAAGTTCTTAGAGTTTACCGTTGAAGAGCAGAATTTTAGAATCATCAATGGTGACAGCCGAGAAGCTGCTACGCTGATCAAAAGCGAAAAATTTGATCTAATCATTAGCGACCTGCCTTATGGCGTTCAACATTTTACCACCGATAAAACTCGCAACCCTATTTCTGTATTAGCCGAATGTATTGCCGATTGGAAAAAGCTACTCAAGAAGGACGGTGTCATCGTTTTAGCCTTTAACAGCTATATACCAAAACGTACTGACCTCATTGAATGTTTTGAAAACAACGGGTTAATAGCGCAAAGCTTTACTGCGCCTCACCGCATGAGCGAATCTATTGTTCGTGACATTATTGTGTTTAAACACGCTTAAGAAACAATGGTATCGATGGCGGACATAGCCATCGATACCTGATTAGACCTTCACTAAATTTTACTGACGATCGACTAAATCATAGCCTGCAGGTACGTCAAAGTTACTTTCGTGAGCTGTCGCCATTGCAACCGATTTGATTTCATAGACATAACGAACCAGTGGCTTTTTCTTCCAGCTGTCCATTAACTTGTCTGTACTCTTTTTCGCAAAGTTACCAAGTAATTGCTTACCAACGCCTTCAATACCACCCTCTAAATTAAGCTTGTCAGATTGGGCTTGCTTTTCAGCCTGGCACGCTTGAGAGTTTCGAGTCCATTCAAACTTAATCGATATCGGGTAGCCTTTCACTTTCGCTAGCTCTTTACCAATGACGCCCCCAAATTGATTTTCTTGGTTGTTAGTATCGCCCGTAAACGCAGCAATCGCCTTATACCCTTTTGGTCCTAATAGCCGAACTAATGGATCGCTAGTGACTGTTTTGGAAATAGAGTCTTGGAATTGACCGTGAATATCCCAAACCTCATTAATATTGGCATTTGGCGTGGTTGTCCAAAAGTCAAAGCTAATTAAATTTACGTCTTTTTGTCCTTGAGTATCTTGGTATTCGGTTGTCCAAAGTACCTGATACTGCTCTACATCAAAGCCATTGAGTTTACGCTTTTTACCTGTTTGAGTAACGTTAAAATCATTGGTCACTAAATCAACCTGACAGCCAAGCTCTTCATAGTCTTGATATTCTTCGGTATCGTCACTTTCATCTGATTCTTTGAGTTGATCAAGAAATGAAACTTCATTGCAGCCACTTAATTCGCATTCAGAGTAACGCTCTTTTTTATAATCAACACTGTAGGCTTTGTTTAAATCTAAACGGGCGATAGTCGCTTCATCTGAGTTTGCCCACTTCATCAAAAAACTGTCGAACTTAATGTCGTCTCGAATTGAGCGTTTCTCTGGTGTTGTATACACCACTTGTTCACCATAAAAATCTGGAAGCAAACTACCATTAATAGAGAACTCGGCATTAATTTTTGCAACCGCAACTTTAGGCGAGTTATCAACTTGTTGAGTTTGGCATGCCGTCGTAACGAGTCCGGCTAGGAGGATAGGGAAAGCGTGTTTCACAGTGGAGTCCTTTTAACTGTTTGAGGTGAATTTTAACCGCGCTGATTTTACAAAATCCAGCCACTAAAGACAGCATTATAATTAGCCAAACCACTATTAATTGTTATTTCAGAGTGGAAACTCCTTTTCCCACTAAGAAACTGAGAAGTAAATCACGTTTTAGTTTAGTCTGACGTTTTAAGTAGTTCGGTCAATGCACCACTTTCAACCAGGCGCTTAGTGTCACTGTAGCCACCAATGAGGGTTCCATTCACAAACACCTGCGGAAATGTATTAAAACCAGACCACATTTTAATAGCTAAGCGCGGCTTCCAGAAATTAAAGTAACTACCATATTCTAAGTACTTAAAGCTGACATTTTGAGCGTCAAGTAGTTTACGGGCCTTTTTTACAAAGGGGTTTTGTTTCATACCGACCACCACCACAGTGGTGGCTTCAACGGCAGCAATAACTTCATCGACAACATCGGTGTGACCTCCACCCAGTTTCTTCAGTATGTCAGTATGAACATTTTCTATCGCTAATAGTCGTCTAGTCATTTTAATGTGCTTATAAGTGGGTGTGTGTCCAGCATCATGAGACCTAATGTGATTTATTTCTATCCACCTAAAGTCACATAATGAGTTTTCCTAGACATTTCTTCTATATTCACCACCTACCTCATAGAGAGCATGGCTAATTTGCCCTAAGCTGGCATGTTTTACTGAATGCATAAGCTGATCAAACAGGTTGCTTTGAGCCCTTGCGCATTTTTGCAAGCTAACGAGTTCAGCCTGAACAGTTGCACGGTGTAATTTATGAAAGCGCTCAAGCTCGGTAATTTGTTGATCTTTCTCAGCCAGTGTCGATCGAGCTAGTTCAATAGGTTCATCTGGCTCAGTTGACTTGCCTTTATAGGTATTCACGCCAATTAAAGGCAGTTCGCCAGAGTGTTTTTTATGCTCGTAGATCATCGACTCATCTTGAATTTTGCTACGTTGATACATGGTATCCATTGCGCCTAACACACCGCCTCGATCACTGAGTCGATCAAACTCGGTATAGACAGCCTCTTCAACCATATCAGTTAAATATTCAATCGCGAACGAACCCTGTAATGGGTTTTCAATTTGGTTCAAACCGAGTTCTTTGTTGATAATTAGCTGAATCGCCACAGCGCGACGTACGCTTTCTTCAGTCGGCGTAGTAATGGCTTCATCGAAGGCATTGGTATGCAAACTATTGCAGTTATCGAACAAGGCATACATGGCTTGCAAGGTGGTTCGAATATCATTGAATTGAATCTCTTGGGCATGCAATGAGCGGCCAGAGGTTTGGATATGATACTTCATCATTTGCGAGCGAGCATTGGCGCCATAGCGATCACGCATGGCACGAGACCAAATTCGCCGAGCCACTCTGCCGATCACGGCATATTCAGGGTCCATACCGTTACTAAAAAAGAAGCTTAGGTTAGGTGCAAAATCATTCACTTCTAGGCCACGAGCACGGTAATACTCAACCAAGGTAAAGCCATTCGCTAACGTGAAGGCTAACTGCGTAATGGGGTTCGCGCCGGCTTCGGCAATATGATAACCGCTGACACTGACGGAATAGAAATTGCGAACGCTCTCGTCAATAAACCAAGCTTGTACATCGCCCATTAGGTGCAGTGCAAATTCGGTGGAGAAAATACAGGTATTCTGCGCTTGATCTTCTTTTAATATGTCAGCCTGCACGGTTCCACGTACACGCTGTAAAGTCTCTTTCTTGATGGTTTGGTATGTCGTTTCATCTACCAACAACTCACCACTCACGCCAAGTAAACCTAGCCCTAAACCATTATGACATTCAGGTAAGTCACCGTGATAGGTTGGCGGCTGCTTACCGGTGATCGATTTAATTTTATCTTGTGCGGAATCCCACTGATCGGTTTCTTTCAGATGTAATTCTATTTGCTGGTCAATGGCGGTGTTTAAAAACATGGCCAATATAACCGGTGCTGGGCCATTGATGGTCATGGAAACGGAGGTTGTCGACGCACACAGGTCAAAGCCGGAGTATAGCTTCTTCATGTCATCTAAGGTCGCGATTGAAACACCGCTGTTGCCTACCTTGCCATAAATATCAGGGCGCTGATTGGGGTCTTCGCCATAAAGAGTAACCGAGTCAAAAGCAGTTGATAAACGCGCAGCTGCTTGCCCTAATGATAGATAATGAAAGCGTCGGTTAGTTCGTTCTGGTGTGCCTTCACCAGCAAACATTCTGGTTGGGTCTTCACCCTCACGACGATACGGGTAAACTCCGGCCGTGTATGGGAAGTGGCCCGCTAGGTTTTCTAGGCCAGTAAACTTAACACGCTCACCCCAGTCGGTTTTGCTATTAGCGACTACCTTTGGAATTTTATTTTGACTTAAACTCTCACGATAGTTATCGCCTTCAATGGTTTTATTGCGTACTTGGTATTGGAATTTTTCTGAGCTAACTCCGGTCATTCTTTCGTGCCAAGAAGAAATGGCCGCGCGACTGTCTTGATCGAGTTGAGTTATCTGTTGATTGTACTTTTCGATCAGCGGCGCGAAGGCATCACTGTTAGTGCCAGGCTCAATAACTTGCAGTGGTTCACTCACCGTTATTCCTAAGACCTTGATGCTTTCAAATAAATGTTCTGCTTGTGCGGCAATGCCTGCTTGCTGCTGAACTCGTTGGTTCATTGAACGGCCTTGTTCAGCAATTTCAGCTAAATAGCGTTGTTGTTTGCCAGGGATAAGTATGTGGCTTTCCGGTTGGCCTGCTGGCAAATCAGCTTGCCAGCTTTGCTCTGTTTTTTCTGCGACTAAGGCACACAAGGCGTTAAACAAACCGTTCACACCGGGGTCTAAAAAGTGGCTAGCAATGGTTGCAAATACCGGAACTTCACCATCGGCTATTGCAAATTCATTGCGGTTACGTCGCCATTGTTTGCGGACATCACGCAGTGCATCGTCTGCGCCTTTGCGATCAAATTTATTAATCACGATCCACTGCGCTAGATCGATCATGTCGATTTTTTCTAACTGGCTTGCCGCGCCATACTCTGGCGTCATGACATAGCCGGGTAAGTCAACTAAATCAACAATGGCGGAATCACTTTGGCCAATACCCGCGGTTTCAACAAAGATTAAATCAAAACCTTGGTGACTCATCGCGGTGATCACATCGCTTAATACTTCGTTTGTCGATAAATGCTGGCGGCGTGTTGCCATGCTGCGGAACACCACATTAGGCTGACGTAAACTGTTCATGCGAATACGGTCACCCAATAACGCGCCCCCTGTACGTCGTCGTGTTGGGTCTACGGCTAATACGGCAAATTTTCGATCTGGGAATTGCGTGGCAAAACGTAAAACGAGCTCATCGGTTAAGCTAGATTTACCGGCACCGCCGGTTCCTGTTAGACCAATGGTTGGACAGCCGCGCGTGGTTTCATGCACTTTCGCAAGTTCTTGCTCAATCAAAGTAATTTCACGGGCGTGCTGTAAGTGAGGGTGGGCGTTTTTTGATAGCTGTTCTATGCGGGTTGCTTTTTGCTGCTTACAAATATCAACAACGTCGTCGATCATGCCGACCAAGCCCATTTTCATGCCATCGGTTGGGTGGTAGATACGCGCAACACCATAGGCATGTAGCTCAGCTATTTCTTCTAAGGTGATGGTTCCGCCGCCACCGCCAATAATAGTAATGTGCTCGGCACCGGCCGCTTTAAGCAGGTCGACTAAATATTTAAAAAACTCACAATGACCACCTTGGTATGAGCTGATGGCAATGGCATCGGCGTCTTCTTGCAGAGCAGCTTTTACAATATCGTCAACACTGCGGTTGTGACCTAGATGTATAACCTCACAGCCTCGGTCTTGAATTAGTCGCCGCATTACGTTTATGGCTGCATCGTGGCCATCGAACAGGCTCGCAGCAGTGACCACGCGTAGTGGTTGCACGTCACTCATATTTCTCTCCGGTCTTGTTACGCTACGCTGGGTAAGCTGCGTATTCTTTTGTTTTTGTTTGATGACCTAGAGTGGCGTTTATCTATACGCTAAGGGTTGCCTAGTCGTATTCGTAAAAACCTTTACCACTCTTTTTGCCGTAGTAACCGGCATCAACCATTTGTTGTAATAATGGACAGGGTCGATATTTACTGTCTTTAAATCCGTCTTGCAGTACGTTCATAATAAATAAACAGGTATCTAAACCAATCATATCAGCGAGCTTCAAAGGGCCCATGGGATGGTTCATACCAAGCTTCATCACGGCATCTATATCTTCGATAGTCGCAACACCCTCATAAAGCGTGTAAATGGCTTCATTGATCATGGGCATTAGAATTCGGTTGGACACAAAACCAGGGTTATCTTTCACTGTAACCGCGGTTTTGTTCAGCTTTAAGCTAATTTCTTGCAGTGCTTGGAATGTTTCATCGCTAGTTTGTAGGGCACGAATTAGCTCTACTAACTGCATCACCGGAACAGGGTTCATAAAATGCATGCCCATAAAGCGATCTGGGCGCTTAGTTGCGGCTGCCATGCGTGTTAATGAAATAGCGCTGGTGTTTGAGGCTAGAATCGTATGGTCTGGGCAAATACGATCAATACTTTGAAATAAGGCAATTTTAGTGGGTTCTTCTTCGGTAACGGCCTCTATTACTAGGTCACACTGGGCAAAGATGTCCATTTGTGGGCTGGTATGGACGCTTGTTAAGCCGGTTTTGGCTTGTTCAGCGCTGATAACCCCTTTATCAACACACTTTTGTAGCCCTGCTTGAATTTTAACGATGGCATTTTGCAGATGGCTTGGCTGATTATCAACAAGCTGCACTTGAAATCCGTTTTGCGCGAAAACCTGAGCAATACCACTGCCCATGGTGCCTGCGCCGAGTACACCTACCTGTTTGATTGTCATATTTATTTGCTCCTGCCGAGATTATTAGCCAAGCTACTTGCGTAACAGCCTAGCTTTCGTTTACGTTAGCGTCAACTTGTTAGGGATTGAACCTAAACAGTATCCAGTAAATAATTCGCAACAGACCTGACACTCATCAACCCGATAACAATTAGTAACGAGCCTTATGACTAAAAACGATCAAAACGATACCTTTAGCATCCGTGATTTAGCTGATGAATTCGACATTACCACGCGAACCATTCGTTTTTATGAAGATAAAGGGCTGGTCCTTCCTACTCGACAAGGCCAGCGACGAATTTATCACAAACGTGATAAGGCTCGCTTAAAGCTCATTCTTAGGGGTAAAAGGCTCGGATTCAGCCTAGATGAAATTGTACGCTTAGTCAGTCTGTATGAGACGCCAAACGACAAGCTTCCGCAATTACAAGTGTACTTAGAAACGCTTCAAGGTCATAAAAAAACCTTATTACAGCAAAAAGAAGACCTTGAACAAACTTTAATAGAGCTAGAAAGTGCTGAAAACGAATGTAAGACGGCTATTGCTAAGCATGGAAAGGTTGCTGAACCTGAAGGTTAGATTTAAGCTTGAGTCATTCGCTAACTTTCAACCCTAAGGAACGCTTGATGCCGACATTTGATATTGTCTCTGAAGTCGATAAAGAAGAATTAAGAAACGCAGCCGACAACGCCAATCGTGAGCTAGCCACCCGCTTCGATTTTCGTGGCGTTGATGCCAGTATTGAACTCGTCGGTGACGACACCATCACCCTGAAGTGCGATTCAGACTTCCAAGTACGACAGTTAGAAGAAATTGCGGCTAAAAACTGCGTTAAAAGAGGCATTAGTGCCGCTTTTGCTGAAGTTGAAGACGAACCGGTTCATACCGGTAAAACCTTCACATTAAACATGAAGTTTAAAAATGGTCTTGAACAATCAACCGCTCGACAAATTGTGAAGCTGATTAAAGAAAAAGGTGCAAAAGTTAAAGCCACAATTCAGGGCGATAAAGTTCGCGTTGAAGGAAAAAAGCGTGATGACCTACAAGGCGTTATGGCATTACTGCGCGAAGAAAAAATTGATCAAGATTTACAGTTTAATAATTTTAGAGACTAGCCATAAACTATGCGGTGTATTCCCGATCATACACCGCATCACTGTTGTCCCATGAATATCTCAGAGGTTAGGCAGGCTTCAGCGGCTCATTGCTTGAAATTTCGGTCGCTCGGGATGCCGCCCAATACCCCCGTCCATGGGGGCTTGATTGAAACATCCATGTTTCAATCACCCGAATTCCAAGCAATGAGCCGCTTCTAAACTATGGGGCATATTATTTTTAACTAAACCCGCCCTACTGCAACTGATCTGGTGCGTCTAACCCGTATCTTTCAAAAATCTGAGTCACTTCGCCAGATTTTGCCATATCTAAAATAGCTTGTTCAAACGCTGGGAAGTATTTGGAGCGTTTAGATTCTTTTGGAATACTGACAAAACGTCCGTTATAAAAATTTTCTACATACGCAGCTCGTCTTGCTAAAGGTACAATATTGATCCGGTCCATATCATGTGCAGATGATGTTACAACGGCATCAACCGTACCAGACTCCAACGCTTCGACCAGCTCATTCGTACTTGAATACTCTACCTTATTAATCTGGGTATTCTCGGCAAATTCAGCCGAATAAATACTGCCTTCCAATGCGCCTACTTTTAGTGGGTTCAATTCCGCTTGAGTACTGACATCCCCGGCAAATGAGGGAGATAAATAGTAGTAAACCTTTCTGATTTCATAGCCATAGGCCACTTCATCTAAAAACTGTGCTCGTTCTGAACTCATGGAATGCCGAAGCAATAAATCAACTTTGCCGGTCTCGGCCATGACAATCGTTTCATCCCAAGTTTTGTGCTGCCAGTTAACACTGTGTCCAATACGCTTTAAGGCCAGTTCAACAATATCGGCAACAGGTCCGATACAGGCTAGCCGAGTGGGAATGAGTTCTGGTGACCGATCTCGACAATGCACTTCAAAAGTTGCAGCCTGTAGTGCGCTGCTAGAAATGATATAGAGAGCTGAGCTTATTATTAAATTCAGTAGAGATGACGCCTTCACGGGCTAATCCTTATAGTTTTTATTTTGAGAAAGGAATGTAACGCAGTGAAACCGCAGATAAATTATAAAATCATAGAAACTTTATTATGCTTTTTGGCTATTAAGTTCATAAAGTTCATTACCAAATACATTAGTGAAGGCTAACTAAAAGTATTTTGATATTTTACTAACTTTATTGCTAAAAAATATTGTTCGGGATTGCGGATTATGATGTTTTGGTGCCGGCAATGAGGCGGCCAATTCAATAGCTTGCTTTTGGGTAAGCCAAGCAGCTGGTTTTTGCCAATAGTGTCGCGCTGCCGCTTCAACTCCGTAGAGCCCCGTACCAAACTCAGCAACATTCAAATACAAATTTATGATGGTCGACTTTTTTAATTGGCGCTCCATTGCTAAGGTCAGAACAACTTCATGCCATTTGCGTAATGGGTTACGTGAGGCACTTAGAAATAGATTTTTAACGGTTTGTTGTGAAATTGTGCTGCCACCAAAGAGAAACTTTCGCTGCGACCAGTTGTAAGCCATCACGTCTTTAATAGCCTGTAAGTCTATGCCGTTATGTGAGTAAAAACGTGCATCTTCTGCCACCACAACGGTTCGTCGCATGAGCCTTGGAATTTGTCCGTAGCTCACCGGAGTCCACCTAAGTGGCGGTAGGTCAGGGTTTTGTTCGAGTTGAAATCGATAGCTTTTTATAAAGCTAGATTCTGGAATAGTGCCACTTGCCAACTCTTCCCAATTGGGCCAAATAGTCGCCAAATACGCAGCGTCAATGAGGGCCATAAACAGCACTATGCTTGCCAGCCATTTGACTGTCTTTTTAAAACTAAATAGTTCCCATTTAAATTGGAGTCTTTTCACTGAGTGCTTTCTGCTGCTGATAAAAAGAGATTAGTATACAGTTTCTAAGCAACGTTGTTGGTCCTGGCTCACGTTTAGACCAGCTATTTTACATTGACCAAAGGTCATTTGGAGTTTTTGAAAAAATCAACGCCGCGAAGCATAGAAAGTACCAGCTCTTTCGCATCAAACTTAGTCAACGCCTCATTTGCACCCACCTGCTGAGCCTGGCTCACACTGATCTCACTTGATAAAGACGTGTGTAAAATAATGTAAGCACCTGCCAATGCTGGTGCACTGCGCACTTCAAAGGTGAGTTCATAACCATCTAATCCTGGCATTTCAATATCAGAAACTAATAAGTTAACGGGATGCCCTGCTGCGGCTTGTTCATGCATGTGCACCAACGCCTTTTTGCCATCATTGGTTACATGAAAGGGAACATTTAACAAACCTAGTACATCGGTCAGTTGTCGTCGTGCGGTCGATGAATCATCGACCACTAGAATATTCATTGGTTTTAACTGTTCTCGTTGAATATCGGTGACCACCGCCATGGCGGCACGCGGATCTGGCGGATAGATATTATTAAGCAGTAACTCCACATCCATCAACTGAATGAGCTTATCTTCTATTTCGACGGTACCGGTAATAAAAACATCTCGGCCTAGTATTGGATCTGGTTGTTTAATTTCTCGCCAATTCGTTTCTACGATTTTATCGATTTGACGAACGATAAAACCAACAACTTTACGCTGACAGTCAGTCACAATAATAAATGCATTTTGCAGCTGGCTTTCAGTCATTGGGCCAAGGCCGATCACTTCACCCATATCAATAACAGAGATCGTTTGATCGCGTATGGTCAACGCGCCTTTGACGCCTACTGCTGTGTTCATCATAGGGGTCACGGGGCGGTAGGGCACGAGCTCTCGTATTTTGAGGGTTCCAAGCGCAAACTGTCGCTTATTCTTTAGGCTAAATAGCAATAACCCTTGTGAATAATTGGCTTTTGAGGTCACGATAACTCCGGTTGATAAACTTTTACTTAGTATAGAGGTAATCGACCGACTCGTGTTAAAGATGAGGAATATTTGCAATTCTGTTAATTAAACCAGAGGATGCTGTTTGGCAGCACCCTCACTGGGATAGCACTAACGACTCTAACCACCTCTATGGTTTTGTTGTCCGTTTCCTCTCGAACCGATATGAGCTTCTAAATACTCAACAAACTCAGCAGTCTGAGCTGGCGATAATACCGTATTGAGTTGATCTGTTAAGGCCACGGTTGCTTCAGTTTGACGAGCTTCACGCAACGCTGCCATTTCCTCTGTACTAGGTTTGGTTGAGTTGGCGCGCATTTCCTCACGCTGAGCGCTCATTTTCGCCCGCTGTTCCTCACTGAAAGTGTCCATCACCGCTTTGACTCTGACTTGAGTCTCATCATCTAGACTCAGTTGATTAAAGATATAATCAAAATTTAGGCGCGAGGACATGCCATTAGCTCGGTCGCCTTTTTTATGCATCTGACTGTATTTTTGACCGTTGTCGTTTTTAGCTTCTCGACCTTCGCTTTTGGCAAAGGTCACACCAGCTGAGGTTACTAAGGTTACTGCGATCAAGCCGGCAAGTATCTTATTGTTCATAGTCGTATCTCCAAATTGTAATTGATTAAGCGTGGAAGAGGGGAATCTTCGTTTTGCTTAGTAGATACTTTAGGCTTTAAACGTGCAATAAATATGGAGGAAATGTGCAATGACTCTGCGCTGACAATTCATTTATCTTCAAATCGATACCCTGCGCCATAGACCGAGTAAATATAGTCATGATCTGGGTCTAATTCGTTGAGTTTTTTACGTAACTTCTTAATGTGACTGTCGATAGTTCGATCACTGACGACTCGTCGATCATCATATATGCGGTCAATGAGTTGATCTCGCGAGAGAATTTGCCCACTACGCGCCATCAAGGTATTGAGTAAGTTAAGCTCCACCAATGTTAATTCGGTGTTTTTACCGTTGTAGCTGACTTGAGTATTCTGCTGGCTAACTAAAAGGCCAGCCTGCTCTGGTCTATCGAGCGTTTGTACTTGAGTTCGTCTTAGAATTACCTTGGTACGGGCGACTAACTCACGCAACGAAAAGGGTTTACACAAATAATCGTCAGCGCCAAGCTCAAGACCTATTAGCCGATCAATTTCTTCTACCTTTGCCGTCGTCATTATAATTGGGACGCTCGACTTGGCTCGAACTTCTCGGCATAAGGTAATACCATCAACACTCGGTAGCATTAAATCTAATACAATGAGATCTGGTTTATTTTCTTGCAGCCATTGCTGTGCCTGACGACCATTGTGTATAACTTCTACTTCGAAGTTTGCTTGAATAAAGTAGTCCCGCTCTAGCTGCGCTAAACGGACTTCATCTTCAACAATTAGAATCAGCGGCATTATTTCTCCAGTTTTTGCATAGGCAAAATAATTTCAATTGAAACCCCACCTAGATGACTGTGTTTGGCCTGTACGCTTCCTTTATGTGCGATGACGATATTTTTAACGATCGCTAATCCTAGGCCTGAACCACCTGTTTCACGATTGCGCGAGCCATCGACACGATACAGTCGATCGAATAGTTTGCCTAGCTCGTTATCGTTCACGCCAGGTCCTGAGTCAGACCACTGCAAGACAATTTGATCCTCCTTGATGCTGAGCTTTATATGTAATCGCCCTGGTGCATCGGTATAGCGCAATGTATTTTGCAATAAATTTGAGATCAGTTGCTCGCAACGCTGCTCATCGGCCAGACAAACTATAGGTGTGCTCGGCAGCTCTAATTTTAATGTGATTGATGCTTGAGCTAATTGATGCTGATACTGCTCAACGCTGCTTTTTATGAAGCTAGTGACATCAATAGTATCAAACCGATATTGCAACGCGCCGGCTTCAGAAACCGATAGTTCGTTGAGATCATTTACCAAACGTCCAATGCGGCTCGCCTGCCAATGCATACTTTTGAGCCATTCCTCATTCACTTTGCGAACACCGTCTTGTATCGATTCTATGTCTGCTAGCAATACGGCGATAGGCGTACGAAGTTCATGGGCGATATCGGTCACCCACTGTGATCTAGATTTTTGATTTTCAGACAGGGTTATTGCGAGGTGATTGACATCTTTTGCAAGCTGGCCCAGTTCATCTTTACTGCTGTGCTGTGCTTGTGATTGATAGTTTCCTGCTGCCATAAGCCTTAAGGCTGACGATATTTTTCGCAATGGCCGAGCTATAGCGCCAGACAGTAATATGGCAAACAAGCCCGAAGTCACAAGAACGACAAAGCCAATCCATCGTATTTGCGTTTTAAATTGATCTCTAAATAGATTATCAACTTGTGCGTCGATTCGGTCATTAGGTTGATAGCCTATATAGCCAACCGCTTCATTTTGTTTACTGATGACGGGTAGCCATACCCAACGACTTTTTGTACCTTCGCGGCCAATTATCATGTTTCCTTGTTCGGATTTGAAAATCAGTTTATCTGCGTAAGGTGGACGCATAGCGCTTCGGCGACGATCGGTTGCTATTCCGATGTAACTGTCAGACAGCAACTCTCTCCAGCGCTGCGGTTCCGCTTTCAGATCATTCCAATGACCAACTTCTTGGTGATATTGTGCAAGAGAGGTCAATATAGGTTGTAAACGGCGGGCTTCTTGACGGTTGACGTAATCCGCAAAGTTTTGGTTAAAGCTGGCACCATTCAACCATAAGACAGCTAAAATCAGTAAGGTATTAACCAGTAAAATACTGAGGAACAACTTGGTACGTAACGAATAGAACACTGATAACCCCACAAACGAAATAAACACCTGAAGAGCGTTAGTGTAACGAATAAATGTGCAAACAAAGTGAAATTACATAAAAATGCCGATGCGCTTATGATTGATCATAAGCGGCTTAAGGGGTAATTGGGCTTGGCTGAGTTAAGAGCCGTCGCTCACCAAAGATGAGACATCTGTAAACTGCGCCATCATCTGCTCTAGTGCGGTGGCATTTACCAGTTGATATAGACGATCTTCTCGTGTGATCGTCCCTTGAACATAGCCACCGGCCATGTTGGTATCAAGAGCGCTCACATCAAAGTACTGTACACCTTCGACTTTATCGACGGCCATTCCCACTCTACTTTCAGGGAAATCCAGTACCAGCATGAAGCTTGGGTCTCCAACACTGCCATTGCCTTGCATTTGCAAGACGTCAATCACGGCGAGTGTTTCACCACGTAAGCTAATTAAACCCATGACACCTATGGCATGGCTCGGTACTGGGTTCAATGGTTGCCAGGGGACAACTTCTTTGATTAACGTCGCAGGAAACCCGAGTGGCTCACCATTTAGCTGAACCACGACCCACATTTCAGTTGTAGACATTCGATATCCCTTACTGTGATATTGCTTGAAAGCGTAGTAAAGTGTCTGCCAATTGGCAACTTGTTGATTGCCAATGACCAGTTTAACTAAACTATCT
This sequence comes from Reinekea sp., assembly GCF_046710285.1. GTDB lineage: Bacteria > Pseudomonadota > Gammaproteobacteria > Pseudomonadales > Natronospirillaceae > Reinekea. The sequence continues at coordinate 133,766 of NZ_JBKEGY010000005.1, forward strand.
ACCCTATCTTTAATTTATCGGCTAAGGCTCTCAAAAGTTTATGTCCTATTTGCGAAAACTAAACAAGGCTTACGCACAATTATCAAAAGCCAAAAATTTTGATGATTTACTGCGCACATCAGTAAAGTCCATCCAAAGTACCTTAGGTTTCGATCGTGCCGGCATTCTTTTATTTGATGCTGAAACGAATGAGCAAGTGGGGACTTGGGGCATAGACGCAACGGGCAAGCTCCGCAAAGAACACGGCTTACGCTACCCTATAACGGACGATCTAATCACCTTGCAGTCGAATGAGGTCATTCGCTTAGTTCGTAACAAGTCGCTAAATGATCTCGGCGAAGTTCAGGGCGTTGGCTGGCATGTTCAAGCCGTGATCTTTTCAGGTGATGACCTATTTGGCTGGTTATTTGTCGATAACTTAGTAAAGGGCAAAGATATCACTAAGGAAGAATATGAGGTACTGGAGACGTTCTCTACCGTGCTCGGTCAATTGATTATTCGCACTAAAATCGAAGATACCTTACTTGAAGCTCTAGACTCTTTGGCGACCCATGAAACCCGTACTTCCGACGCTTTAAGCCAAATTCAACAGTTAAAAGCCCAGATTGTCGGCAGCCAAAACATGGTAAAACTGGGCGAGAAGCTATCCGGCTTGGTACCGATGAGTACGCGTTACATTGGAAATCTCGCTAACTTTGTTTCTCTATTATCACCTAGCCAGTTTGATGCCTCTAATTTAGATTTGCTTGATTCGGCTAAAACCTCGGCCAATAGGCTTTCAAGAATATTTAAATTTGTTGACGCTCGAGTTCACGAGGCCACAGACAATGATCAACAACAATTAGCGACTTCTGTCGTGGAGGATTACTGGAAAACTCAGTTCCTGCCGATGTTTCGCAATACACCTCATGAGCTAACCATTCAATCAAGCCAACCAGATCAAGTTATCAATATACCTTTAATCTTATTAACACAACTAGTTAAAGAGTTGCTCACAAACGTCCTCTCTCATGGTCTAGAATCCACCCCTAGAGGCTTTGCTTATATCAGCATAGCTTCCAGTGACACAAAACTGACGGTTGATATTGAAGACTCTGGCAGTGGTTTAGAAGAAAGCCAGCTAAGCGAAGTAATCAAACTCTTTGTCACCTCTAAGCCCAATGAAAACCTCGGAACCGGCCTAAACGTCGTCCAACACTACTTAGAACGCTGGCTAAACGGCCAACTCGTACTCAGCCAATCTGAACACGGCGGCCTAAAAGCCTCGCTGATAATACCGATTGAAGTAATTAAACCGCGGTAAGTCGGTTTTTGGCTTCGGGCTGCGAGCTTCGGGTAAAAGAGAACTGATAAACCCGTAAACTATTCCCTGCCAGCGCATCTTTTCTTGATTTTGCTGAAAGCTGACAGCTTTCTCCTTGTCTTTTGACCTTACCCGAAGCTCGCAGCCCAAAACATCTTTTGATTTCACTTGCAGCTCCAAACTATCAACTTACAGCTTCATCCAACTGTGGCACGATGCTGGCTTTTGGGTTCCGGTGTAAATTTAAGCCGTTCATAACAACTCGCTTTGCTCAAACAGTCATTCACTTTTAAATTCACCCCCTCACCCACGCCATCATCTGATCTTTCTTGCTTAAGGCTGCGGATAAAGTCAAAAGACAAGGAGTAAGCTGTCAGTTTTTAGCTGTCAGCTTTCAGCAAAATCAAGAAAAATTGCGCTGGTAGGGTATAGTTTACGGGTTTATCAGTTCTCTTTTACCCGAAGCTCTCAGCCCGCAGCCCAAAACATCTTTTGATTTCAATTGTAGCTGGCAGCTTCACCCTTCAAAAAGTTACTATACTGCGACCTTTGGTAGCGTCTCGCTATACTTTGCAGATTGTTCTTTTGATCACCTCGTCCAAGGCCTATATTCCTTTTCAAACAGGCACACAAATAAAAAGGAAGGTGTTTTATGGCACAGGCAATGAGCCAAGTATTTAAGTTTATCAGCAGTAATCCAGGCTACCGCCCATCTCTTGGCGTTATCTCTTCTGTCATCCAAAGTACAACGATGGTTTCTTGGGGCGCGATAAGTGAAGACAATGATTCTCCTTTTGTGCCGCAGTTAGAAGAAATGAAAACAAGCTGGCCTGATGCGAGCTGGACACCTTTATCTCAACAACAGGCTTCGCTGTTTGATAAAGCGTTTGAGCGTGAACGTGGCGCTCGTGAAGATTTTTTACTCTCGATATAATTTAGTTTTGCTGTACTCGCGCTAGCCGAGAGCAACTTGCTAGTAACATAGCCTCGTAAGAGGTTCTGTACTCCTCGACCTTTGGGCTCCACTTGGAGCCCGTTTTTTTTGCATCTTTATTTAGAATGTGTTTTGCCAAGCACGACAACACTTTGCGCTAGTAACAAGTAACTGTCATTAACCATAAGTTGCTCGGCAGGTAATAACCCTTCGTTTCGGGCGGTATCACAAAGCGCTTGCCAACCACTGGTTGGGTTCGCTGGCAATACAAATTCGATATCTTCTTGGCTGGCGTTAAACAACATTAAGTAATACTCATCGCATAGGTGTAAATCGACTGCGGGGTCTTTAATGGTGGTCGAAATTAACATTCCAATGACTTGAAGTTTTGGATTGTTCCAATCGGCAATTTCTAAGGCTTGACCATCCGTTCGATACCATCTTACTTCGTCGGTAGCAAAAGGTGACTCTCCTATCAATTGATCATTTAACAGCAAGTCATTAAACAATGAACTGCTCTTTCGCAGCGCGATCATTTGCTGAACAAAAGCTTCTAGTTTGGTATCACGGTGATGCCAATTGAACCAGCTTAGTTCGCTATCTTGGCAGTATGCATTATTGTTACCTTGTTGCGTTCGACCCATTTCATCTCCGCCGAGAAAATGGACGGCTCCTTGAGATAGCATCATGGTGGCGATGAAGTTTCGTTTTTGCTTTGAACGTAATTCTCGAATTTCTGGGTTGTCGGTTTCGCCTTCAACGCCATAGTTATAACTTAGGTTATGGCCGTGACCATCTATATTATGTTCTTTATTCGCCTTATTATGTCTTTGGTTATAGGACACTAGGTCATGCAAGGTAAAGCCATCGTGATAGGTAACATAATTAACTGAGGCAGAGGTATGCAATGTCCCTTTATGAAAGACATCATTTGAGCCCATTAACCTTGTTGCAAAATCAGCTGTGACGCCTAAATCACCTTTCCAAAAGCTTCGCACCGTATCACGAAATTTATCGTTACATTCATACCATTCTTCTGGGAAATTACCCAATTGATATCCGCCACGACCTATATCCCATGGTTCAGCAATTAGCTTCACCTGCGCTAGCATAGGGTCTTGGTGTATTGCTTTGAAAAAGGCTGCATTGCGTGAATAATCCCAAGCTTCACGCCCCAAGCTCGCCGCGAGATCAAAACGGAAGCCATCAATATGATACTCGTTAACCCAGTGACGCATGCTGTCCATGACCAATCTTAAACTATAGGGGTGATGTGTATTGACAGAATTTCCACAGCCCGAGTTATCTATAAAGTGGGTATAGTTGTTTGGGTGATAACGGAAAAAATCACGCGCATGTAAGCCCTTGTTCGTTATCACAGGCCCTAACATGCCACTTTCAGCGGTATGGTTGTAGACCACATCCATGATGACTTCAATACTGGCTTCGTGCAGTGCATTGACCATTGTTTTAAATTCAAGCACGGCATCTTCTTTAGCATATCTAGGTTCTGGTGCTAAGAATAAGGCTGGGTTATATCCCCAATAGTTGGTCAGGCCAAGCTCGCCTAATCGGCTTTCAGGCATAAAGGCAAAGCAAGGCAGTATTTGCACTGAGGTAATACCAAGACGCTTTAAATGTGCAATGCTGGCTGGGTGTGCCACACCTAAATAGGTACCGCGAATGTTTTCTGGCACCTCAGGGTTAAGCATGGAAAAACCCTTAACGTGCATTTCATAAATTATAACTTCGCGCCATGGGACATCTGGCTTCGGAGCGCTCCATTCAAAATACTCTCCACGCGGAACTCGCGCCTTAGGAATATGTTTGGCGTTGTCTTGTTCGTCGAGAATTATGTCGCCTGGAATATCAACATTATGTGCATATAAATGACGGTTAAACTCAAGCGGGCCAGATATTTCAACCGCATAAGGGTCAATAATAACTTTGTTTGGGTTAAACCAATAAGCTTGTGTAGGCTCAAAGGGCCCATGTACTCGATAACCATAACGCTGACCGGGTGCAACATTCTTTACGTGTGCGTGCCATACATCGCCGGTCCGTGCTGGCATTGGATTAATTGCGGTTTGCTGATCAAATTCATCAAAAAAACATAATTCAATTTTAATTGCGTGCGGCGCATAAACGGCAAAATTAGCCCCGCCGTTAGTAACCTGAACACCAAGAGGGGATGGCCTACCTGCGGCCAAGCTCTCCTCTGAGATAAAACGTGTCATCATAAATAGATTTGCCTGAATAGCATCGCGCTATTGGGTTTAGAAGTTATATTTTATATAAATCGTTGCCATCGGCGGCACTTTTATATCTAGCGTAAACGGCATGCCGTTCGAAGGTTCACTGATACTCTGAAAAATATCACCGGCATCATAATTGCTACCACCATAATGGTGTGAGTCTGTGTTTAAAATAACTTTGTATTGGCCATCATTGGGAACACCAATACGATAATGATCGTGCGGGATTGGTGTCATGTTAGTCACGGCGATGACAAAGTCTTTGCCATCACTTAAGCGGATTAAACTAAACACGCAGTTCGCGGCATCATCATGATTTATCCAACGAAAGCCTGATGCATCGCTGTCGCGCTGGTGTAGAGCTGGCTCATCTCTGTGCAACCGGTTGAGGTCACGAAATAAATTTTGCACACCTTTATGGTTCTCGTATTCTAACAGATACCAATCAAGTTCTGCGCGATGATTCCATTCTAAGCCTTGGGCGAGTTCGTTACCCATAAAATTAAGCTTTTTACCTGGGTGCGCAAACATGAATCCATAATAGGCTCGTAAGTTTGCAAACTGTTGCCACTCATCGCCTGGCATCTTCTTTAAAATTGAACCTTTGCCATGCACGACTTCATCATGAGATAAAGGTAAAACAAAGTTTTCATTGAACGAATAGACCATCGAAAAGGTTAGGTCATTGTGATGATAACTACGATGGATAGGGTCTCGCTTCATATACTCCAGTGAGTCATTCATCCAGCCCATGTTCCATTTAAAACCAAAGCCTAAACCACCGGCAAACACAGGTCGCGTTACCCCATCGAAGGCGGTTGACTCTTCGGCAATGGTAATCGCTTTAGGGTATCGGCCATATATGGTTTCATTTAAACGCTTAACAAACTCGATTGCTTCGTAATTGTGGTTTCCACCGTCAACGTTTGGAATCCATTCGCCCTCTTCTCGCGAGTAGTCTAAGTACAGCATCGACGCTACAGCATCAACGCGAATGCCATCAACGTGGAAGTATTCTAACCAAATAACGGCTGAAGAGATTAGAAAGTCACGAACGGTAAAACGACCGAAATCATAAATATATGAGTTCCAATCGGGGTGCCAGCCACGACGCGGGTCTTCATACTCATACAATGGCGTGCCATCAAATTGAGCAATACCATGGGGGTCTGCAGGGAAATGCGCAGGAACCCAATCGACCAAAACGGCTATACCATTTTGATGGCACTGATCGACAAAATACTTGAAATCATCAGGAGTGCCATAACGGCTCGTTGGCGCAAACAAACCTAGCGGCTGATAGCCCCAGCTACCATCAAATGGATGCTCGCTTACGGGAACAAACTCAACGTGCGTAAAGTTCATTTCTTTTAAATAAGGGATTAACTCTTGAGCTAATTCACGATAGGCTAAAGGCTGTCCATCTTTATGTTTCCACGAACCAACATGCACTTCATAGGTCGACATTGGTGCTTTGGTCGGCTCAACAAATGCTCGATTTTGCCATTTTTCATCATGCCACTCGTATGCATCATGGTCGAAAACAATCGAATTAAAATGCGGATGCTGGCCACAATAAAAGTTATAAGGGTCGGCCTTATGTGGCAATAGGTGTTCGTGAGCGTCTTTCAGCTCAAACTTATACTTATCACCCGCTTGAATGCCGGGAACAAAAATACGCCAAATGCCATCACTATGACTCTGCATTGGATGGCGTCGGCCATCATAGTTATTAAATACACCAATCACACTGACAGATCGAGCATTGGGGGCGTAAACCGCAAACCGCACACCCGCTACTTCGCCCTCTTCAGTAGGAACAGAGCACATCTGAGCGCCCATATTCTTGTATAGCGTATCAGAATCACACGGGAAATCGGTCATCGCACGGTCAACAAACTGATAAGCATCAACAACATTCCACTGATGATCACCCGAACTGACAGCCAAGCTATAGAGCGGGCGCTTTTTTGCAGTGATAGTGCCTTCAAACACACCACAATCATCCACAAGGGTCATATCAGTCAAAAGGGTCTTACCATCAAGAGACATCACCGTAACTTTCGTAGCATCCGGGATAAATGCCCTAACAAACCAACCACTGTCTAAAGCGAAGATTCCAAGTACATCAAAGGGTTGTGCTTCAAGCACATTACTTAAGCGGCTAGCGACGGACATAAAAGGAAGACCTCTCGTCATAGAATGGTTGTAACTAATATAGCCTATTGAGCACTAAGTTGGGAGTTGTAAAGTGGGGGTGGTGGATAGGGGGAAGGGCTGTTTTGGGCTGAGGGCTTCGGGCTACGGGTAAAAGACTGATACTAGGCAGGGGAAAGTGTCGGGGTTAATCGTTAATCTATCGCGCCTACGCAAGCTGCGGTCGCTCCTACAAATAAAGCGGAGGCCACAGCCCACCGCTTTTGACTTTACTCGCAGCTTGCAGCTAAAAACTTGCAGCGATCTTTACGCCCCTTTCAACGCCGCTATGCGCTTTTCTAGGCTTGGATGTGAGGCGAAGAATTCTGAGCGTTTGCCGTTGATGCCAAAGGCAACTAGCTGGCCATCTAGCTCGGGCTCTGCGCTTTGCTTTAGTCGCTCTAGGGCGGCGATCATTTTCGGTGCTCCGACTAAGTTGGCTGAGGCAGCATCGGCACGGTATTCGCGTTGGCGAGAGAACCACATTTGTATAATGCTGGCTAACACACCTAGTATCATTTCTAAGACAAACACCACCGCTATGTGTGCAAACATACCTAAGCCACGACCTTGCTCACCGCGTGCTACAAAGCTACTGATTGCTCCGGCGATTAAACGCGCAAAAAACATGACGAAGGTGTTTAAAACGCCCTGAATTAGCGCCATGGTGACCATATCGCCGTTTGCGATGTGACCAATTTCGTGGGCAATAACGGCTTCTTGTTCATCTTGGCTCATATGCTGCAACAGCCCTGTAGAGACCGCGACAAGTGACTTGTTTTTGCTCGCGCCGGTCGCAAAGGCATTAATACTGTTACTCGGAAAGATAGCGACTTCTGGCATTGGAATATTGGCTTTTTGCGATAAACGCTGAACGGTTTGTAGCAACCAACGCTCCATCGGTGTATTGGCGGCAGTAATAACCTTTGCTCGAGTTGAGCGAATCGCCATCCACTTCGATAGCAGCAAAGAGATAAAACTACCACCAAAGCCAAAGACGAGGCAAAGTATGAGTAAGCCCGAGGTATCTCCTAAAGAAACCCCAAAAATCGGCAAAATAATGTTTAAAAATATACCTAACACCATAACAATGGCGATATTGGTGCCCACAAATAACAATGTTCTTAACATGTCGAACCCTTTTGAATATTACATAGATAACTTTCTATAACCTTATTTTGAGGCAAGTCGCCAAAAAACAAGATAGGCCGAAAGTCATCACTTCTACATTGCTCTAGAATCATAGGCCCAATGCAGCAGTGCTTGGCGCTGTTTACGACGACAATCGTGATCGTAAGGTTGGCAATTTTTTCTAACCGCACCGGCGTGTCGGCGAAACGCACGCCAACGCCTAATTTGTCGGCTGTCATCGTCGGTTCGACGACCCATATAATAGCGACAATACCATTGAAACCAGCCACGAGGGTCCTGTTCGTGTATCCAGCCCTTCTTTTGCCATTCACTTAATGGCTGTGAGGCATCAATTTCAAAAAAGTTTAATGAAGGATCTTTACGTAAGGCGGCAAGCTTGGCGCTTTTGAACCAATCACTGGGGAATTCTTCGATACATCCATTGAGGTACATGCCGCCAAAAACACCCAATTCAAGCATCTGCTTGGGGGTTAGATCTGGTAGGAAATCTGGATCAAACTGCTCCCCCATTGGCGCTGCAAGCGTATAGCTATAATTGGTTTGAAAGCTGTCATTGACGGTTATTTTCTTCATATTCGGTTTAGCAGCATCAGTTCGCTAGGATGCGGTGATAAATAGAAAGACTGATCAATGTATTCGTCCGGATTTCTGCGAAAATGGTGACGTAGCAAAGTAATCGGCACGATAAGCGGTACCAAACCTTGTCGATATTGCTCAATAATGTCGTTTAACTCTTGTTTATCTTCGCTGTCTAACGCACGTTTTAAATAGCCTTGAATGTGCTTAAGGGTATTAACATGACCTCTTTTTGAGGCCATTTTTTTCAAAAGCTGCATCATCGCTGTTACGTATTGCTGTGCAACCTCCTCAAGGGAGTCTTTAACATTCTGCGCCAGTAAAGCGCCCAACTCTTTGGCTAAGGTTTGGTCATGACTCATGAAAATATATTTATGTTGCGCATGGAATTTTTGCAATTGGCCGATGGTATAGCCTTGCTCGACCATTTCTCGCCAGCGAGCATAAACAAACACGCGTTGAATAAAGTTTTCACGCAAGTGAGGGTCTTCTAAGCGGCCTTCTTCCTCTACCGGTAAATTTGGAAAGTTTTCAAGCAACTGCTTTGCATAAATACCGACACCATTTTTGATTGGCATCGACTTATTATAAACCTTTACTCGCTCCATGCCGCAGCTGGGTGAGCTGTGCTTTAAAATGTAGCCACACAAATCTTGATGCCAATGAACTTGTTCGTCTGCTTTAGCTTTTAAAGCATCGGTGACATCAATAGAAGCATCTTTAACGCCTACGCATCGCACGTCACCGTCTATATCGACTAAACGAATTGGGGCTCTTGGTATTGTTAGGCCAATACTCACCTCAGGGCAAAAAGGCACAAATTCGAAATAACCCCCCAATACTTCTGTCGCGTACTTATTGAGTTTATGCCCAGAGTCAAAGCGAACTTTCTCGCCAAGCAAACAACTGCTGATGCCAATTTTTATGGAGGTAGGTTGAGTCATATGCGCCACTTTTGTCAATTATTATGATTTTATACGAATGTAGACCCTGTTTAGATCTATCCTAAATTCACTAAAGCCCCTGCTCAATCATTGCTTTAATGGTTTTGGCCTTTACGAAGTGGTCGAGCTCATGGGTTTCGATCCACCAAGTGGCCACCTCCATCAGTAACTTAGGATTGTCGTTTTTATTTTTAAAAAAGGCATAAAAAGACAAGCCTACGTTGTCGCCTTTTTTGATTATTTTTGCATCACATATATCAATAATGGTTTGTCTGAAAGCTGGATTCATTACCTAACCTTAATCGCTCAAAAATCTAAGTTTAACCTTGGAATCACGTTAAGAATAGACCATAAAAGCACCTAAAGCCGGTTCGGCTGAGTCTTGCAATAACACCCTTGTGTTTCCAATGGTGAATACCGTTGATTAAGCGACTCATTGAGGTACGCCTCAATTAAGCTATTGTCGGCATTGCAGTAATTTGCATCACTAAATGGCCCGGCATAAAGCACCTGACCAGAAGAATCTGAAACAATCGCCATGGGCGTTGATGGTACCAACGCTAGACTCGCTTCATCTAGCGCTTGTACATTTACCTCAAAGAACTCTACTTCACTGTATTGGTTTTGCAGTTGCGTCCAATGCAACGATGAGGCGAAATTGCAATCACAATTTGGCTCCGTCACTCGAATAACTTGAATGCCGTCACTCGCTGCTATGCTAAATACCTTCTCAATCTCATCAAGGTAGGATTCGACTGTTGCGTAATTCGACAGCACAGACTGCTCTTCATCGAACACCTGCATTCGCTCGGTGACGAGGTTAAATAACAAAAACACAATCAAGGCAGCCCAAACTAGAACCCCTATCGTTAAAAAAATTTTAGGTTTTGAATTTTTGAATACTTTCATTGAGCGCCTTAAATCGTTTAGACACATCTATTAACTGCTCATTGCCTTTGACAATACTCTGTGCCATTTCACTAGAGGCATCGGTTATGGATATCACTTGTGTATCGATATCTTGGTTGACCATTGCCTGCTCTTCTACCGCACTGGCGATACTGACGGTACTTTGGAAAATATCATCAATTTGCTCGCCCAATTTCGACATTTGCTTAACCGCCGATTGATTCAAATCTCGACTCCCTTCGACTTCCTCAACGGAACGCTTCATTGTAACCATTGCGCCACTTGCACCTTTGGTTAAGCTCTGAATGAGCGTGTCGATTTCTGTAGTAGCTTGATGCGTTCGCGTTGCCAATGCTCTAACCTCATCAGCGACGACGGCAAAGCCGCGCCCTTGCTCTCCGGCACGAGCAGCCTCAATGGCGGCGTTGAGTGCAAGCAAATTCGTTTGTTCAGCAATACTTTGGATTGACTCTACCATGGCCGATATTCGAGCGGTCTCTTGGTCAACTATTGACAAGGTTTCACTAGTCTCAGAGATATATTGTGAGGCTAAGCTAATTTTTTCAGCGGAAAGTCCGACTGCTTCAATGCTTTCATCCTTGAGTGTTGTTAGCTCATTGGCTTTATTTTTAACAAAAACCACGATTTCGGACAACGCCTGAACGGCCTCAGTCACTTGGCTTGTTGATGATCGGATCGAACTCAACTGATCTTCTTGATCAACGACTCCCCGGTTAAGTACCTCGTATGAATCTTCTAGCACTTCTAGGCTTTCACTTAATACTTCGGTTGTTTCTGATGCATTAGAGATCACACCTCGAACCGAGTAAATCAGTTTTTTATATTGGCCAATCAATTCATTATTAGTGTCATCAATTGCCACGCTGAGATCTATTTGGCCAGTATCCGCTAACATATATTCATTAGATTGAATTATTTTTTGAGCCGTTTGCATAATAGGCTGGGTAATAAAAGCCATATAAACAAGTACTATCGCCTCTACTACAACGTAAGCGGCATGAACAAAGATAAACATAGGAATACCAACACCTGAGACTAAGGTGCTGTTAGCCTCAAAGAGGAAGATAGAAGCGCCACTGGCCTGAATAGCAGCGACTCCAATATGATAAACGGCGGCAATAGCAGCACCGACAATAATAGGAGTTATTCTCTGAAACGCATAGAGTATGGCTAACATTACAAAGTAACCAAAGTGTATTTCAATCAAGCCATGAGCAAGATGAACCTGCAAGGTCACGAATGACATAAATGCAAAAGCCATAACACTTTGCGTTAATACTGAATAAGGACTCAATTTTTGCAGCATTATCGGCCCTAAAACTAACAAGAGCCCCAGCACCAACGCTGATATTACTCCGCCATATACGGCCCCCAATACAAGCGCCAAGACAAAATTGGCCAACAATACACCGGTTAAGCCATTCATGACATATCTGTCATAGTTATTTACTATTCGGAACAATCGACCAGTTTGCATAAAAAACACCTTGCTTGAAAACTACTATTAACTTATAGACGCTATCGCCCTCTATCTTGATAACTTTAAAAATCAGCCAAAAAGCAGTAGCCTAGGCTAAGTATACGTCCAGTTGTTGTATTAAGATTCAAATTTGAAAAATATTAATGGTGTTCGACCGCAAAAAAGGTTAAAGCACTGGTAAGCAAAGGTTGATTACAAGATAAATTTACAGCGGAAGAAAAATTCACCTTAACCCACATTAAAGCTTCTAGTTATCCTTGTTTTCGATAGTCAGCGAGCTTGGCCTTTGTTAAGGTAACCTTTTAATTAGACTCAAATAGCATTGTGAACAATCGGTTTTATAAAACAATAAAAAATAACCTCGCGATCATTTCTTTTTTAACGATTAGTTTTCTCGTACTTATCGGGCTACTGCTATTCGCCAACAAGCAATTTTATGCCCTAGAAATGACATCAATTCAAGAAAAGGCTAGCCAACGGCTGTCCGTCTATCAAAATTCGCTGCAAGCCAGCATACAACGCTTTGAGTATTTACCTGCCGTTTTATCAAACGACCCACGTATTCAGCGCGCACTACTCAATTCAGAATCAGGAACGGCAGTTTCGTCGCTATTAAGCAATATTAACAATCGCTCTGGCGCTGATGAAATATTTGTCATGGACAGCAATGGTAATACCATCGGAGCTTCTAACTATTTAACGAAAACAAGTTTTGTTGGCCAAAACTATGCGTTTAGGCCTTACTATCAATCAGCAAGAAACGGAGAACAAGGCTTCTATTTTGCCGTAGGTGCAACGACGGGTAAAGCAGGGCTGTTTTTTGCAGAACCTATCATAGTCGACCTTGAGTTTATTGGTGTTGTGGTTGTCAAAATCACTTTCGATAGCTTAGAAGCCAACTGGGCGCAATCTGGTGAAAAAATATGGCTCAGTGACGAACATGACATCGTCTTTCTATCGTACAACTCACGCTGGTTATACCATGGACTAAGACCTCTAAGTCCACAAGAAAGCAGCCACCTTATTGATACCAAGCAATATGGTGAACACTCTGTCGCTATCTTAAAAACTCGATTAGATTCTAGCGCCCACCCTATCGTTAACTTGCCAATGGTCGGCGATCATATTTTATTCCAACAACAGATCCCCGGCATTAAGTGGCACCTAAATTGGTTGTACCCCACAAGTCAGATTGAATCTGCCGTTGCTCGCTCTGTATATTCTATAGTTTTTGCCTACATGATATTAGTGATAGCAATATTATGGATTCGTGAACGAGTACGTAATGCGCAATCGCAATCAAAACTAGCTACTCTGATTGCCCAGCGCGAAACACACCAACGTGCCATTATTGAAGGTACCGATGCGGGTCTTATTAACTTAACACACGATGGTAAAACGACCTTTGTTAACCCACAGGCAAAACGTTTATTTCGGCTAGCAGAAAATGAACTGCCTGACATTCACCGACTGGTCACTGGTTGGCGTGGAGTTTACTCAGCTATCGAAGCTATCGACTCCATTGGCATAAGATCTGATGGCTCTTCCTTTCCTATCTTGGTGACTTCTAGTGCTATTGGTTTGTCTGAACCACATGAATACCTCATCACTATTCACGATGTCAGTGAGTTAAAACAAGCACAGCTTGAGTTGGTTAAAAGTAACGATGAACTTGAACAACGTGTTGTTGCCAGAACGGAAGAGTTAAAACGTGCTGAAAAAGAACTGAGCCACTCCCAGCGCTTAGCGTCACTTGGGCGGATGTCCTCGGCAATCGCCCATGAAATTAATCAGCCGATCACAGCGCTATCAAGCTATGCCGCTAGCAGCGAATTACTGATTCAACGCAATCAGCCCGAAAAAGTTCTCTCAAATTTAAAGAAAATCACCGGTCTTATCGAGCGATTATCTTATATAAGTCGACAACTTCGAATGGTATCTGGCAAACGCAATACAGGGCTTGCCACCATAAAACTATTACCTGTCGTGCAATATGCACAGGATGTTTTGTCTGCAAATCTAACTCAAGCTGGTATATCTCTGAACATTGATGTCAGTGAGCAGGCCAGTGCAATGGGCAATAGCATGATGCTAGAGCAAGTAGTCGTAAACTTAATTAAGAATGCAATTGATGCTGTTAGTTCAGTAAACAATCCACAAATTACAATCTCAGTTGAATTAGGAAGCTCGGCATTGGTCAGAGTAAGTGACAATGGCATTGGCTTGACGGCAGACGAGATCACCCATATTTTTGAGCCATTTTATTCTGCCAAACAATTTGATGAAGGGTTAGGCTTAGGGCTAGCCATTAGTTATAGCCTTGTCTCTGATATGGGCGGACAATTAAAAGTAAACAGTCAACTCGGTGAAGGCACGTTGTTTACCATTGCCCTTGCAAGGTGAGGTACCAAAAATTGGACAAAAACAAAAATTTATTTCACGCCATAATTGTTGATGATGACCCAGCTATCCGCGAATCATTGGAACAATGGCTTGAACTGGCTGATATTCATGTACAAACCTACAGTAATGCTCTCGACGCACTTAAAAATATCGATAGCACTTACTCAGGTGTCATTATCAGTGATGTCAGAATGCCTGAGCTAGACGGTATGGCCTTTTTAGGGAAAGTACCGGATAACATTCCCTTCATTCTGATCACTGGGCACGGTGGTATTGCTCTGGCGGTTGAAGCGATGAAAGCAGGCGCCTACGATTTTGTCGAGAAGCCTTATAAACCAGAGCGTTTAGTTGAGTTAGTAAAAACCGCCTGCCGTCAGCGACAATCTGCAATGAAGGCACGGCAAAGCAATGACCATCTTTTAGGCTTGTCTGGTATCGAAAAAGACATTATCGGTAACTCTGAGGTTATTCGTAAGCTGCGCCAACAAGTTTTGATGTTAGCGCAGATCAATGCGGACGTAATTATTCATGGCGAAACAGGTACCGGTAAAGAATTAATCGCACAATGCCTACATAAATACAGCGTGCGAAATAAACATGCCTTTGTTCCTATCAACGTTTCTGCTATTCCTGAAAATTTGATAGAGTCAGAACTCTTTGGCCACGAAGCCGGTGCTTTCACTGGCGCGACGAAGAGCCACGCTGGGAAATTTGAATACGCCAATGGCGGTACGTTGCTACTTGATGAAATTGAAAGTATGCCGATGTATTTTCAAGTAAAAATACTGCGTGTATTGCAAGAACGAGAAGTAACTCGGCTGGGTTCACATAAGTCGAAAGCGCTTGATGTGCGTATTATTGCGGCGACCAAAAAAGACTTAAAAGTAGCCTCGGCAGAGGGAGAATTTAGAGAAGATTTATACTATCGGCTGTTAGTATCTGAATTACATTTACCGCCACTGCGTGAGCGTAAGGAAGACATCACTTTTTTGTTTCAACATTTCCTAAATGAAGCCGCCCTTAGCAATAAGTTAGTTGCACCCGACATTCAACTTGATGATCAATTAGCCCTTGAGTTACACGATTGGCCAGGCAATGTTCGCGAACTAAAAAACACTGCAGAACGATATTTGCTAACTCGCAACATCAGCGGAATATCTCTGCAAGAACTTTTACAAGTAGGCAATACAGGCGCACAAACCATCAATTCTGAAAGCTCTTTAACAAACCGGCTTGAGTATGTTGAACAGATGCTAATTGCTGCAGAGCTAAAACATCACCAAGGCAACATCAAAGCAGTGATGGATGTGTTGGACTTACCACGTAGAACCTTAAATCAAAAAATGCAAAAGTACGATTTGAAGCGTGAGGATTTTTTGGTCTGACAAGTTGGTATTTAATTGCTTGTGGTTAAGGACCGATGCGGAATTGGCTTTGAAATATTGGTCGCTGCGAGTACATCCTTGTAAGCTCAGCGAAGACATCCATGTCTTCGATGCCCTATATTTCAAAGCCAATTCCACATCTAAAGCAGTAAAAATTAAAAACACCTCACAACTACAAATGAGCTGAGGTGTTGTAAGACTAGGGCGTTCATTGGCATGGATGCCAATGACGAGCCCCCATAGACGGGTTTACGGCGCCCCTAGTTTTACAGCACCTCAGCTCAGACGACCACTGCCTAGAGGATTACTCATAGACAGTGGTACTACAAAATGCCACACGGTTAAATCAAAGACGGCAACCACAGCACAATACTCGGGAACATAATCAGCACCGCAATAGTTATAACATCGGCGACAAAAAACGGTGTTGCTCCGCGAAATACATCTTGCACTGAAATGTCTTTTCGTACACCGGCTACCACAAAACAGTTCAGCCCGATGGGCGGTGTTATTAAACAAAGCTCTGCCATTTTCACGACAATAATACCGAACCAAATTGCGCAGCCTGCGGCCGATACCCCGAACGCGGAGTCTGCCGCTGTTACCATGTCACCTCCGTTTAGAGCAATGATGGCTGGGTAAACCACCGGCAAGGTAAGCAGTAACATGCCGATGGCATCCATGAACATGCCTAATACTGCGTAGGCCATTAGGATAAACAGCAAGGTGATGAATGGGTTTTGGTCTATTCCAGCTATCCATGCCGAAAACGCATTGGGTAAATCTGCAAAACCTAAGAAGCGAACATAAATGAGAACGCCCCAAATGATCGTGAAGATCATCACTGTTAATTTTGCAGATTCCATTAATGCGCCTTTAAGGCTTGGCCAGCGCATGCCTTTATATAAAGCCATGGCTAAAATAACCAATGCACCTAACGCGCCCGCTTCCGTTGGCGTACCCACGCCACCATAAATACAAATCATGATGATGAAGACTACAAAGAAGATCGGTAATGTTCCGGGAATTGCTTCAAAGCGCTGTTTCCAACTAAAGCCTTTGACAGGCGGTCCTAAATCTTTTTTCCATACCGCCAAAAATACAACCAAACCTGCGTATATCAGCGCCGAGACTACACCGGGAATAAAGCCAGCCATGAGTAAGGTACCGACATCTTGCTCAACAATGATGGCGTAAATAACCAAAATTGCGGATGGCGGAATAAGGGAAGCCAAGGTACCACCGGCAGCTACCACACCTGCTGCGAAGCGTTTGTCATAGCCAAGCTTTAACATTTCAGGAATAGCGATACGCGCAAACACAGCCGATGTTGCAACCGATGCTCCAGACACTGCGGCAAAACCAGCGGTTGAGAATACCGTTGCGACACCTAAGCCACCGGGCAACCAACCTACCCACCGTTTGGCTGCTTCAAAGAGCGATTTGGTTAGACCTGCGTGATAGGCTAAGTAGCCGATCAAGATAAAAGTAGGGATCAAACTTAACGATAAACTGGTGGCTTTTGAATGCGGTACGGTGCCCGCCATTTTCACTGCGACCATGAAGCCTTTCTCAAAGCCCATCTTGGCAGAGAATATCCACACTAGCCCTAAAAAACCAGCGCCTGCTGTGGCAAATGCAACGCGCACGCCTAACAAGACCAATACCAGCATGACCGCTGAGACCATAACGCCAATTTCTAATGGCTCGGCCGATGTCATAAATTCAATCATGACACACCTCCGTCTAAGCTTTGCGCTTCACGGGCTGCTTGCGTTGCGGCATCTTCAATCAGCGGCACGGCTACAGGAGCTTTATTTGGGTGTAAAATAGCAATGCTATATGCCCATAATTGAAAAACTAAACGCAGTGCCAAAAAGCTGAGTGCCACTGGTACTATTAACTTCGCAGGCCAAATGGGTAAGCCTATATCCATCGAGCTATCGCCATTGGTGAAGGCTCGATAAAAGTGCAAATAACTGCCATAAATTAATACCAAGGTAATCAGCAGCATAAAGAAAACAGACACCCATTCTGATATCCAAAGCTTTCTACCTTTCATGGCGCTGAGCAGAATATCCATTCGTATATGCCCGCCTTCACGCTGGCAATAGGCAATACCGACAAAAGCAAAAATAGCCATACACTGCTCAACCCAGTCGATATAACCCGTGACCGGTAGGTTAAAGAGCCAGCGACCGAGAATATTGGTCACTGCCAAACCCACTAAGAATAAAATTGTAATGCCGCCGAACAAGGTAAATAGACTTTCTAACTTAAATAGCCATTGGTCTGCTTTACTGACAGCGGAAGAATCTTCAAGAACGGTCGCCGATCCTGACATGTGAAACCCTCTATAGAATTGCGCCTCATGAGTTGAGGCGCATTAAGACATGCGTGCTACTTCAATGTTTCTAAGACGAGATCATAAAGCTCTTGTGCGGGGAGCTTTTTCTTATTCATGCTGTCAATCCAAGCGTTGTGCACAGGACCAGCGGCTTGATCTTTAAATGCTTTTAACTCTGCGGCAGACAAAGTAATGCGCTCAACGCCTTTTTCGTCTAGCTTAGGTCCCCAAGCCGCCATGGTCTGATTGTTGTAGTAATCAACATAGTGCGCTAATGATTCATCCACAGAACCTAATAAGGCATCACGGTATTCAGGCTTCAAGTCAGCCAATGAATCTACGTTGACTACCACAGGGCAGTTTACCGTGCCTGGGTTTAGGTTAGTCGTCCACCAATCAGCAGATTCAACGGTACCAAAAGACATATGTGCGTGAGGTGCAAAAGAAGCGGCGTTAATAACACCTGAATCTAATGCTTGGCGAACTTCCGTTGCAGACATTGAGGTTGGTACGGCACCGGCAATGGTCAAAGCTTCGCCAATCCCGCCTGTGGCCCGAATTCGTAGACCTTTAAAGTCACTTAAAGAATTTGGCGCATCGCCCACGCCGGCAATGTTGTACTGAGGCAATGGTGAAGGCATTAATAATTTTGCGTTCCAGCGCGCTAAGTCTTTTACGACTGCTGGGTGGTTATAAACAGCCTTAGAAACAGCAATTTCTTGCTCTAACGTCGAGACGCCCATAAAAGGTAATTCTAAAACGGTTATTGATGGGTTTTTGTCTGGGTGATAGCCAGCACAAAATTGAGCCATTTCGAAGGCACCAAAAGAAATACCATCTAAGTTTTCTGTGTTACTCGATAAACCGCCATAAGAAATGTTCAACGTGAATTCACCGTTGGTCTTGGCTGAGACTAACTCGGCGAGCTTTTCTACGTGTTCGGTAAAGGCGCGACGCTTACCCCAAAGTGAAACGTTCCACTGGGTGTCTGCAAATACTTGAGGGGCTGTAAAAGAAACTAATACAGCGGTAGTGACCGCCAACTTAGTTGTCAGTTTCATAACGTAATCTCCGATGTTTATTGTTTTTATAAGTCCAATCGATGCACTTTGTTGCACACGAGTCTTTGAGTAATAGCAAAGGCTATGCCGATTTCAGAAGATCGCTTGAGGGGCCCTTGATATAGGGGGTATGTGCAATAAGGGGGATCGGTAAGGTGCTATTTGGGTTCGAATTGAGCAATAGTTTGCGCATAGCGAAAGCGTCGTAAGCAATATTTTGCCTATCGATATGCAAAAAAGTATGCAGTGAGCCTTTCAATTCACACGGTTAGCCCTAATACTGTTTCGCTATCTTATCTACTGGAGTTGTCATGCAGTTCGAAGCGCCGCAATCTAAAGGCCAATTAATATGGCATTACCTCTGGCAAAACCGCTTATCATACGGCTTCGCGATATTTTTCATCTTTCTAGTCAACTGGTTACAAGTTGAAATACCCTTAATGGTTCGAACCGCGATTGACTTGCTCAGCGGCGATATTGTTGAAAACCATTCTGCACTTCTAAATTCTATTTTTATGATCATTGCGGCCTCTTTAGTGATGATTGTCATTCGCACCCTTTCGCGCGTACTCGGGCTGAACCCAGGTCGCTTTGTAGAAGCACAATTAAAAAATGACTTATTCGCCAAACTGAACCGTTTAACCGACAGTTTTCACGGTACAAATAACAGTGGTAAGCTCATTTCGATTATCAATAACGACATAACCGGCATCCGGTTATTCTTCGGCATTGGTTTTATGCAAATGTTTAACATTATATTTGCACTGTCGTTAACGCCTATTTATATGTGGCGCTTATCGCCTTCGTTGACACTCTATTCGTTTTTACCGATCGCTTTTGCCTTTACTATTTATCGCTTTGGTTTCGTTCGGATGCGTAAAATGTGGACAGACCGAATGCACAGTTTGCAAAACCTCAGTGAGCAGTTGGTGCATTTTTTATCGGGTATGGATGTTATCAAAGCAGAGAATATGGGCCCATGGGTTCAAAAAGAAATTGCTGAGGCAAACCAACATTTATTAGATGTCACATTGAAAATTCAGCGCATCCAAGTGTTTATTATGCCTGTGCTAGATTACGCCAACCAAATGATGAAAATTCTTATTTTGGGGCTTGGCGCCGTCATGGTGGTTAACGCTGAGCTGACGGTTGGTGAAATTACCGCGTTTTTATCTTATTCGGTCATGCTGGCAATGCCATTTGGTGGCTTAGGACGAATTTTAAGCGTGATTCAGATGGGTATGGTCAGCTTAGAAAGTGTGATGACTATTTTAAACACCAAAGTCGACCCCACTAACCTGCTGAGATTAAGCGAAACAGAATCTAAAGACATTCAGCGCTCTACGTTAACGGTAAAGAACCTTACTTACCGATACCCAACCAGCGATTCTGAAGAACCTACTTTGAAAGGTATCAGCTTTGAGCTACCACAAGGTAAAAAGTTAGGCATACTCGGCTCTGTTGGTTCCGGTAAAACAACCTTGGTGAACTGCTTAAACCACTTACAAGATATCGATACTGGCACCGTTTTTTATGGTGACCATGATATTACTCAATGGTCACGCCACGATTGGCACAAACAAGTTCGCACGATAACTCAAGACCCTTACTTGTTTTCTGCGACCTTACACGACAACATAGAGTTTGGTGCCCAAAGCAACTCTGCACATCAAAGCATGACCGTTGCTGAAGCTATTGAAGCGGCCCAATTAACCAACGATGTCGCACGCTTCTCTAACCAAGAAACGACCATGGTCGGCGAGAAAGGTATTATGCTCTCTGGCGGACAAAAGCAACGAGTGAGTATCGCACGAGCACTCTATACCCCTGCGAATATACTCATACTCGACAACGTACTTTCAGCAGTCGACTACGATACAGAGCGCGCTATTATGTCGGCGCTAAACGATAAGTTAGTTGACCGTAGCTTAATCGTGGTGTCGCATCGTATTTCGGCATTGCAAGAAATGGATGAAATATTAGTATTAAAAGAAGGTGAAATTATAGCTCGTGGTACGCATGAAGAATTACTTAAGTCATCGAGTTACTACAAGCAGACTTGGGATTTACAACAAAATGATCAGGAGGCCAGCGCATGAGTAAGTTAATGAAATCTGACTGGCAAATACTGGGTAGTTTTTGGCATTTCGCAGCGAAATACAAAACCTATATCATTGTTGGTTTAGCCTCGATGCCGTTCAGCGTAGCGGCTAACTTATTGTTCCCTTGGTTAATGATCAAAATAATTGATGAACAATTAACTACAGGCCAGTTAGACCAATTGCCGCTCATGCTTATTTACATGACTGGCGTTTTAATCATGAACTACATTAGCGATGCGGTGTACAGCTATACACTACGCATGGTTGGTCAACGAACGCTTTTTGATATTCGGCAAACCCTCATTGCACGCATTATAAAGCTGCCTCGCAGCTACTTTGATAAAACCCCAACAGGAATAACACTGTCGCGCTTAACCAGTGATTTAGAATCTATTGGCGATAGCTTTGTATTAGGTGTTTTAGGCATTGTCAAAGACTCCATAAACACCCTTGGGTTGCTTATCTTTTTGTATGTCATCAATTGGCAGCTCGCTACCGTCATCTTGGTGTTGTTCCCGCCTATTTTGATGATTACGCAATACGTTCGTAACAAGCTGCGCACTCTGTATCAAATTACCCGTTCTTCGTTAGCGCGCTCAACGGGTTACTTGCAAGAATGTATTCGGGGTATTACCACGGTTCAGCTATATGCCGCTGAACATGAAGTGGAAGAAAAATACACCAAACTAACCGATGAATTTTTACACGCGCAAGTAAAAGCCAATGGTTGGGATGCTGCTTTGTTCTCAGTGATCGCTGGTATCACCACCATAGCGATGGCGTTGATTATTTGGGCGGGCTCAAGCCTTGTATTGACTAGTGCGGTTAGCTTAGGGGTGGTTATTGCGTTTATTAACACCTTAGAAAAAATATTTGTTCCAGTTCGAGACTTTACTGGACAGATCACGGCTATTCAGCGTTCATTCGCAGCTTTTGAACATCTTGATGAGCTGTTCAATGAGCCTTTAGAAGAGACAGACCAAAACCTTTATTCCGATACAGAAATTGGCAACAAGCTGGATGTTTTTGAGTCGATTGAATTTAAGTCAGTATCCTTTCGTTATAAAACCGATGACCCTTACGTACTTAAAAACGTGAGTTTTGCACTGGAACAAGGCCAGCAGTTAGCGCTAGTCGGCAGCACCGGCTCGGGTAAATCAACGGTCATGCGCTTGTTAACTAAAACCTACGAAGGCTATGAAGGCAGTGTGTTAGTTAATGGCTTGGAGTTATCTCGTATTCCTAAGCAGTCGCTAGAAACTCTGTTTACTATGATGCAGCAAGACGTATTCTTGTTTGATCAAGATGTCAGCTTCAACATTGGCTTAGCGAAGGTTGATCAAACTGCTATTGTAGACGCTGCTAAATACGTTTACGCACATGACTTCATTGAATCGTTACCGAACGGTTATAAAACTCACTTGCAAAGCGGTGGTGATCAACTCAGTGCAGGGCAAAAACAATTAATTTCATTTGCCAGAGCAATGACCAGCCAAGCACAGCTATTGCTATTAGATGAGGCCACCAGCTCAATTGATTCGGTAACTGAAAGCCTAATCCAAAAAGCACTTGAACGCGTGTTTAAAGAACGTACCGTGATAGCCATTGCACACCGGCTAAGCACCATTCGCGAGTCTGACCAAATTTTGGTCTTAGAAGCCGGTGAAATTGTAGAGCGCGGTACTCACAGTGAATTAGTTTCAGCACATGGCGTGTACGCGGGTCTTCTTCAAGAAGAGTTGGTGTAATCTCACTCATAGAAGCAGTCGTTAAAGAAGCCTTAAAAATTATCACGCACCCGGTTGTGGTCAGCCATACTGGCACTCACGGCCACTGCGAATCGCCAAGAAATATTCATGATGAACTCATGCAAGACATAGCCGCAACCGGCGGTGTTATTGGTATAGGTTTTTGGGATGCCGTGTGTGAGTATTCCCCCAAAGGCATCGCATCGGCCATTCAAGCTGCCGTTGAGTTAGTGGGCGAAGACCATGTAGGTTTGGGGTCAGACTTTGACGGTTCGGTTCACACTGAAATGGATGCTTCAGAATATGCCGCCATTACGCATGAATTGTTAGCGCTTGGCATGTCAGAGGCAATCATAACCAAAATCATGGGAGGTAATATTCTACGTGTGTTCAGCGAGCGCCTGCCGAATAACCGTTAAAAAGTAAGCATAAAGAACGATAAAAGGAAATAAACAGGCTCACTATACTTTATTGGGCCTGCTTTAAGTCACTAAAGTACATAACAGACTCCAAAACAATGGTAGTCACCAGACATTAGTCTATAATCTCGATAATTCATTGGCTTTCCACAGACTGGTTTATGGCAAATAGACTGACCTTAACATTGGCTCTTATTGCGTTTCTCTTAACGAGCTCATTTACGCTAGGGACCAGCGTGTGTGACCAGGTTATCGATATAAATGACTATAGTGAAGTAGCTGAGTTTGAAGGGGAATCTAATGATGACTTTCTAAGCTCGCTTATTTTGCTAACCCCTGTAACCAGCCAACGCTTTACCAGCGAACAACACGCAAGAACACCTACTAACCTCCGCACTATATATAGACTGATCAGCTTTCCAAAACTTCCTCAAGCTCCGCCCAAACGCACCTGAGCTCAGGATATCTAACCCCAAGACAAACGCCTACTGTATAAATTTAACTACTGAACACCTAGGTGTGGTTTTTTTAACGAATAACCCATTGAGTCTCTTTGTCGTTCACTCTATTGGAGGTGCGTATGATTAAAAATGGAATACATTTAACCAGTGTCATCAAACTAGCCATATACCCCATACTGACCGTAGGTTGCCTTTTCACGTTGTTTGGATTTGCCTCGTTGACAGTTTTCCGTGACAACTTGCATTCTATTTTCTTTGAACTAGGCGCGCTATATATGGGCTGCGCTCTAATTCTTTGGAGTGCCACTCGGCGAGTGATCGTTAGTATTCGCATTAAAGTGGCGCCACTATTTGCTGTCTTGTCATGGTTGATCGTAGGGTTACTTTCTGCTGTACCCATTTCGATAGTGACTCATGTTGACTTTATGCATGCGGCATTTGAATCTTTTAGTGCATTAACAACCACCGGCGCTACCATTTTATCGGGGTTAGACAGCCTGCCGCCTAGCTTCTTAATCTATCGGCAATTTCTGCAATGGCTTGGAGGCTTAGGGATTGTTATTTTTGTCGTAGCAATTTTACCTAACTTGAATGTTGGTGGCATGAAGTTGCTCAAGTCAGAAGTGCCCGGACCGATTAAAGATGATAAATTGGCCGCTAGAACCATGAAAACAACTCATTATTTATGGTCTGTTTACGTGTTCATTACTGCCTTGTGTGCGATAGCCTACTATGCTGCCGGAATGGATATTTACGATGCTTTTGCTCATAGCTTAACGACGGTATCTACAGGTGGTTTTTCTATTCATGATGCAAGCCTAGGTTGGTATCACAGTGAAGCAATATATTTAGTATCAGATATTTTTATGATCATCGGCGCTTTAAATTTCGGCATTCACTTCAAATTGTTAAAAACTAAAGACGTTAGATTATTATTTCAAAATGAAGAATCGCGTGTTTTCTTATTATTATGCCTAACAATTTCAATAATCTCTTTTTTACTGTTAATACAAAATGATGACGGTATAAGCAAATTAAAGTCTCTCAATCATGCCACTTTCATTGTCATTTCTTTTATCACTAGCACCGGCTTCGGTGCGGAAAATTTTGCAACATGGCCTATCGCTATTCTGTTTTTATTGATTATTTCCAGTTACCTTGGTGGATGCTCTGGGTCAACTGCAGGCGGCAGTAAGATTATACGCACCATCATTATTTTTAAATTAGTCAGAAGAGAAATAAAGCGCCTAATACATCCGAAAGGTGTTTTTGCTATTAAATACCAAGGCAAATCTATAAGCAGCGATATCGTTAGGAATACAACTGCTTTTATATTTTTTGTTATTTTATCATCACTAGCTTTGACTCTGCTCTTAATGACAACAGGGTTAGACTTATGGTCCTCCCTTTCAGCTGTTAGTTCATGCCTTAATGTTCTAGGCCCTGCTTTTGGTGTGCTGTCAGATAACTTCCAACCTGTCAGTAATACTGGCTTAGCTATTTTAACATTTGCAATGATACTGGGTCGGTTAGAATTTTTAACAGTAGTCGTACTGTTTGCTCCCAAGTTTTGGCGATCATAACAAGTGTGTTGTTATTACTTCACCAGCTCGCCTAGCAAAAAATAACGAATCCGTTTGATGTATTATCAAAAAACACTATTACACATATTGAAACTAAGTCCGCAGCATTTGAGCTTATACCTGATGCTAAGTGCGCCCTAAATGCTCAGTACCGAGGTATCCGATAGAATTAATTCTAGCAATACTAATATGGCTGAGGTGGTAGATATCAAAGGATATTGCCTCTCGCTCACACCGTAGTTAAACCGGTTTCAACTTTAGCTTTATTTAGGAATACTTCAGGTGCTGTTTATCGGCTATGAAAGCAACTTACCCACAGCACTTTTTATATTTCTTACCACTGCCACAAAGACAAGGCTCGTTTCGCTCAGGCACTTTGTCTAAGACCACCGTCTCAACTTTGTTTAGCGCGGTGGTTAGTTCAGTAATCGATTCAACGGCACCTTCATTGCGATCCAGCGTGATTTGCGCAAACAAACCTGCCTCGGTCACTATATGCGCTAACTCGTGCTGACGCTCTTCAGAAGTGACCACTAAATTCAACGGGTACTTCTTACTGCCTATTTTTTGGCTAGGATTGGTTTGAAAGCCAAGCTGAGTGTGATGCTGACGCGATTCTTGACGGCCTTTGAAGAAAAACTTATCTGCCATACTGCTACCTTTATCTGAATTCAATAATAAGGCGCACTCGGTAAATTCGGGCAAGCCATTTTGCGGGCGCGCAATATACCATGTGACGCATCATTTAGGTGATTTTTTAACCTAAATCACAATATTCTAAGCTGAGATGCTGTAAAACTAGGACGTTCATTGGCATGGAAGTCAAAATAAAAAAATAAAAAATAGTTACCCCTTTTCCCACCCTGAGTCGTTTAAGTCATACAAACCACACAATGAGACTTAACCATGAAGCTATCAACCCCACTAAGCCTACTGAGCATTGCTATTATTACCGCTTGCGGAGCAACTACGTCACACAATGATATTAGCCATGCAGAATCTAAAACAGCGCGCTCTGAACTCGCTGAAGTTATCGCAACTGCACCGGCCACGACCCTTCAAAAAGCCGTTAAACTAGCACCTACCGCTAATTATGAATCGGATGCTGTTTCTGGCGAAGTCATGGCTTTAGCCCAAACACCTTTGCTTGATCGAACCATTATCGATAACGACATGGGGCTGCCCATCGCAAACGACGAAAAATACGCCAATACCGACATATCGCCAATCAAGATAGTCATCGACGAACCCGTCAGCACCTTTTCGACCGATGTTGATACGGCAAGTTATACCAACGCCCGCCGTTATTTAGAGCACGGGTCGCTACCACCGGCTGACGCAATTCGAGTAGAAGAGTTCATTAACTACTTCGATTACGGCTTAAAAGCACCCACAGACATGCGAGAGCCCATTGCGATAGAAACCGAGCTCACCATAACGCCTTGGAATGAAAACACACAGCTCATGCGCGTTTCGCTGCAAGCCTATAAAAGCAATATGGCTGATTTGCCCCCCTTGAACCTTGTGTTTTTATTAGATGTATCCGGCAGTATGGGTAACCCAGACAAACTTCCCCTAATGCAGAAATCATTCAACTTATTAGTCGATCAGCTGCGACCGCAAGACCATGTATCTATCGTCGTATACGCCGGTGATTCTGGAGTAGCACTTGAGCCGACGGCAGGCGATCAAAAGCAAACCATCATCAATGCAATTAACCAACTGCGTTCCGGTGGTAGCACCCATGGTAGTGCAGGTATTCATTTAGCATACGAGCTGGCACAAACGAACTTTGATAAAGATTCAATTAACCGTGTCATCATCGGCACCGATGGCGATTTCAACGTCGGAACGGTTGGCATCGATAGCCTAAAAGACCTGATTGAAAGCAAACGAGAAAGTGGCGTCTTTTTAAACGTGCTTGGCTTTGGTACCGGCAACTATAATGATCACCTCATGGAAGAGTTAAGCAACCACGGCAACGGCGTTGCGTATTACATTGACAGTTACCAAGAAGCTCGGAAAATATTTTCAGAACAACTCACCGCAACCTTACAGACCGTTGCGAAAGACGTGAAAATACAGGTCGAATTTAACCCAAAAAATGTCGCGGAATACCGACTCATTGGCTATGACAATCGCCAGCTTAATCGTGAAGATTTCAACAACGATAAAATAGATGCCGGTGAAATGGGCTCAGGCCATACCGTCACCGCATTGTATGAAATTGTACCCACACAAGGCGAGTTTCGTTTTAACGACCCACTGCGCTACACAACTACCCAAACGAAAGCAGCGCAACCAATCTCTTCAGAGTTAGCCTTCGTAAAAGTTCGCTATAAACTGCCAAGCAACAGCCACAGTGAACTGATGAACATACCCGTCAAACAGGTTGTAAACGATGCTTCCGATACCATGGACTTTGTTACCGGCGTCGCCGCATTTGCCGAACAGCTTCGTCAAAGCCCCTATGTGCAAAACTTCAACTATGCCGATACTGAAACACTCATTCAAACAGGATTAGAGAATGACCGTTGGGGATATCGTCAACAACTGCTACAGTTGGTGCGAAATGCGCAAAGCTTACAAGGAAATCAATGAGCCTAGCTAACCCATTAAAAAACTGGTGGCAATCGAAGAACCCATTTTCGAGCGCCACCAACTTAAGCGATGCTGAGTTGTTATTGCAGTATATACACAGCCAGCACCCCGATATTATTGAAGCCTTGATTAGCCGTCATGGCGATGCATTATATCACTTCTTAATAACCCTAGCCGACGCTGTGTTAGCCGAAGATGTCTCGCAACACACCTGGTTAAAAGTGATAGAAAAGCCAACCGCCTATCAAAGTAAAACCGCCAAGTTTCGTACTTGGCTATTTACGCTTGGCCGCAATGGACTCATCGACGAACTAAGACGCCTAGCCCGCTGGGATTGGCAACCCATTGAAGAACACGAAGAAGCGCTAACCGACCAAGCCGATACTTTTTCAGTATTAGAGCGAGAAGGATTGCAACAAGCCTTCGACGACGCATTAACAGCCCTACCCTTTCCACAACGTGAAGCGTTAATGCTACAACTAGAAGGGTTCGCCCTAGAAGACATCAGCCTAATTACCGGCGATGGTTTTGAAACCATCAAAAGCCGCATTAGATTTGCCCGCAAAACGCTGAAAGAACGCTTAGAGGTGATAGCATGAATAACGATACCCCAAAAAAGGTCACCCTAGAACAACTCTATCAACAGCGCAAAGCCAACCATACTTTGCCCGCCGCATTGCGCGAGCAATTAACACAGCAAGCCAAAAAGAAAAAAACAAAACGCATAACGCGCTGGCAACTAGCCCTACCGATCGCCTTCGCCAGTATTATGACCGTGGTACTCATTGTGCCAAACCGTGAGCAGTTTAATGAAGACCTTGCATTCGTTGCCGCACCTCAAAGCTTACCAAGCACCAATGCGCCTAGTGCAGCAAATCGAAGCAGCGAAATAAGCTCCACATTCACCATCGCAGCCGAACAAACAGAAAGCGACCTAAGTTATGAAAGCGCGCCTGCCGAGGCAAAAGCCAAAGCACTGAAATCGACAGATAGCGCACAACCGTTAGAAGAACTCATGATGTCCGATAGTGTGAATGAAATCACTGCCGCTGACGCGATAGAACAACCTGAAAGCCCAGTTATTCTATTGGTGATTAATGGTCCGCTTGGGCAATTTGAAAACTGCGATCAAGAACCCATTGAACTCGACGCGAAGACAGATTTGGAAGGCTGGGTTAAGGCGACATGGGTTGAGGGGGAGTGGTTGTTTGAAAGGACTGATGATGGAGATTGTTATTAGCTTCGGGCTGCGGGTTTTAAAAAAACCGGTATCGTTGTTAGTGTTCACAGGGCTATAGTATGTGTTAGCGCATAACAAAGCTGCCATTGATAGTGCTCTGTTGAACGCTGCAGACAACCGCGTAGCAATTAGGCCCAACTATTGCGGTTTTTTGCAAAAGGTATGACGAAGTGTGGGGGCCGTTGCTGTGCCTTGTTAACCCAATAGAAGTTTTCTTAGTTCTTGTTCTTGACGCATAACAAAGAGGATATACACAGTATCGCTCTCAATCTTATAAAAAATACGGCAAGGATTAACTATAATCTCCCTATAATTCAATGATTTTAATTCAGATGGTTTACGCCCAGACATTGGGTGCTGCTCAAGCCGTTCAGTTTTATTGAAAATTGTTTTAACAAGCTGTTTTGCAGCAGCAACATTACTCAATGCAATATACTCAGCAATATTTTCTAAATCACTAAGGGCAGGCTCAGTCCATATTACTTGAGCCACTTAGACATTTTCTCTTTTGCTTGCGTTTGGGTGAATACGCGATTTTCTAAAACGGCTTTCTCACCTTTTGCGATACCCTCTAGAATTTGCATTCTACGTTGCATAAAGTCATAGTCCTGAACATCGACTAAATATGCTGAAGGCTGGCCATGCTCAGTGATTAATACAGGTTCTTTAGATTGATGCAGTTCGGCAAGTATCTTAGTTGCGTGCCTTTTCAGTGTTGTAACTAGCTCAACTTTCATAAATATTACCTAATCAAAAACATCTTACAGTGATACTATAGTGATACTTTCGTGATAGGTCAAATACAGGGGTGAACGCTCAGCCCTAGGGCTTCTTGATCATGGCAATGCCCATCCAGATAAACCAGATGATCCCGGTAATTCCGAACAAATCACGCAATATCGAATCTGCGCAGAACAGGGTTAGTATACCGATGGCTGCTTTTACCAGCGTGAACGCAGACAGAGCCTTTGATAGCAAACCGTGACGCCAGCTTACCGCTCCGAGTACGAACATCCACACACCACCAATAAATTCGATACCGCCACCCAGACTTTCTATCAATAAGATTCTGGCATAGTAGATCGCTTCGGCCGCTGCAGGGTTAGCGGTGCTTAAACTCGCAATTAGCTCACTTGAACTAATGCCGATCATGCCGGTGCACAACAAAACCACAACCCAAAAGTAGCCAAATAGCGTGGCCATAGCCATGGCTGGCTGAGACACCTGCTGGTAAAGGCCTCCAATGACATAAACGCAAAAGCACAGTAAGCAAGAAAAAAGGACATAGCCCAAAATGTAGGTAAAGTTAAACAACCCTTTGTTTTCAATGAGGTAAGCAATCTTTTCTGCCGTGCTCACATCGGCCGGTGTGCTTAACACAGCACCATAGATGGCAAAAAGTGTAATATAGCAAAGCGCCATACCGATAAAGGCTACGCCAGCAAGTGGTTTTAGGTTGCGTTGGCCCTGGTTCGTTTGGTTAATCATTGTATCCATCTTTCTATTTCCTCAGCGTTGATCTCAAGTTGATGACGCCATTTTGCGCCTTTCTGCCACTGTCTTCGTCCTCTCCCCGTGAGAAGGACAGCAGAAGGGTAAAGTTTTTAGTCCTGTTTGAGGTTTTTAAATGTTGATGGGCGGGGTTTGTGTCTGCATCGGTATATCTCCCCTATAACTACTCTGCTTTGCCCATCGCATTTGTCTAACTATCTCGTCAAGGCGAGTTGAGGCATCGAGGAAGCACTCAACTCTGCTTTGGTTTTCTTAATACTATTAATATGGCTACTTACCAACGATACCCTAAGGAAATACCGATCGCTGTTGCATCAAGCTTTACCGATTTGCCATACAGCGCCACATTAGAGGTAGCGTAGCGCAGATCAACACCCGCGGTGACTTTATCGGTCAATAAGTAGTCGACACCGCCGTTTAGCCATATCCCAGTGTCCATGTCTTCTTCTTCTGTCGCTCCTGATCCGTCATCGTTTGTCTGCGAGGCATACGCAAAGTTAATGCCGCCACCGATATAAGGTTTAAATTGGGATGGCAGGTCAAAGACCTTTCTTAAACCAAGGTGCGCCTCTGCCATATAGGTACCTTTTACTTGGCTATTGGTACCGTCTTCACTGCCCGATCCAAATAAGTCGAGGGCAACACGCACACCTTGAAACCCGGTATTAAAATCAGTCAGTATACCTATTGCGCCATGGCCATCTTGTGCACTCCAGGCATTGTCATCAATAGTCTTACCGCCAAAGTAGGCTTTAGTGGTTACGAATGAGTCATTCGCATGGGCCACGGTTAGCATGGCCGTGGACAGAGTGACAGCAATGGCAATTGATAGCTTAAAGGGTTGTTTCATTTTAAAATTCTCCGGTTGAGTTAAATGTTAATCAATGATGGAATAATGACGGTCGGAAAAAGTGCGCCAACTAACAGTGTTAACTGGCGTTGACCGTTTCGTTGTCCATTGAGTCCATCTTCTTTTTAAAGTTTTCATCAAAAGTTGATGGGGCTATTTTTAGCCTTTTTGCCGCTGTCTTCGTCCTTTCCAATTGAGAAGGACAGCAGAAGGACAACCAAAGAACAGGTTTTTAAGAAATTTCTAAGGAATTCAGGATGTTTATAGACGGGATAAGCGTAGGCATAGGACTTTTGTTTCTATCGCTGCTCTATCTGAATCCGGTCAATCACCAATCAAGTAAGCTCGCGGCAGGCGTCATTATCATACTCAGTTGGCTGATATCGGGCTCTTACATGTTGGATCATGGCGGCCTATTCGCCAGGCTATATATCGCCTCAATTCCGGTGGTCTTTTTCTTGTTGCTACCGATGATTTACGGGTATCAGCAGTTGATGGCCGCCCATGGCAATCAGCCTGGCTTCCCTAAACGAAGCATTCATTGGATCCCTATTGGCTTTGCTGGTCTACTCAGCCTTTCCATTGGCTTAATGCCGACGGAAGACTTCAATAACATGTTTTTTAACGACACAGAGCAGCTTTCACTTTGGGTGGCTATTAATTCGGCTGGGTTTGCCCTTCTCTTGGTCAGCTGGACGATCCTCAGTGTTTTTTACCTCGGCAGAATCGTGATCAATACCAAGGCGTATCACCAACAGTTGAATAACGAATTTGCAGACCATGAAGGCAAGAAGCTAGAATGGCTTATCGGCTTTACGAGCTTGTTGGTGCTTACATGGTTTTATGCGCTCGTTGTTTTGGGCGCAACCTCCACTCTAATGTCACCGTTTATCAGCGAAACCGTGCTTTCTTTGCTGGTCCTTCTGCTTATTTGGATTTTTTGCATTCAAACATTAAACAGAAGACCGGCGTTTTCCCATATAGAACCAGAACCCCGACCAGATTCTGAACCGGAAGAAAGCCCAGAGCAAAAATACTCTAACTCCTCGATTGATGATGAACGCCTTAAACGCATCGCGGGTAAGATTGAACGAAAAGTGATGGGGGAAAAGTATTACTTAAACCCCGACATCGATGCATCAACACTCGCATCGGAACTCGGCATTTCCGTTCATTATTTATCACAAGTTTTTAGCCAAGAAATGCAGACGACTTTTTACGGATACATTAATGATGCTCGAATTGAGGCCGCGAAAGAAGCGCTAAAAACCAGTCAACAATCTGTTTTAGACATCGCTTTTTCCGTCGGTTACAACACTCGCTCATCATTTTATAATGCGTTTAAGAAGAGAACAGGCATGACTCCGAGTAAATATAAGTCGTCTTGAGCTGCTATTGAGTGAGACCGAGCTAGGCAAATCACCTGTTTAGGCCAAACTGTAAGCCTTGGCGGTTTGTCTTCGGCCTAAACGCCAGCATTCAACGGTGCCTATAGGTTAACGGCTAATTATTGGCGAACTCCCAAGCCGACCACTCATTCTAAGTCCATCTTTCATATTCATCCCCATCAACATGAGGTTGATTGCCCCAGCAAACAATTCTAGGCATTGCACCATATAGAATTGGGTATCAAAGCTACCTGCCGATGCCCAGCGATCAAGAACAATTGCGCATGGAACCAACACAACTATTCCATTCACACCAACAAAAGGCATTCTCTTCTTCTTTCTTTCAACAAGTTTTCCATTCCTAGATTTCGACAAGACAAACCCACTACCACCTGTTAATGCGATAGAAGGTACGAGAATAAACAATCCAGGCCACACAATTAGGCTTTTCACAATAACGATAGACTCAGCAGCCCCTATAAGTTCTACAATGATCGTTGATGAAAAAAACAAAGCTATACATGCCATGGCAATAACGGCGGATATTCGATGAATTATTAAGATCATGATGCTCTCCAGAGGAAAAGTTGGTAACATATTGTCATTGTGTGCGCGAAAGTCCAAATTGTCAACATGCTGTCATTACTTGTAGGATTACAAATGAAGGTATCTCATAAAGGCCAAGTATTTACTAAAATTGTTCTTGAAGTGTTTAAGCTGGGAGGCTTCTTAATACGTGAAGGTGACCAGATGGGGCTGGAATATGGGGTTACGAGTGCCCGATGGAAAATTTTGGGTGCACTTTACATAGCTGGTGAACCGCAAACCGCTTCGCAAATAGCCAGAAGAATGGGACTGACACGACAGGCGGTACAACGACTAGTTGATGCGATGCACAAAGATGGTTTCTTGTTATTTCATCAAAACCCCGACCATAAACGTGCAAAGCTGATAAGCCTTTCAGATTATGGAAACGAAATATATTTAAAACTGTATGAAGAGCAATCAGGGTGGGCAACTTCCTGTTCAGCAGGCATCACTCAAGAAGAACTTAAAACGACACTGTCTGTTCTTAAACGCATTTCAAACAATATTGATTAACAACGCCACACTGACAAAACTTGAACGTGAATGAGTGCTTAGCCAAAAAGCCCTGAACGGGCTGAGTACTGCAATTCCTTAGAGTTACAAAAGTTCAATCCTACTACCCGCTGCTACACGGCCTAGCTTAATTGGCTGGAGGAATATTCCAAAATTCACCTTCCCGAATTTGGCAACCGTTTTTAAGAGCCTAGGTTCCGCAGAGCCATTGTTACCATGCGGCAACGCTCAGTCTGCTTGGTAGGCTTAAACAAAACACCACCAACTTTAAATGGTATCGCTTTTTAGAATATCTAAAGAAAGAAACTCAGATGCAATTACCAAGTTCGGTCTAAACCTAGTCGATGTAAGTGCTGCGACGTATTTTTCGTTTAGCCCGTCCAGATCTGCCGTTGTGATTAAATGAACCTGACCGTCATCCATATACGGTATCTTAAATTCA
The DNA here is from genome assembly GCF_046710285.1 of Reinekea sp. Lineage (GTDB taxonomy): Bacteria > Pseudomonadota > Gammaproteobacteria > Pseudomonadales > Natronospirillaceae > Reinekea. The sequence continues at coordinate 168,179 of NZ_JBKEGY010000005.1, forward strand.
GATTTAACTTGAAGATAAGCTCTCAATAACTCACTTAAGAAGCAGTCTAGTTCTTCGCTTGGAATGATATACTTACTGCCCACTTAGGATACCACGCATAAACTTGAACTATCTCGCTCAACTCATACATCAGTGATATCGTCGAGTCTAAAGAAGCGCTGAGTTTTTTGCCACTTGCAATCTTTCCGTCTTGGACATAAATTGCGAACTGCCTATCGCCACTCAATCCCCGGCATCTACATCGCAAGAATCAACAACAATTCCAGAAGTCGACTTGATCGGATAACAGAAAATTTCACTAGCGTGCCTATTTTCATATAAGAATTCTAACGCTTAAGGCAGGCGCGCGTATTTTTGCCTCGCCTGTCTTTGATTGTTAGAGTTTGACTCGATTACAGATTTCACTTCAGCCAATGACTCTACTGAGTGAGCCGGCGCCTCTATATTATTCGGCCATGAATGAAAGCCCTTCAGCCATATAGTTTGCATTCCTGCTTTCCGAGCACCAACTATATCATTTATTGGGTGATCTCCGACATACCAGCATTGTTCAGGTATGAACCCGGCATCAAAAACTGAATGGGTAAATATCTTACTATTAGGTTTACTAATGCCAGCTGCCTCAGAACTAACTAGCTGATTAATATAGTGATAGGCAGATAAACTTTTGGCCGTAGCCATTCGAGAACCGTCCGCACCATTAGATATTATTCCGAGATGATACCCTTCTTGAGCTAAGTGAGTTAGCGTTTCATTTGCACCGTTCATTGGAATAGCGCATTTAGGGAAACAGTGTATCCAGTGATCTCGAATATCTTCAACCGATACTTTAGAACTATGGATAATTTCTTTGTGAAGTTCATGTGATACAGCATCTTTGATGCTTTTGTAAGATGAACCTGCTGGCAAGTAACCACCATTGTCCTGTGAAAAAATGATATTCGAAATTTCTACTGGACTAACATCCACTAGCTCTTCGGAATATCTTTCGAAGAACCTTTCTGAGTATGCCAAAATGCTTTTATTTCTATGAACAAGAGTATTATCGAGATCAAAAAATACAGCTTTACTCATAGTTCTCCTAAAAACTCGAACGCCCATATATTCAGCGAGTTGGCGAGTCCGAAGCCCACCGCGTATGCGGTTTTCCTTGGGCTTGAACAACAATTTTTTATTATGAGATTCAATGTTACCATTTGGAAAAGTCATGATGTACAAATGAAGGAGACAATGAATTGCTGGCACCATCAAATTTTTCACCACAATAGGGACAATAAAGTACTTTTATTGCTACTGTCTCGATAGTCTGGCCTTCTTCTTCTAAATGGTGATTTTCCTGTAGGTCTATTTCTGTTGCCACTCTATTCAAACTCAGCACAAAGTAACCTTCGGCTTGTTCATACCAAGCCTCTGCCAATTTCATATTTTCGCAGCGATGAAGATCTTTCATTCACTCAAATCCTAATAGCTCATAATGCTTGCAGCAGTTGCGCGGTTTTTCGCGTCGACTGCCTTTGATTGTTATATTTCGACGTACTCGCTTTTGATTAGACCAAAGCACTTAAGATCATGAAACTGGTTTTTCCAGTATCCACTTTGCCGTCTAAGTCCCTCTTCCTTGAACCCTAGCTTCAACAAAACCGCCTCAGATCCGAAGTTTCCCGGTATTGTGTCTGCTTCAACTCGATTAATCATGTTACAAGGAAGTTTCCCTGAAAACGCAGACTTCAATACTATGCTTACAGCCTCCGTCATTATTCCTTGGCCCCAAAATACTGGTAACAAGTCATAACCAATGACTCCTGATTTCATATTCTTACTCCATGAATTGAAACCACAAGTCCCTACAAACTTTTCAGTTTCTTTTAGCCTTATTCCCCAGCGAATACCAGTTCCGGCTTCAAACCGTTCCTTCATTCGGTTTATAAATATTTCAGCTTGTAGGTCATCTCTGAATTCTTCGAAATCATAGAATTGGATGACCTTTGGATCGGAAAATAATTCAAAGATAGACGCGACATCATTGGTCGTAAGTTGTGTCAGCCTTAACCGCTCAGTCTCTAAATTTGGAAAGTCCAATCTAGTCTCCCAAAGAAATATAACATTTTATTCAACGTCCCAGAGACGTATATACCCGAAAGACGCTTTATACTGAGCGTTCTTCTTAATTTTTTTTTATAGTCCAGTCATACTGTAGCTTTCCATTAATCTTGTCAATTTCACAACATTAAAAAGCGTCGTACAGACATATAAATGTGAATAAAGGTCTCAACAACCCATTTTTTTTAAGAAGTTGGATGTTTTTGTAGCCTGCCCTTAAAACTATTATTTCGCGCTAAAACGTCGCTGCGATGTACATGCCGGGTGAACAGGTCGAGGAGACTCAAAATCGAGGGATTCTCTGTGTTTATGTTTTTGGCTACGGACTGCGGGTTAAAAGCAAAAAACGGTACCGTGGTTAGCCCCTAGGCTCGCAATTAGCCTTGATCGGGAATCTGAGGCATGGATGCCGAAGCTTAGCGGGGCATGGACGCACGAACAGCGACCGAGTAAGGGTGATTGGGAGACTGGGGGCGGTTTTTGGCTGTGGGCTGCGGGCTTCGTGTTTAAAAAACTAAAAAAGTACCGTGGTTAGCCCCTAGGCTCGCAATTAGCCTTGATCGGGAATCTGAGGCATGGATGCCGAAGCTTAGCGGCGCACGGATGCGCGAACAGCGACCGAGCAAGGGTGATTGGGAGACTGGGTGCGGTTTTTCGCTGAGGACGGTTTTTGGCTTCGGGCTACTAGCTACGGGTTAAAAACAAAAAAACGGTGCCTAGGCACAGCGGGTCATAACTGTTCGGCTGCTGTGTAGTTCATTTTGATATTAAACACTTTCACTGCCTGCCTTTATACTGCGGTCATTCTATTAAGGAGCGAATGATGAAAATTGCAAATAGTGTCACAGATTTAATCGGCAATACGCCTTTGGTTAAGCTAAACCGTTTAACGGAAGGCTGCAAAGCAACCGTAGTGGTTAAACTTGAATTTTTTAACCCGGGTAAATCTGTTAAAGACCGTATTGGCGCTGCTATGATTGCCGATGCTGAAGCCAGCGGCGCTTTGAAAGCGGGCATGACCATTGTAGAGCCAACTTCAGGTAATACCGGCATCGCGCTCGCGATGGTCGCTGCATCGAAAGGTTATAAGTGCATACTGACCATGCCAGAAACCATGTCGAAAGAACGTCGCATGTTGTTAAAAGCCTATGGCGCAGAGTTAGTACTCACTCCTGGCCCTGACGGTATGGGTGGTGCCATTGCTAAAGCAAATGAAATTGCCAGCGCAGACCCAAGTGCCTTTTTTGTGCCACAACAATTTGAGAACCCAGCCAACCCAGAAATTCATGCAACAACAACCGCAGAAGAAATATGGAACGACACCGACGGCACGGCCGATATTTTAGTGGCAGGCGTTGGCACAGGCGGCACCATTACAGGGGTAGCCAGAACTTTAAAAGCGAAGAACCCAAACTTCAAAGCGATTGCCGTTGAACCTACAGCATCACCGGTTATTTCTGGTGGCGCAAAAGGGCCACACCCAATACAAGGTATTGGCGCTGGCTTTATTCCAAAGAACTTAGACGTCAGCTTACTAGATGAAACGATTCAGGTAAGTAACGAAGATGCCTTTGCCACAGCACGAGCCATGGCTAGCAAAGAAGGTTTACTCGTGGGCATTTCGTCCGGTGCAGCTGTTTGGAGCGCATTAGAAGTCGCCAAACGCGAAGAGAACGCTGGGAAATTAATAGTCGTTATTATTCCATCTTTTGGCGAACGTTATTTATCGACGCCGTTGTTTGCTGACTTGGTTGATTAAACACTATCACACTGGGTGCTCTTATTAGCTTACTGTTAATGAGCACCTTTAATTTTCCTTCTTTTCCTGTTTACCCTTTTACTTTGCCACACCAAATAAATTAAAACCAAAAATATTTCACAAAAACTAACTCACTGATCACACCTAAATTTGAACTACGTCGCAAATATTAAAAAAGTACTATTTTTTTATCAATGAGTCTCTTTAGACAAAATGCACTAAATCAAAGCCAAAGTGTAAGTTAATTCGACACTCGACAAGTTGTCCAAAACTCCATATCCATCATTTTTCTTTAAAACACAGATATATCCAAGTTTTCTCTTTTATTATCAAGTGTCGATTTTTTTTACTAACGCTCAGAAACCTGTCTTTTTTCTTTCAAGTGATCTTTCTAAGGGTGTTAGTTATTTCAATGCTCTGCTGATAAAGTCCCGTGTTGAAAAATTTATCTAGGATAGATCACACATGAAATATTTAGCCCCCTCGACAATATTAATCACCACTTTACTCTCTGGTACTGTCACCGCCGCAATCATTGATATTCAAGAGCTGGCTCTATTTAACTATTCTGATTCAATCGGCACTGTTCTCGAACACGATGAAATTGGTTATGACTATTCAGATTTCAGTGATTATGGTTTAACCGTCGAATTCGAAAACAACCTAGATAGCAACAACTTAGGTTCATTCGCATGGACAGTCACAAATAACGGATCTGAATCGATACTTGGTATGCATTCATCGGTTTTTTGGGATGCCGAGCTAAGCCAATACGATAATTCATTCACCAATGAGTCTGGAGAGTATGTCGGCAATACGGAAGCCGTTAGCTGGGAAATTGACGAGCCTGGCAATACCTCGGGAGACCTAATCTGGAACATGCTCGACTACGCAAAAGGTGATAACACCAATGCACTGGAAGGTACTGAAGATGATGTTGCCTTCTCATTAGGCTTTTTTCTAGAAAAATTAGACACCGGTGAATTTTTCGAGCTGACCTTTCAGGTAAGTGAATCAAACATTGGCGGACTCCGTCATTTTGATGAGAACAGCAATGAAGAATATTTTTTCAACGGATTTTTAACTTATTTTTCAAATGTTGATGTCGCTGCGCCTAATGAAGTACCCGAGCCTGCATCTTTAGCGCTATTTCTACTTGGCATAGCCGCTCTTTACCGTGTGCGTCGAACTTCAAACTAGCATTGTGTTACGGGTATTCACTACTTAAATCGGGATGTTTCAAAAGGAGCTTTTTATGACACCCAAAAAAATATTTGCCAAACTTTCTCGCCTGTCATTGCTGATGTTGATGTCTATACCAACATTGGTTTTTTCTGCTACAGAAGTTGACAACGGGCTTAGTTGGTTAGAACAGCAAATAGATGGTGTTGGCTTCTATGCAACGACCAATGAACTGGTCTCCCCGATAGATTCTACCTACGCAACAATGGTGTCGTTAGACAATAATTTAAAACCGCTAGAGAGCTCAAGCATTCAGATTTTTGTAGATACTAGTGCCAGCGATACCATTAATTTAGCTAACGCTATTTCCATTAAAATTCGAGCGGGTCTTGATGTAAGCGAGCAAGTCAACACAGTGTTACAACGCCAGAATTACGATGGTGGCTTTGGTAGCGGCCCTAACTCTGAGTCTACCGTTATCGACACTGCTCACGCAGTTACAGCGTTGCTTGTCTCAGGTAATATTGATAACAACGCTTTAAATCAAGGCTTAAGCTTCCTAATTTCAATGCAAGGGTCAGATGGTGCATGGCGATACAGTGACGGTATTCCGTCAGTATATCTAACCGCATCTGTGACAAAAACCTTATGGATGGCTCGCGGATTAACACAACAAGATGCGACCACCGCCGTCTTTCAAGCTAGGCAATACATTTTATCCCAAGTAAACGGCTCTACAGGTTTATGGTCAGATATAGCAACCAGCGCTACCGCCATCAATGCTATTTTTCCGACCTATCCTGATCCATTGACGATGACTCCTTATTTATCACGCTTAAAGCAACAACAAAGTTCTGACGGCAGTTGGGCAGGCAAGGTGTATGAAACGGCATTGGCCATTCAAGCGTTAAACGCCGATGCTGCTGATGCGATATTATCAACCGTACCGACGGTTATTCTGGGTAATATTGTCGACAGAGACAGCTCCGTATCCATTCAAAGCTTTAATGCAATACTTGAGTCCGCACTCAATACTTATAATTTAGATGGAACCGATGGAGACTTTATATTTAATAATATAGAAGGCGGAAGCTATAACTTAGTTGTAAGCGCTGAAGGCTATGAACAAAAAATAGTTTCAGATATTACGGTGGTTCCAAACACAACCCGTACCCTGGCGGTAGTTCAAATGAGCGCCGTTCCCACTTCTGCAATACTGTTGGGTAAGGTTCTCGACTCCACATCCAATGCGGCTATAAGCGGTGCTAAGGTTACTATTTCGGGTGCGCATAATACGGAAGTGCTGACTGATGCTAATGGGTATTATCAAATACCAAATATTGTACCAGGCGCTTTATCTATTCGAGTAAATCGTGAAGGCTATCAAGTAGTATCTGCGCAAGCCGAAGCCGTAGCAGGCCGCACGCTTAGCTTTAACCCATCATTGAAACCTAATAGTAATCCAGGTGCAGACCCCTTAGCGGGAACACCTTCTACATCTAGTGTGCTTTTTAATGTTGTTGATGTGCATGGAGACCCCGTTAAGTATGCCGCGGTTCGTGGCGATTTTAGCGGCAACTCTGAGTCAATCTATCTGTCAACAGGCGGTTATGGCCATGTATCCAAAGTGTTCGATGTCAAAGGCAATTTAACCTTTACTGTTTCAAAAGTTGGATACAACGTTGTTGCGAGTCAAGTTTCCATTGTTATGGGCCATAACTTCAACCTTAATGTCGTGTTGCAACCTGCAGGGGCTGATGAGGTTGGGACAGTAGATGACTCACATGAACCACAAGAAAACTTGCCGACGAACTCAGAGTTTATCATTACCGTCCTTGACCGGAATAGTGGGAGCCCTATCGAAGGCTCTTCGGTTTCAGTGAGTGGTTCTCAATCGTTATCTTCAATAACCAATGCAACTGGCCTTGTGGCTTTTTATCAGTTTGGAACTGAAACAGTCCACATCTCTGTTGAAAGGGATGGCTACTTAACTGAATCGGGAAATGTAGAATTATTTGCCGGTAACCGTTCAGCTCTGCAAGTAGAATTGCTACAAGATGATGCCGTTGATACTCGAACATCGACCCTCACGGCCCTACTCTTAAGCGAATCCACTCAACAACCTGTATTGGGTGCAACAGCAGAACTTGTGGATAGCCTTGATGCTCCTCTCTATGTTTGGAGCTCCGCATCTGAACACGAAATACTTCTTGATGGGTTGATTCCCGGTACCTATAACTTAAATATTTCTGCACCAGACTATTTTGATTTTGTACGCCCAATACAAGTTACGCCTGGGTCTAATGTTGCGCTTGGGGATATCTTATTAGAAGAACAATTACCTAGCCCTAAGCTATTCGGCCGTATTATTGATTCAACGACACTAGCGCCTTTATCAGGTGCACTCATCGCGAGCCAAGTCAGTCAACAAACGGCAATCACCGATGAGTATGGTCACTATGTACTGGAAAACTTAGCCTTAGGTGAGCAATCAATCATCGTTGCGGCTTCTGGTTATGCGCGGCAATCACATTTAATTCAATTAGACCGCCCTATCGCGCATCAGTTCGATGTTGGGTTAGCGCTCTCTACTGGTGTTGGCGTCTCTATAGACCGTTCAGATTTGGAATTTTTAGAATTTGGTGCTTATCAAGAAGTAATTGAAAATGTTGTCTTAGTAAATAACACCGCGACCGACAAGTTTGTACATCTCGAATTTAATTTGTTTAACCAAGACAATGAAATGATGATCTATACACGCGGGTTAGATGAAGCGGGCAATGTAGTACAAGCCACCGGTATTAAGGTGCCTGCAAATAGCTCAGTCACCTCTCAGCTCCGTTGGGAGTCTCAAAACCTTTTAGCTGATACTTATCAGGCAGCCTATCGTTTATTGACGGCGAATTCTGGCGTCGGTCCGAATAGCTTGGTGTTACATGAGGTATTTAAAGACGTTGTCATTGAAGCAACCCACAATATCCAAACAAGTAACCTACTGCATGTCGGAAATACATTAGATGTTGGTGAGCTCACACTTTTTGAGCCCACCATTGAGCTAACCAATGGATCAAACACAGATGGCAACCTGACCGTTTACTATCAAATCATAAATCCGAGCGGTTCTATCATTGCTAAATCTGAGTTGTTGAGGGACGAATGGCATCCAAACACGCAAAACCTAACACTCGATTTGCCGCCAATGGAAGTCTTGATACTGAGTGAAGGCAGTCATCAACTGGAAGTCGTATCAACGCTTTATGGCACTCAACATAAGGTGATGAGTGAACCGCTATTAGCATCACCTTCAATTCGTATAGACGTAACACAATCTTTGAGTGACGACCTTGTCTACCCAAATCAAGAAAAGGCAATCACGGTTAATATTCAGTTAGAAGGAAAGGAGTACTTCGGTGAATAATTCTCAACGTAATACAGCAATAACGACCCTTGCACTAGCGACGACACCAATGTTGAGTCTCGCCAATGACGTACTGGGTAAAGATTTTACAATAGCGTTCCCGACTAACTACGAAGGCTCAGGCATTCCGACGCTGTTTTTCTCAGCGCAAGAAAACACAGAAGTAAAAGTGACCATCCCAGGCTTAGCCATTGAAGAAACGCTACAGGTGTTAGCGGGGGAAGTCGGCACGCTCGCTTTACCGCAAGCGGCAAACCGCTTGGGTTCGGGTGAGATTAAAGATTTAGGCGTGTTTGTTGAATCCTCTCAAGATATTTCTGTCTATGGCATGAATGAGGTGAGGTTCACCACCGACGGTTTTACCGCATTACCAAACGATGTACTGGGTCGTGAGTATTATATTCTAAGCTACTACCCTCTTAATCGAAATAATTGGCGATTAGATTCAGAACTTGTCATTGTTGCAACCGAGGACAACACCCAAGTTCAAATAATTCCAAGTGTTGACATCAACTCAAGCTTTTTAGCTCATGAAGTTCAACAGATCACCTTAAATAAAGGTCAAACCTTTCAGCTTGGTTCGTACGAAGAAGACGTATCGGGCACTTTTATTCGCGCTTCTTTACCGATTGGCGTATACGGTGCACACGAGTGTGCCGACGTCCCTTCTCGAGATAGCCGAATTGGTTGGTGTGACTACTTAGTAGAGACCATGATTCCGGTGAATAACTGGGGCTATCATTATGATCTTATTCCACTTGCAACACGCCTTTCAGGAGATGTATTTCGTGTAATGGCGTCTGAAGATAACACGCCTGTCGATGTGAACGGACAGGTCGTGGCGATATTAGCAGCAGGTGAATTTTATGAGGCCGTTATCAACGGCCCTATGTCAGTGGCATCGAGCAAACCTATTATGGTTGCGCAATATGCGATGGGGCAAGGCGCAGATAACATCAATGCCGATCCATTCATGATGAACATTGTTCCGTTTGAACAGTTTTTAAGTGAATATTTATTTACGACACCTGCGGATGGTTTTGTAAATAACTTTGTTAACGTTGTCGTTGAGGCTGGAACCAATCTTTTACTTGATGGTAATTTAGTAGATATATCAAACTTCAACGAGATTCCGGGTAGTAACTATATTGGTGGCCAACTCTCACTGAGTATTGGCCAGCATGCTATGGTCGCAGATAAACCATTTGGTGCTTATGTCTATGGTTTTAATGCTTACGACTCTTATGGCTACCCCGCTGGTCAAGCCTTCGCGGATATTTCACCACGCGTCGATACTTATGCTCCCAATATCAGTTCATTACGACACATCGGCCATCAAATGGCAGGTTACGTATCGGATAATGAAGACCTTAACGCCAATGGCATTCTAGACCTAGGTGAAGACTTAAATGGAAACGGCCTAATTGACGGGCGCAGTGAAGATGCAAATTTCAATAATGTTTTGGACCCCGGTGAAGATCTAAATGGCAACGGTGTACTCGATAAAGATGTTGGTTTCGTTACCTTAAAACTTGCTGACGGCTCACAAAATGTTGAACTCGATATTCGTTCCGTGACCAGCTCACGCTATCCTTTATTCGCGTTTGGCGTTAAAACAATAGATCCTAGATTACCAGGGTCTGCAACACTTATCGCCGAAGATCTTTTTGGCAACCAAACGAGCATTCCAGTTGAAGTGCCCTCTGAGTCTGCACTTGTCGATGTTAAAGTCGTTAGTGTGGTCAACGGTGATCGCGTTGTCGTTAATGAAGCTAGTTTTTCAAAAGTTCCTGACAGTATCGTGTCGACTCCAGATGATGTAACCATTACATGGTCGTTTGATAAACTGTTATCCAGTGAGCTTCAAGCGTTTGATTTTGACGTAGCATTGTTAGCACCAAGAGAAGGTGAGCAACGCATCGTAACTAAGTCACTAACCCTTTCTTATTTAAACAAGCCGCACAGCGCTAGAAAGGTCAAAACACTGGGGCCACAGTCAGTTTTGGTGGCTTCATCGGCGTTCGCGCTGAATTTAACAGCCAACACCAATAATGTGGGACCTAATAGCGACATAATCATTACTTCGCAAATTGAAAACTTGTCAGACACTCTATTTGATGCCGAGCTGCAATTAGAAATTATAGGACCCAATGGAGAATCTTTAGCGGCGACTGTGATCGATGTACCCCAACTAGATGGCGGTGCCACAACCAACATTAATTGGGATTGGAATTCCGCAGGCCAATTTGCGGGTGAATATACGGCGAAGGCAACATTGCTACGCGAAGATCAAATTGTTAATGAAACAAATTATCTTTTCCAAGTAGTACGCGGAACCGATGTTCTTTACCCCCTAGATATTGATGCCGCTATTGGTTTGAACGCCGGAAACGGCATCATCATAGAACAGGTTGATTTTAGTGCTACAGATATCGTCCCGGTTTCAGTCCAGATCAATAACGTAACTCAAAATGAAATATTTGGTGGTGGCCGATCTGTTGTGCAATTGGTTAATTCAACTGGCCAAATTATGGAGTCTCATGAAAAGGCATTGAGTTCTGTCGCACCGGGCGAGTCACTGACGATTAACCAAAGCTTTCAACTTGACGATATAGCAACCGGTGTCTACACCGTTTGGATTTATCTTTACGATGCAGACGATAACTTAGCTGGTGTGAGTAGCTATACAATCAATATTTTAGAGAACAGCAACTCAGTCGTTACGGGCTCGGTCAGTGCACAGCACCCGGAGCTTCTCAGAGGTGATGATCAAACTTGTCATGAGACTTTTGTAAACTCAAGTGTTCGAGACCAAGCCAATGTTGAAATAACATCGAATATTTTGGATGTTACGAATCAAGTATTAACAGATTCGGGAATCAAGCTGATCACCATACCCGCGCTTGATGAAATCAACGAAGCCTATATAGGCTCAACCGCCGCCGGGCTGAGTACAGGGCAATTCGCTTGTGTCGTTAAGACGACTAATGCAGGTATAGATAAAACCTTAGGCTTAGCACTATTCGATGTCTATAACTTAATCGCGGTACCCGGAAATGCGCAAACACTCGAAGTAGGCGATACGCTGACACTCGATGCGACAGGCAGTCGAGAATCCGACGGATTATCACTCACTTACCAATGGACACTAATTGATAAACCAGACAATTCATTAATTGAAATTACGGATGAGGTAGATCCCATTCAATCTTTCCTAATTGATCAACAGGGAACCTATAACTTTGAACTTTCAGTTAATAACGGAACAGAAGAAAGTTTACCTAAGTTAGTGAGCATCACAGTAACCAACAGATTACCGAATGTTGATGCCGGCCCAGATCAATTGATTACATTGATGCAGAACGTGCAGCTAAATGGTTTAAACACCACCGACGATGACAACGATTTACTAGAGTTTGCTTGGTCTTTTGTTTCAAAACCAGAAGGCAGCAGCGCCCAACTAGTTGAGCCCGATACCGGTTCGCCATCTTTTGAGGTAGACGTAGAAGGTGTCTACATTGCGGAGCTAACCGTAACCGATGACGCTGGCGGAGTCGCCAAAGATCAAGTGATCTTGAGCGCTGGAAATCTAGCGCCAGTAGCCGATGCTGGAGCAACTCTGTCGGGTCAAGTCGGCGACCGTGTCACCCTGGATGGCTCATCAAGTTTTGACGTGAATGGCGACCAGTTATTTTATGACTGGCAGATGATTAGTCGACCGCCTACAAGTACGGCCAAATTGATCAACGGTAAGTCAGCTCGGCCCTTCTTCGATATCGATGTACAAGGCGATTATATTTTCGAGCTTATCGTTAGCGATGGCGCAATGAACAGTGATGCAGATAGAACAACGGTCACCGTTGGCAATGTGCCTCCCGTCGCGAACGCCGGCCCTGATGGCAGCTTAGTTCGCTACAGCAACAATTACTTAGATGGTAATGAGTCGTTCGATGCTGACGGCGATGCCCTGCAGTATCAATGGAGTATTATCAGCACACCGCGTTATTGGTATCGCCCTACATTATACGAAGCCAATACAGCGACGCCTTATTTTAGCCCAAGCTACGACGGTGACTATGTCATCCAGCTTCGAGTGTATGACGGCACTGTGTGGAGCAACGCGGATACAGTGACCTATACAACAGCCAACGTTGCGCCGAGTGTAGATGCTTATTTAGATACCTACCAAACTATTTATTCGGGTGACCGTGTCGATATCAGCGCATATACCTACGACAACAACGGTGACAGCGTATCAGTAAAATGGGAGCTCATTGAAAAGCCAGAGGGCAGCTTAGCCGTTATTGAAGACCCAGAGTACCGATACACATCTTTCATTGCCGATGAGCCTGGTGACTACATTGCTCAAGTTACGGCGAGTGATGGCGAGCTACAAGATGTAGACACCGTTTATATTTATGGAGCCGAAGCCTGTATCAACAATTTGGACATTCGCCCGAAATCCGGCAAGGTGCAATTAACTTGGGAATACAGTGATGACACCACCTGGGTTGATATTTATCGCTCAACAAATTTTGAAGGCCCCTATGAATGGGTGGGCGATACCAACAACACTTACTCCGTTTACATAGACGAAGCGGTTACCAATGGTACCCAATACTACTACCGATTTGAACGAGAATTCTTTTCAGATGATTATGGTGAGTATGGTGGTTATGAACCTCATTTCAGCGACGAGCTCTATTTTGGCGACTACGGCGACTATGGAGATTACGGTGACTATGGTGACGGTGATTACTATTTTTACCGCAGCTGTGAATCTCAGATCATTTCGAGCATTCCCGATCGACGCGTTCTCTACAACTTAGTGCCCGATCTTCGCGGCTTAACTGTCGAAGAGGCAGAAGCCGCAGCAGCGATTGACAGCTTTACTATTGGCGAAGTTATCTTTGTTCGCACCAACGCAGTCGAAGCAGGTCGAGTTATACAGCAAGATTCACCAAGAAACAGCCGGTTACCTCGCGGCAGCCAAATTAACCTATACATCGCTACTTGGTAGTTTACGGAAGGCAGGCCTTCAACAGCCTGTCGATTTAAAGGAAATATAAAAAATGAACGTTTCACTTTTTGACATCATTCGACACAAAATTGCCATTTGGGTTGTCTTTCCATTGTTATTGGTGCTATCTGTTGCGATGTATCAATACGCTTATTATTCGCCAGCTGCCGTGGCCATTGAACTTAACCAAGCGCAACTCAATAGTTTGCGCTATGGGCCCGCACTGGAAAAACAAACACCCCTTGATGAGTTGGGCACTACGCTACAGTCAGTCAAAGAACTCACCAACTTAACACTTTCCGGTGTTGATGATTACCAAGAAAGCAAAAAACTGTCGTTTGATGAAGTTTTACAATTCATGGGCGTTAAAACCGATTCAGGTATGAACTTAACTGAGCTTGAAACAAAGCTCGACCGGATTATTGAATTAGAAACGGTCGCGCTTGATTCTTTTAATGACATGCATGAGTACTTAATTGAAATAGATGCCGACAGTGTCATCTTCGAACGACATGACGTCGCTGTTGAAAAGTTTATAACAGCGATGCAGCCCGTTAAAGATATTCGTAGCGCATTTAATACTGCAAGTAATTTAGATGAACAACAACGCCTATTAAACGAACTTGATGACTATTTAAGCACTCAACAATTTAAAAAGACGCACACCGCAGAAGATTTTGAAAATGGTTCTCTACCCTTTGGACCGCGCAACCTTCAAGCACGCGAACCGTTACTTGATTTATCTTCATTAGAATCAAGCCTGTATGACCCTGTAAACGTTGCTTCAAACTCTCTAACCCAAGATATATTACGCGGCCTCACAGCACCGTCGCCAGAGCCAAACGCAGAAGACTTAGCGGAAACCGAAGAAGCCCCACAAACGCAAGAAATTATCGACTTAGCTGAAAGCTTAAATAACGATCCTGTTGAGATTTACAACTGGGTTTATAACAACATTTATTCTATTCCTAGCTACGGTGCTATCCAAGGCGCACAGTACACCATGGACCTAAAAGCCGGTAACCCATTCGATACCTCCGCCCTACTACTGGCCCTGCTTCGCGCAGCCGGTACCCCAGCACGTTACGCATACGGCACCATCCAAGTACCTGTAGAGCAGGCAATGAACTGGGTGGGCGGCGCAGAAGTACCAGAAGCAGCAACCAACGTCATGTTACAAGGCGGTATTCCAACCGTTTTACAATCGTACAACGGCGAAATTACTCACGTAAAAATGGAACACATTTGGGTAGAAGCCTGGGTCGACTATGAACCAAGCCGAGGGCTAGTCAATAACGAAGGCGATCATTGGATACCGATGGATGCATCGTTTAAGCAGTATGATTTTGAAGCAGCTCAAGATCTTGAGATGCTTGTCCCATTTAACCCTGACTCATTGATCAATGGGTTGATGGCCAATACCAACACTAATGACAATTCATTTGCGGTATCCGGCATAGACCATGATTTAATTGAGCAAGCTTATCAAGATTACATGACTCAATTAGAATATGAAATTAGTCAACAATCACCTGACGCTACTGCTGCAGATATTCTCGGTGTAATGGAAATACCTATTAAACAAAGAGCTCCACTTAGCGCAGGACTACCCTACCATGTCATAGATAGATCTACGCAATTTCAGAATATTCCTGATAGCTTTAAACATAAATTTCGAGTTCGCTTAGACTATAACTCATGGGGAAGTACAGCGATTGATGAAACATTTAATACCGTTACACTTGCTGGAAAGGATATAAGCCTAAATTTTAGACCCGCATCGCAAAGTGATTTAGATTTAATGGCTAGCTATCTTCCAGATTGGCAACCAGGCCAAGCTGTAGATTTAGATAGTTTCCCAGATACTTTGCCAGGCTATTTAATCCATATGAATCCCGAATTATTAATAGCTGATGAAGAAATCTTGGCTACCGGTAGTACGCCAATGGGTACGGAACTTTCTAGCACCTATATGCTTTATAACCCAGCGTTTGGTTGGTCAAATTCAAATAACAAACCAGTTGCAGGTGAGTACATTTCTATCATTTTAAACTTACAAGGTATCAGCTCATCTCATATGCAAGACATTAGTCAATCTGCAGAAAACTCTATACTAGAGCTTGATACTAATGGACTAACAAATATAACCAAACATGATTTGATTGGCCTTGAGACGAAGTCGAACATAACATCCTATATGGCTATGAATGACTTTATTGGCAATATTACTGCACAACAAAACGATATCATTCAATATAGATCACCAAGTTATGGACAATTTAACTCTTCAATTAGTACAACCTATTGGTTTGGCATTCCGCGCAATACTAATTATGGTGGGGTTGTTATGGATGTGGATAACCTCAGTACTATCTCAGCATCAAAAATCGGTGACAATGAAAAACTCTCAATATTTACTATGATGAGTGGGTATCGAGCCAGCCTATTAGAAAACTGGATACCAGAGCAATATTACAACGAGGCAGGGACTGAGGCTTTACAGGGAATGAGTGCCGCTAAAGCATTAAGCTTAGCCTCACAATCAGGCCAAACGCTATATACACTCGACAAAAGTAACATGGCAGAGCTGGGTAATATTACAATTGACTCAGATGCCCGCACAGAAATTCGTAACGCATTATTGTCCGGTAGTATAGTGACCGTGCATGCCACGCCGTTAACAGTAAACCGGTGGACAGGCAGTGGTTATGTTATACAGTCTCAAAATGGAAGTGCGGCTTATAAAATAAGTGGAGGTTTTAATGGTGGCTTCTTGGACACCGCGAAAAGAGGATTACAATCTGTAAGTGAATCATTGCAATCAGCCATTGATTATTTTGGTCCTGCATACGCTCTTTCGGGACCAATTCGAGCAGCTCTAGGAAAGCTTAAGCGATGGGTAGACAACTTTATTTTACTCATTGAGGCCGTACAAAACTGTGGTCCGGCGGGTCTTATCTTAGCGATACCTATTTTAATAGCGATGATGATTGGAATCGCCTTCATACTCAAATTTGTATCTGCCGTTGGCGGTGCAGTCTGCGCAGGGGTAGGTTTCGCCTCGGGCGGTGTAGGTGCTTTTGCTTGCATGGCAGTATGGTTTACCGTCGCGACAGTCGCAATCGCAGATATCATGTCATCCATGTTAGAGAATACTGCAAATTATATAAACAACAGCAATGGGCTACTTTGTAGTGCGGGAGCGCCTTAAGATGATATTCCGACTTATTAGTAATAAATCATTCGGCAGTATGCCTCAAACAGATCGCAAAAATTTTCTGAAGAAAAACATGCCAAAAATGGGCTTTGGCTTTATGTTTCCTAATGTGCTTATTTCTCTATTTTTGAGCATTCAAGGAACAAAGGTTTTGCAAAACACCCCTGTTTTTAGTGAGTATCGTGCAATAGTATTCTATATTCTATTTACACTTTTCCTATATTTTGGTTACCTACTCATCATAAATTTAGTTTCAACTAGTAGAATTCGAAATATAATTGACGAAAAGTAATAGGCAAAGTCGATTTTGCTATCTTACTGGTTGAAAGGTAGCAAAATCACAAAAAAATTTAGACTATCAGAATGATTATAGACTTATGACTCGATCTTCCTTCTTAGAACTTAATTAGAACTGAGGATTGCTACTCCATATAAATCAGGTTAGAAGCAAATATGAAGTGTTGTAATTGTGGCGTTAAGCTGCCGATATCAGGTGTGATATCTCCAAATTTGAAATGTAAAACTTGTGGAATCACTCAACGCATATCCTATAAATATACGCTGATCATGACATTGGCAATTATTATAACGTTAAATTTGCCATATTTAGCTCTATGGATAAAGCTGGTCTCTAGTATTTTAATTGGGATGTTGTACTTAATTTATGCTAGAACAGTTAAGCTTGAATAGCCAATATGATGAATATTTGCTAGCCATGATTCTCATATATTTTGTAATTTCCGCACTAATTACGCTACTAATCTGGATGAAATATTTTCGGGTTAGTTTTTTAAAGTTATTTATCAAAAGAAGAAAAACTGTAGCGCTACTAGGAGTAAATGAGATTGAATACGAACAACCAACAGAAAGGTATAACCTTATTTATATTTTCCCTGAGCTAGTAGTAAGTGCAAAGGGTGAAACTCAATCTATACGGCTTAGAAAAAACTACTCGACATCAATAATAAACCCGTTTGGAGCCGAAAGAGCGTCAAATGAGTTTACATGGAGAACCTTGAAGGTTGGTCAAGACATTGAATTAGTTTACTCCTAATTTTCTACTGAGCCTGTTTTTGTTAGGAATAACTAAATGGACGCTATGTACTGAACACCTCAAGTAATTGGAATTGCTTAATTTATGAGCAATTTTTGGGCATGGTAAAAATAATTGTACTACTGATATTTGCTTTAATCGCAATGACCAATTTCAACATCTCACTATTGTTAATGAGTAACGTACCTTCTGTTATTCAGCACTTAGGATTCTCAGCTTTAGTTACGCTATTTATTATGCTTTTTATTGGCCACAGTGTTGTCTACCGTACAACAAAAATATCTAGGGGTCTACCTGATACAAAAGAGCATTTGATAAGCTCTTTTGTATTCCCATTTTTGTTCACAATCCCTGCAGCATCAGATCTCCATACATTGACCGTGCTAATGCCTAGTGCTATCGCGACAATATTCCTAATTATTTTCGACCAGAAAATATGCACATTTTTTAACGATCACAGACACCCATATTATAGTAATATCGGCCGCAATGGAGAGACCTCAAATGCTATGTTCAATACTTTGCGATACCAGTATTGGTCTATGACCTTGCTATTACCTATAATACTGGTTGTAGCGCAGAATGTATGGAGCAGTCAATAGTTTTGCCTAAGCCTGAAATAAAAGACAAACAAAAGTCTATTTTTAAGAAAAAGATCCCAAAAGCCCATTTTTATGAAACGGGTGGATGGTGGAATATTGTGGCTATAACGGTTGTGATCGTCCTTATATATTTGGAATCTAAATTTGGTGGTTAAGAATAACTAAATGAAAACGCTCTTAATTTGGGAGTGTGGCCAAGACCTTGGTCACATCTCTCATCTAGCTACCATAGCAAAAGTGCTTCACGATTTAGGCAGTGATATCTTTCTGTGTGTAAAGGATGAGGTAAATATTGCCAACGTTTTTCAGAGTATACCTTACAAGCTCATACCATTTCCGAAATTAAATGCTCCAATCAGTCATCGCCCTACTTTTTCAATGGCTGATGTATTAATTCGTAGAGGCATGTCTGATAAAATCACCTTGAGCAAGCAGTTTAAAAAGTGGCAGGCCGTCTATCAAGCTGTTGAGCCTGATCTTGTTGTTTATGATTTTTCTCCCACCGCGTTATTTTCCTCAGTGGGTCTTGATTTCAAAAAGGTCATCATTGATTCCACTTGGGGTGCTGCTCCGCCTGGTAAACCATTTTTACCGCTCAATTTATGGCAGCCTATGCCTGAAGATCACATACCCAGCAGCGAACTAAAATTAATACAAACCATGAACTCAGTGCTAGAAAATGCTAGCCGGCCGAAATTACAATACGTCAGTGATATTTTTAACGCAGATAAAACCTTAATTTCTAATTACAAAGAACTGGACATTTATGGGCCACAAAGGCAAGACGTTAACTATTTAGGCCCTATATTTTTTAATACTTCGGGCGAAGCTATTACTGTTGGCTCAGGAAAAAAACGTATTTTTATTTATTTAAAAGAAGATCGTAAAATATCAACACTAGCGTTACACTCAATTGTTAAATTTCCGCAGGTAGAGGCACACTTCTTTATTCCCAATGTGAGTCTACATCTAAGAACATCATTAGAACGACTAGGGTTTTCTGTTTATAGCAAACCTATTGCCCTTCAACGTTATATATCAAAGTTTGATTTAATACTTTGCCACGGAGGTACCGGTACGACCGGAGTAGCAATAAAGACCGGTGTACCTGTATTGGTTTTCCCTACACAATTAGAACAACGGAACGTAGGGGAGCTGATCGCTCGCAGTGGCGCAGGTTTAGCAGTAGATGAATACGATTCTATTGAATCAATCTCTACTAAGCTGGAGGCCCTTCTTAGCGAAGAACGATTCAAGATGAGTTGTAAAGAAATCCGCCGGTCTGTGCCCACTAGCAACTCAATTAACACTCAAATTAGGGCACTGTTGCAACCCTTGTGCGTTTAATATTTTTTATTCTAGATTCGTAGAACCATGCAACAGCGGCTAACAACAAAACAATCAATATCGCCAAAGCTGTTGACGTGAAGTTATTTCTATTTACCAACAACAAATCATTTAGTGGTTTTAATAAGTATATTAGTAATACTTGCACCGAAAAAACCTGTAGAGAATTGCGACCCATTGCATTTAAGATAGGCAGCCTAACGTTTCTTTTCACCAAATAAGATATTGAATAGATAAGAAACGAAAAGTTTAGAAGACTCACAAGTCTGAGCCAGCCTAGATTTTGCCTGCTTACGCTTGCCTTAGTCACAATGGGTAATTCCAACCATTGAGATTTTAAGGAATATAGTAAAACGCATACTCCCAGTAAAACTATAGTGATTAATGGCCGTTGAAGAACTTTAAGAAAGCCAGCTTGTTTCGTAATAGCAATGCCTAGCCCTACACCTAAGACCCACAGCACTTGCCAACTAAACCAGTTAAAGTAGCTATATTGACAATCACCACATAGATTAAACATTGAGAATCGGCGAACGGTAATATACGGATCAAAGTACCAGAGCAGTAGGCTGGCGCAAATAGCAATCCAATAGAGCTTTAGTTTAGAAAGCCAAAGTAACAATGGTAGGAGTAGCATAAACCCTGCATACATAGGAATAATATCAAGATGCTTGGGTTGCTGTATTAATAGCGCTTCCATAAAGAGTGTACGTAGGGCGTCAAGCTGTAAGGGTCGCAGCCATCTAACCCAGCTTTCGCCATAAATAGGAACTGTTAAGAAAAGAACGCTAATAATACTCATAGTAACAATGTGATATTTGTATAGCGTCAAAGCTCGATACAGCGGTTTTAGCGAACCATTTGAACCATTAAGTGAACGGCTGTAAATCAAGCCTGCAGTAACGGCAGATAACAGCACAAAACCTTCGGCCGCACTAAAATAACCAAAGGGCTGCCAAGTGTATTTCACCCACCAGCCATTCAAGTGATTGATTGTCATGAGGGTTAATAAGCAACCTCGAATCAAATCTATTCTGTGATCACGCTGTTGGATAGCTAAATGCTCCTTAAACTATTTTGCCAATATCCCTATAGAACCTAGAAGCGCGGACTTAACTGCTTGCGCATCAACTTTATATCACACACATTGGCTTGATGCATTTACAGAACAGCAGATTTTATTGCCGTTCAATAACCCCGCATACTCTTTAATAATGGAAAACCGCCCCAAACCTTACCAAATCTCTTTAATTTTCAGGACCGAATTAATGTCTATTTTGTTCCAGCCACTAAACGTTGGCGCTTACACTCTCAACAACCGCATCATTATGGCGCCACTCACACGCTCACGCGCGAATAGCCCGGGGCGCATACCGAACGAATTGATGGTGGAATATTACCGTCAACGTGCCAGCGCCGGAATGATTTTAACCGAGGCGACTTCAGTTACGCCGATGGGAGTGGGTTACCCCGATACCCCGGGCATTTGGTCTAACGAGCAAACAGAGGGCTGGAAACCCATTACTGAAGCCGTTCATGAACGGGGCGGCAACATTTTTATTCAGCTTTGGCATGTGGGTCGCATTTCAGACCCGCACTATTTAGGTGGTGAGTTACCCGTTGCGCCTTCGGCGATTGCCGCTCCTGGTCATGTCAGCCATATTCGTCCGTTTAAAGATTACGTTACCCCCCGCGCTATGGCGATTGAGGAGATCAAAAACCTGCAATCCATTTATAGACGCGCGGCAGAAAACGCCAAATCGGCGGGTTTTGATGGTGTGGAACTGCACGCCGCCAATGGTTATTTGTTTGATCAGTTCATGCATGAAAGTAGCAACAAACGAACCGACGAATACGGTGGCAGCATTGAAAATCGAGTCCGTCTCCTGTTGGAAATTATCGATGTGTTAGTTGACGTATGGGGTGCAGACAAAGTGGGCGTTCACTTAGCACCAGCAAGTGATGGCGCTGGTCTAGATGATTCAGACCCACGAGCATTGTTTACCTACGTCGCCAAGCAGCTCAGCACTCGCAAAATTGCCTTTATTTTTGCTCGTGAAGACACCAGTACTGAAAACACGGTCGGCCAGCTAGTACGAGAGAATTTCGAGGGCGTGTACATTGCCAATCAACAGCTAACAAAAGAAAGTGGAGAGCAACTCATAGAAAATGGCAGAGCCGATGCCGTCAGCTATGGTCAGTTGTTTATCGCTAACCCCGATTTAGTAGAACGCTTTAAACTTGATGCGGCGCTCAATACGCCCAACCGTGAGACTTACTATTTTAACGAACAAGTGGGCTATACCGATTACCCCTTTCTTAAAAAGAGTGACTAAGGCTAGTCGTTCATTGCCATGATTAGGCTCCGCGAATGTCTATCCATTGGAGTGCTTACTAAAAAAAATTTGACACCTTTAAACGATAGCAATAAAAAACCCTCCGTCTTAGCAACAGGAGGGTTTTAACGGATAAAGCAACAAATTAAAGACTCATCTGTTCAGTCACTATACCCCAGCTAAATTCACACACTGGGCAGAGTCATTATTCACGCTAAGTCAAAACGGTCTGCGTTCATGACCTTGGTCCATGCCGCGATAAAGTCATGCACGAATTTTTCTTGGTTATCATCTTGTGCGTAAACTTCCGCATAGGAACGCAAGATTGAGTTTGATCCAAACACTAGGTCAACTCGCGTCGCGGTCCACTTAACCGTATCTGTATCACGCTCCCGAATTTCATACAGGTTCTCACCTGTTGGAACCCAAGCGTAATTCATGTCGGTTAGGTTGACGAAAAAGTCATTGGTCAGCGCACCTTCACGATCGGTAAAAACGCCATGTTTCGTGCCTTGATAGTTAGTCCCCAAAACACGCATACCCCCTAACAATACCGTCATTTCTGGTGCCGTTAAACCCATCAATTGGGTACGATCGAGCATCAGTTCTTCGGCGCTAACCACATAGTCGCGCTTTAACCAATTCCGATAACCATCGTGCAGAGGTTCGAGCACGTCAAAAGAATCAACATCAGTCAACTCTTGCGTGGCATCACCACGACCCGGTGCAAAAGGGACTGTCACTTCCATGCCCGCTGCTTTAGCTGCCCGCTCAATACCCACATTGCCGGCTAATACGATCACATCGGCAACGCTCGCGCCACTTTCGGCGGCAATAGCTTCGACGACCGCCAATACTTTGCTTAAACGTTCTGGCTCGTTACCTTGCCAATCTTTTTGCGGCGCTAAACGAATACGTGCACCATTAGCTCCACCGCGCTTATCAGAACCGCGGAACGTTCGAGCACTGTCCCATGCCGTAGCGACTAACTCGCTAACGCTTAAACCGCTGTCAGCTATTTTCGCTTTTACTGCTAAAACGTCATAATCTGTGTTGCCCGCTGGCACCGGGTCTTGCCAGATTAAATCTTCTTTTGGTACGTCAGGGCCAATATAACGAGCCTTCGGTCCCATATCGCGGTGGGTTAATTTAAACCAAGCACGCGCAAAAACCGCAGAGAAGTAATCCGGATCGTTATAGAACTTATCCGATATTTTACGATACTCAGGGTCCATCTTCATGGCCATATCAGCATCCGTCATCATTGGATTATATCGAGTTGTTAAATCTTCTACATCGACGGGCTTATCTTCTTCTTTAATGTTGATCGGCTCCCATTGCCAAGCACCGGCAGGGCTTTTTTTCAGTTCCCATTCATAGTTCAGCAACAATTCGAAATAGCCGTTATCCCATTTGGTTGGGTGGGTGGTCCACGCGCCTTCAATACCACTGGTGACTGTGTCCCGGCCAATGCCTCGCTTAGTTTTATTCATCCAACCGAAGCCTTGATTTTCTAATTCGGCTCCTTCAGGGTCAGGGCCAAGTAACCCCGCATCACCATTACCATGAGACTTACCCACGGTATGACCGCCTGCGGTGAGTGCAACTGTCTCTTCATCGTCCATTGCCATACGTTCGAATGTAACGCGTATATCGTGAGCGGTCTTGAGCGGGTCTGGATTACCATCAACACCTTCTGGGTTTACATAAATTAAACCCATCATAACCGCTGCTAATGGGTTTTCTAGGTCACGCTCACCTGAATAGCGACTGCCTTCACTGCCACTTGGCGCAAGCCATTCTTTTTCCGCGCCCCAATAAGTATCTATTTCTGGAGACCATATATCTTCACGGCCAAAGGCAAAACCGTAAGTTTTCAAGCCCATAGACTCATACGCCATGGTACCGGCATAGGCAATTAGATCGGCCCAGCTCAGCTTGTTGCCATATTTTTTCTTAATCGGCCAAAGAATACGACGCGCCTTATCGAGGTTAGCGTTATCAGGCCAAGAATTAAGAGGTGCAAAGCGTTGATTGCCAGTGCCTGCACCGCCACGACCATCAGCAATGCGATAGGTGCCAGCAGAGTGCCAAGACATGCGAATCATTAAGCCACCGTAATGACCCCAGTCGGCAGGCCACCAGCTTTGACTGTCGGTCATTAAGTCGATCATATCTTTCTTCAGAGCGGCGACATCTAAGCTTTTAACAGCTTCTTGATAATTAAAGCCTGCTGCCATCGGGTTAGTCTTGCTATCATGTTGATGCAGAATATCTAGGTTTAGGGCTTTAGGCCACCACGCCATATTGGTCATACTGGTTTCAGTTGCACCACCGTGCATAACTGGGCATTTATTATTAGACATAGGTAAAACTCCTATATTTCGAATGAAAAATCTATACATCTGCGCGCAAGGGAACGACCCTCTCACGTGACACTATTCATCACTTCGACTGATAACTAAAACCAATTATAACTATGCTGCTAATAGCAAAAATCTATCAATCTGACAAACAGGATGAATAAGGCCAATGACATTACATTAGCCAAATATAGAATACTTAACCTAAATCAATCATTCTGCCTGTCCTTGTGCTTGATGGATTTCAACCTGTACCTCGAATAACTTGCACAACATTCATATAGAGACGCGCCATTTTCAAAAAAAAAGCCCTACATTAAAATAGGGCTTTCATCGCTAAATAAAATGAGTCAATCTATTTAGGTAAATACGTTTTACCCATTAAATATTGGTCAACGGCCTGTGCAGCACCTCGACCTTCATTAATAGCCCAGACAATGAGACTTTGGCCGCGACGCGCATCACCACAAGCAAAAACGCCTTTAACGGATGTGTCAAATTCGCCGTAGTCTGCTTTAGCGTTCGAGCGACTGTCTTTTTCTACGCCTAGATCATCAAGGATTTTACCTTCTGGACCGAGGAAGCCCATGGCAAGTAACACTAGATCAGCGGGGTAAACTTTTTCACTGCCCGCGACTTCGTATGGAATCATTTGTCCTTCTGGGTTTTTCTTCCACTCAACACCGATGGTGTGAACGGCATTCACTTGGCCGTTATCGTCTTGTTCAATTTTTTTGGTCATCACCAAGTATTGGCGCGGATCTGCGCCCTGCACAGCAATAGACTCTTCCTGACCATAATCAACCAACAGTTTCTTGGGCCACTGAGGCCACGGGTTGTTGTCTAAACGGGTTTCCGGCGGCTGCGGCATAATCTCCAGCTGAATAACAGAGTTACAGCCATGACGCAACGAGGTACCCACGCAATCGGTTCCGGTATCACCACCACCAATAACGACAACGTCTTTGCCTTTGGCAGAAATGTAAGCGCCGTCTTCATGCTTAGAATCTAATAAACTCTTGGTGTTTTTGGTTAAAAACTCCATGGCGAAATGCACGCCTTTCGCATTACGCCCCAGCACAGGTAAGTCACGCGGAACGGTAGCGCCTGTTGCAATAACCACTGAATCGAATTCATCTGCTAAACGCTGCATCGAAATGTCTTTGCC